>NZ_CATKQW010000059.1:0-279065 GCF_949767865.1 Pseudomonas sp. IT-P294 | reverse complement strand
TCGTACAGCATCTTCAGACGGCTTCCGGCTGTCACAGTCTCCCGACAGTGCTAAGGTTCGGCCCTAGATTTTGTAATTTCCCAAGGAAGCTTTTATGCCGGACGCTGCGTCCCTCAATGCCGGTTTTATGGTGGTTCAAAGCAACAGTCTGGATGAACTGCGTAGCCTGGTGATCAGCGTAATGCGGAACTACCCGCTAGCTCCCTTGGAAAATGAAATCGCTCTGGTTCAGAGTAATGGCATCGCCCAGTGGTTGAAACTGGCGTTGGCCGAAGACCCGGAAGATGACGATATGGGCGGCTGCGGAATTGCAGCGGCCATCGATGTTCAATTACCGGGCAGCTTCATGTGGCAGCTTTATCGCATGGTTCTGGGGTGTGATGAAATTCCGGTCAAATCCCTGCTCGATAAAGCGCCACTGACTTGGCGTCTGATGCGACTGCTCCCGCAGCTGATCAATCAACCGCACTTCGAACCGCTGCAACGCTTCCTCACCAACGACACCGATCTACGCAAGCGCTACCAGTTGTCAGAGCGACTGGCAGATCTGTTCGACCAATATCAGGTGTACCGGGCCGACTGGCTAGAGGACTGGGCGGAAGGTCGTCACCAGCTGCGAAATGTCAGAGGCGAAGCCAAGCCGCTCACCCCGGCCAATTGTTGGCAGGCAGAACTATGGCGTGCGTTGTTGCTGGATGTCGGTGAGCAAGGCATGGCTCAAAGTCGTGCCGGAGTGCATCAGAGATTTATTGAGCGTATCAACAGCCTCGACGTGGCGCCCAAAGGATTGCCTTCCCGTGTGATCGTTTTTGGGATCTCCTCTCTCCCCGCTCAAGCCCTGGAAGCCCTGGCCGGACTTGCCAGATTCAGCCAGGTCTTGCTTTGCGTACACAACCCATGTCGTCACCATTGGGCCGACATCGTCGCCGATAAAGACCTGTTACGGCATCAATACAAGCGCCAGGCCCGAAAGAGCGGCATGCCTGTTGTGCTCGATCCACAAACCCTTCACCAGTATGCCCATCCGCTATTGGCGGCCTGGGGCAAGCAGGGGCGGGACTACATTAATCTGCTCGATAGCTACGACGACCCCAATAGCTATCGTTCGGCATTTCGTGATGGGCGCATCGACTTGTTCAGCGATAGCCAGCCACGAAATATGCTCAACCAACTGCAAGACGACATCCTTGAGTTACGTCCCCTGAACGAGACTCGCGAGCAGTGGCCAGCCGTCGATCTGAGTCATGACGAGTCGATCCGCTTCCACGTCGCCCATAGCGCGCAGCGCGAAGTGGAGATCCTCCACGACCAGTTACTTGCACGCTTCAGTGCTGATCCCGAGTTGAAGCCGCGCGACGTGATTGTGATGGTTCCGGATATCGACAGCTACGCACCGCATATCCGCGCAGTGTTCGGTCAGCTCGACCGCTTCGATCCGCGCTTCATACCGTTCACGCTCGCGGACCAAGGCCAGCGCGGTCGTGATCCGCTGCTCATTGCAGTCGAACATCTACTGAAGCTCCCCGACAGCCGCTTCCCTGTCAGCGAGATTCTCGACCTGCTGGATGTTCCCGCGCTGCGTGCTCGCTTCGGTGTAGAAGAGCGTGATCTGCCGACCCTGCACCGCTGGATCGAAGGCGCCGGCATTCGCTGGGGCATGAATGCCGAGCAGCGTGCGGGTTTGGGATTGCCTGAAGCGCTGGAGCAAAACAGTTGGCGTTTCGGCCTGCGTCGGATGCTGCTCGGCTACGCCGTTGGCAGCGCCAGTGCCTGCGAAGGAATTGAGCCTTACGATGAGATTGGCGGTCTCGACGCCGCACTCATCGGTCCTTTGGTTGCATTGCTTGACGCGCTGGAGGTTGCCCATCAGGAACTCACGCAATCGGCGCCACCCAAGCAATGGGGCGCCAGGATGCAGGCGTTGGTGCAGTTGTTTTTCAAGGCCAGCAATGAGCATGACGATTACCTGCTGGCCCAACTGGAAGAGTTGCGTGAAACCTGGCTCGAGACCTGCGAATCAGTAGGTTTGCATGATGACCTGCCGTTGACCGTGGTCCGTGAAGCGTGGCTGGCAGGACTCGACCAAGGGCGCCTGTCTCAGCGCTTTTTGGCTGGGGCAGTCAATTTCTGCACGTTGATGCCGATGCGGGCGATCCCGTTCAAACTCGTCTGCCTGCTCGGCATGAATGATGGCGACTACCCCCGAGCGCAACCACCGCTGGACTTCGATCTGATGGGCAGCGACTACCGCCCGGGTGATCGTTCCCGACGCGAGGATGACCGCTATCTGTTGCTGGAGGCGCTGTTGTCGGCTCGCAACCAGCTGTATATCAGCTGGGTCGGTCGCAGCATCCGGGACAACAGTGAGCGCCCGGCTTCGGTATTGATTGGCCAACTTCGCGACCACCTCGCCAGTGGCTGGCGATTAGCAAACGGCAGTGACCTGCTTGAAGCCATGACTCAAGAACACCCACTGCAACCCTTCAGCGCGCGCTATTTTCATGAAGGAGACGACCTGTTCAGCTACGCCAGTGAGTGGCAGGTGCTGCATCAAAACGGTGAACTGGCGACGGATGTTCAGACTCTCGATGACTACATTCAAGAGGAACCGCTGAGCCTCGGCCAATTGCAGGATTTCCTGCGCAACCCAGTGCGACATTTTTTCAGTCAGCGGTTGAAGGTGTTTTTCGAAGCGGCTGAAGCGCCCTTGGCCGATGAAGAGCCCTTCGTGCTCGACGCACTCCAGCGCTATAGCCTCAGTGACAGTTTGCTTGGCGCGGCGCTGGGGCAATTGGCGCATGTCGATTCGGCGCTTGAGACGCAGGCAAAGCGTCTGCAAAACAGTGGTCTCCTGCCGATGGCCGGGTTCGGCGAATCGCTACAACGAGAGTTGATCGAACCATTGCCGGATCTGTTGCAACGCTACCAACAACTACTGACGTTATGGCCAACTGCGCTCACCAGTGCGTTACCAGTGAGCCTGGAACCGGAAGGTCTGCGCCTGGAGGGCTGGCTCAGCGGCTTGTATCAGCGTGAAGACGGCGGCTTGCTATCGGTTACCACGATTCCCAACAGCATTGGATCGATCAAGACCCGCAAGTGGCATCGCCTGACGCGACCGTGGGTCAATCACTTGGTTGCCTGTGCCAGCGGCATGTCGATGACCACGGCGTTGGTCGCCAGTGACGATAGTTTGCTGCTGGCTCCGTTGGAGAAGGACGTAGCATTGCGCACCTTGGGCCAACTGTTACAAGCATGGAAAAAAGGCATGTGCCAACCGCTGCCGATCGCGGTGAAAACAGCTTTTGCCTGGCTCTCCCAGACAGACCCGGTCAAAGCCGACGACGCCGCTCGAAAAGCCTATGAAGGCGACGGTCAAACCACTGATGGCGAGCGCCGTGAAAGCCCGGCACTCGCTCGGCAATTCGCCGATTACGATGCTCTGATTGCCGCGAACACTTTCCACCACTGGTGCAACACTTTGTATAAGCCGATGCTCGAAGCCCCCTGGCGTTCGTTGAACAGCGAGGAGGCGCGCGCATGACCACGAAGACTCCGCTGGCCCTGGCATTCCCCCTGAGTGGCAGCCAACTGATCGAAGCCAGCGCCGGTACTGGCAAGACCTTCACCATTTCCGCGTTGTACCTGCGTCTGGTCCTCGGGCACGGTGGCGAATCGGGTGGATTTGGGCGTGAATTGTTGCCGCCACAAATCCTCGTTGTGACATTCACCGATGCCGCGACCAAAGAGTTGCGCGAACGTATTCGCACACGTCTGGCTGAAGCCGCGCGGTACTTCCGTGAGGAGATCAAGGCCCCCGACAGCCTCATCGCTGAACTGCGTGATGAATATCTGCCGGAACAGTGGTCAGGCTGCGCAAACCGCCTGGACATCGCCGCACAGTGGATGGATGAAGCCGCCGTATCGACCATCCACAGTTGGTGCCAGCGCATGTTGCGCGAGCACGCATTCGACAGTGGCAGCCTGTTTACCCAAACCCTTGAAACCGATCACAGCGATTTGCTGGGCGAAGTGCTGCGCGATTACTGGCGGCTGTTCTGTTATCCGATGCAAGGCGATGCCCTGAACTGGGTGCGAAATAATTGGGGAGGCCCGGCGGCGTTATTGCCTCGTGTGCGTGGTTTATTCGCCAGCGAACGGGACAGTGTCGAAGGTAAAGAGCCTGCCGAACTCATCGCCGAGTGCCTGCAGGAACGACGAACTGCTTTGCTCGAGCTCAAGATGCCTTGGCGCCAATGGGCGGACGAGCTGCTTGCTCTCTGTCACCAAGGCGTTGCGAGCAAGAGCGTCGACGGTCGAAAGATGCAGGCACGTTATTTCGAACCCTGGTTCGAAAAAATAAAGGCCTGGGCCGAAGATGAGTCCCTGGAGCAGCTGGATATCGGCACCGGCTTCACTCGTCTGACCCCGCATGGCATGGCTGAAGCCTGGAAGGGAGACGCACCCCGTCACCCAGGGCTGGACGCCATGCCCGGTCTCAAGGCTTGCCTCGATGGGTTGCCTACCCCTGACGCGGCGGTCCTGCAGCACGCCGCTCATTGGGTGGGCGCACGATTTGAGGAAGAAAAGCGTCGCCGCGCGGAGATGGGGTTCGATGACATGCTGCTGCGCCTCGATGCGGCATTGCAGTCCGATGGAGGTGAGCGCCTCGCGACCCTGATTCGTGAGCAGTTTCCGGTGGCACTGATCGATGAATTCCAGGACACCGACCCGGTGCAGTACCGGATTTTCGAAAGCATTTATCGTATCGAAGACAACAATCCCGAATGCGGCCTGTTTCTGATCGGCGACCCCAAACAAGCGATCTACGCATTCCGCGGTGCCGACATTTATACCTACCTGCGCGCCCGTCAGGCCACTGCCGGCCGCTTGCATACCCTGGGAACCAACTTCCGTTCCAGCCACGGCATGGTCAGTGCGGTCAACCACGTATTCGAGCGTGCCGAGTCTCGTGAGCTGGGACGCGGCGCGTTCCTGTTTCGTGAAAAGAACGGCGAGAATCCAGTGCCGTTCCAGCCCGTCGAATCCCAAGGTCGCAAAGAAGTTCTGCAGGTTGATGGCCAAGTCGTCCCCGCCCTGAACATCTGGCGCCTGTCCGCCGAGCAGCCATTGTCAGGTGTGGTGTATCGACAACAACTCGCCGCCACCTGTGCCAGTGAAATCACCGCGTTGCTCAATGGGGGCGAAGCAGGTCGGGCGGGTTTCATTGAGGACGGCAAGGATTTCAGACGCCTTTTGCCTGCCGACATCGCGATCCTGGTCCGTGACGGTAAAGAGGCCCAGGCCGTGCGTGGCGAACTCTCTGCTCGTGGCGTGCGCAGCGTTTACCTCTCGGACAAGGACTCGGTATTCGCCGCTCAGGAAGCCCACGACCTGCTGACCTGGCTCAAGGCTTGCGCCGAGCCGGATGTCGAGCGGCCACTTCGAGCCGCGCTGGCTTGCATCACGCTGAACCTTTCCCTGGCTGAACTGGAGCGTCTGAATCAAGACGAGCTGGCCTGGGAGGCGCGGGTCATGCAGTTTCGCGGATATCGCGAACTGTGGCGCAAGCAAGGTGTGTTGCCCATGTTGCGGCGCCTGTTGCATGACTTCCAGTTACCCGAGGCGTTGATCGCGCGCAATGACGGCGAACGCGTCTTGACCAATTTGTTGCACTTGTCGGAGTTGTTGCAGCAGGCCTCTGCCGAACTCGATGGGGAGCAAGCGCTGATTCGTCATCTGTCCGAGCATTTGGCATTGTCCGGTCAGGCCGGTGAAGAACAGATCCTGCGCCTGGAAAGCGATGAGCAACTGGTCAAGGTCGTGACCATTCACAAGTCCAAGGGGCTGGAATATCCGTTGGTGTTCCTGCCGTTCATCTGCTCGGCAAAACCGGTAGATGGCAGCCGTTTACCGCTGCATTTCCACGACGCAAACGGCAAGGCTCAAGTGACCTTGAAGCCGACTGCCGAGTTGATTGCTCTCGCCGACGATGAGCGTCTGGCCGAAGACCTGCGGTTGCTCTATGTCGCCCTGACCCGTGCACAACATGCCTGCTGGCTCGGCGTGACCGATCTCAAGCGCGGCAATAACAACAGCTCGGTGCTGCACCTTTCTGCATTGGGTTATTTGCTGGGTGGCGGTGCTCCACTGACCGAATCCGCAGGCTTGAAACGCTGGCTGGAAGACCTTCAGCAAGGCTGCCCGGCACTGAACTGTGGAGAAATGCCGGAGACGACAGCCGACCATTATCATCCGCCACGCAATGAAGCGAGGTTGCTTGCGCCGCTGATACCCAAGCGCAAAGCGAGCGAAAACTGGTGGATCGCCTCCTACAGCGCCTTGCGTATCGGCGACATTCTGAGCGTGGGCAGTGACGAAGCCCCGGAGAATCCGCAAGCGCAAAAGCTCTTTGACGACGAGCGCCTCGATCCGCAAGCGCCGCGAGAAGTTGTTGCCGGTGGCGCTGATATTCATCGCTTCCCCCGTGGCCCGAACCCCGGGACCTTTCTCCATGGTTTGCTGGAGTGGGCCGGCGATGAAGGGTTCTGCGCGGCTCCGCAAGTTGTGGAAGACGCCGTTGCCCGTCGCTGCAATCGCCGAGGCTGGGAAGGCTGGATCACCACGCTGAGCGATTGGCTGCAACACTTGCTCAAGTCTGCATTGCCCATTGGCTGTGGGCAGCCGCCGGTCGTTTTCGAGCAGCTCACTCAATACCGCGTCGAGATGGAGTTCTGGTTCGCCAGTCATAAAGTCGATGTGCTCAAGCTCGACGAGCTGGTGCGCCAGCACACCCACAACGGCGTCGCCCGGGTGGCCGCCGAACCGGTATTGCTCAATGGCATGTTCAAGGGCTTCATCGACCTGACATTCGAACACGACGGCCGATACTACGTTGCCGACTACAAATCCAATTGGCTGGGGCCCGATGACGCGTCCTACACCGAGCAGGCCATGGAGCAGTCGATTCTCGACAATCGTTACGACCTGCAATACGTGCTGTACCTGTTGGCCCTGCACCGCCAGCTGAAGGCGCGGTTGCCGGATTACGATTACGACCGGCATGTCGGTGGTGCGCTGTACCTGTTCCTGCGTGGCACGCGGGCACCCACCCAAGGGGCGTTTTTCGCCCGCCCACCCAGAGAGCTGATCGAGCGCCTTGACCGGCTGTTCCAAGGCAAGCCGGAACCCAAGGCCGAGCCCGCCTGGGAACAGGGAGAACTGTTATGAGTCGCACCTTCGCCGATTTGCTGCCCACGCCATTGGCAGCCGAAAGCCTGGCGGACCTGGCGCCCCTGACTCGGGCAGATGATTTGCTGCTGTTGCTGACGCGCTGGGTGGAACGTGGCTGGCTGCGGGCGCTGGACAAGGCCTTTGTCGCCTTCCTCCACGAGCTCGCGCCCGACGATGATCCGTTGGTGCTGCTCGCCGCTGCGTTGACCAGTCACCAACTGGGGCACGGCCATGTCTGCCTGGATCTGTTCGAAACGCTGAAAGAGCCGGACTTCGCGTTGTCGCTACCGCCGGAAGGCGATGTGCAAAGTGGTGCGATGTTGTTGCCATCGCAACTGCTTGAAGCGCTGGACGGCGCGCATTGGTGCAAGGTCCTGGCGTCCAGTCGCCTGGTAGCGCTGGCCGTCGATGGTCGCGAGGAGGCGCAATCACGGCCCTTGGTGCTGTCAGGCAAGCGCTTGTACCTGCGCCGCTACTGGGCGTACGAAAGGCGCATCGACAATGCCCTGCGCTTGCGCCTGACTGAGCATGAAACTACGCCGAATGACCTGTTCGAACGCCTCACGGGTCTGTTCGGTCCGGCTAAGCCCGGTGAAGTGATCGACTGGCAGAAACTTGCCTGCGCCTTGGCCACCCGCAGCGCGTTCAGCATCGTCACCGGCGGCCCGGGCACCGGCAAGACAACCACGGTCGTGCGGTTGCTGGCGTTGCTCCAGGCGCCAGCAGTGGCGGCGGGCAAGCCGCTACGCATTCGTCTGGCGGCGCCTACCGGCAAAGCGGCGGCGCGGCTGACGGAATCCATCAGCCAGCAAGTCCGGACACTGGAAGTTGCAGACTCCGTAAGAGACAAAATCCCGTCTGACGTCACCACCGTGCACCGCTTGCTTGGCAGTCGCCCCGGCACCCGACACTTCCGTCACCACGCAGGTAATCGCTTGCCGCTGGATGTCCTGGTGGTGGACGAAGCCTCGATGATCGACCTGGAAATGATGGCCAATCTACTCGACGCGATGCCGGCCCATGCCCGGCTGGTGTTGCTCGGTGACAAGGATCAACTCGCCTCGGTGGAGGCGGGCGCGGTGCTGGGCGATCTGTGTCGCGACGCCGAGGCTGGCTGGTACAGCCCGCAAACTCGGCAGTGGCTTGAGTCCATCAGTGGCGAAAGCCTGAGCGCCAGCGGTTTGCGGGAGGACACCGACGGTGCTCATCCCCTTGCCCAGCAAGTTGTGATGCTCCGTCACTCGCGCCGATTCGGAGAGGGCAGCGGGATTGGTCAGTTGGCGCGTTGGGTCAACCAGCAGCAACCGGAAGAAGCCCGCAAACTGCTGGAGGCCCGAAGCCACGAAGATGTGTTTTCTCTGTCCCTCAAAGGCGAGCATGATCGGGCGCTCGAGCGCTTGCTGCTTGAAGGCCATGGCGAAGGGCCGCAAGGCTATCGTCATTACCTGCACCTGCTGCGCAGCCAGCGCCCGCCGCTCGACAGCTCGCTCGATGATCCACGCTGGACCGATTGGGCGCGTCAGGTGTTGCAGGCTTTCGACGCCTTCCAGTTGTTGTGCGCCGTACGCAAGGGGCCATGGGGCGTGGAGGGTTTGAATCAGCGAGTTACTGCCGCGCTGCTTAAGGCTCGACTGATCGACAGCGATCAGCAATGGTACGAAGGTCGGCCGGTGCTCATGACTCGCAATGACTATGGCCTGGGATTGATGAACGGTGACATCGGCATTGCCCTCAAACTGCCGGAGCGCGATGGACTGGAGCCAGGGAAACATGTGCTGCGTGTAGCGTTCCCGCGCAACGATGGTCAGGGCGGTGTGCGCTTCGTCCTGCCGAGCCGACTCAATGACGTTGAAACCGTGTACGCGATGACCGTGCACAAATCCCAGGGTTCGGAGTTTGCCCACACGGCGTTGATTCTGCCGGATGCGCTAAACCCTGTGCTTACCAAGGAACTGATCTACACCGGGATCACCCGGGCCAAGCACTGGTTTACTCTGATCGAGCCGCGAGCCGGGGTGTTTGAAGAAGCCGTGCGACGCAAGGTCAAGCGCTTGAGCGGGTTGATGCTGGAATGGGAAGAGGGCGTCGAGCCGAGTCATTGAAGGGGCAGCGCAGGACGACGGAACAGGCTAAATCGGTGCCGCACGCGTCCTCGCTGGTGTCCCGACCCTATGCTATCGTTGCGGCATCATTTCGTTTCTGTATCGAAGAGAATCCTGCATGAAGGTGGCTGTCCGGACGACAGGACGCGTCGTTGGCTGCAAGCAAATGCTGCTTGCAGGTGTTCTCTGCTTGCTGACCGGCGTGGTTTTCGCTCAGGCGCAAACCCTGGGGAGCATGGCCGATCAACGCGCCAAATCGGTTACTCAGGTCGTCCTCGGGATTCTCAGTTATGCGCGCTGGCCAGTTGAGCCCGCCCAATTACGCCTGTGCGTGGTCGGCCCCACCGAGTACACCGACGACCTGGTCAAAGGCACGACCCAGGCCACTGGCCGACCCGTCACCGTACAACGGTATTTGGCCGACAACCCATCGATTGTCGATGCGTGCGATGCGGTGTACATCGGCAAGCTCACCAGTGATGAGCGCAGTCGACTCTTTGCCTCGTTGACAGAACGCCCAGTGCTGAGCATCAGCGAAAGCGACGATCAGTGCACTGTCGGCAGCCTGTTTTGCCTGCGGGTCAGTGATGATCAGGTGTCTTTCGAGGTCAACCTCGACTCCGTCGCCCGCAGCGGCGTACGCATTCACCCCAGTGTGCTGCAATTGTCCCGCCGCAAGCCGGCGGCGCCATGATTCTATTCACGCCGGGTGATCGCCCCACCTTGCGCTCGGTCATCGGCCGCGGGCACTTGATCGTCGCGCTGGTCGGCGTGGCCATGGCGAGCATTTCCCTGACATTGTTGGGTGTGCTGGCCTTGCGGGTGTATGCCGACCACAACCTGCACCTGATCGCGCGTTCGATCAATTACACGGTGGAGGCTGCAGTGGTGTTCAACGACAAAGCGGCGGCCACTGAGGCGCTGGCGTTGATCGCCTCCACGGAAGAAGTCGCCGACGCTCAGGTGCTGGATGAAAAGGGTCGGCTACTGGCGCGCTGGCAGCGACCGGACAGCGGCTTGTTCTCCGACCTGGAATTGCAGATTGCGAAAACGTTTCTGGAAAAACCCATCGTCATGCCGATCGTTCATCAAGGTCGGGAAGTCGGTAGCATCCAGCTCACCGGTCACGGCGGCAGCCTGCTGCGTTTCTTGCTCAGCGGTCTGGTGGGTATCGTGCTGTGCACGGCCATCAGTGCCTGGGTCGCACTCTATCTGGCCCGCCGACAACTTCGCTCAATTACCGGTCCGCTGCGCCGTCTCGCTACCGTCGCGCACGCTGCCCGCAGCGACCGAGCCTTCGACCGGCGTGTGCCACCCGCCGAGATCGCTGAACTCGATAACCTGGGCAATGACTTCAATGCGTTGCTCGGTGAACTCGAATCCTGGCAGACCCACCTGCAAAGCGAAAACGAAACCCTGGCGCACCAGGCCAGCCACGACAGCCTCACCGGATTGCCGAATCGGGCGTTTTTCGAAGGTCGTCTGATCCGTGCGTTGCGTAATGCCAACAAGCTCAACGAGCGGGTGGCCGTGCTGTTTCTCGACAGCGATCGTTTCAAGGAAATCAATGATGGCTTCGGTCATGCCGCCGGTGACGCCGTGTTGATTGCCGTCGCCAACAGGGTTCGTGCGCAGTTGCGCGAAGAGGACCTGGTCGCGCGTCTGGGCGGCGATGAGTTTGCCGTGTTACTGACACCGCTGCACAAAATCGAAGACGCGGAACGGATTGCCGACAAGATCCTGGCCAGCATGGAAATGCCGATCCTGCTGCCGGGCAGCACCCATGTGTTGACCTCTCTGAGTATCGGCATCGCCGTGTATCCAGATCATGGTTCCACACCGGGCGCTCTGCTCAATGCCGCCGACGCGGCCATGTACCAAGCCAAGCGTGTTTCCCGAGGCGCGCAACACACGGCAGGGTCGGAGCACCCTGTCGCCCATGTTCAATCCAGGAGCTGACAGCTTTGTTTTCGATCACTCGACATTCCCTGCGTTTTTTCACGATCAGCCTGTTCATGGCCTTGCTGGCATTGGCCGGTTGCCAGACGGCACCCCAAAAGGGCCTGACCCCGGGCCAAATTTCCGTGCTCAAACAACAGGGCTTCGAACTGACCGATGAGGGCTGGGCGTTTGGCTTGTCCGGCAAAGTGCTGTTTGGCAGCGACGACGATGGCCTGAACGCCGCCAGCACCGAGATCGTCGAACGCATCGGCAAGGCCTTGCTCGCGGTCGGCATCGAGCGCGTGCGGGTCGATGGTCATACCGATGCATCGGGCAAAGAATCCTATAACCAGACGCTGTCCCTGCGCCGCGCGAAAAGTGTCGGCAAAGTCCTGACAACGGTCGGCATGAAAGAAGAAAATATCCAGTTGCGTGGTCTGGGCAGCAATGAACCGGTGGCCTCCAACAACACCGCCGCAGGCCGCACCGAAAACCGTCGAGTGTCGATCGTGGTGAGCGCCGGTTAATCGGCGAACAGCATCTCCCGGCTTTCGCCCATCAACAGGCTCTGATTCTGCTCAGTCACCTCGCGGATGTAATCCCACAACAACGTGATCCGCTTGAGCTTCCTCAGATCCTCCCGGCAGTACATCCAGAACTGCCGGGTAATGTGGATCTCCTCCGGTAACACCGGCAGCAAGCGCGGGTCTTGAGCCGCCAGGAAGCACGGCAGAATTGCCAGTGAGCGCCCTTGTTGTGCTGCGACGAATTGGGCGATCACGCTGGTGCTGCGCAGATTGGCGCTGGCGCCAGGCAAAACGTTCGCCAGGTACAGCAGCTCCGAGCTGAAGGCCAGGTCGTCCACATAACTGATGAATTGATGTTTGCTCAAGTCTGCGGGCCGGCGAATCGGTGGGTGCTTGTCCAGATAGTCCTGAGTCGCGTAGAGCTGCAGTTTGTAGTCGCAGAGCTTGCAGCAGACGTAAGGACCGTGCTCCGGACGCTCCAGGGCGATGACGATATCCGCCTCACGCTTGGACAGGCTGATGAAGTGCGGTAGCGGCAGGATGTCGACCGAGATCGCCGGGTAGCCATCGACGAAATGGCTCAGCTGCGGGGTGATGAAAAAGCTGCCGAAACCTTCGGTGCAGCCCATGCGCACATGTCCAGACAACGCCACGCCGGAACCTGAAACCTGTTCGCAGGCCATGTGCAGGGTGCTTTCAATCGATTCGGCATAACCGAGCAGACGTTGACCTTCGGCGGTCAGGACAAAACCGCTGGTCCGGGATTTCTCGAACAGCAAGGTACCCAGCGCGGCTTCCAGTGAACTGATGCGCCGCGAGACCGTGGTGTAGTCCACCGCCAGGCGCTTGGCTGCGGTGCTAGCCTTGCGGGTACGGGAGACCTCGAGGAAAAACTTGAGGTCATCCCAGTTCAACGAGCCTAAAGACGTGATGTTTTTTTGCATGATGGACCGGCTTTTATGTGCGTTCTTATCAGAAGTTTGCACATCTATACTCCAGGAACAGCCGGATAATCAATTCGCGGCAACCGCTTCATTGCAAGGCGACTCTTCGCCTTCTCCCCAGATAGCTCTCTACATAAGAACAATTTCCCGGAGACCCAATATGAACGCAACGCTCACGCCAAACGAAACCACTGTGCAGAAGGTCAAGTTGTTGATCGACGGCGAGTGGGTCGAGTCGCAGACCACCGAGTGGCACGACATCGTCAACCCGGCGACCCAGCAAGTGCTGGCCAAGGTTCCGTTTGCCACCGCGCAAGAAGTCGACGCCGCGATCAGCGCCGCCCATCGCGCCTTCCAGACCTGGAAGCTGACGCCGATCGGCGCGCGGATGCGCATCATGCTCAAGCTCCAGGCGTTGATTCGTGAACACTCCAAACGCATCGCCGTGGTGCTCAGCAACGAGCAAGGCAAAACCATCGCCGACGCGGAAGGCGACATCTTCCGTGGCCTGGAAGTGGTCGAGCACGCGTGCTCCATCGGCAGCCTGCAAATGGGCGAATTCGCCGAGAACGTCGCGGGCGGCGTCGATACCTACACCCTGCGTCAGCCAATCGGCGTGTGCGCCGGCATTACCCCGTTCAACTTCCCGGCGATGATTCCGCTGTGGATGTTCCCGATGGCCATCGCTTGCGGCAACACCTTTGTCCTCAAGCCGTCCGAACAGGACCCGATGTCGACCATGCTGCTGGTTGAACTGGCGATCGAGGCCGGCGTTCCGGCCGGCGTGCTCAACGTTGTTCATGGCGGTAAAGACGTGGTGGATGCGCTCTGCACTCACAAGGACATCAAGGCTGTGTCCTTCGTCGGTTCGACCGCGGTCGGCACTCACGTCTATGACCTAGCCGGCAAACACGGCAAGCGCGTGCAATCGATGATGGGCGCGAAGAACCACGCCGTTGTGCTGCCGGACGCCAATCGCGAACAAGCGCTGAATGCTTTGGTCGGCGCCGGTTTCGGTGCGGCCGGTCAACGTTGCATGGCCACCTCGGTAGTGGTGCTGGTGGGTGCGGCCAAGCAATGGCTGCCAGACCTGAAGGCGTTGGCACAGAAACTCAAAGTGAACGCAGGCAGCGAGCCGGGCACTGATGTGGGGCCGGTGATTTCCAAGCGGGCCAAGGCACGAATTCTCGAGCTGATCGAGAGCGGCATCAAGGAAGGCGCCAAGCTTGAGCTGGACGGTCGCGACATCACGGTTCCAGGCTTCGAGCAGGGCAACTTTGTCGGCCCGACCCTGTTCTCTGGCGTAACCCCCGACATGCAGATCTACACCCAGGAAATCTTCGGCCCGGTGCTTGTCGTGCTGGAAGTCGCGACCCTCGATGAGGCCATCGCCCTGGTCAACGCCAACCCGTTCGGCAACGGCACGGGCCTGTTCACCCAAAGCGGTGCGGCAGCGCGCAAGTTCCAGAGCGAAATCGACGTCGGTCAGGTCGGCATCAACATTCCGATTCCGGTGCCAGTCCCGTTCTTCAGCTTTACCGGTTCGCGCGGCTCCAAGCTTGGCGACCTCGGTCCGTATGGCAAGCAAGTGGTGCAGTTCTACACTCAGACCAAGACCGTCACCAGTCGCTGGTTCGATGACAACAGCGTCAACGACGGTGTGAACACCACCATCAACTTGCGTTAAGGAGCCGGACATGAAAATCGCTTTTATCGGTCTCGGCAACATGGGCGCGCCGATGGCGCGCAACCTGATCAAGGCTGGCCACTCGCTGCGGCTGGTCGATCTGAACAAGACCGTTCTGGCTGAGCTTGAGCAACTTGGCGGCAACATCAGCGCTTCGGCGCGTGAAGCGGCTCAAGACGCAGAAATGGTGATCACCATGCTGCCTGCCGCTGTGCATGTGCGCAGCGTGTGGCTGGGTGAAGACGGCGTGCTCGCCGGTATCGGCAAAGGTGTGCCTGCGGTGGATTGCAGCACCATCGATCCGCAGACCGCGCGCGATGTCGCCGCAGCTGCCGCCAAGCAAGGCGTGGCGATGGCGGATGCGCCGGTGTCTGGCGGGACGGGCGGAGCGGCGGCCGGCACACTGACCTTCATGGTCGGCGCCACGCCTGAACTGTTCGCCACCCTTCAACCGGTGCTGGCGCAAATGGGCCGAAACATTGTTCATTGCGGCGAAGTCGGCACTGGGCAAATCGCCAAGATCTGCAACAACCTGTTGCTGGGGATTTCCATGGTCGGCGTCAGCGAAGCCATGGCGCTGGGCGATGCCCTCGGGATCGACACCAAGGTGCTGGCCGGGATCATCAACAGTTCCACCGGGCGTTGCTGGAGTTCGGAGATGTACAACCCATGGCCGGGCATCGTCGAAACAGCGCCCGCGTCGCGCGGATATACCGGCGGTTTCGGTGCTGAACTGATGCTCAAGGATCTGGGGCTGGCCACGGAAGCGGCACGTCAGGCGCACCAACCGGTGATGCTCGGCGCGGTGGCACAGCAGTTGTATCAGGCGATGAGCCAGCGTGGGGAGGGTGGTAAAGACTTCTCGGCGATTATCAACAGCTATCGCAAACCCCAATAAGGGGACTTCCGGGATTGTGGCGAGGGGGCTCGCCACAAGATCGTGCAACACTATTTGCCGGGAGACCACGTCGGGTGGTCCCCCGGTTTTTTGAATCAGGCAAACACGAAATACTTACGTACGGTTTCAACCACTTCCCAGGTGCCTTTCATGCCTGGCTCGATGACAAAAATATCACCGGCACGCAAGTGGATCGGCTCTTTCCCTTCCGGGGTGATGATGCAATAGCCTTCGCGGAAATCGCAGTATTCCCACTTCACGTATTCCACGTACCACTTGCCCGGCGTGCAGATCCAGGTGCCCATGATCTTGCTGCCGTCTTCACTGGTGTAGGCATTGAGGTTGACGGTGTGCGGGTCGCCTTCGAGTTTTTCCCATTTGCAGGCGTCGAGCACCGGCAGTGGGTGGGTATCGCGAAGGACGGTAATCGGTGCGGTCATGTGGACTCCGGGACAGTGGACTAGAGAACTGAAGTTGCACCCTATAGCGCCCATGCACTGGTCAGTTGTCTGTGCTCGACATTGAGCTGTCCAGAAACGCGCATTGCCCTCAAAGATTTTCCAATGGGCAATCTGCCCGGGCCTGTTCAAGGTTGACTTCAAACTCGACCAGTTGCTCGTGTTGAAGGCTAAGCGCAGCGATCCGCTCGCTGATTTCGTGCTTCTTGGCATCGATGGCTTGCCGCACCAATACCCATGGCATCGCCTGTCCTTGATGCCCGGCAAAAATCGCCTGCATCTCCTTGAGCCGGAAACCCAGTTGTTGAGCGCATTTGATCAAGATCAGCAGGTCGATGCTTGACTGGTCATAGACGCGGTATTTGCCTTGCCGCTGAGCGGGAGGCAGCAGGCCGATCGACTCGTAATGGCGGATGCTCTTGATCGTCGCTCCGGAACGTTGCGCGGCTTGGCCGATGTACATGAAAAGTCCTTTTTCTCGGTGGTGACGCCCGACGCATTATCGGAACACTCAGCGGCGGGCGATAGCCTCGGCTTGTCGCAGCCAGGTTTCACGCTGACCGTCGCTTGCACCAAGAATCGGGCCGAACGTCAACGTGCGCCGCGGTTCGATACCGCAGAAGGCGAGGGTGGTCTTGCGGATCTGGTGCAGCCCGGGCATGCGATAGATCCAGCGGTAATACCAGGGTGGCGTGTCCATGGTCACCAGTAAATGCGCGCTGCGACCGCGCAGGAGTTTGTCGGGAAAGGCTTTGCCTTCGCGGTACTTGAAGGCGAAGCCGGGCAGGAACACCCGATCGAAAAAGCCCTTGAGCAAGGCCGGAACCCCGCCCCACCAGATCGGATAGACCAGCGTCAGTTGCTCGGCCCACAGAATATCAGCCTGGGCGTGGCGCAAGTCACGTTCCAGTGGCTGGACCTGTCGATAACCTTCACGCAGCACCGGATCGAAATTCATTCGACCCAGAAACAGCTGGCGCACCTCGTGCCCGGCGCGCAACGCCGACTGTACGTAGCGCTGCGCCAGTGCGGCGCAGAAGCTGTTGCTCGAGGGATGGCCGAGAATCACCAGAATTCGTTTGCCCATCGTCTCTGCCCTTGAAGATGAAAACTCAAGGGTAAAGTCTGCCCTTCAGGGGAGGGTCAAGGCCTCCAGCAGCGCCTTTGCATAGCCGGGCAGCGCCGCGAAGTCCCGGGCGCCGATCAGGAGTTTGCGCTGAGCCCATGATTCTTGCAGCGCGATGCTCTTGAAGGGCGGATCCCCAGGCCAGCGTTCGACGGCCGCGAGCGGCACGATCGCCAGCCCGGCACCGCGAGCGACCATGCGCATCACCCCGTCGAAACCATCGGCGCGCACGCGGATCTTCAAGCGCGAACCGATGTGTAATGCCTGTTCTTCGAGGTACACGGCCAAGGCGCTGTTGGCGTTCAGGCCTACGAAATCGTGGTGCAGGGTGTCGCTGAAACTCAAGGATTCGCTATCGGCCAGAGGGTGCTCGGGCGGCACAATCAGGACCAGTGGGTCATCGCGAAAGGCGCGGGTCTGCAGGTCAGCGGTGTCGACGGCGTCGGACACGATACCCAAGTCGGCCGCACCCTGACGCAACGCGTGGGTGATGCGGGCGCTGGGCAGCTCTTGAAGGTCGATGTCGAGATTGGGATGCTCGCGCAGAAAGTCGGCGAGCAACTCCGGCAGGTATTCGGTGATCGCCGTGGTGTTGCACAGAAGGCGCACCTGCCCTTTGACGCCCTTGGCGTATTCGGCCAAATCCTGTTGCATGCGTTCGGCCTGTTGCAGCAAGGTTCGGGCGTGTTTGGCCAACGCCTTGCCAGCAGGTGTGGGCGCGACGCCGCGACGACCGCGTTGCAGAAACTCGATACCGAGCGAAGACTCCATGGCGCGGATTCGCGCACTGGCTGCAGCCAGCGACAAATGACTGCAGGCGGCGCCAGCGGTGATGTTGCCGCTGTCGAGAATGTTCAGGTAGAGGCGCAGGTCGGTCAGGTCGAAGTGCATCGCAGCAGGCTCTGAATAGGTGTTGTCTGAGAGTTCGCTATCGCGAGCAGGCTCGCGATAGCGCTCGTCAACGCGACGTAGGTATCAGCCTCTTGCAATACAAGAGGCAGCCTCAGTATATGGCAGATTTTCAAGCGGCCAGTCGAGGCTCACCATAGCCCCATGAATACTCTCGCTGCGTTCTACCAAAACCTCGGCCTGGCCCTTTCGTTATTGGTCATCGCCACCTTCCTGTTGGCCGGCATGATCAAGGGCATCATCGGGCTCGGCTTACCCACCATCGCCATGGGGTTACTTGGTCTGGCTATGGCGCCGTCACAGGCTGCTGCACTGTTGATCATCCCGGCGACTCTCACCAATGTCTGGCAGCTGGCATTCGGCGGGCACTTGAGTGGGCTGGTCCAACGGCTGTGGCCGATGCTGCTGACGATCTTCATCGGCACCGGCGTCGGTACGCTGTGGATTGGCATGGCGGGTGGTCATTGGGTGGTGCGGGGTTTGGGCGCTGCGTTGTTGCTCTACGCGTTGAGCGGGTTGTTCCTGCCGACCTTGCGCATCGATGGCCCAGGCGAGTGCTGGCTTGGCCCGCTGTGCGGCCTGTTGACCGGCATGATCACCTCGGCCACCGGGGTCTTCGTGATTCCGGCGGTGCCTTATTTGCAAGCTCTCGACTTAAACAGGGATGAACTGGTGCAGGCGCTGGGCCTGTCGTTCACCATCTCGACACTCGCACTGGCCGCCGGTTTGTTTTGGCGCGGGTCTTTGGGGGGCGGCGAATTGAGCGCGTCATTGCTGGCGCTGATCCCCGCAGTCCTCGGCATGTTACTGGGCCAGTGGCTGCGTCAGCGGATCAGTGCCGTGGTGTTCAAGCGTGTGTTTTTCGTAGGCCTCGGCGTGCTCGGCGGCCACTTGCTGATCAACGGGTAGCGGACGACGGGCTGAGCATCTCGATGGCGCGGATATCGAAATCCCGTTCCAGGTACTCCATGCGCATGTCGCGGAACTGCTGCATGTGCGGCAGGTTCGAGTGCACGTCGAGGTGGGCCTGGGACTGCCAGATCTCGTAGAAGATAAACAGCGTCGGGTCCTGTTTGTCGCGCAGCATGTGGTACTCGATGCAGCCGGGCTCGGCACGACTTGCCTCTACATAACCGCTGAAAAACACTTCGAAGGCGTCGGATTTTTCCGGGCGGGTCTTGGCGTGCAGGATGAAGCCTTGCAAATCACTCATCAAAAAATCTCAAGAAGTCAGAATCGGCCGCAAGTCTACGGCAACAATTCAAGGTCGATTCGTGCGTGTGGGTCAAATGAATTTTGCCCGGTTGGTGCTTACTCCGCGCGAGGCTGACCACTAACCTGCCGCCATCCAATTTCTGACCTTTATGAGACCTTTCATGAAAAAAGTCCTGTTGCTCAATGGCGGCAAAAAATTCGCCCACTCCGATGGCCGCTATAACACCACCCTGCACGACACCGCGCTGAGCGTGCTGGATCGCGGTGGTCTGGACGTGAAAACCACGTTCATCGACGAGGGTTACGACGTCGCCGAAGAAGTCGCCAAATTCCTCTGGGCCGACGTGATCATTTATCAGATGCCCGGTTGGTGGATGGGCGCGCCGTGGACCGTCAAGAAGTACATCGACGAAGTCTTCACCGAAGGTCACGGCAGCCTCTATGCCAGTGACGGCCGCACCCGTTCCGACGCCTCGCAAAAATACGGCAGCGGTGGTCTGGTGCACGGCAAGCAATACATGTTGTCGCTGACCTGGAACGCGCCACAACAAGCCTTCGACGACCCGACCGACTTCTTCGAAGCCAAGGGCGTGGACGCGGTGTACTTCCCGTTCCACAAGGCCAACGAGTTTCTCGGCATGACCGGTTTGCCGACGTTCCTGTGTGTCGATGTCATGAAACGCCCGAACATCGAAGCCGATGTCGCACGCTACGAACAGCATTTGACCGAGGTGTTCGGCCTGCCGGCGTAAGGTTCCTTTTGCCCCGCATCCAGCTACTATCAAGCCAGTTTTTGAATGAGGGGCATCCGTGAAAGCCAGATCCGATGAATTGCAGATTTTCGTCTGCGTGATTGAGTGCGGGTCGATTTCCGCTGCGGCCGAACAGGTCGGGCAAACGCCTTCGGCGGTCAGCCGCACGCTGTCGCGGCTGGAGGCCAAGCTGGATACCACGCTGATCAACCGCACCACGCGGCGCATGGACCTGACCGAGGAGGGCAAGTATTTCTTCGAGCACGCCAAGCTGATTCTCGATCAGATGGATGAACTCGAAGAGCGCCTCAATTCCCGTCAGCAAACCCCGTCCGGGCGCCTGCGGATCAACGCGGCATCACCGTTCATGCTGCATGCCATCGTGCCGTACATCGATGAGTTTCGCCGGCTTTACCCCGACATCCAGCTTGAACTCAACAGCAACGACTTGATCATCGACTTGCTCGAACAAAGCACCGACATCGCCATCCGCATCGGCACGCTGGCCGACTCGACCTTGCACGCACGCTCCCTGGGTTGCAGTCCGCTGCACATCGTTGCCAGCCCGGCTTACCTTGAGCAACACGGCACGCCCAAGACTGTCGAGGAATTGAGCGGGCACTCATTGCTGGGCTTTACCCACAACGAAGGGCTCAACCAGTGGCCGTTGCGCTATGTGCACGGTGATCGCTGGCCGATTCAGGCGGCGATTGGCGCGTCCAGCGGTGAGACGATCCGGCAACTGGCGCTGGAAGGCCAAGGCATTGCCAGCCTCTCGCATTTCATGACCATCGAGGACATTCGTGCCGGGCGCTTGAAAGTGCTGCTGGCCGAGTTCAACAGCGGCTATCGCCAACCGATCAACGCGGTGTACTACCGAAACTCGCAACTGGCCTTGCGGATTCAGTGTTTCCTGGACTTCATCCAGGGCAAGTTGGCGGTGTACGCGAATTCGGACTTCAAGGGCTGATTCGTGATTCCTGCGCAAGAGTGAATTGGGTCAACAGGGATTTTTCGCCTGCGGTCAGTCCCTGATACTCGTCGCATCACTTATTAACGCAGGGAGTTTCTCCATGAACGTATTCGTTACCGGCGCTGCTGGTTTCATCGGTGGCTCCATCGCCACCGGTCTGGTCCGGGCTGGCCACAAGGTCACCGGCCTGGTCCGCAGCGAAGCACAAGCCAATGAACTGAGCGCATTGGGCATCACGCCGGTGATCGGTACGCTTGACGACAGCGCGCTGTTGGCCGAACAGGCCCGGGCCGCCGACGCTGTCATCAATGCCGCCAGCAGCGACCATCGCGGCGCAGTGGAGGCCTTGCTCAATGCCTTGCGCGGTTCCAACAAAGTGTTCCTGCACACCAGCGGCTCGAGCATCGTCGGCGATGCGTCGGGCGGCAAATCCAGCGACGTCATCTACGTTGAGGACAACCTGCCGGAACCGACCGTCGACAAGGCCGCTCGTGTGGCCATCGACAACCTGATTCTCGCTGCCGCGAAAGACGGCGTGAACTCGGCGGTAATCTGCAACACCCTGATCTACGGCCATAGCCTTGGGGTCAATCGCGACAGCGTGCAATTGCCACGCCTGTTGAAACAAGCGCGCAAAAGTGGCGTGGTACGGCATGTCGGCACTGGCCAGAACATCTGGTCCAACGTCCACATTGAAGATGTAGTGGCTCTGTACCTGCTGGCGCTGACCAAGAACGTACCGGGCACGTTCTACTTCGTCGAAAGCGGTGAGGCGTCGTTCATCGACATGACCACCGCCATGGCGCAGGCCTTGAAACTGGACGCGCCACAAGATTGGCCGCTCAAGGACGCCGAAGCCGAGTGGGGTTATGAAATGGCCAACTATGGTTTGGGCTCCAACAGCCGGGTGCGTGGCAAAAAAGCCCGTGAATTGCTGGGTTGGGTGCCGAAGCGGACGTCGGTGGTCGACTGGATTCGTGACGAGATGGTGTGAGTTCGCCTTAAACCGCGTCATCGTTCATCGCGAGCAGGCTCGCTCCCACAGGGGACTTGTGTCGATCCAAAAAAATGGGAACGACGCAGGACAAATGTGGGAGCGAGCCTGCTCGCGATTGCATTTCAGGCGTCCGGACAACTGGCCGGTTCGTCTTCGATTCCGTAACATCCGCTCCCTCTTTTTCGGCCACGTCTTGCGGCCCGTATTGTTGGGTAAGCCATGAAATCAAAAAGTCTGCGCGCCGATGTCCTGGCCGGACTCACCACCTCTTTCGCCCTGCTTCCCGAATGCATCGCCTTCGCGCTGGTAGCCCACCTCAACCCGTTGGTGGGGCTTTACGGCGCTTTCATCATTTGCACCCTGACCGCGCTTTTCGGCGGACGTCCGGGCATGGTCTCCGGTGCGGCCGGATCGATGGCGGTGGTGATCGTTGCCTTGGTGGTGCAGCACGGCGTGCAGTATTTGCTGGCCACGGTATTGCTCGGCGGTTTGATCATGCTGGCGTTCGGGCTGCTCAAGCTCGGCAAACTGGTGCGGATGGTGCCGCACCCGGTGATGCTCGGCTTCGTCAACGGCCTGGCAATCATCATTGCGCTGGCTCAGCTTGAGCACTTCAAGAGTGGTGACGTCTGGCTCAGTGGCGCGCCGCTCTACCTGATGACCGGGCTGGTGGCGTTGACCATGGCGATCGTTTACCTGCTGCCGCGCCTGACGCGTGCGGTGCCACCGGCACTGGTGGCGATTCTGGGCGTTGGGCTGGCGGTGTTTGTGCTTGGCTTGCCGACGCGCACGCTCGGCGACATGGCGCACATCGCTGGCGGCTTGCCGACATTTGCGCTGCCAGACATTCCGTGGAATCTGGACACCCTGCGGATCATCGCGCCCTACGCGATTTTGATGGCGCTGGTTGGCCTGCTCGAAACCCTGCTGACCCTGAACCTCACCGACGAGATCACCGAGAGCCGTGGCTTTCCGGATCGCGAATGCGTGGCGCTGGGCGCGGCCAATATGGTCTCCGGTGTGTTGGGCGGCATGGGCGGTTGCGCGATGATCGGCCAGACGGTGATCAACCTCAGTTCCGGCGGTCGCGGACGATTGTCGGGGGTGGTGGCCGGGGTGCTGATTCTGTTGTTCATTCTGTTTCTTTCGCCGCTGATCGAGCGCATTCCCTTGGCGGCGCTGGTCGGCGTGATGTTTGTGGTGTCGCAACAAACCTTCGCCTGGGCGTCGCTGCGGGTGCTGAACAAGGTGCCGCTGAACGACGTATTGGTCATCATCGCTGTCACGGTCATTACCGTGTTCACCGACCTGGCCACCGCCGTGCTCTGCGGGATCATCATTGCCGCGCTCAACTTCGCCTGGCAGCAGGCCCGCGAGCTCTATGCCGACAGTCATCTTGAAGCCGACGGCAGCAAGCTTTATCACCTGCATGGCACGCTGTTCTTCGCCTCGACCACGCCTTTTCTCAATCAATTCGATCCCGCCAACGATCCACCCGTCGTGACGATCGATTGCCGGCACCTGAGCTTTGTCGACTACTCGGCCATCGCCGCGCTAAAGACGCTGCGTGAACGCTACGACAAGGCCGGCAAACACCTGCGCGTGCTGCACTTGTCCGAGCGCTGCAAGAAACTGCTCAAGCGTGCCCGGGTGAATCACGACTGAATTTGATGATCGTTCCCACGCTCTGCGTGGGAATGCCGCCCGGGACGCTCCGCGTCCCTTCGCAAGTCGTGACGCAGAGCGTCACAGGATGCATTCCCACGCAGAGCGTGGGAACGATCTGCAACGATCGGCATGTAAATTCTCCTATCGGATTTTCATATCGACCGACCGCACATATCTCTAAGCGACAACCCTTACCCTTGCACGAAAATTAGTTTCGCCTCGTTTGAAAATCACCTCTCGAAATGTTTTATGAGTTTCACAACCCATTCGACGTGACCCTTTCGAGGAGTACCGCATGACCCTGTCCTTCGGCTATTGGCTGCTGGTGTATGCCGCCATCGCCATCATTGCGCTGATCGTTCTGATCGCCCGTTACCGACTCAATCCGTTCATTGTCATTACCCTGGTGTCCATCGGCCTGGCCTTGCTGGCCGGGATGCCCGCGTCCGGCGTGGTTGGCGCCTACGAGGCGGGCGTCGGCAAGACCCTGGGGCACATCGCGCTGGTCGTGGCGCTGGGCACCATGCTCGGCAAGATGATGGCCGAGTCCGGCGGCGCCGAGCAGGTGGCGCGCACCTTGATCGACCGTTTCGGCGAGAAGAACGCGCACTGGGCGATGGTCTGCATCGCCTTCCTGGTCGGCCTGCCGTTGTTCTTCGAGGTCGGTTTTGTGCTGCTGGTGCCGATTGCGTTCACCGTGGCGCGGCGCGTCGGCGTGTCGATCCTGATGGTCGGTTTGCCGATGGTTGCCGGGCTCTCGGTGGTGCATGCGCTGGTGCCGCCGCACCCGGCGGCGATGCTGGCGGTGCAGGTCTATGGGGCGTCGGTGGGGCAGACGTTGATGTACGCGATTCTGATCGGCATTCCCACGGCGATCATCGCCGGTCCGCTGTACGCCAAATTCATCGTGCCGCGCATTCAACTGCCAGCGGAAAACCCGCTGGAGCGCCAGTTTCTCGACCGCGAGCCACGCGACAGCCTGCCGGGCTTCGGCATCACCATGGCGACCATTTTGTTGCCGGTGGTGCTGATGCTGATCGGCGGCTGGGCCAACCTGATCTCCACGCCGGGCAGCGGTTTCAACCAGTTCCTGCTGTTTATCGGCAACTCGGTGATCGCGCTGCTGCTGGCGACCTTGCTGAGCTTCTGGACCCTGGGCATCGCCCAGGGCTTCAACCGCGAATCGATCCTCAAGTTCACCAACGAATGCCTGGCGCCCACCGCCAGCATCACCTTGCTGGTCGGCGCCGGCGGCGGCTTGAACCGGATTCTGGTGGACGCCGGGGTCACCGACCAGATCGTCAGCCTGGCCCATGAATTTCACCTGTCGCCGCTGATCATGGGTTGGCTGTTCGCCGCGCTGATGCGCATCGCCACCGGTTCGGCCACGGTGGCGATGACCACGGCCTCGGGGATTGTCGCGCCGGTGGCCATTGGTCTGGGTTATCCGCACCCGGAGCTGTTGGTGCTGGCGACGGGCGCGGGGTCGGTTATCTTTTCCCACGTCAACGACGGCGGTTTCTGGTTGATCAAGGAATACTTCAACATGACCGTTGCCCAGACCTTCAAGACCTGGACCGTGCTCGAAACCATCATTTCAGTGGTGGCGTTCGCGCTGACCGTGGGTCTTTCCTACCTGATTTAGTCGGAGCCGCTCGCCATGGACATCCTCTACCAGATCCGCGCCCGTCAAGATTCCTTCAGTGCCGGCGAAGGACGCATCGCTCGGCTGATGCTCGACGACGTGGGATTTGCCTCCGCCGCCAGTCTCGACGAGCTGGCGCTGAGGGCGGAAGTCAGCACCGCCACGCTGTCGCGTTTTGCCCGCACCGTGGGCTGCCGCGACTTGCGTGACTTGCGCCTGCAACTGGCTCAGGCCAGCGGCGTTGGCAGTCGTTTTCTCGACCCGGCGGGCAAGCCCGAGCAGTCGGCGTTTTATGGGCAGATCGTCGGCGATATCGAATCGACGTTGCGTCAGCATTTGTCGGCATTCGACGAGTCGCGTTTCGCCGATGCGGTGAAACTGTTGGGCAAGGCGCGGATGATTCATGCATTCGGCATGGGCGGTTGCTCGACCTTGTGCAGCGACGAACTGCAAGTGCGGCTGGTGCGATTCGGCTACCCGATTGCGGCGTGCCACGACCCGGTGATGATGCGCGTCACCGCCGCCAGCCTCGATGCCGAACGCGCGGTGATTGCCTGCTCGCTGACCGGCATCACCCCCGAGCTGATCGAGGCCGTCGAGCTGGCCCGCAACTACGGTGCCCGCATTGTCGCCATCACCCGCGCCGATTCGCCCCTGGCGCAATTGGCCGATGTGCTGCTGCCGCTGCAAGGCGTTGAAACCTCGTTTATCTACAAACCCACGGCGGCGCGCTACGGCATGCTGCTGGCCATAGACGTGCTCGCCACCGAGCTGGCGCTGGCCAATCCTGAAGACAATCAAGAACGTCTGCGGCGGATCAAACTCGCCCTGGACGATTACCGCGGCGGCGACGATCACTTGCCGCTGGGAGACTGACATGATGTACGACACGCTGATTCGCAACGCCCTGATCATCGACGGCAGCAACGCCCCCGGATATCCCGCCGACGTGGCGATTCTGAACGGTCGCATCGAGCGCATCGGCGACTTGCACAATGCCACCGCCACCGAAGAAATCGATGGCGCCGGACGGGTGCTGGCGCCGGGTTTCATTGATGTGCACACCCACGACGACACCGTGGTGATCCGCCAGCCACAGATGCTGCCCAAGCTCAGCCAAGGCGTGACGACGGTGATTGTCGGCAATTGCGGGATCAGTGCTTCGCCCGTGAGTTTGCGCGGTGATCCGCCGGACCCGATGAACCTGCTGGGCACTTCGGCAGCCTTTGTTTATCCGAGGTTCAGCGACTACCGCGCGGCAGTCGAGGCGGCGAACACCACGCTGAACGTCGCCGCATTGGTTGGGCATACGGCACTGCGCAGCAATCATCTTGATGACCTGATGCGCACTGCCACGCCGGATGAAATTACTGCGATGCGCGAGCAACTGCGCGAAAGCCTCGAGGCCGGCGCGCTGGGCTTGTCCACCGGCCTGGCCTATGCCAACGCCTTTTCGGCGTCCACGGATGAAGTGATGCAACTGACCGAAGAGCTGAGCGCGTTCGGCGCGGTCTACACCACCCATTTGCGCAGCGAATTCGAACCGGTGCTGGAAGCCATGGACGAAGCGTTCCAGATTGGCCGTCATGCCAAATCCCCGGTGATC
This sequence comes from Pseudomonas sp. IT-P294, assembly GCF_949767865.1. Classification (NCBI taxonomy): domain Bacteria; kingdom Pseudomonadati; phylum Pseudomonadota; class Gammaproteobacteria; order Pseudomonadales; family Pseudomonadaceae; genus Pseudomonas; species Pseudomonas sp. IT-P294. The sequence continues at coordinate 252,384 of NZ_CATKQW010000059.1, read as the reverse complement.
ATTTCCCATCTCAAATGCGCCGGCGCCGGTAACTGGGGACGCAGCCCGCAATTGTTGGCGTCCCTTGAACACGCCGCGAAAACCCATCCGGTGGGCTGCGATTGCTACCCCTATGCGGCGAGCTCTTCGACTTTGGACCTCAAGCAAGTCACCGATGCCCACCGCATCACCATCACCTGGTCCACGCCACACCCGGAACTGGGCGGCCGCGACTTGATGGACATCGCCGCCGAATGGGGCGTGCCGTTGCTCGAAGCCGCTCGCCGACTGCAACCGGCCGGTGCGGTGTATTACGGGATGGACGAGGCCGATGTACGAAGAATCCTCGCGCATCCACTGTCGATGGTCGGGTCTGACGGATTACCGGAAGACCCGTTTCCGCATCCACGCTTATGGGGTGCATTCCCACGCGTCCTGGGACATTTCAGTCGCGATGTCGGGCTGTTTCCGCTGCACACCGCTGTGCACAAAATGACCGGATTGTCGGCGGCGCGATTTGGCTTGAAGGGGCGAGGTGAAATCCGTGAAGGGCATTGGGCCGATCTGGTGTTGTTTGACCCGGTGACCATTCGCGATGTGGCGGACTTCAATGATCCGCAACGGGCGGCGGAAGGGATTGACGGTGTGTGGATCAACGGCGTGTTGAGTTACAGCGGGGGGCAGGCAAACGGTAGAAGGGAAGGGCGGTTTCTGGCTCGGGAAGGGGATTTGCGCGATGGGTTTCTTTGAAAGGCATCACAGTGATGGCACATTGCAATTAAAGAAAGCCATCGCCAAGCCGAAGCGCTGATACTTGCCCAGCTACACTCTGGGCCTTTCCAGTCTGGGAGCAATTTCATGAGCTTCGGCAAAACCACCCCGATCCTGCGGATCTTCGATGAAACCAAGGCATTGGAGTTCTACGTCGACTTCCTGGGTTTCTCGGTTGACTGGCAGCACCGTTTCGAACCGGATTTGCCGTTGTACCTGCAAGTGTCACGTGGCGAATGCGTTCTGCACCTGTCCGAACATCACGGCGACAGCACGCCAGGCTCAGCGCTGCGCATTGAGACGGATGAACTTGAGGCGTTCCAGCAGCAACTGCTGGCCAAGGAATACACGTTCTCGCACCCGCAGATTCAGGCCATGCCGTGGGGCAGCCAGGACATGACCATTGTCGACCCGTTCGGCAATCGGTTGGTGTTTACCAATGCGATTAGTGCGTAAGGCCTTCCAGCAGCTCAACATTTTTAGTGGTGCGAGTTGTGTTAGCCTCAATCAATGATTTCATTGATTGCAGGAGGCATCATGGCCAGCATTACGATTAGAAACCTGGATGATCAGATTAAGGAGCAGTTGCGTATAGCCGCTGCCCACAATGGGCATTCCATGGAAGAAGAGGCTCGACTGATTCTTGGTAGAGCCTTGGCAACGGTAGGCCGTGCGGGGGGGCTCGGCAGTCGAATCCGTAACAGGTTCAGCGACAGTGGAGGGGTTGAGCTTGATCTTCCTTCTCGCCAGGAGAAAGCGACCGCGGTGGATTTCTCGGAATGATAGTGCTCGATACCAATATTCTTTCAGAGTTCATGCGGGTTGAGCCCAATACACAAGTGCTTGCCTGGGTTGATGCACAGCCAGCGATGGAATTGGCTATCAGTGCTGTCACCGTGGCAGAAATTCTCCATGGCATCGCCCGGCTCCCGTTTGGCAAGCGCAAACAGAAGCTTGAAGCTCATGCCATGGCGATGTTTGAAGAGGACTTTGCCGGAAGAATTTTGCCTTTTGACGCCCACGCCGCCGTGGAGTACGCGACGTTGGTAGCCGGCTGTGAAGCTAGCGGTCGAACGGCGTCGATGGCTGATGCGCAGATTGCCGCCATCTGCCGAAGCCACGGAGCTCCTATTGCCACCCGTAATGTCCGGGACTTTGAATTCCCCGGCATAGAGGTGATCAATCCGTGGCAGGCCTGAGCACTTTTGGTGACGGATAGATAACAATCGCGGGCAAGCCCGCTCCCACAAGTTGCTAATTGAACCTGTGGGAGCGGGCTTGCCCGCGATGGGATCTGTCGTTCACCGCTGACTGAACATCAAACCCGGAAGTGACTCACCATCTGCTGCAACTGGCTACCCAGCCGCGCCAGTTCAACACTGGACGCAGCGGTTTCGTCGCTGGCGGCGGCGGTCTGTTCCGACACGTCGCGCACGTTGATGATGCTGCGGCTGATTTCTTCGGCCACGGCACTTTGCTGTTCGGCAGCGGCGGCGATCTGCTGGTTCATCGACTGGATGTTGGACACCGTGCGGGTGATGTTTTCCAGTGACACACCGGCCTTGCGGGTCAGGGCGACGCTGCTGTCGGTGAGGGCGCGGCTGTTGTTCATCACCGTCGACACTTGTTGAGTGCCGTTCTGCAGGCCGGCCACCAGACCTTCGATTTCCTCTGTGGATTTTTGGGTGCGCTGCGCCAGGCCCCTGACTTCGTCGGCCACCACCGCAAAACCACGACCGGCTTCACCGGCACGCGCCGCTTCGATCGCGGCGTTGAGTGCCAGCAGATTGGTCTGTTCGGCCACGGCTTTGATGACGTCCATGACGCTGCCGATCTTGTCGCTTTCCTGTTGCAGCACGCTCATGGCTTCGGTCGATCGCGCTACTTCGGTGGCCAGACGTTCGATCTGGGCGATGGCTTCGTTGACCACCTTGTCGCCTTCGCGAGCTTCGCCATCAGCGGCGGCTGCGGCCTGGGACGCTTGTTCGGCGTTGCGTGCGACTTCCTGCACGGTGGCGGTCATCTCGTGCATGGCCGTGGCCACTTGATCGGTCTCGATCTTCTGGCTGTTGACCCCGGCGCTGGTTTGCTCGGTCACAGCGGACAATTCTTCGGCGGCGCTGGCGATCTGGGTGACGCCGTCGCGGATGCCGCTGATCAAGTCACGCAGGGTCACGCCCATGCGCGCGATACCTTGCTGCAATACGCCGAGTTCGTCGCGGCGAGTCACTTTGACGTCGTGGGACAGATCGCCACTGGCGATGCGTTCGACCACCGCCAGGGTGTCGCGCAGCGGGCCGGTGATCTGACGGGTAATGATTACCGCCGCAATGATGCCCACCAACAGCGCCAGCAACGTGCTGATCAGTTGCAACGTGCGCGCCTGGGCGCTTTCGGCGTCGCGGCGGTCGAGTTGGATCTGATACAGCTGATCGCTCAGGGTCACGATAGCGGCGCCCTGATCAGTCATTTCCTTGCGTGCCTGCACGGCGTCGGAATTGGCCGCTTTATAAGCTTGCAACGCGCTGCGGTAGTTGCTCAGTGCGGTTTCCAGCTGGCGCAACGCGTCTTGCTGGCTGTCGGCAAAATGCACGTTGAGCGGTTTGAGACTGGCAATGGCCGCGTCCAGCTGGTTGATGGCTTTTTGTTCGGTCTCGGCGTTGGAGCTGGCGGTGTAGCCGCGAACCTCGTAGCGGGCCAGGATGAACGCTTCCTTGGCGGCGGTGATGGCCTGGAATTGTTCGAAGCGCTGATCACTCAGGGGCATCTGCTGCACAGCCGTGTTGATGGCTTCGATCAGCGTGCCGGCGGTTGCAGCGTTGGCGCCCATGGCGTCGCGGGCGCTGTTGCCGGTGCGGTAGGCGCTGCGCATTTTATTAAGCGACGTCTTGTAAGCGTCGATGTAGGTGCCTTGCTCTTTGAGCAGCTTGAGGTTTTCCGGGCTCTTGAAGGACGACAGCAGCGATTGTTGCTGAGCGGAAAAGGCGTCAAGGGTGGTCTGAACGGTCTGAGCGGCGGTTTCATCGCCGTTGGTCAGCATGTATTGCAGGCGAACCACTCGAAGCTTGGTCAGGCCTGCGTTGAGCTGGGTGATGTCGCTCATCCAGTTGCTGCGGTCAATTAGCCCGCCCAGGCTCGTCCAGCCGGTCAGGGCCAGCACGCAGGTCAATGCCAAAACCAGGCCAAATCCCAGGCCCAGTTTCATGTTCACGCTGATGTTGCCGAACCAGCTATTCATCAAATTCCTCCAGGAACGTTGCGCTTTTGATCGTCGGTTGGCTGGAAGATTGTTGTTTTTAGGTGCCAGCAAGGGGGGGTAGCAGGACTGTATCGGCAGCAATCGCGAGAGCTGAAAGGTTTTTGTGGGCGGATTCGGTGACAAGCTTTTTGAGTCTTAAGCTTTTTTTCACATAGCTTTCACTGTTCGCCGACGCTCGTTTATTTAGCCTTGTCGCTTTGAATGACAGTAATGCATGCCGGCGAGGCGGCCTGATGTGGAATTGAGACTGAGTCTGGCTGGGATAAAACGCTCAATAAAACTGGGTCGTTTAAGCCGTTATCGAAATGCCATCGTGGTGCTTGCCTCTGCGCTGCTGGTGATTCCATTGACGATTTGGCTGTTGCAGCCTGCTGCTGTGCCGGATCTGGCGCACGGTAATGTCGCGGGCGCGCGTGCGTTGGCCGCCGATTGGGCCAAAGGTGACGTGATCGTGCTGGTGCGCCACGTCGAGCGCTGCGATCACTCGACAGCCGCGTGCCTGAGCGGTAATGACGGCATCACCGAGCGCTCGCGCAGCGTCGCGGTGAGTGTCGGTGCACAGTTCCAACAGATGGGGTTGAGCAAGGCTGATATTTACAACAGCCCCATGACTCGTACCGCGCAGACGGCCACCTACATGTTCAACAAGGTTGGTGTGGGCGAAGACTGGTTGGTCAGTTGCAAAGGCACAATGTTGCGCGATGCCCTTTCGCACAAGGTGGCGGGCCGCAATCTGATTCTTGTGACCCATAGCGAATGCATGGATCAGCTCGAAAAAGACCTCAAGTTACCAACTTCTACGTTAGGCTATGGCGCTTCTTTGTTTATCTCCGCCCAATCACAGCAGGCACCGCGCATGCTGGGTTTCATTGAAGCCTCCGATTGGCGCTCGGTAAGCACCGAATGAGTCTTTTTCTCTGAACCAGGACACACAATGCTGACTTCTTCCCGCCAACGCTTTTATTGGGCGAACTTTGGTATTCCGTTGCTCTGCGCGGCCGTAGTTTTCCTGATGTTCGACATGACCAAAATCGACATCGCTTTCAGCAACCTTCTGTTTGATCCGGTCACCCAGACCTTCCCGCTGGACCAGGTTCGCTTCTTCGAAAAGCTGACCCATAAATGGGCGCGGATCATTCCGAACTGGACTGCCGAGATTGCCTTGATCGGCGCGATCCTGTCATTTGTCTGGCCACTGATCAACACGCAGAAATATCCGCGTTTCGTCAGCTTCCTGGAGCGCTGCAAAGCGGCCCCTGTGCTGCGGTTTGCCTACAACCATCGTCGCGACTTCCTGTTTGTGGTCTTCGCGTTTGCCATCTGCACCGGTGTGATTCACTTCCTCAAGTCGCACACCAGTGTGTACTGCCCGATTGAAACGACTATCTACGGTGGGAAAATTGCCCACATGGAGTGGTACAACAACTTCCAGCTGTTCAGGGAAGCCGGTGATGGTCGTTGCTGGCCGGGCGGCCATGCTTCAGGCGGCTTCACCATGCTTGCGCTGTACTTCGTCGCGCGCCGCTACCGCTGGCACTATTCCAAGGCGCTGATGTATGGCGCGTTGCTGCTCGGATTCGTCTACGGCACAACGCGGGTCCTGCAAGGCTGGCACTACATGTCCCACACCTTCTGGGCCGGGATCTTCGTGTGGTTGGCGTGCTTGCTGACGGCGCTGGCGTTCTACGGGCGAGCGCGGCTGGAGATGCCGGTGCTGCAAAAGCATGAGCGGCTCGCGCAGCGTGCACAGCCGCACGTCACAACGTAAACGGCTCCCCCCGTGTGAAAAAACCGCCAATCCTGCGAAGGAATGGCGGTTTTTTATTGCCCGACGAATGAGTCAACCTGACGCCCCAGCTTCAGCGTGAGGGATCGTTCAAACCGCGAGCGGCAACGTCACGATGAACGTACTGCCCTTGAGGTCGCCGTCGCTCGTGCCGATGACCGTGCCGCCGTGGGCTTCAACCAGCTCACGCACCACCGTCAGGCCAATGCCCAGGCCGGCGCCATTGAATCCGACCGCATGCACGTCCTGAACAAACGGCTCGAAAATAAACGGCAATGCCTTGGCGGAAATGCCGATGCCGGTATCGCAAATGCTGATTTCCAGCAGCTCGGCCTCGGTGGTGACCGACAGCGTGACCGTGCCGCCGGCGGGTGTGTACTTGGCGGCATTGCCCAGCAGATTGCCGAGAATCTGCGTGAGTCGTACCGGATCGCCGTTCACAGCCAGCGCACCCTTGGGCAGCTGCGCGGTGAAATGCAGTTGTTGCGCGATCATCAACGGGCTACACACGGCAATGGCGTCCTGAATGATCTGCACCATGTCGACGATGCGGCAATCCAGGCGCAGCTTGCCGGTGCTGGCGCGGGAGACATCAAGCAAGTCGTCCACCAGGCGCGACATGTGTTGCACCTGACCTTCGATCAAGGCCTGCATGCGCGGCAGCTCTTCACTCGGCACGCGGACCAGTCGGCTCGCGATCATGCTGATCGGCGTCAGCGGGTTACGCAGTTCATGGGCGACCAGGGTGAGGATGTTTCGCTGCTGTGCCAGGCTGTGCTCGGCCGATGCCTGCAAATGTTGCGCACTAAGAACGGCCAACACCAGTTGTTCGTTGGTCTCGCGCATCTCCAGGTAGCGCTGCTGCTCGTCGGCTGAGCGCTGGGGTTTTTCCGCATCTGACTGCGCCAGCAGAATTGCCAGGACCAATTGTTGATTGGCCTCGATCAGTTGTTCGATCTGCTGGCTATCGGCGCGCTGGACGTTTGCCTCGTTCAGCTCCTTGTTCAGGGCTGCCAGTGCCGCGCGTGCCTCGACGGTTTTCTGGCCGAGCAGAAACAGTTCGCGAGCGGCCGTGGCCATCGCTTGCTCGTTCTTGCCATTGGCCTCAGTCATGGTTTTGGCTCATTCCCTGTCTTTGTTCAACAGCCGCCGGGTAGGCCGACCGCCGAGCAAGCCTTCCTGGTCTGGCAACATTTCGCCGATCTGCAGGCCGTTATCGTCGATGCGGTACAGGCGCAGTTCATCGGAGTGGGCGCTGGCCCGAACCTTGACCACGGCCATGATGCGCAACAAGCGGCTCTGCACTTCGATGTAACGCTGGACGATGATTGCATCAGTGAGAAACGCGGTGCCGTAAGGGCTGAAACGCAGGTCGGTGTAGCGGTCCTCCAGCTCCGAGGTCAGCAAGACACTGACGCCGATGCTGGTCAGGGCGGTGACCATGCGCGACAGCGATTCACGAAAGTCTTCGCGAAACGTCGGGGCGAGCGCCAATTCGAAGCCCGATAGAGAATCGATGACCACGCGGGTGGCCTTCAGGCGATCGATCTCGCTCAGCAGCAACTGCACGACTTCGTCGATGGACAGATCCGGTGCGCGACTGTCCACCAGACCGACCTGACCGCTCTGGATCAGGCGCGCAAGGGTAGCGTTCTGGGAATGATTGGGCCGTTGCTCGAAGACGGCGATCACGCCGGTTTCACCATTGCGTGCGCCTTCGGCCAGGAAAGTGGCTGCCAGAATGCTTTTGCCCGAGCCCGAGGGGCCGGCCACCAGCAAGGAGTAGCCGCAAGGCAGGCCGCCGCCGAGCATCTCGTCGAGCTGCGGCACGCCCATTTTCAGGCGCTTGATCGGGAACTCCAGCGGCGCTTCAACCGGGTTGATGGCGGCAGGCGCAAAGACCTTGATCCCTGACGTAGCGATACGGAAGGTGTGCAGCCCCGGCAGCGTTGGCTGGCCGCGCATCTTCATGATTTCCATCTTGCGCACCATGGAGTTGCGCTGAACGCTCTGGCGCAGCCAGATCAGGCCATCGGCCACGGTGAAAATCGGGTTGGTGTCAGTTTCAGTGAAATATTCGCCAATCAGGAAGGTCGTCGCCTGCCAGGTGGTCATCAACATGCCCAACTGCTGAACGAACTGCGGCAGGTTGTTGTTGGGGTTGTCCTGAGTCTCACTGGCCAGCACCACGGAGCGGAATGAGTCGACGAATACCAGCGCCGGTGAGTGCGCCTCCACCTCGCTGACAATGCGCCGCAGCACCTCGTCCAGATTCCCCGCCAAGGTGTCGGCGGCCAGATTGATATAGCGGATCGACTGGTTGATCGCTTCGCTGTCGAAAAAATCGAATTGCTGCTGATACCGCAACATCTTCAGCGGCGGCTCGCCCAACACGGTAAAGAACAACGCCGGGCGCTCGGGCGTCGCCAGGGCGAACATCATTTGATGCGCCAGGGTGGTTTTGCCGCAGCCTGGGGGGCCGGCGATCATGTTGAACGAAAACTCCGGCAATCCTCCGCCCAGCACCTCGTCCAGTCCTGGCACGCCGGTGGCCAAGCGGTTGATAGTCACTTTGGTGCTCATGGCGAATTTTCCTGCGAAGGGGTGTCGCTCAAAGAAGGTTCCCACACGTCACGAAGTAAACGTGCGGTGAGCGAGGGCCCGATCAGCGTGGTCAGCAACTCGTAGAAAGTGGTCAGTAACACTTCACCGAAAAACAATGCATCGGCTTCGCTTTGCTCGACGAGTACAGACGTGAGGGCAGTCAGATCCATGCCGGACGGCACTTTGTCGCAAGTGCTGGCCAGAGGCGGATGAGTAGATGCGCACAGGTGAAGGCTGCGGCGATAGAGCGCGACAACCCCTTGCTGGCCAATGATGGGCGTGAGGGCTGCGTCCATATCCTGCAAGGTCGAAACGATCGCCTGAGCGGTCTTTGCAGTGTCAGCATTGGGACCAACACGGTGCGCCAGAGAAGCTACGATCTGACGGCTCTCTTCGCTTAGCGTGGACATGGCTAACTGATATCTGATTGACAGGTATCGATGGTACACCCGATGACGTGGTCGCGAGTGATTTGCGGCAGGTTAATGAGCGGCATTGGATGACAAACAACAGCTTATCAATCAAAAGGCAAAAAAAAGCCCGCGGGAGGGCGGGCAAACCGTAGTTTCTTGAATGAGCGAGGGCAATGTACCGGTTGAAGAGGCGCGCGGGGGTGAAGAAAAATTTATGCACATGAACGCCCCCGTGCCAGCACCTCTACGGCAGGTGGTCGGCGGCGAAATCGGCCTCCGAGCGAGCCTGTAACCGGCCCTTGCGGCAGGCCTGCTGGAATCGCTCAAAGTCCTTTTCGTTCTGCTTGGCGTAGCTTTTGGCGTACTTGAAGAGCGCATCGGCCAACGCATCGCTCTTGCCGATGTAACCGCTGATCTGTGCGGCCAGCCCTGACGCTTTGGCATGCGCGCGGGCGAGGGCGCGGCCACAGACGCGAGCGTAGGCGACAAACGTTGGTGCGTCGAAAGTCTCCAGTTCGGCCGAAATTTTCATGTCGCGCAACTGGCGCACATAGAAATGCCGACCGTTGGGTCCGGTGGTCCAGCCGAGGAACAGATCGCTGGCCGATTGCATCAACCGTTGACCTTCGACCACTCGCTGACCGTCATGCCGCACCTTTGAACGGGCTTTCACGTAATCGGCCAACACCGAGCGCCGCGCTTCCTTGAATTGCAGGAACAGCGGGAACTCCTGTTCATCGGTCAGCAGCGCCACCAGGCAACGCGTGCCGACGCTGCCAACACCGACCACTTTGAACGCCAAGTCATGGACATGGAAACGTGACAGCAATGCTCGACGGTCGGCCTGCAACGTGCCTGGATAGTCGCGCATAAACGTGTCATAGAGCGCCCGCCAGTCCGAGAGGCGCAGCCAGTCATCGTCGGCATCCAGCAGCGTGGTGTTTTTGTGCAGGTGGAAAATCTCCGGTAAGTCATCGCGAATGACCAGACGACCCTGCGCATCACGCTCACTGATTTTCGGCAGCAGTTCGGCATGCGTCCGCCGTTCCGCTTTTTCGATGGCGCGCTCCACATGTTCCAGCGTGGCTTTATTCGCCTGTTTGCGCAGATCGTCGTAGCTGATGGACTCGTACCAGTTTTCCAGCGCGCTTTGTTCGGCGCATTCGAGCATGGTTCTCTGGTAGGAGACGACCACTTCGCGGCAGACGCTTTCTTCGACGGATTCGCCATGACGCAGGTCCCGCGCGGCCACGACAAAACTCGCCACCAAACGTTTGAGGTCCCATTCCCACGGGCCCGGATGCACCTCGTCGAAATCATTGACGCTGAACAACAGATTGCGTTCGGGCGTGGCAAAGCCGCCGAAGTTCATCAGGTGGCAATCGCCGCAGATCGGCGATACGAGGCCCATGTTCGAGGTCCCGCCCAGATCGTGGGCTTGCAGCAACGCATTGCCGCGATAGAACGTGAACGGCGAGACCAGCATGCGGCCGTAGCGTAATTCGACCAGGGAGCTGATTCGTCCTACGCTGGACGCCTTGATCAGCGGGAGTGGGTCGCGATTGATTTTTCCTGGCTCGGCTTGAGCATTGCGGGGGCATTTCTTGCGAGCATCCTTACCTTGCTTCAAGCGGTCATTGAGGGTGGTCATGGGGGCTCTTTGTTGGGGGATGGGGCTTGTGGGGATTGAGTGTAGAAGGAGGACGAGAATTCAACCGATGGTTTTCAGTGTGCTTGAATCATGCAGATAGAAAGGGTTTGCCAATCCATGCGACTCAACAGTAAGTTACATAAAGTGAAATCTTCTGTAGAGTCTTGGGTATGCATCCACACTCAAAATCCACCCAGCCAATGGGCCGGCTTCTCCAACAACTGACCCGTTTGGCCAGCGAAGAGCGCTATTTGTTCACCCCTGATGATCTCAGGGCGTTGGTGCCTGATATTTCCGAAGGCGCCTACAAAACCCTATTGAGCCGCGCAGCCTCGGATGGCCATCTGACGCGCTTGTGCCGAGGGCTTTACTTGTTCGAAGCGGCCAAGCCATCCAGCGGATTGGTACTGTTTCACGCGGCCGCCCGACTACGTGCCATGCAGTTCAACTACATCAGCCTTGAAACGGCATTGAGCGATTGCGGAGTCATCTCTCAGATCCCCATCAACTGGATCAGTCTGATGTCTTCAGGTCGCAGCAGCACTATTTCATGCGGACGCTGGGGCACCATAGAGTTCGTGCATACCCGCCAGAAACCTCAGGACCTGGTCGACCAGGTTCACTACGACGCACGTTGCCGCCTATGGCGGGCAACACCGCAACAGGCTTTGCGGGACATGAAGGCCGCTAAACGAAACATGGACTTGATCGACTGGAGCGTCGCCAATGAGTTTGTTTGATGAACTGGTAGATGAGGCACTTAAAAACAAACAGGATCTGGCGCCGTTGCGGGTCGTGGTGGAAAAGGAATTGCTGCACCACGACATCATGCTCGCGCTGAGTTCTGCCGGCATGCTCACCAAGCTGACATTCATCGGCGGTACGTGCTTGCGTGCTTGCTACGGCTCAAACCGATTGAGTGAAGATCTGGATTTCACGGGTGGCGCTGACTTCAATCGTGAGAGCCTGACCGAACTCGCTCGCGTTCTTGTATCAACGCTAAAAGCCAAGTATGGCCTTGAGGTTGAAGTCGCAGAGCCCGTCCGCGAGGAAGGAAATGTCGATACGTGGAAGTTGAAAGTTCAAACCCGACCAGGGCGCAAGGATCTGCCTGCACAGCGCATCAACATCGATGTGTGTTCCATCCCGAGTTATCAGCCACAACCCATGTTGTTGCTGAACCCGTATGGCGTCGATATGGGGACCAGTGGCCTGATTTTACAGGCAGAAACGCGTGAAGAAATTTACGCCGACAAAATTGTGGCTTTTGCGCTGCGTCCTAACCGAATCAAGAACCGGGATCTCTGGGATATGGTTTGGCTGCGTCAACAAGGTGTAACGCCGCAACTGGATTTGATCGGGAAGAAACTGAGTGATCATCACTGTAAGCAGGATGAGTTCTTGACGCTGTTCAAATCGCGCTCGGAACTGCTCGATACTGATCCGAAAATAGTGCTCGAGTTTCGCAAGGAAATGAGTCGGTTCCTGCCGGGTGAGTTAGTCGCACAAACCGTCAATGAACCCGCTTTTTGGACGTTTCTAGTCGGGCATATACGTGAGTTGTATGTGACAACAGAGAAAGCATTAACTGGAGCTGAGAGCGTTCAGAGCGTGGGCTTCAAGATGTAAAGCCCAGTAGGCATGAGAAATGGGCGGCCTCTGAGGTCGCCCATTTTTTTCTATGCTGAAACCTGCGCCTGCAATCGTCGCCCGACGACATCCATCAAATCGCAGCCATCGCGCAGTGAAGTCACCAGCACCCGCGCCAGTTCACTGTGAACGCCCTCGCTGACGGCGAAGCTTTCCAGCAATTGCGTCGCGGTGCGGATGCGGTACGCCGCGGTTTCGTGCAATACGTCCAGCGGTGCTTCGGTGTCGATCAGCAGCGACGCGATGGTGCAGTCGATGCCGGTGACGGGCATGTATCGATCCATGACAAAACCTCCATTGGGTAAAAGAGTGCGACCACTTAGAGGTGGCTGGCGGACGGAGCTTCGGACACGCCTTCAGGCGGGTCGAGGTTGTCCAGCGCTCGGTTTACCAACAGTTCGCCCAGCACCGCCAACTGCTGAATCGCCAATGCCACGTTGCGATGTGAACCTTCGAGATCACAAGCCAGGTCGGTGGACATGACGTTGAGCGAGGCGAGGGTTTCGCAAGCGTGGGCGAGCAGGGTAGGTGTGTCGACGTCGGGGAGGATGGTGAAGATGTGGCTGATGGGGCTGGGGTGATTTGGGTTGCGGAGGCGGGCGCTGATGGTGCGTTCGATGTCTCTGGAGAGATCCGATAAATCGGGAGATTCTGTTGCCGAGTCCGGTGGATTGGGGCTGTGTTTTTTCATGGTGCATCTCCGGTTTGATAAAGGAGCTGCCATGCCCTGCTGTCAAACAGGGAAGGGTGGCAGCCGTACGCGGGTTGACAGACCGGCAAACCAGAAACCGGTGCACCCGAAGATGCCCCACGCACAGCCGCCATGAAAAGAACTGCACGCGGGCAAGCATGCCGTTTAATCGGGAAGAGTGAAAGTTTCTGGTTGTCAGCCTGTCAAAGCCGTTCGCTGATTTGCAGCGACTCCTGAAGGCTATCGTCGATGGGTAGCGCCCGCCAGTTCATGAAAGTCGATACGAGTTGCAGGAAATGTCCTAGGACGGACTACACGCTTCCTTGGCTTTTGTTCGAGGGAGAATTAAAAAAGCCCGGCACTTGGGCGGGCTTCCTTATCAGAACCGTCAATTAACCTCGTTTAGCTTCCACTTCCATCATCACGAGGTTTTGCTGCTTGGTAGCTTCCGCCAGCACTTCGCTGTAGATACGCTTTTTCCGCTCTGATTTGGCATTACGAATAAAGTCAGCAAATGAGCTCTTGGTGCCCTTAGTAAAACCTAGCTTGATCGACATCATGAGTGCGCTCCTGGCAACCCGGCGGTATCGGCTTCCTTGCCGAACGGGACTTGCACGACTCGAGGCGCGACCTCGGTGGCAGCCGTGCAGGCGTAAAAAATATGGCCATCAAGACGGCTACGATCCCGACGTTCATTGAGTCCTCCCAAAAGATAGGAGCGAGTGACCTTCGCGTAATACTTGAGCCGGTGAAAGGCTAATCAGCCGTGATCGTATAGCGTAAATGCCCGATCTACCCAAAGAACATGGAAGATTCGACCAAATCTAAACCCCACCATCGGCGCCATTCCAATTGCCCGGAAGGCTATCAGATGCACATCCTCTGTAACGACGAGTGGAATGGCAGGCTTGAGGGATGATCGATCGATGATTTCGTAGCCTAGACCATGTCTTGGCGCTTGTCTGAGCTGCTGCCAAGTGAGCTGGCTTAGGACGCGAATTTTGCCAAGCACGCCGCCGCGCTCTTCAGCAGAGCAGTCACTGACGCAATAGCCTTGCTGCAAATACTCAAACGAGAAAACCGGTGGCTTCAAGTCTGGATTGTCGGCAGGCTCTGAGCGACTTTTCAAAACCTGACTTTGCTTTAGCGCTCTATCCTTGAGATGCCCCATCAGCCCACCTCCTTATTTGACTAATCCCTTGAAGAATGTGCGCATCTCTTCCACCGGAATCTCAAGGCTCACAGCGCCAGGCTTGAAGTTGTTCTTCCATGGTGCTTCTTCATGTGTCAACTCTCGCAGACGCCATGCAGAATACTGACCATAAATTTGCTGGACTTCGTTTAGCAGGTCCGTTTGTTGCGCAGAGAAAACGTTTGCATCGAAGTCGGTCGGGAAGGGGATGCTGCCACTGCCATGCTGTTTGTAGTGATGATAAACAGATGGAACTACCGGGCCATGAGTCCATGCCTCGATTTGTTCGTCAAAAAGAGGTTTGTCGAAGACCGCAAGATGAAACCCTTGTGCGTAATACACAAGTTTTTGAAGCTTCAGGTTCGACACAAGATCGCCTGCATCTTCATTCGCTTGGGCGAGAAAAAATTTCGCTGCGTCGATAGAGCTGGCCATATGACCTCCTGGTCAAAGTCCCGTGAATGAACGGGTATAGCATAGTGAAAACTATGCGGTCGCTGATTATCCGCTTGACTTGGGTGAAGTCAATTGGCCGGACATGACGGTAACCTTAATCCTTCGAATACTGTATGTAAATACAGTATTCTGCTTTCTGTGCGAGGGAGAAGCAGGCAGCGCCAAACCTAAAAGCGGAACACCTCACTCAACCTCTCCGTGTGCTTGGAATGATGCTTCCACACCCGCATACCCAACGCCCCGGCTCTTTCCAGCGATGAACCTCCGTCAGATCCGTAATCAATGTCGGCTGCAATTCCGCATAAAACAGCGCAAACCCGGCTGCAGACCGCATTTCTCCGCCTTTAAGGCGCACACCAACATGCGATCAACGTTCAGGCTTTTCAAATAGTCGAGGATCTCAAAGGTCGACCCGTATCCATGTTCAATCAAGACGCGATCTGTCGGGATCAGGCCGTGATCGTCCGAAGGGCAGGGCATCCGAGCAGCTTTTCAAAAAGCGTCATGGATTTGTCGTGCCGTTCGTCGGAGACGACGTTCATCATGCAACCGATAGTTCTCTCAATGCCATCGACGAGCCATTGCGGTGGGTCGAAGCGCAGCTGGCTATCGATAATAAAAAGGGAGAGATGCACGGCGTAGGCTCCGTGCCAGACAAGTCTGTTGAACTCGCGTGGCAATTGTATGACACGATGTAGCTAATAAATGCCGCCAAATAAATGACTGAAAATTGACAGTACTTACCGTTCGGCGACAAGTCAGACAAAGTATTGACACCCTGTTTCTGATCTCCCATTATCGGCGGCGTTTTGATGGCCTTGCGCCATAAAGTCAGCGGAATTCAAGCACTCGTATCCGCTCTAATGTTCAGGGAGAGATTTCATGTTTGTTGAGCGAATACTGGTGACTGGCGGTGCTGGATTTATTGGATCGCACCTCGTAGAAGCGTTGCTGGGCAAGGGTTACAAGGTTCGCGTGCTGGATAACTTGTCGACCGGCAAGGTCAGCAATCTGCCGATGGACAATGCCAATCTGAACCTGGTTATCGGTGATGTCGCCGACGGTGCTGTAGTGGCACAAGCCATGCGCGATTGCGGCGCTGTGGTTCACCTGGCGGCGGTCGCCTCGGTGCAAGCGTCGGTGGATGATCCAGTCAGCACCCATCAAAGCAACTTCGTCGGCACCCTCAACGTGTGCGAAAGCATGGTGAAGGCCGGGATCAAGCGCGTGGTATTCGCTTCCAGCGCTGCCATCTACGGCAACAATGGCGAAGGCACGGCGATTCACGAAGACACGCCAAAATCCCCACTCACGCCGTATGCCAGCGACAAACTGGCGAGTGAGTACTACCTGGATTTCTATCGTCGCGAGCATGGCCTGGAACCAATGATTTTTCGGTTCTTCAACATCTTCGGCCCACGCCAGGATCCGTCATCGCCGTACTCCGGGGTCATCAGCATTTTTACCAAGCTGGCCTTGGCAGAGCAGTCGGTAGCGATTTTCGGCGACGGAGGCCAAACCCGCGATTTCGTCTATGTCCAGGACCTGGTGAGCATTCTCGTGCAATCGCTGGAAGTCAGCGAACCAAGCCCAGGCCCAGTCAATGTCGGCCTCAGCCGTTCCACCAGCCTCAACGACCTGATCACTGAATTGGGTGCCGCCACCGGCAACCCGTTGAAGGTGATTCATCACGCGCCACGTCAAGGCGACATTCGCCATTCGCGCGCCAACAACAGCCGCCTGCTCGAGCGTTTCAAGCTCCCGGAACCGACCACCATCGGCAAAGGGCTGGTTCAGCTTATCCGCAGCCTGTAAGCCGGTCGGTTTCGCTGTCCGACATCCAAGCAGTATCGGTTCAGTCCATTCAAGAGTGAGTTATGGAAATCGTTTTTCGCAGGACGCGTGTCCGCGCGGCCGCTAAACGGCTGCTAGCCGCATTAGCATTGTTCGTGAGCGGACCCGCCGTGCAGGCCGCCGCATTACCGCCTCCCGCCAGCGTGGCTTTTTGGTACGCCGATCAACCGCCGATTTCCGAGCTGGCTCAGTTCGACTGGTCCGTGGTTGAGCCTGGTCATATGACCGTGGGCGACGTCAAAACCCTGCGAAAACTGGGCAGCCAGCCATTCGCCTATCTGTCGGTGGGCGAGTTCAATGGCAGCAAGGCTGACATCGAAAAAGCGCACCTGGGTGGCGCAGTCGGTCCTGTGCGCAACGGCGCGTGGGACAGTCAGGTCATGGACTTGTCAGCGGCGGCCTGGCGGGAGCATTTGTTCGCTCGCGCCAAGTCTTTGCAGGCTGAGGGCTACGCCGGGTTGTTCCTCGACACCCTCGACAGCTTCCAGTTGATGCCCGAGTCGTCGCGAGAAAAACAGCGTGTGGCACTCGCCAGTTTCCTGCGCGAACTGCACCAGCGTCAGCCGAGCCTGAAGCTGTTTTTCAACCGTGGATTTGAAGTATTGCCGGACCTGGACGGTGTGGCGTCTGCGGTGGCAATCGAGTCCATTCATGCCGGTTGGGACGCTGGCGCCAAGCGCTATCGCCCAGTGCCTGAAGCCGATCGCCAATGGCTGGAAACCCAGATCCAACCGTTGCGCGCCAAAGGCATTCCGCTGGTCGCCATCGACTACTTGCCACCAGAGCGTCGTGACGAAGCACGCAAGCTGGCCAAGCGTCTGCGCGAAGAGGGCTTCATTCCCTACATCGGCACGCCTGAGCTGGACTCGATGGGCATCAGCAGCATCGAAGTGCAGCCGCGCCGGATCGCGCTGCTTTACGATCCGCGCGAAGGCGACCTGATCCGCAACGCCGGGCACACGTTGCTCGGCGGTCTGCTCGAATACCTCGGCTACCGGGTCGATTACCTGCCGGTGGACAACACGCTGCCAGCGTATCGCTTCAGTGGTTTGTACGCCGGTGTCATCACCTGGATGACCAGCGGCCCGCCGCAGGACGCATCGGCCTTTAACAGCTGGATCGGAAAACGTCTGGACGAACAGGTGCCTGTGGTGTTCTTTTCCGGCTTGCCGATTCAAGACTCGTTGCTGCTCAAGCGACTTGGCCTGAATCGCGCGGCGCCGATTGGCACCCAAGCGTTGAGCATTACTTATCAAGACAAGGCGCTGATCGGCGCCTTCGAAGCACCGGTGCAGCCCAGATCCCGTGACCTGACCGCGATCTCCCTGCTGCCCAAAGGTCCGAAAGCCGCGTTGTTACTGACCGCGGCAGACGGCCAGACATTCGCCCCGGTGGCGGTCGCCGATTGGGGCGGTGTCGCCCTTGCGCCGTACATTCTGGAAACCAACAACGAACGCAGCCGCTGGATTCTCGACCCGTTCGCTTTCCTCCAGGCCAGCTTGCGTTTGCCGGTGCAGCCGCGTCCGGACACCACCACCGAAAACGGTCGTCGCATCGCTACCGTGCACATCGATGGCGATGGCTTCCCGTCGCGCGCCGAAGTGCGCGGCACGCCCTATGCCGGCAAACAGGTGCTGGACGATTTCATCCGGCCCAATCCGTTTCTGACGTCGGTGTCGGTGATCGAAGGCGAGATTTCGCCGCGCGGGATGTTCCCGTTCCTCGCCCGCGAGCTCGAGCCAATTGCCCGCGAACTGTTCGCTGACCCGAAAGTCGAGGTCGCGACGCACACCTTCAGCCATCCATTTTTCATGCAGCCGGAACAGGCCAAGAAACGCGAAAACTTCAACCCGGAATACGGTTTGAAAATGGCGATTCCGGGCTACGACAAAATCGATTTTCGCCGCGAGATTTTTGGCTCGCGCGACTACATCAACCAGCAGCTCACCACCCCGGAAAAACCGGTGAAGATGGTGTTCTGGCCGGGTGATGCATTGCCGTCGGCGGCCACTATCAAGCTGGCTTACGACGCGGGACTGAAAAACGTCAACGGCGCCGAAACCATGTTGACCAAGGCCAACCCGTCGCTGACCGGTTTGAACCCGCTGCTGCGCCCCACTGAAGGTGGCTTGCAGTACTACGCGCCGATCATCAACGAGAACCTCTACACCAACTTGTGGAAAGGTCCGTACTACGGCTTTCGCGATGTGATCGACACCTTCGAACTCACTGACAGCCCACGGCGCTTGCGCGGCTTGCACCTGTATTACCACTTTTATTCGAGCACCAAGCAGGCCTCGATCAAGGCCATGGGCGATATCTACGGCTACATGAAAACCCAGCAACCGATGTCGCTGTGGATGAGCGACTACCTCGATCGTCTGCACGGTTTGTATCAATCCAGTCTGGCCCGTACCGCCGATGGCGACTGGCAGGTTCGCGGCATGGATGCGCTGCGCACCTTGCGCCTCGACCCGCAAATGGGCTGGCCGGACCTGCTGCGTTCGCAAGGCGTCGCGGGTGTTCGTGACTTGCCGCAAGGCCGCTATGTGGCGTTGAGCAGCGACCACGCATTGCTGGTGTTGCGTCCCGACCGGGATGACAGACCGGCGCTGGAGGACGCCAATTTGCCGTTGCTGGACTGGACGTATGTGGATGCAAAGCAAGTGAACTTCTCGTTCGCCGGGCAGGTCGATCTGGCCTTCTCCGTGCGTTCGTCGAGCACCTGCCGGGTTGAAGTGGATGGGCAGCATTTTGCAGGCAAGGCATCCGCCGGTCTGTGGACTTTTCAATTACCAATGAAGCAGGTGAGTCATGGTCAACTCTTCTGCATCTAACTCCTCAGTAACCAAAAGCAGCCGCCTGCTCAATCCTTGGGCATTGGCGGTGGTGGCGGTGGCCGTGGGCGGCTTGCTGTGGCTGACGTTCCAGCGCGAGGAAGTGTTCCAGCCGGACGGCCGCGAGCCGGATGCGGTCTCGGCCAATTACGCCGAACTGCTGCTGGCGGCGCACCCGGATGACGATCACCTGCGCTTGCAACTGGTCGATCTGTTGATTCGTCTTGGCGACTACGCCAAGGCGCGTCAGCACCTTGAGAGCTGGCCGAAACCGGCGACCGAGTTGCAGGCCTATTACCGGCTGGAACTGGATGCGCTGGAAGCGGCGAAAGCCAATGATCCGGTTGCACAGAAAGCCTTGGTCGAACGCCTGCAAAGCTTTGATCATCGGATGTTGGCACTGCCGCAATTGCAGAGTCTGGCCAAGTTGGCCCTGACACTGCAGGCTCCGGCGTTCGCTGCCAGCGTCTACGAAGAAATTGCCGATCGAGATCCGGCCCAGCGCATTGATTCGCTCAAGTCTGCCGCGCAGTGGTACCTGGCCGGTGAGCAACCGGGTCGCGCCGCCGACATTTACCTGCTGCTCAAGCAAGACAGCCAGGCGCCGTCCGAACGTCGTGAATACGCGCAACTGGCGTTCAACAGCCTGTTGGCGGCGGGTCGTGGCGACCAGGCCGCGCGCGTGCTGGCTGAGGAGCTGGACCAGCTCAAGGATCCGCAAACTGATTCGGCTTGGCTGGAGCAGGGCGTCGACGTTGCCGTCGGCAGCAAGCGCTTCGATCTGGCCCAGCGCTTTCTCGATCAGTGGCGCGTTTTGCAACCGGATAATCCGCAAATCCTGCGCAAGGAATTCAGCATGCGCCTGGCCCTCGGCGATTTGCCCGGTGCCTGGGAAAGTGGTCAGCAGCTCGTAGCTGAACATCCGGATGACCAGGCGTTGCTTGAGCAAATGGCGCACCTGGGCGAATGGCGCGGTGACACCCAAGCTGCCCTGGCCTACTGGATTCGGTTGCTGAAACTGCACGAAGACCCGCAAACCCGCGAGCACGCCTGGCGACTGGCGAGCCAACAGTACGATTTCGACCGGTCGATTCCATTGCTCGCCGAGATCATGGAGCAGCGTGCACTGACTGACGTCGAGCTCGATGCGCTGATCTACGGCCACGAATCGCGTGGCACACCGGCCCAGGCCGAAGCCTGGTTGCACGCTTACCTGCGCAAGTACCCGGCCCATCGCCTGGCCTGGACGCGGTTGCTGCAAAACCTCGAAAACACCGGGCAGTTCGCCGCAAAGGTCGAGGTCTACAAGAGCTACTCGAAACGTTTTGCACTGACCACGACCGAGCGTGTCGATTGGGCCAACACCGACCTGAAGCTGTTTGATAACCAGGCAGCGTGGGAAGTGTTGCAGGTCGATAACAGCAAGATCACCGATGAAAGTTACTGGCGCTTGCGCGCAGCCCTCGCCTGGGACCTGGAACTCGACAATGAGCTGCAGGACTCCCTGGAAAGACTGCTCGCGGTCAAGGGTTCACTCAACAGTGGCGACGAGAGTCAGCTGATCACGCGGTATCGCACCAGCGATCCGAAACGCGCCCTGACCATGATGGTCGGCAGCTGGAACCGTGCGCATGATCCGCTGCGTCTGGTCGAAGCCTTGCAGCAAGCGCAAGAAATGCAGGACTGGCCGCAAGTGGTCGCCTTGCTCAAAGACGCCGAGCAATACCCGGAAGCCAACGAGCAAGCGCAAGTGCTGGCGGTCCGCGGTGCATTGGCGGTGCAGCAGGGCAACGTCGATGAGGCGCAGCGTTTGTACCTCTCGGGCTTGTCACGTTTTCCGGATGACAACCTGTTCCGCGAACGCCTGATGTGGCTGTACATCGATCAGGGCAACACCACCGCGCTCAAGCCATTGCTGACTGAATGGAAGCCGCAGGCACGACAGGATCGAATCCTCTGGCTGCCGTTCGCCAGTGCCAGTCAAATGCTGGGTCGCGATACCGAAGCCTTGGCCTGGTATCGCATGTACCTCAAAACCAGCCCGCAGGATTGGCTGGTCCGCGCGGCTTATGCCGATGCGCTGGAAAACGCCGGCTATCAGGATGCCGCACAACGGTTGCGCCTCAAGCTGCTGCGCAGTCCCGAGGGCGAAAACATTCAGCCTTCGTCCCAACGCTATGCGATCTGGTTGCGCTTGATGGCCAGCAGTTATTCGCCGGGCAAGGCGCAGCAGGAAGTGGCGAAGTGGAAAGACGGCTCGCCGGCGATGCTGCAATTGTGGTTCGAGCGTTTGCTGGCGCGTCTCGACGCGACCAACCAGGAATCGCAGAAAGACCAATGGCTGGATTGGGCGCGTAGCCAGGGCTTGAAAGTCCAGCGTTACGAAGAGATTCAGCAAGCCCTACGCAGCCGCAACAAGGAGCAGGTCGAAACACTGCTGGCCAGCAGCGACCTGAACCCGGCGCAACGCGCTCAGGCATTGAGTCGCCTCGGTCGGTTCGACGAAGCTCTGGACCTCAGCCAGTCCGCGCTGGGTGACGATCAGCCGGCGGCCGTGCGTGACCAACTGCGCCGTCAGGCTGTTGAACTTCAGGAACTGACGCCGCAAGGTGCGCAACTGTCCTGGCATCAACAGGATTTCGGTGGCCTGGAATACAGCGCACCGGGTCTGCAGATTGCGCACAACCTGGGTGCTCAGTGGTACGCCAATCTTGAGCTGGAGAACGGCACTTACAACAGCAACCAGTTGATCGAATCGCGCATGGGCGATGAGCACAACGCTGCGCTGACCCTGCAACGTTCGGTCGAGGATGGCAGCTACAAACTGTTCGCCGATACCAGTCAGCGCAAGGACGACGACCGCAATGGCCTGGGCCTGTCCCGGACCTGGCAGTTGAGCGCCAGTGACCAGCTCGAAACCGGTCTGGACTGGCATCGCAAAAGCGAAGACAGCGGCCTGATGCGCGCTTTCGGCCAGCACGACAGCGTGTGGGTCGGCGGTCGTCACGGGCTCTCGGCGCGGGATCAGATCAGTTGGGAAGTGGCACAGAAATCGTTCTCCACCCGTGCGGGCGATTCCCTGGGCAACGGCCAGGAACTGAAGATGGAATACAACCACACGCTGGAATTCGCCGGGCCCAACTGGACCGTGCGCAGCGGTATCGATTATCAGCACAACAACGTCAAGGACCGCACCCTGGATTACCTGTCCAGCGCCAACGGCGGCCCGGTGAAAAGTGTTGATAACTCGGACGATCCTACCGTCGTGACGGCTGACGATCTGCTGCAAAGCCGTTATGGCCAACTGTACGTCGGCAGCTCATGGCGTCGCGGGTTGCCGGGCGCACTGGTGCGCACTCGCCCGCAATACACCTGGCTGGTGGACGTGACGGCAGGCTGGCAATGGCTGGATCAAACCTTCAACTACGGCATCAATACCGGGCTCGGCGTCGAAGTGTTGGGCGGTGACGAATTGGCCCTTACCGTCGGCTACCAATCCGCGCCTCAAGGCGGGAACGGTCAGGCGGGCGGAACACTGGGTGTGAGCTACGGCGTGCGATTCGGACGCTGATCATGAAATGTTTACAGGAGAAAAACTGATGCAAGCGATTCGTAATCTGAGCCTGGCTCTGGCAGTCCTGTTTGTCGCCGGTTGCGCCAGCTTCACTGGCGACACCAGCCCTAATCTTGCGCGTAATGCGAAGTGGGGCACCGTGCCGATGATCAACTATTCGCAAACTCCGCAAGCTGGCGAGCGCGCCGAGCAGATCCTGCTCAGCGTACTCAGCAGCCACGGTCTGCAACCACGGGTTTACCCGGTCAGCACTCAAGGCGAACAAGCACTGATGGACGACAACGAGCGTCTGGCCGGTGCGCTCGATTGGGCGCGCGACCAGAAG
The DNA here is from genome assembly GCF_949767865.1 of Pseudomonas sp. IT-P294. Lineage (NCBI taxonomy): Bacteria > Pseudomonadati > Pseudomonadota > Gammaproteobacteria > Pseudomonadales > Pseudomonadaceae > Pseudomonas > Pseudomonas sp. IT-P294. The sequence continues at coordinate 229,342 of NZ_CATKQW010000059.1, read as the reverse complement.
CTTGATTATGTCGTCGCTGGCAGCGTCGAAGAGTGGCAATACAAGAACGGCCTGGATGGCGAACCGGCGGTGGGCATCAGCCTGCGCGTGCTCGAAGCCAGCAGCGGTCGTGTGCTCTGGAGCAAAAGTGGCGCACGTGCGGGCTGGTCCCGTGAAAGCCTCGCCGGCACCGCGCAAACGGTGCTCGACAAACTTGTTGGCGCCCTTCGGTTCGAGTGAATGCAATGAATTCTCCTCACATGGATTACAGCCTCGCGCCGCGTGCCAGCGGCCCGGTGTCTTGGCTGGAAACGCTTTTGGTGACGGGCGCGGCCATCGGCCTGGGCTTGTGGCTGACCCCGCAAGACCCGCTGCAAATGCACAGCGGTTTCCCTTGGCCGGTGCTGGCGCCGCTGCTGTTAGGCGTGCGTTATGGATTTGTGCGCGGCTTGCTCAGCGCCAGCCTGCTGGTGATGGCGTTGTTCGCGCTGCGCTACATCGGGCACGAAGCCTACGCACAGCTTGATCCGTCCTTCATTGTCGGCGTACTGGTCAGCGGCATGCTGGTGGGCGAGGTTCGCGATCTGTGGGAACGGCGCTTGCAGCGCCTGCAGATGGCCAACGATTACCGCCAGTATCGTCTCGATGAATTCACCCGCGCGCACCAGATTTTGCGTGTCTCCCACGATCTGCTTGAGCAGCGCGTGGCAGGCAGCGATCAAAGCTTGCGCAGCTCCTTGCTGGGTTTGCGCGAGAAGCTGCGGGTGATGCCGGACGAAGGCGATGCACTGGCCGCACTGGCCGATCCGATCGTCGCCATGCTGGGCCAATACGGCGCGCTGCGCGTGGCCGGGTTGTATCGCGTGGACGAGCGCGAAGAAAACGTATTGCCTGAGGCACTGGCGACGATTGGCGTCATGGGGCCTTTGGGCACCGAAGACGGTCTGGTCAAGCTGTGCCTTGAGCGCGGTGAACTGGTCAGCGTGCGTCAGGAACTGATTGATGCCGGCAGCTCGGCACAGTTCTCGTCGTTGCAGGCCTGCATTCCGCTGATCGATGCCGAAGGTCGTCTGCTGGCGATCCTGGCGGTTCGGCAGATGCCGTTCTTCGCCTTCCAGGACCGTACGTTGAGCCTGTTGGCGTTGCTCGCCGGGCACATCGCCGACCTGCTGCGCCGCGACCCGCACGTGCTGCAACTGGCTGACGCCGATGCGCAGCAGTTCACGTTGCAACTCAAGCGTTCGCTGGTCGATGTCGAGCAGCACAAATTGGCGGCCGGTCTTTTCGCCTTTGAAATGACCCGTCCCAACGAAGAGCTGACGCGTCTGTTCGAACGCAGCCAGCGTGGCCTCGATCTGCAATTGCCACTGCGCAACAACCGCGATCATCAGCTGTTGCTGGTGCTGCTGCCGTTGACCAGTCCGCAAGGCACCGAAGGCTATCTGGCGCGCATGAACCTGATGCTGCACGAACACTTTGGTATTGAAAGCAGCCTGGAAAACCTTGGCGTCCGTGTGCTGCCGTTCAACCTGGAGCCTGGCTGTGAACGCAACGGGCTGCGTAATTTCCTGTTCAACGAGTGTGGCTTGAATGATCAGCAAGTGGCTGTTTAGCGGAGCCTTGTTGTTAGAGGCGGGCAGTTGGGCCAGTTTGTGGCTCGCGGCGCCCGAGTTACAACAATTGCTGGTGTTCACCCTCAGCCATGGCTTGGCGTGCGTGATGTTGTGCGCGGCTGTGTGGCTGTTGCTGCCGGCACGCTACCGTTCGCCGCTGCCGTGGAGTCCGCTGTTTATCTTCAGCCTGGCGTTCTTCGTGCCGGTGCTCGGCGCGGTCGGCGTGGTGGCGGCGATCTTCCCGGCGCTGTACCTGCCGCGCAAACGCGACAAGCAAGCGTGGCAAGCGGTGGGCATCCCGAAACTGCCGTACCGGGCTCAGTTGCAACTGCACTCGCCGATTTTTGCCGATGGCGGTTTGCAGGACGTGCTGCGTCATGCGCCCGATCCGGATCAGCGTCTGGCCGCCCTGTTGGCGACCCGTCGCATGCCTGGCAAAGAAGCCGTGCCGATTCTCAAACTGGCCCTGGCTGACCCGAGCGACGATGTGCGGCTGCTGGCTTATTCGATGCTCGACAAACAGGAAAGCGACATCAACCTGCACATTCAGATCGCCCTCGGCGAACTGCCCGACGCCACTGCCAAAGCGGCGGGTGCGCTGCACGGCAGGCTGGCGCGCTGGTACTGGGAGTTGGCGTATCTGGGGCTGGCGCAAGGCAGCGTGCTTGACCACGTACTCGCCCAGGCCAGCGAACATGCCGAGCTTGGACTGGCAGCGGGTGAGGGCGGCGAGCTGTTCTTGCTGGCCGGACGCATTGCGCTGGAGCGCGGTGACGTAGAGCGCGCCGAAGTGCTGTTGAGTCTGGCCCAGGAAAACGGAATGGGCGCGGCACAAGTGCTGCCGTTTCGTGCCGAGCTGGCGTTCGAGTCCGGTCGTTACCACGAAATTCCCGGCTTGCTCGCACGCCTTCCCGAGGAAACCCGTCAGCGGCCACCGTTCGCCGCATTGGTCAGGAGCTGGACATGATGCACAAGGAACAGGCACCGGTTGCCGACATCTGTCTGCTGCTCGAAGGCACCTGGCCTTACGTGCGTGGCGGTGTTTCCAGCTGGATTCACCAGATGATTCTCGGCCTGCCGGAACTGACCTTCTCGGTGATGTTCATCGGCGGCCAGCGCCAGGCGTATCCGTCCCGTCGCTACGAAGTGCCGGCCAACGTGCTGCACATCGAAGAAGTGTTCCTCGAAGATGCGACTCATCCGACCAACACGCTGGGCGATCCGCGTGAGGCTGACTCGCAGCAATTGCAGGACTTGTATCGCTTCCTGCATCACCCGGACGCGCCAGACCCGGCGCTGGGCGAACGCTTGCTCGATTGCATCGCCCAGGGCCGCATGACCCTCGACGACGTGCTGCGCAGCCGCGCCAGTTGGGAGTCGTTGAGCGAAGGCTATCGCCAGCATTGCGCCGACCCCTCGTTCGTCAATTATTTCTGGACCCTGCGCGCGATGCAGTCGCCGTTGCTGATGCTCGCCGAAGCCGCGCAACGGATGCCGAAAGCGCGGGTGCTGCACTCGATTTCCACCGGGTACGCGGGCTTCCTCGGCTGCATCCTCAAGCAACGCTGGAACTGCACTTATTTGCTCAGCGAGCACGGGATCTACACCAAAGAACGCAAGATCGACCTGGCCCAGGCCAGCTGGATCGCCGAGAGTTCCGGCCAGGCGCTGAACCGCAGCCTCGATGCCGGCTCGGGTTACATCCGAACCTTGTGGGTGCGTTTCTTCGAACGCATCGGCCAACTGACGTACAACAGCGCCGACAACATCATCGCGCTCTACGACGGCAACCGTCAGCGGCAAATCAAGGACGGCGCCATCCCCGCCCGCACCCAAGTCATTCCCAACGGCATCGACCTGCCGGTGTGGACCGCGGCGCTGGAATCGCGCGCCCCTGGCATTGCGCCGGTGGTCGGCCTGATTGGCCGTGTGGTGCCGATCAAGGACGTCAAAACCTTTCTGCGGGCGATGCGCGGCGTGATCAGCGCCATGCCGAATGCCGAAGGCTGGATCGTCGGCCCGGAAGAAGAGGACCCGGAATACGTGAGCGAATGCCGCAGCCTGATGGCCAGTCTGGGTCTGGAGGGCAAGGTGCATTTCCTTGGCTTCCAGCGCATCCAGGAAATCCTGCCCAAACTCGGGCTGATGGTGCTGACCTCGATCAGTGAAGCGCAGCCGCTGGTGATCCTTGAAGCCTGGGCCGCCGGTACGCCGGTGGTCAGCAGCGACGTCGGTTCGTGCCGTGAGTTGATCGAAGGCGGCAGCGCCGAAGACCGTGACCTGGGGCACGCCGGCAAAGTGGTGGCGATTGCCGACCCACAAGCCACCAGCGCCGCAATCCTTGAACTGTTGCGCAGCCCGTCACGCTGGCAGGCCGCCCAGGCCAGCGGCTTGTTGCGGGTTACCCGTTATTACACCGAAGCCTTGATGCTGCAGCGTTACCGCGACCTGTATCAAGCCGCCATGGAGAACAGCTAAATGGCCGGTATTGGCTTTGAACTGCGAAAAATCCTTTCGCGCGATTCCTACACCGCAACGTTGCACGCCTATGTCTACGCCGGGCTGATCAGCTCCGGCCCGTGGGTGTTGTCGATCATCAGCGTGATGCTGGTGGGCATCATCAGCATCGGCTTGCTGCTGCCCAATGCGTTGGTCGGGCAATTCCTGGTGACGGTGACGTACCTGATGGCCACCTCGTTGATCCTGACGGGCGGCTTGCAGTTGTTCTTCACCCGCTTCGTTTCCGACCGCTTGTTCGAGCACAAGTACGACCAGATCCTGCCCAACCTGTTGGGCGTGTTGTTGATGGTTACCCTGGGTGCCGGCGTGCTGGGAATCATCGTGCTGGGCCTGTTGTTCGATCAGCCGCTGATCTACCGCGTGCTGGTGCTGGCCAACTTCGTGGTGCTGTGCAACTTGTGGCTGGTGATCATCTTCCTCTCGGGGATGAAGGCCTATAACCGCATCCTGCTGGTGATGCTGGTGGGTTACACGCTGATGGTCGCGAGCGCCTACGTCCTGAGCTTCCTGCAGATGCCGGGCTTGCTGCTGGCGTTGTTGATCGGGCACAGCACGCTGCTGTTCCTGTTCCTCTACGACATCCTGCGCGAGTACCGCGCCGAAAAACTGATCGCCTTCGATTTCCTCGACCGGCGCAACGTTTTCCTCAGCCTGCTGGCCACCGGTTTCTTCTACAACCTGGGTATCTGGATCGACAAATTCATGTTCTGGTTCAACCCAGGCACCTCCAATGAAATTGTCGGCCCGCTGCGCGCTTCGATCCTTTACGACCTGCCGATCTTCCTCGCGTACCTGGCAATCATCCCCGGCATGGCGGTGTTCCTGGTGCGCATCGAGACCGATTTTGCCGAATGGTATGACCGTCTGTTCCGGGCCATCCGCGAAGGCGAAACCCTGCAGCACATCGGCCAGCTGAAAACCGAAATGACCCTGTCGATCCGTCAGGGCTTGCTGGAAATTTGCAAGGTGCAAGGGCTGACGGCGGTGCTGTTGTTCCTGTTCGCACCTCGCCTTCTGGACTGGCTGGGCATCTCCAGTTACTACCTGCCGCTGTTCTACATCGACCTGATCGGTGTGAGCATCCAGGTGGTGTTCATGGCCTTGCTCAACGTGTTCTTCTACCTCGACAAACGCACCGTGGTGCTGGAACTGTGTGTGCTGTTCGCGGTGTTGAACGCGATGTTGACGCTGTTCAGCATGTACCTGGGCCCAAGCTTCTTCGGGTACGGGTTTACGCTGTCGTTGCTGATTTGTGTATTGCTGGGTTTACACCGGCTTTCAACGGCGCTGGAGGATCTGGAGTACGACACGTTTATGTTGTCGCGCTGACAGTTTTTTCAGGCACGAAAAAAGGCACTGGCGATAAATCGTCCAGTGCCTTTTTTTTTGTTTGACTGTGGCCTGCTCGCGATAGCGGTAGTTCAGTCAATAAATAAGGTGACTGTCAGGCCGCCTTCGCGAGCAAGCCCGCTCCCACCGGTGATCGCCGGTGAATACAAAATCTGGGTCCGACAGCGATTCAGTGTGGGAGCGGGCTTGCTCGCGAAAGCTGTAGTTCATTCAATAGATAAGGTGACTGTCAGACCGCCATCGCGAGCAGGCTCGCTCCCACAGGTGATCGCCAGTGAATACAAAAGCTGTGTCCGGCAACGATCCAGTGTAGGAGTGAGCCTGCTCGCGAAAGCGGTAGTTCAGTCAATAAATAAGGTGACTGTCAGACCGCCATCGCGAGCAGGCTCGCTCCCACAGGTGATCGCCGGTGAATACAAAAGCTGTGTCCGGCAACGATCCAGTGTAGGAGTGAGCCTGCTCGCGATAGTGAAGGGGCAGTCGATATAAATGTTTTCTGACCCACCGCTATCGCGAGCAAGCTCGCTCCCACCGGTGATCGCCAGTGAATACAAAATCTGTGTCCGACATCGATCCAGTGTGGGAGCGAGCTTGCTCGCGATAGCGGTGGGTCAGTCGATGTAAATGTTGCCTGATGCACCGCCTTCGCGAGCAAGCCCGCTCCCACCGGTGATCGCCGGTGAATACAAAATCTGTGTCCGACAACGATCCAGTGTGGGAGCGGGCTTGCTCGCGATAGCTGTAGTTCAGTCAATAAATAAGGTGACTGTCAGGCCGCCATCGCCAGCAGGCTGGCTCCCACAGGTGATCGGCGGTGAATACCAAAGCTGTTTCCAGCGATGATCCAGTGTGGGAGTGAGCCTGCTCGCGATAGCTGTAGTTCAGTCAATAAATAAGGTGACTGTCAGGCCGCCATCGCCAGCAGGCTGGCTCCCACAGGTGATCGGCGGTGAATACCAAAGCTGTGTCCGGCGACGATCCAGTGTGGGAGTGAGCTTGCTCGCGATAGCGGTAGTTCAGTCAATAAATAAGGTGACTGTCAGGCCGCCTTCGCGAGCAAGCCCGCTCCCACAGGGATTAGCAGTGTGGCGCGGGTTTTGGCAATTCGACGTTATCGAGCATTCGGTTAACGGCCAGTTCGGCCAGCATGACGATTTGCTGAATCGCCATTGCCGTGTGTCGATGTGGGCCTTCCAGATAGCCGGCGAAGTCACTGGCCATGACACTGGCCTGGGCCAGCGACTCACAGGTGTGGGCTAGCAGGTCTTCGTCTTTGATATCTGGCGCAACCAGGAACATGGTGCTTGGTTTGCGGGTTGCCGGGGATTTGAGCGCGGCGGGATTGAGGTAGTGATCCAGCGCGCGTTCGGCGGCGTCGTTGAATTTTTTGGAACCGGCGGATTCGTAGGGGGAGACGTCGTCCGCGACAGGCGGGTTTGGTGTTTCTTTGATCATGGTAAAGCTCCTAAAAAAATTGGAGCTGCCACTTTCGTTTCCAAGCGAGTGGGTGGCAGCTGTGTGAGGGCTGGAAAACCGAGGTAGGAGCTAACCCTTGGCAGACCCGAAGGTCTCCCGCACACAGCCGCCATAACGTAGAACTGCGGGCTGAAAAAAACGCCGCAGTATGTCATGTGGACTACTGATTAGCTCTATTCCTCGGGTTTCCAGGCCCGGTCGCTGATGCGCAGCGACCGACAAAGCCTATCCACTCCGCTTCCTACCCAACAACCGCCGCGACTTGTCGGAAACATCTCCGAAAACCGGAGCGTCTGTAGGATCAGTGCGAGATTTTTTGTTTAAAAGACAATTCAAACAGCATCAGATACCGACGTGGGCACCCTGCAACGGCTACTCGGCATCAAGCCGCCAATAGCGTTCAGGAGAGCCTATGTCGGCGCGTTTGGCGACTCCGAACAGCGGCAGTTGACTCCGATAGGCGCCTACAGCGTGGGCCTTCTTTTTTGCGCTTGAGGTCGGAAATTGAACGGCACTCATTTTTAGTCCAGCCTGCCTCCAGGCCGCGAGCCGAGTCAGGACCAGGCCCGGAAGTTGCCGATAGATCGCCTCCTCATAGACGAACCAGTTCATTGGGCGGTCAGTGGCTCCATCCTCTTCGTGCTGTTGCGCAAGCAGAAATGCTTCGCGAACCGCCAGGCAAGCATTGCTCGTCAGCAGATGGTCGGGGTGGGAAAGGCCCAGGGGCATGAGAACGGTTCCGCCCCGTTGCTCAAGGATTGTTTTTAACGCCAATACGAGGTCAGTCGTTTGATAGCCTCGACCGTACTGGCCGTCCCAGAAGTTGAGCCATGTGCCTTTCGCGCCAAGTCTGCGCATCGACTCCGCATCTTCATCACGTCGCGCAAGCACGGCCTGATACCCACTACTAAAACCTGTAGCTCTGTCCCATGCCGGGGTCGCTATTTCAGGATCAGGCACGCCAGCGAATACTGTAATGACAAGAGCATCTCGACTTTCAGCCAAAAGGCAGCCGCAACTGAAGACGGCATCATCTAAATGTGGGGAGATTACGGTGATGTGTTGCGGGATTGGCAAACGCATTGAATTCCGTCTCCCGACAGTAAAATCGGTGCCTCTGCTCAGGTATAGCCAAGTTTGAATATCAGGCGCGCAAGGGAGCGTCGAAAACGCTTCGGTTTCTGAAAAAAATCATGCTTTTAAGAGTGCGTATTATTAGCGGCTGACAACTTCGGGTTTCAGTAATATCGGGTAGCCCAGATACAACAAAACCCACACTAGGCGGGTTTTGTTGCTGGGTATCGGGTGGGCCGGGTAGGTCGAATTTTATTCGTCTTAATAGAGCTGAGGCACGATGAGTTCCGGTGGCGTCGGAATGCGGGAGTAGTCTTCCTGACGCACGCGTTTCGGCAGTTCGATTACCGGTAACTCCACCTCTTCGTAGGGCATTTGCCCGAGCAGATGATGGATGCAGTTGAGTCGGGCTTTTTTCTTGTCGTCGGCTTGCACCACCCACCATGGCGCTTCGGCGATGTGGGTGCGTTCGAGCATGATTTCCTTGGCCTTGGTATAAGCCTCCCAGCGTCGACGGGACTCCAGATCCATGGGGCTGAGTTTCCACTGTTTGAGCGGGTCGTGGATGCGGCTTAGAAAGCGCAGGTTCTGTTCCTGGTCGGAAATGGAGAACCAGTATTTGATCAGCTGAATACCGGAACGGGCGAGCATCCGCTCAAACTCTGGCACCGTGCGGAAAAACTCTTCGTACTGATCGTCATTGCAAAACCCCATGACCTTTTCGACCCCAGCGCGGTTGTACCAGCTGCGGTCGAATAGCACGATTTCACCCGCTGCCGGCAGGTGCGAGACGTAGCGCTGGAAGTACCATTGAGTGCGTTCGCGATCATTGGGCGCAGGTAGGGCCGCGACACGGCATACCCGCGGATTCAGTCGTTGGGTGATGCGTTTGATGACACCACCTTTGCCGGCTGCATCGCGCCCTTCGAACAGGATCACCACTTTATGGCCGGTCTTGACCACCCAGCTTTGCAACTTCACCAGTTCGCCTTGCAGGCGGAACAGTTCGCTGAAATAGAGTCGTCGGGCTTCCTTCTCGCTTCCGTCCTCGGCGTGTTCATCAAACAGCGCATTCAGGTCATGTCCGTCTTCGGATAATTCCAGTTCCAGCTCTTCGTCACTGTGATCGAGCAGCTCGCGGTGGATGCGCTGTATCAAGGTGTCCTGGGTTGAAGGCATGGTGAGAACTCACGTCGTGGGTGGCCGCGCAAATGCTATTCATAATTTGTGACGAGGCGGTGACGAGCGTTATTGTTTCATCCGGTTTACAGGTTGATTAACCGACTATGCAGGATGATCGCTGCAACATTGGCGATAATTATCAGATGGACGCTACTGTAAAAACGACGGATCTGGTACAGACTGTTCAATACCCTATCCGTGTATTACGCGGCGTAGCGAGTAAGTGACGCCCTTAACGCTAGCCTCAGGTGAGTGTATTGACTCTGCGGGCGTTACTTCTGCTCTTTCGATATGCAGTCAGTGAAGGCACAATGCGCATCCTTTTTTGACTGGCCTTGCCGGAGGCCTCGAAATGATCAAAACGCCGTACTACCTCATCGACAAACAAAAGCTGCTGAAGAACATGCAGACGATTGCGTATGTCCGCGAACAGTCTGGGGCCAAGGCCCTGTTGGCGCTCAAGTGCTTCGCCACCTGGTCGGTGTTCGACTTGATGCAGCAATACATGGACGGCACCACGTCGTCGTCGCTCTATGAACTCAAGCTTGGTCGGCAGAAGTTCGAAGGCGAGACCCACGCCTACAGCGTGGCCTGGGCTGACGACGAGATCGAGGAGATGCTCGATAACAGCGACAAGATCATCTTCAACTCCATCAGCCAACTGCAACGCTTTGCCGAGCGTTCCGAAGGCAAAGTCCGCGGCCTGCGCGTCAACCCGCAAGTAAGCAGCTCTGATTATCTGCTGGCCGACCCGGCGCGTCCGTTCAGCCGTCTGGGCGAGTGGGACCCGGTGAAGATCGAAGGCGTCATCGACCAGATCTCCGGCTTCATGTTCCACAACAACTGCGAGAACAGCGACTTCGACCTGTTCGACAAGATGCTCTGCACGATCGAAGAACGCTTCGGTGAGCTGCTGCACAAGGTCAACTGGGTCAGCCTGGGCGGCGGCATTCACTTCACCGGTGAAGGCTATGCGCTGGACGCGTTCTGCGCGCGGCTCAAGGCGTTCTCGCAAAAATACGGCGTGCAGGTCTACCTGGAGCCGGGCGAAGCGGCGATCACCAACAGCGCCTCGCTGGAAGTGACCGTGCTCGACACGCTGTACAACGGCAAGCACCTGGCGGTGGTGGACAGCTCCATCGAAGCGCATCTGCTTGACCTGCTGATTTATCGCCTCAACGCCAAGCTCGCACCAAGCGAGGGTGATCACACCTACATGGTGTGCGGCAAGTCGTGCCTGGCCGGAGACATCTTCGGTGAGTATCAATTTGATCGTCCGCTGGCCATCGGTGATCGGCTTTCATTCATCGATACAGCGGGCTACACCATGGTCAAGAAGAACTGGTTTAACGGCCTGAAAATGCCATCCATCGTGGTGAAACAACTCGACGGTACAGTCGAAGTGGTTCGCGAATTTGGTTTTGAAGACTACCTGTCCAGCCTTTCGTAAAGCGGACATATAAAGGAGAGATACCGCAATTGAAAAAGAACGTTCTTATCATTGGCGCAGGAGGTGTCGCTAAGGTGGTGGCCCACAAGTGCGCGCAGCACAACGACGAACTCGGTCGTATTGCTATCGCGTCGCGCAACATCTCCAAGTGCCAGGCCATCATCGAAAGCGTCAAGGCCAAGGGTAGCCTCAAAGTACCCGCCGACATCAAGGCCTTCGCGCTGAACGCTCTGGATGTCGAGGCGACCAAGGCACTGATCCTCGAAACCGGATCGCAGATTGTCATCAACGTCGGTTCCGCCTTCCTCAACATGTCGGTGCTGCGCGCCTGCATCGATACCGGCGCAGCCTACCTGGACACCGCTATTCACGAAGAGCCGGGCAAGGTCTGCGAGACACCACCGTGGTACGGCAACTACGAGTGGAATCACCTCGAGGAATGCCAGCAGAAAAACATCACCGCCATTCTTGGCGTGGGCTTCGACCCCGGCGTGGTCAATGCCTATGCAGCTTTGGCGAAGCAAGAATATTTCGACAGCATTGATTCGATCGACATTCTCGACGTCAATGCCGGTTCGCACGGCAAGTATTTCGCTACCAATTTCGACCCGGAAATCAATTTCCGCGAGTTCACCGGACAGGTGTGGAGCTGGCAGAACAGCCAGTGGACCAGCAACGCCATGTTCGAAGTGAAACGCACCGACGACCTGCCGGTCGTAGGGTCGCAGAACCTGTACCTGACCGGCCACGATGAAGTGCACTCCCTGTCGAAAAACCTCGGCGTGCCCAACGTGCGTTTCTGGATGAGCTTCGGCGAGCATTACATCAATGTGTTCACCGTACTGAAAAGCCTCGGCCTGCTCTCCGAGCAACCGGTCAAGACGGCTGAAGGCCTGGAGGTCGTGCCGCTGAAGTTGGTCAAAGCCGTGCTCCCTGATCCAGGCTCGCTGGCGCCGGGCTACACCGGCAAGACCTGCATCGGTGATCTGGTCAAGGGCACCAAGGATGGCCAGCCGCGTGAAGTCTTCATCTACAACGTGGCCGACCACGAAGAAGCGTACGCAGAAACCGACAGCCAGGGCATTTCCTATACAGCTGGCGTGCCGCCCGTGGCCGCAGCGCTGCTGGTCGCCCGCGGCGAGTGGGACGTGCAACGCATGGTCAACGTCGAGGAGCTGTCGGCTGAGCCGTTCCTCAAGGCACTGGACGTGATGGGCCTTCCAACCCGCATCAAGGACGAGAATGGAGATCGTCCCTGGAACGGCAACGTCTGAGGCTCGTAACCTGCCGCTGAGCTTGATTGCCAGCACCAAAAAACGCCGCTCAATGAGCGGCGTTTTTGTTTGTACGTGATTTGTGGATGGTGAACATCAGGAGGAGAAAACTTCCGAGCGTTGTTGCGCGGGCTCCTTGTGTCTGTGCGGTTGCTGCCGGGCTAGCCGCGCCTGGACGTCAGTGACTGCATCCAGGACTTTCTGCGCCCAGCGCTCATCTTCCGGGTGCACGACAACCACGCGAAAACCGTGGTCATGACCTTCAATCCTTACGCCTTCGGAATCATCGACATGCAAGTCGATATCGAATGCCGGCGGAAACTTCGAGGGCGCGTTCGACAGCCCATGCACCGTCAGGGCACGGTTATGCCGCACACTGTTGACCACGCCGTCGACGCGGATCCCGTAGAGCAATAACCAGCGCCGGATGTAGGACGGCGTGCGCCCCGACGATGTGTAGACCCAGATGCTGCAGCCCTGGCGACGTAACTCGCGGGTCAGGGAGCGTGTTCCGATCCGCAACGGCTCACCCAGCCAACGGTGAACACAGGCTGGCAGCCGGCTTTTCTCGACTGCGCAGTGGTGGAGTTGGCAGGCCAGCGTGTCATCGATATCAAACGAAATCCGTATGCGTGCACGCCTGAACGCGGGCATCGGGATGGCACGCTGGATGGCGTGCCATACCCGGCTGGCGGACGTTCGGCATTTGGCGAGCATTGGATACCAATCCATCAACGGCCTCCCTGATGGACGGGCAAGCGTTTGTCTTTGAGAAAAAACTTCATGGGATCAGGCGCCTGTTCTTCGAGGAAAGCTGCATATTTTTTTTTGATCTTGGGCAATTCGTACAACGCCTTGACGCCATGTTTGGCGGAGTTGCGTATGACCGAGGACGGGTTGAAGTAGCCCTCGGCGTTTTTCAGTGTCAGCACGAACGGCGGCAGACCTGCGCGCATCAGCAGATAGCTGACGATAAGCGAGCCGCTACGGTTGTTGCCTTCAATGAACAATTGCGGCTTGCTGAGGATGCGCACATACACACCGGCGGCACGCTTCCAGACTGATTCGCTGCGATGCGCAGAGTACCAGTTGAACAAGTCTTTGATTCCACCTTCCACGTTGTTGAAGAAGTGCTCCTCAGTGGCGGCAAGGTGTTGAGCGAATTCCAGCCGGCGAGCCGGGTCTCGGCCGCACAGCACCGTGGCATTGATCTCCAGCATCAGATTCAACTGCTGAAGATCAAACAGGTCGACATCACGTGCAACGTAGTCGTCAATCAGGGCATAGCCTTCAAGCACGTTCTGCAGCACTTCGTCCGTCAAGGGATCTCGCTGCTCGGTGAATTGCGTGCTGAGCTCGGCAAATCGACTTTGCACCTCACGCAGCGCACGTTCAATCGCGGGCAAATCAAGACGACGCTTTGCGAACATTGGCAATCCTGAAGAAGATGAGTGAGAAGGTGAAGCGACCGAATGCACGCCAATGTCGATGGGCCCTTGGCGGCATTCGGTCCTGAGCGGATGGTTGTCGACTAGCTGAATTTGCCGCTGATGTAATCGCTGGTCATTTGCTCGCGGGGGTTGTCGAATATCTGCGCGGTGGGGCCCATCTCAACCAGATAGCCGGTACGCGTGCCCTGCGAAATATCCACCGAGAAAAATGCCGTCGTGTCAGCGACACGGATCGCCTGCTGCATATTGTGGGTGACCAGAGCGATGGTGTAGTCCTTCTTCAACTCGACCATCAATTCCTCGACACGGCGCGTGGCAATCGGGTCGAGTGCCGAGCACGGCTCATCCAGCAACAGGACTTCCGGTTCGGTGGCGATAGCGCGGGCGATACAGAGTCGTTGCTGCTGGCCCCCCGAGAGGGACAGGCCGCTGACCTTGAGCTTGTCCTTGACTTCATCCCACAACGCGGCGCCCTGCAGTGCGTGCTTGACGCGGTCACCCAGATCGCCCTGGTAGCGATTGAGGCGCAGGCCGAAAGCCACGTTATCGAAAATGCTCATCGAGAACGGGTTCGGCTGTTGGAACACCATCCCGATATAGCGACGCACGACCACTGGATCGACGCCCTTGCCATACACGTCTTGCCCGAGGAAATGCACATGGCCCTCGAAACGAAAGCCCTTTACCAGATCGTTCATCCGATTGAGGCTGCGTAGCACAGTGCTCTTGCCGCAGCCGGAAGGACCGATGAATCCGGTGATCTTGTTCTTCTCGATCGGCACATGGCTGTCACGGACCGCCATGAAATTGCCGTAGAAAATCTTGTCGAGCTTGCAGTCCATGACCACAGATGCCTGGGCCTCGAACGGGGCAGCTTTTTGCGCAGATAATACGTTCACTGTATTTGCTCCCATTCTCAAAACTTCGGCTTGCCGAAAATACGGCTGACGATATTCACAATCAGCACGATCATCACCAACACGAGCGAGGCCGCCCATGCGAGCTCAAGCTGATTGTCGAACGGCATGCCGGAGAAGTTATAAATCAGTACGGCAAGCGATGCGGTCGGGTTCATGACCGCCAGGCTGCCGTCGTGGTAGATCCAGTAGTTGCTGAACAGGGCGGTAAACAGCAATGGCGCGGTTTCGCCGGCTGCGCGCGCCACCGCCAGCATCACGCCGGTCAGCATCGCCGGCATGCCGGTAGGCAATACGATTTTCCAGATGACCTGCGAGCGGGTGCAGCCCATGCCGTAGGCCGCATCCTTCATGATCTTGGGCACCATCCGCATCGACTCTTCAGCGGTAAGCACGACGATAGGCAGCATCAGCACTGCCAGTGCCACGCCGCCCGCCGGTGCCGAGTACGTACCGGTGGTCATCACCACCAGGGCGTAGGCGAAAACCCCGGCCAGAATCGAAGGCAGCCCCGTGAGCATCTTGGCGGCGAAGCGCGCGGCGTTGGCCAGCTTGCTGTCCGGTCCCAGTTCAGCCAGGAAGACGGCCGCCATGATGCCGACCGGAACCGCGATTGCGGCTGCGATACCGACCATGACAAAGGTGCCTGCCATCGCGTTGCCGAAGCCGCCGCCGGTCTCGAACCCGGTCGGCGGAAGTTCGGTAAACACCTCAAGGCGCAGACGGGCACCTCCGCGCGTAATCAGCATGTAGAGCACGGAAATCAGGGGCACGCTGGCCAGCAGGGCGCCCGCCCAGACCAGAGTGGTCAACACCAGGCTGCGCAGGGCGCGGCCTTCAAATTTGCGCTGCAGACTTGGCAGCGCGGCTACAGGAGAACTGAGGTTATTCATCATTTAGTACCCCGCTGGGCATAGACCATGATCATGGAACCGATGACGTTCACTATCAGGGTGATCAACATCAGGACCAGTGCGGCATACATCAACACCTCAACCTCGGTCGGCCCGGCTTCGGGAAAATTCAGCGCCAGCAAAGCTGCCAGCGTGTTGGCCGGTGCAAACAGAGAAAGAGAAATATTGTTCGAGTTGCCGACCAACATCGCCAGGGCCATCGTTTCACCCAAGGCCCGACCCAGGCCCAGTACCAGTGAGCCGAAAATGCCGGTGGCAGCGGATGGCACCATCACCTTGAGAATCGCTTCCCAGTGGGTGGTCCCCATGCCGTAGGCGGCTTGCTTGGTTTTCATCGGTACGCCCGTGAGGGCATCCTGAGAAACGGCGGCAATCGTCGGCAGGATCATGATGGCAAGTACCAAGGCGGCGGGTAACAGGCCTGGTCCGCTCAAGGTCGTGCCGAAAAAAGGTATCCAGCCAAGTTCGCTGTTCAACCAGTCCGTGAGGGGCCGAATGGCCGGAATCACCACGTAGATCCCCCACAGACCGTAAACGACGCTGGGAATCGCCGCGAGCAACTCGACAATGGTGCGAAAAATGGCGGCAAGCTGGGCAGGCAGGAAATCCTGGGTCAGGAAAATCGCCATGCTGACGCCGAAAAAGCCTGCGATCACCAACGCGATCAGGGCGCTGTAGAGCGTGCCCCAAATGGCCGGCAGAATGCCGTACTTGCCTTGGTTCACATCCCAGACGGTGCCCAAAAGGACGTCCAGGCCGTGCTTCTCAATGCCTGGAAGTGCCTTGCGTCCCACCTCGAATACCAAGGCAAACACCAGCGCCAGAACGAGAACCACGCCTATCCGCGCAAGCGCGCGGAAGGTGCGATCAAGCAGGAAATCCTTCGCAGAAGGGGGCTGGCATGCAGAGTCCGGATTAACCGGTACGACAAATGGCTTGTTCATGGGCTAATTCCGGAGCGTGGGGGAAATCCCTTCGGCGAGGCTGATAGCGCACGCCGAAGGAACCTCGCGAGCGTCACTGGATGTTGGAGGAAGCTTTACGAACCTGCTCGACGACCGATTGCGGCAGGGGGATGTAACCCATCGAATCGGCGATTTTCTGGCCTTCAGTCAGGCTGTATTCGACCATTTCGCGCATAGCCTTGGCCTTGGCCGGGCTCTCGTTCTGCTTGCGGAAAATCATCCAGGTGTAGGACGTGATCGGGTAGGACTTGGCACCGTCTGGATCGGGCAGCCAGGCCACCAGGCTTTCCGGCATCTTCACCGCAGCCAGAGCCTCAGCTCCGCTTTCCGCGTTCGGTACAACGTAAGCGCCGGCCTTGTTCTGCAACTGGGCAAAGTCGACCTTAGCCAGCTTGGCGAAACCGTATTCGATGTAGCCAATCGCACCTGGGGTCTGGCGTACGGTGGCTGTTACACCGTCATTCTTGGGCGATTTGATGAACTTGTCGCTGGCCGGCCAGTTGACTGTGTTGCCTTCACCCAGCTCCTTTTTGAACTCAGGATTGATTGCCGCAATGTGCTTGGTAAATACCGCGGTAGTACCGCTGGAGTCCGCACGCACGACAACCGTGATCGGCATGTCAGGCAGTTTCAGCTCCGGGTTGGCCGCGACGATCTTTGGATCGTTCCAGCGAGTGATCTTGCCCAGGAACACATTGGAGTAAACGTCGCGCGGCAATTTAAGCCCTTTGGGACTGCCCGGCAGGTTGTAAGCCAGCACGATTTCACCCGCGGTCATCGGCAGCAACTGCGCGCCCTCTGCAACCTTGGCGATGTCTTCGTCTTTCATGGCCGAGTCACTGGCCGCGAAATCTACGGTTTTGTTCAGGAAGTCCTGCACACCCGCACCGCTGCCCTTGGATTGATAATCCACGGTGACGCCAGTGGCTTTCTTGCTGAAATCCTTGAACCAGGTGAGGTAGATCGGTGCGGGGAAACTGGCACCAGAACCTGTCAGGCGGACGCTGTCATTAGCAAAAGACACTGAGGAGGCACAAAGAGAAACTGTAACGGCGAGCGCAGCAGACTTGATCAAACTTTTCATTAAAGGAACTCCTTGTGATAACGGGCTCCCGAACTTTGAAGCAAGTTTGTGAAGTTTTTATGATGGTTGGGCGGTTAGGGGGGGTGAGGTGGGATTTTGGTTGTGGGTGTGGGTTGGCAGGGCGGGGGGCAGGGTCATCGAATCTATCGGTGAGGATGTAATGCTGTCTTTCGGTTTGATCGCCTTGAGCTGGTGCTCGGAGAGGCGGGTGGGAGCGCATATGAAATGTGCTTCATGACACTATTTGGTGTTTCAAAGATAAACCTTGGGTAGCGGGAATATCGTCGGGAATGCCAAATTGCGTTGAACTCAAAAAACCTGGAAATCCCCTAAATAGTCCTTTAATTCCGATATTTTCTGGATTTCAGGTACAAAAAAAGACGTCAGTGGACGTCTTTAGATGATTGGGCTGGGTCATTTGAACGAGCATGGTACGGTCCAATGAATATTGGTGCTACTAGGATGCCTTTTTTTGGGATACACGTAGGGATACACGAAGCCTGCAGTTGAAGGCGCACAACAATCAGCCGCGCTTAGACAGCTCCAGTTTTAAATTTCGGATGGTGTTCTGATGCTTCTTCGCCAGCTGAATTTGCCGTATATCGATATCCCTCGTTGATGGTGAAAGAAACAACGCAGTCAGCTCGCTACTGCTATCCGAACTGGATATGACCGCGCCAGCGAAAGCTTCGCCGTCCGGTACACCTTCAATTATGTAAAAAAGGTTCTGACCTGTACTCCGTTGCCACTGTAAAAAACCGGTTATGGTCACGCGATCTATGCGGCACAGAACAGAGTCGACTTTTATGAATACTTCGTCATTAGACACTTCAAGAGTATGACTGTGTGGCCATTCTGGGCCGACCTCGAGTCCCGATTCGGTTGTCTGGAAGCCTTCCACCGTTGATGCGTTCGGTACCATTGGTAGGAGCAATTGGGTCGACCGAAGCAGAAGATCGTTTTGGTATTGCTCAAAGCTAGCGAATTTGAGATGTGCACTTCCTGTGGCATTAAAGATTTCATCAGTCAGTTGGATAGCGAATGGGCCAGGAGCTTGTTCCGCAAGGATGTTCAGCTGATGCTGAGGCCAGCAGAGAAGGGGCGTTCGCACCAAAAAGCACTCACTAGCAGGCCCCCTCATCGTTAATTTTGGAAATTGTTCTTCAAGTGGTCGTGTCCATGGCTTGAACTCGTAAAGCTTAATCCCATGCCTTTCTGCTTTTTTGCGTGCAGGTGCTGTATATCCTGACGAAGAAACTATCGCGGGATGAGTGATAGAAGTCATATCCATAAATTTCAAGCAAAGCTGTTCGACTTGGGACACGTCCAGTGGGGTTCCTTCGCGCTTAACCTCGTATGCCTTGAACGCATAGGTTGTATCGTCCGGCCCCTGCATAGTGACGGTTATGTCAACGTCCCGGGATGTCTCAGAAGCAGGATCGAAAACCATATCTCCGATTGTCACATCCACCGCCTCGGGGTCGTTTTTGAGGCAGCACAACCCCACTAGGTACTGGACCATCATCGGAGTCAAAGGGTGTTTGGACATGGAGTGCCTACTGTGAAGGGCGAGTAAGTACTTATAGCCTACGGTGTGGATAGGCCATACCACTCCCTTGAATGACTTAACGCCTCATTCGTTCTTTTCGAGGCTGAGGGGTTAGCGAAGAAAGGGAACGCATTTATTTAACAGTCGCATTGGGCTTTTCCCCTGCACCATAGGACGAGGCAGTCAGCTTTGATGTCACGCTGGCAACCTTGGAGGACTTCTAAGGCATGGATACGGACGTGATGGAATTGGTGTATCACCGCACACGGTCCGTCAGTCGATTTTTGTCAGCTAAACAAGCCTCTTCGCGTGCAAGCCTCGCGCCCACAGATTTACGCTGCCCCGAGAGATTGCGCATTTCGCAGGGCATGGTCGAGCCAAAACTCCCAATCTCCAGATGCAACAAAACCCCCACTTGGCGGGTTTTGTTTTACTTCGTATTTGGTGGGCCGGTTTCATTAGACCACTACAATAGCCATCGACCGGCGCATGAAACAAGGCGCCCGGAGGGCGTTCGCACGCACTCGGCGGACCGTGTCGATTCCTATACAGAGTGTCGTTTTCGACACGCTGGAGCCTGACAAAACCTGAAGCTGGAACAGCTATCATTGGTCATTCATGAGATGTTTTCGCAACTGGGGCATTCGACATTAATTTGGCATGTTTTTGTCTCATTCATGAGGGCGAGCCTCGAGAGACATTGCGTAACACGTTACTGCTCAACATAGTGACGAGCCGGCCGATAAGGTTCTGAGATTCGCCCGCTAGTAAACGTAATCTACTGCATGGAGCATGTATGTTTGATTGGATCAGGAATATCCGTGTAGGCACGAAACTAGGTACTGGCTTTGGCTTGGTACTGGCGCTAACTTCTCTACTCGCTCTCACTGGCTGGATAGCAATCAACAGTCTTGATGAGCGGGGCGTCAAGATAGAGAGTATTGCTCGTGTCGCCGAGATGACCAAGGACTTGCGAGTTCATCGTTTGCAGGTAGAGCTCAACCCCAAGGGCGATGGCTCCCAGTTAATCCTCCAGACGCTTGAGAAGCTCACTGAACACTTGAACACTGCGCGTGCCAACCTGGCCTCGCCCAGCGATTTGGCGCTGATTGACCAGCAGATAGCCGCAGTCAAGGTGTACCGCGATGCCTTTGGCTCCTTAAGCCAGGCGGGAACCGATTTGGCTCCGGTATTCGCCCGAATGAGTGCGCAAGGCGACATCCTGCTCAGTGCCACCAAGCAGTTGATAGCGTCACAATCCGCCAAGCGCAATGCCGACTCGTCTTTTGCTAAAACCCTGCTTGCTAGTATCGCGGCGCTGGCGTTACTGTTCGGCGTCCTCGCGGCCTGGGTCATTACTCGGCAAATCGTTACACCGTTGCAGCATGTCCTGACGGACGTCGATCGTATTGCCTCCGGCGATTTGAGTCAGGATCTGGAGGTCAATCGTCGCGATGAGCTAGGGCAATTGCAGAGAGGCCTGCAACAAATGACCACCAGCCTGCGTGAATTGATTGGCGGTATCGGCGCTAGCGTCATCCAGATCGCTAGCGCTGCTGAAGAGTTGTCAGCCGTCACTGAGCAGACAAGTGCTGGTGTGAACAGCCAAAAAGTCGAAACCGACCAGGTTGCTACTGCAATGAACGAAATGACCTCCACCGTGCAAGAGGTAGCGCGTAATGCTGAGGAGGCATCTGACGCTGCTGCTGCCGCAGATCAGCAGGCCCGCGAAGGTGACCAAGTTGTTGGTGAGGCCGCAGCTCAAATCGAACGCCTAGCTATCGAAGTCGGCAACTCCACTGTGGCTATGAGCAATCTCAGAGAGGAAAGCAACAAAATCGGTGGTGTGCTCGATGTCATTAAGGCCGTCGCCCAACAAACCAACCTACTGGCTCTCAATGCCGCCATTGAGGCAGCGCGAGCTGGCGAAGCTGGGCGAGGTTTTGCGGTAGTTGCCGATGAAGTTCGTAGCCTGGCGAAGCGTACTCAGCAATCCACCGAAGAAATTGAAAAGCTAATCTCCAGCTTGCAAAACGGCACTCGAGAGGTATCCGCCATTATGGAGAGCAGTCGTACGCTGACTGATAGTAGTGTTGAGTTAACTCGTCGCGCCGGTACATCTCTCGAAAATATTACCCGCACGGTTTCTACAATCCAGTTGATGAATCAGCAGATTGCCTCAGCCGCTGAACAGCAGAGTGCCGTGGCTGAAGAGATCAACCGTAGCGTGCTGAACGTGCGTGATATCTCTGAACAAACCGCTGGCGCTAGTGATGAGACAGCCGCCTCAAGCATTGAATTGGCACGCTTAGGTCATGAGCTTGACGGGTTGGTTAAGCGCTTTCGACTGTAAGGCTGCTCTAAAGTGAAGAAAAGGGGACGCATTTATTTAAAAATTACGTTTGGCTTTTCCCCGGCACTGTAGGAAGAGGCGTGATAGAACCGGTGTATCAGCGCACACGGTGTGTCAGTCGATTTTTTGTCAGCTAAACACGCCTCTTCGCGTGCAAGCCTCGCGCCCACAGCTTTACGCTGTCCCGAGAGATTGCGCATTTCGCAGGGCATGGTCGAGCCAAAATTCCCAACCCCCAGATGCAACAAAACCCGCACTTGGCGGGTTTTGTTTTGCTTCGTATTTGGTGGAGCCGGGGGGATTTGAACCCCCGTCCGCCAGTACTCCGCTGTCGGTACTACATGCGTAGCCGTTTCTATTAAGTTAACCCTCAGCGACCCGAAGGGCAGGGTGCTTTGGGCGAGTTGTGTAAGTTTTAGCCGCTTCGTCCACAACGTACTGCACGGCGATTCTGTTCTATATGACAATCACTTTGGGTTTACAGACATCCCCTGGTGATTGCTGGACCCGAAGGTACCAGAAGCTCAGGATCTAAAGCTGCTTACGCAGCGAGAGAGAATTCCTGGCCGTAGGTTTCGTCATTGGCAACTATAAGTAGTTGCAACAGTGGATTTACGAGTTCTGTTACCAACTCGGCATGCACCTAAAGTTTCGCAACCGGCGTCGAATCCTAAACGGCCCCGAGCCTGTTGCTCTGTGAATCAAAATGAGCAACAAGCACGCACAGTGTACGCCAACGCGGCTCAGAAGGCCAACCCGAAGGTTGTCCATCACACGTTACGGGGTGACCTGGTTGGCGAGTGACAGTCCCTGGGTGGCCTCGGTGACGCATTTTTTGTCGTCATTGGAGGCTTGTGACGCTTTGGCACTGGCCAGCAGCCTTTTGACCTCCATTGTGGTGTTTGTGGAGGTCGGCGGCAGTGAGCTGACCTTATTTTCGAGCTCCTGCACCTTGCTCGTGCAAAGGCTGTTGTCCGCAGCAAATACGGGAGAGGCCAACATTGCAGCAGAAATCAACAGGCCAGCGAGTGCGGTACGTTTCATGGATATCTCCTTTACCTGATGGTCTCGGTGCTGCTGTGTGAGCGAGCGGCTTGGCCGAGGTTGGAAAAATTAATCACGATTGATGGGGCCTACATAAAAGACTACGGCGGGGCGCAGTAATTCGTTTTTAGCAGAATGGCTATGAAAAAATTGTTTGATAGAAGCAGAGGGGATATCGCCTCTTTTCATTGGTAGCCTCTTCCGGAGCTTCGCTCCTATGGGCTCTGGGACTCAAGCATGGGGTAAGTTTTCATGACGATGCGGGCGGTGCACGCCTGACCAAATCCCAGATGCAACAAAACCCGCAATTGGCGGGTTTTGTTTTGCTTCGTACTGGATAGTGCTGCGTCACTTCCCGCCTTTGTTCGCGTCCTTGATCATCTTGATGGTGTCGTTGGTCTCGGCGATGCAATCGTCAGTACCTTCCTTGGTGCCTTTTGCGTGGTCCGCTTGGGCTTGTTTTACGGAGTCCTCTACCTGGTCAGAGATTTCCTCAGGAATCTGTGTCCTGGCATTTTCGATGGTTTTCAAGTTGACCGCACATTGGTCTTCAGCGGCAAACGAAGTGGACGCCATCAGTGAGACAGTAACGAACAGACCTAACAGTACAGAACGTTTCATGTGTATCTCCTTGAACTGAGGGTCCAGGCATCGCTGGCCATCAGGACGGGCTGCCGAGTTTAGGTAAAGCCCGGTCGTCCGGGCTTATTGTGTGGACTGCGGCAGCGCATCAGGGTTCTATCTTTCTTGCATGACCCTCGCCTGCGTTACCCGATCCACCAGATAGACTAGCCCGTGGTAGTCAATTCCGCCGTGTTGCGTCAGACCGATCTCACAGGTGCGACTGGTCGAAATCCCCTCGCTACACTGCTGCACCGCATCCTTGAGCGTACGCAACGAATGTGCGTTCAGTTCCGGCGTCGTGAAGCCTTTATCCCCTGCAAAACCGCAGCAATGAATGCCTTCGGGAATGACCACGTTTTTGCTGCATTTACGTGCCAGATCGATCAACGCCTGGCTCTCGCCAAGGTGCTGGGTACTGCATGTGACGTGCACCGCAATCGGCGCTTCCTGCGGCGTGAAATCGAGTCGATCCATCAAATGCGTACGGATGAAACGCACCGGGTCGTACAGGTCCAGGCGCACATCACCCAGGTCCTGAACCAGCCGTAACGTACACGGACTGGTGTCGCAGTAGATCGGATCGAGCCCGCCGCGACTGGCATGCAGCAACGCGCCGATCAGTTCCTGGCGTTTGTGTTCGGCCTGTTCGGCATAACCCTTTGAGGCAAACGGCTGACCGCAGCAGAGGCTGTCTTGATTGTCCGGGAAGACGACTTGATAGCCGGCCTTCTCCAGCAGCCCACGGGTTTTGTCGTACAGCGACATCTGCTCTTTATCACCCGCCGCCGGGCCCATGACCCGCGAGACGCAGGCGGCGAGATAGACCACCCGAGGACGCTCATCCGACACGATCGGGCTGAAGCGAATGGCTTTTTCCGGTTGTGGCATCGCGTTGGTCCATTGCGGTACCTGGCCCTTGGACAACTTGGTCAACGTCGCCGACAGCTTCGCCAGACGTGGTGCGCCCAGCAGCATCCGCGCGCCGTTGGCCACGTGCAGAGTGAAGCGTGCACCTTGCAGTGCGGTGGCGAAATTTCCCTCAAGCCAGTTGGCGGTTTTCGTATGCGTCGCGTTACGGGCGCGGAGCTTTTTCACCAGCTCGCCGGTGTTGATGCCTACAGGGCAGCGTTGCGCACACAGGCCGGTGGCGGCGCAGGTGTCGATGCCCTGGTATTCGTAGGCGGCTTCAAGCTCGGAGGTGTCGACGCCTGCACGTTTCTTCGCTTGGATATCCCGCCAGATCACAATGCGCTGGCGCGGGCTCAGGGTCAGGCCTTTCGATGGGCAGACCGGCTCGCAGAAGCCACACTCGATGCACTTATCCACAATCTCGTCGGCGGCCGGCAGCGGTTTCAGGTGCTTGAGATGGATCTGCGGATCTTCGCTGAGCACCACGTCCGGGTTGAGTATGCCGTTGGGGTCGAGCAGGCGTTTGAGCTGCCACATCAGTTGATAGGCGTCGCTGCCCCATTCCAGCTCAACGAACGGCGCCATGTTGCGCCCGGTGCCGTGTTCGGCCTTCAGCGAACCACCGAACTCCACCGCCACCAACTGCGCCACGTCGTCCATGAACGCTTGGTAGCGTGCGACTTCTTCCGGGTTGTTGAAGCCTTGGGTGAAGACGAAGTGCAGATTACCTTCCAGCGCGTGTCCGAAAAGGATCGCTTCGTCGTAGTGATGTTTATCGAATAACTCGATCAGGCGGTTCACGCCGGTCGCCAGTTGTTCGACCGGGAAGGTCACGTCTTCGATGATCACCGTGGTGCCGGTTTTACGCACCGCGCCGACGGCGGGGAAGGTGTCTTTGCGGATCGCCCAGAGCCGGGCGTTCTCGACCGGGTCTTCAGTGAAGTCGACCTGTTTTTCCACAGGGAAAGCCGCCAACGACGCCATGATCTGCGCCAGTTGTTCCTGCAGCAAAGTGGACGACGCCGCGCGGGATTCAATCAGCAGCGCGCAGGCATTGTTCGATAGCTGTTGTACGAAAGCCGGCATGCCGGGTTTGTCCTGCACCGAGCGCAGGCTGCGACGGTCGAGCAGCTCCACAGCGGACACGGGTTGGCTTTTCAGCACGGTGACGGCGTTGCAGCAGGTTTCCACATCCGGGAACACGATCAGTGCCGAGGCTTTGTTCGGATGGTCGATGACCGTGTCGTAGGTCACTGCGCTGATGAAACCAAGCGTGCCTTCGGAGCCGACCAGCAAGTGGCTCAAGATATCCACAGGCTCGTCGAAATCCACCAGCGCATTAAGCGACAGCCCGGTGGTATTTTTCAGACGATATTTGTGGCGGATTCTCGCAGCCAGTTCGGCATTGGCGCGGGTCTCGCGGCCCAATGTCGCCAAGCGTTCCAACAGGGCGGAGTGACTCTGGCGAAACGCGGCAACACTCGCCGCATCTTCGGTATCGAGACGGCTGCCATCGGCCAGCACCAGACGAATACCGGCCAGCGTGTGGTAAGTGTTTTGCGCCGTGCCGCAGCACATGCCGCTGGCGTTGTTGGCGACGATGCCGCCGATTTTGCAGGCGTTGATCGACGCCGGGTCCGGGCCGATCTTGCGGCCAAACGGCGCCAGCCATGCGTTGGCCTGCGCGCCAATCACGCCCGGTTGCAGGCGGATTTGCATGCCTTGGCCGCGAATCTCACGCCCGTTCCAGTTATCCCCCAGTACGATCAACACCGAATCGCTGATGGCCTGGCCAGACAGGCTGGTGCCGGCGGCGCGGAAGGTCACTGGGACGCGGTCGCGCTGCGCCAGTTTCAACAACGCCACGACTTCGTCTTCGGACTCGACGCGGATCACCAGTTTCGGAATCAGCCGATAGAAACTGGCGTCGGTGCCGAAGGCCAATGTCGACAGTGGGTCGTCGAAACGCCGCGCCTCAGGGATCAGTTGCTGCGCATCTCGCAGGAAAGCCGCCGGTAGACTCATTGGTCCTCCAGAATCAAAACCACCAGGTCTTTGGGACCATGTGCGCCATAGGCCAGGACTTGTTCGATATCCGCGGTTTTCGACGGGCCAGACACCAGCAACGCATTGGTCGGCATGCCTTGGGCCCATTCGAATTCCTGCTGCACCTGATAGAAGTTATCGCGGATTTCACTGGCCTTGAGCAGGGCGAAATGCACCGGCGGCACCAGGCTCATCAGGCGTGGTTCTTCGCGTGTCGGCCAGAGAATCAGGCTACCCGTGGCGGCGATGGCGCCGAGGGTGGTGGTCAGACTGGCCGGGGTGTCGTTGAACAGTTCGGCTTTCCATTCTTCAACCGGGCGGTTGTAGGACTTGAGTGACGGCAGTCCCGGATTTTTCTCCCAGTGCTGAGTGACACGTTGGCCGTGAGGTGTAGTCGGTGCGATCAACAGGCTCGGCAACTGACGATCCCGCAACAACTGAGCAAGCAACGCAGGCCAATCTTCGGCGGACGTCAGGTGGATTTCGGTGTGCACCGCTTCCATCAGTTTGCGCAGTTGCGGGATGCGTTGCTCGGCGGTGTAGGTGTAAGGCGCTGTCACCAGTTCGACGTCGAAATCGTCGGGCACCGGCGTGGTGCCGGTCAGACTGTTGCGCAACTTGGCGAGGATATTTTGCTTGGCGCTCATCAACGATCTCCCTGTTTGGCCAAATGCTCGCGGGCCATGTCATGCAGTGAGCGGGCGGCGGGTTTCGGTGCGCTGTGGTTTTGCGTCCACGGGCCAACGTTGCTCGGCGCAAGCGCACGCAGGCGCGTGGCAAAGAAGCCGAACAAACGATACAGCGTTGGTGAGCTGTTGAGTGTGGCCCAGGCGTTCCAGATAAAGCGTTCCTTGCGTGAATACTTGCTGCCCTGGCCGCGCATGACTTGATGCGGGCTGTCAGGGGATTTGACGTTTTCTTCCCGTAGGCGCCGCAGCAATGCAGGGATAGGAATTTTTACCGGGCAGACTTCGCCGCAAGCGCCACACAGCGACGACGCGCTCGGATGGTCCGGGACTTTCGCCAGGCCGACCATGTGCGGGGTGATGATTTTTCCGATAGGTCCCGGGTAAACCTCACCGTAGGCGTGGCCACCGATTCGAGTGTAGACCGGGCAATGATTCATACACGCGCCGCAGCGGATGCAGTTCAGTGTCTGGCGCAGTTCGCTGTCGGCGAAAGCCTGGCTGCGACCGTTGTCGAGCAGGACCAGATGCACTTCTTGCGGGCCGTCGAGTTCATGTTCCTTGCGCGGGCCGGAGATCATGTTGACGTAGGTGGTGATCGGCTGGCCAAGGGCCGAGCGGGTCAGCAACGACAACAGCGGCACCACATCGCGCAAGTTTTCAACGACTTTTTCGATGCCGGTGACGGCGATGTGCACCGGTGGCACCGTGGTGGTCATGCGGCCGTTGCCTTCGTTTTCCACCAGCAGCAGGGTGCCGGTTTCGGCCACGGCGAAGTTGACGCCGGAGACGCCGATGTCCGCTTCGAAGAATTTCTGTCGCAAGACTTTGCGACCGATCTGAATGAGTTGGTCAACGTCCTTGGTGTATTCCACGCCAAGTTTGTCGTGGAACAAGGACGCGACCTGACCGGCGTTCTTGTGGATCGCCGGCATAATAATGTGTGAAGGCTTCTCGTGGTCGAGCTGGACGATGTACTCGCCCATGTCCGATTCCAGGCATTCAATGCCCTGTTCAGCGAGGAAGTGATTCATTTCCATCTCTTCGCTGACCATCGATTTGCCCTTGATCACTTGCCGCCCCTCGTGAGCGCGGATGATCGAGAGGACGATGCCATTGGCTTCGTCCACCGTTTCCGCCCAGTGCACTGTCACACCGTTGCGGGTCAGGTTCTGTTCAAGCTGCTCGAGCAGGTCGGGCAACTTGGATAGCGCGCGGGCTCGGACAGCATTGCCCAGCGCGCGTAAATGTTCTCTTTCGTGGGCATCGCTGAAGGACGCTGCCCGTTTGGTCATCAGAGAATCCATCGCAGTGCGAAAGTTGTTTCGCAATTGCTTGTCGTCCAAAGCCTTGTGAGCCCGGACGCGAAAATCTTCTTCCACGGCAACCGTAGGAATAATCGCAGAGGCGTTCATTGAGCACCTCCGGTTCGCTGCCAGAGGAAACTGGCCAAGTGTTGGCCGCGCAACGCTTCCTGCTGTTTCTCCAGCGAGCCGTTGATGTTCATCAGGCAACCACAATCGGCACTCAGTACCTTGTGCGCGCCGGACTCCTTCAACGACCGGGTCTTGTCAGCCACCATCGCGCCGGAAATGTCTGGCATACGGACGCTGAACGTCCCGCCGAAGCCACAACATTCGCTTTCGTGATCGTGATTGACCCGCTCCACGTTGCTCAATTGCGCCAACAACTCGCGACCGTGCAGGTGGGTGTTCATTTCACGGCGTGCCGAGCACGACGTGTGCAACGCCACTTTTACCGGTTTACCGCTGTCCTTGAGCTGCACCTTGCAGACAAACAACAGGAACTCGGCCAACTCGTAAGTCCGGGCGGCCAGCGCCTGAACCTGTTTCAACGTCTGCGGCTCGTCCTTGAACAAGTCGGCGTAGTGTTCGCGCAACATCCCGGCACAAGAACCTGAAGGCACCACCACCGGATAATCCCCGGCGAACAACGCCAGTTGCGAGCGCGCCACGGTACGTGCCTGCTCGGTGTAACCGGAGGTGTAGGCCGGTTGTCCGCAGCAGCTTTGCCCTTGCGGGTACTCGACACGAATGCCTTCGCGCTCCAGCAAGTGGATCGCGTCCATCCCGGCTTCTGGGTAGAACAAATCCACCACGCAAGTCCCGAACAAGTAGACCCGGGACGGTTTTTCGCTGGGGTATTGCCGAGGCTCGGGCAGTGGGGGGGCGACACGGGTCGCGTTCGGCACGGCGTTGTAAAAAAGCTCGCTCATCAGGCGTGTCTCCGGGTGGGCCCGGTTATCCGTCCGCTGAGGCTGCTGAATATAGAGAGGCAAGCTTTCAGCAGCCTTACAGACCGGGTGGTGAATTGCTGACGCCGGAATCGTGGTCCGGCGTCGGTTTTTGCGTTTTGCCGTGCAGGTTTTAGTGCACCAGCATGCCGGTGAACCAGTAGGCCTGAGCCAGGGTGATCAAGCCGACGATGGTCGCAAAGAACAGGCTGTGCTTGAGGGTGAAGCGGAACAGGTCCGATTCCTTGCCCACCAGACCGGTCGCGGCGCAGGCCACGGCGATCGATTGCGGCGAGATCATCTTGCCGGTCACGCCACCACTGGTGTTGGCCGCCACCAGCAGCACATCGTTGACACCGATCTGGTGTGCGGTGGTCGCTTGCAACGAACTGAACAGCGCGTTGGACGAGGTATCGGAACCGGTCAGGAACACGCCCAGCCAGCCGAGGAACGGCGAGAAGAACGGGAACGCGGCGCCGGTGCCGGCCAGTACCAGGGCCATGGTCGACGACATGCCTGAGTAGTTGGTGACGAAGGCAAATGCCAACACCATGCCGATCGACAGAATCGGCCAGCGCAGCTCGTAGAAGGTCTCTCTCAAAGTGGTCAGACCAGTTTTGATATTGATCTTCAGCACCAGCATCGAGATCAGCGCGGAGAAGAAAATCGCCGTGCCGGTCGCGGAAATCGGATCGAGTTTGAACACCGCCGGGATAGCGGTCGGTGCCGTCACGATCGGCGCAACCTTGATCACCATTTGGTCCAGGTGCGGGATGGCGAAGTTGAACACCCAGCTGTACATCGAGCCGCCGGCGGCAAACATTGCCTTGAACGGTTTGAGGGTCCAGATAGTGACCAGGACAGTGAGGATCAGGAACGGCGACCAGGCTTTGAAAATTTCGCCGAGGCTGAAAGGCGAAGCCACGGTGGTGCGTGGCTGGCCGAAACCGCCGGCGCTGGCAGTTACCACGGAAGCCGAGACGGCACCGGCGATGTGTTGGCCTGCGGCGCGTTTTGGCTGCCAGATTTTCAGGAACAGCGTCAGGGAAATCAGGCTGACCAGCGCCGAGGTGATGTCCGGTAACTCGGGGCCGATGAAGTTCGACGTGAAGTATTGGGTGATGGCAAAGCTCAGGCCCGCCACCAGCGCGGCCGGCCAGGTTTCCCGCACGCCACGCATGCCGTCCATCATGAACACCAGCCAGAACGGCACGAACAACGACAACAGCGGCAGTTGGCGGCCGGTCATGGCGCCGATCTTGAACGCGTCGATGCCGGTCACTTGCCCGGCGACGATGATCGGAATGCCCAAGGCACCGAAAGCCACTGGCGCGGTGTTGGCGATCAGGCACAGGCCGGCGGCGTACAGCGGGTTGAAGCCCAGCCCTACCAGCAGGGCGGCGGTAATCGCGACCGGAGCACCGAAGCCGGCGGCCCCTTCCAGGAACGCACCGAAGCAGAAGCCGATCAACAGAACCTGCAAGCGCTGGTCATCGGTGATCGACAGCACGGAGCTGCGGATCACTTCGAACTGGCCACTCTTGACCGTCAGTTTGTAGAGGAACACCGCCGCGACGATGATCCACGCAATGGGCCAAAGTCCGTAGGCAAAGCCATAGCCTGCGGCAGCGAAGGCCATATCGACCGGCATCTGGAAAGCGAAGATGGCGACGGCGATGGACAAGGCCAGCGTGATGCTGCCCGCCACGTGCCCTTTGAGCCGGAACACGGCCAATGCCAAAAAGAAAAACACGATGGGAATAACGGCCGCGAGCGCAGAGACGCCGAGGCTGCCGAGCGGGGTATAGAGCTGTTGCCAGGTTTGCATATGGGGTGGCCCCTAATTGTTGTTGGTCAGGCACTGGTCAGCGTTCTTGGATAATTGGTAATACCAATTTACAATCGCTGTTGGCTAGGGTAAAAGCGTTGTAGGCGGTGTGTCAATTTGCCGCCCTAAAACTTTTGTCGAATAAGCCCATGGACGTGTGCTTGATCTGTCTTAACAAACGCTGTCTGGTAGGTGCTGGCACAGCGCCGATAGGCCAGAATAGAGAGCCCGGCGAGCCGTCGGGACCGTGGAGAAATGAGTTATGGGGTTTGATCAGATTCGTCAGCGCCGTTTGTCTGACGATATTGTCGAGCAGCTCGAGGGGATGATTCTCGAAGGCACGTTGAAGTCCGGTGAGCGCTTGCCGGCCGAACGCGCGTTGGCCGAGCAGTTCGGCGTGTCACGTCCTTCGTTGCGCGAGGCGATTCAGAAACTGGCGGCCAAGGGCTTGCTGGTCAGTCGCCAGGGTGGCGGCAATTATGTGGTGGAATCGCTGGGGTCGACTTTCAGCGATCCGCTGTTGCACCTGCTGGAAAGCAATCCCGAAGCTCAGCGCGATCTTCTGGAGTTTCGCCATACGCTGGAAGCGTCTTGCGCCTATTACGCGGCACTGCGCGCCACCGATGTGGATCGCGAGCGACTGACCGCGGCCTTCAACGAGTTGCAGGACTGCTACACGCGGCACGACGAGGTGAGCCGGGCGGAGGAGGGCGCGGCAGACGCAAAATTTCACCTGGCCATTGCTGAAGCCAGCCATAACGCGGTGCTGTTGCACACCATTCGCGGGCTGTTCGATCTGCTCAAGCGCAACGTGGTGACCAACATCGGTGGCATGTACAAGCAGCGCACGGAAACCCGCGACATGCTGATCACACAGCACCGGGAGTTGTACCTGGCGATTATTGAAGGAAGGGCGGAGCAGGCGCGGGAAGTCTCCAGTCGACACATCCTGTATGTGCAGGAAGTGCTGGAAGAGGTGCGTCAGGAAGTACAGCGCATGGCTCGGGCGGAGCGGCGCAAAGGGATGTAGTCAGTGGAATGATCGTTCCCACGCTCTGCGTGGGAATGCAGCAATGGACGCTCTGCGTCCGCTGTGTGACGCGGAGCGTCACGGGATGCATGCCCACGCAGAGCGTGGGAACGATCAGGTATCCGACGAAAGCGGTCTCAAGGCGAAAGAATTAATCTTCCTTGCCCTTGTTGCGCACCGCACGCTGCAATTCACGACCGGCGTCGCGCTCGCGTTCGGTATCACGCTTGTCGTATTCCTTCTTGCCCTTGCCCAGTGCGATCTCGCACTTGACCATGTGCTTGCTCCAGTACCAGGACAGGCACACGCAGGCATAACCTTTTTGCTGCACGGCGGCGGCCAGCTTTTCCAGCTCGCGGCGGTTGAGCAGCAATTTTCGGGTGCGGGTCGGGTCGGCGATGACGTGGGTGCTGGCGGTCATCAACGGCGTGATGTGACTGCCGAGCAACCAGGCTTCGCCATCCTTGAGCAGCACGTAACTGTCGACCAGTTGCAGCTTGCTTGCCCGCAGACTCTTTACTTCCCAGCCGGCCAGGACCAGACCAGCCTCGAACTTATGCTCGATGAAGTAATCGTGTCGCGCCTTTTTGTTTTGCGCGATGGTCCCTGTTGGGTGTTTCTTCTGTTTAGCCATAGGGGCGGCATTATAGGGAGTTGCACGCGAGTCGGCTACGGTATCGCTACGTGCTTGAGCAGGTTGATTGAATCCCGGACAATGCGGCCTCTTTTTTGAACGCTTGGGCGTGATAACGATGTCGACAGACAAGGTTTCTGTCCACGGCAGTTGGGCTAGCCGCTGGGTCTTCATACTCGCCGCGACCGGTTCGGCCGTGGGCCTGGGTAGTATCTGGAAATTCCCGTACATGGTTGGCGTCTACGGCGGCGGTGCCTTCGTGCTCATGTTCCTGGCCTGTATCGCGCTGATCGGTGTGCCGGTCATGCTCGCCGAAACCCTGATCGGCCGTCGCGCGCGGCAGAGTCCGGCCAACGCCTTGAAGGTTCTGGCGCAGGAAGCCGGGCATTCGGGTAAGTGGTCCTGGGGCGCGTTCGCCGGGATGGTCACGGCGTTGCTGATCCTGTCTTTCTATAGCGTGGTGGGCGGCTGGTCGCTGGATTACATCATCGACATGGGCCGCGGCGACTTCCAGGGGGTTACGCCTGATCAGGTCGGCGCGTACTTTGGCGGGGTGATCGCTGACCCTTGGCGCCTGACACTTTGGCACACGATGTTCATGTTGCTGTCGGCGGTCGTCATCGCCAAAGGCGTGGTTGCGGGGCTTGAGCGCAGTCTGCGGATCATGATGCCGCTGCTCTTTGTCATGATCCTGGTGTTGCTGGGCTACAGCATGACCACGGGTCATTTCATGGAAGGCGTGCATTTCATGTTCGACTTTCACCCGGAAAAAGTGCTCGACGGCTTGTTGCCCGCCATGGGGCACGCCTTCTTCTCGCTGAGCGTGGGCGTCGGTTCGATCATGATCTACGGGGCCTATATGCCCAAGCATTCGTCGATCTCCGGTACCGTGGTCGGCGTGGCGCTGCTCGACACTTTTGTTTCTCTGGTGGCTGGCCTGGCATTGTTTCCGATTGTGTTTGCCGCCGGCCTGAACCCTAGTGAAGGCCCTGGCCTGATGTTCGTCAGCCTGCCATTTGCGTTCGGTAACGTAGCGTTCGGCCAGTTAATGGGCGTAGTGTTCTTCGTGCTGGTCGCAGTGGCGGCCTGGAGTTCGGCGATTTCCCTGCTTGAACCGATGGTGGCCTACCTGGTTGAACGCACGAAGGTGAGTCGAGCCTGGGTAACCTTTTGGCTGGCATTTACCTGCTGGTTTGTCGGCCTGGGTACGGTGTTTTCCTTCAATATCTGGAAGGAAGCCAAGTTTTTCGTGAACGAAGGGGGAATGTTCCACCTCTATCAATGGGGAGCGGCCGGCGGCCTGGACTTCTTTGGCGTGATCGATTTCTTCACCTCGCGGATCATGTTGCCACTCGGTGGTTTGTGTTTCGTGGTGTTTGCAGGCTGGGTGATGGGGCGTGAAGCGGTACGCGACGAATTGTCGATCCGCAGCCCGGCGTTGTTCGCCCTGTCCTTGTTCTTGATGCGCTATGTGGCGCCCATCGGCATTCTCGTAGTGTTTGCCGCACAGCTGTGGAAGTGACGCTGACATGACGACACACATTCAACGCTCGGCGCTGCTGCCCTATCCGGCGCAAGCGCTTTATGACCTGGTTAACGACGTAGCGCGTTACCCGGAATTTCTGCCGTGGTGCTCGGCCGCCGAAGTGCTGGAAAGCAGCCCCGAACACATGCGCGCCAGCGTAGGCGTGGCCAAGGGGGGCTTGAGTCAGCATTTCGTTACCCGAAACACGTTGGTGCCCGGCCATTCCATCGAGATGAACCTCGAAGAAGGTCCTTTCACCCAGTTGCACGGTATCTGGGTGTTCAAGCCCTTGGGCGAAAAGGCCTGCAAGATCAGCCTGGACCTGTCGTTCGATTACGCCGGACCGATCGTGCGCGCGACGTTGGGGCCGCTGTTCAATCAAGCCGCGAATACGCTGGTGGACGCGTTCTGCCAGCGCGCCAAACAAATGCATGGTTGATTCGATGGTTGATGTCGAGGTGGTCTATGCCGCCGTTGATCGACAGGCGCTTCTCTCGGTGGCGGTGCCTGTCGGAACGACAGTGCGCGCGGCCTTGCTGAAATCAGGTATCGGGGAGGCGTTTCCAGAGTTGAACCTGGCCGATTGCCCGTTGGGAATCTTCGGCAAAGTGATCGCTGATCCGCAGGCTCGGCCAGTTCAGGCCGGGGATCGCATCGAGATCTACCGGCCCTTGTTGGCTGATCCGAAGGAAGTTCGCCGGTTGCGCGCCGCCAAGGCAGCTGAAGCTAAAGCCCGGAATCAGTAAATCACTGAACGCTGGACAATAAAAAACCCGGAATTTCCGGGTTTTTTATTGCGTCGCAAATTATTGTGGCGCGGTGTCCAGGGGTTCTGGCGTCGGGACTGGAACGGTTTCTACACCGTCGACGTCCTTCTGAATCTGATCCAGCAACGAACCTGGCTTGACCGGTTTTTCCGGTTTCGGCTTCTCGACGTTTTCTACAGGAGCGGCCACGTTAGTGGTGCTGTCCTTGCCGAGAATGGCCTCGTCGCGGCTCACGCCCGGCATGAAATCGCCTGAGAGGCTGACAAGTTGGTCATTTGGGTTGAAGATAACGCTAATGCGTTCCTGTTGGCGTTCACCGCCACCGGGCTGCAGGCTGTACAGGTAATCCCAGCGATCGGCATGGAACGTGTCAGTCAGCAGAGGGTTGCCCATGATAAACCGTACTTGCTTGCGGGTCATTCCCGGGCGTAACTGGTTTATCATGTCCTGCGTGACGACATTGCCCTGCTGGATGTCGATTTTGTAAACCCCGGGGAATGAACAACCGGCGAGTGCGAGCAGTCCCACAAAGGTGAAACTGGTTAGCAAGAGCTTGGTGTTTTGCATCGGTGGGCGACTTCCACTATCTTGGCTGGGACAACGTAAACGCCGATCATACCCGCATTAAGAGAAGCTGCGAAGCAGCATCGCGAGAAAGCTGACCATGGTTGAAAATAGCGAACTACGCAAAGCCGGTCTCAAAGTGACCCTGCCAAGGGTCAAGATTCTGCAAATGCTCGATTCCGCCGAGCAACGCCACATGAGTGCCGAGGATGTTTACAAGGCGCTGATGGAGGCTGGTGAGGACGTCGGTCTGGCCACGGTTTACCGTGTATTGACTCAGTTCGAGGCAGCTGGCCTTGTGGTGCGGCACAACTTCGACGGAGGCCATGCGGTCTTCGAGCTGGATGACGGCAAGCATCACGACCATATGGTCAACGTCGAAACCAGCGAAGTGATTGAATTCTTCGACGAAGAAATCGAGCGCCTGCAGAAAGCAATCGTCGACAAGTATGGCTTCGAGATGGTTGATCACAATCTGGTGCTGTACGTACGTAAGAAAAAGTAAGCAAGTCGCGCGAATTTCACGTTCGCGAAACGAGCGAAGGCGACCCCAGGGTCGCCTTCGTGCTTTCTGCCGTTCTTAAATTTTTGCGGTAACGACCATTTTTTTCGCGTGGGCCAGGGATTCCTTGGTCAGGTCGATGCCCCCCAGCATTCGCGCTACTTCTTCAACGCGATCATTTTTGCTCAACTTGGAAACCGCCGTGTGGGTGGCATCTTCGCCGCGCACCTTGTGCACGAATAGATGTTGATGGCCCTGAGCAGCCACTTGCGGCAAGTGAGTCACGGTCAACACTTGTCCGCGCTCCCCGAGTCGGCGCAGCAACTGGCCAACGATTTCAGCAGTCGGGCCGCCGATGCCGACGTCCACTTCGTCGAACACCAGCGTGGGTACGCGCGAGGTCTGAGCGGTGATGACTTGAATCGCGAGGCTGATCCTCGACAGCTCGCCGCCCGAAGCTACTTTGGCCAAGGCTTTTAATGGTTGGCCGGGGTTCGCGCTGACGAGCAGTTCCACTTGCTCAAGCCCGTTGGGCAACAGTTCATCACTGCCATTGGGGCGAAGCTCGATGGTGAAACGTCCGCCGGGCATACCCAGTCGCTGGATTTCCTGCTCGACGGCGCTGGCCAGGCTGTTCGACGCCTGGTGACGCAAGTCGCTCAGTTCCCGGGCCTTCTCCTGATAATGGCGGGCATAGGACGCCAGCTCATCGCTCAGGCGTTCGATGGACTCGTCATTGGCGTTCAGGGTTTCGATTTCATCCAGCAAGCGCTGCTGCATCTCCGCGACCTCGGTCGGCTGGATGCGATGCTTGCGCGCCATGGTGTAGATCGCGTCGAGACGTTCTTCGAGGTATTGAAGGCGGGCAGGATCGGCGTCGAAGTTATCAAGAAAGCGGTTCAGCTCGCCCACGGCTTCTTCTACCTGAATCTGTGCGCTGGTCAGCAGGCTGCTGGCTTCACCCAGTGCGCCGATCGAGTTGTTGACGCTCGACAGGCGATTGAGGCTGGCGGTCAGCGCGTTCAGGACGTTCCCGGAATCACTTTCGCTGCATTGTTCGACCACTTGCCGGCAGATGCCCAGCAGGGTTTCCGCGTTGGTGAGGTTCTTGTGTTCCTGTTCCAGCTGCTCCAGCTCGTTTTCACCGAGGCCAAGATTCTCCAGCTCTTCGAGTTGATAGCTGAGCAATTGATGGCGAGCGCGTTGTTCGTCGCCGGAATTGGAGAGGCGCTCCAGTTCCTGGCGGGTCTGGCGCCAGCGTTGAGCAGCCAGATGAACCTGGCGGGCAAGGTCGGTGGCGCCGGCGTACTCGTCCAGCAGGCGGCGGTGAGTGTCGGTCTTGAGTAGTGATTGGTGTTCGTGCTGGCTGTGGATGTCTATCAGCAATTCGCCCAGGGCTTTTAAATCGCCGAGTGGGCAGGGCGTGCCGTTGATGTAGCCACGCGAGCGTCCTTCGGCGGTGATCACCCGGCGCAGGATGCACGGGCCGTCGCTTTCGAGGTCGCGTTCGGCCAGCCAGGCGCTGGCTTCGGGGATGTCGACCAGGTCAAAGGTTGCCAGGATGTCGGCCTTGTCGGCACCGGGACGAACCACGCCGCTGTCGGCACGGTCGCCCAGCGTCAGGCCCAGAGCGTCGAGCATGATCGACTTGCCGGCGCCGGTTTCACCGGTGATCACGCTCATCCCGCGATCGAGTTCGAGATCGAGATGTTCAACGATGGCGTAGTTATGTACGGACAGGTGCACCAGCATAAAGGCCGCTCCCAGGCTTTAGGTCTGGTTATTTATACAGTGTTTTATTTGTGGCTGACAATGCCCCCTCTTAGCTCGATTTGCTCGGTCTGACGAAATGCTTAGCGCGTCGGGTAATCACAATGCAGCGTTTTTTGTAGGGTTAATCACAAGTCACCCCTTGAAGCTCATTTTTGCGGCCCCATATACCGGGACAGAAGCGTGAGTTGAGCTCACGGACGATATTGAAAGGAGAATTCTATGGCTGACGAACAGACAGTGGATACGCAAAATCTAGACGCCGATCAGGCTGCCCAGGATTCGGGTGATGAACTGGCGGCTCGTGTACAAGTGCTCGAAGAGCAATTGGCGGGTGCTCATGATCAGGCTTTGCGTGTAGCGGCTGATCTGCAGAACGTCCGCCGTCGCGCCGAGCAAGATGTAGAAAAGGCTCACAAATTCGCCCTGGAAAAATTCGCCGGTGACCTGTTGCCGATCGTTGACAGCCTGGAGCGTGGCCTGGAGTTGTCCAGCCCGGACGACGAAAGCATCCGTCCAATGCGTGAAGGGATCGAGCTGACGCTGAAAATGTTCCAGGACACCCTGAAACGTTATCACCTGGAAGCGATCGATCCGCATGGCGAACCGTTCAATGCCGTTCAGCATCAGGCAATGGCCATGCAGGAAAGCGCCGACGTCGAGCCGAACAGCGTGCTCAAGGTCTTCCAGAAAGGCTACCAGCTCAACGGTCGTCTGCTGCGCCCGGCCATGGTCGTGGTGAGCAAGGCGCCTGCGCCAGTTTCGCCTTCTATTGACGAGCAGGCTTGAAATTAGCCGCAAGGCCCCCATTTAGAAGTCAAGCGTTTAAGTGCTACCGCAGTTAGCCACCACTGCTGCGGCAACCAAATCCAAAGTTTCGGGAGAGTGAACATGGGCAAAATTATCGGTATCGACCTGGGGACTACCAACTCCTGCGTCTCCGTGCTGGAAAACGGCGTAGCCAAAGTTATTGAAAACGCTGAAGGCGCGCGCACCACGCCGTCGATCATTGCGTACGCCAACGATGGCGAAATCCTCGTGGGCCAGTCGGCCAAGCGTCAGGCTGTGACCAATCCGCACAACACCCTGTATGCGGTGAAGCGTCTGATCGGTCGTAAGTTCGACGAAGAAGTCGTACAGAAAGACATCAAGATGGTCCCGTACAAAATCGCCAAGGCCGACAACGGTGACGCCTGGGTTGAAGTAAACGGCCAGAAAATGTCGCCGCCGCAAATCTCGGCTGAAATTCTGAAGAAAATGAAGAAGACCGCCGAAGACTACCTCGGCGAGCCAGTGACCGAAGCGGTGATCACCGTTCCGGCCTACTTCAACGACAGCCAGCGTCAAGCCACCAAAGACGCCGGCCGCATCGCGGGCCTGGACGTAAAACGTATCATCAACGAACCAACCGCAGCTGCCCTGGCTTACGGTATGGACAAGGCGAAAGGCGATCACACCGTGATCGTTTACGACTTGGGCGGCGGTACTTTCGACGTTTCCGTAATCGAGATCGCTGAAGTCGATGGCGAGCACCAGTTCGAAGTATTGGCCACCAACGGCGATACGTTCCTGGGCGGTGAAGACTTTGACATTCGTCTGATCGACTACCTCGTTGACGAATTCAAGAAAGAAAGCGGCATGAACCTCAAAGGTGACCCGCTGGCCATGCAGCGCCTGAAAGAAGCCGCTGAAAAAGCCAAGATCGAACTGTCCTCGAGCATGTCGACCGACGTGAACCTGCCGTACATCACTGCAGACGCCACCGGTCCTAAGCACTTGAACGTGAAAATCTCCCGCGCCAAGCTCGAAGCGCTGGTAGAAGACCTGGTTCAACGCACCATCGAACCTTGCCGTATCGCTCTGAAAGACTCCGGTATCGACGTTGGCGCCATCAACGACGTGATCCTGGTAGGCGGTCAGACCCGTATGCCACTGGTTCAGAAGCTGGTGACCGAATTCTTCGGTAAAGACGCACGTAAAGACGTGAACCCGGACGAAGCGGTTGCCATGGGTGCTGCTATCCAGGGCGCGGTATTGGCCGGCGACGTGAAAGACGTTCTGTTGCTCGACGTCAGCCCGCTGACCCTGGGTATCGAAACCATGGGTGGCGTGATGACCGCGCTGATCGAGAAAAACACCACGATTCCTACCAAGAAATCGCAAGTGTTCTCGACTGCCGACGACAACCAGGGCGCTGTGACCATTCACGTGCTGCAAGGCGAGCGTAAGCAAGCTGCTCAGAACAAGTCCCTGGGCAAGTTCGACCTGGCCGAGATTCCACCAGCGCCACGCGGTGTGCCACAAATTGAAGTGACCTTCGACATCGATGCCAACGGCATCCTGCACGTAGGCGCCAAAGACAAGGCTACCGGCAAGACCCAGTCGATCGTGATCAAGGCCAACTCCGGTCTGTCCGAGGAAGAAATTCAGCAAATGATTCGCGATGCTGAAGCCAACGTCGATGCGGATCGTCAGTTCGAAGAGCTGGCAAGCGCTCGCAACCAGGGTGATGCGCTGGTTCACTCGACACGCAAAATGGTCGCTGACGCTGGCGATAAAGTGAGCGCTGAAGAGAAGACTGCAATCGAGGCGGCAGTGGTTGCCCTGGAAGCCGCTATTAAAGGCGACGACAAGGCTGCCATCGACGCCAAGGTTGAAGAGCTGTCGAAAGTCTCCGCTCCAGTGGCGCAGAAGATGTATGCCGAACAGGCCCAGCCTGCTGAAGGCGCTGCACCGCACGACGAAAAAGCTCAAAAAGCCGACGACGTCGTTGATGCCGAGTTCGAAGAAGTAAAAGACCACAAGTAAGTTGTTGGTCGCCCGGTTGACTGCCTTCTGGCGGTGACTGGTAGGATGTCGCCGCGCGGGAGCTTGCTCCCGCGTTGGCGTGTCTGGAGTTAGCGAATTTTTACAGCGTGCGACAACGTTCGGATGCTGGCGGTAGGGTCGGGAATGCTCCTGCTTCTCGAACCGAAAGTGCCGCATTGAATCAAAGACCAGGATCGTTGAATTGACGTGAGTTGGGTCCGGGCCTGTATTGGGGCTCAACGAGTTTGGCGAGGCTCAGGAGGGGTTTGCCGAACGTCCTTAAGAGTGCAAAGACTTATGGCAAAGCGTGACTATTACGAAGTATTGGGTGTTGAGCGTGGCTCAAGCGAAGCAGACCTGAAAAAGGCCTACCGTCGCCTGGCAATGAAGCACCACCCGGACCGTAATCCCGATGACAAAGCGTCGGAAGATATGTTCAAAGAGGCCAACGAGGCCTATGAAGTGCTGTCCGATTCGAGCAAGCGCGCGGCATACGACCAATACGGTCATGCCGGTGTCGACCCAAGCATGGGTGGCGGCGGTGCCGGGTTTGGCGGTCAGAACTTCTCCGACATCTTTGGCGATGTCTTCAGTGACTTCTTCGGTGGTGGTCGCGGCGGTGCCCGTGGCGGCGCCCAGCGCGGCAGCGACTTGCGTTACACCCTGGAGCTGAATCTGGAAGAGGCGGTGCGCGGCACGACCGTGAATATCCGCGTTCCGACACTGGTCAACTGCAAGCCGTGCGACGGCTCGGGCGCCAAGAAAGGCTCCTCGCCTGTCACTTGCCCGACCTGCGGCGGCATTGGTCAGGTGCGCATGCAGCAAGGCTTCTTCTCGGTGCAGCAAACCTGTCCGCGTTGCCACGGCCAAGGCAAGATCATTTCCGATCCGTGCAACTCGTGCAACGGCGAAGGCCGTGTCGAAGAATACAAAACCCTCTCGGTTAAAGTGCCGGCGGGTGTCGATACCGGTGATCGCATTCGTCTGTCGGGCGAAGGCGAGGCGGGTGCGCAGGGTGGCCCGACTGGCGACCTGTACGTGGTGATCAATGTGCGCGAGCACGCGATCTTCCAGCGTGATGGCAAGCACCTGTTCTGCGAAGTGCCGATCAGCTTTGTTGATGCGGCGTTGGGCGGCGAGCTGGAGATTCCGACCCTTGATGGTCGCGTCAAACTGAAAATCCCTGAGGGGACTCAGACCGGCAAGCAGTTCCGTGTTCGCGGCAAAGGCGTTGCGCCTGTGCGTGGCGGCGGTGCTGGCGACTTGATGTGCCGTGTGGCGGTCGAAACCCCGGTCAACCTGGGTCGTCGTCAGCGCGAGTTGCTGGAAGAGTTCCGCAGTTCGCTGGCGGACGACAACAGCCATTCGCCGAAAACCACCGGTTGGTTTGAAGGCGTGAAGCGCTTCTTCGGCGATTTGTAAGGGGTGAGCATGCGACGTATTGCTGTGATGGGTGCGGCGGGCCGCATGGGCAAGATTCTGGTCGAGGCGGTGCAGCAGCGGGCGCCGCTGACCGGTCTGACGGCAGCCATCGTGCGCCCTGGCAGCACGCTGATTGGTGTGGATGCCGGTGAGCTGGCCTCGTTGGGGCGGATCGGCGTGCCGCTGTCCGGTCATGTGGAATCCGTGGCTGAAGAGTTCGATGTGTTGATCGACTTCACGCTCCCGGAAGTCATGCTGAAAAACCTGGCGTTCTGCCGCAAGGCGGGCAAGGCCATGGTGATCGGCACGACCGGTCTGGACGCTGCACAAAAGCAGTTGCTGGTCGATGCTGGCAAGGATATTCCGATCGTGTTCGCGGCCAATTTCAGCGTCGGTGTAAACCTGTCGCTGAAGCTGCTCGACATGGCTGCTCGTGTGTTGGGCGATGATGCGGATATCGAAATCATCGAGGCTCATCACCGGCACAAGATCGATGCGCCGTCAGGCACGGCCTTGCGCATGGGGGAAGTGATTGCTAGCGCCCTGGATCGTGATCTGCAGAAGGTCGCGGTCTACGGGCGTGAAGGCCACACCGGTGCGCGTGAGCGCGAGACCATCGGTTTTGCCACGGTGCGCGGCGGTGATGTTGTTGGCGATCATACGGTGCTGTTTGCCTGTGAAGGCGAGCGTCTCGAGATCACCCACAAGGCATCCAGTCGCATGACCTTTGCCAAGGGCGCGGTGCGTGCTGCGTTGTGGCTGGACGGTCGTGAGCCGGGTCTTTATGACATGCAAGACGTGCTCGACCTGCGTTAAGATGCGCCCGAAATCGGGTTCAAACCCAGCGTTTGAGCCCGGTTTTATCCCGCCAAGCGACGTCCTGTCGCATTCTCCGGCCTTTAGGGCTCATTGGCGGTAGACCAAAAAAGCCTTTTTCTGTAAGCTACAGCTTTAGTGTGTCCACTAAAAGCGCGCAGAATTATTCGGTGAAGAAGCGGGGTGACGTGTCCATACGTCACTCCGCTTTTTTACAACCTGCGATCGCCCTTTCAGGCTTTATTTACGGGAGGTCTTCTTGACTAAGCCAGCCATACTCGCCCTTGCTGATGGCAGCATTTTTCGCGGCGAAGCCATTGGAGCCGACGGTCAAACCGTTGGTGAGGTGGTGTTCAACACCGCCATGACCGGCTATCAGGAAATCCTTACCGATCCTTCCTACGCCCAACAAATCGTTACCCTGACTTACCCGCACATCGGCAACACCGGCACCACGCCGGAAGATGCCGAGTCCGATCGTGTCTGGTCTGCTGGCCTGGTCATCCGTGACCTGCCACTGGTTGCGAGCAACTGGCGTAACACGATGTCCCTGTCCGACTACCTGAAAGCCAACAATGTTGTGGCTATCGCCGGTATCGACACCCGCCGCCTGACGCGCATCCTGCGTGAGAAAGGCGCACAGAACGGCTGCATCATGGCCGGTGACAACATCTCCGAAGAAGCAGCCATCGCCGCAGCTCAGGGCTTCCCTGGCCTGAAGGGCATGGACCTGGCGAAAGTCGTCAGCACCAAAGAAAAATACGAGTGGCGCTCGACTGTCTGGGATCTGAAGACCGACAGCCACGCGACCATCGAAGCTTCCGAGCTGCCATACCACGTGGTTGCGTACGACTACGGCGTCAAGCTGAACATTCTGCGCATGCTGGTCGAGCGCGGTTGCCGCGTGACCGTGGTGCCGGCTCAGACGCCAGCCGCCGACGTTCTGGCGATGAAGCCGGACGGCGTGTTCTTGTCCAACGGTCCTGGTGATCCGGAGCCTTGCGACTACGCAATCCAGGCGATCAAGGATGTGCTGGAAACCGAGATTCCGGTGTTCGGCATCTGCCTCGGTCACCAACTGCTGGCTCTGGCCTCCGGCGCCAAGACCCTGAAAATGGGTCACGGCCACCACGGTGCCAACCACCCGGTCCAGGACCTGGACACCGGCGTCGTGATGATCACCAGCCAGAACCACGGTTTTGCGGTAGACGAAACGACCCTGCCAGCCAACGTTCGCGCGATCCACAAATCGCTGTTCGACGGCACCCTGCAAGGGATCGAGCGTACCGACAAGAGCGCCTTCAGCTTCCAGGGTCACCCTGAAGCCAGCCCTGGCCCGAACGACGTAGCGCCACTGTTTGATCGCTTCATCAACGAAATGGCCAAGCGACGCTAATCGCTGGCCTTGATGAGCAAAGCTTGAGGGGCGGTCCCGAAAACCGGCGGCCCCCCTCAAGGCTTCAAAGATTGAACAAGACGGCTTGCCGACTGACCTGCGGATTTGAGTGACAAACCCATGCCAAAACGTACAGACATTAAAAGCATCCTGATTCTCGGCGCTGGCCCGATCGTGATCGGCCAGGCTTGCGAATTCGACTATTCCGGCGCCCAGGCCTGTAAAGCCCTGCGCGAGGAGGGCTACCGCGTCATCCTGGTGAACTCCAACCCGGCGACCATCATGACCGACCCGGACATGGCTGACGCCACGTACATTGAGCCGATCAAATGGCAGACCGTTGCCAAGATCATCGAGAAAGAGCGTCCGGACGCGCTGCTGCCGACCATGGGCGGCCAGACCGCCCTGAACTGCGCACTGGACCTGGAGCGCGAAGGCGTTCTGGAGAAGTTCGGCGTAGAGATGATCGGCGCCAACGCTGACACCATCGACAAGGCTGAAGACCGTTCGCGCTTCGACAAGGCGATGAAATCCATCGGCCTGGACTGCCCGCGTTCGGGTATCGCCCACAGCATGGAAGAGGCCAACGCGGTCCTCGAGAAGCTCGGTTTCCCGTGCATCATCCGTCCGTCCTTCACCATGGGCGGCACCGGTGGCGGTATCGCTTACAACCGTGAAGAGTTCGAAGAAATCTGCGCCCGTGGTCTCGACTTGTCGCCGACCAAAGAGCTTCTGATCGACGAATCCCTGATTGGCTGGAAAGAATACGAGATGGAGGTTGTCCGCGATAAAAAGGACAAC
This sequence comes from Pseudomonas sp. IT-P294, assembly GCF_949767865.1. Classification (NCBI taxonomy): domain Bacteria; kingdom Pseudomonadati; phylum Pseudomonadota; class Gammaproteobacteria; order Pseudomonadales; family Pseudomonadaceae; genus Pseudomonas; species Pseudomonas sp. IT-P294. The sequence goes on along the minus strand of NZ_CATKQW010000059.1, from coordinate 184,765 downwards.
TGCATCATCGTCTGCTCCATCGAAAACTTTGACCCGATGGGCGTGCACACCGGTGACTCGATCACTGTTGCTCCTGCGCAGACCCTGACGGACAAGGAATACCAGATCATGCGTAACGCCTCCCTGGCGGTACTGCGTGAAATCGGCGTGGAAACCGGCGGCTCCAACGTCCAGTTCGGCATCTGCCCGGACACTGGCCGCATGGTGGTCATCGAGATGAACCCGCGGGTATCCCGTTCCTCGGCCCTGGCGTCGAAAGCCACTGGTTTCCCGATTGCGCGTATCGCTGCCAAGTTGGCGATCGGCTACACCCTGGACGAATTGCAGAACGAAATCACCGGCGGCGCTACTCCTGCGTCCTTCGAGCCGTCCATCGACTACGTCGTGACCAAGCTGCCACGTTTCGCCTTTGAAAAATTCCCGAAAGCCGATGCACGCCTGACCACTCAAATGAAGTCGGTTGGTGAAGTCATGGCCATCGGCCGGACCTTCCAGGAATCCCTGCAGAAAGCTTTGCGCGGTCTGGAAGTGGGCGTTTGCGGTCTGGACGAGAAGCTCGACTTGAGCAACCCGGAAAGCATGAGCATCCTCAAGCGCGAACTGACCGTGCCGGGCGCCGAGCGTATCTGGTACGTGGCTGACGCCTTCCGCGCCGGCCTGTCGGTCGAAGACATCTTCGGCATGAACATGATCGACCCGTGGTTCCTGGTGCAGATCGAAGATCTGATCAAGGAAGAAGAGAAGGTCAAGACCCTGGGTCTGGCCAGCATCGACCGCGACTTGATGTTCCGCCTCAAGCGCAAAGGCTTCTCCGACATGCGTCTGGCCAAGCTGCTGGGCGTGACCGAGAAGGCTCTGCGCCGTCATCGTCACAAGCTGGAAATCTTCCCGGTCTACAAGCGCGTTGACACCTGCGCGGCCGAGTTCGCTACCGACACCGCCTACATGTACTCGACTTACGAGGAAGAGTGCGAAGCAGCGCCGTCGGGCCGCGACAAGATCATGATCCTCGGCGGCGGTCCTAACCGTATCGGCCAGGGTATCGAGTTCGACTATTGCTGCGTACACGCGGCATTGGCGCTGCGCGAAGACGGTTACGAGACCATCATGGTCAACTGCAACCCGGAAACCGTTTCCACCGACTACGACACCTCCGATCGCCTGTACTTCGAACCAGTAACCCTGGAAGACGTGCTGGAAATCTGCCGGGTCGAGAAGCCTAAAGGCGTGATCGTCCAGTACGGCGGCCAAACCCCGCTGAAACTGGCGCGTGCCCTGGAAGAAGCCGGCGTACCGATCATCGGTACCAGCCCTGACGCCATCGACCGTGCCGAAGACCGTGAGCGCTTCCAGCAGATGGTTGAGCGTCTGAACCTGCGTCAGCCGCCAAACGCCACCGTGCGCAGCGAAGACGAAGCGATTCGTGCCGCCGCCAAGATCGGTTACCCGCTGGTGGTTCGTCCGTCCTATGTTCTGGGCGGCCGCGCAATGGAAATCGTCTACGAAGAAGAAGAGCTCAAGCGCTACCTGCGTGACGCGGTGAAAGTGTCCAACGACAGCCCGGTGCTGCTCGATCACTTCCTCAACTGCGCCATCGAAATGGACGTGGATGCGGTCTGCGACGGCACCGACGTGGTGATCGGCGCGATCATGCAGCACATCGAGCAAGCCGGCGTTCACTCCGGTGACTCCGCGTGCTCCCTGCCGCCGTATTCGCTGCCTGCCCACATCCAGGACGAGATGCGCGAACAGGTCAAGAAAATGGCCCTGGAACTGGGCGTGGTCGGCCTGATGAACGTACAGTTGGCGCTGCAAGGCGAAGACATCTACGTCATCGAAGTCAACCCGCGCGCTTCCCGTACCGTGCCGTTCGTCTCCAAGTGCATCGGTGTTTCCCTGGCGATGATCGCGGCACGCGTCATGGCCGGTAAAACCCTGAAGGAAATCGGTTTCACCAAAGAAATCATCCCGAACTTCTACAGCGTGAAAGAGGCGGTGTTCCCATTCGCCAAATTCCCTGGTGTGGACCCGATCCTGGGCCCAGAGATGAAATCCACCGGTGAAGTGATGGGCGTGGGCGATACCTTCGGTGAGGCGTTTGCCAAAGCTCAAATGGGCGCCAGCGAAGTGCTGCCGACCGGCGGTACCGCGTTCATCAGCGTGCGTGACGACGATAAGCCACTGGTTGCAGGCGTGGCCCGTGATCTGATCAACTTGGGCTTCGAAGTGGTTGCCACTGCCGGGACTGCCAAGCTGATCGAAGCCGCAGGCCTGAAAGTGCGTCGTGTGAACAAGGTGACCGAAGGTCGTCCACACGTGGTGGACATGATCAAGAATGACGAAGTCACCTTGATCATCAACACCACCGAAGGCCGTCAGTCGATCGCTGATTCGTACTCCATTCGTCGTAATGCCTTGCAGCACAAGATTTACTGCACCACTACCATTGCTGCTGGCGAAGCTATCTGTGAAGCGCTGAAGTTCGGTCCCGAGAAGACTGTGCGCCGCTTGCAGGATCTACACGCAGGATTGAAGGCATGAGCATAACCAAGTACCCAATGACCGTTCAGGGCGCCAAAGCCCTGGAAGAAGAGCACGCTCACCTGACCAAGGTCGTCCGTCCGAAGCTTAGCCAGGACATCGGTACGGCCCGCGAGCTGGGTGATTTGAAGGAAAACGCCGAATACCATGCTGCCCGCGAGCAGCAGGGTATGGTCGAGGCGCGGATCCGTGACATCGAAGGTCGCATGCAGAATGCAGTGATCATTGATGTCACGACCATTCCTCACACTGGCAAAGTGATTTTCGGCACCACCGTAGAAATCGCCAATGTCGAGACTGATGAAAGCGTCACTTACCACATCGTGGGTGAGGATGAGGCTGACTTCAAACTGGGCAAGATTTCGGTAGGTTCGCCATTGGCCCGCGCCTTGATTGCCAAGGAAGAGGGTGATGTCGTTGCCGTGAAAACGCCTGGTGGCGTTATCGAGTACGAGATTGTCGAAGTCCGCCACATCTGAACGCAGGCGCCCGCTCCGTGCAGGCGCCATGCTTTGGCAACTGGCTCAGATGTTGTGGGTCGGCGGCCTGTGGCTGTTACACATCGGTCTGCTGCCGGTGCTGGGCCAGATTGGCCTGGCACCGCTGCTGATCGACGAAATTGCAGGCATGCTGAATGCGCTGGTGGTGGAGTTCGCCGCAGCGTGCTTGGTTTTTCAGGCTTTGGTGCTGGTTCAGGCCGAGGGCCTTGTCAGTCTATGGTGCGATATTCGCGGGCAACTGCTGCTGATGGCGCTGTTTGCGTGTGCGATGTTCGTCGCAGTGCATATTGGCTGGCCGGACGCCATGCGTTGGCAGGTGTTCAGCTATCTTGCTCTGGGTTTTTCCGGGCTCGTGCTGGTGTTGCAACCGGTGCCTGGATGGAGTGGCAGGGTGCGCGAAGCACACCCTTGACCCTTGCCATCATTTGAAGCGATGGACGTTCGACAGCTGCTTGTTGACGCTGAAGTTCTTGCGGTAAATCAGTGCCATCTTGCCGATGACCTGAACCAGATCCGCTTTGCCGACCTTGCAGAGTTCTGCAATGGACGCCAGGCGCGATTCGCGATCGAGGATGTTGAGCTTGATTTTGATCAGCTCGTGATCCGCCAGCGCGCGTTCAAGTTCGGCTAACACACCTTCAGTCAAACCGTTGTCAGCCACAATCAAAACTGGTTTCAGATGGTGGCCAATGGATTTGTACTGTTTCTTCTGCTCTTGAGTGAGCGGCATAATCTGACCCCTGCGTCTGATCTTGTAAAAAGCGGCGGCCAGTTTACCCGAGCGAGTCCGGGACCGCCCAGTTAATCACGACCCGTTTTATTTTCGAGGTGGCCCGTGGCCCGTTCCAAGACAAGCCTTAAGTGGTTGCAAAGACATGTCAATGATCCCTATGTAAAGCAGGCGCAGAAGGATGGCTACCGCTCGCGTGCGAGTTACAAGCTTCTGGAGGTCCAGGAGAAATACAAACTGATCCGTCCCGGCATGACCGTTGTCGACCTGGGTGCGGCGCCTGGGGGGTGGTCGCAGGTGACTAGCCGTCTGATCGGTGGTGAGGGGCGTTTGATCGCCTCGGACATTCTGGAAATGGACAGCATTCCAGACGTGACTTTCATCCAGGGTGACTTCACCGAGGACAAAGTGCTCGCGCAGATCCTTGAAGCCGTCGGTAATTCGCAGGTGGACCTTGTGATTTCCGATATGGCCCCCAATATGAGTGGTACGCCTGAAGTGGATATGCCAAAAGCCATGTTTCTTTGCGAGCTGGCGCTTGATTTGGCGGAACGGATACTCAAGCCGGGTGGTAATTTCGTGATCAAGATTTTTCAGGGCGAAGGGTTTGATGTGTACCTGAAGGATGCTCGTCGGAAATTCGACAAGATCCAGATGATCAAGCCAGACTCTTCTCGTGGCAGTTCCCGCGAGCAATACATGCTGGCCTGGGGTTACCGCGGGCGTAGTGAGTAACGGGCGTAGTGAGTAAAACGAGGTTTTTTGGCGGGGCGATAGGTTTTTCGTATTTCGCCCCGTGAGCTTTAACGAATATTGTGTAGAAAGTGTTTCACAAAGGGTTACAGACGGCGCCTGCCAGAGCCGTAGGTAATGTAGTAAGTTAGGCCGGTGAATATCATGCGAAGCACGCGCCATTAGCGGAGCTTGCTTCAGAGGGTAGTTAATTGAACGATATGGCAAAGAATCTGATCCTGTGGTTGATCATCGCGGCTGTCCTGGTGACGGTGATGAACAACTTCTCCAGCCCTAACGAGCCGCAGACCCTCAACTATTCCGACTTCATCCAGCAGGTCAAGGATGGCAAGGTCGAGCGCGTAGCCGTTGATGGCTATGTGATTACCGGTAAACGCAACGACGGCGACAGCTTCAAGACCATTCGCCCTGCTATCCAGGATAACGGCTTGATCGGCGACCTCGTGGATAACCATGTCGTGGTCGAAGGCAAGCAGCCTGAACAGCAAAGCATCTGGACTCAACTCCTGGTCGCGAGCTTCCCGATCCTGGTGATCATCGCCGTCTTCATGTTCTTCATGAGGCAGATGCAGGGCGGTGCCGGTGGCAAGGGCGGGCCGATGAGCTTCGGCAAGAGCAAGGCGCGCCTGCTCTCCGAAGATCAGGTGAAGACCACCCTGGCTGACGTTGCTGGTTGCGACGAAGCCAAGGAAGAAGTCGGCGAGCTGGTTGAGTTCCTGCGTGATCCGGGCAAGTTCCAGCGTCTGGGCGGTCGCATTCCGCGCGGCGTTCTGATGGTTGGCCCTCCAGGTACGGGTAAAACCCTGCTCGCCAAGGCGATTGCCGGCGAAGCCAAAGTGCCTTTCTTCACCATTTCCGGTTCCGATTTCGTCGAAATGTTCGTCGGTGTGGGTGCCAGCCGTGTTCGCGACATGTTCGAACAAGCCAAGAAACACGCGCCGTGCATCATCTTCATCGATGAAATCGATGCCGTTGGTCGCCATCGTGGTGCTGGCATGGGTGGTGGTCACGACGAGCGCGAGCAGACTCTCAACCAGTTGCTGGTAGAGATGGACGGCTTTGAAATGAATGACGGCATCATCGTCATCGCCGCAACCAACCGTCCGGACGTACTGGACCCTGCGTTGCTGCGTCCTGGCCGTTTCGACCGTCAGGTCGTGGTCGGTCTGCCGGATATTCGTGGTCGTGAGCAGATTCTCAAGGTTCACATGCGCAAAGTGCCAATGGGTGACGACGTCGCTCCGGCTGTGATCGCACGTGGTACGCCTGGCTTCTCCGGTGCTGACCTGGCTAACCTGGTAAACGAGGCATCGTTGTTCGCTGCCCGTACCGGCAAGCGCATCGTTGAAATGAAAGAATTCGAGCTGGCCAAGGACAAGATCATGATGGGCGCCGAGCGCAAATCCATGGTCATGTCCGAGAAAGAAAAACAGAACACCGCCTATCACGAAGCAGGCCATGCCATTGTGGGTCGTGTCGTGCCTGAGCACGATCCGGTTTACAAAGTCTCGATCATCCCGCGCGGTCGTGCGCTGGGTGTAACGATGTTCCTGCCGGAAGAGGATCGTTACAGCCTGTCCAAGCGTGCGCTGATCAGCCAGATCTGCTCGCTGTACGGTGGCCGTATCGCTGAAGAAATGACCTTGGGCTTCGACGGTGTGACCACTGGCGCGTCCAACGACATCATGCGAGCCAGCCAGATTGCGCGGAACATGGTCACCAAGTGGGGCCTGTCGGAAAAACTCGGTCCATTGATGTACGCCGAAGAAGAGGGTGAAGTGTTCCTCGGTCGTGGCGGCGGTGGTCAGAGTGCAAGCTTCTCCGGTGAAACGGCCAAGCTGATCGACTCCGAAGTGCGCAGCATCATTGACCAGTGCTACGGCACGGCCAAGCAAATCCTTACGGACAACCGCGACAAGCTCGACGCGATGGCCGATGCCCTGATGAAGTACGAAACGATCGATGCCGATCAAATCGACGACATCATGGCTGGTCGTACGCCGCGCGAACCTCGTGACTGGTCGGGTGGAACCGGTACTTCCGGCACACCTCCGGCAGTGCAGGACCCGCGTCCGGAAACACCGATTGGCGGCCCGGCTGCTGACGTATAAGGTTTGAAATGACTTCTGTTCAGTCCTCGACCCGGTTGCCTTGCGGCAACCGGGTTCTTGATTTGTCCCAGACGCATGTCATGGGCATTCTCAATGTCACCCCCGATTCCTTTTCCGATGGCGGCCGATACAGTCAGCTCGATACGGCCTTGCGCCATGCCGAAGCAATGGTGGCGGCCGGCGCGACGTTGATTGACGTGGGTGGAGAATCGACAAGGCCTGGTGCAAGGGCCGTTTCGCCGCTTGAGGAGCTGGAGCGCGTAGCGCCTGTCGTTGAGCTCATCAGTCGTGAGCTGGACGTGATTATTTCGGTCGATACGTCCACGCCAGCGGTCATGCGCGAAACGGCGCGGTTGGGCGCGGGCTTGATCAATGACGTGCGGTCGCTGCGTCGAGACGGTGCCCTGGATGCCGCCGCCGCCACCGGGCTGCCTGTCTGCCTGATGCATATGCTTGGTGAGCCTGGCGATATGCAGAACGATCCGTACTACCAGGATGTCACACGTGAGGTCGGCGAATTTCTCGCTGGGCGCATGGCCCAATGCGCGGCGGTGGGCATTCCGGCCGAGCGGATTATTCTTGATCCAGGCTTCGGGTTCGCGAAAACGTTGCAGCACAATCTAAGCTTGTTCAAACATATGGAAGCCTTGCATGCCTTGGGGCGGCCCCTGTTGGTCGGGGTTTCGCGAAAGAGCATGATAGGCCTGGCCTTGAATCGCCCGGTTGGAGAACGCCTGTTTGGTGGTCTGGCGCTCGCGGCGCTGGCTTCGGCCAAGGGTGCGCGTATATTGCGCGTCCATGATGTAGCCGAAACAGTGGACGTGGTCCGGATGATCGCCGCAGTGGAATCAGCCGAATAAGAATGATGGAGCACTTATGAGCAAAAAATATTTTGGCACCGACGGTATCCGTGGTCGGGTCGGCGAGTACCCGATTACTCCTGACTTCATGCTCAAGCTCGGCTGGGCTGCGGGCATGGCGTTCCGCAAGATGGGCGCCTGCAAGGTGCTGGTCGGCAAGGACACCCGGATTTCCGGTTACATGTTTGAGTCCGCGCTCGAGGCCGGCCTGACGTCGGCAGGTGCAGATGTCATGTTGCTGGGCCCGATGCCGACTCCGGCGATCGCGTACCTGACGCGTACCTTCCATGCTGAAGCCGGTATCGTGATCAGTGCCTCGCACAATCCTCATGATGACAACGGTATCAAGTTCTTCTCGGGCAAAGGCACCAAGCTGCCGGATGAACTCGAGTTGATGATTGAAGAGTTGCTCGATACCCCGATGACCGTGGTTGAGTCGAGCAAGATCGGTAAAGTGTCGCGCATCAACGATGCCTCTGGCCGCTACATCGAATTCTGCAAAAGCAGCGTCCCGACCGGCACCAGCTTCGCTGGCCTGAAAATCGTGGTCGACTGCGCCCACGGTGCGACCTACAAGGTTGCGCCGAGCGTGTTCCGTGAATTGGGTGCAGAAGTCATTGTGCTGTCCGCTCAGCCTAACGGCCTGAACATCAATGACAATTGCGGTTCGACCCATATGGGCCAATTGCAGGCTGCCGTATTGGCCGAGCATGCCGATCTGGGTATCGCCTTCGACGGCGATGGTGATCGCGTCTTGATGGTCGATCACACGGGTGCCGTTGTTGATGGTGATGAGTTGCTGTACATCATTGCCCGCGATCTGCATGAGCGTAACAAGCTGCAAGGTGGCGTCGTCGGCACGTTGATGAGTAACCTGGGGCTGGAGCTTGCGCTGGCTGACCTGTCGATTCCTTTTGTGCGCGCCAACGTTGGCGACCGTTATGTGATCGCTGAGTTGCTGGAGCGTAACTGGCTGGTCGGCGGTGAGAACTCGGGTCATATCGTCTGCTTCAATCACACCACGACGGGTGATGCGATCATCGCTGCATTGCAGGTGCTGATGGCGCTGAAGTCTCGTGCTGAAGGTCTCGCGCAGTCTCGTCAGGCGTTGCGCAAGTGCCCTCAAGTGCTGATCAATGTCCGGTTCGGTGGGGGTGCGAGCCCGCTCGACCATCCGGCGGTCAAGGAAGCCAGCGATCGTGTTACCCAGGCGATGGCCGGTCGCGGACGCGTACTGTTGCGCAAGTCCGGGACAGAGCCATTGGTGCGGGTGATGGTCGAAGGCGAGGACGAAACACAGGTTCGTGGTTACGCCGAAGAGCTGGCAAAACTGGTTACTGAAGTTTCTGCCTGAATTCGGCTTGCCAGCCATGATTGTGTTGGGTAACATCTGCGCCCACTTTGACCGACGAGGTACAGCATGCGTCGCCCTATGGTAGCTGGTAACTGGAAGATGCACGGTACCCGCGCCAGCGTCGCTGAGCTGATCAATGGCCTTCGTCATCTGGCCTTGCCGAGCGGTGTTGATGTAGCGGTATTCCCGCCTTGCTTGCATATCAATCAAGTGATTGATGGTTTGAAAGGTCAGTCGATTTTGGTTGGCGCGCAGAACTCTGCGGTGGAATCCATGCAAGGTGCGTTGACCGGTGAAGTTGCGCCGAGTCAGTTGGTGGATGCAGGGTGTTCCCTGGTACTTGTCGGGCATTCCGAGCGCCGCCAGATTATGGGCGAGCAGGACGGCATGCTGAATCGCAAGTTCGCAGCGGCACAGGCATGTGGCTTGATTCCGGTGTTGTGCATAGGGGAAACCCTTGAGCAGCGTGAAGCCGGGAAAACTCTTGAGGTTGTCGGGCGTCAGCTTGGCAGTATCATAGAGGAGCTGGGTGTTGGTGCCTTTGCCAATGCAGTAATTGCTTACGAGCCGGTCTGGGCCATTGGCACCGGGCTGACTGCTTCGCCGCAACAGGCGCAGGATGTGCACGCAGCCATTCGCGCTCAGTTGGCGGCAGAGAATTCTGAAATCGCACAAGGTGTGCGACTTCTATACGGCGGCAGCGTGAAGGCGGCCAATGCGGTCGAACTGTTCGGCATGCCGGATATCGATGGGGGGCTCATTGGTGGAGCTTCCCTGAATGCAGATGAGTTCGGTGCGATTTGTCGCGCCGCGGGAAACTGAAAAAATGCTGGAAACAGTCGTAGTCGTTTTTCATCTGCTGGGTGCATTGGGCGTAGTTGCTCTGGTATTGCTTCAGCAGGGTAAAGGTGCGGACGCTGGCGCGTCTTTCGGTGCAGGTGCTTCAAATACTGTGTTCGGAAGCCAAGGTTCCTCTACCTTTCTTAGTAAGTTTACTGCTATACTTGCCGCCGGTTTCTTCATAACCAGCTTGGGGTTAGGTTACTTTGCTAAAGAGAAGGCTCACCAGCTGACTCAAGTAGGTTTGCCAAACCCAGCAGTGTTGGAAGTTCCAAAGCAACAACAACCGGCTTCTGATGATGTCCCGGTGCTTCAAGAGCAAAAGTCGGCTACTCCAGCGACTGACGTGCCTCCAGCTCAAGAGCAGAAGTAAGAAGAGTTTCAAACGTAGTATTGCCGAGGTGGTGGAATTGGTAGACACGCAACCTTGAGGTGGTTGTGCCCATAGGGTGTAGGGGTTCGAGTCCCCTTCTCGGTACCAATTATCAGGAGAGCCCGCTGTTGCGGGCTTTCTTGTAGGTGGAAGGTTACATTGACCCTGTCAGGGATCGGTCGTATACTTCCGCCCCAGCTTTGTCGCGGGGTGGAGCAGTCTGGTAGCTCGTCGGGCTCATAACCCGAAGGTCGTCGGTTCAAATCCGGCCCCCGCAACCAGTTTAAGGAGCCCCTTTTAAGGGGCTTTTTGTTAGCTGGATACTTTCTACGCCGCTGTTCGACGGCGTTTCAAGGATGGGCGTTTCGCCCATTTTTTTATTTTGCATAGCATGCACATACATGCACGAGGGGGTTCAGGTGTCGAGCAAGCTAGAAGAGTTGCAGGCCTTGTTGGCCCCGGTGGTCGTGGCCCTAGGCTATGAATGCTGGGGTATTGAGTTTTCGGCTCAAGGTCGCCACTCAATGTTGCGCGTTTATATTGATAAGGAAGGCGGCGTGCTGGTGGACGATTGTGCCATCGTCAGCCGTCAGATCAGCGGTGTCCTGGATGTTGAAGATCCAATCGCCGTTGAATACACCCTTGAAGTTTCCTCGCCTGGCATGGAACGCCCGCTGTTCACTATTGAGCAGTTTGCAAAATTTGCCGGTGAACAAGTGAAGATCAAGCTGCGCTCGCCCTTTGAAGGACGACGCAACTTTCAGGGCCTTCTGCGCGGTGTAGAAGAGCAGGACGTCGTGGTGCAGGTAGAAGACCATGAGTTCCTGTTGCCGATCGATATGATCGACAAGGCCAACATTATTCCCAGTTTTGACTGAGACGCGGATCCCGCGGATCCAATGGCTTGCGAAAGGCGAGGCGTACGATGAGCAAAGAAGTACTGCTGGTTGTTGAGTCGGTATCCAATGAAAAGGGCGTACCGGCAAACGTAATTTTTGAAGCGCTGGAGCTGGCTCTGGCCACTGCTACCAAAAAGCGTTTTGAGGACGAAGTCGATCTGCGTGTGGAAATCAATCGCCACACCGGCGCTTACGAGACTTTCCGTCGCTGGACGGTCGTCGAAGAAGCAGACCTGGACGATCCGGCCATCGAAACCTGGCCGAGCAAGGTTGCCGAAACGCATCCTGGCGCCAAAGTTGGTGATGTAGTCGAAGAAAAGATCGAATCCATCGAGTTCGGCCGCATCGCTGCACAGACAGCCAAGCAAGTCATCGTGCAGAAAGTGCGCGAAGCCGAGCGCGCTCAAGTCGTTGATGCCTATCGCGAGCGCCTGGGGGAAATCATCTCCGGCACCGTGAAAAAAGTCACCCGCGACAACGTGATCGTCGACTTGGGCAATAACGCTGAAGCGTTGCTGGCCCGTGAAGACATCATCTCTCGCGAAACTTTCCGGGTTGGCGTGCGTTTGCGTGCGCTGCTCAAGGAAATCCGCACCGAGAACCGCGGCCCGCAGCTGATCCTGTCGCGTACCGCGCCGGAAATGCTGATCGAGTTGTTCCGCATCGAAGTGCCGGAAATTGCTGAAGGCCTGATCGAAGTAATGGCTGCGTCCCGTGATCCGGGTTCGCGCGCCAAGATCGCGGTCCGCTCCAAGGACAAACGCATTGACCCGCAAGGCGCTTGCATCGGTATGCGCGGTTCGCGCGTCCAGGCAGTGTCGGGTGAGTTGGGCGGTGAGCGTGTGGACATCGTTCTGTGGGACGACAACCCGGCTCAGTTCGTGATCAATGCAATGTCGCCGGCTGAAGTGGCGGCAATTATCGTTGACGAAGATGCCCATGCAATGGACATCGCCGTTGGCGCAGACAATCTGGCTCAGGCCATCGGTCGTGGTGGTCAGAACGTGCGTCTGGCTAGCCAGTTGACTGGCTGGACCCTGAACGTGATGACCGAATCGGACATCCAGGCTAAGCAGCAAGCAGAAACCGGCGACATCCTGCGCAATTTCATTGACGAGCTGGAAGTCGATGAAGACCTGGCACAGGTGCTGGTAGATGAAGGCTTCACCAGCCTGGAAGAGATTGCCTACGTACCGTTGGAAGAAATGCTCAACATCGACGGCTTTGACGAAGAAACCGTCAACGAGCTTCGCGCTCGCGCCAAGGATCGTTTGTTGACCAAAGCCATCGCTACTGAGGAAAAGCTGGCAGACGCCCATCCGGCCGAAGACCTGCTCTCGCTTGAGGGTATGGACAAGGATTTGGCGATGGAACTGGCGGTGCGCGGCGTAATTACCCGCGAAGACCTGGCCGAGCAGTCTATTGACGATCTGCTCGACATCGACGGCATTGACGATGATCGTGCCGGCAAGTTGATCATGGCCGCCCGAGCCCACTGGTTCGAGTAATTAGGCGCGGCCTGAGGAGAGAAGTGCATGACGCAAGTCACGGTGAAACAACTGGCCGATGAGGTCAAAACACCGGTAGAGCGCCTGTTGCAGCAGATGCGTGAGGCAGGTCTGCCGCACACCGCCGCCGAAGAACATGTGACTGACAGTGAGAAGCAATCTTTGCTGACTCACTTGAAAAGCAGCCACAAGGCGAAAGTGGAAGAACCACGCAAGATTACACTGCAGCGTAAAACCACCAGCACCCTGCGTGTTGCTGGCAGCAAAAGCATCAGTGTTGAAGTGCGTAAAAAGAAAGTTTTCGTACAGCGCAGCCCGGAAGAAATCGAAGCCGAGCGCAAACGCGAACTGGAAGAACGTCGCGCAGTAGAAAATGCTGCTCGTCAGAAGGCTGAAGAAGAAGCCAAGCGTCGCACCGAAGAAGAAGCGCGTCGCCAGCCTGCTGCTGCGCAATCCGCTACTAATGACGCTGTTGCAGCACCTGCTGCAGTTGCCGAACCAGTACGTGAAAGCGCACCGGTTGTGGCGGCTGCTCCAGCGCCGTCTGCCGACGTTCGCAACAAGCAGAACGAACAGCGCCGTCCGGACAAACCACGGGCCGACGATAACAATCGTCGTGGCAGTGGCGATGGTGAGCGCAAAAACGCTCCGCATCGTGCTTCGGTCAAGGAAAAAGCGCCTGCTCCGCGTGTTGCCCCACGTACCACCGACGAAGAAAGCGATGGCTTCCGTCGTGGTGGTCGCGGCAAGGCCAAGCTGAAAAAGCGCAACGCCCACGGTTTCCAGAGCCCAACCGGCCCTGTCGTGCGTGATGTGCAGATCGGCGAGACCATCACTGTTGGCGATCTCGCCAATCAGATGTCGGTCAAGGCTGCTGAAATCATCAAGTTCATGTTCAAACTGGGTACTCCAGCGACCATCAACCAGGTGCTTGATCAGGAAACTGCTCAACTGGTAGCCGAAGAACTGGGCCACAAAGTGACCCTGGTCAGCGACACCGCCCTGGAAGATTCCCTGGCCGAGTCCCTGAAGTTTGAAGGTGAGACATTCTCCCGTGCGCCAGTCGTGACCGTAATGGGCCACGTTGACCACGGTAAGACGTCGCTGCTCGACTATATCCGTCGTGCCAAAGTAGCTGCTGGCGAAGCCGGCGGTATCACCCAGCACATCGGTGCGTACCACGTTGAAACCGAACGCGGCATGGTCACCTTCCTCGACACCCCTGGTCACGCCGCGTTTACCGCAATGCGTGCCCGTGGTGCCAAGGCGACTGACATCGTGATCCTGGTCGTTGCAGCGGACGACGGCGTAATGCCGCAGACCATTGAAGCGGTCCAGCACGCCAAGGCTGCCGGTGTTCCACTGGTTGTTGCAGTGAACAAAATCGACAAGCCGGGCGCTGATCTCGATCGCATTCGTAGCGAACTGTCGGTTCACGGTGTGACTTCGGAAGAGTGGGGCGGCGACACCCCGTTCGTATCGGTTTCGGCGAAAGTCGGTACCGGCGTGGACGAGTTGCTCGAAGCTGTTCTGCTGCAAGCTGAAGTTCTTGAACTGAAAGCAACGCCTTCGGCTCCTGGCCGTGGTGTCGTGGTCGAATCGCGTCTCGACAAAGGTCGTGGCCCGGTTGCAACCGTTCTGGTTCAAGACGGTACCCTGCGCCAAGGCGACATGGTGCTGGTCGGTTCGAACTATGGCCGTGTACGTGCCATGCTCGACGAGAACGGCAAGCCAATCAAGGAAGCCGGTCCTTCCATCCCTGTCGAGATCCTCGGCCTGGACGGTACCCCGGACGCTGGCGACGAGATGAGCGTGCTGTCGGACGAGAAGAAAGCCCGTGAAGTGGCTCTGTTCCGTCAAGGCAAGTTCCGCGAAGTCAAACTGGCTCGCGCTCACGCCGGCAAGCTGGAAAACATCTTCGAAAACATGGGTCAGGCAGAGAAGAAGACGCTCAACATCGTCCTCAAATCCGACGTCCGTGGTTCGCTGGAAGCGTTGAACGGTGCCTTGAACGGCCTGGGTAACGACGAAGTGCAAGTGCGTGTTGTCGGTGGCGGTGTCGGTGGTATCACCGAATCCGACGCCAACCTGGCACTGGCCTCCAACGCTGTACTGTTTGGCTTCAACGTGCGTGCCGATGCTGGCGCTCGCAAGATCGTCGAGCAGGAAGGTCTGGATATGCGTTACTACAACGTGATCTACGACATCATCGAAGACGTCAAGAAAGCCCTCACCGGTATGCTGGGCAGCGATGTTCGCGAGAACATCCTGGGTATCGCTGAAGTGCGTGACGTGTTCCGTTCGCCGAAGTTCGGTGCGATCGCCGGTTGCATGGTTATCGAAGGTGTTGTTCACCGTAACCGTCCAATCCGTGTACTGCGTGAAGACATCGTTATCTTCGAAGGCGAGCTGGAATCCCTGCGCCGCTTCAAGGATGACGCTTCCGAAGTACGTGCCGGCATGGAATGCGGTATCGGCGTGAAGAGCTACAACGACGTCAAAGTCGGTGACAAGATCGAAGTCTTCGAGAAGGTTCAGGTTGCTCGCAGCCTCTAACTCGCGCACTTCAAGGGCCACGATGAGCCGCTGCATGCAGATGCGCGGCACAGCGTCAGGACTCTAAACGCAACGCCCGGTCTGGCTTTTGTCAGGCCGGGCGTTTGCCGCTTTCAGACCCTTCGGGTTTCGCCGTGGGGCAGTAACAGGTAACAAGACATGGCAAAAGAATACAGCCGTACCCAACGTATCGGCGATCAGATGCAGCGTGAGCTGGCTCAGCTGATCCGTCGTGAAGTCAAAGACCCGCGCGTCGGACTGGTCACCATTACCGCTGTTGAAGTCAGCCGTGACGTCGGTCACGCCAAGATCTTCATCACTGTGATGGGGCAGGACAACGCCGAAGACATCGCGCAAAGCATCAAGGTGCTCAACTCCGCCGCCGGTTTCCTGCGCATGCAGTTGGCCCGCGAAATGAAGTTGCGCAGCGTTCCTCAGTTGCACTTCCACTACGACGAAAGCGTCGTGCGTGGTGCGCACCTGTCGGCCCTGATCGAGCGTGCGGTGGCTGAAGATAATCAGCACCCGGTTGCGGCTGAAGCCGAAGACACCAAGGAGTAATCGGTGGCTCAGGTCAAACGTATCCGTCGTAATGTCAGCGGCATCATTCTGCTCGACAAGCCGCTGGGGTTTACCTCCAACGCCGCGTTGCAGAAGGTTCGCTGGTTGCTGAACGCCGAGAAGGCCGGACATACCGGCAGTCTCGATCCGCTGGCCACCGGCGTGTTGCCGCTGTGCTTCGGAGAGGCCACCAAGTTTTCGCAATACCTGCTCGATTCGGACAAGGGTTACGAAACCCTGGCGCAACTGGGCAAGACCACCACCACGGCGGATGCCGAGGGTGAAGTTTTGCAGGAGCGTCCGGTGACCGTTGGTCGCGCCGATGTCGAAGCCGTACTGCCGAAATTTCGTGGGCAAATCAGTCAGATACCGCCGATGTACTCGGCACTCAAGCGTGATGGCCAGCCGTTGTACAAGTTGGCCCGTGCGGGCGAAGTAGTGGAGCGCGAACCGCGTTCTGTTACTATTGCGCGCTTGGAATTGCTGGCCTTTGAGGGTGATACTGCGCGGCTTGCGGTGGATTGCAGCAAAGGCACCTATATTCGCACCCTGGTGGAGGATATCGGTGAGCAACTCGGTTGTGGCGCTTACGTAGCTGAATTGCGACGTACCCAGGCCGGGCCTTTCACGCTGGCGCAGACGGTCACGCTTGAAGAGTTGGAAGCCGTACACGCCGAAGGCGGCAACGAAGCGGTCGACCGCTTCCTGATGCCATCGGACAGCGGCCTGCTGGATTGGCCACTATTGCAGTTCTCGGAGCACAGCACGTTCTACTGGCTCAACGGCCAACCGGTACGTGCCCCCGATGCACCGAAGTTCGGCATGGTACGGGTACAGGATCACAATGGTCGCTTCATCGGTATCGGTGAAGTGAGCGAAGACGGGCGCATCGCGCCTCGTCGACTGATTCGGTCAGAATGACCGGAACCGGC
Source organism: Pseudomonas sp. IT-P294 (assembly GCF_949767865.1). NCBI lineage: Bacteria > Pseudomonadati > Pseudomonadota > Gammaproteobacteria > Pseudomonadales > Pseudomonadaceae > Pseudomonas > Pseudomonas sp. IT-P294. Next base: position 168,247 of record NZ_CATKQW010000059.1, on the reverse strand, counting down.
CTGTGTAACAGCAGGCCGGCGAGTGTGGCTGTTAACAGGCACGGTCACTACTCATTTATAGATACAGGGATTTGTCCCTGGCCTGTTGAAGCTGTTTCTTTGAAACAGTTTCCTGATAAAAGGATTGCCTCATGGCTCTCGACGTTCAAGAAAAAGCTCAAATCGTAGCTGACTACCAGCAAGCTGTTGGTGACACTGGTTCGCCAGAAGTGCAAGTTGCACTGCTGACCCACAACATCAACAAGCTGCAAGGTCACTTCAAGGCCAACGGTAAAGATCACCACTCCCGTCGTGGTCTGATCCGCATGGTTAACCAGCGTCGTAAGCTGCTGGACTACCTGAAAGGCAAGGATCTGGGTCGTTATCAGGCTCTGATCGGTCGCCTGGGTCTGCGTCGCTAATAAGCGATTGCGCTAGAGGTTGGTTGTCTGTCGTGCGTCAGCGGGTTTCCCGCTGGCGCATGGCAGGCTCCCAGCCTCAAGTTTTATCTGGACACACGTTTTACCCTGGACAGGCGTTGGGCCGATTCCCGACATTGCCCAAGAATTTCGCAAGAAGACAAGTTCCCCAAGAGCCACAAAAGAAGGTAGGACACCGTGAACCCGGTAATCAAAAAATTCCAGTTCGGTCAGTCGACCGTTACCCTCGAGACTGGCCGTATCGCCCGTCAGGCCTCCGGCGCAGTATTGGTCACCGTTGACGACGACGTCAGCGTATTGGTGACCGTAGTCGGTGCCAAACAAGCTGATCCAGGCAAGGGCTTCTTCCCTCTGTCCGTTCACTACCAGGAAAAAACTTACGCTGCCGGTAAGATCCCTGGCGGTTTCTTCAAGCGCGAAGGCCGTCCTTCCGAGAAAGAAACCCTGACTTCCCGACTGATCGACCGTCCGATCCGTCCGCTGTTCCCAGAAGGCTTCATGAACGAAGTGCAGGTTGTCTGCACCGTCGTTTCCACCAGCAAGAAAACCGATCCGGACATCGCTGCGATGATCGGTACCTCGGCTGCCCTGGCCATCTCCGGCATTCCTTTCGATGGCCCTATCGGCTGTGCACGCGTTGCGTTCCACGAAAGCACCGGCTATCTGCTGAACCCGACTTACGAACAACAGAAAGCTTCGAGCCTGGACATGGTCGTTGCCGGCACTTCGGAAGCCGTGTTGATGGTTGAATCGGAAGCCAAAGAGCTGACCGAAGACCAGATGCTGGGCGCGGTACTGTTTGCTCACGACGAGTTCCAGGTTGTGATCAACGCCGTTAAAGAACTGGCTGCCGAAGCGGCCAAGCCAACCTGGACCTGGACTCCACAGCCAGAAGCCACCGCTCTGCTGGGCGCCATCCGTGCCGAGTTCGGCGACGCGATTTCCCAGGCTTACACCATCACCATCAAGGCCGACCGTTACGCTCGCCTGGGTGAGCTGAAAGACCAGGTTGTTGCCAAGCTGTCCGGTGAAGAAGGCCAGCCTTCTTCCAGCGAAGTCAAAGCGGCTTTCGGCGAAATCGAATACCGCACCGTTCGCGAAAACATCGTAAACGGCAAGCCACGTATCGACGGCCGCGACACCAAGACCGTACGTCCGCTGAACATCGAAGTCGGTGTTCTGCCAAAGACCCACGGTTCGGCACTGTTCACCCGTGGCGAAACCCAGGCTCTGGTTGTTGCAACACTGGGTACCGCCCGTGACGCACAACTGCTGGACACCCTGGAAGGCGAGAAAAAAGACCCGTTCATGCTGCACTACAACTTCCCTCCGTTCTCGGTAGGTGAGTGTGGTCGCATGGGTGGCGCTGGTCGTCGCGAAATCGGTCACGGCCGTCTGGCCCGTCGTTCCATTGCAGCCATGCTGCCTGCTGCTGACGTGTTCCCGTACACCATCCGTGTTGTGTCGGAAATCACCGAGTCCAACGGTTCGAGCTCCATGGCTTCGGTCTGCGGCGCTTCCCTGGCCCTGATGGACGCTGGTGTTCCGATGAAGGCACCGGTTGCCGGTATCGCCATGGGTCTGGTTAAAGAAGGCGAGAAGTTCGCCATCCTGACCGACATCCTGGGTGACGAAGACCACCTGGGCGACATGGACTTCAAAGTAGCGGGTACCGCCAAAGGTGTTACCGCGCTGCAGATGGACATCAAGATCAAAGGCATCACCGAAGAAATCATGGAGATCGCTCTGGGCCAAGCCCTGGAAGCGCGCCTGAACATCCTCGGTCAGATGAACCAGATCATTGGCCAGTCGCGTACCGAACTGTCGGAAAACGCTCCGACCATGATCGCGATGAAAATCGACACCGACAAAATCCGTGATGTTATCGGTAAAGGCGGCGCGACCATTCGTGCGATCTGTGAAGAGACCAAGGCTTCGATCGACATCGAAGACGACGGCTCGATCAAGATCTTCGGCGAAACCAAAGAAGCGGCTGAAGCTGCACGTCAGCGCGTTCTGGGCATCACCGCAGAAGCTGAAATCGGCAAGATCTACGTGGGTAAGGTTGAGCGCATCGTCGACTTCGGCGCATTCGTCAACATCCTGCCGGGCAAGGACGGTCTGGTTCACATCTCCATGCTGAGCGACGCTCGCGTAGAGAAAGTGACCGACATTCTGAAAGAAGGCCAGGAAGTGGAAGTACTGGTACTGGACGTGGACAACCGCGGCCGTATCAAGCTGTCCATCAAAGACGTAGCAGCAGCCAAGGCATCGGGCGTTTAATCAACCCCCAGGTCTGACCGCTTCAACGTTATAAAAAATGCCCCGCAGTGAAAGCTGCGGGGCATTTTTTTGTCTGTGAAACAGCGCATGAAGTTGCTGAGGCTTAAACCCGGTGCTAGGTTTAGCCCACCGCCCGTGTAGCTCAGCCGGTAGAGCAGCGCACTCGTAACGCGAAGGTCGCAGGTTCGATTCCTGTCTCGGGCACCATCCCCTTTTATTTCACCTTTCTGCTCAGATCATCCACGGTCCGTTTGAGCTGATCCATCTGACTGTTCTGGGCGCTGACGTCTCGCTTCAGACTGGACAGGTCACTGGAGCTTGAACTGGAACTCGATCCGGCGCTGCGCTTGAGGTCTTCCACCTGGCTGGCTAGCCTTTTCAAATCGTTTTGCTGTTCGTTGACCGTGCGCTTGAGGTCGCTGACTTCGCTGGAGCTGGAGCTGGAACTTGAACTGGAGTTCGAGCTGCCGCTGCGTTTGAGATCGTCCATCTGGCTGGCAAGCTTTTTCAGGTTGTTGTCCTGATCGCTCACGGTGCGCTTGAGTTTGTCCACTTCGCTGGTGTTGGCGTTGGAGCTGGACCCGCTATTGCGTTTGAGTTCGTCCACTGCTTTGGCGAGGTTTACCAGCCCGGTGTTCTGCTCGCTGACCGTGCGCTTGAGTTTGTCCACTTCGCTGGCGTTGGTGTTGGAGCTCGATCCGTTGTTGCGCTTGAGTTCTTCAATGAGTCGCGCTTGATCACTGACGGTTTTTTTCAGCGCTTCCATATCAGCCGTATTGGTTTTGACGACGCGTTGCAGACCTTCCACGTCATCCGCACTGACGTTGGATTTGGCCATCACGTAGGTGCCGTAATAGTTGTGGTAGGCGAGGAATTTGTCGGAAGAAGAAGCGCTGTCGGATTTGTATTCCAGATCGGCCTGAGCTGTAACGGGCAGTGCCAGGCTGCCAAGAAGAAGGGCGGCCATGCCGGTTGCAGACAGAGTAGACGCAAGCTTTGGAAAATTACGCATCACCAGGTTCCTTGTGAAGTGCCTAGATGGCACATCGCTATGACTTTGCCTTTTGAATGTTGTTCCTGGGTAGTACGGAAAAATTCACAGAAAGTCTGCTCGACGGTTTTTTTGTTGATTTGATGTAAAAGTCCGTATAAATCGTCGAACAAACGTCCTATATTCGGACCCTGCACACGTACCACCTTGCAGTTTTCAGATGATCCCCGAATGGTTCTGAAGGCCAGACAAACCGGGCTTCAAACGGTTTTTTGCGTCAGAGAGATCCTTGATGATCCAGATCCATCTTCCATTCCCCAGATCAGCGAGAACGACATGAACGTTAAAGAATTGACCCAAGAAGCCAGACACGAAGAAGCACTGAAAAAGTACTTGCTGGAATCGCCCCAGCTAGCCGAAGAGATCAAGGACCTGCCAGCCGACGATCAGAAAGACCAGATCCAGTGGGCGTTCGAGGATGAGGCGGAATCCCAGGGCTTGCAGCCGTGGGAGCTGACGCTCAAGTACACCTCGACCCCGGAAGAGTTCGAGGCTGCGCGCCTTGTACTGCACAAAGAGGCGGCCGAGGTCTTGGGCGTCGAATGGGAAGAGTACTGCGAGATGAACAATCTGGTGGTCTGACAAAAACGCCAGCCTCATGGGGCTGGCGTTTTTCATTCAGCCTGGTGTGCTCAGAGGCTTAAACGCATCGACAGATCGACAGCCTTCACATCCTTGGTCATCGCGCCGATCGAAATGTAATCCACTCCGGTCTCGGCAATCGGCAGCAACGTGCTTTCGTTGATACCGCCGCTGGCCTCCAGTTTCGCCTTGCCGCCGTTCAGGCGCACTGCCTCGCGCATGTCATCCAGGCTCAGCTCGTCAAGCATGATGATGTCAGCACCTGCGGCCAGGGCTTCTTTCAATTCTTCCAGGCTTTCCACTTCAATCTCGACCGGCTTGCCCGGGGCGATCTTGTGGGCGGCGTTGATGGCCTCGGGAATGCCACCACTGGCAGCGATATGGTTTTCCTTGATCAGGAAGGCGTCGTAGAGGCCGATGCGGTGATTGTGGCAGCCGCCGCAGGTCACGGCGTACTTTTGCGCCAGGCGCAGGCCAGGCAGGGTTTTGCGGGTATCGAGCAACTTCACCTGAGTCTGGGCAACGAAATCCGCCAGGTACTGCGCGCGCGTGGCCACGCCCGAAAGCAATTGCAGGAAGTTCAGTGCACAGCGTTCGCCGGACAGCAGCGAACGTGCCGGGCCTTCCAGATGAAACAGCGCTTGATTGGGTTTGACCCGTTCGCCGTCACGCACCTGCCAGTGCACCGCAACCCGAGGGTCCAGTTGCCGGAAAACCGCATCGACCCAGGCCGTGCCGGCGATGACAGCGGCGTCGCGGGTGATGATGGTCGCTTTGGCCAGGCGTTCGGCGGGGATCAGTTGCGCGGTGATGTCGCCGCTGCCGATGTCTTCGAGCAACGCACGGCGCACGTTGGCTTCGATTTCGGCGGTCAAGTCGGCGAGACGTAGATTCGGCATAACGGGCTCCACAAACAAAGTGGTCCGATTATAGGGCTATGGCGCGAAGCAACCCAAGGCATCAGAGGCGTCTCGTCGCTTGCAAACCTGCATTTGGTCGATTCATTTGAGTCATCGGCACAACGGCGGCGTCTTCCAGAAGCGTCTAATTCAATGGCAGGCACAGAGTCTGCTGGTACATCGGACACCTTTTGCAGATAATCCGCCTTGCTTTTGACGTCATGGCTTTGACGTAAATCTTGGATTCTCGACTATTCGAAGAATCACCGCTTCTGGAGGCCTGGATGCACAACGACGGGAATGTAGTGCCTTTGCGCAAGGCGGCTACCGATCAGGCGACACAATCGCCACTCGCCCGCCTGCCTGTGATTCTGCTTCAGGTTCGCGACAAGGCCACTCAACAGCTACGGCATGGTTTACAGGCGCTGTTCGATAACGCTGACGATACGCTATTCGAAATGGCCGATCGGGCGCGCAGCGATGTTGAACAGAACCTCTTTTTCGAAGCCATGCGCGACTTGCGACTCAAGCGAAAAAGCATTGAACGCGGTTTTCTCGAGCAATTCTTTTCGGCATTTGTCAGCCTCTCTCAGTACGACAGCAGCCGGTCGGCCTTGCCTCAGGCATTGGCGCTCGACTCCGATGCATTACCCAGTGACGATCTCGAGCGCAGCATCGCGGTGGAGGCCATGGTCGGCAAAGTGCTGAACCGCGACGGTTTCGCCCTCGACCAACTGACGGCCCGGCTCGGTGCGCTCTTGGACAAAGACCTGGACGATGAGCACAACCCGTTGGGGCCGGCGATGCTCTGTGAGTATTTCTTGCAGGCCGGGCGCAACCTCGGGGTGGAGATCAAGGTCAAGCTGATCATCCTCAAGCTGTTCGACCGTTATGTGCTCAGCAGCGCTGATCAGCTGTATGCCGAAGCGAATCAGTTGCTCATTTCGACCGGTGTTTTGCCAGACCTCAAGCCCGCCCCCATGCGTCGTTACACCGATCATGCGACGGCCAGTGCCTATGCCGAGCCGGCGCAGGCCACCGAGCATCCAGGCAACACGCTACTCGACGAGGGCGTGCAGGAAGTCTTCACCGCGCTGCAGGAGTTGCTGCTGCACGTACGCGGCAGCGTGGCGCCGACCCTGGAGGCCAGTGCCCAGACACAACCCATTTCCACCCACGACCTGTTGCGCCTGCTCTCGCACTTGCAGCAATACGTGCCGGCGGTGACGCTGCAGGACGATTTCGATTTGCGTAACCAGCTCGAACAACTGCTGACCCGTGTCAGCGTCAAGAGTGGCAAGTCGCGCGTGGTCGACGGTGCCGACGAGGACGTGATCAATCTGATCGCCATGCTCTTTGAATGCATCCTCGATGACCGCAACCTGCCGGATACCCTCAAGGTGTTGATTGGCCGTCTGCAAATCCCGATGCTCAAAGTCGCGGTGCTCGACAAAAGCTTCTTCAGCCGTACCAGTCATCCGGCTCGGCGTCTGCTCAACGAAATCGCCGCAGCCGCCATGGGCTGGGGGGAGTGCGATGACCATGAGCGAGACAGCCTGTACCTGCGCATCGAGCAGGTCGTGCAGCGCCTGTTGAGCGATTTTGTCGACGACCCAGCTATTTTTTCCGAACTGCTGGCCGATTTTCTCGCCTTTACCAGCGACGAGCGCCGACGCAGTGAGTTGCTGGAGCAGCGCACCCGTGACGCTGAAGAAGGCCGCGCCAAGACTGAATTGGCGCGCCAGCATGTCGAGCAGGCGCTCAATCAGGCGTTATTGGGCAAAGCGCTGCCCCAGGCAGTGGTGGCCTTCGTCCAGCAAGCCTGGAACAAAGTGCTGTTGTTGACCTGCCTCAAGCACGGTGAGCACTCCACGGAGTGGCACGCTGATGTGCAGACCATGGAGCAATTGATCTGGAGCGTGCAGCGTCATGCCGACCCTGGTGCGGGTATGCGTTTGTTGGCACTGGTGCCGGGATTGCTTAAGTCTCTGCGCGACGGGCTGAGCGCCTCGGCATTCGATCCGTTCGCCACCAGTGAGTTTTTCAGTGAATTGGAAGCCTTGCATCTTCAGTTGTTTGAAATTCCAGGACACGCTGTCGAACAGCCCATCGAGGCGCCGGTGATGGTCCAGGTGCTGGAAGAAATCGTACTGCGCAGCGCTGACGAGGGACCGGTCGATAGCGTGTCGGTGCGCTTGCCGGCGGACGATCCTGGCTTGCTTCAGGTCGATCAATTGCGTTTGGGCGCCTGGGTCGAGTTTCAGGAGGACGACGAAAACACCCTGCGTTGCAAGCTGGCAGCGATTATCGAAGCCACTGCAAAATATATTTTCGTCGATCGCACCGGGATGAAGGTGCTGGAGCATAGTCGCATCGGCCTGGCCCTTGAATTTCGCCGCGGCGCAGTCCGGGCGCTGGACGACACCTTACTGTTCGACCGGGCGCTGGAGTCGGTGCTTGGCAATCTGCGGCGCCTCAATCGCGCCAAGTGATCGCGCCCCAAGGGTCTATCGCGGCATACTGGGGGCCACACAGTCGTCGTTGAAGGAACCTGTATGCAGTTGGACCCCGCGAGTGGTTGGTGTCAGGGCGTGCGCTTGTGCCCCTCGCCCAATTTCAATGCGCGCCCCACGGGCGAAATTTCCCTGCTGGTGATCCACAACATCAGCCTGCCGCCTGCGCAGTTTCTCACTGGCAAGGTGCAGGAATTTTTCCAGAATCGCCTGGATGTCACGGAGCACCCATACTTTGAAGGGATTGCCGACCTGCGGGTGTCTGCGCACTTTCTGATTGAACGTGACGGCACTGTCACTCAGTTTGTCTCCTGTCTTGAGCGCGCCTGGCACGCCGGTGTATCGATTTTCGAGGGACGGGAAACCTGTAATGATTTTTCCCTGGGGATTGAACTCGAAGGCACGGATGATCTGCCGTTCAGCGATGCTCAGTATCAAGCGTTGACGGCGCTGACCCGCCAGCTGCAAAGCACTTTCCCGGCCATCACTGCACAGCGCATCTGTGGCCATAGCGACATCGCACCGGGCCGCAAAACGGATCCGGGACCTGCGTTCGACTGGGCACGCTATCGCGCCGCCCTGGCAAAAGAGGAACAACAATGAGTTTTCTTGTGCTGCTGCTGGCCGTCTGGATTGAGAAGTTCTCGGCCCTGCGCCATCGGGTTCAACGTGATGGCGGCTGGATACATGAACTGAACAAGCTTGAAGTCAGCCCGCGACTGATTGATCGGCCATGGCTGATCCTGATGGTGCTGGTGTTGCTGCCCGTGGCGCTGCTGGGTTTGTTGTTGGTGGTGCTGGATCCGGTGGCTTACGGGTTGCTGGCATTGCCGGTGCACCTGCTGGTGGTAATTTACAGTCTGGGGCGTGGCGATTTGCTGGCCGGTCTCGGGCCGTTTCGCGATGCCTGGCGCCGGGAAGACCTGCAAGCGGCAGCCCATGTGGCGAAACGCGACCTGGATATTTGCGCCGACAGCGGCGAGCAACTGCTCGAACGGGTCCAGGGCCATTTGCTGTGGGAGGCTTATCAAAGCTTTTTCGCCGTGATCTTTTGGTACTTCGTACTGGGACCGGTTGCCGCCCTCAGCTACCGACTGTTGGCGTTGGCCGAAGAGCACGGGCAGAACCCGGCCGTGGTCGAGCGCGCCAGCCAGTTGCGTCACGCGTTTGATTGGGTGCCTGTGCGCCTTCTGGCGGCCAGTTTCGCACTGGTTGGAAACTTTGTGGCCGTCAGCCGGGTGATGTTGCACGAACTGCTGAACTGGAACATCAGCGCTGCCCAGTTGATCGAAAAAGTCGGACTGGTTGCCGGTGAAATCCCTGCACCAGTCGTCGGACCGGACGGCATCAACAGCCTGGACCGGATCTGGGAGTTGCTGCTGCGTGCGGCGGTGCTCTGGTACGCCGGTTTTGCGCTGTGGACCGTCCTTCCCTGACACACCGATACCCGTAATCGTTGGCGCAAACTGCGTCAGCGGCTACGGGCACGCCCGCCCCTCGTTAACCTTAAGTTACAAAACCTCTCTCCGATTTGAGCTATACAAGCACAGCGCTCAATAGTGGCTATCTGCCGTAGGACTGCGCCTGCCAATAAAAATAAGAATTCAAAGGGAGACTTCCAGTGAAGAGCTTGCTCTATCCCGCCGTCGCGCTGATGAATCGCCTGAGCTTCGGTATGAAGTTCAGCCTGATCAGTGTGCTATTCCTCGTGCCGATGCTGGTGACCAACTTCTATCTGGTGCGCGATTCCTATCGTGAATTCCAGGGCACCCAGGTGGAATTGCAGAGCCTCGATCTACTGGGCAGCAGCCTGACTCTGCGACGGGACCTGGAAACGCTGAACAACTTGGTGCAGATCAATGTCACCCTCGGCCAGTCCGGCAAGGCCGGTAACGTCGAATCACAGATCAACACCCTTGGGCAAAGCGTGCTGAACCGTTTGCAGGGTATGACGGCGATGACCACCGATGTGGAGCAGATTGCGATTTTCGATGCCAAGCGCGACGAAATGATTGCCGCGTTCAAGGCCCAGCAAGCGGAAAATTCCCTGCAAAGCAAAAGCGGAATGATCGGAAAGTTGCTGGGCAGCGCGCAGATTTTCAGTCAGATCATCGCCAGTCAGGCCGGCCTGAGCCGCGACACTCAGAGCGACATGCGGCAACTGAGCGAACTCATTACCAACGTCACCCCACCCGTTACCCAGATCTTGGGCGATGGCCGCGCGATGGGTTCCTATTCGCTGGGGCAGGGCTTTCTCAATTCGTCGTCGAGCACGCGATTCGATGAGTTGCTGGCGCAGATCGAAAAGCTCCAGGGCGAATACGGTTTGAAGTTGCAGGACGCCATGGGCTCCAGCAAGTCGGCGCGCGAAACCCTGGCGGCCCTGGCCGATAGCAGTAAGGCGTCGCTGAAAAAGGCCAGTGAGCTGTTCGAAGAGCAGGTGGTGATGGCCGATACGCTCGATGCGCCATGGCAGGGCTTTTACGATCAGGTCACAGGCCTGATGGACAAGACCTACCAACTCAATGAAGCCACCCTGAAATTTCTCGGCACTCAGTTGCAGCAGCGACTGGAGCAGAACCGCACCCACATGGTTATGCAGGCCGTGGCGTTGACGGTGGTGTTTGTGCTGATTTTTTACCTGTACGGCGGCTTCTACGCGTCGACCCGCACCACCCTCAAACGGCTTGGGGCGACGTTGGACAAAGTGGCGGCGGGCGATATGACTGTCACGTTCCGCGCAGAAAGCCGCGATGAACTCGGCGAATTGGGCGAGGTGTTCAACGGCACGGTGAAGAAAATCCACGACCTGATCGAGCGCGTGGGGCAAACCGTCAATGAGGTCGAGCGCCAGGCCGGGCAGGTCGAAAGTGTCTCGGCTCGTAGCAACCAGGCCGTGGCGGGGCAGCGCTTGCAGATCGAGCAGGTTGCCACCGCCATGAACCAGATGTCGGCGACCTCGCTTGAGGTGGCGCGCAGCGCCGCCGCGGCGGTCAGCAGTGCCCACAGCGTCAACGACGAGACTATCAGTGGTCGAGGGCTGGTCGAGTCCCAACAGGGCAGCATCGCGCAGCTGGCCAGCGAGATTGACCAATCGGTGCGGGTGGTCAATCAATTGGCCAGCGACAGCCAGTCCATCAGCCGTGTACTGGAAGTGATCAAGAGCATTGCCGAACAGACCAACCTTCTGGCCCTCAATGCCGCCATCGAAGCCGCACGCGCCGGCGAGCAGGGCCGTGGTTTTGCGGTGGTGGCCGATGAGGTGCGGACCCTGGCCAAGCGAACGCAGCAATCGACCGAGGAAATCGAGCAGATGATCGCCAAGCTGCACAGCGGTGTCGGCGCTGCCGTGAAAGCGATGGGCATCAGCCACCAAATGGCCGATGGCACCGTCGGACAGTCGGAAAAAGTCCAGCAGGCGCTGGAAAACATTCTTGGCGCTGTCGGCATGATCGTCGACCAGAACCAGCAGATCGCGGCGGCGGTAGAGCAGCAGACTGCTGTTGCCCATGATATTGACCAGAACATCGTCGAGATCAATCGGGCCGGTGAGCGCACCGCTGAAGGCGCGCACCAGACGGAGGATGCCAGTCGCGCGTTGTCGGCTCAGGTGGTGGAGCTCAAGCAATTGATCAGCGCGTTCCGGGTGTGATTGCGCGCCGAACTTCAACGGTGGGAGCTGGCTCGCTCCCACCTTTTTTGTGTTGCGTCTGTAGTATTTTTTCCCTAATTAGGTCGGCAACTTCCTGATTTCCTGCAAGTTCTCTTTTTTTAGTCTTCAATGAAGGAAGATCAACCACTCTGACCCGCCCTGAGGAGGCTCGGTGATGTCATCTGCAACAATTGGAATCCAGGGGCGTTGCGCCCACTGCGAAACCACGCTTTTGCTCGAACCCTGGCAGCTCAACGCTATCGCGATCAACGAATCGTTCGCCTGTGCCCACTGCCATAAAGCGTTGAAATTGAGCGACCCGCATCAGATCAAACGCTTGAAGTCCGTCGACTCCCTGGCCATGTTGCGGGCAAGCACGCTGGTGACCGTGTGCACGGCATTGCTGGTGGCATTGGTGATGGAATGGATCAGGATAATCAGCGTGATCGAACAGCTGAATTTTTCGCTGATTGCGATTCTGATCTATTTCGGTGTCGTGCAATTCGCTCGGCACAAGCAACACATGACGCTGATTCTGGAAGCCGCCAAGGCTCACGCCGACTGATCACCAGTTGAACAGCGCACAGGCATTGGCCGTGCTCGTCTCGGCCAATTGTTCGGGACTGATCGCCATGATGTGCGCCAGTGCCGAGCAGATTGCCGGCAGGTGCGCGGGGGAGTTGCGTTGACCGGGAAACATCACAGGCGCCATGTCCGGTGAATCGGTCTCCAGAACCACTGAATCCAGCGGCAAATCGGCGAGCACGCGGTGCATGCGCAACGCTTGAGGCCAGGTGGCCGCGCCACCGAGGCCGAGTTTGAACCCCAGCTTGATGTATTCGCGGGCTTCTTCCTTGCTACCGGCGAACGCGTGAATGATCCCTGCGCGTTTGAGCTTGAACCGCTTGAGCGTGGCAACCACTGCCGCATGGCTGCGTCGCACATGAATCAGCGCCGGAAGATTGAAGTCCGCCGCCAGTTGCAACTGCGCTTCGAACAACGCCTGCTGGCGCCCGCGATCCAGGGTTTCGATGAAGTAATCCAGGCCGATCTCGCCCACGGCGCACAATTGCCGATGGCCGGCGAGTCGGGTCAGCCAATCACCGAGCGCCGCTAAATCTTCAGGGCGATGATCGTCCAGATACACCGGGTGCAAGCCGAATGCCGCATACAGGTCAGGATCGCTTTGCACCAGATCCCAAACCCGCTGCCAGTTACCCTGGAACACCCCCAGCACCACCATCCGCCGCACCCCGAGGGCGCGACTTTCGGTCAGCAGCGCCGCGCGGTCTTCGTCGAAGTCCGGAAAATCCAGATGAGTGTGGCTGTCGATCAGCTCCACGGTTCAGTCCTGGCGAATACGTTGCTTGAAGGTCCGCGCAATCGCCTGCACGCCGGGTTGGTAATCGGACTGCTCGATGGCAGCCAGCGCCAGCGCCAGCGCTTTGTCGGCGATCAGTTGGTGCTGCTGGGCCATGGCGTTGACCGGCAGTGGCAGGAAGTCCAGCAGCTGCGTGTCGCCGAAGGTGCCCAGGCGCAGCGGGCGGGTCTTGAGCGGGAAATCGTGCAAGGCATCGAACACGCCTTGAAGCAGCACGTAGGAGGTGGTCACCAGCGCATCCGGCAAATGCCCCAGGCGCTGGAGCAATTCTTCCATCAACTGTTTGCCGCATTCACGGCTGAACGACTCGCCGTGTTCAATCAGCACTTCGCCCTTGAACCCGGCCAACGCCTCTTTGAACCCCGCAGCACGCTCCTGACTGATGCTCAGCTCGGGACGCGCGCCAATCAACGCAATTTGCTTGGGCAGCGGGTCGAGCAGACTACGGGTCAATTGCAGGCTGGCCTCGCGGTCATCGCTGATCACTGAACAGAAATGCTCGGGTTCCATCACCCGGTCGATGGCAATGATCGGAATGCCTTTGGCTTGCAGCTGACGGTAGCTGTCGTCACCGGCCGGCAGACAGCTGGCAACGATCAGCGCATCGCAGCGTCGCGCGCGGAACAGTTTGAGCAATTGGCGCTCGCTGTCCGGCGCATCGTCCGAACTGGCGATCAGCAACTGATAGCCGCGAGCCCGGGCGCCTTGCTCGAGCAATTTGGCAATTCGTGCGTAACTGGGGTTTTCCAGATCCGGCAGAATGAAGCCCAAAGTGCGGGTGTGCCGACTGCGCAGCCCGGCCGCCTGGGGATTAGGTGTAAAACCATGTTGTTCAACGACGGCACGCACGCGCTCGACAGTGGCGCTGCTGATGCGTTGCTGTTCGGCCTTGCCATTGATGACGTAACTGGCGGTGGTAACGGACACACCGGCCAATTGTGCGATATCACTGAGTTTCAACTCGGGGGTTTCCTTGTTTTTCGCCCGACATTTTCGACAATCCTACCCGATTCGGACAGGTGACCATTGTCGCAACGTATCCGACAAGTTGGACTTCAAGGATGGGACATTATCGAGTAACGTGCCAATCATTCTAGATTAAACGATTCAGCAAGCGTATTTTCTACGTTATAGGTGCATTTGGACGGTTCTGCCGCGAAACCGCCAAAAGTTATGACCAAGCGCCTAAGCTGAATCATTCAAAACAATACCTGGCGCCTACAGGCGCCAAAAAGGAGAAAGCATGCTCGAGCTCACCATAGAGCAGATATCCATAGGCCAATCGGCTGTGGATAAGTCCGCAGCGTTGCACTTGCTGGCCCAACATCTGGTTGCCGATGGTTTGGTTGCCGAGGGTTATCTCGCGGGTTTGCAGGCGCGTGAAACCCAGGGCTCGACCTTTCTCGGTCAAGGTATTGCCATCCCCCACGGTACCCCGGATACCCGCGATCAGGTTTTTTCCACTGGCGTGCGCCTCATGCAGTTCCCCGAGGGGGTGGACTGGGGCGATGGCCAGATTGTTTACCTGGCGATTGGTATTGCGGCCAAGTCCGACGAACACCTGCGTTTGCTGCAACTGCTGACACGCGCCCTCGGCGAGACCGATCTGGGTCAGGCCCTGCGTCGCGCCAGCACCGCCGAAGCCTTGCTGAAACTGTTGCAAGGCGCGCCGCAGGAACTGGCGCTGGATGCACAGATGATTGGCCTCGGTGTTTCCGCCGATGACTTCGAAGAACTGGTCTGGCGCGGTGCGCGTTTGCTGCGTCAGGCGGATTGTGTGAGCAGCGGATTCTCCGCCGTCTTGCAACAAGTCGAAGCGCTGCCCCTGGGCGATGGTTTGTGGTGGTTGCACAGCGAACAAACCGTGAAGCGCCCCGGCCTGGCCTTCGTCACCCCGGACAAGCCGATGCGTTACCTCGGCCAGCCGCTCAGCGGCCTGTTTTGCCTGGCCAGCCTCGGCGAGGCGCATCAAGCCCTGCTCGAACGCCTGTGTGCGTTGCTGATCGAAGGTCGCGGCCACGAATTGGGCCGCGCCACCAGCAGCCGTGCGGTGCTTGAAGTCCTGGGCGGTGAGTTGCCGGCGGATTGGCCAAGCGCTCGTATCGCCCTGGCCAACGCCCATGGCTTGCATGCCCGCCCGGCGAAGATCCTTGCGCAACTGGCGAAAAGCTTCGACGGTGAAATCCGTGTACGCATCGTCGAGGGTCAGGACAGCGCCGTGTCGGTGAAGAGCCTGAGCAAGCTGCTCAGCCTTGGCGCCCGCCGTGGACAGGTGCTGGAATTCGTCGCCGAACCGAGCATCGCCGCCGACGCGTTGCCGGCCCTGTTGGCGGCCATCGAAGAAGGCCTGGGAGAAGAAATCGAGCCTTTGCCGGCGGTCAGTCAGCAGCGTGAAGTCTTCGCCGATGTCGCCGAAGTGCTGCTCGCACCGAAATCCGGCAGTCTGATTCAGGCTATCGCCGCTGCGCCGGGGATCGCCATCGGCCCGGCACATATCCAAGTGCTGCAAACCATCGAATACCCGCTGCGCGGTGAGTCTGCCGCCATCGAGCGCGAGCGCCTCAAACAGGCGCTGGCCGACGTGCGTCGCGACATCGAAGGGCTGATCGAGCGCAGCAAATCGAAGGCCATTCGCGAGATTTTCATCACCCACCAGGAAATGCTCGACGATCCGGAACTGACCGATGAAGTCGACACCCGTCTCAAGCAAGGCGAAAGCGCCGAAGCGGCGTGGATGGCGGTGATTGAAGCGGCGGCCAAACAACAGGAATCCTTGCAGGACGCGCTGCTCGCCGAACGCGCGGCGGACTTGCGCGACATCGGCCGTCGTGTGCTGGCGCAACTCAGTGGCATCGAAACCCCGAGCGAGCCCGACCAGCCGTACATTCTGGTGATGGATGAAGTCGGCCCGTCCGACGTGGCGCGTCTCGATCCGCTGCGCGTGGCCGGCATTCTCACCGCCCGTGGCGGCGCCACCGCGCACAGTGCGATCGTTGCCCGGGCGCTGGGTATTCCGGCGCTGGTCGGTGCAGGTGCGGCGGTGTTGCTGCTGGCGCCGGGCACGCCGTTGCTGATTGATGGCCAGCGCGGTCGCTTGCATGTCGATGCCGACGCAGCGACCTTGCAGCGTGCCACGCAAGAGCGTGACACCCGCGAACAACGTCTCAAGGCCGCCGCCGAACAACGCCATCAACCGGCGTTGACCACCGATGGCCACGCGGTCGAAGTGTTCGCCAACATCGGCGAGAGCGCAGGCGTCACCAGCGCGGTGGAGCAGGGTGCCGAAGGCATCGGCTTGCTGCGCACCGAACTGATTTTCATGGCCCACTCGCAAGCGCCGGACGAAGCCACTCAGGAAGTCGAATACCGTCGCGTCCTCGATGGCCTGGCCGGTCGTCCGCTGGTGGTGCGCACCCTTGATGTCGGTGGCGACAAACCGCTGCCGTATTGGCCGATCGCCAAAGAAGAAAACCCGTTCCTCGGCGTGCGTGGCATTCGCCTGACCTTGCAGCGACCGCAGATCATGGAAGCGCAATTGCGCGCCTTGTTGCGTGCCGCCGACAACCGTCCGCTGCGGATCATGTTCCCGATGGTCGGCAGCGTCGATGAGTGGCGCCAGGCTCGGGACATGACCGAACGCCTGCGTCTGGAAATCCCGGTTGCAGACCTGCAATTGGGGATCATGATCGAAGTGCCGTCGGCAGCGTTGCTGGCGCCGGTGCTGGCCAAAGAAGTCGACTTCTTCAGCGTCGGCACCAATGACCTGACCCAATACACCCTGGCCATCGACCGTGGTCATCCAACTTTGTCGGCCCAGGCTGACGGGTTGCACCCGGCGGTGCTGCAACTGATCGACATCACCGTGCGCGCCGCCCATGCCCATGGCAAATGGGTCGGCGTGTGTGGCGAGTTGGCGGCTGATCCGCTGGCGGTGCCGGTGCTGGTCGGCCTGGGTGTGGACGAACTCAGCGTGTCGGGCCGCAGCATCGCCGAGGTCAAGGCGCGCGTGCGCGAGCTCAGCCTGGCCCAGACCCGAATTCTCGCCCAGCAGGCCTTGGCCGTGGGCAGCGCGAATGAAGTGCGCGCATTAGTGGAGGCCCTGTAATGGCCAAGATTCTAACCCTGACCCTTAATCCGGCGCTGGACCTCACCGTCCAGTTACCGCTGCTGGCAGCAGGTCAAGTCAATCGCAGCGACGAGATGCACACCCACGCCGCCGGCAAAGGCGTGAACGTGGCGCAAGTGCTGGCGGACCTTGGGCATCAGCTCACCGTCAGCGGTTTCCTCGGTGAAGACAACCTGCAAGCGTTCGAAACCCTGTTCGCCAAACGTGGTTTTGTCGACGCGTTTATTCGCGTTCCCGGCGAGACGCGCAGCAACATCAAACTGGCAGAAAGCGATGGGCGCATCACCGATATCAACGGTCCGGGGCCGATGGTGGATGACGCCGCGCAACAAGCTTTGCTCGATCGACTCGAGCAGATTGCGCCGGGCCATGAGGCCGTTGTCGTCGCCGGCAGCCTGCCTCAAGGCATCAGTCCCGCGTGGCTGCAGGCGTTGATTTCACGGTTGAAAAACCTTGGCTTGAAAGTCGCCCTCGACACCAGCGGCGAAGCCTTGCGTGCCGCGCTCAAGGCCGGTCCCTGGCTGATCAAGCCAAACGCCGAAGAGCTGGCCGAGGTGCTGGGTTGCGAGGTGGTTTCGATCACCGCCCAAGCCGAAGCGGCGAGCCGTTTGCACGCTCAAGGCATCGAGCATGTGGTGATCTCCCACGGTGCCGACGGGGTGAACTGGTTCAGTGTTGGTTCGGCGATGCACGCCACGCCGCCCAAGGTCAGCGTCGCCAGTACGGTGGGCGCGGGCGATTCGTTGTTGGCCGGCATGCTTCACGGTTTGCTCAGCGCCGATACGCCTGAACAGACCCTGCGCACGGCCACGGCGATTGCCGCGATGGCGGTCACCCAGATCGGTTTCGGCATCAACGACGCCGCGCAATTGGCGCAGCTCGAACAGGGTGTGCGCGTGCGCCCCCTGACAGAACAATAAGAGGGTTTGACATGAAGTTAGCCATTGTTACGGCCTGTCCGAACGGCATGGTCACCAGTGTGCTGTGCGCCCGTTTGCTCGATGCAGCGGCTCAGCGTCAGGGCTGGAGCACCTGCGTTGAAGTCAACGATGCGGCGCACCCGGAACGCCAATTGTCGGCGGCCACGATCGAGGGCGCCGAGTGGGTGTTGCTGGTCACCAGCGCCCCGGTCGACATGTCTCGATTCGTCGGCAAGCGCGTCTTCCAGAGCACGCCTGCACAGGCCTTGCAGGATGTCGAAGCGGTGCTGCGCCGAGGTGCAGAGGAGGCTCAGGTTTACATCGCTACCGAAGCCGTCGCCGAGTCGGTTGCTGTCGTGCAAAACGCGCCGCGACTGGTGGCGATCACGGCCTGCCCGACCGGCGTCGCGCACACGTTCATGGCCGCCGAAGCCTTGCAGCAAGCGGCCAAACGCCTGGGCTACGAGTTGCAAATCGAAACCCAGGGCTCGGTCGGTGCGCGCAATCCATTGAGCGCCGCCGCGATTGCCGATGCCGATGTGGTGTTGTTGGCGTGCGACATCGAAGTCGCCACCGAGCGTTTCGCTGGCAAGAAGATTTATCGTTGCGGCACTGGTATTGCTCTCAAGCAAGCTGAAGCGACACTGAAAAAAGCCCTGGCCGAAGGCAAACAGGAAACTGCTGCGAGCGGCGCCCAAGGCCCGGCCAAGCAGGAGAAGTCCGGCGTCTACAAACACTTGCTGACCGGTGTGTCGTTCATGTTGCCGATGGTGGTGGCGGGCGGCTTGATGATCGCCTTGTCCTTCGTGTTCGGCATCACCGCGTTCAAGGAGCCGGGCACGTTGGCGGCGGCGCTGATGCAGATCGGCGGCGAGACCGCGTTCAAGCTGATGGTGCCGCTGCTGGCGGGTTACATCGCCTACTCGATCGCCGACCGCCCGGGCCTGGCGCCGGGGATGATTGGCGGTTTGCTGGCGAGCACCTTGGGCGCCGGATTTATCGGCGGGATC
Organism: Pseudomonas sp. IT-P294; assembly: GCF_949767865.1. NCBI lineage: Bacteria > Pseudomonadati > Pseudomonadota > Gammaproteobacteria > Pseudomonadales > Pseudomonadaceae > Pseudomonas > Pseudomonas sp. IT-P294. The sequence continues at coordinate 149,411 of NZ_CATKQW010000059.1, read as the reverse complement.
ATTGCCGGTTTCATCGCCGGTTACGCGGCGCAGGCGATCAATCGATATGCACGTTTGCCGCAAAGTCTTGAGGCACTGAAGCCGATCCTGATCATCCCGTTGCTGGCAAGCCTGTTCACTGGCCTTGTGATGATCTACGTGGTGGGAAAACCGGTGGCGGGCATGCTCCTGGGGCTCACGCACTTCCTCGACAGCATGGGCACCACCAACGCGATTCTGCTCGGTGTGTTGCTGGGCGGCATGATGTGCGTCGACCTGGGCGGGCCGATCAACAAGGCGGCTTACGCGTTCTCGGTCGGGCTCCTGGCATCGCAGAGTTATGCGCCGATGGCCGCGACGATGGCCGCCGGTATGGTGCCGCCGATTGGCCTGGGCATCGCCACGCTCATTGCGCGTCGCAAATTCGCCCAGACCGAGCGCGAGGCGGGTAAGGCCGCGCTGGTCCTGGGGCTGTGCTTTATCTCCGAAGGCGCGATTCCGTTTGCCGCCAAGGACCCGCTGCGGGTGATTCCGGCGAGCATTGCCGGTGGTGCGCTGACCGGTGCGTTGTCGATGTATTTCGGCTGCAAACTGATGGCGCCGCACGGTGGCTTGTTTGTGTTGGCGATCCCGAATGCGATCAACCATGCGCTGCTGTATTTGCTGGCGATTGTGGCTGGCAGTCTGCTGACGGCGGTGGCGTATGCGCTGCTCAAACGGCCGGAAGTTGTCGAGCTGGCAATAGAGCCCGTCAACGCCTGACACAAAACCCTGTGGGAGCGAGCCTGCTCGCGATGACGATTTAACATCCAGCAGAAATTGTGACTGTTACACCGCTATCGCGAGCAGGCTCGCTCCCACAGGATCGCGTTTCACACGGGCGTCACGCGCGCGTGTTTAAGTTTTCCTTTTCAGGGAGAACACCATGAGCGAATTCGACCTCGGTCGCCGCCGTGTCATCCAGGCTGTCGGCGCCGGTCTGTTGCTTCCTGGTCTGGCGCCAGCAGTGATCGCGTCAGTCAAGGATCGTCCGCAACTTACCGACGGCGTGCAGTCCGGTGACTTGCTGGGCGATCGGGCGATGATCTGGAGTCGCTGCGACCGCCCGGCGCGGATGGTGGTGGAATGGGACACACGCAGCCTGTTCGGCAACCCCCGCCGACTCGTCTCGCCAGTGGCCGATGCGCGCAGCGATTTCACCGCTCGCGTGGAGCTCACCGGCTTGCCCGCCGACCAGGCGATTTTCTATCGAGTGTCCTTCGAAGATGCCCAGAGTGGCGCCGCCAGCGAACCCTGGTTCGGCCACTTGCGCAGCGTGCCGCAAGCCCGTCGCGCTATCCGTTTTGTCTGGAGCGGCGACACCGTAGGCCAAGGCTTCGGCATCAACCCTGACATTGGCGGCATGCGCATCTACGAAGCCATGCGCCTGCGCCTGCCGGACTTCTTTATCCACAGCGGCGACACCATCTACGCCGACGGCCCGGTGCCGGCGCAACTGACCACGGAAAGCGGCCGCGTGTGGCGCAACATCACCAGCGAAGCCAAGAGCAAAGTCGCCGAAACCCTCGATGAATATCGCGGCAATTACCGCTACAACCTGATGGACGAGAACATTCGTCGCTTCAACGCCGAGGTCCCACAGATCTGGCAGTGGGACGACCACGAAGTGGTGAATAACTGGTCGCCGGGCAAGCAACTTGACGGGCGTTACCAAAGTAAAGATATCCACAGCCTGGTGGGCCGCGCGCGGCAAGCCTGGCTGGAATATGCACCGATGCGCCTGCAGAGCGCCGACGGTGGTGGACGGATTTATCGCAAGCTCGGTTATGGGCCGTTGCTGGATGTGTTCGTGCTGGACATGCGCAGTTATCGAGGGGCCAATGACGACAACCTTGGCGGCGAAAAACCCTTTCTCGGTCGCGAGCAACTGGACTGGTTGAAGGCTTCGTTGAAAGGCTCCACCGCTCAGTGGAAAGTGATTGCCGCCGACATGCCGATTGGCCTCGGCGTACCGGACGGTGAAGTCAGCCCCGGAGTGGCGCGCTGGGAAGCGGTGGCCAACGGCGATCCCGGCCAGGCTCAGGGACGTGAACTGGAAATCGCCGAGTTGTTGGGTTTCTTGCGGGCGCAACAGGTGCGCAATTTCGTGTTCCTGACGGCGGATGTGCATTACTGCGCCGCGCATCATTACCACCCGGAACGTGCTGCTTTTCAGGACTTCGAACCGTTCTGGGAGTTTGTCGCCGGGCCGTTGAATGCGGGGAGTTTCGGCCCCAATCCGCTGGATAAAACCTTTGGCCCCGAGGTGATCTTCGAGAAAGCCCCGCCCGCGCAGAACACTTCGCCGTTTGCCGGGTTTCAGTTTTTTGGCGAGGTGAATATCGACGGGCAGACGGGGGAGATGAGTGTGGTGTTGCGGGATCTGGATGGGGTTGGGGTGTTTGAGCAGAAGTTGCAGCCAGTCTGAAAAAAGTCGCGAGCAGACGCAGATTCCTGTGGGAGTGAGCCTGCTCGCGATGGCGGTGTAACAGTCACTGTATTTGTTGAATGTTAAGCCGTCATCGCGAGCAGGCTCGCTCCCACAGGTGTAGCGTTGGGTCAGTACACGTCACGCCGATATCGGCCTTGCTCGATCAGTCGGTCGACTTCTTCAATGCCGAGCGTTTCGTTGAGCACGTGATCCACCCCTGAAGCCATGCCTTGCAGGCTGCCACAGATGTAGATCACAGCACCTTCAGCCAGCCATTGCTTCAACGTTTCGGTGGACTCGCGCAGTCGATCCTGCACGTAGATCTTTTCGGCCTGATCCCGCGAAAATGCCAGGTCCAGTCGCTCGATGTCCCCCGAGATCAGCCACTCTTCGAGTTCGTCGCGACACAGGTAATCGTGTTCGCGGTTGCGCTCGCCAAACAACAGCCAATGGCGTTGTTGTCCATCGGCAATCCGCGCTTTCAACAAGCTGCGCAGTCCCGCGAGACCGGTGCCGTTGCCCAGCAAAATCATAGGCACCGGCTCGGTAGGCAAATGGAAACCGCTGTTACGTCGCACCCGCATACTGACGGTGCTGCCCACTGGCGCATGCTCGGTCAGCCAGCCGGAAGCGACGCCCAGGCTGCCGTCCGGATGCACTTCCTGACGCACGATCAGTTCCAGCACGCCGTCCGCCGCTATCGAGGCAATGGAGTATTCGCGCATGGCCAATGGCACCAGGGCGTCCAACAGCGCCTGGGCGTGCAGGCCGACCAGATGCGTTCGGTTCTCGGGCAATTGGCGCCTTGCCAGGGCCTGCTCCAGGGGTTGTGTCAGGCCATCGTAGGTCACCGTGGCCCGGCCTTCGATGCCCAGGCCATCAAGGAAGTGCTCGATCGCCCATGAACTATTGCGTGGCAGCACTTCCACCAGGTCACCGGCCAGCCAGCTGCTGCTGGTCGGGGCTGCAAGGCCCAGCAAGTACACCGGCGAGCCGCTGCTGTCCGGGTTCATCAATTCGCGGCGGGTCAGGGTCCAGTTGTCGTAGCTCGGCGCCTGCCAGGTGTCGGCCGGTGTTTGTCCGGTCAGCAGACCCAGCTGTTGTTGCCAGTGACGCAGGGCATACGGATCGCCACTGTCGACTTCCACTGGCGCGAACAAGGTCTTGCCGCCGTGCTCGCCTAGCCAGGTATGCAGGCGTCGGGCGAAGCCGCAGAAGTGTTGATACTGACGATCACCCAGGCCCAGTACCGCGTAGTTCAGGCTCTCCAGGCTCGGCGCCCGGCCCAGCACTTTGCGTTCGAAACCGCGGGCACTGTCCGGTGCTTCGCCGTCGCCGAAGGTGCTGACCACGAACAATGCGTTGCTGGACTCACGCAAATCCTGTTCGCTGACTTTCGCCAGCGGCTGAACTTTCACCGGCACGCCTGCCGCCTGCAACTGTCCTGCGGTCTGCCACGCCAGTTGTTCGGCAAACCCGCTTTGGCTGGCGAAGCCGATCAACCAGGCTGGCGTGTTGCTGCCCGTTTGCGCGAAGCCTTTGCGGGCATCGTTGATCTGTTTTTTCTTGCGCCGACGGTCGAGGTACAGCAACCAGCCGGTGATGAAAAACAACGGCATGGTCAGCGCGCTGATGGTCAGGATGATCCGCCCGACAATGCCGAAATAGCTGCCCACGTGCAGCGCGTAAATGCTGGTCAGCAGTTGTGCCTTGAGGCTCTTGTCGCTGTAACGCTCAATCCGTTTGACCACGCCAGAGGCCGGATCAAGGGTTATCTGGTTCAACGCGCGATTGTGCGGCGAGGTCTTCAACAGATAGAACACAGTGGCGGGTTGCCCGGCCACTGGCGGCATGCGGATGTTATAGGCACTGAGTGCCGGACCGGCAGCGCTGTAGATGCTGCTCCACATCAACGCGTAATCGGCGGTCGGTGCCGGGCCGCTTGGTGCAGGGCCACGCCCGCCGCGCATGCGCTCGTTTTGCGGGGCATCGGAAAGCAGTCGGGTCAGGCCTTTGTTGTACCACTCATAGGACCACGACAATCCGGTCAGCGCCGCCAACAGGTAAAACACCAGGCACCACGTACCGGCCACTGAGTGCAGGTCCCAGTTGAAGCTACGGCCCTTTTTCTTCCAGTCGAGAGTTAGCCATGCGCGCCAGTTTTTCCACTGGCGTGGCCAGCGCAGGTACAGACCCGAGAGGCAGAAGAACACCAGGATCAGCGTGCACGCGCCGGTGATTTGCCGACCGGTATCGCCCATGGCGAGAAAGCGGTGAAGTTGCAGCATGAAGCCGAAGAAGTCTTGCCCGGTGGCATCGCCCATGAACTCGGCGGTGTACGGGTCGAAATAACGCATCTCGCCACGACGTTCGCCGAGCGGTGGCGTGAAGAACACCTTGGCCGCGGCGCCGCTGTCGGTCTCGACACTGAGCATGGAGACTTTTTTACCGGAAGCGGCTTCGATGCGCTCGACCAGTTCGACAGGGGGCAGCACGCCTGCCACCTGCTTCTCGACCTGCAACACAGAAGGGTTCAGCACGCTCAGGATTTCATCCTGAAACGATACCGTCGCCCCGGTGATGCCCATCAGGGCCAGGACCAGCCCGGCGCTGATGCCGAAAAACCAGTGCAACTGGAACAGGGTTTTCTTCAACACATCGCTCGCCTTGTTCGTTCGAAAATTGTCATCACGGCGCGCATTATGCCGTGGGTGGTCGAGAAGCATTCTTTTTTACGTACAAAAGCCCCGGTCATATAGATGAACGGGGCCTGACCTTTAATTGCCAGCCACTCCTTGTGGGAGCGAGCCTGCTCGCGAATGCGGTGGGTCAGCCAACACAAATGTTGAATGTGGCGCCCTCATCGCGAGCAGGCTCGCTCCCACATTTTTTAGAAGTGGAAGTTGGTGCTCAGCAACGCGGTACGGCCCGCCGCCTGATTGGCGAAGTGGGTCGAGAAGGCTTTGTCGTAGTAGGTTTCGTCGGTCAGGTTCTGCACGTTCAGTTGCAGGTCGACGTTTTTGCTCAGCTTGTAGGCCACCATCGCGTCGTAACGAACGTAGGAATCAACCATGGTGGTGTTGGCCACGCTGCCGAATACATCGTCGACGTAGAACGCGCCGCCGCCGACGGTCAGCTTCGGCGTGACCTGATAGGTGGTCCACAGGCTGGCGCTGTTTTTCGGCGTGTTTGGCAGTTCGTTGCCATCGTTGGCCGCGCCCAGTGGGCCGCCATCGACTTGCTCGCTGTCCATGTAGGCGTAACCGGCGAACACTTGCCATTTGTCGGTGATCTTGCCGCTGGCCGAGAGTTCGACCCCCTGGACGCGGGTTTTGCCGGCGTTTTCAAAGGACGTGGTGTCGACTTGAACGCGGGCGTTGTCTTTCTCGGTGCGGAAGATATCGGCGGTCAGCGACAGACGATCGTTCAACAGATCCCACTTGGTGCCGATTTCGTAGTTCTTGGTGGTTTCCGGCTCCATGTCGCTTTTCAGCAAGTTGCCGTTGCGGTCTGGCGTGCCACCCAGCGGGTTGCCTTCCTGACCTTCGCCAAGGGTGTTGCCCGGTGGCGTGGCGGAGGTGGCGTAGGACGCATAGATGCTGCCGTTTTCGGCGGGCTTGTAGACCACGCCGAACTGGCCAGTCACGAACTCGCTGGTGTCATCGCCCTTGGACGTGGTCACGCTGGAGGCGTTGAAGGTTTTGTAGTCGGTGTCGAAATGGTCGTAACGCAGCCCCATGTTCACCAGCCATTGCTTGGACAGCTCCAGGGTGTCGAACGCATACAGCGCGTAGGTGTTGGCCTTGGTGTCGGTCCCGGCGTAGTTGCGCGAGATGGCACCGTTCCATGGATCGTTCGGGGCCGGATTGGACAGCGAGGTGCAGTTGTAGCCGCTCCGTGCGCCGATGATTGCTGGATTGCAGTTGGTGGTCACAGCCGCCGTTGCCGGCGTGGTGTCGGTGTTGACGTTGTACGAGGACTTGCGGCTTTCCTCGTGGCTCAACTCGATACCGGTGGCGAAGCTGTTCTTGAACCCGGCGATGTAGACGTCACCGAACAGATCTGTCTGGTTAGTGGTGGTCTCGGTGTTGCTGACGCGGGTGTTGGCCCGACGCCAGACGCTGCCGTTGTTGACGTTGCCCTTGCTGTCGTCCGGCTGGGTCAGGATGTAGTCCTGCATGCTGGTGCCGTGGCGCAAGGTGTTTTTGACGGTCAGCGCGTCGTTCAGGTCGTGCTCGATGGCGAAGGTCGCCGTGTCGGTGCGGCCCTTGCGGAAATCGCGATCGTTCAAGCCGTAGAAGTTGCTGCTGTTGCCGCCGTCGTTGGGTTTATCCGGGTTCGACTTGGTACGGGCGGTCGAGCCTGCGACAGGAATGGTGTACGGAATGCCCGAGTCTGGCGTGTCGTTGCTTTCCAGATGGTAGTAATCGAGGTTAACCCGGGTGTCGGTGCCCAGACCGAACGCCAACGACGGCGCGACGCCCCAGCGGTCGTAATCGACGCTGTCACGGCCGGCGACGTTGCTTTCGTGGCTCATCAGGTTCAGACGGCCAGCGGCGGTATCGGTGAACTGGTAGTTACCGTCCAGGGTGTAACGCTGGGTCTGGTCCGAACCCCAGGTAAATCCACCGTCCAGCGAGTCGCCCAGGTGCGCCTTCTTGCTCACCAGGTTGATGCTGCCACCCGCCGCGCCACGGCCGCCAATGGCCGAGTTCGGGCCTTTGCTGACTTCGATCGACTCGACCGCGAAAATCTCGCGGCTTTGCGAGCCGGTGTCGCGCACGCCATCCAGATAAGTATCGCCCTGGGCGTCGAAACCACGAATGAACGGACGGTCGCCTTGTGGGTTGCCGCCTTCACCGGCACCAAAGGTGATGCCAGGAACGGTGCGCAGCGCGTCCTGCATATTGAGCGCGCCGGTGTCCTTGAGGACTTGTTGCGGGATAACGGTGACCGAACGTGGCGTGTCTACCAACGGTGCGGTGTACTTGGGCGAGGAAGCTTTTTCGACGTTGTAGGAAGTCGCATCCTGGGCTTCGCCAGTGATAGCGGTGGCGCCAAGGGAAATCGAATTGCCCGGTGCTTTTTCGTTGGTTTTTTCAGCCGCGAAGACCATATGGCCGGCAGAGCTGGCAGTGATCGCCACGCCAATTGCAGACGCGAGCAAACGTGGTGAACTGACCGGTAATTTTGATTGTTGGCGTGACATGTGAATTCCCCTCCCAAGGATTTGAGGCCGCGGAATATAGGGTAAACAAGTATTTGTATCAATTGCGAAACGTTATTATTCGCGCCGAATTTACATTCTTTACACTTTGACCCTACGGTTTTTACGAGCTCGTTCGTGATGGGGTTTTACACGGGCAATAAGAATCAATACCATTGACGCCTCTTTGTTCTCAGGTGCCACCCCATGCTGCTGCACATTCCCGGCGTGTTCGCGAAAGAAGAAGTGCAGCGCATCCGCGAGGCGCTGGAGCAGGCGGACTGGGCCGACGGTAAAATCACCGCCGGTTACCAGTCGGCCAAAGCCAAGCACAATCTGCAGCTGCCCGAAGGCCATCCACTGGCCAAGGAGGTGGGCGCGGCGCTGCTTGAGCGGCTGTGGAAGAATCCGCTATTCATGTCCGCCGCGTTACCGCACAAAGTCTTCCCTCCATTGCTGAACTGTTACACGGCCGGTGGCAGTTTCGACTTCCATATCGACAACGCCGTGCGCCAGCCGAAAAACAGCATCGAGCGCGTGCGCACTGACCTTTCGGCGACGTTGTTCTTCAGTGAACCTGAGGATTACGACGGTGGTGAACTGGAAATCCAGGACACCTTCGGCACCCAGCGCGTGAAGTTGCCGGCCGGTGACATGGTCCTGTATCCGGGCACCAGCCTGCACAAGGTCAATGCCGTGACACGCGGCACCCGCTACGCCTCTTTCTTCTGGACCCAAAGCCTGGTGCGAGAAGACAGCCAGCGCGCCTTGCTGTTCGAGATGGATGGCGCGATCCAGCAATTGACGCAGGACATGCCTGATCATCCTTCACTGATTCGCCTCACCGGCACTTACCACAACTTGTTGCGCCGCTGGGTCGACGTATGAGTTTCCAATTGCGCCGCGAAGAAGTCCTCGACGGTGATTCACTCAAGGCCATGCTCGACGAAAGCCCCGCTCGCGCAGCCCAGGCGATTCTGATTGCCGCCGGTGAAAACGTGCTCGAAGCTCAGGCGCTGCTCGGACAGATCCTGCTGGACGGGCAGGGCATTGCGCAGGATCAACCGCTGGCACTGCGCTGGTTCGAGATTGCCGCTCAACGCGGGCACTTGATGGCGCGCAACATGCTCGGTCGTTGTCATGAACATGGCTGGGGTTGTGCTGCTGATGCATCGGTTGCGGCGGGGCATTATCGAATCGCCGCCGAAGCCGGTCTTGATTGGGCGATGTACAACTATGCCAACCTGCTGGCGACCGGGCGCGGGGTGATGGAGGATCAGGCGCAAGCGCTGCATCTTTATCGCCTCGCCGCCGAACTGGGCCATGCGAAGTCGATGAACCTGTTGGGGCGGTATCTGGAAGAAGGACGGGTTTGTCCGAGGGATCTAACGGGCGCTCGCGACTGGTATCGACGTTCGGCGGTTGGCGGAGATTTCCGCGGGCAATTCAGTTATGCCGCAGTGCTGGCCGAGGCGGGGAGTGTCGAAGAGGCGTTGATCTGGTTGCGTAACGCATTGGCTGGTGGAAATCTGAATTTCCTGCGAGTTGCGAGCAAGAGCCTGGCAAACGCAGAGAATCCACAATTTCGCACGCTGGCACCCGAATATGCCCAACGTGTTATCGAACTTGAGCGGCAACTGACACCGCTGTAACGCAGACACAAAAAAGCCCATGACACGTCAAAGATCGTTCCCACGCTCTGCGTGGGAATGCCTCAACGGACGCTCTGCGTTCGGCTTTGACTGGACGCGGAGCGTCCTGGGCTGCATTCCCACGCAAAGCGTGGGAACGATCATTCAGGCATAAAAAAGCCCATGACACGTCATGGGCTTTTTGATTTCTGTGTTTTGCGCTTACACGTAAAACGACTTCAACGGCGGAAAGCCATTGAATTCAACCGCGCTGTAGCTGGTGGTATAGGCACCGGTCGACAACCAGTACAAACGATCACCAATCGCCAGGTTCAGCGGCAAACCGTACTTGTAGTTTTCGTACATGATGTCGGCGCTGTCGCAGGTCGGGCCGGCGATGACCACTTCTTCCATCTCGCCTTTCTTCTCGGTCCAGATCGGGAACTTGATGGCTTCGTCCATGGTTTCGATCAGGCCGGAGAACTTGCCCACGTCCGTGTATACCCATCGCTCTACCGCGGTACGGGATTTACGAGCGACCAGCACCACTTCACTGACCAGGATGCCAGCGTTGGCGATCAACGAACGGCCTGGTTCCAGAATGATTTCCGGCAAGTCGTCACCGAAGTCTTCCTTGAGGAAACGGATGATTTCTTCTGCGTAGGTTTCCAGGCTGTTGGTGCGGGTGATGTAGTTGGCCGGGAAGCCGCCACCCATGTTGATCAGCTTCAGGTGGATGCCGTCTTCTTCTTTCAGGCGCTCGAAGATCACTTTGACCTTGGCGATTGCCGCGTCCCAGACGCTGATGTCGCGCTGTTGCGAGCCGACGTGGAACGAGATGCCGTAAGGCACCAGGCCCAGGTCGCGAGCGAGGATCAGCAGGTCCATGGCCATGTCGGTCTGGCAGCCGAATTTGCGCGACAGAGGCCAGTCAGCGGTGGTCGAGCCTTCGGTGAGGATACGCACGTAGACTTTCGAACCCGGAGCAGCCTTGGCGATGTTGCGCAGGTCGGCTTCGGAGTCGGTGGCATACAGACGCACGCCCTTGTCGTAGAAGTAGCGGATGTCCTTGGATTTCTTGATGGTGTTGCCGTAGCTGATGCGATCCGGGCCAACGCCCTGGTTCATCACTTTGTCGAGCTCATAGATCGAAGCGATGTCGAAGTTCGAGCCTTTCTCTTTGAGCAGGTCGATGATTTCGACGGCCGGGTTGGCCTTGACCGCGTAGTAGACCTTGGCGAAATCGAAACCGGCGCGCAGGTCGTCATAGGCCTGGCTGATCATCGCGGTGTCGATTACCACGAACGGGGTTTCTTGTTTGTCGGCGAACGCCTTCATTTTGTTGAAGGTATCGCGCGCGAAATAGTCTTCGACGTTGATCGACATGCTGGGAACTCCTACTGGCAAACTGAAATTAACAATGGGTGCAAATGAACGTCCTCCGTATCCCCACTTTGGTTCGCCTACTTCCCAAGGCATGTCGCCGAAAGCAAAAAGGCCATGGGGAGCGGTGCTTCCCTTGGCCTTGCTGTCTCGTCGTCAGTACTTGAGCCGGATGGATCGTTTCCAGCATGGACGTTCGGCGCGAACTTTAGGGCGTGAGGGGCTTGAGATCAACTAAAAATGTCGCGTTTTTGCACGCTTCCGTCGTGCGGTCCTCGACAGTTACTGATGTAACCGACCTGCATGACAGTGTGATGTTCCCCCAAATGATCGTTCCCACGCTCTGCGTGGGAATGCATCAAGAGACGCTCTGCGTCTCAAAGAGGGGGACGATCAGTGCGGGAGGTCAGACCATTGCAGCCTGTTCGGCAACTTCGGCCGGCGAAACAATGCTGGTCTTGCCGCCACGGGACTTACCGGAGCTCAGATACTCGGCAATCGATTCTTGCGTCACTTCACCAAGGAACACCCGCTCGGCATCCATCACCGGCAACCACGAGCGGTTGAACTCGTACATGCGCGACAGCAGGATGCGCAAATGTTCGTCGAACGCCGCCGTGGCATTGAACTCGCGCAAGTATTGCGCACACGTCCCGGTCTGACGGTGCAGGTCGCGACGTCGTACATAACCGAGCGCCTTGTTCTCACCGTCGGTGACCACCACGTAGCGACGGTCCAGTTCGTCCATCAACTCCAGGGCCTCGGCCACAGGTGTTTGCGGGCTGACCGACGGAGCATTGTCCGCCGCGTCTTCGGCTTTCACCAGCAACAGGCGCTTGAGGGTGCTGTCCTGGCCGACGAAGTTGCTGACAAAGTCATCCGCCGGGTGCGCGAGCAGGGTGTCCGGGTGATCGATCTGCAACAGCTTGCCGGCGCGGAAGATCGCAATCTTGTCGCCCAGCTTGATCGCTTCATCGATGTCGTGGCTGACCATGATCACCGTCTTGTTCAGCGCCCGTTGCATCTCGAAGAACTCGTTCTGGATCATCTCGCGGTTGATTGGGTCGACCGCGCCAAACGGTTCGTCCATCAACAACAACGGGGCGTCGGCCGCCAGCGCACGAATCACGCCGATTCGCTGCTGCTGGCCACCCGACAACTCACGCGGATAGCGATTCAGGTACTGCTTGGGTTCCAGCTTGATCATGCTCATCAACTCGCGGGCGCGGTCGTGGCATTTCTGTTTGTCCCAGCCGAGAAGGCGAGGAACGATGGTGATGTTTTCCTCGATGGTCATGTTCGGGAACAGACCGATCTGCTGGATCACATAACCGATGTTGCGGCGCAGGGTCACCGCGTCGAGATCGGTGGTGTCTTCGCCGTTGATCAGGATCTTGCCGGAGGTCGGCTTGATCAGGCGGTTGATCATCTTCAGCGTGGTGCTTTTGCCGCAGCCCGATGGCCCGAGGAACACACAGATTTCGCCTTCATTGACGGTCAGGCTTACCGAGTCCACGGCTTTTACGTCTTTGCCGTTGCTTTGGAAGGTCTTGCTGAGGTTTTGAAGTTCGATCATTTGAGCAGTCCTTTTGGAGTCAGCGTGCGTTGCAGCCATTGCAGAAGCAGGTCGGCGAAGATGGCCAGGAGACTGACCAGCACGGCGCCGACGATCAGCATCGACATGTCGCTGCGGCTGATTGAAGCGAGAATGAGTACACCGAGGCCACCGGCGCCGATGGTCGCAGCGATGGTCATGACACCAATGTTCATGACCACGGCGGTGCGCACGCCAGCGAGGATCACCGGCACCGCGATGGGCAGTTCGACCATGCGCAGGCGCTGGCCGAAGGTCATGCCGATGCCGCGGGCGGCTTCGCGAATACCAGGGTCGACGCCGGTCAGCGCCAGGTAGGTGTTACGCATGATCGGCAGCAGCGAATACAGAAACACCGCGGTGATCGCCGGCATCGGGCCCAGGCCCTGGCCGAACTTTGAGTAGAACGGCAGCAGCAGGCCGAACAAGGCAATCGACGGCACCGTCAGCAACACCGTGGCGCTGGCTTGCAGCGGACCGGCGAGGGTAGGGAAGCGCGTCATCAGGACGCCGAGCGGCACGCCAACGAGGATCGCCAGCGTCACCGCAATGCCGACCAGAGTGATGTGCTGCCAGGTCAGGTGCAGCACCAGCGGCCAGTCGAGATGGGAAAAGGCGTTCAAAAATTCCATGGCTTTTCCTCCTCAGTTGATAGGGTGCTGGCGCAGGAAATCTGCGGCAACGGATGAAGGGCTTTCGTGATCGACATCGACCCGCGCGTTGAGCTGGCGCATGGTGGCGTCGTCGAACAGTTCAGCCAGCGGCTTGATCTCTTGCGCCAGTTGCGGATGGGCGTCGAGGTAGTCCTGACGCACCACGGGCGCGGCGGTGTAATCCGGGAAATAGTGCTTGTCGTCTTCGAGCAGCTTGAGCTTGAAGGCGTTCAAACGACCATCGGTGGTGTAGACCAGACCGGCAAACACCTGGCTATTGCGCAACGCGGTGTAAACCAGCCCGGCGTCCATCTGGCGGATGTTCTTGCGGGTCAGGTTCATGCCGTAGAGCTCGACCATGCCGTCCAGTCCGTCGGAACGGTTGGCAAACTCGGTGTCGAGCGCCACCAGGTGATCTGACTTCGCCTCAGCCTGCAACACCGTGTTCAGCTCGCTGATGGTGTTGATCTGCGGATAAGCCTTCGCGGTTTTTTCCGGCAGCGCCAGGGCGTAGGTGTTGCTGAACTTCGACGGAGTGAGCCAGACCAGGCCTTTTTTCGCGTCGAGTTCTTTCACCTTGGCGTAGGACTGGGCGCTGTCGAGCTTGTCCGTGATGTGGTTGTACGCCACCAGCGAGACGCCGGTGTATTCCCACATCAGATCCAGCTGACCACTTTCGTGGGCGCTGCGGGCCAGGTTGCTGCCCAGACCGCCGGTGACTTGAGTGTCATAACCCTTGGTACGCAGGTATTGAGAGGTGATTTCAGCCAGCAAGGTCTGTTCGGTGAACACCCGGGCGCCGATGCGGATTACCGGTTTTTCAGCGGCTTGGGCGATTCCTGCGAACAGCAGGGCGCAGCCCAATATAAAGGTCAGTCGTTTCATGATTATTCCTTTGCCGAGGCTTAAGACGGGCGTAGGCCGCGTTCGAGCCAGAGGCGGCTGGCGAGTGTCACCAGGCCGTCGAGCAGCAAGGCCAGCAAGGCGGTGCAGGCCGCGCCGAGCAGCAGTTGCGGCTGATTGTTCAGGGCGATGCCAGGGAAAATCAGGCTGCCCAGGCTGTTGGCGCCAATCAGGAACGCCAGCGGTGCCGTCCCGACGTTGATCGCCAGGGCCACGCGCACGCCACCAATGATGATCGGTACGGCGTTGGGTAATTCGACCCGCCACAGCACCTGAGTCGGTGTCATGCCGATACCGACCGCCGCTTCTTTGAGTGAACCCTGGACGTTTTTCAGGCCTTCATAGGTGTTGCGCACGATCGGCAACAGCGAGGCGAGGAACAGGGCGAAGATCGCGGGACCGCTGCCGATGCCCAGAATCCCCAGGGCGATGGCGAGTACGGCGAGAGGCGGCACAGTGTTGCCGATGTTGAAGATCTGCATGAAGCGTTCAGCACGGTCGACCATGGTCGGGCGGCTTAGGAAGATACCGGCGGGTATGCCCACGACAAGGGCGGCCAGCATGGAGACAAGGACGAGAATCAGATGAGCTTGCAGGTAAAACAACAAATCGTCGCGGTAATGTTCGATCGTATTGATGCCAATCCAGTGGACCAGCAGGGCCAGGAGAGCGACGACAACCGCACCTCCAATAAGCCCCTTGCCATAGCGAATAGCCACAGGCGGACTCCTTTTTTTCTTGGTCGGCGAACGCAGTCCTTTATGGCAATGCCATTGCTGGCTGCCGGTCATAAGCGTTCGCGAGAAGCAGCGCGTTCTATGTCCGCAAAGGGACATGAATCGAGCCATAAGCGCAGCCTCGTCAGGCTAACTTGCAGATTTTTCAAACCCTGCTACGAGTGCTGTAACAGGGGAGTGGACGCCTCCACCTTTTAAAAGGTTCCATATTTAGCAGCATTTAGCCACCGTTGATCCTTCAGGGAGCCGTCAATCGCCATTGGCGACAGGGCGAACGGTGGTCCGTCGATGCCGGTTTGCGCTATACTCGCCGCCCTTTTTTGAATCACCTGCCAGGCGATTTCCCATGACCAAACAGGCCGCCGAAGTCGCGAAACGCCGCACTTTCGCCATTATTTCCCACCCCGATGCCGGTAAAACCACCATCACCGAGAAGCTCTTGCTGATGGGCAAGGCGATTGCGATTGCGGGCACGGTGAAGTCTCGCAAGTCCGACCGCCATGCCACCTCCGACTGGATGGAAATGGAAAAACAACGGGGTATTTCCATTACCACGTCGGTCATGCAGTTCCCGTATCGCGACCACATGATCAACCTGCTCGACACCCCGGGCCACGAAGACTTCTCCGAAGATACCTACCGCACACTGACGGCGGTGGACTCGGCCTTGATGGTTCTCGACGGCGGTAAGGGTGTAGAGCCACGGACCATCGCGCTGATGGACGTTTGCCGTCTGCGTGACACGCCGATCGTCAGCTTCATCAACAAACTCGACCGCGATATCCGCGACCCGATCGAGCTGCTCGACGAGATCGAAGCGGTCCTGAAGATCAAGGCTGCGCCGATCACCTGGCCGATCGGTTGCTACCGCGACTTCAAGGGCGTGTATCACCTCGCCGACGACTACATCATCGTGTACACCGCCGGTCACGGCCACGAGCGCACCGATGTGAAAATCATCGAGAAGCTGGATTCCGATGAAGCTCGCGCGCATTTGGGCGACGAGTACGATCGTTTCGTCGATCAGCTGGAACTGGTACAGGGCGCCTGCCACGAGTTCAACCAGCAGGAGTTCCTCGACGGCCAACTGACCCCGGTGTTCTTCGGTACGGCCTTGGGCAACTTCGGTGTCGATCACGTGCTCGACGCCGTGGTCGACTGGGCGCCGAAACCGTTGGCCCGTGTCGCCAACGAGCGCACCGTTGAGCCAGTCGAAGAGAAATTCGCCGGCTTCGTGTTCAAGATCCAGGCGAACATGGACCCCAAACACCGCGACCGTATCGCCTTCATGCGTATCTGCTCCGGCAAGTACGAAAAGGGCATGAAGATGCGCCACGTGCGCACCGGCAAGGACGTGCGGATCGGCGATGCGCTGACCTTCTTCTCCTCCGAGCGTGAGCAGCTGGAAGAGGCGTTTGCCGGCGACATCATCGGTTTGCACAACCACGGCACCATCCAGATCGGCGACACCTTCACCGAAGGCGAAGTCCTGGGTTTCACCGGCATCCCGCACTTCGCCCCGGAACTGTTCCGTCGTGTGCGTCTGCGTGACCCGCTCAAATCCAAGCAACTGCGCCAGGGCTTGCAGCAATTGGCGGAAGAGGGCGCGACCCAGGTGTTCTTCCCCGAGCGCAGCAACGACATCATCCTCGGCGCCGTTGGTGTGCTGCAGTTCGATGTGGTCGCCAGCCGCTTGAAAGAGGAATACAAGGTCGAGTGCTCCTACGAGCCGATCACCGTGTATTCCGCGCGCTGGATTGATTGCGACGATAAAAAGAAGCTTGAGGAATTCCGGGTCAAGGCCGTGGAAAACCTGGCGGTCGACGGCGGTGGCCACCTGACCTACCTGGCGCCGACACGGGTCAACCTGGCGCTGATGGAAGAGCGCTGGCCGGATGTGAAATTCCGTGCGACGCGCGAGCATCACTAAGCGCCGCAGGAGCGAATAGAGAGTGGTCATGATGGCCACTCTCATTTTCAAAGCGGGGCTGTCTTACTACGGGTTTTGTAGCTTGTAGAGTGCGCGCAGGCTTTTTTCCTGGTCATCGATTTCTGCAGTAGACGCGGCGATAACGGCTTCTAGCTTGGAGGCCGCACTTCCTTTGGGAAGTTTGTATATTTCATAAGCCGTCATCATCGTCCCTGTTCTTCCCTGGCCAAAGCCACAATAGACCAAAACATTCCCTTTGCTCAGGGCACTATCGATTGCCTTGCAACCCTGCATGAGCTCTTGGGCTGTAGGGGTATTAAAGTCTTTAACTTCAAGATGGTGATAGGTGATACTTTCCTTGCTTAATTCAGATGCACTAGTGCCCTCTAATAGCTTTTGATTCAGGCTGATAATGCCTTTGATTCCGTAGTTTTTTAGAAGTGTAATAGCCGAGGCGTCAAATTTTTGAAGCGTGTCATCCTTGTCGTTGTAGTAGGGTTGTGAACTTCGGAATACCTTGGTCGTGCCTTTATCGAATGTCACCCAGTTTTGGTACACAACCAATTTGCCATGCGATAGTTTTGCTACGTAGCCTGGGAGCGTGCTGACTTTTATTTTCATTTTAACTCTCGTTGTTTAATTATTCAGGTCCATAAAGTGCGGGGAGATGCTCGAGCGAATGTAGGTGTATTTTTTTACTGCCTAATCACGGGTTGAGCACCTAGGGTTGTTTTTACATTGTTCCAGTCTTCCATGATTTTTTTCATTCTTACCCTAAAGACTTTAAGCATCTTTATGTCTTTGATAGTGTTGACATTGTCTTTTGAATTAAGAATAAAGCTGCTCGTTTCTATCCAGAGCAATTCAAA
Source organism: Pseudomonas sp. IT-P294 (assembly GCF_949767865.1). NCBI lineage: Bacteria > Pseudomonadati > Pseudomonadota > Gammaproteobacteria > Pseudomonadales > Pseudomonadaceae > Pseudomonas > Pseudomonas sp. IT-P294. The sequence goes on along the minus strand of NZ_CATKQW010000059.1, from coordinate 132,056 downwards.
TTTTGACAGGGCTGGCTGCACGCGAGATATGGATTCAGAAAGTTCTAAGAAAGCCATTAGTAGGTAGTCAAACATCAGAGGTGAACTAACCTCCTCATGCTTTGCTTTGGCTTGAGCATTTCGCAGGTCTAAAAACATTTGTTCTGCAAAGAGTGCTTTTTCGATAGATGTTCCATTTTTTTTCCCTTCTTCTATTCTTGTGCGAGCGTCATTTATTGAGGATGTTTCGCGCGGGTAACTAAAGGCTAGCGCTCCCTCAACATTGGGGCGCACGTTGTTAGCTAAAAGAAACTTTAGTTTTGACACCTTGCTTTGAAATGTAGAGACGTCATCCAGAGCGCCGGAAATGGACTCTCGAAGTGCGTCCATATGACTTGAAAAGCTCTGCACACAACCAGAATCTTCAATGCTCAATAACGAAGAGTTAAAGTCATCTATCTGTGCCTGGCTGAGGTTTTGAGTGTTGGTGCCTGCGGAGGTGCCATCGATTGCCTTAATGACTGAGTCGCCAAAAAGTTGAATATTTTCCGCTATATTTAATAGTTTACTTCGTACGGCTAAAGTCTCTGCACCAAGATATTTGCGTGTGTTTGAATAGGTAATGGTGTCTTGAGCGAATTGTTTAAGCTTCTTGCTGTCGCCTGACCAGTAGTGCGGCAGATGAGGCCAGCACTCCTCAAACCAACTGACAGAGCCGAGAAGTGCGCACAGCCATCCTTCGGAATTTTCAATTAACGCCCAATAGCTCCACTTCGTATCTAAGCAGGTAGACGCCTCTTCTTCTAAGAAAAGATTGATTGTTGAACTATCCATGTTGTGTTCCTCGTTATAAAATTCGACTTGTCAAATAGGTAGGTTGAGCTATGTCATGTTTACAACTGACTCCCTGAAAACACCAGGAAATGCACTTTTTGTCGCGGTTAAGAGTATTGGCTGCTTACATGATTACGCGTCGCGTAACCAATAATACGCGAGTGAGTCAATATGGTCCGGGAACGCAGGGTAATTTTCCAGAAGCTTATCTGCCACGGCAACCAGTCCTTCCGTAGTAGTTAAATCGCTATTTATAAAAAAAACATGGTTTATAAGTTTTATAAGTGTGCCAATAATTTTTTGGCTTTCTACTACATAAAGCTTACGGGGGTCGATAATGTCAAAAAGTGCCATCAGTTGTGATTTTTTGTCATCTATAATATTGACCTGTTTTTGCTCGTAGTTCATTTGTGACTGCCAGATGTTAATTTCACCGGACAGTTTGTCGCGCGCCTCAATCAAGTTATTATACTTAAGGTTCTCATTCGCAATGTTAAGCAGACTTTGCGCAATATTCATACCTGCCTTGACCGCCGTTTTCGTCTTTTCAGAGGGTTGGTCAACAACTTCTGTGACTGCTTTTTGTAGCTCGTCAAAAATTGGCTGACCTCTATCGATGAACGTTTTTGACTGGAACTCGATGATTGCCTTTTCAAGCACGTCATATTGCTCCCGAAGGGTGCTTAGTTTTTTTTGGTCGCTGGGAAGGTTGCTTAATAATTTGATGCGCTCAGATTCCAGAGTGGAAAGCTCCCCAGAATAGTCGGAGATAGTAGCTGTTTCAAAATTACCCAAAGCAGCCTTCATTCGGCGGGTAAGCGCTTCAAGTTCTGACTTGAGTGTTTCAAGAGCCTTTTTCAGCTCCTTTTTAAAAGGGATGATAGTAGACTCTTGAACGTTGCTCTTGAGGACTTTTAAGTAGTCTCTGATTTCGCTGTCATCCAAAATGCTTGATACGTTGCTTAGGGATTCATTAAAAACTCGATCGGCATCGTCGAGTGAGATTTTAATGCTTTGGAACTCTTGACTTAGCGCTGGAATATAGGCGTTGCTCAGTTTGATGTTCGCGTACTCGCGTATCAGGATGCGCGCTTTTAGAATGTTAGGTTTACAGCAGGGGGGCAATTCGATGGTCATTTTTTCGTCCTCCAAAATTAGTTTCTTTGGCTAAAGGCGGTTGTCATATCTGCCATGTAATCATTGATCTTTTTCCATCGATTGAGCACAGTGGTCATTTTTATAATAAAGATGGTAAGTTCACTGAAATCTTTAGTTTTGCTCAGTATGTTTTTCGATGCGATCACTTCCTTAAGCGTTGTACCCCACAGTGTCTCAATTTGCATCAAGCCTTCGATGGCGCCGCGTGTAAAAATGCCAAGGCTACGCATCGCGGATTGAATGTTATTAAGTACTGCGGCTACTTTTTGTAGCTCGGCTTGCCTGGATAATAACGTGTTTTCTTCATTGTGCAGGTCGTTGATTTTAGAACTATATTCACTGTCTCTATTGCCAAAGTATGAGGCGCACAGCGGTACACCTATCACTGGAAATGCAATAGTGGCAAACATAAACCACTCGCCAACGCTATATTTTGATTCTTTTCTTAGATCACTGATCGAATTGTTAATGGTGACAAGTTTTGCCGTGATGTCTCTTAGTTCTTGCAATGTCTTTGATGCGAGTGCTTTCGCAGTCTTCTGACCCACATCTACTTCAATCGAATTCAGGTTTTTGTCAAATTCCACTAATTGGTCTTTTATTTTAGTTGCTTCAGTTTGTTTGCTCTGAATGGATTGAATGATTGAGGTTACGTACTCGTCGATAGTCGCATACGTGTTTTTTGTATTGGTATCTCCCTCGTCTAGAGGGGATCGAAACATACTGATCTGATCTTCCGTCAGGCTACTGGTTTTAAGTGCATAATCATTGTAGCCCTCCATTTCTTTGATTTCGTCAATTGCAGGTTCTGTATAGTCCTTAAGGTCGCCTGCAAATCTTTTAAGAGAAACAGCAACCTTTATGATGTCAGTTTCTAGAGTTGACCACTGACTGGCATGTCTATTGATATTGACAAACGTGGTCAAAAGATCTGCAGCGCTAATGCCATCGTCGTTAACGGCACCGTGATACGCAATGTTGATGCTGTCTAGTGTCGTGGGAAGTGATAATCCAGTATTTACATACTTTCTTACTTTATCGACATCGTTGCTGGTTACTTTGGCGTTCGGAGGGGTGTACTCAATATCGGTGCTCATGAGGTGTTCCTTTTATTAAATGGCGTTAATACGTTGTCGAATCTAGCAAGCACTCTTAAAACGGTATACTGTCATTTGTGACAGTTGACAATTTGCATTTATAGGCTTGTTGATGGTGTGGTAGGGATAGTGCAATAAAAACAAAAATTTAGGCGCGCTAGGGATTTGAGTGTTGTTGCTTTATATTAAAATTCCATAGTTTCGCCTCATCAATCCAGCGGATGAGTCAACAATTTAGTAATAATAAATGCTGGAGTGATTTCCTATTGAAATAGTTCGTTGTCGAATCAATGTTTTACTATTACATTACGGTGTTGGTTTTTAGTCGATTATCACGGAGTCAGCATCAAAGGCCGCGGCACTATCCAAGTCGTCAACTCGGTTTGGTCCAAGGCTTTAGTAAGCGTTGGACTAACCTGACTGACCATTTTTTGGCGAGAGTCGCGTATTGGGTCTAGCTTTTGGGATGCAGGATGAAACCCACCGATTGAAAAGGAGAGTTCCGTGAGGGTTTTTCAACGAGCCATTCATGTAGTGCTGTTGGGTGCTGTATCGACTGCAGCGACAAGAAGAAGCTTGAGGAATTCTCCAACAAGGCGGTGGAAAACCTCGCTATCGACGGCGGCGGTCACCTGACCTACCTGGCGCCGACACGGGTCAACCTGGCGCTGATGGAAGAGCGCTGGCCGGATGTGAAATTCCGTGCGACGCGTGAGCATCACTAAGCGCTGAGCTGAAACGCCGAAAGCCCCGTTGCGAAAGCACCGGGGCTTTTTATTGCCTGAAGCAATCCCCTTGTGGGAGCGAGCTTGCTCGCGATGGCGTCCGTTCAGTCGCCTGTAGTGTTGAATAGATGACCGCAATCGCGAGCAAGCTCGCTCCCACACGGGATCGTTTCAGGATTCGAAATAACTGTTCGCCATAGCGATTATTCAAAACCAATCTCCCCATCAGCGGCATTCCGTCTATTCATTAGCGTCCTATCTGGAGAACTGCGCCGATCAGAACTAGATTTCAATCAGCGCTCCGACAGGCAACCATGCTTTACCTCAAGAAAGGATGGATTCGGCTATGAGCATTTTTCAACGCGTTGTGTTGTTGCTAAAGGTTTTGGTGATGCTGTCCGTAAGCATGTCTGCAGCTTGGGCGCAGTGCACGGATCAGGGAGAACATGCGTCCAGCGGGCAGGCGATGCACACGGGCCAGATGATTGCCAAATCCGATTCTGAACCGGGTGATCAGGATCAGGGCGGAAGCAAAGGCGATGACGATTCGACCACGGACGAGCCCGACAGTGACGAAGCGGACGACGGTCAGACCTAGCCGCTAAATCGCGGGCAAAAGAAAACCCCTTCTGCTCCGATTGATGCGCAATCGAAGCAGAAGGGGTTACTGAACAGGTCATCTTTCCCTGTGGGAGCGAGCAGGCTCGCTCCCACAGTTTGTTATGCCGCGCCGTCGAGGAATTGCTCGGCGTAGTGGCACGCAACCTGGCGGCTGTCGAGCAGGCGCAGGGCCGGCTCTTCAGTGCTGCAGCGCTCGGTCGCGTACGGGCAGCGCTTGTGGAAAGCGCAACCCGACGGCGGGTTCAACGGGTTGGGCAACTCGCCGACAATCTTGATTTTCGGCTTGTTCGGGTCCGGGTGAATGGTCGGGGTGGCCGACAGCAACGCCTGGGTGTACGGGTGCAGAGGGCGCTCATAGATGTCGTTCTTCGGACCCATTTCCACCGGGCGACCGAGGTACATCACCATCACGTCATCGGCGACGTGTTGCACCACCGCCAGGTTGTGCGAGATGAACACGTAGGCGGTGTTGAACTCTTGCTGCAAATCCATGAACAGGTTCAGCACCTGGGCCTGGATCGACACGTCCAGCGCCGATGTCGGCTCATCCGCCACCAACACTTTTGGCTGCAACATCATCGCCCGGGCCAGCGCGATCCGCTGACGCTGACCGCCGGAGAACATGTGCGGATAACGCTGGTAGTGCTCAGGACGCAAGCCCACCTGCTTCATCATCGCCTGCACTTTCTCGCGACGCTCGGCGGCGGAGAGGTTGGTGTTGATCAGCAGCGGCTCGCCGAGCTGGTCACCGACTTTCTGCCGTGGGTTCAACGAAGCGTATGGGCTCTGGAACACCATCTGCACGTCTTTGCGCAGCTGCTTGCGTTGAGCCTTGTCGGCCCCCGTAACTTCTTGCCCGGCGATTTTCAGGGAACCGGAGGACGGCTCCTCGATCAGCGTCAGGGCACGGGCCAGGGTGGATTTGCCGCAGCCCGATTCGCCAACGACCGCGAGGGTCTTGCCGGCTTCGAGTTCAAACGACACACCGTTCAGGGCGCGCACGGTCGCATGGCCCTTGAACAGGCCTCGGGACACTTCGTAGTGACGGGTCAGGTCGCGGGCGGTAAGTACGACGGCCATTACGCCACCTCCTGATTCAGCGGGTAGAAGCAGCGGGCAAGGCTGTTGCTTTTCGGGTCAAGGGTTGGGCGTTGCTGACGGCAGGATTCCTGCACGTACGGGCAACGCGGTGACAGCAGGCAACCCTGCGGACGGTCATAACGACCGGGAACGATACCCGGCAGCGTGGCCAGGCGTGTGGCGCCCAGGCTGTGTTCCGGAATCGCCTTGAGCAGCGCTTCGCTGTACGGGTGCGCCGGAATGTCGAACAACTGAGGCACCTGACCGACTTCCACTGCTTGGCCGGCGTACATCACGCACACGCGCTGAGCGGTTTCGGCCACGACCGCGAGGTCGTGAGTGATCAGCACCAGGCCCATGTTCTGCTCTTTCTGCAACGCCAGCAGCAGGTCCATGATTTGGGCCTGGATGGTCACGTCGAGTGCCGTGGTCGGTTCATCGGCGATCAGCAGTTTCGGCTCGCCGGCAATCGCCATGGCGATCGCAACGCGCTGGCTCATGCCGCCGGACAGTTGATGCGGGTAAGCATCCATACGGCTGGCGGCGCCCGGGATTTCAACTTTTTCCAGCAGTTCGATGGCCCGTGCGCGGGCTTGCTTGCCGGACATTTTCAGGTGCAGGCGCAGCACTTCTTCGATCTGGAAACCGACGGTGTAGCTCGGGTTCAGCGCGGTCATCGGGTCCTGGAAGACCATGGCCAGGTCTTTGCCGACGATTTGCCGACGCTGACGGTTGCTGAGCTTGAGCATGTCCTTGCCGTCGAAATTCAGCGCATCGGCAGTGACGATCCCCGGATGCTCGATTAGACCCATCAGCGCCATCATGGTCACGGATTTACCCGAACCCGACTCGCCCACGATGGCCAGGACTTCGCCCTTGTCCACGGTAATGTCGAGCCCGTCGACAACCGGAACGGCGTTCTTGTCGCCAAAGCGAACGTTGAGATTCTTGATTTCTAACAGTGACATTTGAATCTCCTCAGGCGGCGTTCTTGAGTTTCGGGTCCAGCGCATCGCGCAGACCGTCGCCCATCAAGTTGATTGCCAGCACGCTGAGCAAAATGGTCAGACCCGGCAGGCTTACCACCCACCAGGCGCGTTCGATGTAGTCGCGAGCCGAAGCCAGCATGGTGCCCCACTCAGGGGTTGGCGGTTGTACGCCAAGGCCGAGGAAGCCCAGTGCGGCGGCGTCGAGAATCGCCGAGGAAAAGCTCAAGGTGGCCTGAACGATCAGCGGCGCCATGCAGTTAGGCAGCACGGTGACGAACATCAGGCGTGGCAGACCGGCACCGGCCAGGCGCGCGGCGGTCACGTAGTCGCGGTTCAGTTCGCCCATCACCGCGGCGCGGGTCAGACGAACGTAGGACGGCAACGAAACCACGGCGATGGCGATGATGGTGTTGATCAGGCCAGGGCCGAGGATGGCGACAATGGCTACCGCCAGCAGCAGGGACGGCAGGGCCAGCATGATGTCCATCAGGCGCATGATGGTCGGGCCGAGCACGCGCGGGAAGAACCCGGCGAACAGACCCAGCAGGATGCCCGGAATCAGCGACATCACCACCGACGACAAGCCGATCAGCAGGGACAGGCGCGAACCGTTGATCAGCCGCGACAGCAGGTCGCGACCCAGTTCATCGGTGCCGAGCAGGAACTGGATCTGCCCACCTTCCAGCCAGGCCGGCGGGGTCAGCAGGAAGTCGCGGTACTGCTCGCTCGGGTTATGCGGGGAAACCCAAGGCGCGAAGATCGCGCAGAAAATCACCAGCAGCATGAACAGCAGGCCGGCTACGGCGCCTTTGTTCTTGGAAAACGCTTGCCAGAATTCTTTGTACGGGGACGGATAAAGCAGGCTTTGATCGACTGCTACCGTTGGAATTGGAGTGGTCATGGTCATGATGATCTCAGCGCTGATGACGGATGCGTGGGTTGGCAAAGCCGTAGAGGATGTCCACCACGAAGTTGACCAGAATCACCAGGCAGGCGATTAACAGGATGCCGTTCTGCACGACTGGGTAGTCCCGTGCGCCAATGGCTTCGATCAGCCATTTGCCGATGCCGGGCCACGAGAAAATGGTTTCGGTCAGGACCGCACCGGCCAGCAATGTGCCGACTTGCAGGCCGACCACGGTGAGTACCGGGATCAGCGCGTTGCGCAGGCCATGCACGAACACCACGCGCGCTGGCGACAGGCCTTTGGCACGGGCAGTACGGATGTAGTCTTCGCGCAGCACTTCGAGCATCGAAGAGCGGGTCATCCGCGCGATAACGGCCAGCGGGATGGTGCCGAGCACGATGGCCGGCAAGATCAGGTGGTGCAGGGCATCGAAGAAGGCACCGACGTCATCGGCCAGCAACGTGTCGATGAGCATGAAGCCGGTACGCGGCTCGATGTCGTAGAGCAGGTCGATCCGCCCGGACACCGGGGTCCAGCCCAGGGACACCGAGAAGAACATGATCAGGATCAGGCCCCACCAGAAGATCGGCATCGAATATCCCGCGAGGGAGATGCCCATCACCCCATGGTCGAACAGGGATCCTCGCTTGAGTGCCGCGATCACCCCGGCCAACAGGCCCAGGACGCCGGCGAATAACAGGGCGGCCATGGACAGTTCCAGGGTCGCGGGGAAGAGAGAGGTGAACTCGGTCCAGACGCTTTCACGGGTCCGCAGGGACTCGCCGAGATCGCCGTGGGCCAGTTTTCCGATGTAATCCATGTACTGGGCATACAGCGGTTTGTTCAGACCTAGGCGTTCCATTGCCTGAGCATGCATTTCGGGGTCGACTCGACGTTCGCCCATCATTACTTCCACGGGGTCGCCAGGAATCATGCGAATCAACGCGAAAGTCAGCAAGGTGATGCCGAAGAACGTGGGGATCAATAACCCCAATCGGCGGGCAATAAAACTAAACATCTTGTGTGCTACCTCATCAGCCGGTTAGGCGTGCCCGGCATTCCTGGGTCAGGAATGCCGGTAGTTTCTTATCTACTTCACCTGGGTGGTGGCGAAGTTATTAGTGGTGAGGGGGCTAATGTGATAGCCCTCTACGTTGTTGCGCATTGCGGTGAACATACGGGTATGCGCCATGCTGATCCATGGCTGGTCCTGGTTGAAAACCACCTGGGCCTGTTCGTAGAGCGCTGCACGTTCCGTCGGGTTCACTTTAGCCCTTGCCTGATCAATCAGCGTCTGGAATTTGTCATTGCACCAGCGTGCGTAGTTTTCGCCGTTCTTGGCGGCTTCGCAACTGAGCATAGGCGTCAGGAAGTTATCCGGGTCGCCGTTATCGCCCGCCCATCCGGCGGAAACCATGTCGTGCTCGCCGTTTTTGGCGCGCTTGAGCATTTCGCCCCATTCCATGACGCGAATATCGATCTTGATCCCGACCTTGGCCAGGTCGGCCTGCATCATTTGTGCGCCGAGCATCGGGTTAGGGTTGGTCGGGCCACCACCGTTACGGGTGAACAGGGTGAACGTGGTGCCTTCCGGTACGCCGGCTTCCTTGAGCAAGGCGCGAGCCTTGTCCAGGTCACGAGGCGGGTTCTTCAGGTCGTGGTTGTAGCCCAACAACGTGTCCGGGTACGGGTTGACCGCGACCGTGGCGTTGCCTTTGCCGAACAGCGCATTGACATAAGCGGCCTTGTCGAAGGCGATGTCGATGGCTTTACGCACGCGCACGTCACTCATGTACTTGTGCGTGGTGTTCATGGCGATGTAGGAAACGGTCATCGCGTTCATTTCATCGACTTTCAGTTTTTCGTCTTTCTTGATGCTCGGGATGTCATCCGGTTTCGGATACAGCGCGACCTGGCACTCGTTGGCCTTGAGCTTTTGCAGGCGCACGTTGTTGTCGGTGGCGATCGCCAGGATCAACGCTTCGGCTGGCGGCTTGCCACGGAAGTAGTCCGGGTTGGCCTTGAAGCGAACCTGGGCGTCTTTGTTGTAGCGCTGGAACACGAACGGGCCGGTGCCGACGGGCTTGTTGTTCAGGTCGCCGGTCTTGTTGGCCTTGAACAACTGGTCGGCGTACTCGGCGGAGTAGATCGAGGAGAAGGCCATGGCGATGTCGGCCAGGAATGGCGCTTCACGACGGGTCAGCGTGAACTTGACGGTGTTGTCGTCCACTTTCTCGACGCTTTTGAGCAGTTCCTTGAAGCCCATGCTTTCAAAGTACGGGAAGCCCACGCTCGACAGTTTGTGCCATGGGTGATTCGGGTCCAGCTGACGCTGGAAACTCCAGACCACATCGTCGGCATTCATGTCGCGGGTCGGCTTGAAGTAATCGGTGGTGTGGAACTTGACGCCTTTGCGCAGGTGGAACGTGTAGCTCAGACCGTCCTCGCTGATGTCCCAGGAGTCGGCCAGTGCCGGAATCACTTCAGTGGTGCCGGGCTTGAAGTCCGCCAGACGATTGAAGATGGTCTCGGCCACCGCATCGGCGGTGACTGCAGTCGTGTACTGGACCATATCGAAGCCTTCCGGACTGGCTTCGGTGCAGACCACCAGGGGTTTGGCCGAGACGCCAACAGCGACACTCAGCAACGCGGCGGCGATGGCCGCACGTAGGGGAAGCATTTTCATCAAGAACCCTCTGCAATCGGTTAAAGGACAAAAGCCGAACGGCCAATTCATCACTGAATCAGCCGTTCGGCAGGTGCATTACAGAATGTTGAACGGGATGGTGGTCACGAGACGGAACTCGTTGATGCTGCCATCACCCTGGTTTTGGCTGGCACGGTGTGCGGTATAGGTCGCGCGAACAGTGGTGGCTTTGAGTGGGCCGCTCTGAATGGCGTACGTAGAACCGATGCCGTATTCGTAGTGGGTTTCGCCGTCCATGTTCTTAACGTCGTACGCAGTACCGGTGTAGTGAGTACCGTCGATGCCCCAGCCGCGAGCCTGGTAAATGTTGAACTTCAGGCCTGGAACGCCGTATTCAGCCATGTTCAGGCCGTAGGCGATCTGGAAGGATTTCTCGTTCGGGCCGTTGAAGTCCGACAGCAGGGAGTTGGCCAGGTAGATGCCGTTGGTTTCGTGCAGGTAGTCGAAGTACTCGTTACCGTTAATTTCCTGGTACGAGAAAGTCAGGCTGTGAGCCTGGTGAGTCAGGCCGAACGACAGGGAGCCGGCTTGGTTGTCGATTTCGCCCAGCAGCTTTTTACCTTGGTCGACGGTTTTGTAGTAGTTCAGGCCGGTGGTCAGGCTCAGTACCGAACTGTCACCCAACACGTGGCTGGCGCCGAAGTAGTACTGGTTCCAGTAATCTTCTGCCTGGGTCGCCCACAGGCTGGTGGTCAGGCTGGCGAAAGGGGTATAGGTGAGGCCTGCCGTATTAACGTGATCGGTTTCAGCAGTAATGTTTTGGTATTCGGAGCGGAACTTGCTCAGGCTTTCTTCGGTACGCGGCGAAACGCGGTCAAAGGTCCCGAGGTCGAAAGCCAGGTTGTTCAGCTCTTCGCTGTGGATCGCCACACCTTCGAAGCTCGAAGGCAGCGGACGGTTGCCGATGACGTCGACCTGCGGGCTGCTGAAGTTCATGCGGCCGGCGGTCAGGGTGGTATTGGAGACACGGGCCTTGATGTTGGCCAGGCCGATTTTGCTCCATTGACCTTGGGCGTCGCCGCCTTCTTTGGTCAGGGTACGGTTGTTGCCCGCGCCTGGACGAGAGCCCGGTGCGCCGCCATTGTTGGACGCCAGGTTCTCGCGGTCACGTTCCAGCGCGACAGCGTTGTAGGCCGCCACTTCAGTGCTGAAACCCACGGTGCCTTCGGTGAAGCCGGAGTTGTATTTGACGATGGTGCCCTGGACCCAGTTGATACGACGATCAGTCGGGGTCGCTACACCGTCTTTGCGGTAAGTGAACTTGCCACCACGTTTCAGTTGTTCGTTGGCGTACCAGTTACGCGTGCTGCCAGTCACCGTGCTGCCTTCGACAAAACCGGTTGCATCGGCTTGAGCACTTTTGGTGTTGACCGTAACCGGGGTGAATTCCTGGCTTTGGGTTTCTGCGTAAGCCGTGGCGGTTACGCTGCTGATGGCCAGGGCCAATAACGCGGTGCTGCTCAGTTTCATGGGTGAAGCTCCTTACTTTCTTTTTTTAATGCCGGTCTTTTTGGGTGATCCGGCTATTTGGTTTAGAACTCATTCAAGGCATGGCAAACGTTTGCTGTAGGCCGGATTGGCGAATTACGGCAATACGCTTGCTTGAGGGCGCAAAGCGCCCCCAGCGTTTCTGGCTAATCGGTTATTGGTCGATACTGACACCCGAGAACACGTTGCGACCGAAAGGACTCACCTTGAATCCTTCGATTTTGGCGCTCAACGGTTGGTTGACCGTCGAATGGGCAATAGGCGTGATCGGCACTTGTTGCTTGAGATAGTGCTGCGCCTGTTTGTAGAGCTCTGTGCGCTGGTCACGGTCGGTGACGACCTTGGCCTGCTTGATGAACTTGTCGTAAGTGGGGTCACACCACATCGAGTAGTTGTTGCCGCCAATGGCGTCGCAGCTGTAAAGCGTGCCCAACCAGTTGTCCGGGTCCCCATTGTCGCCGGTCCAGCCGATCAGGCTGATGTCGTGCTCGCCATTCTTGGTGCGCTTGATGTACTCGCCCCATTCATAGCTGACGATCTTGACCTTGAGGCCGATTTTCGCCCAGTCAGCCTGGAGCATCTCGGCCATTAACTTGGCGTTGGGGTTGTAAGGGCGCTGAACCGGCATCGCCCACAGGGTGATTTCGGTGCCTTCCTTCACGCCGGCAGCCCTGAGCAGTTCCTTGGCTTTCTCCGGGTTGTAGGCAACGTCTTTGATCGTGTCGTCGTAAGACCATTGGGTCGGCGGCATGGCGTTGACCGCCAGTTGGCCGGCGCCCTGGTACACGGCGTTGAGAATGCTTTGTTTGTTCACGGCCATGTCCAGTGCCTGGCGCACTTCGAGCTGGTCGAAGGGTTTGTGGCGGACGTTGTAGGCGATGTAGCCAAGGTTGAAGCCGGGCTTCTCGATGAGCTTGAGTTTCGGGTCGTTCTTCAGTGCGGCCACGTCGGCGGGGCGCGGGCTCAGGGTGATCTGGCACTCGTTGGCCTTGAGCTTCTGCACGCGCACCGAGGCGTCGGTGTTGATCGCGAAAATCAGGTTGTCGAGCTTGACCCTGCTCGGGTCCCAGTACTGCTTGTTACCGGTGTAGCGAATGTTGGAGTCTTTCTGGTAGCTCTTGAAGGCGAACGGGCCGGTGCCGATGGGCTTCTGATTGATGTCGCTAGGCTTGCCTTCGGCCAGCAGCTTGTCGGCGTATTCGGCGGAAAGAATGGCGGCGAAGCTCATGGCGATGTTCTGGATGAACGCGGCGTCGACGCTGTTGAGCGTCATGACCACGGTCAGCGGCCCGGTCTTCTCGACCTTGGCGATGTTCTTGTTCAGGCTCATCCCGTTGAAGTACGGGAACTCTGTCGGATAAGCCTTACGGAAAGGTTGCTGTGGATCCAGCATGCGATTGAACGTGAACAGCACGTCATCGGCGTTGAAATCACGGGTTGGCGTGAAGTATTGGGTGGTGTGGAACTTCACCCCTTCGCGCAGGTGAAAGGTGTACTTGAGGCCGTCCTCGGAAATATCCCAGCTCGTTGCCAGGCCTGGCACGACGTTGGTGGCGCCTTTTTCAAACTCTGCCAATCGGTTGTACAGCGGCTCGGCGGCATCGTTATCCGTCGAGGGCGTGTACTGCGCGGTATCGAAGCCAGCAGGGCTGCCTTCGGAGCAGAACACCAGGCTGTTGTTGGCGGCCTGGCTGATGGAAGTGGCGGCCAACAGGCCGGTGCCCAGCAATGCGGATAAAACCAAGGTATGGCGCATGACGCTCCCTCTTGTTTAGTGTTTTGACAATGAGCCGCCGTCCCGTCCTGGGACGTGGAGGCATCATTGATCTCAAACCATCATGTGCAGCAAGAACCGAGAGTCCACACATGAACTGGTCGGATCCCGACGGTATGTACCGTGGGTCCGGCAGTAAATGCGTAGAGTCCGAAAGACTCGTGGGAAAAGGCGACGCGTCCTGAACCTCTGCTGTACGACGCAGCGGATTTGGACGTAGGCGGATTCCTGCTTTCTCGGCAGATAAAGCAGCGGCGACGTTAAAAACGTCGCCGCTGCAAAACCTTACTTGCTGACGCTGACGCCGTAGAAGGAGTTCAAGCCGAACGGGCTGATCTTGAAGTCCTGCACGTTGTCGCGCATGGGTTGGAACACCGTCGAGTGAGCGATAGGTGTCATTGGCACAGCATCTTTGAGGACGTGTTGCGCCTGTTTGTACAGTTCGGTGCGCTTGGCCTGGTCGGTTGTACGCTTGGCTTCTTTAACGATGCCGTCGAACTTCTTGTCGCACCACTTGGAGAAGTTGTTGCCTTGCAGTGAATCACAGCCGAACAGCACGTTCAGCCAGTTGTCCGGGTCACCGTTGTCGCCGCTCCAGCCAATCAGCATCGCGCCGTTTTCGCCGCCTTTGGAGCGCTTGATGTACTCGCCCCACTCGTAGGTCACGATCTTGGCCTTGATACCGATCTTGGCCCAGTCGGATTGCAGCATTTCAGCCATCAGCTTGGCGTTCGGGTTGTACGGACGCTGTACTGGCATCGCCCACAGGTTGATCTCGGTGCCTTCCTTGATGCCGGCTTCCTTGAGCAGCTCTTTGGCTTTCTCAGGGTTGTACGGCGCGTCCTTGATGGTGGTGTCGTAGGACCATTGGGTTGGCGGCATGGCGTTGACGGCCAGTTGACCAGCACCCTGGTAAACGGAGTCGATGATCTGCTGCTTGTTGACGGCCATGTCCAGTGCCTGACGCACTTTCAGTTGGGCCATCGGGTTTGGCTGATCGCTGCCCTTGATCTTGTCCATCACGTTGTAGGCGATGTAACCCAGGTTGAAACCAGCCTGGTTAGGCACTTTCAGAGTCTTGTCTTCTTGCAGCGCCTTCAGGTCGGCTGGGCGGGGGAACAGAGTGATCTGGCACTCGTTCTTCTTCAGCTTCTGGATACGCACCGACGGGTCGGTGGTGATGGCGAAGATCAGGTTGTCGATCTTGACGTCGTCAGGCTTCCAGTAGTCCTTGTTCCCGGTGTAGCGGATGTTGGAGTCTTTCTGGTAGCTCTTGAACACGAACGGACCGGTGCCGACCGGCTTCTGGTTGATATCGGCGGCTTTGCCTTCCTTGAGCAGCTGGGCAGCGTACTCGGCGGATTGCACGGAAGCGAAGCTCATGGCCATGTTCTGGATGAACGCAGCATCAACTTCTTTCAGGGTGAACTTGACAGTTTTGTCGTCGACTTTATCGATCTTGGTGATGTTGGTATCCATCCCCATGTCGGTGAAGTACGGGAATTCGGTCGGGTACGCCTTACGGAACGGGTCATCCTTGTTAATCATGCGATTAAAGGTGAACAGCACGTCGTCGGCGTTGAACTCACGAGTGGGCTTGAAGTACGGGGTGGTGTGGAACTTGACGCCTTGACGCAGGTGGAAGGTGTACGTCAGGCCGTCCGGGGAAATGTCCCAGCTGGTCGCCAGACCAGGAATGACAGCGGTACCGCCACGTTCGAACTGGGTCAAACGGTTGAACATGGTTTCTGCAGAGGCGTCGAAGTCGGTTCCGGTGGTGTACTGACCTGGATCGAAACCGGCCGGGCTCCCTTCGGAGCAGAACACCAGGTTAGTCGCTGCTTGGGCGAATGGTGCGCTAGCTAACAAGCTTGCGCCGACTAAAAACGGAATGACCGCGTGTTTAAGCATGTTGGCCTCATGATTTGTTGTCATTTTTGGAATTAGAGGACGACCTCGTGAGTCGTGCCTGCGGATACTTATGCAGGGGCCATACCCATTGCAAGATCCTGAGCGACCACAGGCATTAAACAGTGGCACGAACGTACCTTAATGTCGCATATGTATAAATTCATGTTCATTTGACCGTTTGCGCAGGGTTTTTTCGGTGCGTCCGATGCACTTGTGCGGGGCGATCTGGACGTTTTGCGCACTCGATTGGGGCGCGGTGTTACTTATTTATACCCGTCATTGAGGGGGGGATATGGGGATCGTGGGGGGGAATGAGATTGAGTTCTTGTTTGGTGGGTAGGTGATTGTTGTTTAAGGGGTTGTTGTGTCTGTGCGGGCAGATTGTTTTGTTACTGTTGGTCAGTGGACATCGGGTGTTGGGTTTCGGGCCTGGGGCTTGGGTGTTCAGGTAGTACCGGCGGGTGCAACCTTTGTTGATTGTGGTGGTTTTGTGTACATATCCGTTGCTGCGGTAACGGCGGCTGGCGGTTTCGCCCTTACGGCGAGTCCCTTTTTCAAACGCCAAAAAGGAACCAAAAGGCTTTGCCCCGACGTTCGGCCCCTCGCTGGGGCTCGGTGTTCCTTCGTTCCGGCATTCATCTGGGGGCATCGCCTCCGGTCTGCTTCGCGACGACCTCCTCTCGATGTGTGCGGCTCCGCCGCACGGCGCTGCGCGCCTACCCCCCAGATGAACGCCTCCACTCAGCCTGCCGACGGGGCGGGCAGATCAAAAGCCAGATCAAGATCAAAAGCTGCAGGCGAGCTACCGCTCGGCCTGTTGAGTGGTGAGGAGCGGGCGGTGGACACCGGTCCATTGTGGGAGCTGGCCTGCCGGCGATGGTGGTCCGCCAGCCGACCAATCTCCTGCAGATGTACACCGAACCCTGTGGGAGCGGGCTTGCCCGCGATGGCGGCCTGACAGCCGACCAATCTCTTGCTGATGTACACCGAACCCTGTGGGAGCTGGCTTGCCAGCGATGGCGGCCTGACAGCCGACCATTCTCTTGCAGGTGTGCATCGAACCCTGTGGGAGCGGGCTTGCCCGCGATGGCGGCCTGACAGCCGACCAGTCTCTTTCAGGTGTACCCGGTCCACTGTGGGAGCTGGCCTGCCAGCCGACCAATCTCTTCCTGCTGCCCATTGATCGTTCCCTACGCTCCGCGTGGGAATGCAGCCAGGGACGCTCCGCGTTCCATTTTTGTGTTGAACGATGTGTAAGAAACACAGAGCTTTCCCACGCATTTTTCAGGTTGCCGGGTAGGAAGCGGTATGTCTAATCTCTGGCTGTCGCTGCAGTTTCAGCGACCAGGCGTGGAAACCTGGATCTCTTAGTAGCCGCATAGCTGAACCATCGTATTCGTTGCCGACGTCTTCGTTCGTCTGCAAACTGCGTCATGGCGGCTGTGCGTGGGCAGGCTTCGGTCTGGCCGGGTCCTACTAACCGGTATTTCCACCCTGCGTGCAGCCGCCACCTATTTGTCGTGTGGAAACGACATTGGATGGCTCCCATTTCAAGTAGGAGTTTTTCCATGGATAAGCTAATCCCCGATCCACCCACCACACCCGAAGCTGAAGATTTGCGCTCCGAGACGTTACTCAAAGACCGCGAAGCCATAAAACGCGCCCTCGACTACTACCTCGATCCCCCGAATCAATACATGGCAACCCCCCGGCGCCCCAGCACCATGTTCCTGGTCGCTCCGAACATGGATACCGAAAGCCTATTAGCTCAAGCCTGCGAGTCCCTGGCTTCCGCGAGTGTCATGGCCAGCGATTTCGCCACAAACCTGATCGGTCCGCAGCGCAATACGGTGTTGGCGATTCAGCAGATCATCATGCTCGCGGAGTTGGCGGTGAATAGGGCGCTGGATAACGTCGATCCGCAGGGCTGATCAGAGACCACGTTATCGTTCATCGATGGCGTAGGACTCAACAGCACTTGCTGGTTTCTCCGGGCTTTTGGCAGGCAAAAAAAAACGGCGATCACTTCAATGATCGCCGTTTTTCTAGACGGATCAGCCAATCAAGGCATCAACACTTCAATCGCGCCATCCGCGGTCATGCTGACCTGACTGGTGCCTGCCTCAACTTCTGGCGTCACCGGTGCGCTGTCCATGCTCGCCGCTTTCATCATCATCGGGCCGCGCATGTAGGGCTGTGGATAGCCGTTGCTGTTGAGGTTCAGATTGACGATTTTGTAGCTCTTGCCGCCCAGTGCGTCAGTCGCCAGTTGGGCGCGGGCCTTGAAGGCGGTGACGGCGTCTTTGAGCAGCGCGTCTTCGCTGGCTTTGCGTGTTGGTGTGGCGATGGCGAAGTCCATGCCGCCCATTTTCAGGTCGGTCAGCAGTTCGCCGGTCAGCTTGGACAGGGCGGCAAAGTCTGAGCTTTCCAGCCGCAGTTCGGCGCGTTCACGCCAGCCGGTGATTTTCTGGCCCTTGGTGTCGTAGATCGGGTAGCTGTTGCGGCTGCCCTGGCGCAGGGTGATTTCCTTGACCTCTTTGGCCTGGGCCAGCGCCTTGTTCATGGTGGTGCTGACGTCGGCGGCGAGTTTGGCCGGGTCGGTGTTTTGTTCTTCCGTGTAGAGCGTCACGATCATCAGGTCGCGGGGCACTTCCTGACTGACTTCGGCGCGCAGGGAAATCTGGTTGTAATGAAGCTCGTCGGCGGCCAGGGCCGGGAGGCTGGCAACGGTGCCGGCACTGAGGGCAAGAAGGGCGGCGCTGCGGCGGAAACTGTGCATGAAAACTCCTTGGGCGATGCGCAGGGGTTAAAGTCCGAGCCTGCGTGAAACCATCAGACTCTAGCGGTAATGGTCCGGTTCGCACAGTTACAACTTCTATACAGATGAAAGGCAGGTGGCCGCTTTACGACCCATCGCGGGTAAGGCCGCTCCCACAAATACAACAGTGAACCTGTGGGAGCGGGCTTGCCCGCGATGGCTGCCTTATAGACGCCACACCCCTTTGTGCCATGTGGCTGTTTGCCGCACTTTTGCCTGCCAGCCCCCGTGCTTGGTTATACTCCGTGCGATCCGCCTGGAGCGCTCATCAGGAGAGCTCATGCTCGCCCCCGTACAAATCACTTCCGCGACTCGCCAGAACCTCTGGCGGCTGACGATCATCCGCACTTTGGTGCTCGCCGCTCAAGCCGGCTCCGTGGGTTTGGCCTACTGGTTCGATCTGCTGCCGTTGCCATGGGTGCAACTGGCGATGACCCTCGGCTGCTCGATGCTGTTGTGCACATTCACGGCGGTTCGCCTGCGTACTTCGTGGCCGGTGACCGAGCTCGAATATGCCCTGCAACTGGCCTGCGATCTGTTTATCCACAGCGCCTTGCTGTATTTCTCCGGTGGCTCCACCAACCCGTTCGTCTCTTATTACCTGGTGCCGCTGACCATCGCCGCCGTGACGTTGCCGTGGCGCTATTCGGTGGTGCTGTCCGGTATCGCCCTGGCGCTTTATACCTTGCTGCTGGCGCGGTTCTATCCGCTGGAAACCTTCCCTATCGCCCGGGAAAACCTGCAGATCTACGGCATGTGGCTGAGTTTTGCCCTCGCCGCCGCCGTGATCACCTTCTTTGCTGCGCGGATGGCCGAGGAGTTGCGACGTCAGGAAGAGCTGCGCGCCATTCGTCGTGAAGAAGGCCTGCGCGACCAACAGCTGCTGGCCGTTGCGACCCAGGCTGCGGGCGCCGCGCATGAATTGGGCACGCCGCTGGCGACCATGAGCG
Organism: Pseudomonas sp. IT-P294; assembly: GCF_949767865.1. Classification (NCBI taxonomy): domain Bacteria; kingdom Pseudomonadati; phylum Pseudomonadota; class Gammaproteobacteria; order Pseudomonadales; family Pseudomonadaceae; genus Pseudomonas; species Pseudomonas sp. IT-P294. The sequence continues at coordinate 113,018 of NZ_CATKQW010000059.1, read as the reverse complement.
TGCTGCTTAAGGAAATGCGTCAGGACCATCCAGACCCGCTGCTGCAGGACGATTTGAGCGTGCTGCAGGACCAGGTCAAGTTGTGCAAGGAGACCTTGCAGCAGTTGGTTCGAGCGGCGGAAGCCAATCGCCGCCTGGCGGTGGAAATGCAGGACGTCACTGACTGGCTCGATGAGGCGCTGAACCGCTGGCACCTGATGCGCCCGGAAGCCAGCTACCGTTTCCAGCGCCTGGGCCAAGGGACCGTGCCGCGCATGGCGCCGCCGCCAGACCTGACGCAAGCCCTGCTGAATTTGCTCAACAACGCCGCCGATGCGTGCCCCGAAGGGCTGCAAGTGACGCTGGACTGGAATGCCGAAGACTTGACCATCAGCATTCGCGACCACGGCGCCGGTGTGCCGCTGGCCATCGCCGAACAGATCGGCAAACCGTTTTTTACCACCAAGGGCAAAGGTTTCGGCCTGGGCCTGTTTTTGAGCAAGGCCAGCGTGACACGCGCAGGCGGCTCAGTGAAACTCTACAGTCATGAGGAAGGCGGCACGCTCACCGAGCTGCGCCTGCCCCGTGTCGCCCGAGGAGACGAACATGAGTGACGAGATCCAAGTTGAAGGCGAAGAACTGCCGCATTTGCTGCTGGTGGACGACGATGCAACCTTCACCCGCGTAATGGCCCGCGCCATGGCCCGCCGTGGTTTTCGCGTCAGCACCGCCGGTTCCGCCGAAGAAGGCCTGACCATTGCCCAGGCCGACATCCCTGATTACGCCGCGCTGGACCTGAAAATGGACGGCGACTCGGGTCTGGTGCTGCTGCCCAAACTGCTCGAACTCGACCCGGAAATGCGCGTGGTGATCCTCACCGGATACTCCAGCATCGCCACCGCCGTCGAGGCGATCAAGCGTGGCGCCTGCAATTACCTGTGCAAACCGGCAGACGCCGATGACGTGCTGGCTGCGCTGCTCTCCGAGCATGCCGACCTCGACACCCTGGTGCCGGAAAACCCGATGTCGGTGGACCGCCTGCAGTGGGAACACATCCAGCGCGTGTTGACCGAGCACGAAGGCAACATCTCCGCCACTGCCCGCGCCCTGGGCATGCACCGCCGCACGCTGCAGCGCAAACTGCAGAAGCGCCCGGTCCGTCGCTGAACGAGCGCTGAACGGTTATCGCCAGCCCTCGCAGTAACCCGAACCGATCATCTATGATCGGTTCGTGTGTGTTCTTTTCTTTATTGAGCCTTATCCATGAATGAGAACGCTGAATATTCCGCGGTCAACGATGCTGTGCGCGGGCAGTTTTTTCGCAAAGTCTGGGCGATGACCACGCCTTACTGGCGCAGCGAAGAGAAGGGCAAGGCCTGGACGCTGCTGATCGCCGTGATTGCGCTGTCGCTGTTCAGCGTGGCGATTTCGGTGTGGATCAACAGTTGGTACAAAGACTTCTATAACGCCCTGCAAAAGAAGGACGAAGCGGCCTTCTGGCAGCTGATTCTGTATTTCTGCGGCATTGCGGCGGTGGCGATCCTCGGCGCGGTGTACCGGCTTTATCTGACCCAGATGCTGACCATTCGCTGGCGAGCCTGGCTCACCGAAAAACACTTCGCCCGTTGGCTGGGCAGCAAGAATTACTACCAGCTGGAGCAGGGTGGCTACACCGATAACCCGGACCAGCGGATTTCCGAAGACCTCAATAAATTCACCACCAACACCTTGGGCCTGGGCCTTGGGCTGATACGGAACATCGTCAGCCTGGTGTCGTTTTCGATCATTTTGTGGGGCGTGTCGGGCAGCATCGAAGTATTTGGCTTCACGATCCCCGGCTACATGTTTTGGTGCGCACTGGTGTACGCCGCCGTCGGCAGCTGGCTGACGCATGTGATCGGTCGTCGTTTGATCGGCCTCAACAACAACCAACAACGTTTCGAAGCCGACTTGCGTTTCTCCATGGTGCGGGTCCGCGAGAATGCCGAAAGCATCGCGTTGTACAACGGCGAGCCCAACGAGAACCGTCGCCTGAGCAGTCGCTTCGGTCTGGTCTGGCACAATTTCTGGGACATCATGAAAGTGTCCAAGCGCCTGACGTTCTTCACGTCCGGTTATGCTCAGATCGCAATCATCTTCCCGTTCATGGTCGCGGCGCCGCGTTACTTTGCCGGCAAGATCGAGCTCGGTGAGCTGATGCAAATCAACTCCGCGTTCGGCAATGTGCAGGAGAACTTCAGCTGGTTCATCAGTGCGTACCAGGACCTCGCCGAGTGGCGCGCCACCTGTGATCGTCTGCTGAGTTTCCGCCAGGCCATGACTGACAATGAAGAGCGGGCGCCAGCCATCGACGTGCAGAATGCGGGTACGGCACTGCGCGTGCACAACCTCGGTCTTGATCTTGCCGACGGACGTCACCTGCTGACCAACGCCGAGATGACAGTGGAGGAGGGCGAGCGCGTGATGCTCAGCGGGCGTTCCGGCAGCGGCAAATCGACCTTGCTGCGAGCGATGGGGCATCTGTGGCCTGCCGGTCACGGCAGTATTCGTCTGCCGACCTCGCGTTATCTGTTCTTGCCGCAAAAACCTTATCTGCCCATTGGTACGCTCCGCGAAGCGCTGAGTTATCCACAGGCCGGCGATACGTACCCGCATGAACGTTACGTGCATGTGCTGGAAACCTGCCGTCTGCCGCACCTCGTTGCGCGTCTGGACGAAGCCAATCACTGGCAGCGCATGTTGTCGCCGGGCGAGCAGCAGCGGTTGGCTTTTGCCCGCGCACTGTTGTTTGCACCGAAGTGGCTGTACATGGACGAAGCGACCTCGGCGATGGACGAAGAGGATGAAGGGTCGTTGTATCAAGCCTTGATCGATGAGATTCCGGGGCTGAGCATCGTCAGCGTCGGCCATCGCAGCAGTCTGAAGCGTTTCCACCCACGGCATGTGCACATTGAAAGCGGGCATCTGGTAGACCAGACCGTGACCGCATAAGCACCACAAATCCCTGTGGGAGCGAGCTTGCTCGCGATGACGGCATGACATCCAACATTAAAGGTGTCTGACACTCCGCCATCGCGAGCAAGCTCGCTCCCACAGGGGATAGTGGATGCTGACGGTGATCGTACAACCGTGTTGAGCTATGATGCGGTTTCAGCCGAATTTTTCGAGAAAGACGTTCACCATGGAAAACCCGATCGACGCACCCCGCCTCCCTCGCAAGCGCCGCAGCCTCGCACAGGAATTGGTGACGGTGCTGTCCGAGCAGATCCGCGACGGCCACCTCAAACGTGGCGACAAATTGCCCACCGAGTCGGCAATCATGGATGCCCATGGCGTCAGCCGCACCGTGGTTCGCGAGGCGATTTCCCGCTTGCAGGCCGCAGGCCAGGTGGAAACCCGCCACGGCATCGGCACCTTCGTGCTCGACACGCCGAGCCCGAGCGGTTTCCGTATCGACCCGGCCACGGTCGTCACGCTGCGTGACGTACTGGCTATTCTGGAGCTGCGGATCAGCCTGGAAGTGGAATCCGCCGGCCTTGCCGCACAACGTCGCACGCCCGAGCAGTTGGCATTGATGCGAGCGGCTCTGGATGCATTGAACGAAAGCGTCTCCCATGCCAGCGATGCCGTGGCGTCGGATTTCCAGTTTCACCTGCAAATCGCCCTGTCGACCGGCAATCGCTACTTCACCGACATCATGACCCACCTGGGCACCAGCATTATTCCGCGCACCCGGCTCAACTCCGCGCGGCTGGCCCATGATGACCAGCAGCACTACATGAATCGCCTGAGCCGTGAGCACGAAGAGATTTACGACGCCATTGCGCGCCAGGATTCGGATGCCGCGCGGGCGGCGATGCGTTTGCACCTGACCAACAGCCGCGAACGACTGCGCCATGCGCATGAAGAGGCAGAGGCACAGCGCGGGTAATTGCCTGCCTGACAGGACGCCATCGCGAGCAAGCTCGCTCCCACATTGATCCTGGATGCCCACAAGTTCTGTGTTCATCGAAAATCTATTGTGGGAGCGAGCTTGCTCGCGATGAGGGCGTCAGCCTAAAAGCAGTAACCTCAGCCCGCGTTCAAAGTCGACCGATCCACCCGCACTGCCAATTGCGCCGTCCCAGGCCTGGCATCAAACGCCACACTCCCACACTCATCAACCACACCCCGTGCAATCGCCACTCCCTTGGCCAGCAATTCCAGAGGGGCGCCCTTCATCGATTGCCCCGAAGCCAACTCCAGTTTCAATTTAATCGTCATCATTGATCTCCTTATCAGGCCACGTTGCCCGTTGGTTTGTAGTCCTTGAGCAGCAAGTAAGTGCTCCAGCCCCACCAGTCATCGACGGTGGCGGTGTCGTTCAAGTTGTTGACGTCCTTGCGTCGCAACACCTTGTTGCCGTCCATCCTGAACAGCGGTGAAAAATTGCCCGCCAGGTTCAACACTGCCTGCAAATCCGGCAGATTCTTCAACGCGCCGAAACTGCCGGGCGACGGCGCAATGCCGCTCAGATACGCCGCAAACACTTCATCCGCCGACACCTGAACCGCCTGGTTCACCTGGGCGCGATTGGCGCTGGAGAGGTCGTCGAAGTAGCGTTTGTCGCCATAGGCGCGCCATTGCGCACCGTTGGCGTTACGCACATTGAGGCCGAACTTGCTGTCTTCGTCGTGCATGAAGCGGGTAATCAATGAGCCCAGGTCACTCGGTGTGACCACCGCTGCCAGCTGCTTGCGGGGCACGCGCAAGTGACCGGCGGAAAACAGGTCGGTCAGGTAGTGATCGGCGAACGCGTTCATCGCGTAGGCCAGTTCCAGCTGCTTTTCATCGCCGCTGTTGTGCGCTTTTACCGCGTGTTGCAGGGCTGCCGCATGCCCGGCGACGTAGGCCAGTAGCGCCCATTCGCCAAAGTGGTCGGCGTTGTTGGCGGCCAGTTTCAGGTAGCGCCCCAGCGGAAACAGCGCCGAGACAACACTGCCGCCGCCAGTGATTCTGTTCCACTCTTCGGACAACGTATCACCGAGGGCGTCATACGCCTCATGAGGTTGTTTACCGTCCTTGATGGCCTGTTTAACGGCAGCGATTTCCTTTTGCATGACGCCGAGAATCAACTTGGCCTCGGCATTGGACGCCGGCAACACGGCCAGCGAGTTGAACGCGTTGTTGAATCGCTGGATACGCTCGGCAGCACTGGCGCCTTCGCTGACGGGTTGATCGGGGATGCCGTAAAAATCAGCGCTCAGCGCAACGATCTGGCCATAGGTCAGCGCCAATCCGTTCGGTAAGTGCAGTTCAACCTGAGACGCGGGGACAGCAGGCGCGTCTTTGATGAAACGCAGCAGGGTGCTGTCGCCGATGGCCGTGTGTTCGCCGCCTTCGAACCTCAGCTGCGGCTTGTTTTTTGGCGCTTTGCCGCCCGGCAAAGGTACGTCGTTGTGTTCACCGAGATGCAATACCAGCGAATCGCCATCGACGATGGCGACGCCCTGTTCGGTAAAAAGGTCATCCAGGTTCACGATGACCTGCTTGGGGTTTTCCTGCGGTTGTGTGTGCAGACCTGACATTTCTAGCTCCTTGATATGTCGTCGGTACAAATCGAATTAACTGTATGCATATACAGTCATCCGAATCATAGAAGAGAAATTTCCTACGTCAAGAAAATACCTTTCCGACTCAAAATGTGAGGTTCGCGATGAAATGCAGTTGACGGTTATTATTTAAGTTGTACGATGACCTACAACTCGGCGAAAGCTGAACGGTTTCTCACACAAACATACGTCGCTACCCAGGGTGTTCGAATAATGAATCCACAAGAACTGAAGTCCATCCTCTCTTCCGGTCTGCTGTCTTTCCCGGTCACCGATTTCAATGCCCAGGGTGATTTCCATCGCGCTGGCTACATCAAGCGTCTCGAATGGCTGGCCCCATACGGCGCCACGGCGTTGTTCGCCGCGGGCGGCACCGGTGAGTTCTTCTCTCTGGCGGCCAGCGAATATTCGGAAATCATCAAGACTGCCGTCGACACCTGCGAAACCAGCGTGCCGATTCTGGCCGGTGTAGGTGGTTCGACCCGTCAAGCCATCGAATACGCACAGGAAGCCGAGCGTCTGGGCGCCAAAGGCCTGTTGCTGCTGCCGCACTACCTGACCGAAGCCAGCCAGGACGGCGTCGCCGCCCACGTTGAAGCCGTGTGCAAATCGGTAAAAATCGGTGTGGTGGTTTACAACCGCAACGTCTGCCGCCTGACCGCACCGTTGCTGGAGCGTCTGGCTGAGCGCTGCCCGAACCTGATCGGATACAAAGATGGCCTGGGCGATATCGAGTTGATGGTGTCGATCCGTCGCCGCCTCGGTGATCGCTTCAGCTACCTGGGTGGTTTGCCGACCGCCGAAGTGTACGCAGCGGCCTACAAGGCCCTGGGCGTGCCGGTTTACTCGTCGGCGGTGTTCAACTTCATCCCGAAAACCGCGATGGATTTCTACCACGCCATTGCCCGCGAAGATCACGCCACTGTCGGCAAGATCATCGACGACTTCTTCCTGCCTTACCTGGACATCCGTAACCGCAAAGCCGGCTACGCGGTAAGCATCGTCAAGGCCGGGGCAAAAATTGCCGGCTATGACGCAGGCCCAGTGCGTGCGCCGCTGACCGACCTGACCGGCGAAGAGTACGAAATGCTCGCCGCGTTGATCGACAAGCAAGGTGCGCAATAACACACCCGATTAAACAAGGCCGCTGAGTGATCAGCGGCCTTTTGCGTGAGGAGAACATCTCGTGGCAGATTCAAAGCGTTTTGATAACTACATCAACGGTGAATGGGTGGCAGGCAGCGATTACTGCGCCAACATCAACCCGTCCGAACTGACCGACACCATCGGCAACTACGCCAAGGCCGATCTGGCCCAGGTCCACGCGGCCATCGACGCCGCTCGCGCCGCGTTCCCGGCCTGGTCGACTTCGGGGATTCAGGCTCGCCATGACTCGCTGGATAAAGTCGGCACTGAAATCCTCGCCCGTCGCGAAGAGCTCGGCACCTTGCTGGCCCGGGAAGAGGGCAAGACCCTGCCCGAAGCCATTGGTGAAGTGACCCGCGCCGGTAACATCTTCAAGTTCTTCGCCGGTGAGTGCCTGCGTCTGTCCGGTGATTACCTGCCGTCGGTGCGCCCGGGCGTCAACGTTGAAGTCACCCGCGAAGCGCTGGGTGTGGTCGGTCTGATCACGCCGTGGAACTTCCCGATTGCGATCCCTGCGTGGAAAATCGCCCCGGCCCTGGCCTACGGCAACTGCGTCGTGCTCAAACCGGCCGATCTGGTGCCAGGTTGCGCCTGGGCGCTGGCCGAAATCATTTCCCGCGCAGGCTTCCCGGCCGGCGTGTTCAACCTGGTGATGGGCAGCGGTCGAGTGGTTGGCGATGCGCTGGTGCAGAGCCCGAAAGTCGACGGCATCAGCTTCACCGGTTCGGTCGGTGTGGGTCGTCAGATCGCGGTCAGTTGCGTCTCGCGCCAGGCCAAGGTTCAGCTGGAAATGGGTGGCAAGAACCCGCAGATCATTCTCGACGACGCCGATCTCAAGCAAGCGGTCGAGCTGTCGGTGCAGAGTGCGTTCTACTCCACCGGTCAGCGCTGCACGGCTTCGAGTCGTTTCATCGTCACCGCCGGCATCCACGACAAATTCGTCGAAGCCATGGCCGAACGCATGAAGTCGATCAAGGTCGGCCACGCCCTGAAAACCGGCACCGACATCGGTCCGGTGGTTTCCCAGGCTCAGCTTGAACAGGACATGAAGTACATCGACATTGGCCAGTCCGAAGGTGCACGTCTGGTCAGCGGCGGCGGTCTGGTGACCTGTGACACCGAAGGCTATTACCTCGCGCCAACGCTGTTTGCCGACAGCGAAGCCGCGATGCGCATCAGCCGCGAAGAAATCTTCGGCCCGGTGGCCAACGTGGTTCGCGTGGCGGATTACGACGCGGCACTGGCCATGGCCAACGACACCGAATTCGGTCTGTCGGCGGGTATCGCCACGACATCGCTGAAGTACGCCAACCACTTCAAACGTCACTCCCAGGCCGGGATGGTGATGGTCAACCTGCCGACGGCGGGCGTGGATTACCACGTTCCATTCGGTGGGCGTAAAGGTTCATCCTATGGTTCCCGCGAGCAAGGTCGCTACGCGCAAGAGTTCTACACGGTCGTAAAAACTGCCTACATCGGTTCCTGATCCACCGCAATACCTGTGGGAGCTGGCCTGCCAGCGATGGCATCACCGCGGTGTGACTGACACGCCGAGGTGTCCGCATCGCTGGCAGGCCAGCTCCCACAAAAAGAAATCGTTATTACCCGCATAAAAATAATCAGTGGGAGTACATCTACATGCAAGCGACCAAGCCGACCCACGTCCGCTATTTGATTCTGCTCATGCTTTTCCTGGTGACCACGATCAACTACGCCGACCGGGCCACTATCGCCATCGCGGGCTCCAGCCTGCAAAAAGACCTCGGCATCGACGCGGTCACTCTCGGTTATATTTTCTCTGCATTCGGTTGGGCCTACGTGGCCGGGCAAATTCCCGGTGGCTGGCTGCTGGACCGATTCGGTTCGAAAAAAGTCTACGCACTGAGCATCTTCACCTGGTCGCTGTTCACCGTGCTGCAGGGTTATGTCGGTGAGTTCGGCATGTCCACGGCAATCGTTGCGCTGTTCATGCTGCGCTTCCTGGTGGGCCTGGCCGAAGCGCCATCCTTCCCCGGTAACGCGCGCATCGTGGCGGCCTGGTTTCCGACCGCTGAACGCGGCACGGCGTCGGCGATCTTCAACTCGGCGCAATACTTTGCCACCGTGCTGTTCGCACCGCTGATGGGCTGGATCGTCTACAGCTTCGGCTGGCAGCACGTGTTTGTGGTGATGGGCGGCATCGGCATCGTGTTCTCGCTGATCTGGCTGAAAGTGATCCACAGCCCGCGTCAGCACCCGATGATCAACGAAGCCGAGTTCAAGCACATCGCCGACAACGGCGGTATGGTCGACATGGACCAGGACAAAGGCAAAGGCAAGAAAACCGACGGGCCGAAGTGGGACTACATCCGCCAGTTGCTGACCAACCGCATGATGCTCGGCGTTTACCTGGGCCAATACTGCATCAACGGCATCACCTACTTCTTCCTGACCTGGTTCCCGGTATACCTGGTTCAGGAACGCGGCATGACCATTCTCAAGGCGGGTTTCATCGCTTCGTTGCCAGCGATCTGCGGCTTCATCGGTGGCGTGCTCGGCGGGGTGATTTCCGACTACCTCCTGCGCAAGGGCCATTCCCTGACTTTCGCCCGCAAGGCGCCGATCATTGCCGGTTTGCTGGTTTCCAGCAGCATCGTGGCCTGCAACTATGTGGACATCGAATGGATGGTGGTCGGCTTCATGGCCCTGGCGTTCTTCGGTAAAGGCGTTGGCGCATTGGGCTGGGCGGTGGTGTCCGACACCTCGCCAAAACAGATCGCCGGTTTGAGTGGCGGCCTGTTCAACATGTTCGGCAACATCGCGTCCATCACCACGCCAATCGTGATTGGCTACATCATCAGCTCCACCGGTTCGTTCAAATGGGCCTTGGTGTTTGTCGGTTGCAACGCACTGGTCGCAGTGTTCAGCTACCTGGTGATCGTCGGTCCGATCAAACGTGTGGTGCTCAAGGAGCCGCCAGTCAACGGCCCTGAAACCAACAACAAATTATCTCAAGCGCATTCCTGAGGAGCGGCGTCATGCAGTTGATTGAACATTCCGACTCGCCGCGCTACATCCGCCTGCACGAGCGGGACAATGTCGTGATCGTGGTCAATGACCAGGGCGTGCCGGCCGGCACTGAATTTCCCGATGGCCTGGTGACGGTGGACTTCGTGCCGCAGAGCCACAAAGTCACCCTGGAAGATATTCCCGAGGGTGGCCAGGTCATTCGTTACGGCCAGACCATCGGCTACGCGTTGCAGCCGATTCCACGCGGCAGCTGGGTCAAGGAAGATCAACTGCGCATGCCCACCGCGCCGCCGCTGGACAGCCTGCCGCTGTCCACCGATGTGCCGGCCGCGCAGGCACCGCTGGAAGGTTTTACGTTCGAGGGTTATCGCAATGCCGACGGCACCGTCGGCACGCGCAACATTCTGGGGATCACCACCACGGTTCAGTGTGTGACCGGCGTGCTCGACCATGCGGTCAAGCGCATCAAGGAAGAGTTGCTGCCCCACTACCCGAACGTCGATGACGTGGTGGCGCTGACCCACAGTTACGGTTGCGGCGTGGCCATCACCGCCACCGACGCCTACATCCCGATCCGTACCGTGCGCAACCTGGCGCGCAACCCGAACCTGGGTGGCGAAGCCTTGGTCATCAGCCTTGGTTGCGAGAAATTGCAGGCCGGGCAGGTGATGCACGAGAACGACAGCTCGGTGGACCTGAGCGATCCGTGGTTGTATCGCTTGCAGGATTCCAGTCACGGTTTCACCGAGATGATTGAGCAGATCATGGCGTTGGCCGAGGTCCGTTTGAAGAAACTCGATCAGCGTCGCCGGGAAACCGTGCCGGCGTCCGAGCTGATTCTGGGCATGCAGTGCGGCGGCAGCGATGCCTTTTCCGGCATCACTGCCAACCCGGCGTTGGGCTATGCCTCGGATTTGCTATTGCGGGCCGGTGCGACGGTGATGTTTTCCGAAGTCACCGAAGTGCGTGACGCGATTTACCTGCTGACGTCCCGCGCCGAAACCAAGGAAGTCGCCGAGGAGCTGGTGCGGGAAATGGACTGGTACGACCGGTACCTGGCCAAGGGCGAAGCGGATCGCAGCGCCAACACCACGCCGGGGAACAAGAAGGGCGGGTTGTCGAACATTGTCGAAAAGTCCTTGGGCTCGATCGTCAAATCCGGCAGCAGCGCGATCAACGGCGTGCTGGGCCCTGGCGAACGCTTCAAGCGCAAAGGGCTGATTTTCTGCGCGACCCCGGCCAGTGATTTTGTCTGCGGGACGTTGCAACTGGCGGCCGGGATGAACCTGCATGTATTCACCACCGGGCGCGGCACGCCGTATGGCCTGGCGATGGCGCCGGTGGTGAAGGTCTCGACGCGCACGGAACTGGCGCAGCGCTGGCCGGACCTGATCGACATCGATGCCGGGAGGATTGCCACCGGACGGGCTTCGATTGAAGACCTCGGCTGGGAGTTGTTCCACTACTACCTGGACGTGGCGAGCGGGAAAAAACAGACGTGGGCCGAGCAGCACAAGCTGCATAACGACATCACCTTGTTTAACCCTGCGCCGATCACGTAAGACCGAGTCGCCTGCATCGCGGGCAAGCCCGCTCCCACACTGGATTTTCGCCGTACACAGATTTTGTGTTCGGCACTGAACAAATGTGGGAGCGAGCCTGCTCGCGATAGCGGTCTAACAGACGCCAGAGGACTTGGTGGCTTATCATTAGCCCCCTAACGACGCCCACCCAAGGTTCTCCCGGCATGCTGGCTATCTTCCTCGAAACCCTGAACATCACCGCGCCGGTGTTTGCCATGCTGTTTCTGGGTGTGCTGCTCAAGCGCATCAACTGGATCAACGACAACTTCATCCACACTGCGTCGGCCTTGGTGTTCAACGTCACCATGCCGGCGTTGCTGTTTCTGGGCATCCTGCATGCCGACCTGCACGCCGCGCTGCAACCGGCGCTGCTGATCTACTTCGCGCTCGCCACCCTGGTGTGTTTCGCCATTGCCTGGGGCTGGGCAATCTGGAAGTGCCCGCGTGAAGACCGGGGGATCTACACCCAGGGCGCGTTTCGCGGCAATAACGGTGTCATCGGCCTCGCACTGGCGGCCAGCATGTACGGCGATTACGGCATTTCCCTCGGGGCGATTCTCGCAGCGCTGGTGATCCTGTTTTACAACACGCTCTCAACCATCGTGCTCGCGGTCTACAGCCCGGTGATCAAGTCCGATCCGTGGAGCATCTTCAAAAGCGTGATGGTCAATCCGCTGATCATCAGCGTGTTTGCGGCGGCGCCATTTGCTTATTTCAAGATCGGCTTGCCGGGGTGGCTGGAAACCTCCGGTCAGTACCTGGCGCAAACCACCTTGCCGTTGGCGCTGATCTGCATCGGCGGCACGTTGTCGCTGGCAGCGATGCGCAAGAGCGGCACGATGGCGCTCAGCTCAAGCCTGGTGAAGATGATCGGCCTGCCGGTGCTGGCGACGCTGGGAGCGTGGTTATGGGGTTTTCGCGGAGCGGAGTTGGGGATTCTGTTTCTGTATTTCGGCAGCCCGACTGCAGCGGCCAGTTTTGTCATGGCCCGTCAGGCCAATGGCAATCATGAACTGGCGGCGGCGATCATCGTCATTACGACGTTGATGGCGGCGATTACCACCAACGTCGGGATCTTTTTATTGCAGTGGGGAGGTTGGATCTAGCTTCGGAATCTTTGGTTTTTTTTGGGGGCCTCTTCGCGGGCAAGCCCGCTCCCACAGGGGATCTCCAGTGGACACAAAATTTGTGTACGACTCGGCCTAGTGTGGGAGCGAGCTTGCTCGCGATGGCGGCAGATCATTCACCACAAATGCCGATGACTCACTCCGGCTTTTGGTAAGTGTCGATCACTTCCTGCGCCGCGCGAAACGCATCGATCGCCGCCGGCACACCGGCATACACCGCGCAATGCAGCAGCGCCTCGCGAATTTCTTCCACGGTGCAACCGTTGTTCAACGCGCCGCGCACGTGACCTTTCAATTCCTGCGGGCACTTCAACGCGGTCAGTGCGGCGAGGGTGATCAGGCTGCGGGTTTTCAGCGGCAGGCCTTCGCGATTCCACACGCTGCCCCAGGCGTGTTCATTGACGAAATCCTGCAGCGGCTGGGAGAACTCGGTGGCATTGCCCAGAGCGCGGTCGACGAAGGCGTCACCCATCACTTGGCGGCGGACTTCAACGCCAGGTTTTTTATTGTCGGTCACGGCATTTCCCTCTTGTGGTGTTGGCGACGCCAGGCGCGCAGCGACGTAAACAGCAGATACGCCACCAGCGCCGGCAGGACGAAAAACAGCATCAGGTGTTCAAGTTTGCCGGCCAGCGGCATGCCGGTGGTGAATGACACCACGTGCAAGCCGTAAGCGAGGTACAGCCCCAGAAACAGCAAGCCTTCGGCGCGGGTCACCCGGTAGCCGGTGTAAAACAGCGGCAGGCACAGCACCGCGACGCCGAGCATCACCGGCAAGTCAAAATCCAGGGCGTTGGGCGAAACAGACAGCGGCGAAGGCGCGACAAGCGCCGTCAGGCCAAGCACGCCCAGAAGGTTGAACAGATTGCTGCCGATGACGTTGCCCACGGCGATATCGCGCTGACCGCGCAACGCGGCGATCAATGAGGTGGCCAGCTCCGGCAGTGAAGTGCTGACGGCGACAATGGTCAGGCCGATGATTCGTTCCGACAGCCCCAGGTCGGTGGCGACCGCCACGGCGGCACCCAGCAACAAGTGAGCGGCATACACCAGCATGGCCAGTCCTGCGACGATCATCAGCACGCTGCTGACCCACGGTGCCTTCAGTGTTTCGTCGTGGGAGGGCGGGCGAGTCGAATGCCGCGACTGGCGCAGCAACAAGCCCAGGTACAACACCAGCGCAGCCAATAGAATCAAGCCGTCCACACGATCCAGCTCTTTGTTCCAGGCCAGTGCGAACACCAGCAGGCTGGCGCCGATCATCAGCGGGATATCCAGGCGCACCAGCTGCCGCGAAACCCGTAGCGGAATGATCAGCGCCGAAAGGCCCAGGGTGACCAGGATGTTGAAGATGCAGCTGCCAATCACGCTGCCGACGGCGATGTCGGCGTTTTGCGCCAGGGTGGCTTGCAGGCTAACCGCCATCTGCGGGGCGCTGCTGCCGAGGGCGACGATGGTCAGCCCGATAATCAGCGACCGCACCTGCAGGCGCGCCGCCAGGCGCACAGCGCCGCGCACCATCAGTTCGGCACCCGCGATCAGCAGCAGCAGGCCAACGAACAATTCAATCACGCTGATCAGGGGTACGTCGTCAAGTCCGAAAATGGTTTTGGGCTCCGGCTGTTAATCGTCGAGGGCTTGCACGCGAACGCGCGCGGTACCACTGCCGAGCATGCCCAACCGCTCGGCCGCAGCATGTGACACGTCGATCAGACGCCCACGGGCATGCGGCCCGCGATCGTTGATGCGGACGACGCAGGATTTGTCGTTATTCAGATTGGTGACCTTCACCCGCGTGCCGAACGGCAACTGGCGATGGGCGGCGGTCAGGGAGTTCTTGTTGAAACGCTCACCACTGGCGGTGCGTTTACCTTGATGTTTGGCGCCGTAATACGAAGCCACGCCGGTCTTGTCATAGCCGTGCGGATCGATGATGTCGTTGCTGGCGCAACCGGCCAGCAGGGAGAGCAGGGCGCAAAGGCTGAGCAGACGCTTCATTGAAGGTTTCCCGAAAACAAATGTGGGAGCCAGCCTGCTGGCGATTGCGGAGTGTCAGACACGGATATGTTGAATGTCAGACCGCTATCGCCAGCAGGCTGGCTCCCACAAGGAGTGGAGCCAGATTTGAGGGCTGGCTCCATTTTCATCAGCCTTCGAGCTTGCTTTTGAGCAGTTCGTTGACCTGTTGCGGGTTGGCCTTGCCTTTGGAGGCTTTCATGGCCTGGCCGACGAAGAAGCCGAACATCTTGCCGCGCTTGGCTTCGTCTGCCGCACGGTATTGCTCGACCTGCTCGGCGTTGGCCGCGAGCATTTCGTCCAGCACCGCCGAGATCGCGCCGCTGTCGGTCACTTGCTTCAAGCCACGCTTGTCGATGATCTCGTCCGCGCTGCCTTCGCCGTTGGCCATCGCTTCAAACACTACTTTGGCGATTTTGCCGGAGATGGTGTTGTCCTTGATGCGCAGCAGCATGCCGCCCAGTTGCTCGGCCGAGACCGGTGACTGGTCGATTTCCACGCCTTGCTTGTTCAGCAGGCTGCCCAGCTCAACCATGACCCAGTTCGCCGCCAGCTTGGCGTCGCCGCTGATGCCCACGACTTTTTCGAAGTAATCGGCTTGCTCGCGGCTGGTGGCCAGGACGCTGGCGTCATAGACCGACAGGCCGAACTGCGCCTGGAAGCGCTCGCGTTTCTGCGGTGGCAATTCCGGCAGGGTGGCGCGAACCTCATTGAGGAACGAGTCTTCGATGACCACGGGCAGCAGGTCCGGATCGGGGAAGTAACGGTAGTCGTTGGCTTCCTCCTTGCTGCGCATCGGACGGGTCTCGTCCTTGTTCGGATCGTACAGGCGGGTCTGCTGGATCACTTTGCCGCCATCTTCGATCAGCTCGATCTGACGGCGAACTTCACTGTTGATCGCCTTCTCGATGAAGCGGAACGAGTTGACGTTCTTGATCTCGCAGCGGGTGCCGAACTCAACGTGGCCTTTTGGACGGATCGACACGTTGCAGTCGCAACGCAGCGAGCCTTCGGCCATGTTGCCGTCGCAGATGCCCAGATAACGCACCAGCGCGTGGATCGTCTTGACGTAAGCCACGGCTTCCTTGGCGCTGCGCATGTCCGGCTCGGAAACGATTTCCAGCAGCGGCGTGCCGGCACGGTTCAGGTCGATGCCGGTGGCACCGTTGAATTCTTCGTGCAGGCTTTTACCAGCGTCTTCTTCCAAGTGTGCACGGGTAACGCCGACACGTTTGATCGTGCCGTCTTCCATGGCGATGTCCAGGTGGCCCTTGCCGACGATCGGCAGCTCCATCTGGCTGATCTGGTAGCCCTTGGGCAGGTCCGGGTAGAAATAGTTTTTACGGGCGAACACGTTGTGCTGGCCGATTTCGGCATCGATAGCCAGGCCGAACATCACCGCCATGCGCACCGCTTCCTGGTTCAGCACCGGCAGAACGCCGGGCATGCCAAGGTCTACCAGGCTGGCCTGGGTATTCGGCTCGGAACCGAAAGTGGTGGAGCTACCGGAAAAGATTTTCGACCGGGTGGTGAGCTGGGTATGAATCTCCAGCCCGATCACGACTTCCCATTGCATGTGTTTCTCCTCAGAAGCCGGTTGGGGTGCGGGTGTGCCAGTCAGTGTTCAACTGATACTGATGGGCAACGTTCAACAGGCGACCTTCCTGGAAATACGGGGCGAGCAATTGCACGCCGACCGGCAGGCCATCGACAAAACCGGCGGGCATGGACAAGCCCGGCAGGCCGGCGAGGTTGGCGGTAATGGTGTAGACGTCTTCCAGGTACGCAGCGACCGGGTCGCTGTTCTTGGCGCCAAGCTTCCAGGCCGGGTTCGGTGTGGTTGGGCCGAGGATGATGTCGACCTCATTGAAGGCGGCCATGAAGTCGTTCTTGATCAGGCGACGAATTTTCTGTGCCTTGAGGTAGTAGGCGTCGTAGTAACCGGCCGACAGCGCGTAGGCGCCGACCATGATCCGGCGCTGCACTTCCGGGCCGAACCCTTCGCCGCGAGAGCGTTTGTACAGGTCGATCAGGTCTTTCGGGTTTTCGCAGCGATGGCCGAAGCGCACACCGTCGAAACGCGACAGGTTGGAAGACGCTTCTGCCGGAGCGATCACGTAGTACGCGGGAATCGCGTGCTGCATGTTCGGCAGGCTGATTTCCTTGATCACGGCACCGAGTTTTTTCAGTGCTTCGACACTGGCCATGACCAGGTCGGCGATGCGTGGATCGAGACCGGCGCCGAAATACTCCTTCGGCACGCCGATGCGCAGGCCTTGCAGCGAACCGTTGAGGCTGGCGCTGTAATCAGGCACGGGCTCGTCGATGCTGGTGGAATCCTGCGGGTCGAAACCGGCCATGCCTTGCAACAGGATCGCGCAGTCTTCGGCGGTACGGGCCAGAGGGCCGCCCTGATCGAGGCTGGAGGCGTAAGCGATCATGCCCCAGCGCGAAACGCGACCGTACGTCGGTTTCAGGCCGGTTAGGTTGGTCAGTGCTGCGGGCTGGCGGATCGAGCCGCCGGTATCGGTGCCGGTGGCCGCTGGCAGCAGGCGCGCGGCAACCGCCGCCGCCGAACCGCCGGACGAACCGCCCGGAACGTGTTCCAGGTTCCACGGGTTTTTCACCGGGCCGTAGTAGCTCGACTCGTTGGCCGAACCCATGGCGAATTCGTCCATGTTGGTCTTGCCCAGGGTCACGGCCCCGGCAGCGGCCAGCTTGGCGACGACAGTGGCGTCGTACGGCGCCTTGAAGTTGTCGAGCATCTTCGAGCCGCAGCTGGTGCGGATGCCCTGGGTGCAGAACAGGTCTTTGTGCGCGATCGGCGCACCGAGCAGGGCGCCGGTCTCACCGTTGGCACGGCGTGCGTCAGCGGCTTTCGCCTGCTGGAGCGCCAGGTCTTCGGTGAGCGTGATGAAGCTGTTGAGCTGAGGATCGAGCTGGGCGATACGCGCCAGCAGGTTTTTGGTCAGCTCTTCGGAAGAAAACTTTTTATCGGCGAGACCGCGGGCGATCTCGGCCAGAGTCATTTGATGCATTGCAGGCTCTTTCCCTTTAGTCGATGACTTTCGGAACCAGGTACAGGCCGTTTTCGACCGCTGGTGCGATGGACTGGTAGGCCTCGCGATGATTGGTCTCGGTCACGACGTCTGCACGCAGGCGCTGGCTGGCTTCCAGTGGGTGGGCGAGCGGCTCGATACCGTCGGTATTGACCGCCTGCATTTCGTCGACCAGCCCGAGAATGCTATTCAGGGCCGAAGTAATATGTGGAAGATCGGCATCATTAAGGCCAAGGCAGGCCAGATGAGCGATTTTTTCCACGTCGGAGCGTTCAAGCGCCATGGGAATCTCCAGTGGAAAACAGAACGGACGTCGTCCGTGTGTTAGATTGTCGGAACACTACCGCATTTCTACGGTCATAAGGCCGCGATTGTGGGGGTTGGTGCACAGAAAAGCGGCCAATTTAACATATTGGCGCCTTGCCCAAAATCCCTGTCGTTGTTAGAGTTTGCCGCACTTTTTTACCCACGCGTTGCCTAGGGTCCCTTTCCCATGTTCAAGAAACTGCGTGGCATGTTTTCCAGCGATCTTTCCATTGACCTGGGCACTGCCAACACCCTTATTTACGTGCGCGAGCGCGGTATCGTCCTGAATGAGCCATCGGTTGTGGCTATTCGGACACACGGTAACCAGAAAAGTGTCGTCGCTGTCGGCACCGAAGCCAAGCGCATGCTCGGCCGAACGCCGGGCAACATTGCTGCCATTCGTCCGATGAAGGATGGCGTGATTGCCGACTTCAGCGTCTGCGAAAAGATGCTGCAATATTTTATCAACAAGGTTCACGAAAACAGCTTTCTGCAGCCAAGCCCTCGTGTGCTGATCTGCGTTCCGTGCAAATCCACCCAGGTTGAGCGTCGTGCCATCCGTGAATCGGCCCTTGGTGCCGGTGCGCGTGAAGTGTTCCTGATCGAAGAGCCGATGGCCGCTGCGATCGGTGCCGGCCTGCCGGTTGAAGAAGCGCGCGGTTCGATGGTCGTCGATATCGGTGGTGGTACCACTGAAATCGCACTGATCTCCCTGAACGGTGTGGTTTACGCCGAATCCGTACGGGTTGGCGGCGACCGCTTCGACGAAGCGATCATCACCTACGTGCGCCGTAACTACGGCAGCCTGATCGGTGAATCCACTGCCGAGCGTATCAAGCAGGAAATCGGTACAGCCTACCCGGGCGGCGAAGTGCGTGAAGTCGACGTTCGCGGCCGTAACCTGGCCGAAGGCGTTCCACGCGCCTTCACCCTGAACTCCAATGAAGTGCTGGAAGCTCTGCAAGAGTCTCTGGCGACCATCGTTCAGGCGGTCAAAAGTGCCCTGGAGCAATCGCCTCCGGAGCTGGCTTCCGATATCGCCGAGCGTGGCCTGGTACTGACCGGTGGTGGCGCCTTGCTGCGTGACCTCGACAAGTTGCTGGCCCAGGAAACAGGTCTGCCGGTGATCGTCGCCGAAGACCCGCTGACCTGTGTGGCTCGCGGCGGTGGTCGTGCGTTGGAGATGATGGACAAGCACACCATGGACCTGCTTTCCAGCGAGTAAGTCGCCGGATCGCATCTATGCTGTTGAGCGCGCAGGCGGCACTTTGCAGTGCTGCCTGTTGGCGTTTATCTTCTGTCACTCTGCATCCAGGCCGGTTTGATGCCGTATGAATAAAGAAAAAATTTGCCTGGGAGGAGCGGCTTATTAAACCGCTTTTCACCAAGGGCCCCTCACTGGGCGTGCGCGTATTAGTGCTGGTCGTGCTTTCGGTCGCCCTGATGGTGGTCGATGCCCGATTCACACTGCTCAAGCCAGTGCGTAGCCAAATGTCGCTGGTGCTGATGCAGTCTTACTGGATCACCGACCTGCCGCAGCGGCTATGGCAGGGTGTGGCCAGCCAATTTGGCAGCCGTACCGAACTCGTCGCCGAAAACGAAAAACTCAAGACCGAAAACCTGTTGTTGCAGGGGCGCATGCAAAAGCTGGCGGCCCTCACCGAGCAGAACGTTCGGCTGCGCGAGTTGCTCAATTCCTCCGCGCTGGTCAACGAGAAGGTCGAAGTGGCCGAGTTGATCGGCATGGACCCCAATCCCTTCACCCATCGCATCATCATCAATAAAGGTGAGCGCGACGGTGTGATCCTCGGTCAGCCGGTGCTCGATGCCCGCGGCCTGATGGGGCAGGTGGTTGAACTGATGCCGTACACCTCTCGCGTGCTGCTGCTGACCGACACGACCCACAGTATTCCGGTGCAGGTAAACCGCAACGGGCTGCGCGCAATTGCCAGCGGCACCGGTAACCCGGAACGCCTCGAACTTCGCCACGTGGCCGATACGGCGGACATCAAGGAAGGCGATCTGCTGGTCAGCTCAGGTTTGGGCCAGCGTTTCCCGGCCGGTTACCCGGTGGCAACGGTCAAGGAAGTGATCCACGATTCCGGCCAGCCCTTTGCCATCGTGCGTGCCGTGCCGACCGCCGCCCTGAACCGCAGCCGTTACCTGCTGCTGGTGTTCAGCGACGGTCGTACCGCTGAAGAGCGCGCCAATGAAGCCGCCCAGGCTCAGGAAGCCCTTGATCAGCACGGCGGCGGCCCGATCTTCCCGGCGACCGTTTCGAAGCCTGCCCTGGTCCCGACGCCGGCAGCTGCGCCCGTGGCTGCTCCGGCTGTTCCGGCAGCGGCACCAGCACCGGTTGCGGCAACCCCGGCCAAGCCCACGACCACACGGCATTCGGCCGCCAAGCCTCCCGCCACGCAGCCGGCGGCCACCAAGCCGCCTGCGACTCAACCCGCTGCCGTGAAGCCTGCTGCCAAGCCGCCTGTCTCCGCGCCAGCCTCCACTGGGGGACGAGAATAATGGTCGGTACGACTGCATCGCGAAACGGCTGGATCGTTTGGCTGACCTTTGCCATCGGCATGTTGCTCAGCGTTTCGCCGCTGCCACAGTTCATGGAAATCCTGCGTCCCTTGTGGCTGGCCTTGCTGCTGGCATTCTGGGCGCTGACCATGCCGCAAAAAGTCGGCATGGTCACCGCGTGGTGCCTGGGTCTGGCTGAAGACGTGCTCTACGGCACACTGCTGGGCCAGAACGCATTGATCCTGACACTGATCACCTTTCTGGTGCTGTCGCTGCAACAGCGCCTGCGCATGTTCCCGATGTGGCAACAGAGCCTGGTGATCCTGGTGATCTTCGGCCTCGCCCAGCTTGTTCAGCTGTGGTTGAGCGCCTTGACCGGCAACCGCCAGCCGACACTGGCGCTTGTCTTGCCGGCACTGGTCAGTGCCTTGCTCTGGCCTTGGGTCAGCTACGGTTTGCGCGGGTTGCGTCGACGCTACAAAATCACTTGATTCGGTCAGGCATTGGCCCGTATTGGCGGTAGACAAGGGAGATGTCTTGATGAAGTTATACCTCGCCTCAGGCTCGCCACGTCGGCGTGAGCTGCTCACGCAGATCGGCGTGCCGTTTTCCGCCATCAGTGCGGACATCGATGAAACCCCTTTGAAGCATGAATCCCCGTCGGCTTATGTCGAACGCCTCGCGCGTGGCAAGGCCGAAGCCGGGCGCGGCACGCTCGCGTCAGGTGAAGATTCTTGCGTGTTGGGTGCCGATACCGCCGTGGTGCTCAACGGGAAAATTCTTGGCAAACCGGTGGACGAAGCCGATGCGTGCGCCATGCTTATGTTGTTGGCCGGTCAGGAACACCAAGTATTGACCGCCATTGCGGTGCTCGACGGCGAACGCTGTGAGTCTCGGGTTGTGCGCAGCCTGGTGCGCTTTCGCGACATCAGTCGTGAAGAAGCCGCGGCCTACTGGGCCAGCGGCGAACCCCGTGACAAGGCTGGCGGCTATGGGATTCAAGGACTGGGCGCGGTGTTTGTCGCCGGGCTCAATGGCAGCTACTCGGCTGTGGTCGGGTTGCCGCTGTGCGAAACCTGCGAGCTGCTGGGCCATTTCGGCATACCCTGTTGGCAAACCCTTAACGCGCGCTGAGCGTCGTTCTGACAAGATGCGGCCATTATCGTGAACATGCCTGAACGAGACCCTGCCATGAGTGAAGAGATCCTGATCAACATCACGCCGATGGAATCGCGCGTGGCGGTGGTCGAAAACGGTGTTCTGCAAGAGGTCCACGTCGAGCGCACGCAAAAGCGTGGAATCGTCGGCAATATCTATAAAGGCAAGGTCGTGCGGGTGTTGCCGGGCATGCAGGCCGCGTTCGTCGATATCGGTCTGGACCGGGCCGCGTTCATTCATGCCTCGGAAATTTCCTTGCGTGAAGGGCCGGCGGTAGAAAGCATCAGCGCGTTGGTCCATGAAGGTCAGAGCCTGGTGGTGCAAGTCACCAAGGACCCGATCGGTTCCAAAGGCGCGCGCCTGACCACTCAGTTATCGATTCCATCGCGCTATCTGGTGTACATGCCGCGCACGGCCCACGTCGGCATTTCCCTGAAGATCGAGGACGAAGCGGAACGCGAACGCCTCAAGCAAGTGGTCACCGATTGCGTGGACAAAGAGGGCATCAAGGAGGCGGGCGGTTTCATTCTGCGCACTGCCGCCGAAGGGGCGGGTGCCGATGAAATCCTGATGGACATTCGTTACCTGCGCCGTCTCTGGGATCAGATCAACGAACAGATCAAGACCATCAGCGCACCGAGTGTGATCTACGAAGACCTCGGCCTGGCGCTGCGCACCTTGCGTGACCTGGTGAGCCCGAAGATCGAGAAGATCCGTATCGATTCCCGGGAAACCTTCCAGAAAACCACGCAGTTCGTCGCCGAACTGATGCCGGAAATCGCTGATCGTCTGGAGCATTACCCGGGCGAGCGGCCGATCTTCGACCTGTACGGCGTCGAAGACGAAATCCAGAAAGCCCTCGAGCGCAAAGTGCCGCTCAAGTCCGGCGGTTATCTGGTGGTCGATCCGGCCGAAGCCATGAGCACCATCGACGTCAACACGGGCGCATTCGTCGGGCATCGCAACCTCGAAGAAACCATTTTCAAGACCAACCTCGAAGCCGCGACCGCCATCGCTCGCCAGCTGCGCCTGCGCAATCTGGGCGGAATCATCATCATCGACTTCATCGACATGGAAGACGAAGAGCACCAGCGCCAGGTCTTGCGTACCCTCGAGAAGCAACTTGAGCGCGATCACGCCAAGACCAACATCATCGGCATCACCGAGTTGGGCCTGGTGCAGATGACCCGCAAGCGCACCCGCGAAAGTCTCGAACAAGTGCTCTGTGAACCCTGCAGCAGCTGTCAGGGACGCGGCAAATTGAAGACGCCGGAAACGGTCTGCTATGAAATTTTTCGCGAAATCCTCCGCGAGGCACGCGCCTATCAAGCGGAAGGCTATCGTGTATTGGCGAACCAGAAAGTCGTCGATCGTTTGCTCGACGAGGAGTCGGGCAATGTCGCCGAACTGGAAGGCTTTATCGGGCGGACCATCCGGTTTCAGGTGGAAACCATGTATTCCCAGGAACAATACGACGTGGTGCTGCTCTGAATCGTTTTGTTTCAACCTCACTAAATCGGCTGGCCTCAGCTTTTTGCAGTATTTTTGCCATGGGAGCCAACTGACATGGAACGTCTGACACGCATTTTGGCCGCACTGACCCGCTGGGGTCTTGGCCTGTGCGCGTTGGTATTGGTGTTGATGGCGTTATACGTCAGCCTCGGCCGCGAGTTGACGCCTCTGGTGGCCGAATATCGTGCCGACGTCGAAACCAAAGCCAGCGCCGCCCTGGGCATGCCGTTGCAGATCGGTAAGCTGGAGGGCAACTGGAGCGGTTTCGCGCCGATCCTCCTGGCGCACGACGTCACGGTTGGCGAGGGCTCCAATGCCCTGCGTCTGGACCAGGTGCGGGCGGTGCCTGACGTTTGGGAAAGCTTGCTAGCGCGCGAAGTGCGCATCGCTCATCTGGAACTCAATGGCCTGAAGATCAGCCTCAAGGAAGGCCAGGACGGGCAGTGGGCGCTGGAAGGTTTGCCGGTGCAACAGGACCAGCCGCTCGACCCGGAGCAGTTGCTCAATCGCATGCAAATGGTTGCGCAGTTGTCGGTGATCGACAGCCAGGTGACCTTGCAGCCACTGGATCAGCCGCCACTGACATTGACCTACGTGGGCCTGAACCTGAAAACCGGCGTGTCCCGCCAGCGACTCGATGCCCGTTTGACCCTGCCCGATGGCCAACCGTTGGCCATGAGTGTGCGCACCCGTATTCGCGCCAGCGAATGGAAGGATGGCGAAGCCGAGGCGTACCTGAGCCTGCCGCAAAGCGA
This sequence comes from Pseudomonas sp. IT-P294, assembly GCF_949767865.1. Taxonomy (NCBI): domain Bacteria; kingdom Pseudomonadati; phylum Pseudomonadota; class Gammaproteobacteria; order Pseudomonadales; family Pseudomonadaceae; genus Pseudomonas; species Pseudomonas sp. IT-P294. The sequence continues at coordinate 89,257 of NZ_CATKQW010000059.1, read as the reverse complement.
CTGGTCGAAATGGCTGCCCGCGAGCCTGACCCGGCAATGGAATTTCTCCGAGATCAAGGCCGGTGGCGAACTCTGGGTGACCTGGGGCAAGGGCGAGCTGCAAAGCGCTGCCATTCGCTTGAACGCGCCACAGCTCAAGGGCGCTTACGCCGAACGTAAACCGATCCAGATCAACAACCTGGCGCTCAACGGCTATTTCCAGCGCAGTTCCGAAGGCATGCTGGTGACTTTGGACTCCCTGGCCATGAACCTTGGCGCGAGCCGCTGGGAATCGCATCTGCAACTGCGCCAGAGCATCGCGACCGATACGGCTGACGAAGTCTGGCACTTGCAAGCCGACCGCCTCGATCTCACACCGCTCACACCGCTGATGAATGCCTTGGGGCCGCTGCCGGAAGGTGTTGCCACCGCCATCGAGCGACTCAAGGTCACCGGCAGTCTACGCAACGTGCTGATCGATCTGCGGCCCAATGCCACCGACGACAGCAAGTTCAGCTTTGCCGCCAACCTCGAGCAGGTCGGCTTCGACGCCTATCACGGTGCACCGGCGGCGCGAAATGTCAGCGGTAGCATCAGTGGTGACCTTGGTCAGGGTGAACTGCGGATGGACAGCAAGGACTTTGTCCTGCACCTGGACCCGATCTTTGCCAAGCCATGGCAATACATCCAGGCCAATGCCCGGCTGACCTGGAAGCTCGACAAAGAAGGCTTCACCCTGATCGCGCCGTACCTCAAGGTGCTGGGCGAAGAGGGCAAGATTGCCGGTGACTTCCTGATCCGCCTGCATTTCGACCATACCCAGGAAGACTACATGGACCTGCGGGTTGGCCTGGTGGATGGCGACGGTCGTTACACCGCCAAATACCTGCCAAGCATGCTCAGCCCGGCACTCGACGAATGGCTGCGCACTGCGATTCTCAAAGGTGCGGTAGACCAGGGTTTCTTCCAGTATCAAGGCTCGCTGAACCATGGCGCCGAGGACGCTGCCCGCAGCATCAGCCTGTTCTTCAAGGTGCATGACGCCGAACTGGCGTTTCAGCCAGGTTGGCCACATGTCAGCAAGGTGAGCGGTGATGTGTTTGTCGAAGACAGCGGTGTGCGGATCCTGGCCAGCAAGGGCCAGTTGCTCAACACCCAGGTCAGCGACATCTACGTCAATATTCCCCATGTGCCGGCCGGTCAAAGCGTTCACCTGTTCCTCGACGGCGGGTTCGCCGGCGGATTGGGCGATGGCTTGAAGATTCTTCAGGAAGCGCCGATCGGCACGGCGGACACCTTTGCTGGATGGGAAGGCGAGGGCGATCTGCAAGGCAAGTTGAAACTGGACATTCCCTTGGTAAAAGGCGAACAGCCGAAAATTCTCGTCGACTTCAAGACAGCCAAGTCCCGTCTGAAACTGGCCGAGCCTGTGCTTGAGTTGACTCAACTCAAAGGCGATTTCCGTTTTGACAGCGCCAAGGGGGTGAGCGGACAAAACATTACTGCTCGGGCCTTCGACAGGCCGGTCACCGCGCAGATTTTTGCCGATGGCAGCCCGGGTAATATCAAGACCCGTGTCAGCGCGTCTGGTCAGGTAGAGGTCAAGAAGCTCACGGATTGGTTGAACGTGACCCAACCGCTGCCGGTGTCCGGTTTGATCCCGTATCAGTTGCAACTGAACCTCGATGGGCCTGACAGCCAATTGATGGTCAATTCCAGTCTCAAAGGCGTGGCAATCGATTTGCCGGCCCCGTTCGGCATGACTGCCGATGTCGGACGCGACACCACGTTCCGCATGACCCTGCAGGGACAGGAGCGGCGCTATTGGGTCAACTATGGCGAGTTGGCAAACTTCACATTCGCCGCGCCGCCCGGCAATTTTGCCGATGGTCGCGGTGAGTTGTTCCTCGGCGGCGGCGCTGCCGTGCTGCCCGGCGCGAAAGGCCTTCGGGTGCGTGGCGTGCTGTCGGAACTGGATGTCGGTCCCTGGAAAGATCTGGCGGACAAGTACGCCGGCCAGGATCCGGGCGGCAGTGCCAAGCAGCTGCTCAGCAGCGCGGACTTCAAGGTCGGCAAGCTGAGCGGCGTCGGCACCACGCTCGATCAGGCGTCGGTGCAGTTGAACCGCAAATCCGCCGCGTGGGCCCTGCAGCTCGACAGTCAGCAGGTCAAGGGCAGCGCGAGTATCCCGGATGCGCAAGGCGCGCCGATTGCGATCAATCTGCTGACCGTGCGCTTGCCGGCACCGGATCCTAAAGTGCTGGCCGACGAAAATTCGCCGGATCCGCTGGCCTCCGTAGACCCGACGAAAATTCCTGCACTGGATATCACCATCAATCAGCTGTTCCAGGGGCAAGACCTGGTCGGTGCCTGGTATTTAAAAGTCCGTCCGACTGCCAGGGGCATCGCGCTCAATACCCTGGACCTGGGGCTCAAGGGCATTCTGTTGCAGGGCAATGGCGGCTGGGAAGGCATACCGGGGAGTTCCAGCAGTTGGTTCAAGGGACGAATCGGCGGCAAGAATCTCGCCGATGTACTCAAAGGCTGGGGCTTTGCGCCGAGCGTCACCAGCGAAGAGTTTCATATGGACGTCGACGGTCGCTGGCCGGGCTCCCCGGCCTGGCTGGCGAGCAAGCGTTTCTCCGGCACCCTGGATGCATCGCTGAGCAAAGGCCAGTTCGTTGAAGTCGAGGGCGGTGCCCAGGCCCTGCGGGTTTTCGGCCTGCTCAACTTCAACTCCATCGGTCGCCGTCTGCGCCTGGACTTCTCCGACTTGTTTGGAAAAGGCCTGAGTTATGACCGCGTCAAAGGCCTGCTGGTCGCGACCAACGGCGTCTACGTGACCAAGGAGCCCATCCAGATGACCGGACCTTCGAGCAATGTTGAGCTCAACGGCACGCTGAATCTGGTCGGTGACCAGATCGATGCCAAGTTGCTGGTGACGTTGCCGGTGACCAACAACTTGCCGATTGCCGCGTTGATCGTCGGCGCACCGGCGGTTGGCGGCGCGCTGTTCTTGATCGACAAGTTGATCGGAGACCGCGTGGCACGTTTCGCCAGCGTGAAATACACGGTCAAAGGTCCGTGGAAAGAGCCGAAAATCACCTACGACAAACCTTTTTGAGTTCTTTTTTGAAAAGGCACTGCCAAAGGCTATGGAGTAGCATGGCAAGCAGTCTTTATAAAAAGCGACCCAGGAGCGCGCCATGTCTTTTGCGGTGATTCAAATGGTCAGCCAGAGCGATGTGCTGGCCAATCTTGCCCGGGCCCGTCATCTGCTCGAGCAGGCGGCAGCCGGTGGTGCGCAGCTTGCGGTGCTGCCAGAAAACTTCGCCGCCATGGGCCGTCGCGACATTGCCGATATCGGTCGCGCCGAGGCCTTGGGTGAAGGCCCGATCCTGCCGTGGTTGAAACAGACCGCCCGCGACCTCAAATTATGGATAGTGGCCGGCACATTGCCGTTGCCGCCGATGGATCAACCGACGGCCAAGGTGCATGCCTGCTCGCTGTTGGTGAACGACCAGGGCGAGACAGTGGCGCGTTACGACAAGCTGCACCTGTTCGATGTGGACGTTGCGGACAATCGCGGGCGCTATCGCGAGTCCGATGACTATGCTCATGGCAGTGGCGTTGTGTTAGCCGATACGCCGGTCGGCCGGGTTGGCCTGACGGTGTGTTATGACCTGCGTTTCCCGGAGTTGTATAGCGAATTACGGGCTGGCGGTGCTCAGCTGATTACCGCGCCATCGGCTTTTACGGCGGTGACCGGTGCGGCGCATTGGGATGTGCTGATTCGCGCGCGGGCCATCGAGACTCAATGTTACCTACTCGCAGCCGCTCAGGGTGGGACGCATCCGGGGCCGCGAGAAACCTTTGGCCATGCCGCGATCATTGACCCGTGGGGCCGCGTGCTGGCGCAACAGGATCAAGGCGAGGCCGTGCTGCTGGCCGAACGCGATAGCAGCGAACAGGCGTCCATCAGGGCGCGGATGCCGGTGTCCAGTCACCGGCGCTTTTTCTCGCAGGGCGCCCAGCGACCTGCCTCAGAACGATGAATTTAAGGCGTAAAGCATATGAGCGAGTTGTTGTCCTCAGTCAGTGAACACCTCCTGGCGCCTGGTGGCGTAACCATCGAAAGTCTGCAGGGTGTACTCGGCGATCTGGCCGGCCCGGGCATCGATGCCGCCGACCTGTATTTCCAGGGACAGATTTCCGAGTCCTGGGCGCTGGAAGACGGAATCGTCAAGGAAGGCAGCTTCAACCTCGATCAGGGCGTTGGCGTTCGTGCGCAATCGGGTGAAAAAACCGGTTTTGCCTACAGCAATGCGATCACGCTGGAAGCCCTGGGCGCGGCGGCACGTGCTGCGCGCTCGATCTCGCGCGCAGGGCAAAATGGCACGGTGCAAGCGTTCACCACGGCAGATGTCGCCCAGTTATACGGGCCGGACAATCCTTTGGAAGTGATGACGCGCGCCGAGAAAGTCGAGTTGCTTAAACGCATCGACGTCGCGACGCGCGCCCTCGACCCACGTATTCAGCAAGTGACCGTGAGCATGGCCGGGGTCTGGGAGCGAATCCTCGTGGCCTCGACGGATGGCAGTCTGGCGGCGGATGTACGGCCGTTGGTGCGCTTTAACGTCAGCGTGATCGTCGAGCAGAACGGTCGCCGCGAGCGCGGTGGCCATGGCGGTGGCGGTCGAACCGATTACCGTTATTTCCTGAGTGATGACCGCGCCATGGGTTACGCCCGTGAAGCCTTGCGTCAGGCCCTGGTCAACCTAGAAGCGATTCCGGCACCGGCCGGTACGTTGCCGGTGGTGCTGGGTTCGGGCTGGTCCGGCGTGCTGCTGCACGAAGCGGTCGGTCACGGCCTGGAAGGCGACTTCAACCGCAAGGGCAGTTCCGCCTACAGCGGGCGCATGGGCGAGATGGTCGCGTCCAAGCTCTGCACCATCGTCGATGACGGTACGTTGGCGGGCCGTCGCGGCTCCCTGAGTGTCGACGATGAGGGTACCCCGACCGAGTGCACCACGCTGATCGAGAACGGCGTACTCAAGGGCTACATGCAGGACAAGCTCAACGCGCGCCTGATGGGCGTTGCCCGCACCGGTAACGGTCGCCGTGAATCCTACGCGCACTTGCCGATGCCACGCATGACCAACACCTACATGCTGGCGGGCGAAAGCGACCCGGCGGAAATCATTGCCTCGGTAAAGCGCGGCATCTACTGCGCCAACCTCGGCGGCGGTCAGGTAGACATCACCAGCGGCAAGTTCGTGTTCTCCACCAGCGAGGCGTACCTGATCGAAGACGGCAAGATTACCGCCCCGGTCAAAGGCGCGACGTTGATCGGCAACGGCCCGGAAGCGATGAGCAAGGTGTCGATGGTCGGCAATGATCTGGCGCTGGACAGTGGTGTGGGGACGTGCGGCAAGGATGGGCAGTCGGTGCCGGTGGGTGTCGGCCAGCCAACGCTGAAAATCGATGCGATCACTGTGGGTGGCACAGGATCGTAAACAGGATGGAGCTTCGGGTGAGCCGCTTGGCGACTCACCCGATTCGAGCATCAACGCAGGCCGCGTTGAGTCTCGTCCAGCTCACGGATGTACTTGAAGATTTTACGGCTCGATGCCGGTGGCTTGTTGGTCGCCAGTTCGTGCTGGGCCTGACGGATCAGGGAGCGCAACTGCTGACGATCAGCCTCCGGGTAGTCGAGCACGAACTTCTCCAGGACTGCATCGTCGCCCGCGATCAAGCGATCGCGCCAGCGTTCCAGGCCATGGAAACGTTCGTTGTACTGCCGGGTGGAGGCATCGAGTTGATCGAGCAAGCTCAGAATGGCGTCAGTGTCCTGATCGCGCATCAGTTTGCCGATGAACATAAGGTGCCGTTTACGCGCGATATTCGCGGTGTGCTTGGGCGCATCGGCCAGTGCCCGGCGCATAGCGTCGGTCAGCGGCAGTTTTGCCAGCAAGTCAGGCTTGAGCGTTGTAAGGCGCTCGCCGAGGTCAACCAGAGCATGAAGCTCGCGTTTGACCTGGGATTTGCTTTTTTCTCCCGTATCGAGGGAGTCGTCGTAAGAATCAACCATGGTGGCCGTCCGCAAAGAAACGCCGCCATGATAACCAGTCGGGGGCCGCTTGTCCGGCCCGGTCGCTCGAAGGCCCTAGCCGAAAGCAGAATTTGAGTGGAGAACAGCATGAGTGCAGTTGAAAGCGTCGGCCCACAAGCGTTGCCGGCACTGCAAGAACAAGTCGAGCAGATCATCGCTGAAGCCAAGCGCCAAGGTGCCAGTGCCTGTGAAGTGGCGGTGTCGCTGGAGCAGGGCCTGTCCACTTCGGTGCGTCAGCGCGAAGTCGAAACCGTCGAATTCAACCGCGATCAGGGCTTCGGCATCACCTTGTACGTCGGCCAGCGCAAAGGTTCGGCCAGTACATCGGCCAGTGGCCCGGAAGCCATTCGCGAAACCGTCGCTGCGGCGTTGGCCATCGCCAAGCACACCTCGGAAGACGAAGCGTCTGGCCTGGCTGATGCCGCGCTGATGGCCAGGGATCTGCCGGATTTCGACCTGTTCCACCAATGGGACATTACCCCAGAGCAGGCCATCGAGCAGGCGCTGACCTGTGAAGCGGCGGCGTTTGCGGCCGACAGCCGGATCAAGAATGCCGATGGCACGACCCTCAGCACCCATCAAGGCTGCCGTGTTTACGGCAACAGCCACGGATTTATCGGCGGCTACGCGTCGACTCGTCACAGCCTGAGTTGCGTCATGATCGCCGAGGCCGACGGACAGATGCAGCGCGATTACTGGTATGACGTGAACCGTCAGGGCAATTTGCTGGCCAGTCCGGAGAGCATTGGCCAGCGCGCCGCACAACGCGCCGCGAGCCGCCTGGGCGCGCGTCCGGTGCCGACTTGCGGGGTGCCGGTGTTGTTTTCGGCTGAGCTGGCCGGTGGCTTGTTCGGCAGCTTCCTGTCGGCGATTTCCGGTGGCAGCCTGTATCGCAAATCGTCGTTCCTTGAAGGCACTTTGGGGCAGAAGCTGTTCCCGGAATGGCTGACCATTGATGAACGTCCGCATTTGATGCGCGCCATGGGCAGTTCGGCATTCGACGGTGATGGCCTGGCGACCTACGCCAAGCCGTTCGTCGAAAAGGGCGAGTTGGTGTCGTACATCCTTGGCACCTATTCCGGCCGTAAGCTGGGTATGCCAAGTACCGCCAACGCAGGCGGCGTACACAACCTGTTCGTGACGCATGGCGATGAAGATCAGGCAGCGTTGCTGCGCCGCATGGGGCGCGGCTTGCTGGTAACCGAGTTGATGGGTCAGGGCCTGAACATGGTCACGGGCGATTATTCCCGTGGCGCGGCCGGTTATTGGGTTGAGAACGGCGAAATCCAGTTCGCGGTCCAGGAAGTGACCATTGCCGGCAACATGCGCGACATGTTCAAGCAGATCGTCGCGGTCGGTAATGACCTTGAGCTGCGCAGCAACATTCGTACAGGCTCGGTGTTGATTGAGCGGATGACCGTGGCCGGTAGCTAACGCTTATCGCTGGGCAATAAAAAGGCGCGCCACCCGATTGGGTGGCGCGCCTTTTTTTTGCGTCTTGCACCGCCCCCCCCCCGTGGGAGCGAACTGCGACATAAAGGGGGCGGTTATTCGCCTTCGTCGAAGTAGTTGTTGATCAACTTCACTAGGGCATCCAGCGCTTCCTGTTCTTGCTCGCCTTCAGTTTTCAGGTGGATCTTCGTGCCCTTGCCGGCAGCTAGCATCATCATGGCCATGATGCTTTTGCCGTCAACCATCGATTCAGGCGTACGTCCGGCTTTGATTTGGCATGGGAACTGACCAGCAACGCCAACGAATTTTGCCGAAGCGCGGGCATGCAGGCCCAGCTTGTTGATGATTTCGATTTCCAGAGCAGGCATCGCGATGTGAATCCTTTAGCTGAGGTCGCGGTGGCGGACCTGGACGTTCTTCAGGGATTGTTGCAGAGCCTGGCCCAGACGTTCGGTCAGGTAGACGGAGCGGTGATGCCCGCCGGTGCAGCCAATGGCAATGGTGACATAAGCACGGTTGCTCGCAGCGAAGCGCGGCAGCCATTTTAGCAGGTAGGAGGAAATGTCCTGAAACATCTCTTCGACGTCCGGTTGCGCCGCCAGGTACTCGGCCACCGGTTGATCAAGCCCGGACAGTTCGCGCAACTCAGGCTTCCAGTAAGGGTTGGGCAGGCAGCGCACGTCGAACACCAGGTCTGCGTCGACCGGCATGCCTCGCTTGAACCCGAACGACTCCACCAGGAACGCAGTGCCGCTGTCCGGCTGGTTCAGCAAGCGCAATTTGATGGTGTCGCGCAGCTGATACAGGTTCAGGTTGGTGGTGTTGACTTTGAGGTCGGCCAGGTCGGCAATCGGCCCCAGCAAACTGGTTTCGTCCTGAATCGCCTCTGCCAAGGAGCGGTGGGGGTTGCTGAGCGGGTGGCGACGACGGGTTTCCGAGAACCGTTTGAGCAGCGTTTCTTCGTCGGCGTCCAGGTACAGCACATCGCATTTGATGTGCCGGCTGCGCACTTCTTCCAGTAGTTCCGGAAATCGCGACAGATGACTGGGCAGGTTGCGGGCATCTATGGATACCGCGACCAGCGGTTGTGCGAGCTCGGTATGAATCAGCGCGCGCTCGGCGAGTTCTGGCAGCAAGCCCGCGGGCAGGTTGTCGATGCAGTAGTAGCCGTTGTCCTCGAGAACATCGAGTGCGGTACTTTTACCTGAGCCGGAGCGGCCACTGACAATGATCAAACGCATGATTAATGACCGTTTTGCTCGCTCAGGACGACCTGATACAAGGCTTCATTACTCGGGGCGCTGCGCAGTTTTTCACGCACTTCCTTGCGATCGAGCATGCTGGCGATCTGGCGCAGTAGCTCCAGGTGCGCATCGGTAGCGGCCTGCGGGACCAGCAGTACAAACAGCAGGTCAACCGGGGCGCCGTCGATGGCGTCGAAATCGATGGGGGCTTCAAGGTGTATCAGGGCGCTGATGGGTGAATTGCAGCCCTTGATGCGACAGTGGGGGATGGCGATGCCGTTGCCAAAACCGGTCGAACCGAGTTTTTCACGGGCAATCAAAGCCTCGAAGACATCTTGCATCTCCAGATCCGGCACTTCCCGGGCAATCAGGGTGGCAATTTGCTCAAGGGCTTTCTTTTTACTGCCGCCCGGCACGTTCACGAGAGAACGGCCGGGGGTCAGGATGTTTTCAAGTCGGATCATGGGTTGGGAGTGTTAACGACCGGTAGCGCCCTGGAGCAGGCTTTGGGTCTTTTCCTTATGCTTTTTGAGTTGTTTATCGAGCTTGTCGGTGAGTGCGTCGATCGCCGCGTACATATCGGTATGTTCCGCGTTGGCGACCACTTCATTCCCGGGAATATGCAGCGTGGCTTCGATTTTCTGCTTAAGCTTTTCGACAGTCATCGTGACCTGCACGTTGGTGATCTTGTCGAAATGCCTCTCTAATCGTTCGAGTTTTTCGCCGATGTAGGTGCGAAGAGGTTCGGTCACTTCCAGTTGGTGTCCACTGATGTTGACTTGCATACAGCTTCTCCTTCGTTGCCAGTGCATAAAGCGGTAGACCAGATGATCTACCACTGGAACGCTGTGGCGTGGCTCTACATCAACCGCTTGCGTTCGCTCGAAGGCGCGATTCCCAGGGATTCGCGGTACTTGGCGACGGTGCGGCGAGCCACCTGAATGCCTTGTGCCTCCAGTAAACCAGCGATCTTGCTGTCACTCAACGGCTTTTTCTGATTTTCCGCCGCAACCAGTTTTTTGATGATCGCGCGTATCGCCGTGGACGAGCATTCGCCGCCTTCGGAGGTGCTGACGTGGCTGGAAAAAAAGTATTTCAGTTCATATATGCCCCGAGGGGTATGCATGAATTTCTGTGTGGTCACCCGTGAAATGGTTGACTCATGCATGCCCACTGCTTCGGCGATGTCGTGCAGGACCAGCGGTTTCATCGCTTCGTCGCCGTACTCCAGGAAGCCGCGTTGATGCTCGACGATCTGGGTAGCCACTTTCATCAGTGTTTCGTTGCGGCTTTGCAGGCTCTTGATGAACCAGCGTGCTTCCTGCAACTGATTGCGCATGAAAGTGTTGTCGGCGCTGGTGTCGGCGCGACGCACGAAACCGGCATATTGGGCGTTGACCCGCAGCCGTGGCACCGATTCCTGATTCAGCTCGACCAGCCAGCGTTCGTTGTCCTTGCGTACGATCACGTCAGGGACGACATATTCGGCTTCGCTGGACTCGATTTGTGAACCAGGGCGCGGATTGAGGCTCTGCACCAGTTCGATCACTTGGCGCAGTTCATCTTCCTTTAGCTTCATGCGGCGCATCAGCTGGCTGTAGTCGCGGCTACCGAGCAGATCGATGTAGTCGGTGACCAGGCGCTTGGCTTCCGCCAGCCAAGGTGTCTTGGTTGGCAGCTGGCGCAGTTGCAGCAGCAGGCATTCACCCAGGTTGCGGGCGCCGATACCGGCCGGTTCGAACTGCTGGATGCGATGCAGGACGGCTTCGATCTCGTCCAGTTCGATGTCCAGTTCCGGATCGAAGGCTTCGAGAATTTCCTCGAGGGTTTCGTCCAGGTAGCCCTGATTGTTGATGCAATCGATCAGAGTCACGGCAATCAAGCGATCGGTGTCGGACATCGGTGCCAGGTTCAGCTGCCACAGCAAATGGCTTTGCAGGCTTTCACCGGCCGATGTACGCGTAGTGAAATCCCACTCGTCGTCATCGCTGCTTGGCAGGCTGCTGGCGCTGGTCTGGTAAACGTCTTCCCATGCCGTATCGACGGGCAGCTCGTTGGGGATGCGCTCATTCCAGTCACCTTCCTCGAGGTTGTCCACCGTCGGGGCGGTTTCCTGGTAGGAGGGCTCTGAAACATCGGCGTTGGGTTGTTGTTCGGCTTTGTCGGCCAAGGGGTCGGCGTTATCGAAGTCGTCGCCTTCTTCCTGGCGTTCGAGCATCGGATTGGACTCCAGGGCCTCCTGGATTTCCTGTTGCAGGTCCAGGGTCGACAATTGGAGCAGGCGGATGGCCTGTTGCAGCTGCGGTGTCATCGTCAGCTGCTGGCCCATTCTCAAGACTAGCGATGGTTTCATGGCAGGGGCTAAACACCTTATTCGCCGGCGCACATGCGCCATCCACTACAGGGCGCCGGAGCGCCAAACATAAGCAAATTATATGCCCGAAACTGCAGCGTTTGCCTAGAGCGCCGTAACAATAAAAAAATGTTGATTTTTTATCGAGACAGGCGCTTGGGCGACCAGCCAGACACCTGAGTGCTTACAGGCGGAACTCATGGCCCAGATAAACTTCTTTCACCAGGTCATTGGCCAGGATGGTGGCGGCGTCGCCTTCGGCAATGAGCTGTCCATCGTTGACGATGTAGGCGGTTTCGCAGATATCCAGGGTCTCACGGACGTTGTGGTCAGTGATCAGCACGCCAATGCCTTTGGCCTTGAGGTGGTAGATGATCTGTTTGATGTCGCCTACCGAAATCGGGTCCACGCCGGCGAACGGTTCGTCGAGCAGGATGAATTTCGGGTTGGTGGCCAGGGCGCGTGCGATTTCCACGCGGCGGCGCTCACCACCCGACAGGCTCATGCCGAGGTTGTCACGGATGTGGCTGATATGGAATTCCTGCAGCAGGCTTTCCAGTTCCTTGCGACGACCGTCTTTGTCGAGCTCCTTGCGGGTCTCGAGGATGGCCATGATGTTGTCGGCCACCGAGAGTTTGCGAAAAATCGACGCTTCTTGCGGAAGATAGCCAATGCCGGCCTTTGCACGACCGTGCATTGGCTGGTGGCTGACATCCAGATCATCAATCAGTACGCGACCCTGATCGGCCTGCACCAGGCCGACAATCATATAGAAGCAGGTGGTCTTGCCAGCGCCGTTAGGACCCAGCAGGCCGACGATCTGACCGCTGTCGATCGACAGGCTGACGTCACGCACGACCTGGCGGCTCTTGTAGCTCTTGGCCAGATGCTGAGCTTTCAGAGTTGCCATTATGGAGCCTTTTTCGCGTCGTTTTTCGGCTTGGGCTGGATCACCATGTCGATGCGTGGGCGCGCTTCGGTGACCTTGTTGCCTGTGGCGCGACCGGCGCTCGCAAGCTTTTTGACGGTGTCGTAGACGATTTTCTCGCCTTGAGTGATGTTGTTGTCCTTGTCGATGACTTTTGCCTTGTCGATCAGGACGATGCGGTTTTGCGCAGCGTGGTACTGGATGGTGATGCCCCAGCCCTGAACAGGCTTGGTATCGCCAGCAGTCTGCAATTGTTCGAAGTAGGCAAGGTTGCCCACCGAGGTCACCACGTCAATGTCGCCGGTCGGCGTGCGGGTGATGGTCACGGTGTTGCCTTTAACGATCATCGAGCCCTGAGTGATGATCACGTCACCTTTATAGGTGGCAACGCCATTCTTGTCGTCCAGTTGGGCATCGTCGGCCTGAATGCGGATAGGCTGCTCTTGATCGTTCGGCAGAGCCCAGGCGCTCACGCTTCCCAGTGCTGCGCCCAGACTGAGCAAAATAGGGAGAGTTTTAACGAGCCTCATACTGTCCTCTTACGTTCGATAGCAGGTGTATCCTGCTTTCTTTCAAGTACGCTTTCATTCCGTTGCCTGTCGATACACCGCCAGCGCCGTCGATTCTAACGGGTTGATCGGTCTGCGCATATTGCTCCTTGGGGAACACAGTCATACGGGTGGTGGTAATCAGGGTTTTGCGGTTTTTCTCGTCGAAACGCGTGATGCGCACCGAATCAATCAGTTCGACCTGAGTGCCGTCGGGATTGACTTCTCCGCGCTCGCTCTGGACGTGCCACGGGAACTGGGTGCCGCGAAACATGTTCAGGTCGGGATTGGTCAGCAACGTCACCTCGGTCGCTTTCAGGTGTTCAACCTTGTCGGACGTCATTTCGTACTGCAATTTGCCGTCCGGCAGGTACTGCACGCTGTGGGCGTTGGTGGCGTAATAGTCAATGGCGCTTTCGTCGACCTTGGCTACGGGTTTATCGAGGAAGCGTTCCGGGCTGATGTTCCAGTAGCCGACCGCGGCGAACAGCGCCGCGATGCAACTGAACAACAGGATGTTACGAATCTTTTTGCTCAACATAATGGGCTCACAGGTACGCGGCGTTGGCCGCATCAAGGCGGCCCTGGGCGAGCAGGATCAATTCGCAGAATTCACGAGCGGCACCCTCGCCACCACGGGCCAGGGTAATGCCATGGGCGTTTTCACGTACGAAGCTGGCGGCATTGGCCACCGCCATGCCCAGGCCAACGCGGCGAATCACCGGCAGGTCTGGCAAGTCGTCACCCAAATAGGCGACTTGTTCATAGCTTAGGTTGAGTTCGGCCAGAAGCTCGTCCAGCACCACCAGTTTGTCTTCGCGCCCCTGATAAAGGTGTGGAATGCCGAGGTTCTTCGCCCGACGTTCGACCACCGGGGTCTTGCGACCGCTGATGATAGCGGTCTGCACGCCGGCTGCCATCAACATCTTGATGCCTTGGCCGTCGAGGGTGTTGAACGTCTTGAATTCGCTACCGTCTTCAAGGAAGTACAACCGTCCGTCGGTCAGCACGCCGTCGACGTCGAACACCGCGAGTTTGATCTGTTTGCCGCGTTGCAGCAGGTCGGTGCTCATTACATTACTCCTGCACGCAACAAGTCGTGCATGTTCAAGGCTCCGACCGGGCGGTCGTCGCTGTCGACCACGACCAGCGCGTTGATCTTGTGGTCTTCCATGATTTTCAGGGCTTCGGCCGCAAGCATTTCGGCGCGGGCGGTTTTGCCGTGTGCGGTCATGACCTGATCGATGGTGGCGCTGTGGATGTCGATACTGCGGTCCAGGGTGCGACGCAAATCACCGTCGGTGAAGATACCGGCGAGTTTGCCATCGGCTTCCAGGATCACGGTCATGCCCAGGCCCTTGCGGGTCATTTCCATCAGCGCGTCCTTGAGCAGGGTGCCGCGCTGAACCTGCGGCAGCTCTTGTCCGGCGTGCATGACGTTTTCGACTTTCAGCAGCAGGCGTCTGCCCAGTGCGCCGCCCGGGTGGGAAAAGGCGAAATCTTCAGCGGTAAAGCCGCGGGCTTCCAGCAGTGCGACGGCCAGGGCATCGCCCATGACCAGTGCAGCGGTGGTTGAAGAGGTCGGTGCCAGATTCAGCGGGCAGGCTTCGTGCTCGACGTGAACGTTGAGGTTGACCTCGGCAGCCTTGGCCAGCGGCGAATCTGGATTGCCGGTGAGGCTGATCAATTTGATGCCCAGGCGTTTGATCAACGGCAACAGGGTCACGATTTCATTGGTGGAGCCGGAGTTCGACAGGGCCAGGATGATGTCGTCGCGGGTAATCATGCCCATGTCGCCATGGCTGGCTTCGGCCGGGTGCACGAAAAAGGCCGTGGTGCCGGTGCTGGCCAGTGTGGCGGCAATCTTGTTGCCGATATGTCCCGATTTGCCCATGCCGACCACGACCACGCGGCCTTTGCTGGCCAGAATCATCTCGCAAGCGCGTACGAAATCTGCGTCGATATGGGGCAGCAAGCCTTCTACGGCTTCCAGTTCGAGGCGGATGGTGCGTTGGGCGGATTGAATCAGGTCGCTGGATTGGCTCATGTCAGAAATCGTATAGCCTGATGAAAAGGCGGCGATTATAGCGGTAATGATCGAAACCCTCACGCTAGTTCGTCATGCTTTGTCGTTCCCGGTTACCAAATACCCGACGAAGAAGGTTTTTTGCCTGTCATCTTGCTGAACATGCCCCGGCTTGGGCCTTGGGCGCTTGCCCATTGCAGTGATATAGTTCGCCGCCAGTTCGGCCTGCCCGGGGAGGTATGTGCTTTCGTCAGAGAGCCAGGCGTCCGAGTGAGAGGCTGCATCGCAAGGAGTTTAGATGAGTGCCGATAACGCCTACGCGGTCGAGCTGAAGGGACTGACCTTCAAGCGCGGTGCGCGCAGCATTTTCAATAACGTCGATATCCGTATCCCGCGCGGCAAGGTCACCGGCATCATGGGGCCTTCCGGGTGTGGCAAGACCACGCTGTTGCGCTTGATGGGCGCACAGTTGCGGCCCACCAAGGGCGAAGTCTGGGTCAACGGCCAGAACCTGCCAAAGCTGTCGCGCAGCGATTTGTTCGATGCGCGTAAACACATGGGCGTGCTGTTTCAGAGCGGCGCGCTGTTCACTGACCTCGATGTATTCGAGAACGTCGCCTTTCCGCTGCGCGTCCACACCGAGCTGCCGGAAGAAATGATTCGCGACATCGTCCTGCTCAAATTGCAGGCCGTAGGCTTGCGTGGCGCAATCGACCTGATGCCTGACGAGTTGTCCGGCGGCATGAAGCGTCGTGTCGCGCTGGCGCGGGCGATTGCCCTCGATCCGCAGATCCTCATGTATGACGAGCCTTTTGTCGGCCAGGACCCTATCGCCATGGGCGTGCTGGTGCGCCTGATCCGCTTGCTCAACGATGCGTTGGGCATCACCAGTATCGTGGTGTCTCACGATCTGGCCGAGACCGCGAGCATCGCCGATTACATTTATGTCGTGGGTGACGGGCAAGTATTGGGGCAGGGCACTCCCGAGGAGTTGATGAACTCGCAGGAGCCGCGAATTCGTCAATTCATGACAGGTGATCCCGACGGTCCGGTCGCATACCACTTTCCAGCGACGGATTACCGCGCAGATCTTCTGGGGAAGCGTTGATGCGCAAGATTTCACTGATAGAACGCGTGCGCCGTTTCGGCCATTCCGCCATAGATGCACTGGCGGTGTTCGGCCGTTCGGCGATTTTCCTGTTTCATGCCTTGCTCGGCCGCGGTGGCATCGGCGGCGGTTTTAGCCTGCTGATCAAGCAATTGCATTCGGTGGGCGTGATGTCCCTGGTGATCATCGTGGTCTCCGGGGTATTCATCGGCATGGTGCTGGCGCTGCAAGGCTTCAACATCTTGTCCAGTTATGGTTCCGAGCAGGCGGTCGGCCAGATGGTTGCGCTGACGCTGTTGCGTGAGCTGGGCCCCGTGGTCACGGCATTGTTGTTCGCCGGTCGCGCCGGTTCCGCGTTGACTGCCGAAATCGGCAACATGAAATCCACCGAACAGTTGTCCAGTCTGGAAATGATTGGTGTCGACCCGCTCAAATACATCGTTGCCCCGCGCCTGTGGGCCGGCTTCATTTCCCTGCCTGTGCTGGCGATGATTTTCAGCGTGGTGGGTATCTGGGGCGGTTCCTGGGTGGCAGTCGACTGGCTGGGTGTCTATGAGGGTTCCTACTGGTCCAACATGCAAAACAGCGTGACGTTCACTGACGATGTGCTCAACGGCATCATCAAAAGCATCGTCTTTGCCTTTGTCGTGACCTGGATTGCCGTATTCCAAGGCTATGACTGCGAGCCCACTTCCGAGGGGATCAGTCGTGCCACTACCAAGACCGTGGTGTATGCCTCTTTGGCTGTACTCGGCCTGGACTTTATTCTGACCGCCTTGATGTTTGGAGATTTCTGATGCAAAACCGCACCCTGGAAATCGGTGTCGGCCTTTTCTTGCTGGCTGGCATCCTGGCTTTGCTGTTGCTGGCGTTGCGGGTGAGTGGCCTGTCCCCGAGCGCGACTACAGACACCTATAAACTTTATGCATACTTCGACAATATCGCCGGTTTGACGGTCAGAGCTAAAGTGACCATGGCCGGTGTGACCATCGGTAAGGTCACGGCTATCGATCTGGATCGCGACAGTTTCACCGGTCGGGTGACCATGCAAGTGGAAAAGCGTGTAGATAATCTGCCGACTGACTCCACTGCATCTATCCTGACTGCTGGTCTGCTGGGCGAAAAATACATCGGTATCAGCGTGGGCGGCGAATCCGCCTTGCTCAAGGACGGTGGGATCATTCACGACACCCAGTCGTCGCTGGTACTCGAGGACCTGATCGGTAAATTCTTGCTCAATACCGTTAGCAAAGACGCCAAATGAGGAGCTTTTGAATGATCTCTACCTTGCGACGTGGCCTGTTGGTAATACTGGCGGCCCTGCCGTTGATGGCTAACGCCGTGGCAGCGCCTTCCGCGCACGAACTGGTTCAGGACACCACGAACCGGATGCTGGCCGACCTGTCGGCCAACAAAGAGAAATACAAAAAGGATCCGCAGGATTTCTACACGGCGTTGAACACCATCGTCGGACCTGTGGTGGATGCCGAGGGCATCTCCAAAAGCATCATGACGGTCAAGTACTCGCGCAAAGCCACGCCTGCGCAGATGAAGACCTTTGAAGAAAACTTCAAGCGGGGCCTGTTCCAGTTCTATGGCAATGCCCTGCTCGAATACAACAACCAGGGCATCACCGTCGATCCTGCCAAGGATGAGTCGGGCGATCGCACCAGCGTTGGCATGACCGTAAAAGGCAACAACGGGGCGATCTATCCCGTGTCGTACACACTCGAGAAGATCAATGGCGAGTGGAAGCTGCGTAACGTGATCATCAACGGCATCAACATCGGCAAGCTGTTCCGCGATCAATTCGCGGATGCGATGCAGCGCAATGGCAACGACCTGGACAAGACCATCAATGGTTGGGCCGGGGAAGTCGCCAAGGCCAAGGAAAAAACCGCCGACGCCACCGAGAAGCCTGCCCAATGAGTGTGTCGGCCATTCGCATGAGCGACACCGGCGAGCTGCGGCTTAGCGGGATGCTGGATTACCGGACCGGCCCCGGCCTGCGCAAGCAGGGGGAGGCGCTGATCAAGGCCAGCAAGGCCGGCACCCTGGTGGTCGATTGTTCGGCGGTATTGAAGTCCAGCAGCGTGGGCTTGTCCCTGCTGCTGTGCTTCATGCGCGATGCAGAGGCGGCGGGCAAGACGCTGAGCATCCGCGGGATGCCTGAAGACATGCGCGAAATTGCTCAGGTCAGCGAATTGACCGAGCTGTTGGCGCATCCCTAATCCACATCTATAAAGAAGCCCCCCGTCAGAGTCCTGCTTCGCGGGGTTCGCAGGCGCGGGGCTTTTTTGTATGATGTCCGACCCGCGCGCACAGGGCGCCGATTGAGGTTGAGCATGCAGGCCACCGAAGTGAAGAGCTTTCTTGAAGGAAAGCTGTCCGAGACTTTTTTATCAGTGCAGGTAGAAGTTGAAGGCGAAGGCTGCAACTTTCAGCTGAACGTGATTAGCGATGAACTGGCGGCGTTGAGCCCGGTGAAGCGTCAGCAGCAGATCTATGCCCATTTGAACCCATGGATCACCGATGGCAGCATCCATGCGGTTACTATGAAATTTTTCAGCAGCGCGGCCTGGGCCGAGCGCACCTGAGCCCAAGGGCGTCGAGATTCTTATGGATAAATTGATTATTACCGGTGGCGTTCGTCTTGATGGCGAAATCCGCATCTCCGGGGCAAAGAACTCTGCCCTGCCGATCCTGGCTGCCACGCTGCTGTGCGATGGCCCGGTGACTGTGGCCAACCTGCCGCACCTGCACGACATCACCACCATGATCGAGCTGTTCGGTCGTATGGGCATCGAGCCGGTGATCGACGAGAAGCTCAGCGTCGAAATCGACCCGCGCACCATCAAGACCCTGATCGCTCCGTACGAGCTGGTGAAAACCATGCGCGCGTCGATCCTGGTGCTGGGCCCGATGGTTGCGCGTTTCGGTGAAGCTGAAGTCGCGCTGCCTGGCGGTTGCGCCATCGGTTCGCGTCCGGTTGACCTGCACATCCGCGGTCTTGAAGCGATGGGCGCGGTGATCGACGTCGAAGGCGGCTACATCAAGGCCAAGGCACCTGAAGGCGGCTTGCGCGGCGCGCACTTCTTCTTCGATACCGTGAGCGTGACCGGCACCGAAAACATCATGATGGCGGCCGCTCTGGCCAAGGGCCGCAGCGTGTTGCAGAACGCCGCTCGCGAACCTGAAGTCATCGATCTGGCGAACTTCCTGATCGCCATGGGTGCCAAGATCACTGGCGCCGGCACCGACACCATCACCATCGATGGCGTCGAGCGTCTGCACCCGACCACTTACAAAGTGATGCCTGACCGTATCGAAACCGGCACCTACCTGGTGGCGGCCGCTGTGACCGGCGGTCGTGTGAAGGTCAAGGATACCGATCCGACGATCCTTGAAGCTGTTCTGGAAAAACTCCGCGAATCGGGTGCTGAAATCACCTGCGGCGAAGACTGGATCGAGCTGAACATGCACGGCAAGCGGCCAAAGGCTGTCAACGTGCGTACCGCTCCATACCCGGCGTTCCCGACCGACATGCAGGCGCAGTTCATCTCCCTCAACGCCATTGCCGAAGGCACTGGTGCCGTGATCGAGACGATCTTCGAAAACCGCTTCATGCACGTGTACGAACTGCATCGTATGGGCGCCAAGATCCAGGTCGAAGGCAACACTGCCATCGTTACCGGTACCGAGAAGCTGAAAGGCGCGCCAGTAATGGCCACCGACCTGCGTGCATCGGCCAGCCTGGTGATCTCGGCCCTGATCGCCGAAGGTGACACCCTGATCGACCGCATCTACCACATCGACCGTGGTTACGAGTGCATCGAAGAGAAACTGCAAATGCTCGGCGCCAAGATTCGCCGCGTACCGGGCTAGTTTCTGCTGCAGGGCGCAAGGACGCGCCCGTTGGTTTCGTTTCAAGTCGAGGGTGTCTTTTCATTATTGAGAAAGCCCTCGAAGTGTGTCCGGCGCCATTTGCGACCGGGCATCAGTAGCCTGATAAGGACTGACGTTTCCCATGTTGACCATCGCACTGTCCAAGGGCCGCATCCTTGACGACACCCTGCCGCTTCTGGCTGAAGCGGGCATCGTGCCGACCGAGAATCCGGACAAGAGCCGCAAGCTGATCATTCCCACGACTCAGGCCGATGTGCGCCTGCTGATCGTGCGTGCCACCGATGTGCCGACGTATGTCGAGCACGGTGCCGCGGACCTGGGCGTCGCCGGTAAAGATGTGCTGATGGAATATGGCGGCCAGGGTTTGTACGAGCCTCTGGACCTGCGAATTGCCCTCTGCAAGCTTATGACTGCCGGCCGTGTCGGTGATGTCGAGCCCAAGGGCCGTCTGCGGGTGGCGACCAAGTTCGTCAACGTTGCCAAGCGTTACTACGCCGAACAGGGCCGTCAGGTCGATATCATCAAGCTCTACGGCTCGATGGAACTGGCGCCGCTGATCGGTCTGGCCGACAAGATCATCGACGTGGTCGACACCGGCAACACGCTTCGGGCCAACGGCCTTGAGCCGCAGGATTTCATTGCGGACATCAGCTCCCGGCTGATCGTCAACAAAGCTTCGATGAAGATGCAACACGCCCGTATCCAGGCGTTGATCGACACCCTGCGCAAGGCAGTGGAGTCTCGACACCGCGGCTGATTCACCTGCGCGACGTTAAGTCGCGCCCGTCTATCCGCCTCATAGCCAGAATTCTCAGGTGCCCAAGCGGATCGATGGTAGCTTCGGGCGCCTGAGTTTTTGCCAATCCTATGAGGCTCTCGCTATGACCGCACCGACTGCAATTCGCCGACTCAACGCTGCTGACCCGGATTTCGCACATCATCTGGATCATCTGCTGAGCTGGGAAAGTGTGTCTGACGACTCGGTCAATCAGCGCGTGCTGGATATCATCAAAGCGGTGCGCGAGCGTGGCGATGCGGCGCTGGTGGACTTTACCCGGCAGTTCGACGGCCTTGACGTTGCCTCCATGGCTGACCTGATCTTGCCGCGCGAGCGTCTGGAACTGGCGCTGACACGGATTACCGTGCCCCAGCGCGAAGCCCTGGAAAAAGCCGCTGCCCGCGTACGCAGCTACCACGAAAAACAAAAGCAGGAATCCTGGACCTACACCGAAGCCGACGGCACGGTGCTGGGCCAGAAGGTTACGCCACTGGACCGTGCCGGCCTGTACGTGCCGGGCGGCAAGGCGTCGTACCCGTCTTCCGTGCTGATGAACGCGATTCCGGCCAAAGTGGCCGGCGTGACCGAAGTGGTCATGGTGGTGCCGACCCCGCGCGGTGAAATCAACGAACTGGTACTGGCGGCGGCCTGCATCGCCGGCGTCGACCGTGTGTTCACCATCGGCGGCGCGCAAGCGGTTGCCGCGCTGGCCTACGGCACCGAAAGCGTGCCGAAAGTCGACAAAGTCGTCGGTCCGGGCAACATCTATGTCGCCACCGCCAAACGCCACGTGTTCGGCCAGGTCGGTATCGACATGATCGCCGGCCCTTCGGAAATCCTTGTAGTGTGCGACGGTCACACTGATCCGGACTGGATCGCCATGGACCTGTTCTCCCAGGCCGAGCACGACGAAGACGCCCAGGCGATTCTGGTCAGCCCGGACGCCGAGTTCCTCGACAAAGTCGCCGACAGCATCGCCAAACTGCTGCCAACCATGGAGCGTGCCGAGATCATCGAAACCTCGATCAATGGCCGTGGGGCGTTGATCAAGGTTCGCGACATGGAGCAAGCCATCGAAGTGGCCAACCGTATTGCGCCGGAGCACCTGGAATTGTCGGTCGCCGATCCGCAGGCCTGGTTGCCGCAGATCCGTCACGCGGGCGCGATTTTCATGGGGCGTCACACGTCTGAAGCCTTGGGCGATTACTGCGCAGGTCCCAACCACGTGCTGCCGACCTCCGGCACCGCGCGGTTCTCCTCGCCGCTGGGCGTTTACGACTTCCAGAAGCGCTCGTCGATCATCTTCTGCTCCGAGCAGGGCGCATCCGAACTGGGCAAGACCGCTTCGGTGCTGGCCCGTGGCGAATCGCTGACCGCTCACGCGCGCAGCGCCGAATACCGCATCGTTGACGAACAAAAGGACAACTGAGATGAGTAAATTCTGGAGCCCGTTCGTCAAGGATCTGGTGCCTTACGTACCGGGCGAGCAGCCGAAGCTGACGAAGCTGGTCAAGCTCAACACCAACGAAAACCCGTACGGTCCATCGCCCAAAGCCTTGGCGGCGATGCAGACCGAACTCAATGACAACCTGCGTTTGTACCCGGACCCGAACAGCGATGTGCTCAAGCAAGCTGTTGCCCGGTATTACGGCGTGCAAAGCAATCAGGTGTTCCTCGGCAACGGTTCCGATGAAGTCCTGGCGCACGTTTTCCACGGCTTGCTGCAGCACGATAAACCGCTGTTGTTCCCGGACATCAGCTACAGCTTCTATCCGGTTTACTGCGGCTTGTACGGCATCAAGTTCGACGCGGTGCCATTGGACGAGCAGTTCCGGATCAACCCGGCGGACTATGCCAAGCCGAACGGCGGGATCATTTTCCCCAACCCGAATGCACCAACCGGTTGCCTGCTGGCGCTGGACGCAGTCGAGCAAATCCTTAAGGCCAGCCCGGATTCAGTCGTGGTGGTGGATGAGGCTTACATCGATTTTGGCGGCGAGACGGCGATCAGCCTGGTGGACCGTTATCCGAACCTGTTGGTGACTCAGACCTTGTCCAAGTCCCGTTCGCTGGCCGGACTGCGGGTTGGCCTGGCGGTGGGGCATCCGGACCTGATCGAGGCGCTGGAGCGGATCAAGAACAGCTTCAACTCTTATCCGCTGGATCGCCTGGCGAATGTCGGAGCGGCCGCCGCTTTTGATGATCGCGAGTACTTCGACAAGACCTGCCGGTTGGTCATCGAGAATCGTCAGTGGGTTGTTACGCAATTGGAAGGGAAGGGCTTTGAGGTGCTGCCGTCGGCGGCGAACTTCATTTTCGCGCGTCATCCCAAGCACGACGCAGCTGGCGTGGCAGCGAAGCTGCGTGAGCAGGGAGTCATCGTTCGGCACTTCAAGCAGGAGCGGATTGCCCAGTTCCTGCGGATTTCGATTGGCACGCCTGAGCAGAACCAGGCACTGATCGACGGTCTCGGCGACCTCTAAACAACTCGACCCTGTGGGAGCGAGCTTGCTCGCGATGGCGATCTTACATTCAACATAGATACTGAATGTTATGGCCTCATCGCGAGCAAGCTCACTCCCACAGTGGTTTTGTGTTGGCTGGTTACTCTTCTTCTTTCTCTTTGACCGGCGCCGGTGGCGGGCGCAAACCGATTTCAGCGGTGAGATTCAGCTCTTTGCCATTGCGCATCACCTGGATCGTGACTTTGTCAGTCGGCTTGATCCGCGCGACCTGGTTCATCGAGCGGCGGCCATCGCCGGCCGGTTCGCCGTCGATGCTGAGGATCACGTCGCCCAATTGCAGGCCGGCTTTCTGCGCCGGACCGTCACGGAAAACCCCCGCCACCACGATGCCCGGGCGTCCCGACAGACCAAACGACTCCGCCAGTTCCTGACTCAAAGGCTGCACTTCGATACCCAGCCAGCCGCGAATCACCTGCCCGTGCTCGATGATCGACTTCATCACTTCCATGGCCAGTTTGATCGGGATCGCAAAACCAATGCCTTGGGAGCCACCGGACTTGGAAAAAATCGCCGTGTTGATACCCGTCAGGTTGCCGTTGGCGTCGACCAGCGCACCCCCGGAGTTGCCGGGGTTGATCGCCGCGTCGGTCTGGATGAAGTCTTCGTAGTTGTTCAGGCCCAGCTGATTACGCCCGGTGGCGCTGATGATGCCCATGGTCACGGTCTGGCCGACGCCAAACGGGTTGCCGATGGCCAGGGCCACATCGCCGATGCGGATGTTGTCGGAGCGGCCGACGGTGATCGACGGCAGATTCTTCAGATCGATTTTCAGGACCGCGAGGTCGGTTTCCGGGTCGCTGCCGATCACTCGGGCCAGGGTTTCACGGCCATCCTTGAGCGCGACCACGATCTGGTCGGCGCCGCTGGTCACGTGGTTGTTGGTCAGCAGGTAACCTTCCGGGCTCATGATCACGCCTGAACCGAGGCTCGACTCCATGCGCTTCTGCTTGGGCGAATTGTCACCGAAGAAACGACGGAACTGCGGATCCTCGAACAGCGGATGGTTGGGTTTGTTGATGACTTTGGTGGTGTACAGGTTGACCACCGATGGCGCGGCGATGGTCACGGCATCGGCATAGGACACCGGCCCCTGTTGTGTCATGGTGGTTTGCGGGGCTTGCTGCAAGTTGACGTCGAGGCTTGGAAGCCCGACCCACTGCGGGTAACGCTGAATTATCAACAGAGCGATAAGCACGCCGGCCAACAGCGGCCAGCCGAAAAAACGCAGCGCCTTGAGCATTAAGCACGTCCTGAAAGGTTGCAGGCGGTATGAGACCGCCCATAATGTCGCGCATTATACGAGGCGTAGCGCGCCTCTGAACGGGATATTTAGGAGTCTTTTATGGCCGTCGCTCTGAGCACCCTGGTCGAAGAAGCCGACCGTTACCTTAACAGTGCCAGGATCGCCGATTACTGCCCCAACGGGTTGCAGGTCGAAGGCCGGCCGCAAGTGATGCGCATTGTCAGTGGCGTCACCGCCAGCCAGGCATTGCTGGATGCGGCCGTCGAAGCACACGCCGATCTGGTGCTGGTGCATCACGGCTATTTCTGGAAAGGCGAGAACCCGTGCATCACCGGGATGAAGCAGCGTCGGTTGAAAACCCTGCTCAAGCACGACATCAGCCTGTTGTCCTATCACTTGCCACTGGACCTGCACCCGGACGTCGGCAACAACGTGCAACTGGCGCGTCAGCTCGACATCACGGTCGAAGGTCCGCTGGATCCGGACAACCTCAAAGTCGTCGGCCTGGTCGGCTCGTTGAGCGAACCGGTGACGCCCCGGGATTTCGCCCGCCGTGTGCAGGAAGTCATGGGTCGCGAGCCGCTGTTGATTGAAGGCAGCGAGATGATCCGTCGGGTTGGCTGGTGCACAGGTGGTGGTCAGGGTTACATCGATCAGGCGGTGTTGGCCGGCGTTGATCTGTACCTCAGTGGTGAAGCGTCCGAGCAAACTTTCCACAGCGCCCGGGAGAACGACATCAGCTTCATCGCCGCCGGCCACCATGCGACCGAGCGCTACGGCGTTCAGGCCTTGGGTGAATACCTGGCGCGACGCTTTGCGCTGGAGCACATCTTCATCGATTGCCCGAATCCGATCTGATTTCAACACGTCTTCGCGGGCGAGCCTCGCTCCTACGAGATCCCGGTCGCGCCCGAACAGGCAGGTATATTCATATACCCTTTCGATCTAGTCGGCGGCCTGATTAGAAGAGGTCGCTGTGCTAGGATTCCCCGCTCGAACACGGCCCGCTGGCCGTCCATAAGATCGTTTTCGTGAGTAGCCATGGTCGACAAACTGACGCATCTGAAACAGCTGGAGGCCGAAAGCATCCACATCATCCGCGAGGTCGCCGCCGAGTTCGATAACCCGGTGATGCTGTACTCCGTCGGTAAAGATTCCGCCGTGATGCTGCACCTTGCGCGCAAGGCATTCTTCCCGGGCAAACTGCCGTTCCCGGTGATGCATGTCGATACCCGGTGGAAGTTCAAGGAGATGTACGCGTTCCGCGACCGCATGGTCGAAGAGCTCGGCCTTGACCTGCTGGTGCACGTCAACCCCGATGGCGTCGCGCAGGGCATCAACCCGCTGACCCACGGCAGCGCCAAGCACACCGATATCATGAAAACCGAAGGCCTCAAGCAGGCTCTCGACAAGTACGGCTTCGACGCCGCCTTCGGTGGCGCGCGCCGCGACGAAGAGAAATCCCGTGCCAAAGAGCGCGTGTATTCCTTCCGCGACACCAAGCACCGCTGGGACCCGAAAAACCAGCGCCCGGAGCTTTGGAACGTCTACAACGGCAACGTCAACAAGGGCGAATCCATTCGTGTGTTCCCGTTGTCGAACTGGACCGAACTGGACATCTGGCAGTACATCTATCTCGAAGGCATCCCGATCGTGCCGCTGTATTTCGCCGCCGAGCGCGACGTCATCGAGATGAATGGCACCTGGATCATGATCGACGACGAACGCCTGCTCAATCACCTGAGCGATGAAGACAAGGCGCGCATCGTCAAGAAGAAGGTCCGCTTCCGTACGCTCGGCGACTACCCGCTGACCGGTGCGGTCGAGTCCGAGGCCACCAGCCTGACCGACATCATTCAGGAAATGCTCCTGACGCGAACTTCCGAACGCCAGGGCCGGGTCATCGATCACGATGGCGCAGGCTCGATGGAAGAAAAGAAACGTCAGGGTTATTTCTAAGGGGTTGTCATGTCGCACGTATCTGATTTGATCAGCGAGGACATCCTCGCCTACCTGGGCCAGCACGAACGCAAGGAAATGCTGCGCTTTCTGACCTGTGGCAACGTCGACGACGGCAAGAGCACCCTGATCGGGCGCCTGCTGCACGACTCCAAGATGATCTACGAAGATCACCTGGAAGCCATCACCCGCGACTCGAAAAAAGTCGGCACCACCGGCGAAGACATCGACCTGGCGTTGCTGGTCGACGGCCTGCAGGCCGAGCGTGAGCAGGGCATCACCATCGATGTTGCTTACCGCTACTTTTCCACCGCCAAGCGCAAATTCATCATCGCCGACACCCCTGGCCATGAGCAGTACACCCGCAACATGGCCACTGGTGCGTCCACCTGTGACCTGGCGATCATCCTGGTCGACGCCCGTTACGGCGTGCAGACCCAGACCCGTCGCCACAGCTTCATTGCCTCGTTGCTGGGCATCAAGCACATCGTGGTCGCCATCAACAAGATGGACCTCAATGGCTTCGACGAAACCGTCTTCGAGTCGATCAAGGCCGATTACCTGAAGTTCGCCGATGGCATTGCCTTCAAGCCGACCACCATGGCCTTCGTGCCGATGTCGGCGCTCAAGGGCGACAACGTGGTGAACAAGTCCGAGCGCTCGCCGTGGTACACCGGCCAGTCGCTGATGGAAATTCTCGAGACCGTCGAGATCGCCAACGACCGCAACTACACCGACCTGCGTTTCCCGGTGCAGTACGTCAACCGTCCGAACCTGAACTTCCGTGGTTTCGCCGGCACCCTGGCCAGCGGCATCGTGCACAAGGGCGACGAAGTCGTTGTGCTGCCGTCGGGCAAGAGCAGCCGCGTGAAATCCATCGTCACCTTCGAAGGTGAACTGGAGCACGCAGGCCCGGGTCAGGCGGTAACGCTGACCATGGAAGACGAGATCGACATCTCTCGCGGCGACTTGCTGGTGCACGCCGACAACCTGCCGCAAGTGACTGACGCGTTCGATGCCATGCTGGTGTGGATGGCTGAAGAGCCGATGCTGCCGGGCAAGAAATACGACATCAAGCGCGCCACGTCCTACGTGCCGGGTTCGATCACCAGCATCGTCAATCGCGTTGACGTGAACACGTTGGAAGAAGGTCCGGCCAGTTCGCTGAACCTGAACGAGATCGGCCGGGTCAAGGTCAGCCTCGACGCCGCCATCGCCCTGGACGGTTACGCAAGCAACCGCACCACCGGTTCGTTCATCGTTATCGATCGCTTGACCAATGGCACTGTCGCGGCCGGCATGATCATCGCCCAGCCGTTGACGCATGGCAGCAGCACGCACCACGGCAAACTGGCCCACGTCGCCACCGAAGAACGCGCCCAGCGCTTCGGCCAGCAACCGGCCACCGTGTTGTTCAGCGGCTTGTCGGGCGCGGGCAAAAGCACCCTGGCCTACGCGGTTGAACGCAAGCTGTTCGACATGGGCCGTGCAGTGTTCGTACTCGATGGCCAGAACCTGCGTCACGACCTGAATAAAGGTCTGCCACAGGATCGCGCCGGTCGTACCGAGAACTGGCGTCGTGCGGCGCACGTTGCGCGTCAGTTCAACGAAGCCGGTCTGTTGACGCTGGCCGCGTTCGTTGCACCAAGTGCCGAAGGTCGTGAGCAAGCCAGGGAACTGATCGGCAAGGAGCGTCTGCTGACGGTCTACGTCCAGGCCTCACCAACGGCCTGTGCCGAGCGTGACCCGCAAGGCCTGTACGCGGCAGCCGGGGACAACATCCCGGGCGATTCCTTCCCGTACGACGTGCCGCTGGACGCCGACCTCGTGGTCGACACCCAGTCGCTGTCGGTAGAAGAAAGCGTCAAGCAAGTGCTGGATCTGCTGCGTAAACGCGGCGCGATCTAAGCGTTAGCCGTTCATAAAAAACCCGCCGATGAGTGATCATCGGCGGGTTTTTTTGTGGGTCAACTCGGTCAACTGTGGGAGCTAGCCTGCTAGCGATTGCGGTGATTCAGGCAATAAATTTGCTGAATGGGAGCCCGCTATCGCCAGCAGGCTGGCTCCCACAGGGGATCAGTGTTTGGCGGGATACTCGCGGTGCATCTGCTTGAGCAACGCATCTTTGTCATCCCACAGCTGGTTGATCCAGCCCTGAAACTGCAACCGATACTCCCCGTCCTGGTCGTAGTTCTTGCCGATGAATTGCGGCGGGATCTTCAATTCCTGAAAGCGCACCACCACATCCTTCACATTCCCGCAGAGCAAATCCCAATACCCCGGACGCCCGCCCGGATAGTGAATCGTCACGTTGACGATCGATTCCAGTTGCTCACCCATCGCATCCAGCACAAACGCAATGCCGCCGGCCTTGGGTTTTAGCAGGTATTTGAACGGCGATTTCTGCTGCGCATGCTTGCCCTCGGTGAAGCGCGTGCCTTCGACGAAATTGAAAATCCCCACCGGGTTGCTGCGGAACTTGTCGCAGGTCTTGCGGGTGGTTTCCAGGTCTTTGCCTTTCTTCTCCGGGTGCTTTTCCAGGTAGGCCTTGGAGTAGCGCTTCATGAACGGAAAGCCCAGGGTCCACCAGGCCAGGCCAATCACCGGCACCCAGATCAGCTCTTGTTTGAGAAAGAACTTCAGCGGCTGGATGCGCCGGTTGAGCACGTATTGCAGGACCATGATGTCGACCCAGCTCTGGTGGTTGCTGGTGATCAGGTACGAGTGCTGATAGTCCAGGCCTTGCAGGCCGCTGAGGTGCCAGCGGGTGCGGCAGACCAGGTTCATCCAGGCTTTGTTGTTGCTGATCCAGGCTTCATGGGTATGGCTCATCAGCCAGCGGGTGAACCGCTGGGTGAGGGCAAACGGCAGCACTTTGAAAATCGCCACGAGGAACAGGAACGAGCAAAGCAGAATCGTGTTCAGAGCCAACAGCAGCGAGGCAATCACGCCGCGCACGGGTGCAGGTAGAAAATCCAGCATTTAAAGATCCAAAGGTCGGTTGGCAGCTTGAATCGCGGTCAACGCGATGGTGTAGACGATGTCGTCGACTTGCGCGCCGCGCGGCAGATCGTTCACCGGTTTGCGCAGGCCTTGTAGCATCGGCCCCAGGCTGACGCAGTCGGCGCTGCGTTGCACGGCTTTGTGGGTGGTGTTGCCGGTGTTCAGGTCCGGGAACACGAACACCGTGGCGCGACCGGCAACCTGGCTGTTTGGTGCCAGCTGCCGTGCCACGGTTTCGTTGGCGGCGGCGTCGTATTGCAATGGACCGTCGATCAGCAGCGAGTTTTGTTGCTCGTGGGCGAGCAACGTGGCTTCGCGAACTTTCTCGACTTCTTCACCGCTGGCCGATTCACCGCTGGAGTAGCTGATCATCGCCACGCGCGGAGTGATGCCGAACGCTGCCGCCGAGTCGGCGCTTTGCAAGGCAATCTCGGCCAGCTCGCTGGCGCTCGGGTGCGGGTTCATCACGCAGTCGCCGTAGACCAGCACTTCTTCGGGAAACAGCATGAAGAACACTGACGACACCAATGTGCAGCCAGGCGCCGTTTTAATCAGCTGCAGGGCCGGGCGGATGGTGTTGGCGGTGGAGTGAATAACCCCGGACACCAGGCCATCGACCTCATCCAGCGCTAGCATCATGGTGCCGATCACTACGGTGTCTTCCAGTTGCTGCTCGGCCATCGGCGCGTTGAGGCTTTTGCTTTTGCGCAGCGCAACCATCGGCTCGACGTAGCGTTCGCGGATCAGGTCCGGGTCGAGAATCTCAAGTCCCGGCGGCAGCTCGATGCCTTGTGCGCGAGCCACAGCCTCGACGTCTTCCGGTTTGGCCAGCAACACACAACGGGCAATGCCGCGCGCCTGACAGATCGCCGCCGCTTGCACGGTCAGCGGCTCGCTGCCTTCGGGCAAGACGATACGTTTGTTGGCGGCCTGGGCGCGCTGGATCAATTGATAACGGAACACCGCGGGCGACAGGCGCATTTCCCGTGGCGTGCCGCAACGCTGGTGCAGCCAGTTGGCGTCGAGGTGGCTGGCGACGAAATCGGTAATGATTTCCGCGCGCTCGCGGTCGTCGATCGGGATTTCCTTGTTCAAGCCGTTTAACTGGTTGGCGGTTTCGTAAGAGCCCGTGCTCACCGACAGCACCGGCAGACCAGCCTGCAACGCGCCACGGCACAGGTCCATGATGCGTGGGTCGGGCAGGGTGTCGCTGGTCAACAACAGGCCGGCCAAGGGCACGCCATTCATCGCTGCGAGACTGACCGCGAGGATAATGTCGTCACGATCGCCAGGCGTCACCACCAGCACGCCGGGCTTGAGCAGCTCCACGGTGTTGCGCATGGTGCGCGCGCAGATAATGATTTTGGTCATGCGCCGGGTTTCGTAATCGCCGGCATTGAGGATTTGCGCACCCATCAGGTCGGCGACGTCGCGGGTGCGCGGCGCGTTCAGTTCCGGCTGGAACGGGATGCAGCCGAGCAGGCGAAAATCGCCGCTGCGCAGCAACGGCGAGTGTTCTTTGAGGCGCGAGGCAAAGGCCTCCATGCTCTCGTCGGTCTTGACCTTGTTGAGGATCACGCCGAGGACTTTCGGGTCTTTCGGGCCGCCAAACAATTGCGCCTGCAACTCCACGCGGCCGGAGAGTTCGGTCAGGGCTTCGCTTTCCGGCGCGGAAACCAGAATCACGTCGGCATCGAGGCTCTTGGCCAGGTGCAGATTGACCCGCGCGGCATAACTGGCGCTGCGGGTCGGCACCATGCCTTCGACGACCAGCACATCCTTGCCAATGGCCGCTTGCTGATAAAGGGTGATGATTTCTTCGAGCAACTCATCCAGTTGACCGTCGCCCAGCATACGCTCGACGTGGGCCAGGCCCAGCGGTTGAGGCGGCTTCAAGCCGTGAGTGCGCGCCACCAGTTCGGTGGACCGTTCAGGCCCGGTGTCGCCGGGGTGGGGCTGGGCAATCGGTTTGAAAAAGCCGACCTTGAGGCCGGCGCGCTCAAGGGTGCGCACCAGCCCGAGGCTGATGGAGGTCAGACCCACACCAAAATCGGTGGGTGCGATAAAAAAAGTTTGCATGCGAATTCTCTGAGGGAGCATGGCAAAGGCGATCATCTATGGCTGACGATCTACCGAAATTCAGTCGCCAAGGTTATCGCTAACCGAGCCTTGTGCGCACCAACCACAATCAAAGGGCTGGCCTATTTTTTCAATACGTTGCGCGGGGTCCAGGACCCAGGCACGTGATTGCCACGGCGGCTGGTGACGCAAGTGTTGAGTGTGGCCGCAGGAAAGCTCGGCAACCCAATGTCCGTCGTCATCCTGATGAAAACCTGTGACCGTCGAACCTTTCGCCGCCATCCGTCTGTCCGGGTTGTGTTCGCTTTCGGGCGATTGCTTCGCTAAACTTGGTCTTTCTTCATTCTTATGCAAAAGGTCTCGCCCCATGCTGATCGCCGCCAATAAGGCTGTCTCCATCGACTATACCCTGACCAACGACGCTGGTGAGGTCATCGACAGCTCCGCCGGCGGCGCGCCGCTGGTTTACCTGCAAGGCGCAGGTAACATCATTCCGGGCCTGGAAAAGGCTCTGGAAGGCAAAGCAGTCGGCGACGAGCTGAAAGTGGCCGTTGAACCTGAAGATGCCTACGGCGAATACGCTGCCGAACTGGTCAGCACCCTGAGCCGCAGCATGTTCGAAGGTGTCGACGAACTGGAAGTGGGCATGCAGTTCCACGCCTCCGCTCCAGATGGTCAAATGCAGATTGTTACCATCCGTGATCTGGACGGCGACGAAGTCACTGTCGACGGCAACCACCCGTTGGCCGGTCAGCGCCTGAATTTCCAGGTCAAGATCATCGACATCCGTGATGCCAGCCAGGAAGAAATCGCTCATGGTCACGTCCATGGCGAAGGTGGCCATCACCACTGATTTTCTGCGCTAAGCTCAGAGAACTGGAGAGGCGCCCGAGGGCGCCTTTTTAGTCCGCGGCTGTCCTTGGTGACTTCGCCAAGTGGCTGTTTCGAGTAGAACACGGGAATTTGGAGTTCGTCATGAGTGCTTTTCACGACCTTAAATTGACAGCCCTGGATGGTCAGGAGCTACCTCTGGCGCCTTTCAAGGGGCGTGTCGTGCTGGTGGTCAACGTTGCCTCCAAATGTGGTTTGACCCCACAGTACGCGGCACTGGAAAACCTCTACCAGCAATTCAAGGACAAGGGTTTCAGTGTGCTGGGCCTGCCGTGCAACCAGTTTGCCGGGCAGGAACCGGGCACCGAGCAGGAGATTCAGGAATTCTGCAGCCTCAACTATGGCGTGACCTTTCCGTTGTCCAGCAAGCTGGAAGTCAACGGGCACGATCGTCATCAGCTGTACCGTCTGTTGGCGGGCGAGGGCGCGGAGTTTCCGGGAGACATCACTTGGAACTTCGAGAAATTCCTGCTGGGCAAGGACGGGCGTGTATTGGCCCGCTTCTCGCCACGCACGGCGCCGGATGATCCGACGATCGTTCATGCGATTGAAAAAGCGCTGAGCTGAGTCGCAAAAAAAATCGCAGCCTTCGAGCTGCGATTTTTTATGCCTGCCTTTTGACCCTTAATCACCCAGATCAATAGTGCTGTGCATCCTCTGCATCTGCGCATATTATCGCCGTCATAAAATTTATGTCCCGCCGATAGCGTTTTCGTGGAGTGCCTCATGCCAGTCAAAGCCCTGTTTAAACCGTTCCATCTCGGCACTCTCCAATTGCCGACCCGCGTCGTCATGGCGCCGATGACCCGCTCGTTTTCGCCGGGCGGCGTTCCTAACTCCAAAGTGATCGAATACTACCGTCGTCGCGCCGCTGCCGGTGTGGGCCTGATCATCACCGAAGGCACCACCGTCGGCCACAAGGCATCCAATGGCTACCCGAACGTGCCGCATTTCTATGGTGACGCTGCGCTGGCCGGCTGGAAGAAAGTGGTCGATGCGGTCCACGCCGAGGGCGGCAAGATCGTTCCACAGCTGTGGCATGTCGGCAGCGTGCGTCGCATCGGCACCGAGCCGGACGCCAGCGTGCCGGGTTATGGTCCATCCGAAAAACTGAAGGACGGTCAGGTCGTGGTTCATGGCATGACCAAACAAGATATCCAGGACGTGATCGCCGCATTCGCCCAAGCCGCCAAAGATGCCCAGAGCATTGGCATGGACGGCGTTGAAATCCACGGTGCCCACGGGTACCTCGTGGACCAGTTCTTCTGGGAAGGCAGCAACCAGCGCACCGACGAATACGGTGGCGACCTGGCTGGCCGTTCGCGTTTTGCCATTGAGCTGATCCAGGCGGTGCGTGCCGCGGTCGGCGAAGGCTTCCCGATCATCTTCCGTTTTTCGCAGTGGAAGCAGCAGGATTACACCGCGCGCCTGGTACAAACCCCAGAAGCGTTGGGCGAGTTTCTCAAGCCGTTGTCCGATGCCGGTGTGGATATTTTCCACTGCTCGACGCGCCGCTTCTGGGAGCCGGAGTTCGATGGCTCCGAACTGAACCTGGCCGGCTGGACGCGCAAACTCACCGGCAAGCCGACCATCACCGTGGGCAGCGTGGGCCTGGATGGCGAGTTCCTGCAGTTCATGGTCAACACCGACAAGATCGCGCAGCCGGCCAGCCTGGAAAAACTGCTGGAACGCCTGAACAACGACGAGTTCGACTTGGTGGCGGTAGGGCGTGCGCTGTTGGTGGACCCGGACTGGGCGCAGAAAGTGCGCGACGGGCGTGAGGAAGACATCTTGCCGTTCAGCCGTGAAGCGTTGATGACCTTGGTTTAAGCGGCGACTGGAAGGGCCCCTTCGCGAGCAAGCTCGCTCCCACAATGGTTCTGTGTCGATCACAAAACCTGTGGGAGCGAGCTTGCTCGCGATGACTGACTTAAAATCAACGAAAGCTCAGGGGACAGTCGATGCAGTCGGCACCACCTGCTCCCGCACACAAGCCCCCCGCAACTGCCCTTCGAACTGATCGATAATCGCCGCCCAACCCTGTCGACTCGCATGCTGGCGCGCATTCAGGCGCACGCAACGCAAGGTTTCCCTTTCTTCCAGCAACCAGCACAGCGCATCGCAGAACGCCTCCTCATCCCCGGGCATCGCCAGCACGCCGTTGTAGCCATGACGAATGTGCTGAGCCGCAGCCGCCTGATCGTAAGCCACCACACCCAACCCCGAGGCCAGCGCCTCTAGCACCACGTTGCCGAAGGTTTCGGTCATGCTCGGAAACAGAAACACGTCCCCCGACGCGTAATGGCTGGCCAACGCCTCGCCGCGTTGTGAGCCGCAGAAAATCGCGTCAGGCAGTTCCTGTTCCAGAATCGCTCGCTGTGGTCCATCGCCGACCACAATCATTTTCAACGTGCGCTGCGGATAAGTGGCTTTCAGCGCGTCGAAACAGCGCTTGAGCAGACCCAGATTTTTCTCCTGGGCCAAACGTCCTACGTGAAGTACGGCAATATCGTCCTCGCCCAATCCCCACTGTTCGCGCAGTGACGTCAGTCTTTTGGAGGGATGAAACAATTGGCTGTCGACCCCTCGAGAGAGCAGTGCCAGACGCTCGAAATGCCGACGTTCCAGCTCCAGTCGCTGGCTGACACTTGGCACCAGTGTCAGCGTCGAGCGATTGTGAAACCAGCGCAGGTAGTGGGTCAGCAGGCGAGTGAGCAAACCGAGCCCATACTGGCTGGAGTACTGCTGGAAGTTGGTGTGAAAGCCGCTGACCACGGAGATTCCCAAGCGCCGCGCCGCACGCAACGCCGACAATCCCAGCGGTCCTTCCGTGGCTATGTAGAGCACGTCCGGGCGATGCCGCTTCCAGCGCCTGAGCAATTTGTGCATCGACGACTGACCCCATTGCAAGCCGGGATAACCCGGCAGCGGCCAGCCCCGGCACAGTAGCAACTCGTCATCGCTGGCCGCCAGCAGATCGCCACCCTGACGGGGTCGCACCAGCTCCACTTGATGGCCGCGCGCGCGCAAACCATCGCACAAGCGGCCAAGGGTATTGGCCACCCCGTTGATTTCCGGTGGGAAGGTTTCGGTGATCAAAGTGATATGCAGAGCTGTCGTCATGACCTCAGTGTCGGCTGGGGCCATGTCGTCATTGTGGCGCTTTGATGATGGATTTATGACGATGAGGCCCTTAGGGGCGGCAGATAGCGCCAGTCATCACTGTTCCGGTGGAGCGAAGGCAACCGAACGGGTTATCGGTTTTACCTCCTTCATCGTGTTGGCCGCGTGCAGTGAGCCCCACAAACGCTGCCCCGTCGGTTGCATCCATTGAATCAGATGCGACCAGACTTTCTCGGCTGACAGGTAATCGGGTTCATCGGCCCAGACTTGTATGCCTGCGCCCTTCATCGCCGGGTGGTTTGCGTCAATGATCGTCACGCTCTGACCGGCCTTGTCCATGAAATGGTTGGGGCGCCAGACATCGTAAAGTCCATAAGGCGAGTGTTTACGATCCACCAGATTGCTCCAGTTGGATTGGATGACAAAGTAAAAGTCGCCGTGGGCATTGAGCACGGTGTACCCGGCGTCGATCAGCGCTTGTACGTTTTTCTCACTGCGAACGCTGCCCCAGATACTCCAGCAAAGTATTTCAACGGCTGTATCGACCTCGATCACTTGATTGTCTTGAACGACAGCATCGTTCCACATGCGCGCAATCTTGCCGTTCTCGCGTACGAAACTCGCCAGCTCATTAACGAATTGTCGGACGCCATCGCGCGAGTTGGCGCCGGGCTTTCCCGAGGCCTGCCGTGCGTATTCAGCCAGTTGTGGTGTGTTGTAGGAGGTGATCGGAGAGAGGAAATACTCGTCGGCTTCCAGATTGACATGGGTGCTGTCTGGAAACATGTCGAACACATCCTTGAGGAGTTCTTTGACGAAGTGGCGTGCGGCCGGAATGCTGAAATCCAGCGCTTTGGGCACAACGCTGCCATCGCTCAGGTGCAGTTGAAATTCGGGCTTGTTGCGCAAGATGAATTTCATATGCCCAGGCGATTCAATCCCGGGAATGACGTTGATGTGGTACGAGGCGGCGGTGTCGAGTATCTCTTTGAGCTCCTCTGCGCTCCAGGCATCCGCACTGGAAAGGCCTGGATGAGACGGGAAGACAATCCGCACCCCCTCATTGTCGGTGAGGTGAAGATACAGCGTGTTGAGCTGGTTCCACGCCATCTCGCGCAGCAGGTTTTTGATCCATTCAGGGCTGTAATACTTGCGCCCGACATCAAGCAGAACAGAGCGCTCGGCATAAGTGGGGGCATCAATGACCACGCCGGGGGCAAGTGTGGCGCAAACACGTACCGCTTTATGCAAGGTCGTCAGCGCCCGGGCCATGGCTTCCAGGGTTTTTGCGGTGACGCGAATGGCGTCGGTAATGTCGATGCGGTAGGCCTCGTTCAGACCTTTGGCGGGTATTGGCACTTGCGCAGTATCTGGCGCAGACAGATTCAACACGACATCACCACGACTCTGTTGCGGACTGCCTGACGCGAGCATTACGACGGGTGATTTGCTGAGACCGGCAGCAACGGCAAGCCCGAATGCCAACCGTGTTGCCAACGGGCGAATGCGCTCATCGTCGATGAGAATACGCGTGCTTTCGTTGAGGGTGCAGGCCGCGCCGGCAACAGGCTGGGCATGTCGCACCGCCGGACTCAGGCCGGTCCAGGCAAAGCGTTCGCTGAGTGTGTTT
The DNA here is from genome assembly GCF_949767865.1 of Pseudomonas sp. IT-P294. NCBI lineage: Bacteria > Pseudomonadati > Pseudomonadota > Gammaproteobacteria > Pseudomonadales > Pseudomonadaceae > Pseudomonas > Pseudomonas sp. IT-P294. The sequence continues at coordinate 52,370 of NZ_CATKQW010000059.1, read as the reverse complement.
GCAGTCGGGGGGATTGCCTTCGCGGCAGATGAGAGCGGTGGGCTGGCGGGTATTAACATTGAACAAAATCTCCATGAAATGAGGTCACGTCTCTTCCTTGAACGCATGAGAATTCATGCAGGTGGACCTCATCATCTATTGGAGATGTCATTCCTGATATTGGCTACTGTCAGCAATGGCCGGTTATACAAAACGGCTAAAGCTGGAGATGTTCAGGCGGCGCTTTTTTCCAGCGCGTCAGCACCACGCTCACGTACCCAGAACAGGGTCGCTCCGGCCACAGCTGCCGGCATCATCAGGATGTTCACGACAGGGATCAGCAGCACCAGATAGACAATCCCGCCAAAACTCATGCTCTGCCAGCGTTTCTGCCGCAGCCAGGCGAGCATCTCGTTCCAGCCCAGTTTGTGGTTGTCCGCCGGGTAGTCGATGTACTGGATCGCCATCATCCATACCCCGAACAGCAGCCACAGCGGCGCGGCGATGATGTTCACCACGGGGATGAAGGAGAGGATGAACAGCCCGATCGCTCGTGGCAGGAAATAGCCGAGCTTGCGCATTTCCCGGGACAGGGTGCGGGGGATCATGGCAATCAGTTCGCCCCAGCTGAAGGTCGGGAAGTCGTCGGTGCCGCGCACCACCACTTCGACTTTTTCCGCCAGGAAGCCGTTGAACGGCGCGGCGATGACGTTTGCGAGCATCGTGAAGGTAAAGAACACCATCAGCACCACCAGCACGACAAAAATCGGCCAGAGGATATAGCTGAGAAAACTCAGCCAGTCAGGCAGGGACGGCATCAGCGTATCGACCCACAGGCTGAATTGGTGGCCAGCCAGATAGATTAATCCGACGAACAGCACCAGGTTGATTGCCAGCGGCAACAAGACGAACAAACGCAGGCTGGGGCTCAGGACCAGCTTGAGGCCTTCGCGCAGGTATTGCGGGCCGGACAGAACGGGGGGGGGCATAACGGGCTCCGAGCAAAGGGTAAACGCGCCGACCTTACCGGCTTTGCCTGACGGGCGAAAGCGCGGCAGCGACATCGACATTAACTGTAACAAAGGCGCCTATAAATCCATCGTGACCGGATAGAGACCGCCTATGAGCTGGATTGTTAAACCGTATTTCCTTAATCTTCGCCCCCTCGATACGCTGCACCCATTCTTTTTACAGGACTGTCGAGTTCAAGCCTTCCCCAAGTGCTTTCAACGGTCCTTTTTTATTCCCGCCGGCAACCCGGCGTTCCGCGCCAGGTGTTTCGGGCCGGTCAACAGGAGCAGGTCATGTCTGAAGTCCGTCATTCGCGAGTGATTATTCTCGGTTCCGGCCCTGCCGGTTACAGCGCCGCGGTCTATGCCGCCCGTGCCAACCTCAAGCCATTGCTGATCACTGGCATGCAAGCCGGCGGTCAACTGACCACCACCACTGAAGTCGACAACTGGCCGGGCGATGTCCACGGCCTGACCGGCCCGGCGCTGATGGAACGCATGAAAGAGCACGCCGAGCGCTTTGAAACCGAGATCGTGTTCGATCACATCAATGCCGTGGACTTCGCCTCCAAGCCGTACACCCTGATCGGCGACAGCGCGACGTATACCTGCGACGCGCTGATCATCGCGACCGGCGCCAGTGCCCGTTACCTGGGCCTGCCGTCGGAAGAAGCGTTCATGGGCAAAGGCGTTTCGGCCTGCGCAACGTGCGACGGTTTCTTCTACCGCAACAAGCCAGTGGCTGTGGTCGGTGGCGGCAACACCGCTGTCGAAGAGGCCCTGTACCTGGCCAACATCGCCAGCACCGTGACCCTGATCCACCGCCGCGAAACCTTCCGCGCCGAGAAGATTCTGATCGACAAGCTGAACGCACGAGTGGCCGAAGGCAAGATCATCCTCAAGCTGAACTCCAACCTGGACGAAGTGCTGGGCGACAACATGGGCGTGACCGGTGCCCGCCTGAAGAACAACGACGGCAGCTTCGACGAGCTGAAAGTCGACGGCGTGTTCATCGCCATCGGCCACACCCCGAACACCTCGTTGTTCGAAGGTCAGCTGACGTTGAAAGACGGCTATCTGGTGGTGCAGGGCGGCCGTGACGGCAACGCCACTGCAACCAACCTCGAAGGCATATTCGCCGCCGGTGACGTGGCTGACCACGTTTACCGTCAGGCCATCACCTCGGCTGGCGCCGGTTGCATGGCGGCACTGGACGCCGAGCGTTACCTGGACGATCTGCAGAACGTCAAGTTCTGAAATCGTTGAAATGAAAAAACCGGCTTCGGCCGGTTTTTTTGTGCCCACAGAAATAGCGGTCAACATAAACCCTTGTGGGAGCTAGCAGGCTAGCTCCCACAGGGTTAACAGGGTTTGCGGAAATTGCGATCAACCGCGAAACCGCTCTTGCACGAAGTCCATGACCTTCAACGATTGATAGATCGCATTGGCCGCAACCCGCCCGAACGGCCCGCCGTTCCAGTCCAGCAAGTACGGCTTGAACAACTCATGCCGCACGCTTTCCCCGCACACTGCTTCAGCGATCACCCGGCCGCCAATCGAGCCGGTGTTCAGCCCATGACCGCCGAACGAGGTGCAGGCCCATACGCCAGGTTCCAGCAGCCCCAGGTTGGGCATTTTGTTGGTGGAATAACCCATCAGGCCCGACCAGGCCAGTTCGATGTTGACCGCGGCCAGTTGCGGATAAACCGAGACCATGTCCGCCTTCAGCATCGCCGCCAGGGCTTTTTCATTCTGTTCATTACGGGTGGTGATGCGTCCGCCCCACAGCAGGCGATCACCTTCGACAATGCGGTAATAATCCGACGCGCGACGGTCATCGGAGAATGCCGCCGCGCAATCGAGCACGTTTTTAATCGAATCGCCCAGGTGCTCGGTCAACACCACGTAAGTGGCGATCGGCAGGTAAGCGCGGCTGAGTTTTTGCAGTTCCGGGCCGCCGTAGCCGCCAGCGCAGAACACCAGGTCCTGACAGCGCACGCTGCCGTGGGCGGTCTGGACGATTTTGTAGGCCCCTTCACGACGCCAGGCGAGCATTTTTGAGTGTTCGAAAATACGCCCTCCGGCCTTTTCAATCGCAAGCGTCAGGCCCAGGCAGTAATTCAACGGATGAAAGTGCAGCGCGTTCGGGTCTTCGACACCCTGGAAATAGCGCAGTGTGTGCGCCCGTTCCCGCACCTGAGCGGTTTCTAGGAAGTTGAGTTCGTAGCCGAAGTCACGGCGCATGGTATCGATATGGTTTTTCACACCCGCGCTGTCGTCATAGCGCTTGACCCGGATCGTGCCGGCAGACGGCGCGCAGCCGCTCAAGGATAATTCGGTGATGTTGCGGCGAACAATCTCCACACCTTCGACCGACATCTGAAACAACGCTTTGGCGTGCTCCAACCCCAGTTTCTTGCGGATCGCTCCAGACCCTTCGGCCCAGCCCGGAGAGACCACGCCGCCATTGCGACCTGACGCGCCCCAGGCCACCTGGTGGGCTTCGAGAATGATCACGCGTTTGCCGCGCCGGGTCAGTTCCAGGGCCGCGGTGAGGCCGGCGATGCCGGCACCGATGATGCACACGTCACAGGTTTTGTCCGTGCTCAACTCGGACCTTGTCGCGCGGGGCAGCGAGGTTTGGGAATACCAGGTGTTGGGGAAGGACATGGTCGATCCTTGAGAAATTGTCATTGTGGGAGCGAGCAGGCTCACTCCCACAGAGGAGGGCGGCGTTTACTTGATAGTCGAGTAGTCGACGCCGTACCACTTGTCCGAGAGCTTGGTCAGCGTGCCGTCCTTGTGCATCTGGCCGATGATTTCACTCAATTTGGCGTTCAACTGTGGGTCACCCTTGTCGGTGGCAACAGCCAGTGGCTCATAGAACACCACGGCGTTGTCGACGGCCCGCAGCGGGTAGCCTTTCTTGACGGCCGCATCCAGCGTGCTGCGTTGGGTGAGGATGGCGTCCAGTCGGGTTCCGTCGCCCAGACGCAGATCGTCCAGCGGTCCGACAGAGCCAGCGTAGGTCTTCATTTTTTCGGTTTTTACGTCGTAAACGACAGGGGGCACGTCAGTGGTTTCGATGGCCAGTGCCTGACTGAAGTAATCCTCGGACGTAGTGCCACCTTCGACACCGATGGTTTTGCCATTCAGTGCTTTGTGATCGTTGACCGTGGATTTGTTGTGCACCGCAAACACATAGGGCACGTAGTAATAAGTCCCGGGGAAATCGAGAATCCGCGCACGACTTTTCGTCGCGGTCATTGAGCCGACCGACACGTCCCAGCGACCGTTCCACTTGCCTGCGGTAATCACATCCCAATCGGGTGTGATGAACTTGGCTTCGACGCCGAGACGCTTGGCGATCTCCTTGGACACGTCGATATCAAAACCGTCGATTTCATTCTTGTCGTTGATGAACCCCTGCGGAGGCCAGGTCGCCGAGGTGGCGACGGTCAACGTCTTGCTGCTTTCGATCTTGTCCAGAACGGCTCCGGCGTTCGCGGCGCCGACGAACAACAGTGACAGGGCAGCTGCGAGGGTGATTGCGGGTTTTTTACTGAGCATGTCCATCTCCACTTCTCGTTATTGTTATACGGGGTAAAGCGCTTCTCAGTGACCGATGATCTGCGACAGGAATTTCTGTGCGCGTTCAGTCTGCGGGTTGTTGAAAAACTCGGCCGGGGTGGCTTGTTCGATCACTTGCCCCTGGTCCATGAACAGCACTCGGTCGGCGACCTTGCTGGCAAAACCCATCTCGTGGGTCACGCAAATCATGGTCATGCCGTCGGTGGCCAGTTCGCCCATCACGTCCAGCACTTCGTGGACCATCTCCGGGTCCAGTGCGGAGGTTGGCTCATCGAACAGCATCACTTTTGGGTTCATGCATAGCGCCCGGGCAATCGCCACGCGCTGCTGCTGGCCGCCGGACAGTTGCGACGGATATTTGTGGGCGTGCTCGGCAATCCGAACGCGTTCCAGATAGACCTGCGCGCGTTTTTTCGCCTCGACAGCGGACACGCCTTGCACCAGTTGCGGGGCCAAGGTCAGGTTGTCCATCACACTCAAGTGCGGGAACAGGTTGAAGCTCTGGAACACCATGCCGATTTCGCCGCGCACGGCGCTGACGCTTTCTGCTTCGCTGGTGAGGGTGATGCCGTTGACCTGTATGTGGCCTTTCTGGAAACTCTCCAGGTGGTTGATGCAGCGAATCATCGTCGATTTGCCCGAGCCCGACGGCCCGCACACCACCAGGATTTCACCGGTAGCGACGTTGAGGTCGACGTCGCGCAGGGCGTGAAAGTTGCCGTACCACTTGTTCAGGCCGGTGATGGAAATCATAGAAGGGCTGACCTGAGCAACAGGCGCCAGGTCGAGTTGTTCAGCGGTATTGGTTCGAGTCATCACGCATCAACCCCTTGCCACGGATCGGTTCACCCGTTTTTCGATTCGCGCCTGAACCCGCTCCAGAATGAATGACAGGGCCCAGTAAATCATCGCGGCGGTGATCAGCATTTCCAGGTGACGAAAGTCCGCGCGGCCCTGGGTCTTGGCCAGGTACATCAGCTCCCAGACACCGATGACCGACACCAGCGAGCTGTCCTTGAGCATGGCGATGAACTGGTTGCCGGTGGGTGGAATGATCACGCGCAAGGCCTGCGGCATGATGACCCGGCTCAGGGTCTTGAACGGGCTGATGTTCAACGCCCGAGAGGCTTCCCACTGGCCGACCGGAATGCTCTGGATACCGGCACGGAAAATCTCGGTCATGTAGGCGCCGTAGCACAGGGACAGCGCGAGGATGCCGGCAGGCACCGCGTCGACCACGTAGCCCAGTTGCGGCAGACCGAGATAGATCAGGTAGATCTGGATCAGTAACGGAACACCGCGAAAGAACGAGGTGTAGAACGAGGCGAGGGCATTGGCCAGGCCGTTGTTCGACAGCTTGGCCACCGCGCCGATCAGCGCCAGCACGAAGGCCAGCACAATCGCGATGGCGGAAATGTAGAGCGTGGTCGCGGCACCCTGAATGATCAGGAAGCCGATCTTGTCGAGGATGAAACTGTAGGAGAGGTTGAAGGTGTCGAAGAAGGCCAGGAACAGGATCAGCAGTTCGATCCACACCACCGTCGTCTGTACTTTGAACTTAAGGCGTCCGAGGACGTGGAAATTCAGTGTGCCCAGTACTGCGATGCCTAGCCCGATGGCGACGTTGCGTGCGGTCAGACTGTCCGGGGCATTGCCCAGCAGCGGTTGCAGAAAATGGCTAAGGGCGCTGTTGCCCAGGTTCATCAGGTAGGAGCCGAGAAACAGCACCACGGCTACGCCGAGCAGGAATTGAGGATCGTTGGACTTTTTCTTATAAATTATATTGTCGTGATACATGTCTGCCTCAGCTTGTAGGTGGTGATGTTCTCGCTTGTTAAAGGGGTCTTTGGCTAATCCGAACGGTCAGGCGAAGTGCGTTGTTACCGTTCGGGTTCAGGTCTTTGGTCAGTATTGCGGCGCCGATTCCGGGACAACAAGCGAACATAATTCGCTACGTCAGTCCCGGAAATCGCGTTGTTCAGGACAGTTTTGCCAGGCAGGCCTCAAGGATATCCAGCCCTTCCTCCAGCACGGCCGCCTCGGTGGTCAACGGCGCCAACAGGCGAATGATGTGCCGCGATTTGCCGCTCGGCATCAGCAGCAGACCGGCATCGCGCGCCGACGCCAGCAATTGTGTGAGCTGCGCCGATGCCGGTTTGCCGTCGGTGTTGATCAGCTCGATACCGCGCATCGCACCGACGCCGGTCAAGCGGCCCAGGTACGGCGACAGCTTGCTGGCACGCCAGGCTTCGTAGCGGCTGACAATCGCTTCTTCCTGCTGCGTGCCCCACGCTTGGAGGTTGGCATCCGTCATTTCATCCAGCGTTGCCAACCCGGCGGCGCAAGCGATGGGATTGCCCGAATAGGTGCCGCCGAGTCCGCCTTTGGGCAAGGTGTCGAGCAGCGCCTTGCGCCCGACCACGGCACCCAGTGGAACGCCACCGGCGATGCTTTTGCCCAGCAGGATCAGGTCCGGCTCGATGCCCAATCGCGAAAACGCAAAACGTTCACCGGTGCGACCGAAGCCGGACTGGATTTCATCAGCGATTAGCAGAATGTTCTTTTCATCGCAGAACGTGCGCAGCGCTTGCGCGAATTCCACGTCCATTGCCAGGAAGCCCGCTTCGCCCTGCACTGGTTCGACGATGAAGCAGGCCACATCTTCGACATCGATTTCGACGCTGAACAATCGATCCATGGCCTTCAACGTTTCGGCACAGCTCACGCCGTTGTCCTTGCTCGGGAAGGGCAGGTGATACACCGGACCTGGCAGCACGCCGACTTTCTGTTTGTATGGCGCGACCTTGCCGTTGAGGTTGAGGGTGGCGAGCGTGCGGCCATGGAAGGCGCCGTCAAAGGCAATGACGGCGGTGCGACCGGTCGCGCCGCGGACGATCTTCAGAGCGTTCTCCGCTGCTTCTGCGCCGCTGTTGGTGAGCATGCCACTGACAGCGTAGTCCACAGGAATGAACGCCGTCAGACGATCCATCAATTCGAGGTAGGGCACATGCGGGGCGGCGTTGAACGCGTAGTGGGTCAGGCGCGTGGCTTGTTCGCGAATGGCCTCGACGATACGCGGGTGGCAATGGCCGAGGTTGAGTACGCCGATGCCGCCGACAAAATCGATGTAGCGTTTGCCATCGGTGTCCCAGACTTCGGCGTTTTTGCCGTGGCTGAGCGTAACGGGGTGAACGACGTTGATCGACTGGCTGATGGTTTCGCTGCTCATGGATACCTGACTCAGAAGAAGGGATGCTTCTTTTTATCTAAGCCGCGAGCAGTGCTGCCCGGCAAACGAAATAAAGTCGCCGGGTCAATATTAAAAGTCGGGATGTACGGTGGACGATCAAAAAAAACGCAGCCTCGAGTGCAACGAGGCTGCGATCTTTTGATTTTAAGTCAGCGGCGAGTCAGTGGTTGCTGCGAGAACTTCACACCGGCCAATCCATGGGCAATCAACGCACGGATATTGCCGTGGTCGCTGCCTTCAGGCGTGGCCACTACCGAACGGTAATGCTCGCCAAACGCCAACAGCGCTTCTTCATCGCTCAAGCCTTCCAGCAGTGCCAGGCCCAGGGTCTTGCACGAACCTTCGTTCTGCCCGGCAGCGTTTTCCACGCCGCCGTTGTTGAATGCCTGTTGCTGGTAATCGTAGCCGGCGGCGATGAACGCCAGAGTGTCGGCGAAAGCGTGTTCGCCGCTCTTGAGGCTGGCGCGCAGGGTGTTCAAATCACTCATTGGGTTTTCCTTTGGCAAACGCCGCTTGTTGTTCGGCGCTGGCTTCTTGCTGGTATTTGGCTTTCCACTCGGCGTACGGCATGCCGTAAACAACTTCGCGGGCGTCATCGAGGCTGACCTCGATCTGGCGTTCGTCGGCTGCCGCCTTGTACCACTTGGAAAGGCAGTTGCGGCAAAAACCGGAAAGGTTCATCAGGTCGATGTTCTGTACATCCTTGCGGCTGTCCAGATGGGCGACCAGCCGGCGAAAGGCGGCGGCTTCAAGTTCCAGGCGTTGTTGGTCGTTCATGGCGGGCTCTGTGCATTCCAATCGTGGCGCGGATGATAAAAGTCTGACGGACATTGCGCCAGACGTGGTCAGCGGCTCGCCGCCAGCGTGATCGACACCGATTCGGCGAATCGCAAGGCGTGCGGCTTGTCGACTTCCACCTCGGCATACAGCACCGACTCGTTGGCCATGACCAGGTCGAGGATTTCCTGGGTCAGGCGTTCGAGCAACGCGAAGCGATTACCCTCCACATGGGCGATGATCGCCTTGGTGATGGTCCGGTAATTGAGCGCGTGATCGATGTCGTTGTCACGCACCGCGTCCTGAGCGGCGTACAGAATGGTCAGGTTGATCAGCACATCCTGCTTGTTGAGGATTTCGTCTTCGTTGATGCCGATGAAGGTCCGCAGGCACAGGTCCTTGACCCGGATACGTGCCATACCTGGTTGAAGTTGTGGCATTGCTACTTGCTCCGTCCAATCAATTGCAGGAACTCCTGGCGGGTATTGCTCGACTCGCGGAAGGCGCCGAGCATCACTGAGGTGTTCATGGTCGAATTCTGCTTCTCGACGCCGCGCATCATCATGCACATATGCTTGGCTTCGATGACCACCGCGACGCCAGCCGCGTCGGTCACTTGCTGCACCGCGTCAGCGATTTGCCGGGTGAGGTTTTCCTGGATTTGCAGGCGACGGGCGAACATGTCCACCAGTCGCGCAATCTTCGACAGGCCCAGCACCTTGCCGGTTGGAATATAAGCCACATGCGCCTTGCCGATGAAGGGCAGCATGTGATGTTCGCAGAGCGAGTACAGCTCGATGTTGTCGACGATGATCATTTCATCGTTGTCGGACGCGAACAGCGCGCCGTTGACGATCTCTTCGACACTTTGCTCATAGCCATGGCAGAGGTACTGCATGGCCTTGGCTGCGCGAGCCGGGGTGTCTTGCAGTCCTTCGCGGTCGGGGTTTTCACCGAGGCCGATGAGAATCTCGCGATAGCTCTGGGACAGAGCGTTCTGGTGCAGGGATAACGTCATGGAACATCCTCGCGGGGCCGCTTATTTGATGTGCCGTCCGCCGTTGACGGTCAGGGTCGTGCCGGTGACATAAGGGTTGTCGAGCAAATATCGCAGGCTCTGGTAGATCACGTCGCTGCCGGGCTCGATGCCCAGCGCGGACTTGGCCAGCGCCTTGGCGCGGTACGCCGCGTCATCGTCGGGATTGAACATTAGCAGGGCCGGCGCAATGCCGTTGACCTTGATTGTCGGCGCGTATTTCGCGGCGAAGGACAAGGTGAGGCTGTCGAGCCCGGCTTTGCTGGCGCAATAGCCAATATGTTTGCTGCTGCCCTTGCGGGTTACGTCATCGCTGATGTGCACGATGTCGGCCAGGTTTGAGCGTTGAAGCAAGTCGGCACAGTGCAGATTGATCAGGTACGGCGCCAGCATGTGTACGCTGAACATGCGGGTGAATGCTTCTGCATCGGTTTCCGGGGTTTCGGCCAGCCATTCGGAAGCGTTATGGACGATTGCGCGAAGGACGTCGGTGTGGGTTTTCAGTTCGCTGATGAACGCAAGGATTCCCGCGGTGCTGGAGAAGTCGGCAAACACCGCGATCGCGCCCAGGTCGCGTAATGCCTGCACGCCGGGGCGTTCGCTGCGGTAGCTGAAGATCACCGGATGGCCATCTTCGAGCAGTCGCTGTGCGCAGTGCAGGCCGACACGCTGGCCGGCACCGGTGATGAGGATCGGAGCTGCGGAAGAGTTCATGAACGGCTCGCGTCGCGGTGAGAGCAAAACTATACCAGCGACGGGAGTTGTACACCTACGTGCCGTTGCAGGAGCGCGCGGTCAGGGGTTTTGAGTGGCGGGCAGCTTGGCGGGCAGTGGACGTGCCGGGGTGCTGTTCAGCCAGTTGGCCAGCAGTCGGGTCGACAGCGGAATGAAGAAGTAGACCATCAGGGGCGTCAGGCACAAGGTGCTGATGAGTACCCGAGGCAGCAGGCTCAGTTCGCCAAGCAATGGCCCCAACAAAAAGTTGAACAGCAATGACACCGGGAAGAATGCCAGCCAGATCGCGACCGCTTGTTTCCACCGGGGCGGACGTTGGCCGGCTGCGCCGAACCAGCCTTCGATTCCGCTGACGCGATGCTCTTTAGGGTGTGCAAACAAATCGCTGCCACGTGCCAGCCATGCCGTGCGCGAAGCAGAATGCTCCCAGGCGTGCAGGGTGTGCTCGTCGGCAAAGCGGAAAATGATCTGGAATTCGTTATCGTCGGGTGGCGGAGCGAGCACGCCAGAGCCGAGGTAACCGGGAAAGTCAGTCGCCAGTTGTTCGCCTTCGCGCAACCAGACCATAAGGTCTTGATAACGTCCATCGGCGACGCGGCGTGCAACCATCAAGGTGACGGGGGAAGTAGACATTGTGTATCTCCGTATAACGATCGCGGCCCTCCGGATAGGAGTTTCGCCAGGCGCAACACCGGGGTGGTGGGCTGCGTCTTGAGACAAGCAAGGATTATTCCTGATTGCCTGGATGACACCAATGAGATTCTTCGTTTATTAATGAGTTGAATAGTGACAGGGCAGGAGAGTTAGAATGGGATCCAATTTAAACGCGGACGTCGACTATCAATGCCTGTACTGACTGACGTTGGCTCTGCCTCACAGGCGGATCATTCCCTTCAGCGGGAGGATCTCTTTCCTATTCGTGAGGTCGCGCGCCTGACGGGGATAAACCCGGTCACGTTGCGCGCTTGGGAGCGACGGTACGGGTTGATCCAGCCCACGCGCACCGAAAGCGGGCATCGGCTGTACTCGATGGCCGATATCGAGAAAGTCCGCAGCATCCTCGGCTGGATCGATCGCGGCGTCGCCGTCAGCAAGGTGGGCAAGATACTGGCCAAGAGCGAGCCTCTTCAGGTGTTGTCGCACCTTATCCCCAACGATCTCGTTCAGACCGACTACATCCAGTGGCAGCAACAAGTCCAGGCAGCGGTCACAGCCTTTGACGAGGTGCAACTGGAGCACGTCTATGGGCAGATTTTTTCCAGCTATCCCCTGACGGTCGTGTTTCAGGACGTTTTGCTGGTGGTCTGGAAGCATTTGCTTCAGCGCCATGAGACGTTCGGGCAAGCCAGTGAATGGCTTTTTCTCGACGGTTTTCTGCGCTCCAGAGTGTTGCAACGATTGCTGCTGGTGCGTGTCATGCAACCGCGACAGATCATTGTTTGTGCCTTGGCCGATCAAGCCCGTGAGCTGGAAGTGCTGATCACGGCCTTGTACCTGTGCAGTGTCGATTCGGCGATTCAGTTATTGGCTATCGGCCAGCCATTCGACGAGTTGGCCCTGGTTTGTCAGCGGATCAAGCCCAAGGCACTGGTGCTGGTGTCCAATCATGCGCCGGCAGCCGAATTGCCTCGGCGTTTGAACCGACTGGCTATCAGTCTGGACTGTCAACTATTGCTGGCTGGCGATGCGTCGGACCTGGCACAGGAAAGCCTGGCCGGGTCGTCGATCGGATGTCTGGGTAATGAGGGGACGGTGATGCGCCAGCGTATGAAGCAGTTCCTGGCAGGAAACCTGGATACCTGAGTTTCAGATGTGCAGCGCAGGGTGTGTCAGACGATGCTGTTGAAGGATGTACTGGCGCAGGCGCTCGGTCTCGTCCTTGTCGGTCTGGCTTAGTTCGTAGGCGTAAAACCCTTGCTCGGTTTCACGCTCGAAGGTGCCGCGCAACGCAATGCGCTCATAGCCTGAAGGGCTGAACCACAATGCAAAGTGCTTGGGCGGTTTGGTCTTGTTACGGACCTCCAGCAATACCCCTTTGAACGATATTTCGTGTACCCACATCGTTCCGGGCTGGCCCTTGGCATTCTCAAGCGCTACAGGCTCTTCGAGTGAGAGGCGCCAAGGTCGGACCATCGGCCCGTCCTCATAAATACTCGGCACCCCCAGGCGTAAATGCAGCGCATGAAACTCGTCTTCCACCAGGTGCAGCGGAAACGTCATTTGCTGGTTTTCGAAATTGGCCTGGATGGTGACCTGCTCATGTGCCGCCAGGCGCGTGAGCAAATCACGGATTTGCGAACCACCGTTAACGAGCAGACTCGACGTCGCATCCCGCACATTGAGCTGCGGGTTGTGTTGCATGGTCTGGATAAAATCCAGCTCATCCTGGGTCAGGAGTGCGTCGCGCTGCATGGCTTGCTCGAAAGAAAAAGATACAAATTCATCGGTGATTGTAGTTAATGACAATTAATTCGTCGTTTTGTTTTTACCGTTCGTCGCTTTTAGCGCGGCAAGTTCGGCCTGCAACTGCGCCACTTGCGCTTCCAACTGCGTTACCCGCTGCTGTGCCTTGACCTGAGCGGTGACATCTTTCTGCACGCCTACAAAGTAAGTCTGTCCGTCGCTCGGATTTTTCATTGTAGAAAGGGACAGTTCGTTCCAGAACGGCGTGCCGTCCTTGCGGTAGTTTCTCAGAATCACCCGGCAGGATCCGCCACTGCTCAGCGCCTCGCGAATCGTTACCAGGCCATCCTGATCCCGGTCACCCGACTGCAGGAAGCGGCAATCCTGGTAGAGGATTTCTTCGCTCGTGTAACCCGTGAGGCGTTCGAACGCAGGGTTCACGTAAATCAGGATGGTGTCCTGGTCGCCTTCTTTTTCGGCAATCACGATGCCGTCATTGGAAGCGTTGATCACCATTTGCAGCAGTTGAGCATTGATCATCGGAGAGTCCTTTCCGTATTGATATGGATTTGCATTCTAAAAGATCAAATGAGCCTGTGCTGTTAATATCTGTGTTTTTACTCTGCTTCAGGATCGATTGATGAAAGTTGCCATCATTTCCGGCTCGGTGTACGGCACGGCTGAAGAGGTTGCCCGCCACGCCGCGACTATTTTGAATGCCGCGGGTTTCGAGACCTGGCACAACCCGCGCGCGACGCTCGCCGATGTCCAGGCTTTCGGCCCGCAAGCGTTTTTGGCGGTGACCTCGACCACCGGCATGGGCGAATTGCCGGACAACCTGCAACCGTTGTACTCGATGATTCGTGACCAGTTGCCTGCCGCCTGGCGCGGTTTGCCCGGTGCAGTCATCGGCCTGGGCGATGCGAGTTATGGCGATACCTTTTGCGGTGGCGGCGAGCAGATGCGCGAATTGTTCAGTGAGCTTGGCGTGCGCGAAGTGCTGCCGATGCTGCGTCTGGACGCCAGCGAAAGCGTCACCCCGGAAACCGATGCCGAACCTTGGCTGGCTGAGTTCGTTAACGCGCTGCGGGACTGACCGGCCGCTCGCGCAACAGGGCGAGCCAGGCTTGCGCGGCTTTGGACAGGTACGCACCCTGGCGCCAGATAAAGGCGATGTCCCAGCGCAGATAGCTCGGGGCTTTCAAGGTCAGGCGCACCACGCCTGGCCGCACCAGCCCGCGCGCCACCACGCTGGGCAACAACACCACGCCTTGACCTGCGGCCACCAACGCCGCCAGAAAATCCGCCTGACCGCTGCGCCCGCCTTCCTTGGGCGTAAATCCCAGTTGATGGCAGGCCTGGAGCAATCGGTCGTTGAGCACGAAGCTGCGCTGATACAGCAGAAACGGCGTGTCGGCCAGTTCCTCCAATCCAATCACAGTCTTTGTCGCCAGCGGATGATCGGCCGGTAGCAATGCATCCAGCGGTTCATCGCAGAAGGGCTGAAAGGCAAACTGCGGGTCCTTCGGCAAAAGACTGCCGCCCAGCTCCAGCTCACCGCTCAATACCGCCTGTTCGATGTTCAGGCTGCCGCCCTCAAGCAACTGAATGCTGATGTTCGGGTAGCGGCGCCGGTACTCGGCAAACAACTCGGCGAACAGTGCGTCGCTGCCCAGTAGCGGAAGGCCCAGACGTAGTTCTCCACGCGCCAGTTGGCTTAAATCATCCAGCTCGCTGAGCAATTCGTTGCGCAGCCGAAGCATGCCTTCGGCCCGTTGCAGGACCACGCTGCCAGCGGCGGTCAGGCGCAACTGCGAGCCCAGGCGTTCGAGCAGCGGGGTGCCCAGGCTCTGTTCCAGTTGCGCGACTTGCTTGCTCACCGCCGATTGGCTGAGGTGCAGGGTTTTGGCGGCTTGAGTGAACCCCCCTTGGTGCATCACTTCGACGAAGCTGCGCAGCTGTTTGAATTCCATGGGCCTGATTCCAGATTGGAATGGTGTCGAGTCTAACAATTCGTTTCGGTGATGGAAGCGTGCTCCGTAAAATGAGCCCTTGCGAGGAACGACATCATGCATGCACCCACCCTGAAAAAACTGGCCCGACTGGTGACTGAACTGGCCGTGCTGCTCGGCATTTATCTGCTTGGCTGCGAAATCGGCGCATGGTTTGCCTGGCCTATCCCGGGTGGCGTCATTGGCATGGCATTGCTGCTGCTGGCCTTCGCCATCGGCTGGGTCAAGCCGGCGACGTTGCAAACGGGCGCAGGTTTATTGATGGCCGAGATGCTGTTGTTCTTTATTCCGGCGCTGATGAGCCTGCTCGATTATGGCGGCCTGATGCGCGATGACGGCTGGCGGATTTTGCTGGTGATCGGCATGAGTACGCTGGTGGTGATGCTCGTGACGGCGTTTACCGTGGAAGCGGTGGTGCGGTTGAGGAGGCCCCATGAAGCTTGAGCTGATGCCGATGTTCTGGCTGGCCTTCACGCTGCTGGCCTATGTGTTCAGCCGGTGGATCTATCGGCGCACCGGTCGATATCTGTTGTCGCCGCTGATTCTGGTGCCTGCACTGCTGTTGGCGCTCGCGGTGCCGCTGCACACCGCGTATGCCGAATATTCGAGCGACACCCATTGGCTGATGTGGATTCTGGGCCCGGTGACTGTCGCGTTTGCCGTGCCGATCTGGCAACAGCGGCAGATGCTGATGCGGCATTGGTCGGCGTTGCTGCTTGGCATGCTGGCGGGCAGTGCGGCGTCCATCGGCACCTCGTTCGGTCTGGCCAAGGCGCTGGCGCTGGACAGTTCAGTGACCCTGTCACTGGTGCCACGCTCAATCACCACGCCGTTTGCCATGCCCCTGGCTCATCAACTCGGCGGGGTTCCGGAACTGACGGCGGTGTTCGTGATGTTCACCGGCGTGTTCGGGGCGATGCTCGGCGGCATTCTGCTCAAGTGGCTGCCGCTGCACAGCGCCTTGGCACGGGGCGCGCTGTTTGGTGTTGGCGCGCACGGTGCCGGCGTCAGCCGGGCCCATGAAGTGGGCGGTGAAGAAGGTTCGGTGGCGGGACTTGTCATGGTGCTGACGGGGTTGCTGAATTTGTTTTGCGCCCCATTACTGGCGGCGGTCCTTTGACATGGATCCAGGTGTCGGCCTGAACTGACTCGTTAGGCCATCAAGCTGGCTGCCAATGCAACTACGCGAAATCCAGGGGCTGACTAGACTGCTGTAATGACAGTAAAACAATAAGAACAGGAGGTCCTTGCCGTGAATGTTGCCCCCGTCCAATCACCCCACAATGTGAAAAACCAGGTCAGTGCTGCCGAGTGGCAGACCCGCGTCGACCTGGCTGCCTGCTACCGTCTGGTTGCCGCGCATGGTTGGGATGATCTGATCTTTACGCACATCTCGGCCAAGGTGCCGGGCACCGAAGATTTCCTGATCAACCCGTTCGGGTTGATGTTTCACGAGATAACCGCCTCAAGCCTGGTCAAGGTCGATCAGGCCGGCAACAAGCTGATGGACAGCCCTTACGAAATCAATCCGGCCGGTTACACCATTCACAGCGCCGTGCATGAAGTGCGTCACGATGTGGTCTGCGTACTGCACACCCACACGGCGTCGGGTGTTGCGGTATCGGCGCAAAAACAGGGCATTCTGCCCATCAGTCAGCAGTCATTGTTTGTGCTGTCCAGCCTGGCGTACCACGCATACGAAGGCGTTGCGCTGAACCATGAAGAGAAGGCGCGCCTGCAAGCCGACCTTGGCCAAAACAACTTCCTGATGCTGCATAACCACGGTCTGCTGACCTGTGGTGGCACCATCGCCGATACCTTCCTGATGATGTTCACCTTCCAGCGCGCCTGCGATATCCAGGTCATGGCGCAGGGCGGCGGCGCTGAACTGATCGCCATCGAACCGCAGATTCTGGCGGGCGCCAAGGCGATGATCGCCGGTGTTACCAAAAGTGCTCAAGGGATGGGTGGCGCGCTGGCCTGGCCGGCGCTGCTGCGCAAACTCGATCAACAAGACCCGGGTTATAAACTCTAATGCAACTCGCCGAGATCCCCCTGTGTGTCTGGCGTAAACGCGGCCAGACGTTTGTGTTTCGTGGTCAGACCATTCGTTACTGGACGGCGGGGCAGGGTGAGCCGCTGTTGCTCATTCATGGCTTCCCGACTGCCAGTTGGGACTGGCACTACCTGTGGCAGCCGCTGACGCAGCGCTATCGAGTGATTGCCTGCGACATGCTCGGCTTCGGCGACTCCGCCAAACCGGCCAACCATGAATACAGCTTGCTGGAGCAGGCCGATCTGCAGCAGGCCTTGCTCGCGCACTTGAATGTCGAACGGCCGGTGCACCTGTTGGCCCATGATTATGGTGACAGCGTGGCCCAGGAGTTGTTGGCGCGGCATTACGAGACCCGCGTGGACATCGCCAGTTGTGTGTTCCTCAACGGTGGCCTGTTTCCTGAAACCCATCGTCCGGTGCTGATGCAAAAACTCTTGCTCAGCCCCTTGGGCTGGATGATCGGACGAGCCTTTACCCGCGACGGACTGGTGAAGAATTTCCGGCAGATATTCGGCCCGAGAACTTGCCCCAGCGAAAGTGAAATGGATGACTTCTGGAGCTTGATCGACAGCAATCACGGCCCACGGATCATGCACAAGCTCATCGCCTACATTCCCGAACGGCGTGTCCAGCGCGAGCGCTGGGTCGGCGCCATGCAGCGTGGTGAAGTGCCGCTGCGAGTCATTGACGGTGAGGTCGATCCCATTTCCGGTGCGCACATGGTCAAGCGCTATCGGGAACTGATCCCCAATCCGGACACCGTCCTGTTGCCCGACATCGGTCATTACCCGCAATCCGAGGCCCCGGCACTGGTGCTCAAGCATTACCTCGAGTTTCGTGATCGGCTGGTTTCGCCACCGCTCAAAGTGGCCTGTTCCTGATTATCCCCCAGCCTTATCGAGCACCATTCAGCCCCACCCTTGTTCGTTGTGACCAGCAGCGCCGTGCCTGACACTCGGACTTATTGTCCTTGGCCTGCTGGAGTTTTCCCCATGAATGAGTCTGTGCGCTTCGAAGATAAAGTCGTGATCGTCACCGGTGCAGGCGGCGGCTTGGGCCGTGCGCACGCATTGTTGTTCGCCAAACAGGGCGCCAGAGTGCTGGTTAACGATCTCGGCGGTTCGGCGCAAGGTGAAGGCGCCAACGCTTCGGCAGCAGACCGCGTGGTAGCTGAGATCCGTGAGGCCGGTGGCATCGCCGAGGCCAACCACGACTCCGTCACCGACGGCGACAAAATCGTCCAGCACGCACTTGATGCCTTCGGCCGCATCGATGTGGTGGTCAACAACGCCGGGATCCTGCGCGACAAGACCTTCCACAAAATGGACGACGCCGATTGGGACCTGGTTTACCGCGTCCACGTCGAAGGCGCCTACAAAGTCACCCGCGCCGCCTGGCCGCACATGCGCGAGCAAAACTATGGCCGCGTGATCTTCACCGCCTCGACTTCGGGCATCTATGGCAACTTCGGCCAATCCAACTACGGCATGGCCAAACTCGGCCTCTACGGCCTGACTCGCACACTCGCCATCGAAGGCCGCAAGAACAACATCCTGGTCAACGCCATCGCGCCCACCGGCGGCACCCGCATGACCGAAGGCCTGATTCCGCCGCAAGTGTTCGAGCAACTCAAGCCGGAACTGGTGAGCCCGTTGGTGGTGTATCTGGCCAGCGAAACCTGCCAGGAGACTTCCGGGCTGTTTGAAGTCGGCGGCGGCTGGATGGGCAAAGTGCGTTGGGAACGCAGCCTGGGCGCCGGGTTTGATCCACGGGAGGGGTTCTCGCCGGAGGATGTGGCGGCGCATTGGCAGCAGATTTGTGATTTCGAAGGCGCCGCGCATCCGAAGGACAACATCGAGGCGCTGAAGGAAATGATGGCGAATTTGCAGAAGTATTCGATCTGACGTTGATGTGTTGCGCAGGGCTTTTCAGAGCCCTGCCATGCCCCCGCTTGTTCCCCTCGCTACAAAACCATCGCCCATAAAAAAGGCCGCTGCAAACGCAGCGGCCAAAGTAAGACGTTGGATCAAGGAGCTACAAATCAACGTCAGTGTACTCAGGGCGATCAATCGATAACGCATCGATTCATCTGGATTGTGTCAGCGATGAGGTGGATTGATCACACGTCATCGCTTCGTGCTTTCTGGCGGTTCACCTTGAAAGCCCGGCAAGAATAAGCCGTTGAGCCCTAAGGAAAAATAGCGATTCGCGACATGCAGTGTTGCAGTCTGAGCAACAGTCCCGCCATTTCCCGTGTCGTCGCCGTCGAACGCAACCTTCGACAGCCGCTAGCGATCAGCCCCGTTCATGCATCTGGCTGATAACCCTCCATCCAGCCCATCCATACACGGCGCAAACCCGCGTTCCATCTAGGCATTCATACTTAAGAGGTACACCTCGAATACCTCCTTGGTGCGCTTATCGCTCCCAACGTGCGGCAGTAGGGTGGGGCCTTCTGTCACTCACCGGGGAAGACGCATGACAAAAACAACAATGCGCGCCATCTTCACGCCGCAAGCGCTGGCCGCTGCGGTTGCCTTGGGTTGCTGTGCCCAGGCGCAGGCTGTTTCATTCAACATTGGCGAAATCGAGGGATCGTTTGACTCCTCGCTGTCCGTCGGCGCGAGTTGGGGCATGCGCGATGCTGATAAGTCGTTGGTGGGCACTGTCAACGGCGGGACCGGTCAGTCTTCGACCGGTGACGACGGTCGGCTGAACTTCAAGAAGGGCGAAACCTTCTCCAAGATCTTCAAGGGCATTCACGACCTCGAACTAAAATATGGCGATACCGGCGTGTTCGTTCGCGGCAAGTACTGGTACGACTTCGAGCTCAAGGACGAAGACCGCGAGTTCAAGCAGATCAGTGACAGTGGCCGCAAGGAAGGCGCCAAGTCTTCCGGGGCGGAGCTTCTCGATGCCTTCGTTTATCACAACTATTCCATCGCCGATTTGCCGGGCACCGTGCGCGCGGGCAAGCAGGTGGTCAGTTGGGGTGAAAGTACCTTCATCGGCAACTCGATCAACAGCATCAACCCGATAGATGTCTCCGCGTTCCGTCGCCCAGGCGCCGAGATCAAGGAAGGACTGATTCCGGTCAACATGCTGTTCGCCTCCCAGGGCCTGACCGATCAGCTCTCGGTGGAAGGTTTCTATCAACTGGAGTGGGACCAGACCGTCGTCGACAACTGCGGCACCTTCTTCGGCAACGACGTGGTGGCGGACGGTTGCAACAACAACTACACCGTCGGCAGCCCGGCGATTGCCCCGTTGGCGCCTTTGGCAGCGGCCTTCGGTCAACCGATCCAGGTGACCCGCGAGGGCGTGGTCGTTCCCCGTGGCGGCGACCGCGATGCGCGGGATTCCGGGCAGTGGGGCACGGCGTTGCGCTGGCTCGGTGACGACACCGAGTACGGCCTGTACTTCATGAACTACCACAGCCGCACACCGACGGTCGGCACTACCACCGCCGGCCTGTCAACACTGGCCAGCCTGCCGGGCATGGTGAGTGTGGCCAACCGTCTGGCGCCGGGCAGCGGTTCGGGGCTGGCGCAAAGCGTGATGCTCGGACGTGGCCAGTACTACCTCGAATACCCGGAAGACATTCGTCTCTACGGCGCGAGTTTCTCCACCACCTTGCCTACCGGCACCGCGTGGAGCGGCGAGATCAGCTATCGCCCGAATGCTCCGGTGCAGGTCAACACCAACGACCTGACCCTGGCCATGGTCAACCCGATTGCCGGTGGCGCCGCCTCACCGATTGCCACCACACCTGGCGCTGACAACAAAGGCTATCGCCGCAAGGAAATCACGCAGATCCAAAGCACCCTCACACAGTTCTTCGATCAGGTGTTGGGCGCCCAGCGCTTGACGCTGGTGGGCGAAGCGGCGGTGGTCCACGTCGGTGGTCTGGAACCGCGTAGCCGTCTGCGTTACGGCCGCGACTCGGTCTACGGCCAGTACGGTTTTGGCGGCGATACCGACGGCTTCGTCACCTCGACCTCCTGGGGTTACCGCGCCCGGGCGATTCTCGACTATGCCGACGTCTTTGCCGGCGTCAACCTCAAACCCAACCTGTCCTGGTCCCATGACGTCGCGGGCTACGGCCCCAACGGACTGTTCAACGAAGGCGCCAAGGCAGTCAGCGTCGGCGTCGATGCCGATTACCGCAACACCTATACCGCGAGCCTGAGTTACACCGATTTCTTCGGCGGTAACTACAACACCCTGGAAGACCGTGACTTCCTGGCACTGAGCTTCGGCGTGAACTTCTGATCTGGCTGAGAAGGATGAATTCAATGCGCAAGATGATTCTGCAATGCGGCGCCCTGGCCTTGAGCCTGCTGGCTGCCAACGTGATGGCGGCGGTATCGCCGGAAGAAGCGAACAAACTCGGCACCACGCTCACCCCGCTCGGCGCCGAGAAGGCCGGTAACGCTGACGGCTCGATCCCGGCATGGACCGGTGGTATCCCGAAAAACGCCGGCGCGGTCGACAGTAAAGGCTTCCTGGCTGACCCGTTCGCCAGCGAAAAACCGCTGTTTGTGATCACCCCCGCCAACGTCGACAAGTACAAGGACAAACTCTCCGAAGGCCAGGTGGCGATGTTCAAGCGCTACCCGGAAACCTACAAGATCCCGGTCTACCCGACTCACCGTACCGTGGCCGTGCCGCCGGAAATCTACGAATCGGCCAAACGCAGTGCGCTGAACGTGAACAGCATCAACGACGGTAACGGCCTGGCCAATTTCACCGGAAACCGCTACTACGCGTTTCCGATCCCGAAGACTGGCGTGGAAGTGTTGTGGAACCACATCACCCGTTATCACGGCGGCAACCTGCGCCGCATCATCACTCAGGTGACGCCGCAGACCAACGGCAGCTACACGCCGATCCGCTTCGAAGAAGAGATCGCCGTTCCGCAACTGATGAAAGACCTGGACCCGGAAAAGGCCGCCAACGTGCTGACCTTCTTCAAGCAGTCGGTGACCGCGCCGGCGCGTCTGGCCGGTAACGTGCTGCTGGTGCACGAAACCCTCGATCAGGTGAAAGAGCCGCGCCTGGCGTGGATCTACAACGCCGGCCAACGTCGTGTGCGTCGTGCGCCGCAAGTGGCCTACGACGGGCCGGGCACCGCCGCCGATGGTCTGCGCACCTCCGATAACTTCGACATGTTCTCCGGCGCACCGGATCGTTACGACTGGAAACTGGTCGGCAAGAAGGAAATGTACATTCCGTACAACAGTTACAAACTCGACTCGCCGAGCCTCAAGTACGACGACATCGTCAAGGCTGGCCACATCAACCAGGACCTGACCCGCTACGAGTTGCACCGCGTCTGGGAGGTGATCGGCACAGTGAAGCCGAGCGAGCGCCACATCTACGCCAAACGCCACATGTACCTCGACGAAGACAGCTGGCAAGTTGCGCTGGCTGACCACTACGACGGTCGCGGCCAACTGTGGAGAGTGGCCGAAGGTCACGCCCAGTATTACTACGATCACCAGGCTCAGGCCTACACGCTCGAAGCGCTCTACGACATCATTGCCGGTCGCTACATTGCGCTGGGCATGAAGAACGAAGAGAAACACAGTTTTGAGTTCGGCTTTGAGGCCAAGTCCGCCGATTACACACCATCGGCACTGCGGGCGGAGGGCGTCCGGTAAGGGACTCGATTCACGGGCAATGCAAAAGGCGACCCATGGGTCGCCTTTTTTATGGCTGCCAATCAGCGCCCTGAATACTTCTCAACAAGCGCGCTTCAGAGGGCTAGGGTTGTCGGACAATTATAAATAGGCACGCCGCAATGACCGCCATGACCCCGTGTCTGGACCGTCCTGGATTTCTGCCCCGACTGTCTTCGCATCACCTGTCGCGTGATCGATTGAACGAGCCTTTGCTGGCTTCGGCGGCACGGGTGAAATTACTCTGCGCGCCCGCCGGCAGTGGCAAGACGGCGCTGCTCACCGACTGCTTGCTACAGGCTCCGCCACAGTGTCGGGTGTGTTGGCTGCCGCTGTCAGGCGTGGCATTGAGTCCCGCGGATTTTTGCCAGCGTCTGGCGCAGACATTGGGGCTGGCGTCTGCGCAAGAGTCAAATGTGCTCGGTGCGCTGGCTCGATTGCAAGCGCCAACCTGGCTGTTTATCGATGACTATTGTCGCGTTCCGAACCCGGAACTCGATCACCTGTTGGACCGCATGCTGGCCGCCAGCAGTCCGATGCTGACCTGGTGGCTGGGCGGCCGGCGGCGCCCGCAATGCAACTGGCCACGATTGCTGCTCGATGACGAGTTGTACGAATGCGAGCGCGCCACGCTGGCGTTCAATCAACCGGAAATCGCTTCGCTGTTACGTCACCTGACACCGGTCGATGCCAGCGCCGCTGCCAGCAAAATCATCCAGCGCAGTGGCGGCTGGTGTGCCGGTGTGCGTGTTGCGCTGCTGCAAAAATGCGACTGGTCGCGCAACGACCCGCAGCACAGTCGACCGGACACGTTACTCGATTATCTCGAGCACGAACTGTTCACCAGCTTGACCCCGGAGCTGGCGGAAGTCTGGCGGGTGCTCGCGCATTTTCCGCGATTCAATGCCCGCCTGTGCGATCACCTGTTTGGGGCGGGTGAAGGTGCGCAATTTTTGAAAGCGCTGCAAGAGTTGGGATGTTTTATCGAGCCCTGGAGGGACACCGTTGACTGGTTGCAGATTTTCCCACCGCTCACGCAGTTGATGCGCGCTGAACAATGGCCGGCGGGGCGCTCATGGCATCGTCGTGCCTGCCAGTGGTTTGCGGCCGAACTCGATTGGAAAGCCGCCTTCGAACATGCCTTGCTGGCTGAAGAATTCGAGGTCGCGGTCAGCCTGTTGCAGCATTTCAGTTTTGAGCACCTGTTCGAGGAACAGACGGTCGTGCTGTTGTTGCATTTGCATGAACAACAGGGCGAAGAACTGATGCTCGGGTCATCGCAACTGGTCGGGCTGATCACCGCCGCCTTGTTGTTTGCCGGTCGATTCGGCCAAGCGGCTGATTGCATCGAATATCTGTCTCGATTCACACCTCAGCCGTCGGCATTCCTTCAGCGGCAATTGATTGCGCGCTGGCAGGCCCAGCAAGGCTGGCTGCTGCATTTGCAGGGGCACATGGAGGGCTCACGCGAGCACTTTATCGACGCGCTGAGCGTGCTCGGTCCTGACCTCTGGCCCGTGCGCTTGATGTGCCTGTCGGGTTTGACGCAACAGGCCTTGCTGCGGGGCGAACTCGATGTCGCGCAGTCCATTAACCGCGATGCGTTGTGCCTGGCGCGAGCACAAGGCTCGCTGGTGTTCGAAGGGCTGCTGGAACTCGATCACGCGAAATTGCTGGAGCAACGTGGGGCGCCTCAACGTGCCGAAAGTTTGCTCGCCAACATCCATGGCCTGCTCACCCGCCAGCATCGAAAAGCTGAGCCTTTGCTGGGGCGGATTGCCTTGCATCGTGGCCGGTTGAGTTTGTCTCAGGGCCTGGATGCCCTGGCGGCCGAACATTTCGAAGCAGGGCTGCAAGTTTGTCTGCGCAACCATGACAAACGGGTGCTTTATGGCTTCCTTGGATTGGCGCAGGTTGCAGGCAATCAGCGCGACTACGCTCAAGCGTTTGTTCATCTGCGCGATGCCGAGCGCTTGATGCAGCAACGGCAGATTCCCGACACCGTTTATCGTGGGGCGCTGTTGCAAGTCAGCAGTCAACTCTGGCTACAGCAGGGTCGCCCCGAACTGGCCAATGAAGCGCTCAGCCGGGTGCTGCGCCACTACCGTGCTCCGCTGGCGCGACAGGCCCCACCGGCAACATTAATGTTGATTGCGCGGAATGAATACTTGCTGGTATTGGCTCAGGTATATCTGCACCAGGCCAAAGACCCGATGAGTCAACTCGCCCACCTGCTCGAACAGTCGCAACGGTCGGCCATGCTGGCGCTGGAAGTCGAATTGCTGTTCGCCGGGGCTGAAGTAGCATGGCTGAGCGGTGATTGCGTTACGGCCAGAGAGTCTTTGCACAAGGGCTTGAACCTGGTAGATCGCTGTGGTCTCCAGCAGGCGTTTTGCGAGTTGCAACTGCGTCAGCCCGACCTTGTATCAACGCTGGGCGCTGCCGGCGTCAGTCTTGAAAACACGGCACTCGTTAGTGAAGTAAACCCGCTCAGTCAGCGTGAAGTTGAAGTACTCAAGTTGATTGCACTGGGTAATTCCAATCAGCAGATTGCAGAACAGCTGTTCATTTCGTTACATACAGTCAAGACACATTCTCGGCGCATCCATGGAAAGTTAGGTGTGGAGCGTAGGACTCAGGCAGTTGCAAAGGCCAAGAGGTTGGGGTTGCTTGATTAAAAAGAGGGTTGGCTGGTTGCAGTGCGGTTTTGCTTTTTATTGTTTTTAAAAATAACCAGGTATTTTTGTGTGGGTGAAGAGTCGTAACTTACATAACAAGAAAGATGTTGTGGGTTTTGAATTTTAGAAAATGAAGTTAGTTTTTGTTGATCGAATAATTGGCGTGTTGCCATTATCGTTATCAACAAGGATTATTTTGATGAGTATTAATAAGGGATTACCAAGTCAAAGGCAGTTGCGACTGGACTATTGGCGTGAAAATTATGGTGAACAAAATGTGCAGCGTTTTCTGGCTCTTGAATCAGCCTTGGTGGAAAGTGAAAACACGTTGAATGAAGTGTTGGGGCCACGAGCTTCATTGAAAGCCTATGCGCGTCATCGCATTCGTTCATGGGCACAAAGTTCGGCGGGTGTCGAGTGTGAGCCTGACCAGATTATAGTGACGTCCCTGCATAAATTTAACGTGGGGGGACGAGAGATTGTGCAGGAAGACAAGCGATCATTGACCGAGTTTGTTATTTTCGGATTGCAAATGTCGACGCTGCAACAATTGGATTTTTCAGGAACGGTCTTTCCGGGGCTCACAAGTTCCGGCCTTCAAGGCTGGCTCTCTTCGACAGATATTCGTTCTGACTTTACGATCATGATGGTTTCCGGTGCATCCGCAGCGATCAATGAGGCGATGCAAGAGCATTTGGCTCGACAGATAGAGTTCACGCTTTTTTGCGCCAACGTCGAACGCTATTACGAACGTCTGGACGACCGTTGGGTTCTGCGATACCTGCAAGGTGATCCGGCGCTGTTTGTACGTGGTGTGATTTTACCGGGCTCGGCAGCTCCGATGAAAAACCTGTTTGTTATCAGTGAGCGGGGGAATCCGCAAGGTCGAAATATTCTATATGCGCCCGGCGCTCCCAATGCAAAGGTCTGGCACAGTTTTGATAACATCGTCGCGCTGGGAAATGCTGTAGGCGATTGGGCCAGTAAGTCTCCAGCGTTTATTGACGATCAGGTGAGTGTCCGCTATCGAGACTCGGCTCATCTATTTTTCCGCGAGCTAGCGCAGAACAAGCGCTTCTGGAAAAACGACGATGTAAAGTTGCGCGAGTTTATTGCTCCGAAACCGGGGCAGCCTCTGTTCGGTGTAGTGTCTGAACAGATTCGCTGGGACACAATCGAGGCGGGTGAGCTGGCCCCGGCAAACTATCGTAATGCACCTGTCTTTTGGCGTGAGCAGTTTGCTCGACTCAATACCGAACTGAAGGCGCTCTATACCGTCGAAGCTCGAGATCACACGTTCATTTCGTATCAGCAATTTGCCTACGACTTAATAAAATACACCCTTGAACAGGCATTGAAGTCTCAAGGCGAACTTGCAGCCGTTGATCCCGATCTAATTATGATTGAGTTCAGTCCTTCGGAAAAAGCCACACTCACTTCTATTATTGCCAGTGAAAAAGTCTTCTATCCAGTTGAGAAAGGAAACACGTCACCCGATCTTTACCCAAGGTATCGACTGGAACCTGGGCATCCTTTGCTCAAAAACCTCAATATTGTGCACCTTGCCCAGTGGGCCCGGACGCTGCGTCCAGGCGAGAAGTACATTGCAATGCTGCGTTCGGTTTATCTTGATCCCACGGAGTTGAGCTACACGTTCAGGCGCGAGGTCCATCGTCAGCGTCAATTAGCGGAAATGAACCGGGCTGCGTTGTCTGAATACTTTCAGCAGCGAATGACCTTTGAACAACTCAATGGTTTGCTCAATTCCATTGTTTCCCTCAAGAGTTCGCAAACGCGCGATCCGTTGGGCGATTACCCCGCGATGGAAAACAGTGTTTACCAATTTCACCTTGGTCGAAAACGTCCAGTGGAAGGGGTCTATGTATTCCGGCTTATGAACGGGAAAACAAACGAGGATTGGTTGTATACGCCGCAAGCACCAGACGGAACGTGGTTTCGACCGCTAGGCCATTTTGTTTCATCGGTGCGTATCAAGGGCTTGAGGGAGTATTACGCGACGCGAGTCCACTTCACTGATCAACTCGCCGTCAGCAATTACTTTGACGAGTTGGAAGCGTCGACTCGCAGCGTGCCGCCGCCTGATTTGGAACACAACAGCCGTGTCCGGGACTTCGCCAGGTCTTACGATGACAGGGTATGGCGCGTTATCAGGGATGTGGATGCGCAAACCACCAGTCTTGCCGAGATCATTACAGGCCTGACGTACAATGCCGTCATCCAGGCCGCACAAGTCATCAGCCTGATTATTCCTCCCCTTGGACTAGCGGTTGCCGCGATACAAATCACTAAAAACATCTTGGACGGTGCACAGGCTTATCACGATGGAGACAAAGACAAAGCCATCACTCATTTCAAGGATGCACTGATCGATCTGGCTTCATTGGGCTATGGCAAATACAAGGAGTTTGGCAAGCAAGCGGTCACCGCCACCCAGAAAACGCTGATCAGTCTTGCCGGGGATGCGAAGACATTGGCAGACCTGGTTTCCCAAATCATGGGCCGAGAGGTCCCTCACAAAGTGCTAATAGAGATTGTTGAGGACGTACTGTCCGAGGTCGGCGTAAGGAGCAGCAAAACCACGGTACGTTGATCCGACTGCCGGTTAATCCTTGAGCTGAACCGCTGTCGGGGTTGGCTCAAACCCCATCCGCCAACTAACGGCCCGCGTCGCTGCCAGCAATTGCTGCGCTGCCGGGCCGTTTTCATCGGCGTGAAACAACGAAGCCGGCCCGACAATAGTCATCACCGCCGCCACGTTCCCGACCGCGTTGAATACCGGTGCCGACAAGGCGTCCACTCCCGGCATGAGCAAGCCATGCACATGATGCAGGCCGCGTTTGCGGATCTGTTCGCATAACGCCGCATAGGTCTGATCGTCCGCCAAGGCATGTTCGGTGGTGTTGCGCAGTTCCTGCTCACGTAAATCCACGGTTTCCCGTTTCGGGAGATAAGCGCCAAACACCAGGCCAGTGGACGAGCTGAGTAACGGCAGCACCGAGCCCAATTGCGTCACCACCGTCACCGCGCGCACGGCCGGTTCGATGTGCACCACGGTCGCACCCTGATTGCCCCACACCGCCAGAAAACAGGTTTCGTTCAGTTCATCGCGCAACTCGGCCAGGGGCAGGGCGCCGACTTTCAGCACGTCCATACTGTTGAGTGCGGCAAGGCCTACGCGCAGTGCTTCACGACCGAGACCGTAGTGGTTGGTGGCCGTGTTCTGCTCGGCAAAACCGCTGGCAATCAAGGCCTGCAAGTAACGATGAACCTTGCTTGCCGGCATCTGCACGTGTTCCGCCAGGCGCGACAACGAGGTCGAAGGTGACAACTCGGCCAGCGCCTTGAGGATGTCTGTACCGACCTCGGCCGAGCGGACTTTCTGTTTATCGTTGTTGCGCGGCGTTTCCATGAAGGCGGTCTGATCCGGGGATGAATGGGCGTCTTTATAGCTTGACGGTCAATACCAATCAAATTACGTTATGCGTAATCGAATTACGATAAAAATAACCCAGGCAGGCCCCAACCTCTGCAACAGAGCGACAGGCCATTGCCTACTCCCTGTTCAGGAGGCTCCATGAACCTCGATTCAACGGCGCCAGCGCTGGCTTACCAGTCAGGCTTCGGCAACGAGTTCAGCAGTGAAGCGTTGCCCGGCGCACTGCCCGTCGGCCAGAACTCCCCGCAAAAAGCCCCTTACGGCCTCTACACCGAACTGTTCTCCGGCACCGCGTTCACCATGGCTCGCAGCGAAGCGCGGCGCACGTGGATGTATCGGATTCAGCCGTCGGCCAATCACCCGGCGTTCGTCAAACTGGATCGGCAACTGGCCGGCGGCCCGTTGGGTGAAGTGACCCCCAATCGCCTGCGCTGGAACCCGTTGGACCTCCCGAGCGAGCCGACCGATTTCATCGACGGGCTGGTGAGCATGGCCGCCAACTCGGGCGCGGACAAACCGGCCGGGATCAGCATCTACAGCTACCGCGCCAACCGTTCGATGGAGCGGGTGTTCTTCAATGCCGACGGCGAACTGCTGCTGGTGCCTGAGTTGGGGCGTCTGCGCATCGCCACCGAACTGGGCGTGCTGGAACTGGAGCCACTGGAAATCGCTGTGCTTCCGCGCGGGCTGAAATTTCGCGTTGAACTGCTCGACCCGCAGGCTCGCGGTTACATCGCCGAAAACCACGGCGCGCCGCTGCGCCTGCCGGACCTGGGGCCGATCGGCAGCAACGGCCTGGCCAATGCGAGGGATTTCCTGACGCCGGTCGCGCATTACGAAAACCTCAGGCAACCGACCACTCTGGTGCAGAAATTCCTCGGCCAGTTGTGGGGCTGCGAGCTTGATCATTCACCGCTGAACGTAGTCGCCTGGCATGGCAATAACGTGCCGTACAAATATGACCTGCGCCGTTTCAATACTATCGGCACGGTCAGTTTCGATCACCCGGATCCGTCGATTTTTACTGTCCTGACGTCACCGACCAGCGTCCACGGCCTGGCCAATCTGGACTTCGTGATCTTCCCGCCGCGCTGGATGGTCGCCGAGAAAACCTTCCGCCCACCGTGGTTCCACCGCAACCTGATGAACGAATTCATGGGCCTGATCAAGGGCGAGTACGATGCCAAGGCCGAAGGTTTCGTGCCCGGCGGCGCGTCGTTGCACAGCTGCATGAGCGCGCACGGCCCGGACGGTGAGACCTGCACCAAAGCGATCAACGCTGAACTTGCACCGACGAAAATCGACAACACCATGGCGTTCATGTTCGAGACCAGCCAGGTACTGCGCCCGAGCCGATTTGCCCTTGAGTGCCCGCAACTGCAACCCAACTACGATGCCTGCTGGGCCACGCTGCCCGCCACTTTCGACCCGACCCGGAGATAACCCATGACTCAGACTTCCATCACTCGTAGCTGGGTTGCCTCCGCCAACGGCCACACCGATTTCCCGCTGCAAAACCTGCCGCTGGGTGTGTTCAGCGTCAACGGTTCGGCACCGCGCAGCGGCGTGGCCATTGGCGAGCATATCTTTGATCTGGAAGCGGCACTGGACGCGGGCCTTTTCGATGGCGTCGCTCGTACCGCCGTCGAAGCCACCCGTGGCGGTCAGCTCAATGGGTTTTTCGAACTGGGCCGCGAGGCTCGCGTCGCGCTGCGCGAACGCCTGCTGGAACTGTTCGCCGAGGGCAGCACGCTGCGTGGCAAGATCGAAGCCCAAGGTGTAAAGCTGCTGCCTCTGGCGGCGAATTGCACGATGCACCTGCCGGCGAAAATCAATGACTACACCGACTTCTACGTCGGCATCGAGCACGCGCAAAACGTCGGCAAGCTGTTCCGCCCCGACAACCCGTTGCTGCCCAACTACAAGTACGTGCCGATCGGTTATCACGGCCGTGCCTCGACCATTCGCCCGTCCGGCACCGACGTTCGCCGTCCGAAGGGCCAGACCTTGCCAGCCGGTCAGACCGAGCCGACCTTTGGCCCGTGTGCACGCCTGGATTACGAACTGGAACTGGGCATCTGGATCGGCCCGGGCAACGAGATGGGAGAGTCGATCGCCATCGGTGATGCCGCCGATCATATCGCCGGTTTCTGCCTGCTCAACGACTGGTCGGCGCGCGACATCCAGGCCTGGGAATATCAGCCGCTGGGGCCGTTCCTGTCGAAGAGCTTCATCACCAGCATTTCGCCATGGGTCGTGACGGCCGAAGCGCTGGAGCCATTCCGCCGCGCTCAGCCTGCGCGTCCTGAAGGCGATCCGCAGCCGCTGCCGTATCTGTTCGACAAGCGCGATCAAGCGACGGGCGCATTCGATATCGAACTGGAAGTGCTGCTGCTGACCGAAGGCCTGCGCGAGCAAAAACTGCCCGCCCATCGCCTGACCTTGAGCAACACCCAACACATGTACTGGACCGTGGCGCAAATGGTCGCGCACCACAGCGTCAACGGCTGCCAGTTGCAGGCCGGTGATCTGTTCGGTTCGGGCACATTGTCGGGGCCGCAGAACGGTCAGTTCGGCAGCCTGCTGGAAATTACCGAGGGCGGGAAAAAGCCGATTGAGCTGGCATCGGGCGAAGTCCGCAAATTCCTCGAGGACGGCGACGAAATCATCCTGCGCGCCCGTTGCAGCCGCGACGGTTTTGCGTCCATCGGCTTCGGCGAATGCCGTGGCAAAGTCGTGGCGGCGCGCTAAGAGGATCGGGTCATGGAACTCTATACCTACTACCGTTCGACCTCGTCTTACCGGGTGCGCATCGCGTTGGCGCTCAAGGGCCTGGACTATCAGGCGCTGCCGATCAACCTGATCGCGCCGCCCGGCGGCGAGCATCGTCAGCCGCCGTACCTGGCCATCAACCCGCAAGGCCGCGTGCCGGCCTTGCGCACGGATGAGGGCGAACTGCTGATCCAGTCACCGGCCATCATCGAATACCTGGAGGAGCGTTATCCACAGGTGCCGTTGCTGTCCAAAGACCTCGCTGCCCGCGCTCATGAGCGCGGTGTGGCGGCGTTGATCGGTTGCGACGTGCATCCGCTGCACAACGTCAGCGTGCTCAACAAGCTTCGGCAATTGGGACACGATGAGCCGCAGGTGGTGGAGTGGATCGGCCACTGGATCAGTCAGGGGCTGGCGGCGGTGGAACAGTTGATTGGGGAAGCGGGTTTTTGCCTTGGCGATCATCCGGGACTGGCGGACGTCTACCTGATCCCGCAACTGTATGCGGCCGAGCGCTTCAATATTTCACTTGAAGCGTACCCACGGATTCGCCGAGTGGCGGCGCTGGCGACGACGCATCCGGCGTTCATAAAAGCTCACCCGGCCAACCAGCCAGATACCCCTTAAAGCCCCGATGTGGGAGCTAATGCTGTTCACTTAAGACCGTTTTTGGGTTTGGGTTGGGGGGCATATCCGTTACCGCAGCAACGGATATGTACCCAACCCGCAACCCGCAACCCCAAAACGTTCTTAAGTGAACAGCATTACGATGTGGGAGCGAGCTTGCTCGCGATAGCGGTCTGACTCACACATTGATGTTGGATTTACTAACGCCATCGCGGGCAAGCCCGCTCCCACAATGGATCTGCGATCAATGGACGATTGCATTGGGCGGTAGATGCCCCAGCCGTTCAGTCAGGCGAATCCGCTGGATCGGGTCATCACTGAGCAGCAACGCATGCTCCAGGTCAAAGCGCTCGGCGTTCGGGCAGTCCAGCCGTTGGTAGAGGCTGGCGCGCGCCAGGTAATCGGAGGCGTTGGCGTTGCCCAGTTCGAGCACGCGTTCGGCGTCGATCAAGGCGCCGATGTAGTCATCGTGTGAGAGGTGCAACTGGCGCAAGTTGCGCGACAGGCGCTGCAGCATTTGCACCGGGTCGGCAGTCAGCAAGTGGTCGGCGCCGAGTTGCATGTTCGGGCCGTACTGGCGATGCAGCAGTTCACGGCAATCGTTGGGGTATAACCGACGCCCGCCACACGGGTCCAGCAAGTGATCGGCGCCCGGTACCCGCAGCAGGAAATGCCCGGGGAAATTGACCCCGACCAAAGGGATCTCCAGGCGCCTGGCCAACTCCAGGGCAATCAGTCCCAGTGACAACGGCTGGCCGCGCCGCAGTTCCAGCACCTTATGGATCAACGCCACTTGTGGGCGCAGCGGCGTGAAGTCGTCCTGGGCGAACCCCAGGTCATTCATCCTCCGCAATAGCGGTTGGGCCAGTTCGCTCACGGGTAACATCGGCAAGCCATAGCTGACCCGCTGTTGCAGATCGTTGAAGTCTGCCAGGACCGTTTCCGGGTTCAGCGCCTTATCGTGCTCGGCCGCCATCCACAGCGCTGCCTCGAACAGCGCGGGCGGTGATCGTTGCAGGCAGGCAAAGAAATATTGGCGGGGCGTCATGGAAATCTCCGGGCAATGCCTCGTTTTAGCCCCGTCTCCAGCATTCGTCCAGTGCTGTACACGGGCAGCTTGAGGTTATGTCCGAAAGCCTGCATCGCAGCGCTGCTTATTCCTGTGCGCTTCTGCAATTTTTGGGCGCAAGCCTATACTGGGGCGACTACAAGAAGTGATTCGGGAGCCTTACGATGTTCGCTCTCATGCAAAGCACTCGCCTTGAATCGCTGCATCTGAGCGTCGACCCGGTGACCGGGTTGAAGGCGGTCATTGCCATTCATAACAGACGTCTGGGGCCAGCCCTGGGCGGATGTCGTTACCTTGCCTATCCCAGCGACGAGTCAGCGGTCGAGGATGCCATTCGCCTCGCCCAAGGCATGAGTTACAAGGCTGCGCTTGCCGGCCTGGCACAGGGCGGCGGGGTTGCCGTCATCATTCGCCCCGCCCATGTGGAAAGCCGCGCCGCGTTGTTCGAAGCGTTTGGACGCTGCGTCAATGAACTCGATGGTCGCTACATCACCGCCATCGACAGCGGCACCTCGGTGGCGGACATGGATTGCATCGCTCAACAGACCCAGCACGTCACCAGCACCACCTCGGCGGGTGACCCTGCGCCTCACGCTGCCATGGGCGTATTCACCGGTATTCGTGCCACCGCGATGGCCCGCCTGGGCAGCGACAACCTAGAAGGCCTGCGCGTGGCCATCCAGGGCTTGGGCAACGTCGGTTATGCCTTGGCGGAACAACTGCACGCCGCCGGCGCCGAACTGTTGGTCAGCGACATCGATCACGGCAAGGTGCAACTGGCGATGGAACAATTGGGTGCGCACCCGATCGCCAACGAAGCGCTTCTCAGCACTCCTTGCGACATTCTTGCGCCCTGCGGCTTGGGCGGCGTGCTCAACAGTCACAGCGTGACGCAACTGCGCTGCTCGGCGGTGGCCGGTTCGGCAAACAATCAGCTGACTCACCTGGAGGTCGCCGATCAACTGGAGCGGCGGGGCATTTTGTATGCCCCCGATTACGTGATCAATTCCGGCGGGCTGATCTACGTATCACTCAAACACCGGGGTGAAGAGCTCACGACCATTACTGCACACCTGTCGAAAATCGCCTCGAGGCTGACCGAAGTCTTTGCCCATGCCCAGGCGGAAAAACGTTCGCCGGCGCGGGTGGCGGACGAGTTGGCGGAGAAAGTGCTGTACCGATGAAGGAGTAAGGGCCTACCCGGCAAACTTGCTCCACAGGCCCGGCGTCACAAGTGTCGGGCCGGTTAACCGCACGCCGACCCCGCGTGCCAGGAGCCCTGTGATGTTTCACAAGGTTGAGCTGCCCTACACCCGGTTTTTATCCCCTGACGGTCAGTTGCTCGGCGAACTTCCAGCCTGGGCCGACGACTTCAATTTGCTGACGCGCCTCTATCGGCAAATGGTCCTGACCCGCCTCTTCGATCAGAAAGCCGTCGCCCTGCAACGCACCGGGCGCATCGGCACCTATGCGCCCACCTTGGGCCAGGAAGCCATCGGCGTGGCGATTGGCAGTGTGATGCACGCCGAAGACGTGCTGGTGCCGTATTACCGCGACACCGCGGTGCAATTGATGCGCGGGGTGCGCATGGAAGAAATCCTGTTGTACTGGGGCGGCGATGAGCGCGGCAGCGATTTTGCCGAACCGGCGGTGGCCGAGGACTTTCCGATTTGCGTGCCCATCGCCACGCAAGCGTTGCATGCCTGCGGCGTCGCCAGCGCCTTCAAGATCCGTGGCGAGCATCGGGTCGCGGTCACCACGTGCGGGGACGGCGCGACCAGCAAAGGCGATTTCCTCGAAGCCCTCAATGTCGCTGGCGCCTGGCAGTTGCCCGTGGTGTTCGTGGTCAACAACAACCAATGGGCGATCTCGGTCCCGCGACGAATTCAGTGCGGCGCTCCGACTCTGGCGCAGAAAGCCATCGGTGCCGGGTTCCACGGTGAACAGGTCGACGGCAACGACCTGCTCGCCGTTTACGACCGGGTGCAAGCGGCCCTCGAACGCGCGCGCCATGGCAAAGGCCCGGTGTTGCTCGAATGCTTGAGTTATCGCTTGGGCGATCACACCACCGCTGACGACGCCACGCGCTACCGGTCGGCGGACGAAGTCCGGCACGCTTGGCTCGAAGAACCGGTCAAACGCCTGCAGCGTTTCATGGTCGGGCAAGGCGTGTGGGATGAAGGTCGGGAGCAGGCGTTGATCAGCGAATGCCAGGACCTGGTGCAGCGCGCTGTGGATAACTTCGAAGCGGCGGGTATTCAGGCCCCTGAATCGATACTGGATCACGTCTATGCAACCTGGCCTGATGCGTTGGCCGAGCAGCGTGACTGGCTGCTGGAGCGGGCGGCGCGCCGGGCAGGAGGTCCGGGCCATGAGTAACGGCAAGTTCACGCTGCTGGAAGCGGTGAATCTCGCCCTGCATCGGGCCATGAGCGAAGACGACAACGTCATCGTTCTGGGCGAGGACGTCGGGGTCAACGGCGGCGTGTTTCGCGCCACCCAAGGGCTGCGCGACAGCTTCGGTTTCAAGCGGGTGATCGACTCACCGCTGGCCGAAACCATGCTCGGTGGGCTGGTGATCGGCATGGCGGCGCAAGGCCTGAAACCAGTGGTGGAAATTCAGTTCATGGGCTTCATCTACGCCGCCATGGAGCATCTGGTGTCCCACGCCAGCCGCATGCGCAATCGCACGCGCGGGCGGATCACTTGCCCGATGGTCATGCGCACGCCGATGGGCGCGGGGATTCGCGCGCCGGAGCATCACAGCGAAAGCACCGAAGCACTGTTCGCGCACATTCCGGGGCTGCGGGTGGTCATCCCCTCGTCCCCGGCCCGAGCCTATGGCTTGCTGCTGGCGGCCATCGACAACCCGGATCCGGTGGTGTTTCTGGAGCCGACCCGGCTCTATCGGATGAACCCGCAAACCCTGGTGGACGATGGCAAACGCTTGCCGCTGGACAGCTGTTTCACCCTGCGCGAAGGCAGCGACATCACACTCGTCAGTTGGGGCGCCAGCGTCATGGAAACCCTGCAAGCCGCCATTGCGCTGGCCGAGCGCGGCGTCTCGGCGGAAGTGATTGACGTTGCCAGCATCAAACCGCTGGACCTCGACACCCTGGAAGCCTCGGTGCGCAAGACCGGTCGTTGCGTGATCGTCCACGAGGCGCCGCGCTCCTGTGGCGTCGGCGCGGAAATCGCCGCGAGCCTTTATGAGCGAGCGTTGCTGGAATTGCAGGCACCGATCCAGCGCGTCACCGCGCCGGACATTCCGCCGCCGCTGTATCGGCTGGAATCGCTGTACATGCCCAACGTCGACGACATTCTTCTAGCCTGCGACAACGTCCTGTTGCACCACTTCTAAAGCGACGCCCGACCCAAGGAGGCTGCGATGAAATATTTCAAACTGCCGGATCTGGGTGAAGGCTTGCAGGAGGCGGAGATCGTTCGCTGGCATGTCAGCGTTGGCGACACCGTCAAGACCGATCAACTGCTGGTGTCGGTGGAAACCGCCAAGGCCCTTGTGGACATTCCCGCGCCCTATGACGGCGTGGTGGCAAAACTGTATGGCGGCGAGGGCGACATCATTCACGTCGGCGAACCGCTGCTCGGGTACGAAGGCGAGGCGGACGCGGGCACCGTGGTCGGGCGGCTCGAGGGCGGCGGCAACAGTGAGGAGGATTCTTTTTTTATCGGAGCGGCACCTTCCACCCGCGAGCACTTGGCGATTCGAGCCACACCGACCGTGCGTCAACTGGCCCGGCAACTGGGTGTGGAACTGAGCGGATTGAAAGGTTCCGGCAACGATGGACTGATCATTCGCAGTGACGTGGAAAGCGCTGCCCAGAATGATCGTGAACGGTTCGGCGGCGAGAAACTGCGTGGCGTACGCCGCAGCATGGCGCTGAACATGGCCCGCTCCCACGCCGAAGTGGTGCCGGTGACCCTTTACGGTGACGCCGACCTGCATCGCTGGGGCCAGGCACGTGAGCCGCTGATTCGACTGGCCAAGGCGATGGCGGCGGCTTGCGCGGTGGAACCGGTGCTCAACAGCGCGTTCGACGGCAAGACCCTGTCGCTAAAACAACACGAACGGCTCGACCTGGGCATCGCCGTCGACACCCCGGACGGTTTGTTTGTGCCGGTGCTGCGCGATGTCGGCCAGCGCTCGACGGCGGACTTGAAAGAAGGCGTCATGCGTTTGCGCGCCGACGTGCAGGCACGCTCTATTCCGCCTAAGGAAATGATGGGCGCAACTCTGACCCTGTCGAATTTCGGCACTTTGTTCGGCCGCTACGCCAACCCGGTGGTGGTGCCGCCCCAAGTGGCAATCCTCGCCGCTGGCGCGATTCGCGACGAGCCGGTTGCCGTCGATGGCGCGGTAGTGGTGCATCCGGTGCTGCCGCTGTCGCTGACCTTCGATCATCGCGTGGTGACCGGCGGGGAGGCGGCGCGATTCTTCAAGGCGCTGGTCGATGCCCTGGAGCAACCCGACGCCTGATTTTTCCCGGGCATGAAAAAGGCCCTGAGCCATTTGACTCAGGGCCTATTCAATTTGGGCGTTGCTTACTTCGTTGCCTTGGCCGCTTTGGCGGGCTTGGCGGGGGCAGCTTCCTCTGCTTCAACCGGTGCAGGCGCTTCAACCGGTGCAGCCTTTTCAACCACTTCAGCCGGTGCGTTCAGCAGTTCGGACAGGGCGTCCGGCTGGCTCTTGAACGCTTTGGCAAACACATCGCGATTCTTCGCCATGTAGATGCCGGCTTCTTCCACTTGCTGCTCGCTCAGGGACGGAACGGCTTTTTGCAACACTTCAGCCAGCAATTCGGCCAGTTCGAGCATTTTGTCATGACGGTCAGCTTCGGCTTTATCCATGATTTAGTTCCATAGGAACTGCCTAGTTGCGAGTGGAACGAGTATGTTGTCGATCTGAAAAAGATTTGCTAGGATTTTTATGGGCCAACGCAGCCCCACTTACCACGGTTAATGACTCAACGACCAAAGTTTTGGAGTGGTCATAGCTGGTGTTCACGACGTTACTGGTCGGAGGCACAGCTATGGTTGACTTTGAGCGTTTACAACTCCCTCTCTCCTCTCCACCTCTCTTCTCTTATCTGCTCTATTCGATAATTATTTATAATTATTTGCTCTCAAAAAAAATTGATCATAAATATCATAATTTAACTAGTAACTATATTCCGATTGATTCGCATCGAATTTTTTATGCGGTTAGCAGACTTTTATATTTTGAAATAGTCAATATTTTTTGCTTCGTTGTTGCCCGCTTCAAAATGATCTCATTGTTGAAGGGGCGATTATTATGAAGCGAGTTAGCTTGACATATAAAATCGAGTGCTTTGATTGTGAAGGTGTCGCCAGGCACATCATTCTTTGTAAAAGAGGGTGCGTTTTTCCTATAAGTGCGTCACTTTATGAGGCACATTTACACTCTAGAAGAAAGCCGAAAAAAGGCACGACAAGAACAGTTCTCCAGCATGTTCTTTTTCTATATACCTGGGCCGATTTCGATGGGTTTGACCTGGAGAAAAGTTTATTTTCAGGTATGGGTCTTCAATTACCTGACATTCAGAGGTTTTCCAGCTGGCTTGATGCTCGATGCCACAAAGGTAATAAAGTTTCAGATGGATATAAGGCGCATATCATAAGCGATTGTAAGCGTTTTGTTATTTGGTTTGTTAAACGTCATGTGAAAAAAGTCGATGGCGAAGCTCTTAATATAACAATCTATAACGTGGTGAAAGCGCATAGAGAAGCTTGGAGCGAGATTGAGCTAACGGTTGTGCTCGACGTAATTGCGGAAGATATGACGGAAGACTTTTACCAGGAAATCGAAAGTTACTTCAAGCCAATCGATCTACCAATAACGAAGGCAAATCCAACCAGGCTAAGGAATTATATTATGTGGAGATTAGCCTGGGAGTTTGGCTTGAGAATAGGAGAGATTCTATCTTTACGGACGATTGATGTTAATTTGATATCTATTCCAAATTTCATAAGCATTGTTAGGTTAGATGAGCGAAAAGAAGATGAGATTGACTTCCGAAGTCCGTACCAACCTAAGGTCAAGACATTGTCGCGCGAACTTGGTTTTCTGGATCCCGAAACCTTGCTTCCTGAATTGATCGAGTTCTATATAAGTACGAAACGTACACGCTACATTATTAAGAATGGCAGTAGAGTGGCGTCGACATTTTTAGGTCATGATTTCTTATTTGTAGTGCATGACGGAACTGGCAGGTCTTTGTCGTGCTCAGCCGCGCAAAAAATTTCGAATGAAGCGCGACGGAAAAGCAGACAGGATTTTAATTGGCACTTAGCCCGACATTCCTTTTTCAATCGGCGTTATGCGGAAGCATCACTTTATTCTGATAACTCTATTCTAATCGATCATTTAATTTATTGGGGAGGGTGGAAGTCAGAAGAGTCACTCAAGCGGTATGTGCGGCGCTCAATTAGAGATATTGCGAGGTCAGGATTAATAAAAATGAACAAGCAATTCAACGTGTATGGAGTGGGTGATGAATGAAGATCAGAATTTTTCTTGTAAGGTCAATAAGATAACCCGCGTGCCGGTCAAGGTAAACGGTGAGAAATGGGAGGCAGATTGGAAGTTTAAGCATCATATAGATTTTGGGAAGTTTGAACTGCCTACGGTGGTAATTACATCTGCCAAAGAATATCTGAGGAAACGATTGTCCAGTGTTGGGCCGAATAGCATCGACTCCGCAAAAAATATGCTAGGGCGTTTAAGTCTGCTTTGGAATAAGGGTTGGTTCGATTTTTCGAATATGAAGTTAGTTGATTGGATGAGGTTGTGGAACTATGAGCCTATTGCAGGAAGGCGGGTGGCGAGGCTAGAGATAAAAAAGTTTTATAAATTTTGTAGTGATCATTCAATTGCCGGCGCAGATGATTTTGTGGCGGTGGAGATTTCCAGTTGGATTGCGGATATTGATGATGGCCATTATAGAGACTTACTGTCCTGGCACGAAGAAAGAGGAGCAATGACCACGACAGAGCAAGAAATTTTTCGCAGAAATTTACATGAAGAAGTGGAAAACGAGACGGTGAGGGAGCATTTCACTAGAGTATTTTTATGGGTTTGTCTTGAGACTTTGAAGAGGCCTACTCAGATATCGGGTATGTCGGCCGACGCTTTGGTTAAGATTCAAGCTCATGATGGTGATGTGCAGTATTTTTTGAGGATCCCGAAAGCTAAGCGACAACAAGGTCGTAAACCAGAATTGTGGCCCATTACCAATTCCTTAGCGTCTGAGATTATCGGTTATTCCGCTTACTTAGAGGTGTCGAGTGCGCAGAAGCAATTCAATTCCTTGTTCGTAGGAGATGGATTGCACAAAAGTAGACCGAAATATAATATAAGCGCGTATACACAACGATGGGTTGTCAGTCGAAATATTGTAAGTCCACGCACTCGCAAGCACTTGGTAATAACGCCATACAGAGTTCGACATACAGGAGCCACTGCTCTGGCAATGCATGGAACTCCTTTACGTGAAATACAATATATTCTAGAGCATGATTCTCCGAGTTCCTCGCAAGTCTACATTGACGTAATTGGTAGTGAGCTAGCTCCGTTGTTGGGTAAAATCGATCGAAAAACGGGATATATATTTAGTGGTTTGAATGAGGAGTTTTTCAAGGGTAGTGTACAAGGCTATTTACTTGATAAAAAAATTCTTATTCCAGTAGTGGATGTACCTGCTGTTGTAGGAAGTTGTGGGTTTAATGGGCGCTGTGACAAGCATCCATTTTTTCAGTGCTATAACGGATGCAAATATTTTATAGCCTGGAAAGATGCGGATCATTCTCGGTCGTTGGCTTATATTGAAAACGAGTTAGCGAGATGGGAGGCGGCCGAAGGGTTACATGAGCGAAGCAAAGCGATAAAAGACTTTGAACGTATAAAAGTTGCAATAACAGATGTTATCCATAGGGTGGCAAGTGACTATGCGCGACATGACTGATCTGAATAAATTTTTACTGGCTAATGGTGTGAGTAAAAAGCTTTTAGAGATCCTTGAAATATACAATTCTGTTCTACCGTTAGGGCAGGAACTATTTAGCGATAAATGGGATGTTATAGAATGGGTGCCTAGACCTGGCAATTTAAAATTTTTTCTACTTCATTTTGATTTAATCGAAAACCTGAGTTTGAGGCTGTGTGCAAAAATTTTTGTACTGTCAAAAAGGTTTTCAAAAAAAATTTATGGAGAGACAGCAATTGGATACATATATGCCATATCCAAGTTAAGTCTTGAGGTTGGCAGCAAGTCTTTATCAGAGCTGACGATTGAAGATTTTTATGCGACTGAGAAAAAATTGAAAAATTATGCAAATTCCGGATTTATGTATTTGAAAACTCTCCAGGTTTTCTCTGGATGGTTATGTTTGAATTTCAATCCTGCTTTAGAGTACGTTGCCCCGAATTCACAAAAAACAGATCATGGCCGAAATGGTAACGATAAAGGGAGAGCGAAAAAGTTGTTGCCGGATGAGGTGGTTTCTCAGCTATTCAGAATTGCTAATGCTCCCGACATGGATGAAAAAAATAGATTTTTCTTAAACGCATTTGTACTAGATACAGTAATGCAAGGTCGTATAAATGAACTGGCAACATTGCCGAATGAATGCTTAATTGAGGTTTCGGGATCCACAGCGATTAAGGTTTTTTCTGAAAAGGGCGGCGTACTAGGTGTTAGGCACTTCCCCCAGGTTTTGGCTCCTGCGGTAAAGGAAGCGGTCTCTTACATTCAGTCACAAACGGAGCAAGGAAGGGCTTTAGTAAAACGGCTAAAACAATCAAGCAGAGAGGATTGGTATGCAATATTAGATGATGATTTAGCT
Source organism: Pseudomonas sp. IT-P294 (assembly GCF_949767865.1). NCBI lineage: Bacteria > Pseudomonadati > Pseudomonadota > Gammaproteobacteria > Pseudomonadales > Pseudomonadaceae > Pseudomonas > Pseudomonas sp. IT-P294. Next base: position 10,354 of record NZ_CATKQW010000059.1, on the reverse strand, counting down.
CTGCGTTACTTCACTAAAAAATTCGTATCTGAGTGGACGATGACGTATCGATTGCTAGACGATGATGCCGTATGGAGTAATTCACTATCTCGAACTATAAATGCGATTGAAACCTTAAGGAAATTTGATGGGTCATATCGGTTGGCGTGCGCTAGTTTAAATATTACAGATTCAAGTATGAGGCAGTTAGTGCGTAAACAGCAAGCTGCGAGACGAGGTGAGTATTTAGTTTATACATCCGGTGTTTTGCGTGTTCTGAGTTTTGATGATCAGTGCTGGAGAACTATTGCTAGAAAAAACCCATTGGCAATTGGGTTTGATCGAATGAGAACCTGTTTAGAAATTGAGTCTTCTAATGCTTTAGATAAAATTTCAGACATACTGGATGCAGGGCTCATCTGTCAGATGGAGCGCAAGGTATATCCAATGCCAGATTATAACTTGTTAATGGAGAGGAAGTATGCGGAAAAAATAAGGCCGGTTGTAGTTACGCGTAATGGCAGAGTTATTCTAGAACCTGAGGATGCGCTGTTCGTAGTCCCAAGAAATTTTCTTAATTCATTCAGGACTAGATCGAATCGCTATCAGCTTATTTCAGATGAAGTATTTACACGTTGGCTCTCTGCTCAAGTAGGGAATACTGATTCTATCTTCCATAGGTATGATATTAGAGATCCTAGGACAGGTGGTATAGCGGAGTTTACTTGGCATGATATAAGGCATTGGTTTCAAACTGTGTTAAAGCGGGGAGGACTTACTGATGCACAGGCGGGGCTTTTAGCCGGTCGCAAGCAATTGGATCAAACCAGAGTTTATGATCATACCCCCGCAATGGCGCGTTCTCAACAGTTGGCCAATATGCGTGATGGGATAAAAAAAGGATCTATAATTGGGCGGACGGCCGAAACATACGCAAAATTGCGTGTTGAGGATTCCGTTTTAGCGGAGGAATATTTAATAGCGTCGACTTTAGTTATAAATAGTATGCCGCATGGTGGGTGTACATTGAATCTTGCATTAACTCCTTGTATTCACCACTTGTCTTGCTTTTCTTCAGGGGTAGATGGTAATCCTTGTAATCATTTGCAGGTCAATACTGGGGATCAGAATCAAATTGCGGAGATTGTTAAGTTGCATAAACAGGCTTTGGCGATGATTGATAAGATAATTCATATGGGAGGTGAGGTCTCGCCCCAATATGAGCACTATATTAAAGTGGTTGAAAGTACAGGTAAGTTTATATCGTTGTCTCGCGATGTGAACAAGGATCAGCAGGGGTAGTGGCCAAGCCAAATGTTAAAAGTGAGATTGAAATGAAACAGTTGCGAGGCGCTAAACTTGAGGAGTTACTAGTGAAAGAGCTTTGTAGTTGGTTTGAGCTCACTGCCAGTTCCGGGAAGCCATTTCAATACAGCCAGTTAGCTTTTGCCAATAGAATTGGGGTGTCTCGAGAAACGATACGAAAAAAACAGGCGGTATTGGATGTCGTACTGGAGCGTTTTTCTTCACAAAGAAAAATTTCCGACGGCAAAAAGAGCCGAAAGGAGGAACTAAAAAGAATTGAGGCCCTCACAAATCAGTTGAATTTAATAACGGCTAAGTATCACAGATTGAAAAAGCATCATGTGGAAATCTTTTCTTTGCTGTATAGGCATGGCGTTGATTTTCGCATGTTGGGGCTGGAAGAATTGCTTGATGTAGAAAGCGCTAGTGCCGATGATTAACTAGGTAGTTCAAAAATATTAGTGAACCGCTCCCTCTTTTGTGGAACTCAATCTTCATACAGGTTGACTTGCGGCTTCGAGCTTATTGCTTGTTTGGCTTTCGCTATTTTCCGGGTCAGCTCAGGTACCACCATCCCACTCCAGAAACCTATTTGGCTCCGATCTTCGTTCCGCAGAGCAACAGCAGGGAACCTCCACCCAGGGCTTTATTTTGGCCAAGCATCCATCGCGGGGGCGCCAGCTCTACTCTCAAAGATTGCCTCAGCGAGGAGACAGATTGCGGCAATTCGGCGATTAGCACGCGAGTCGTCTTCCGGTCTTATCAGATGCCGAACAGTTATTGAGGGATTCAAACCATTTCATCAACTTATTGAGTGCTCCGCGTCATGAAACAGAGGCGTCTCATAGCCGCAGTGGAATTGCCCTTAGCTTGGATGTTTCTATTATCTGTGGTTGCCGACAGCTCACTAGCTGAGTCGACGGTGGGTAGGCCGATGAGCTGATCGGGATGGTACGCCGTTGGGATGAATATTCTGCTTGCCGGTTGAGTGGGAAGCTCTAGAAGCGCCAGGTTGCGTATGCCTTCTGCGGAGAAACCGCTCACCGTATGTCGGAAAACATTCTAGGGGAGGTCGGTTCCGGTCAGGAGCATTTTCACCTCATCCGTAATGCTCGCTAAGAGCTCGTCAGCATTGCTACCCCCGTCCTTGTAAACGTACGCCACGGCAAGGAGCGATACGGGGTGAACACCTAAAACCGAGCAGAGGTCGTCCAATTTATCCAGCGTCGGGCTGGTAATGGCGCGCTCTAGCATGCTAACGAATGTTCGGCTGCTGACAATAGAGAAATCCTCCTGTGTCTGCCCCTTTTGTAGGCGCACCAACCTTAATGCCTTTCCAAACGCTTCTCTGACTTCCACTTTGTGGTTCCACAAAATGAAAAGATGAAGCGGTATTGAACAATATATGGCTACAAAATATATTGTTCATTGCGCGCTTCTTTCTTAGAAGATCAAATTGACGGACGGGGGACATCATGTTCACGACCTACCAGCAAGCAGCCATTTCCTGTGGTACCCCTCCCAGAAATCGAGGCACCTGGCATTGGTCGTACGTTGAGCAGGAGATAATGTGGCCTTGGTTCTACCTTCAGATTGTCCGTGAACATCCCGGAGAGAGCTTTCGAAGCATGCTCATGATTTCAAACGTATCTGAGTTGAAGGAGCTTCTCGATTCACAAAACGAGCATATGTGGCTGGAGCAAGCCCAGCTTGTTACCCCCGACCACTTCAACGGGCGAGGTCGCTGGATCATGGAGCCGCTTCTTGAGGTGAGTCTGGAGCGTGATCAGCGGGACGGTAGCCTTGGGCATATTTTTAAAGTGGAAGGCAACCATTGTTACTCAACTCACCCCAACTCTGGGAGGGCGGACCTTATGAGCAGTCAGCTCATCTTTTCAGCGGCAAAACATTTGCGGAACTGACTATTAGACTGCATTGGAGACTAGCTGTATGACGCTTCCCAGCGAACGCACTAGAGCTGTTGTACAAGCCAGAGAGTTTTTGGAGCTTCTAAGGCGGGACGAAGCTCTGCCGGAATCAATTCGATGTGAAGCATTTCGGTTGCTACGCCATTTCCCGAGAAAAACTGAGTTGGTGCTGGCTGGAAAACTTGAGGCCGCACACCCATTGGGCGTAGGCCCGGTATTTTCCCCAGTTTTCGACGAATGAGACATGCGAGATCGGCAATTGAGGTGAGGCATTTGTGCCAATTGCATACAAGTCGAAGATTGCCGACGATTCTGTACGGCTAATAGTGTTTATGGCAGGGGGGAGGGCGTATGTCGGTATCAGCCAGAATTTCAGGTCGTATCAAACACATGCCTAAAGCCCACCCCTTCTGTACCGGAGATTTCAGGGAGTTTGGCTCTCGCATTGCGGTAAATAGGGCAATGTCAAGGCTAGTGGAAGCTGGTGTGCTTGAGCGGCTCGCCCGTGGTATCTATATGCGTCCAAAAATCAGCCCCTATGCGGGGAACGTGCGGCGAAGCACCTCTAGCATTCTGAGGGTGATTGCCAGGCGAAATCGCGAAACTACTCAGATTCACGGTGCTGAGGCGGTCAGGCAATTTAATCTCAGTACCCAGATGCAGGTCGCTTCGACTTTTTACACAGGCGGCTCCAGTCGTGAGCTGCGGTTCGGCCGAAAAACTCTTCGCCTCCAACATGTTTCGCAAGTGAAGCTTCAATACGCTGGCACGAAGGTTGGATTGGCACTCGTCGCCCTTTTCTACCTTGGGAAGGCAGGTGTCGACAGCAATGCTGTAGCAAAAATCAGAAGCAAGCTAAGCCCGGTAGAGTTCGACGCCCTACAGTCCTGCCAAATGCCTAAATGGATGAAAGTCGCAGTTCTACAAAGTCGCTAACCAACATCAACTAGCTGCTGCTCAGGCATCGCAGATTTTGATGGGTGTTGGTAGCACCCACATGCCTGGAACACAAGTTCCTCCACCCGTCAACGAAGAGTTGATGTACGCAAACCACGAATGGGGTTTCGCATTGTGCAGAATGCGCTCACATACTCGTACCCGATATTACGTGCAAGTAGGGGCTGACGAGAAGGTAGAAGATTGGTCCGATCAGCGTTTTTGGGATGAACTGAAATCTCGCCTTGCTGAAGAAACGGCTGCGCGACTGATCACTGGTCCATCGATTGAAAAAAGCATCGCGCCGCTGCGAAGCTTCGTTGTTGAGCCCATGCAATATGGGCACCTGTATCTCGTAGGTGACGCCGCTCATATCGTTCCTCCAACAGGTGCCAAGGGATTGAACCTGGCGGGCAGTGACGTCAGTACCCTCTACTAGATTCTTCTCAAGGTATACCGGCAAGGTCGAGGCGACTTGCTCGAGCGTTACTCTCAGGTCTGCCTCAAGCGCGTATGGATAGCCGAGCGGTTTTCCTGGTGGATGACCTCAATGTTGCACAAATTTCCTGGGACGGACGCCTTCAGCCAGCGCATGCAGCAGACCGAACTCGAATACTTCGTCGGCTCCGAAGCCGGCCGTAAAATCATTGCGGAAAACTATGTTGGTCTCCGTTACGAACCGATTGAATAGTGATTCCAACTCCCTTGGCAATGATGCCAAGGGTGTTTTTTACAGCAGGCAGAGGCTAGGCGTTCCACGGCGTTAGTGGCCTTGTCTGATTGGGAGGCTTTACCCAAGCTTCTTGCTGTCGGCGTGCTCTCCACGAGAGAGCAGTCGCCTTTTTCTTTGCGTATGTCTGAAGGTCGTTGCTAACCGCAGCGATCTGAATGACACCGGGTGTGTACTTTGCGAACTCGGGATGCCGCCATCGCTTGACCGAAAAACAGCAGTAAGAAATATTGCCAAGATCAGCAGCCGCAACTCACTCGAGGGAAGGGCTGCTTTTGGCAATTTCAGTCCGTCGCGAGAGGCAGAAAACGACCCAAAACGGACCCTTACGGTCACTAATAAGTCAGTCGTTGTTCGTTGGATCGGATTGAGCCTTGTCCTCATTAACCTCCACTCTGACGCGACAACGCATCGAGTTGCAATTGGTGGGTTTGTTCTGCGCTGTAAGGGTGCCGCCAGGATGATTGGCACAGTCGCTCAGTATGGCAATGCCATTGACAGAACAAGACGCTGGAATTAGATGTGGCACTTTGCTAGCGTCAGAGGCTATCGCGAAAATGCATGTTGGATCTCGCGTTTTCGCAATTTTTGAAGCTGAAATGTGGGTTGGGTATGAGCGCTAGCAAATTCTATAAGCTTGAACAGCAAAGATTGTTCTTGGAAGCCGAGAAAATATCACTATTTACCAACCACGGTCCTACTATAGGTGCTTACAGAGAAGGCGTTCTCAGGGATTATATAAAGAGATTCATGCCGAGCTCATTAAAAGTTACATCGGGATTCGTATCAGTCAATAAAAATCATGCGGATCTGATAGAGGGCCAGAGTCGGCAAGTAGACATACTTATTTGTGATACCGACCAATATGTTCCGCTTTTGGAGGTTGATGGGTTTTCAGTCATCAGGCCAGAATCTCTGAGGGGATGTGTCGAGGTAAAATCCTCACTTACATTTTATAAGAACCGGAATCCAGAGGGCTCGATAGAGACCAGCGAAGCCTATCCGTTGGGGGGAGGCTATACCACTGCTTATCGATGGGCGGGTACCCTCGTAGATGCATTGGAAAACATAAAACACTGCGCTGATGCATGTGAGTCCAGGAAAACGGAGGGATACTTTTCAAGCATCCTAGCATTCGACTCTACGTTTGAAACTCGAAAAATCTACGAAGCGCTGGACAGTGGCAGCCTGCAGGCACAGCTGGGCATTAATCATCTGCGACAACTTCCGATTTCAATTTGTGTGCTTTCAAAGTTTATAACATTCTTTTTTGAAATTGATATGTTTGAATCGGGCAAGCAATATCCAATTGAGCATGAGACATTTTATAATGAAATGACTGCTGTTAAAGGAAGTGAAGAGTATCCGTTGCAGTTTTTCTCTGCCTACTTATACAATCAGGTCGGGTATTCACATTCGAAAAGGCCCGCAGAGTCTGAAGGGATTCATGCCGGAATAGGCAGCGTAGGCATCTGGAGCCATCACTTCGACCTCTGCTCGGGTGATTTGTAACAATGTTATCTTAAGCGTCGAGTCCAGACGCAGAGTGGCTTTCAAGCAGCGGGCCACCTGAGTGCAAAAAGACACCTAGGTACTGTACGAAGGTCTTGAATACTTCTTGCAACCACTCCAGACGCACATCGAGCCGCTTCCACGGACACCTCGCGCCGATTGCCGAGCCAGTGCGGTACATTCGATGCGGTTCAGTACAGCCAAGAGCCAAGGGCGCGATCACCGGCTCGGCATACACCCGCTGCGCTGAACTTTCACGCGCAGCCAAATGCTGGCCGGATTGCGGACCTGGAGTGATCAAAATCTCACGCAACCGGGTCGCCTGACCCATTAGCTGCACTACGCCCCCACGACCGATTACTACCGACCCAACGCCGACGGTGGCTACAGGCATAAATTGGCCTTTGTTGACAGGCAGCTTCTGGCCGATTTCAGTATGCGTCCGGCCAAGTCATCTACCCGACCCAGCAAAGCCAAGACATGGTGTAGTGGCCAACTAATCCCGGACACGACGTTAAATTTTTTCTTCGGCCCGAACTGGTGCCACCCCACCGTTGAATTGATGGGGTCGAACCCAGTTGTACCTAGGTGTGCAGCTTACGCCGCGCGTAAAGCTTTAGGATTAAGTAAAGAAACTTTGTCGTTGCGGGTGATTTATGCATTTAGAGGAAGGATTCCTTTCCCTTAGAACTCATATTTAAGGGCAAAGTGGAGCAACAATGCGACGCATCAACCAGCGCGATGGTTCGCGTCGTCATTTGGTTTCCCGGTATCACGAGTAGTCGAAGTCGACCCAAAGAGATGGTGGCGACATGCAGAAATCGGCTTCAATCTCATCTGCTCTGAGCGAATAAGATAAACAGCTCTAGGTTGACTAGGGAGGGTTGGGCTTACGGCGCATGTGGGTATTCACCTTGAATTGTGCAAGGTGAGCTGGACGGACGCTTAGTGCGCCAGTTAAAGCTGGCGGAGGATAGTCGATGAAAGTTCGATACTGGTAAGAAATGGCGAATCAACCAGACCCCGAGTCATGCATGTTGCGCCGTGAGGTGCAGGGTGAAGCGTTGACAGGGGAAACCGATGGGCCAGCCATTGAGCCGCGTAATCAGGAATTCGGGATGCCGATGCTGTTAAGCGAAGCAGAAGGCAATACGGAGCATGGCGTTATACGCCAGTCATGCTCTGATCCCGCGCGGTCGGAGACCCTGTGCACGTCGGGAAGTCCTTCGTACGGAAACTGGGAGATCTCAGCGGCGCCCGGTGCGCAAGCACCGGGCGGAGCAGGAAAGGTCAAAAGCCGTAACCCTGCTATTCACGTCGCTGAGAAGTCGGATACGTCCGTAGTACCTGAGAAGCCATCGAACAAAGGGCCTGGCCCGGCGGAGATAGTGGAGGAAAGGGACGTAGTCAAGGGAAACACCAACAGGCCTCCCGCGCCCCGGACACTGAGCCGGATCAGTAGCGCGTCGATGGGACTTAAAGGTGTACGTGAAGCAGCTCGAAGGAACAAGGGGATGCAGTTCACAGCACTGCTGCATCACATCACACCGCAGTTATTGGCGCAGAGCTTCTATGCCCTTCGCCGCGATGCTGCGGTGGGAGTGGACGGCATGTCGTGGCGAGAATATGAGGAAGGTCTTCTCCAGCGGGTGACCGATTTGCACGCAAGGCTCCACAGTGGAGCCTATCGGGCAACGCCGTCGCGGCGGGTCTATATTCCCAAAGCCGACGGCAGGCAGCGTCCGCTGGGCATTGCCTCTCTTGAGGACAAGATCGTACAGCAGGCGGTCGTTACCGTTTTGAATGCGATCTATGAAGAAGACTTTCTAGGATTCTCGTATGGGTTTCGGCCGGGACGTAACCAGCACGATGCGCTGGATGCGTTGACGGTCGCGCTCAAGGGCCAGAAGGTGAACTGGATATTGGATGCGGATATCACGTCGTTCTTTGATGAGATCGACCATGAATGGATGCTGATGTTTCTAGGACACCGGATTGCAGACCGACGCATGCTCGGACTTATCTGCAAATGGCTTAAGGCGGGAGTTTTGGAGGATGGCCGTAGGGTGGCTGCGACCAAGGGGACGCCCCAAGGCGCAGTGATATCGCCGTTGCTGGCGAATATCTATCTTCACTACGTGCTGGATCTATGGGCAAGGCAATGGCGCCAGCGGCATGCCCATGGCGATGTGATTGTTGTGCGCTACGCGGACGACAGCGTGGTGGGTTGCAGGACGCAATGGCAGGCTCAGCAGTTTCTGGTGCAGTTGCAGGAACGCTTGGCCAGGTTCGGTTTATCCCTCAATGCCTCGAAGACACGGCTGATTGAATTTGGTCGTTTTGCTGCGAGAAATCGTAGGAAGCGAGGGTTAGGTAAACCGGAGACGTTTGACTTCCTGGGCTTCACGCACTGTTGTAGTACCAACAGAAGCGGTGGCTTTCAAATACTGCGACTGACGGTCAAGAAGCGAATGCGTGCGACGCTGCTGGCTATTCGGGATGAGCTGAAGCGCCGACGTCATGAGCCCATCCGGGCTCAAGGGCAATGGCTTACTCGGGTGGTCAGGGGCTACTTCAATTACCACGCGGTGCCGGGAAACCTGATACGTCTTGGTGGCTTTCGTTCGGCGGTATGTCGCCTATGGCGGCAAGCCCTCAAACGTCGCAGCCAGCGTAATCGGCTTCAATGGTCACGCTACGGACGCCTTGCTGACCTCTACATACCTAGACCCAGAAATGCACATCCTTACCCTGAGGATCGCTTCGCGTCACACACCCGAGGCAGGAGCCGTATGCGGTAGTTCCGCACGTACGGATCTGTGCGGGGGGCGGCAGGTAACTGCCGTCCCTACCGCGACCTTCCAAGTTGCGTAGGCACGTCTAGTAGGCATCACAGTGAGGCTTTGTAGGAGGTGTCAGGATCAAGCTGAATCGCACCGGCCCCCTCCAACCGGCAAATTGCTCGCCCTTTCTTGGTTATGACGAAACTGTGACCCTGGGCAACCAGCGCAATAAGGCGTCGGAGTCGCCGGCGAGCTTGGCTACAGCTGATGGTTGTAAACATAACTGAGGCACCCTTTGTATGGTGTTCTAGAGCGTAGCGCCATGCACCCTCAAATGTATGCAACGAATCGCATCCATAATCGTAACCGTTAGGCAAACACGCTCCAGCGTCCCCCTAAAGGTAAAAGCCGAAAATCAGCACCTAACCAGTCATTTAACTGGCGCCGCGTAAGCGGGCCTCGATGAAACATTCGTTTTTCTCTCAACACTCGACTGGCATTGGCTGGTCGACCATAGCAATACCGACCCGTCGGATTCCCCAGGATGCATCCCCGAAGAACGGTTGCACATTTCGCCCTGGCTAGTTGCCACGCCGTCCATCAGGTTGCACCACCCCACTCAAGGGCCTGAAGGACACGGCGAACTTGTTTGGCCCCTATCTCGGTATCGCAGAGGATGATCGGTGCCGTCCCACCGAGCGCTTTGTTCGGCGCCGACAGCCACTGGGTGGCGGACACTGGTGTCTCAAATATCGCCTCGGCCAAGTGACTGACCGTAGCAATTCTGTCCAAACGCTCGGAGGCTACAGGGTCAAGGTTCTTGTGCGCTCGTAGCAGTCGTTCAAGCGTCGACATGGAGGCATTAAGCAGCGTTTCCAGCTGGCGGTCTTGCAGGTCGAAGGCCAAACGAAGTACCTGGATAAGGGCAGCGGGATACCCTACCCTGATTTGCCGCAGCCTCTCCGAGTCCGTCAGTAATTTTTGATGGGAACTGAAGCGCCAAAAGGCCACGATCCCCTCATCTCGCGTCGCCTCTTTCTTTTTAGCCGGACGTCGTGTCACAGGTGAAGTGCTCATTAACACTTGCTCCCAATGATTTCCCATGCAATGGAACATGGGATCCCCTCTCTAACTGGAACGGCCATTGAACGCGATTTCAGCCCTTCGCGACAGGCAGAAAT
>NZ_CATKQW010000058.1:0-288334 GCF_949767865.1 Pseudomonas sp. IT-P294 | reverse complement strand
GGAGCATGGGAACGATCAGTGGCAGGGGGAGGGGTTATTTTCCGGGCGTCAGGGTCAACCGTGTGCTGCCGTAAACCTTGTCGTAGTTCTGCGGCTGCATCGGCAGGCTCATGTATTGGCCCTTGAGCCAAGGATCAACACTGTTCAGGTAGTTCGGGCTCGCCGGGTTGCCGGATTGCCCCGTACCGTTCTGCCCCATCAACGGTTCAGCCTGGGCGAAATCGACGATAAAGCGCATTGAAGGCGCCAGCGTCGTGTTGAAATCCTGGCCCCAAGTGAACGCCGATGTGTTCAGCGTGGTGTGATCGCCACCCGCTGCGAGAGGCCCGCGTACGGTCTGGCCGCTGGCATTCTTCCATTCATAGCGATGCAATTTGCCCCATTGCCAGGCTTTGTGATCGCCACCCAGTTGACTGTCACCGGCGCTGATCGCCGCTGCCAGACTGCGGGCGAGGATGGTCGGTTTGTCTTCTTTTTGCGGCGTGCTCACGTCATCCCAGAAAGGGCTGTCTTCACGCCCCAACAGGTGATCGGCCTGTGCCGCGTAGGACAACTTGCCGTTGGCTATAAAGGCTTTCCACGCCGGACTGGTTTGCGGGCCCAGTTCGTCGAGGAAGATCTGCTTGGCGCTTTCCTGCAGGAACAGTTCGTAAATCGCTGCGTCGGCGGAGGTCGGGCTGAGTTTGCCGTCAAACGCCATCAAGCGCGCGTAGGCCTCGTGCGCCTTGGCGCGATCGGCAACGGGCAGCGCTTCGATGGCCTGTTTGAGCGGCTGGGCCATGCCCGGGGCCTCAAACATCTTTTTCAGTTTGGCGGCGAATGTGGTGGTCTGGTCGTATTGCATCGCGATCATGCTACGCGTGTCGTGTTTGCCCACGCCGGCCAGTTCGGCCATGCGCTCACCGCGCTCCGGTGCCGACCAGGAATTGGACAGCTGCATGCCATAGCCATGGGGAATGACCCGCTGGTTGGCGGTGCCGAGCCAGCCTTGGGCCGGGTCTTGGTCATATGGGTGCAGCATCGGGTCGGCGTAACCGTCCCAGTCGTAACGACCTTCCCAGCCCGGCGATGGCAACAGGCCTTCGCCTTCGCGACGGTTCGGGTAACGACCGGTGACCTGCCAGCCGATGTTGCTGGCGTCGGCGAATACCAGATTCAGGGCGATGGCGCGGATTTCACGACTGGCGTCCGAGGCTTTCTCGACCGTTTGGGCGCGGGACAGGTCGAAAAACGCGTCCAGGGTCTTGTCGTCAGTGAAGCTTGGCGTCTGCAAGGCCAGGCCCAGACCATTGGCCAGCGTCGTGCCTTGGGCGCTATTGAGCAACGGCCCGTGGCGGGTTTCATACACCGCTTCACGAATCGGCCGCTGGCCTTTGACGAAGTAGGTTTCGTTTCGCACGACCACTGGCTGCCATTTGCCGTTGACCTCATAGGTGAGGCCATTGCCCTGACGTTTGATTTTTTCCAGGAACAGGTCCTGGTTGTCGCCCATGACCGCCGTCATGCTCCATGCCACTTTGCCGTTGAAACCGCCGAGAACCATTGGCAAACCGGCAACAGTCACGCCGGAAGCCTGGTATTTGGGGGCACGAATCTGCACGTAGCTGAACAATGATGGCACGCCCAGCGGGCCATCAATGTCGCTGGCCAGCAGGCTTTTGCCACTGCGGCTGCGTTGCGGACCGATGGCCCAGTTGTTCGATGAGGTGGCGCCCAGCAGGTTCAGGTCAGACAGTTGGCCAGTGGCTTTACTGATCTCGGTCAGCCCTGGAATGGCGCCATTGAGTTTGATGCCCTGAAGTTTTTCGGCTTCGGCGACCGGCAGTTTTTCATCGGGCGCCGATGGCGTCAGCCACGGGAGCTTGTCGGTGGTGACCGTCTGGGCCAGCACCAGCGAGGCAATTTCTTCTGGCAGGTTGGCGGACTGGCTGAAATTCAGCAGGCAGAAAATCAGCGCCGAGTCTTCCGGTTTCCAGTACTCAGGCTTGTAGCCCGTGGCAGCGAGGTCGGCTGGCAGCTTGTCGCGGTAGCGGAACAGGTAGGCGTTGACACCACGAGCATAGACTTCAAAGAAGCGTTTCAGGCGCGGAGAAGACGCCTTGTACAACTCACCGGCGCTTTTCTTCAGATTGACGGCGCGCATGTAGCGGTCGGCATCGAGCAGGTCGGCACCGGACATTTCTGCCAGACGGCCTTCGGCCAGCAGGCGCAAGGTGACCATCTGCGTGATGCGGTCGCTGGCGTGGACGTAACCGAGGCTGAATAGCGCGTCATGAAAGCTGTTGCTTTCGATCAGCGGCATGCCCATGGCATTGCGGCGCACCGAGACGTTCTGCGCCAGGCCCTTGAGCGGTTGCACGCCAGTGGTTGGCGGGAGGGTGTCCTGAGTGTTCCAGGTCTGACAACCGGTCAGGCTCAAAACACTGGCTACTGCTGCGGCAACGCCGAACCGGGGAATGAAATGTGTAAGGGCTGGCGAGGCCATGGCAAAGCTCCTGCGGGGGTAGAGGCGCAATAAAGCCGCTACGTTAGTGAGCAGGAGGGGACCGCGCAAGCGGGGTGTCGGGTTATTTCAGGATTTGTCTGTCCATGATCGTTCCCACGCTCTGCGTGGGAATGCCTCAATGGACGCTCCGCGTTCGGCTTGTGATGGGACGCGGAGCTTCCCGAGCTGCATTCTCACGCAGAGCGTGGGAACGATCTTCAAAGCGAGGGAACGATCCTGGCTCAGGGTTTTGGCGGGTTGACCTTGGCCGCCAGCGCATACGCCTTCACCGTCGCCGGACGATTCTGGATGTGGTTGAACCAGCGCAACACATTCGGGAAATCTTCCAGGTTCTGGCTCTGCCACTTGTGGGAAACAATCCAGGGGTAGATCGCCATGTCGGCAATGCTGTATTCGCTGCCGGCGACAAACTCATTGCTTGCCAATTGCTTGTCCAGAACTCCGTACAGGCGAGCGGTTTCATCGATGTAGCGCTTGATCGCGTAGGGGATTTTCTCCGGCGCGAACTGGCTGAAATGATGGTTTTGCCCGGCCATCGGCCCCAGGCCGCCCATTTGCCAGAACAACCACTGCAGCGCTTGCTGGCGGCCACGCAGGTCTTTGGGCAGGAACTGACCGGTTTTCTCTGCCAGGTAGAGCAAAATCGCTCCCGATTCAAACACCGACAATGGCTCTCCGCCATCGACTGGCTCATGGTCGACGATGGCCGGGATCCGGTTATTCGGGGAGATTTTAAGAAAGTGCGGCTGGAACTGTTCATTCTGGCTGATGTTGATCGGGTGCACGTTGTACGGCAGGCCGGCTTCTTCCAGGAAAATCGAGATTTTGTGGCCGTTGGGGGTAGTCCAGTAATACAGGTCGATCATGCAGTACTCCAAATAAAGAGACGTCATTAAGGTCGGACAGCGACCGCGGGCATCAGGTCGTCCTGTTTGCGTTCGAGGGCTTGCCTGTAGGAGGAGGTGATGCTCAAGTGCGTGAAATTCAATGACCTTGTGTGAGAAAAGTCGGCATGGAGCTCAAGACCAACGCAGCGTTAATCATCATCGACCAGCAAAAAGGCATCCTGCACCCCAGATTGGGTCGTCGAAATAATCTTCAGGCTGAGGAACGAATTCTGGATTTGCTCGCGTATTGGCGGCGCACTGGGCGCCCGGTGATTCATGTGCAGCACCTGTCCCGTTCACCGGATTCCGTGTTCTGGCCTGAGCAATCGGGCGTGGAGTTTCAGGAGCGGTTCGCCCCACAGACTGGCGAGCAACTGATTCAGAAGCAGGTGCCGGATGCGTTTTGTGCCACCGGGCTTGCAGCGAGTTTGCGCGAGGCGGGGATCGATCAGTTGGTGATGGTCGGAGTTGCGACCAACAACTCGGTCGAATCCACGGCGCGAACGGCCGGTAACCTGGGGTTTGACGCTTGGGTGGCGGAGGATGCGTGCTTCACGTTCGACAAGGCGGATTATTTTGGCCAGCTGCGTTCAGCCGAGGACGTGCATGCGATGTCGCTGGGGAATTTGCACGGGGAGTATGCGACGGTTGTCAGCAGCACGCAGATTTTGATGGCTGACTGAAAACCTCTGGGAGAGAGGCGGGTGGCGAATGCGGTGTAACTGGCGCCTAGATAGTGAGTCTGCCGACGTCATCGCGAGCAAGGTCGCTCCCACAGGGATCTTCGTCGTTCACAGAACCAGTGTGGGAGCGGGCTTGCCCGCGATAGCGATTCAACAGGCGAAAAAGATTTTCGCCCCAAGCATTACGCGCCGTGGCACTTCTTGAATTTCTTGCCGTTGCCGCAAGGGCAAGGGTCGTTGCGGCCGACGTCTTTCAGAGCGTTGCGCACCGGCTCCTGGTGAGCGTGGCCGCAGTTCGGGCCGTGGACATGGCCATGGTCATGATCATGGTGGTCGTGATGGTCATGATGGTCATGATCGTGGTTGCAGTCAGGGCCATGGACATGGGGTTGCTGGGTCATCGGGTTTTCTCCGGAATTAAATCGGCGGGGATTATCACGCCATTGCGCGCCAGGTGCACGTAGTGCGCGATGAATAAGCCGGTTTCCAGTTCACCTTCCAGACGATAGGGGATGGGTTGATCGGGTTTTTTCAGCATTTTCACCAGATCCCGGACCTTGGGCCACAGGTTGGTGCGGATCGGCACTTTGAAATAAGCGCTGTGTTTGGGCCCGACCGTGAACCAGTGTTCGTGTTCGCCTTCGGTCAGTAGCATGTCGCCCAAGTGAATGCGGTACTCAAGGCTACGCACAGTCAGGTCGCTGTCGTTGGGATTGTCGACGCGAAAGTGCAGGATGAATTTCTGCTCCATCAGCTTGGCTCGCACAACTTCGACCTGAACCAGATGCACTTGCGGGTCCGGCTCATCGTTGCCGAACCACGACGCGCAGCCGCTGAGTCCTGACAACAGAAACAAGGTGAACAGATAGCGTGCGAGTCGCTGGGTGATCATGGCGGTATTTCTCCCTTGAACCCCAGTCTAGACGTAAAAGATCACTACCTTTCACCGCTGCTGAATGGGGGCGGCGCAGCTCTGTCGATCTGCTGCGATCCTTTGAACTCACCTCACGCGCCGAAATACCCTGCGCAACACTTCTTGAATTTCTGCCCGCTGGCGCACGGACAGGCATCATTACGCCCGGTCTTGAGTGGCACGGTGGGGTCGATGAAGTACCAATGGCCGGCGTTCTGCACGAACGAAGAGCGCTCGCGATGGCTGTGTTCGCCGGTGCCGTCATGCCAGCGCGCGGTGAAAGTAACGAACGCATGTTCCGGCTGGCCGCCGAATACCTCGGAGCTTTCCACCTCAAGTCCCAGCCAGGTGCTTTGCGCGCTCCAGTCACTGATGGATTTGCGATCCAGGCCTGCTTGCTGCGCGGGCAGGGTGGTCGCCACCAGATAGTCGATCAGCCCCAGCACATAGGCGCTGTAGCGCGAGCGCATCAAGGCTTCGGCACACGGCGCCGGATGCCCGGCATGGTAATGGCCGCAGCAGGCATCGAGCAGGGTGCCGCTGCCGCAAGGGCAAATGGATGTACTCATTGCGTTACCACCAGTATTTCCCGAAGTTTTCCGGATTGGCCCAGAACCTTGAATTGAGCCAGTCGGGCACCTGTTTGTAGTCAAGCAGATCGTAAGTAAACAGCGTCAACACTTGATCGTCGCGCTGGAAGCGTTCGCTGGCTTGCAGGGCCAGGGAAAAAAAGTCCGTCTCCTGCCAGCCACTGGCCGGCAAATCCGCCAGTACTGCAATGCGGCTGGCGTTGAGGTTACGGATCCCGCCCAACAAGTTCAGACCATCACGCTTGGGCAAGTGTTCGAGGCAATCGACCACCAGCGCCAGATCAAACCGTCGCGCCGCCAACTCGGTCGGCAACGGTCCTGGCGTGGCGTGCGCGACGCAACTGTCCGGGTGCGCCAGTTTGAAGGCTTCCAGGGCGGGGAATTCGCTGGCGCCAATCAACAACAGACGCTCAGGGGCGTAACGATCAAGCAAAGCGGCCAACGCCTGCTGGGGCGTGCGCGAAGAAATACCTGCAATCATCGAAGATCCTCAATCAGAGTCGCCAAGACTAGCCTGCCCAAACGTCCGGGCCTAGAGCGGGTTTGCTCTAAAAGCTTTCATCTGACGTGAACGCGGGGAGAAAAGAGCAATGGCCTATTGCTGGCGGAGATTAAAACTCCGGTCTTTACTCCCTGAATCGGTTCTAAGCCGATCCCTCAGGAGAAAACTAGATGAGCATAGTTCGGACAGCATTACCCTTGGTTCTGCTAACCAGTGTGTTAACTGGTTGCGCAGGTTTGCAGAAAACCGACTGGCCGACCTGTGCGGCGGTCGGGGGTGTCGTGGGTGCTGGTCTCGGCGCGACCGAGAGCTCGGCATGGGCAGGGTATGGTGCACTGCTGGTCGGTGGCACGGCAGCAGCCTATTGCTGGGTTCACGGTGATGGCGACGAAGACGGCGATGGTGTGCCGGATAGCCGCGACAAGTGCCCGGGCACTCCTCGTGGCGTGAAGGTCGATGCCAACGGCTGCCCTCCACCGGCGCCTGCACCTGTGGTCGAAGAGGCGGTGGTGGTCAAGGAAGAAGTCATTGTCATCCGCGATGTTCACTTCCAGTTCGACAAAGCCACGCTCACGCCTTCCGATAAACAAGTCCTCGACAAAATCGCCACCCGCCTGAAACAAGAGGCGCCTACCGCCAGATTGACCGTGACCGGCCATACCGACAGCGTGGGCAGCGATGCCTACAACCAAAAACTGTCGGATAAGCGTGCTCACTCGGTGGTTGAATACCTCATCCAGCAAGGCGTGCCACGTAGCAGCTTCGTATCGGTAACCGGTGCCGGTGAAAGCCAGCCGGTGGCCGATAACAAAACGGCTGACGGCCGCGCCATGAACCGTCGCACGGAAATCAAAATCGACCGCTAGGCCCCTTCCGCTCCGCGGCTTGTGCAGTCGCGGATGCGGGTCTTTACTCCTGTGTAACCGGTATGGACCGGTGACACAGGAGCTTTCAATATGAGCGTTCTCACACGGACCGTCTTGCCGGTTCTACTACTTGGTAGCCTGTTGACCGGTTGCGCAACTCACAGCGATGGCACCGCCCCCCTTAATCAACGTACCTGGCCGATCTGCAGCGTCATTGGCGGACTGGTCGGCGGAGGATTGGGCGCGCTTGAAAGTGGCGGCTGGGCAGGCGGTGGTGCGGCGCTCGGGATCTTCACCGGTGGCTTGATCTGTTACGCCCAGGATGGCGACGAGGACGGTGATGGTGTCTTCGATCGGCGTGATCGTTGCCCCGATACGCCAGCCAATACGCCCGTCGACCATCACGGTTGTCCGCTGCCGCAGTATCCGGCCAGCGTGAAACCTGCCGAACCTGCTCAATCGGAAGTCATCACCCTCAGCGATGCGGGCGACGTCCTGTTTGCGTTCAATCAGTCCGAATTGACCCCCGCCGCGCGCAGCGAACTGGATGCGCTGATGAGCAAGCTGCAAGGTGCCGATGTCGTGAGCATCAAGGTAATCGGTCATACCGACAGCGTGGGTTCGGATACCTATAACCAGGCACTCTCGGAACGCCGGGCCAGCAGCGTGGCGGCCTATCTGTTGAGCCAGGGCCTGGACCCGAACAAACTCACCAGTGAAGGCAAGGGCAAAAGCCAGCCGGTGGCCGATAATGGTACTGATGAAGGGCGTGCGAAAAACCGTCGCGTGGAGTTGCACATTAATCGCTAAGCCCCGAAATAGAGCCGTCGGGTGACAACGACAGTTGATCCGACGGCCATTCGGCGGCCTTCATGAAGAATTTTCCGTTGCCCTCTGGCGTATTCCTCGCGGAAGCCGTTACTGTGCGTGCAAATAATAATTCTCAACGGGGGAGCGTATGAAGGTGTTTTGGGGCCTGGGGAAGTTATTGACCCTGCTGTTCTGGCTGGTGGTGCTGGTCAATCTGCTGACGCCGTTTGTCAATCCGCTGCACCTGTTGGTCAATCTGGCCGGCGGTCTGTTGGCGGGCCTGCATCTACTTGAGGCGGTGTTCTGTTACCGCAGCCTCAGGGGGCGCGCTCATCCTTGGGGCGATCGCCTGCAGATCCTGTTTTTCGGCGTATTCCACCTGCAAACCCTCCCGGCTCCGACCGCATCGAAGGCTTCCCATGCGTAAACTCTGTCTGCTCGCCGCTCTCATCAGTCCATTGGCCTGCGCTCAGGTGGTCAGTGTCCAGACCAACTCGCTGATGCGCTTGCCCAACACCGCCAGCACCTTGCAGTTGGAGCGTCTGGAAGTCGCCGATTACGGCACCTTGCTGATCCCTTCGAACGTGACCGAATTGACGGTCGGCGATTTGCATCTGGGGCGTGAAGCGCGGATCGCTATCGTGCCCAGTGAGCAGGCGCTGGAATTGAAAGTCAGTCGTGCCGAGCTGTCTGAGGGCAGCCAGATCACTGCGCGTGGCGCGCCGGGGACGTACCTCAAGGCTGCCCGCGCTGGCCGTAACCTGAATTTGCAGATCAAGGCGCTGAATGCGTCGCTCCTGTCGGTGGATGCTCGCGGTGGTGCGGGCGCGCCAGGGTTTGTTGGCCTCGATGGCGCCAACGGCGAGGCACCGGGATGCACCTGGGGCCAGGCAGGTCGCGGTGCCGATGGCAGCGATGGCAGTGATGGCCAGCCTGGAGCGCCGGGAGCGTTGGTCAGATTGGAGGTGCCGCGTGACTACCCGGCGCCACAGATCAAGGTTGAGGTGGCTGGCGGCGCCGGTGGCCTCGCCGGTCCCGGCGGCAAGCCGGGCGCTGGCGGCAAGGCCAAGGGCTGCTTCGTTTACAAGGCCGATGGCGGCAAGAGCGGGCGTCCAGGCGTCGATGGTCAACCGGGGCCTGCTGGCGCGGCGGGTTCTGTGACGGTTCAGCGGTTGTAAGCGCTGGCCGATAGTTCCCACGCTCTGCGTGGGAATTCAGCCAGTGACGCTCCGCGTCACTGGACGCGGAGCGTCCCTTGAGGCATTCCCACGCGGAGCATCGGAACGATCATCAAAACATGGGGCGCGCGGCCGCGATCGCCACCAACGCCAGCCCGACGATCAGATTGATCCCCACCAGTTTGCGAATCTGCCCCAGCGTCGCTGCTCCGGCCGGCCAGTCCTGCGCCACGACCGCCGTACGCAATTGCGGCAACAGCAACGCCTGAATCCGGATGAACAGCGCCGTCATCACCACGTACAACCCCATCATCACCTGCACATACCTTGGCGCTGTCTCAAACCCGGCGAACTGCAGATGAATCATGCCCACTCCGCTGATGGGCAAAAGCACCACCGCGACCCAGACCCATCGAAAAAAACCTTGAAACACTTCTACCCACAGCTTCAACCGGGCAGGGCCTTCCAACGCCTTCATTGCCGCGGGCCGCAAGACCATCCAGGCGAAAAACATGCCGCCCACCCAGACCAGGGCAGACAGGACATGCAGGGTGTAAACGATGCCAAAAGGTGTCATTGGGGTACTCCGTTCTGCGCGGGATTAATTAGCGAGGTATGATAGCCGCCGAACCGAACCACTGAAAATTTATCCAGCGTTTTTTGCGCCCGACAATCCATGATCAGCACCGAACTCAAAACTACGATCCAGGGCGCCTATTCGCGTTTTCTTGAAGCCAAGAGCCTCAAGCCGCGCTACGGGCAACGCCTGATGATCGCCGAAATTGCCAAGGTCCTCGGTGACATCGACACCGACGATGAAGGCCGGCGCAGTGGCGACCCCGCGATTGTCGCGGTGGAAGCCGGCACCGGTACCGGCAAAACCGTGGCCTACAGCCTGGCGGCGATCCCCACCGCCAAGGCTGCCGGCAAACGCCTGGTGATCGCCACGGCAACCGTGGCCCTGCAAGAGCAGATCGTCTACAAGGATCTGCCCGACCTGATGCGTAACAGCGGGCTGAACTTCACCTTCGCACTGGCCAAGGGGCGCGGGCGCTACATGTGCCTGTCCAAGCTCGATATGTTGCTCCAGGAAGGCCACGCACAAACCGCCACGGCGCAGTTGTTCGAAGAAGAAGGCTTCAAGATCGAAGTCGACGAGGCCAGTCAAAAGCTGTTCACCAGCATGATCGAGAAACTCGCCGGCAATAAATGGGACGGTGACCGAGACAGCTGGTCGACAGCCCTCGAGGACGCCGACTGGGCGCGCCTGACGACCGATCACAGCCAGTGCACCAACCGTCATTGCCCGAACTTCGGCCAGTGCGCCTTCTACAAGGCCCGCGAAGGCATGGGCAAGGTCGACGTCATCGTCACCAACCACGACATGGTCCTGGCCGACCTGGCGCTCGGCGGCGGCGCGGTATTGCCCGATCCGCGCGACACCATCTACGTCTTCGACGAAGGCCATCACCTGCCGGACAAGGCCATCGGCCACTTCGCCCACTACACGCGCCTGCGTTCCACTGCCGACTGGCTGGAAACCACAGCCAAGAACCTCACCAAACTGCTTGCCCAGCACCCGCTGCCCGGCGATCTGGGCAAGTTGATCGAGCAGGTGCCGGAACTGGCCCGTGAGATCAAGACCCAGCAGCAATTCATGTTCACTGCCTGCGAACAGGTCGCTGATTTCAAACCCGGCGAAGACGTCGAGGGCCGCGAGCGGCCGCGTCACCGATTCGTCGGCGGAGTGATTCCCGAGCACATGCGCGAGATGGGCGTCGAGTTGAAGAAGGGCTTTGCCCGTCTGACCGACCTGTTCACCCGGCTCACCGAGCTGCTCAAGGAAGGCATGGACGGCGAGGTCAACATCGGCATCGCCAGCAACCAGGCCGAAGAGTGGTATCCGCTGTTCGGCAGCCTGTTGTCGCGCTCTTCGGGCAACTGGGAGTTGTGGGTCGCGTTCACCGCCGAAGACCCGGAAGACAACCCACCCATGGCGCGCTGGCTGACCCTGGCCGAAAGCGGTTCGTTGTTCGACATCGAGGTTAACGCCAGCCCGATCCTTGCGGCGGAAATGCTCCGGCGCAACCTGTGGAACGTGGCCTACGGCGCCTTGGTGACGTCCGCGACCCTGACCGCGCTGGGCACTTTCGACCGCTACCGCATGCGCGCCGGGCTGCCGAAAAAAGCCGTGACCGCCGTGGTCCCAAGCCCGTTCCATCACGCCGATGCGGGCGTGTTGCGGGTACCGGACCTCAAGGCCGACCCGCGTGACGCGCCGGCCCACACGGCGGCGATCATTCGTGATTTGCCGCAACTGGTCGAAGGTTCGCGCGGCACCCTCGTACTGTTCTCCTCGCGCAAACAGATGCAGGACGTGTTCGACGGGCTGGACCGCGACTGGCGCAAGCAAGTGTTCATTCAAGGCAACTTGTCCAAACAGGAAACCCTGAACAAGCACAAGGCGCGCGTCGATGGCGGGGATTCCAGCGTGCTGTTCGGCCTGGCGAGTTTTGCCGAAGGGGTCGACTTGCCCGGTGCTTATTGCGAGCACGTGGTGATCGCCAAGATTCCGTTTTCGGTGCCGGACGATCCGGTTGAAGCGGCCCTGGCTGAATGGATCGAAGCCCGTGGCGGCAATCCGTTCATGGAGATCTCCGTGCCGGATGCCTCGCTGAAACTGGTCCAGGCCTGCGGCCGCCTGCTGCGTACCGAAGAAGACCGCGGCACCATCACCTTGCTCGACAGGCGCCTGGTCACCCAGCGTTACGGCAAAGCGATCCTCAATGCGTTGCCGCCATTCCGTCGTGAAATTTCCTGATACAGGGCTGGGCAATTTTGCCCAACCTGTTGTCTATCTCTCTACCATCGCTTTTCCACTGGCCATCGTTGGCCGTTAGGGAGAACTTCGTTCTTATGATCCGCCGTTCGTTGCCCGCTGTTTTTGCCCTGATGTTCGCAACCCCTTTGCTGGCGGCTCCTGCCGGCCAACAGACGTTGTTCAACTTTGTGCGCCCTGCCGATGTAGTTCAGGTGACGACTCAGGATGCCAGCCTGCCGCAGTCCAATGCTGAGCAAACAGCCGACGGTGAAGTGTTGCGTCGGGTGACCTTCAACCCGGTCGCACAACCGAATGTGCGTCTGGCACCGCAAACGGGCGTCTGGGACTGGTCGCAGTCGGGCGTCATGACCTTGCGGGTCCAGAGCGCAATGAGCTGGGCCTTGACCCTGTACGTAAAGATCCAGAGCAACGATGGCAAGACGCTGATCAGTCGTGTCGACTTGCCGGCTGGGCCTGCGCAAACCCTGTTGGTGCCGCTGCAGCCGTTTTCGCCATTGAACCTGGGCATGAAAGCCGGCCCGCCGATGCCGATGACTTTTGACGGTCAGCGCGTGTTGTTGGCCAGCAGCAGCGGTGATCTGGATCGCAGTCAAGTGGTCTCGGTGACCCTGTCGATGGATCAGCCCAACGTGGCCCAAAGCATCCTGCTTGAGCGCTTCGGCGTGCAGGACGGTGACGCCGTGACCAAGGCGGCTTATGGCGGTCTGGTGGACGCTTACGGTCAATCGACCCGGGCCAAATGGCCGGAGAAGGTCGGCAGTGACGAGCAACTTAAAGGCGCTACTGCCAAAGAACAGCAACAAACCAAAACCTGGCTCGCCGAGCGCGAGAAATCGTCGCTGGACAAGTTCGGCGGCTTGAACAAAGGCCCTGCGTTCAAGGCCAGCGGTTTTTTCCGCACGGAAAAGCGTGACGGTCGCTGGTACCTGGTGACCCCTGAAGGTCATCCGTTCTATTCGCTGGGGGTCAATACGGTCAGCCCGGACATCAACCAGACCTACGTCGAGGGTCGCGAGTGGATGTTCGAATCCCTGCCAAAACCCGGCGAGCCACTGGCCAGCCACTTTGGTGAAGGCGACAACCGTGGCGGCAATGGGGTTGATCAGGGCCGAAGCTACAACGCCGGTCGCTGGTATGACTTCTACGCCGCCAACTTGCAGCGCCTGTATGGCGAACCTTGCAAGCCAGGCAGTGACACCAAGGCGGGTGTCGCTGAAGCCGCCAAGGCTGAAGCGGTTGAGGCGACGGCCGAAAAAGCCGTTGAGCCACCGGTCGTTCCCTCGACCACCGAATCCGGTGTCGCCGAAGCCGCCAAGAGCAGCGCGGTTGAAGCGAGCGCCGCGAACACGGCCGAGCAAAAACCTGCCGAACCCTGCAAAGCCGTGGTTGATGAGCAACGCTGGGCCAACCATACGCTGGACCGTCTGCAAGCCTGGGGCTTCAACACCATCGGTAACTGGAGCGACCCGGTGCTGGCCAACGCTGATCGCGTGCCATACACCTTGCCGCTGTCGATCGTCGGCGATTACGCCAGCATCAGCACCGGCACCGACTGGTGGGGTGGCATGCCCGATCCGTTCGATCCGCGCTTCGCCATGGCGACCGAACGTGCCGTGGCCATCGCAGCCCGGGATCATCGCGACGATCCATGGCTGATCGGTTATTTCGCCGACAACGAACTGGCCTGGGCCGGTCCCGGCGACGACCCCAAGTCTCGTTACGCGTTGGCTTACGGCACCTTGAAAATGACCACTGACGTGCCAGCCAAACGCGCGTTCCTCAAGCAACTGCGCGACAAGTATCGCAACCAAGCGGGCCTGTCCAAAGCCTGGGGCATCGACTTGCCTGCCTGGGAATTAATGGAAGACCCGGGCTTCGTGGCGCCGCTGCCAAGTGCCGATCACCCGGAAATCGAGGCCGACTTCAAATATTTCCAGAAGGTCTTCGCTGACACTTACTTCAAGACCATCTCCGATTCGCTCAAGTGGCATGCACCGAACCAGTTGCTGCTGGGCGGTCGTTTCGCCATCAGCACCCCTGAAGCCGTCGAGTCCTGCGCGCAGTATTGCGATGTGTTGAGTTTCAACATGTACACCCTGCAACCGCAGGACGGTTACGACTTCGCCCGGTTGCGCAGCCTCGACAAACCGGTATTGATCACCGAATTCAACTTCGGCTCGGCGGATCGCGGCCCTTTCTGGGGCGGCGTGACGCAACTGGCGAAGGAAGAAGACCGTGGCCCGGCGTACGCCAACTTCCTCAAACAGGCGATGAGCGAGCCGTCGATTGTCGGGGTGCACTGGTTCCAGTACCTCGATCAACCGGTGACCGGTCGTCTGTTGGATGGCGAGAACGGTCACTTTGGCCTGGTAGGCATCACCGATCTGCCGTTCCAGGGCTTCGTCGACAGCGTGCGCAAGAGCAACCTGGCGATGGTCGATCAGTTGGGCAAAGAAGCCGAGAAGGCCAAGGCCGAGGCGGATAAAGTCAGTCACGATTCCGAGGGCGGCAGAAAAGGTGACGCCGGCAAAGGGGCGGGGCAGGGCGCTGGCCATGCGGGCGGGCATTCGGCCAACGGTCACTGAGTCCTGCTGGATCGCTTTACCGTTCTTTGCGGCCTGACAGGCACATCAATGGTTGCCCACTCCATGGGCAACCGACCGCCCAGCCTTACCCTGTTCCCAAAACCCTCGGGGGCTGGAACAATGCGGACCACTTTGTATAGCGTTAATCCAGGAGCGTTGCGGGTGCAGATTCAGGGTCATTACGAACTCCAGTTCGAAGCGGTGCGTGAAGCTTTTGCGGCGCTGTTCGACGATCCTCAGGAACGTGGTGCGGCGCTGTGCATCAAGGTCGGTGGCGAAACCGTCCTTGATCTCTGGTCCGGGACCGCCGACAAGGATGGCCTGGAGGCCTGGCACAGCGACACCATTGCCAACCTGTTCTCCTGCACCAAGACCTTCACCGCCGTCACCGCGCTGCAACTGGTGGCCGAAGGCAAGCTGCAACTGGACGCCCCGGTTGCGCGTTACTGGCCTGAATTCGCCGCCGCCGGCAAAGCCTCCGTGACCCTGCGACAATTGCTCTGCCATCAGGCCGGTCTGCCGGCGTTGCGCGAGTTGCTGGCGCCCGAAGCGCTTTACGACTGGCAAACCATGGTCGATGCCCTGGCTGCCGAAGAACCGTGGTGGACGCCGGGCGAAGGCCACGGCTATGCGGCCATCACTTACGGCTGGCTGGTGGGCGAGCTGTTGCGCCGTGTCGATGGTCGTGGGCCGGGAGAGTCAATCGTGGCGCGGGTCGCGAAGCCGTTGGGGCTGGATTTTCATGTCGGCCTGGCCGATGAAGAATTCCATCGCGTGGCGCATATCGCACGTGGCAAGGGTAACGTCGGCGATGCCGCGGCCCAGCGCCTGCTGCAAGTGACCATGCGCGAACCGACGGCCATGACAACACGGGCCTTCACCAATCCGCCGTCGATCATGACCAGCACCAACAAACCCGAGTGGCGGCGCATGCAACAACCCGCCGCCAATGGCCACGGCAACGCCCGCAGCCTGGCCGGGTTCTACGCCGGTCTACTGGACGGCAGCCTGCTGGAAAGCGAGATGCTCGATGAGCTGACTCGCGAACACAGCCTCGGCGAAGACAAGACTTTGTTGACCCGGACCCGTTTTGGCCTGGGTTGCATGCTCGATCAACCGGATGTCCCGAATGCAACCTATGGCCTCGGGCCACGGGCATTCGGCCATCCGGGCGCTGGCGGCTCCATCGGTTTCGCTGACCCGGAACATGATGTTGCCTTCGGCTTTGTGACCAATACCTTAGGGCCGTACGTCTTGATGGATCCGCGAGCGCAGAAACTTGTGCGAGTACTGGCCACTTGTCTGTAAATCCCGCTCAAAGGTTCCAGTGTCGGAACCTGAAAGCCTTTTCAGTTTCAAATCATCTGGTTATGCGGGCCGATTCGGTCAGATTTTTTCATTACTTTATTTTGCGGATATCCAATGTCATCCAATAAAACCCTTGCCTTGGCCCTTTGCTTCGCTATCACTGGTTGTGCACAGACCCCAAAAAATGATTCGGATGGCAGCAGCTGGTGGCCGTTCGGTTCGTCCGACAAAGTCGCCGCAAAAGACCCTGCCGCCCCGGCTCCAGCGCCGGCTCCCTTGAAGCCTGCCGCTACTGCACCGGTCGCCAAAACGGAAAGCGCCAGCCCTTGGTACTGGCCGTTCGGCTCTGATGACACTGCAGTCAAAACTCCAGCCAAGCCAGAAGTGAAACCTGAAGCCAAGCCTGTCGACGTCGCCAAGGCTCAAGCCGATGCGGGTGGCAAATGGTGGTGGCCGTTCGGTGGCAAAGAACAACCGACTGCCAAAGTCGTACCGATGCCAGACCCTAAAGTCACCCAGGCCTGGCTCGACGATTATGAGCCGCGCCTGCGCGAGGCCATCAAGGACAGCAACCTGCAACTGGAACGCCGTGAAAACGTGCTGGTCGTCACCGCGCCGGTAGAAGGCTCGTTCAACCCGGCTCGCCCAGCCATGCTGCTGCCGGTGACCCTCGGTCCGTTCACTCGCGTCGCGAAAATCCTTGAAGTCGATCCGAAAACTGCCGTGTTGGTGCTCGGTCACAGTGACACCTCGGGCTCTGCACCGGACAACGTGAAACTGAGCCAGGAGCGCGCACAAGCCGTTGCCGCGATCTTCCGTCTCAGCGGTCTGCAACGTGATCGTTTGATGTTGCGCGGTATGGGCGGCGAAGCCCCGCGTGCAGCCAACGACAGCAATGAGGGGCGTGCCCTGAACCGTCGCGTGGAGTTGCTGGTATCGCCGCAAAACACTATGGTCGCGCTGCTGAGCAAGTACAACATGCCGGCACCCGCACCTCTGACAGTGGTCGCGTCCACGGCCATCAAGCCAGTGGTTGCACCGGTCACCCCGGCGCCAGCGGCGAAGAAGGCTGCTGTGCCTGCGGCGAAAAAAGCGCCGGCCAAGAAAGCCTCCGCCAAGAAAGCACCGGCTAAAACCGCAACATCGACGAAAAAAGCGGCTCCCGCCAAAGCCGCAGCAGCTGACAAGAAAGTCGTTGCCGCCGATGCTGACAAGAAGTGATTCGTTAACTAAAAGGAATGCGCCATGACACAGGGCCTGGCTGATATGCGTCGCGACTACACCCGTGATGGCCTGACCGAGGCGCAAGCCCCGGCCGAGCCGTTCGGGTTGTTCCATCAGTGGTTTGGCGATGCGGTGAAAACCGAGCAACCGCCGGTGGAGGCCAACGCCATGACGCTGGCCACGGTCGATCAGGACGGTCGACCGCATTGTCGCATTCTGCTGCTCAAGGGGCTGGATGAGGAGGGCTTCACCTTCTTCACCAACTACGACAGTGCCAAGGGCCAGCATCTGGCGGCGAATCCGTTCGCCGCCATGACTTTTTTCTGGCCAACCCTGGAGCGTCAGGTGCGCATCGAAGGGCGGGTCGTGAAGGTCACACCTGAAGAGTCCGACGCCTATTTCCAGGTCAGGCCTCTGGGCAGTCGCCTCGGTGCCTGGGCATCGCCTCAGAGCCGTGTGATCGCCGACCGTGCCGAGCTGGAAGCGTTGCTCAAGACCACCGAGCAACGTTTCAGTGACACCCAGCCACACTGCCCGGAACACTGGGGCGGTTATCGCTTGCTACCCGAGCGCATCGAGTTCTGGCAGGGTCGTCCGAGCCGCCTGCACGATCGCCTCAACTACCGCTTGCAAGGCTCCCACTGGACGCTTGAACGTCTGGCACCTTAAACAGTCTACCGATCGGGATAGCCTGCCGCAGCGGCTTCAAGCCACTGGGGCAGGTCCTTGCGCTTGATTTTCTGTGCGTGCGCGTTTGCCAGTTGCTGGAGCATGAAGGCCCGCTTCTTCTCGTCTTTACCCGCCAGGGCCAACGCCAGGTCGCGGTCCATCCAGCGTTTGATCCGCACGTATAGCCACCAGTGGAAGTACAAACCGGCCGCAGTGGTGACGACAATGATGAAATAATCCATGAGAATCCTAGGGTCAGTGGCGCAGTTTTTTGAATTTGCCGCTACTGTGTGGTGAGTTCCGAGGCGCCTGTACCGGGCCTGAATGAAAACAATTTTATCCGGGCGATGCCGTGACAGGCGTCAAGCTGCGGAGTTTAATGAATACCTGTCCTTTGGAGTTGATGCTATGCGTAAGTCTGTTCTGCTGGTTGCTTCCTTTTCCACGATGGCGATGTTGCTCACTGGCTGCCAATCGAGCCTGACCGGTGACTCCTACTCCCGTGATGAAGCGCGTCGTGTACAGACCGTTCGCATGGGCACCATCGAAGCGCTGCGTCCGGTCAAAATCGAAGGCACCAAGACCCCAATCGGCGGCGCTGCAGGCGCTGTTGTGGGTGGTGTTGGCGGTAGCGCCATCGGCGGCGGTCGCGGCAGCATCGTCGCAGCCGTCATCGGCGCCGTCGCCGGCGGCCTTGCAGGCTCGGCTGCCGAAGAAGGCCTGACCCGTACCCAAGGCGTCGAAATCACCGTTCGCGAAGACGATGGCAGCATGCGCGCCTACGTTCAGGAAGTTCAGCCAAACGAAGTGTTCCGTGTGGGCGAGCGTGTGCGGATTGCCACGGTTAATGGGACTAGCCGCGTTTCGCACTAAGCGGGAACGAAGGGTAAAAGAAAACCCCGATCAGGTGACTGGTCGGGGTTTGTTTTTTGAAGTGAGAATCAAACCGCGCTATTTTTAGACGTTGCAGGTGAGTTGAAATAGAAATGATGGGTTATAAATTTTCTTTCCGAGTATTTCTTCCAGGGAATTAAGTTGCTCGGTCGTGAGGTTGTATCCCTCCCAGCCTTGTTGATCCGCTGTCCATCCCATAATTGCTTTTAATTCTTTTTCGTAGCCGTTCGGTAACTCTTCTTCGAATGCGAGGAGTTCGGTTTTTTTATCAAATGCCTCTATAACGTAAATCATGGTTCTACTTTCCTGGTGTTATCCGCTGGTTTGGTCTGCTCGCCAGTAGTCGGATCATATTCACCGAGATGACGGCCACGTTTGTCGTACATCTCGACAGTCCCATGCTGTGAGTCCCATTCAAAAATTTTCCCATTTGGAGTTTTCCAGCGTTTTCTAAGGCCGCCGCCCCCTTTAATTGGGTTCTTACGAGTTGCTTTCGTAGCATCGGGAAAAGCGGTCAGTCCCTTTGGCGCCGGATAATATTTGTGGTTAGGAGCACTGACCACAATATAAACCGGCAAAATCCCCGAACCCACCGGAAACACAAGAATGAAATCCTTGTACTCAGGCGGATAAACCGGATTCACAATTATCCCGTCAGCCGCTTCCGTTGGCGGATAAACCCAAACATGCGGCGCTTGCGGTGCCGCCTCCAATGCTGGAATCCCGAGCATGTCCGAAGCATCCACAGCCGGTGTCCAGATCAGCTCAACCCCATCCCCCAGATCCGCCACCTGCTGACTGCCGCGCAATGTGAACTGCACAACATCAACCATTTCCCAATCGCGGTTCTTGCCGGTATAGAAGCCGTAACCCTTGAGACTGCCGTCAGCCTGTTGCTCGACCTGTAGACGAACGCGGGTTCTGGCCTGTTTCAGGGCGCGCAGTTGGTCTTCGGTGTAGAGCGCGCTGTCGCCCAGGCTGGGTGTCCAGAACAGCGCGACCACTGTCGCCAATGCGGCGGTTCCAGCAGCGCCGATTGCGGCGACTGGAGCAGAGAGCGCGGGGGCGTTCAGTGCAAGTCTGCCAATGCCAAGCGAGAGGGTGCTGCCGCTGATGGTTTCGAGGTTCAGCAGCCCGGCATCGTCTGCTTCGCGGGCGCCGAGCCAGGCGACTTCGCCGTAATCCTTGAGGCTGTCGGTGGGCACCACGCCTGAAGGATTCGAGTAGTCGATGATGGCGTCCGGCAGATTGCAGGACTTGGCGAAGACACAGCCCGCGCGAACGGGTTCGTGTGTTTTTGCGACGATTTCACGACTGCGCTCGAAGGCGTCTTGCCTGGCGAGCATGGCCTCGTAAGCGTTCTGTCGGGTCTCCCGCTCGGCCAGCTCAGTGGCCGTCATGAAGCGGTGACTGATGTGATGTCCGTCGCCGGACGGTGGGTTCTGAACCCTGGGGACTTCCTTGTTGCCAGCCACTGATCTTCCTTGCGTTCGTACGTCGACAGCCCTTTGAAAATGGGCTGTGCGACGTTAACGAACGAGGCTAATCGTGGCTGTAGGACGAATCCTGAATGTCGTTAAGAGTGTTCTCTAACGCTCAGGATTGCAGCGCAGTGCGTTTGCGGCTCGCCGCCGCCGTTACCGCATAACCGATCAAGGCGGCCAGAATCGAACCGGTCAAAATCCCCATCCGGTCCATCCCGGCGTACTCGCTGACGCCCGGCTCAAACGCCAGGGAGCCGACAAACAGGCTCATGGTGAAACCGATCCCGCAAAGGATCGCCACACCCAGCACTTGGCCCCAATTGGCGCCTTGGGGCAGGGCGGCGATGCCGATTTTCACCGCCAGCCAGGTCAGGCCGAACACACCCAGCGTCTTGCCCAATAGCAGGCCAACCGCGATGCCCATCGGCACATGGTGGGTGAAGCTCTCTGCGGTCACGCCGCTCAGGGACAGCCCGGCGTTGGCGAAGGCGAACAGCGGCAGGATGCCGTAGGCCACCCACGGATGCAGGGCGTGCTCGAGGGTCAGCAGCGGCGACGGCTCGGCGTTTTTCGTGCGCAATGGAATGCAGAACGCCAGGGTCACGCCGGCCAGCGTCGCGTGGACACCGCTCTTGAGTACGCAAACCCAGAGGATCAAACCGATGATCATGTACGGCCCGAGCTTCACCACGCCAAGTCGGTTCATCGCGATCAACGCCACGATGCACGCGGCGGCCAATGTCAGTGAAAGGGTTGAAAGCGCGCCGGAATAGAAGATCGCAATGACAATGATCGCGCCCAGGTCGTCGATGATCGCCAGAGTCATCAGGAACAGTTTCAGCGATACCGGCACGCGCTTGCCCAACAGGGCAAGGACGCCGAGGGCGAAGGCGATGTCGGTGGCCATCGGAATGGCCCAGCCGCTCAGGGCGGCAGGGTTGTCACGGTTCAGAAACCAATAGAGCAACGCCGGCACCACCATGCCACCAATCGCTGCCGCGCCGGGCAGGACGATTTGCGAAGGT
Organism: Pseudomonas sp. IT-P294; assembly: GCF_949767865.1. Classification (NCBI taxonomy): domain Bacteria; kingdom Pseudomonadati; phylum Pseudomonadota; class Gammaproteobacteria; order Pseudomonadales; family Pseudomonadaceae; genus Pseudomonas; species Pseudomonas sp. IT-P294. Next base: position 267,368 of record NZ_CATKQW010000058.1, on the reverse strand, counting down.
TTCGACAGCTGACCGTCGAGAACTTCGCGCTTCACTTCGAGGCCGATCAGCAGGAAGAACAAGGCCATCAGGCCGTCGTTGATCCACAGCAGCGCCGGTTTGGCGATTTGCAGCGCGCCGATCTGAGCCACGACCGGCGTGTCCAGAAAACTGCTGTAAAGCCACGACAGCGGGGAATTGTTGATGATCAAAGCCAGAGCTGCGGCGGCGATCAGTAACAGACCGCTGGCAGCTTCCAACTGAAAGAAACGCGTGAAAGTGCTACGCAGAGGCAAGGTCGCTCTCCATCGATGAATTCAAAAGGTGGCACACCCTAACCCGTACCGTTAGTTGTTAAAACAAAAGTTATATTCTTTTTTGTTATATGTCGTTACAACGCGAAAGGTGGCACGGACCAGAGCCTAGCAGTTGTCAGACGTATTGGGTCTCAGCTGTATCTGTGCGTGCTGTGGGATTTTTCCTAAGCTTGTGAGCTGAGCCTTGCAACAAGGCCGACCTGACGAGAAAAACCATCATGAACGACAACCGCCAGTGGGCCCGCGAAGCCATCCGGATCATTGAAGCCGATTTCCAGCGCAGCGCCGACACGCACCTGATCCCTCTGCCGCTGCCGGGTTTGCCGGGCATCGAGTTGTATTTCAAGGATGAGTCGAGCCATCCCACCGGCAGCCTCAAACACCGCCTGGCCCGCTCGCTGTTTCTTTATGCGTTGTGTAACGGCTGGCTAAAACCTGGTGCCCCGGTGATCGAAGCGTCCAGTGGTTCGACGGCGATTTCCGAGGCGTACTTCGCCCGGTTGCTGGGGTTGCCGTTCATTGCCGTGATGCCGGCGACTACCTCCAGGGAGAAAATCGCGCAGATCGCTTTCTATGGCGGCAAGAGTCACCTGGTTGACGATCCGACGCAGATCTACGCCGAGTCCGAGCGCCTGGCGCGTGAGCATGACGGGCATTTCGTCGATCAGTTCACCTACGCCGAACGCGCCACAGACTGGCGCGCGAACAACAACATCGCCGAGTCGATCTTCCAGCAAATGCGCTTCGAGCAGCACCCCGAGCCGAGCTGGTTGATTTCCAGCCCCGGCACTGGCGGTACCACCGCCACGCTGGGGCGCTACGTGCGTTATCGCCAGCATTGCACCCGCGTGTTGTGCGCCGATGCCGAGCGTTCGGTGTTCTTCGATTACTACCAGAGCGGCGATGCCACGCTGCGGCTGGATCACGGTTCGCGGATCGAAGGCATTGGCCGGCCCCGGGTCGAAGCGTCGTTCCTGCCCAAAGTGATCGATGCGATGGTCAAGGTGCCGGACGCGTTGTCACTGGCGGCCATGCATTACCTGGCGCAGCGCTTGGGTCGTCGGGTCGGCGGGTCGAGCGGCACCAACCTGATCGGCGCCTTGATGGCGGCGCAGCAGATGGTGGCGGCGGGGGAGTCGGGCTCGATCGTGGCGATTCTGTGTGACGGCGGCGAGCGTTATGAGACCAGTTATTACGACCAGGACTGGCTCAAGGCTCAGGGGTATGAGTTGAGTGGGTTGATGGCTGCGGTGGCAGCAACGGTCGAGCGCGGCGAGCCGCTGCCAGACACCGTACTGCGCGCCAATATCTGACACGATGATCGTTCCCACGCTCTGCGTGGGAATGCCTCACCGGACGCTCTGCGTCCTCTTTTGGGACGCGGAGCGTCCCTGGCTGCATTCCCACGCGGAGCGTGGGAACGATCATCTCGGGATCAGGCTTCCAGGCCGAGAATGTCCCGGGCAACCGCTTCAGCAATCCGAATCCCGTCGACACCCGCCGACAGAATCCCGCCTGCATAACCCGCACCTTCACCCGCCGGGAACAAGCCCTTCACGTTCAGGCTCTGCATCGACTCATTGCGAGTGATGCGCAGCGGAGATGAGGTACGCGTCTCGATCCCGGTCAACACTGCGTCATGCAGCGAATAACCGCGAATCTGCTTTTCGAAGGCCGGCAACGCTTCTCGAATGGCTTCGATGGCGAACGCCGGCAAGGCCAGCGCCAGATCACCCAGGGCAACGCCGGGTTTGTAGGAAGGTTCGACACTGCCCAACTCGGTGGAAGGCTTGCCCGCAATAAAGTCGCCGACAAGTTGCGCCGGTGCTTGGTAATTGCTGCCGCCCAGCACATAGGCGTGGGATTCCAGGCGTTCCTGCAACTCGATACCGGCCAATGGGCCGCCCGGGTAATCGACTTCCGGGGTGATCCCGACGACGATCCCGGAGTTGGCGTTGCGCTCGTTGCGCGAGTACTGGCTCATGCCGTTGGTGACCACGCGGCCCGGCTCCGAGGTCGCCGCGACCACGGTGCCGCCCGGGCACATGCAGAAGCTGTAGACCGAACGACCATTTTTGGCGTGGTGCACCAGTTTGTAGTCGGCGGCGCCGAGTTTCGGGTGACCGGCGTACTTGCCCAGACGCGCGCGGTCGATCAGCGACTGCGGGTGTTCGATGCGGAAACCCACCGAGAACGGCTTGGCTTCCATGTACACGCCACGGCCATGCAGCATGCGGAAAGTGTCCCGGGCGCTGTGGCCGAGGGCCAGAATCACGTGCTTGGAGTGAATCTGCTCGCCGCCATCCAGCTCGACGCCGACCAGTTGGCCGTCCTCGATCAACACGTCGGTGACGCGTTGCTGGAAGCGCACTTCGCCACCCAGGGCGCGAATCTGCTCACGCATGTTTTCCACAACGCCGGTCAGGCGGAATGTACCGATGTGCGGCTTGCTGACGTAAAGGATTTCTTCCGGCGCACCGGCCTTGACGAACTCGTGCAGGACCTTGCGACCGATGAATTTCGGGTCCTTGATCTGGCTGTAGAGCTTGCCGTCGGAGAACGTCCCCGCGCCGCCCTCACCAAATTGCACGTTGGATTCCGGGTTGAGCACGCTTTTGCGCCACAGGCCCCAGGTGTCCTTGGTGCGCTGGCGCACTTCGGTGCCGCGTTCGAGGATGATCGGCTTGAAGCCCATTTGCGCCAGTATCAGGCCGGCGAAAATCCCGCAGGGCCCGAAGCCGACGACGATCGGGCGCTGTTGCAGATCGGCTGGTGCCTGGCCGACGACTTTGTAGCTGACATCCGGCGCTACGTTGACGTTACGGTCATCGGCGAACGTGTGCAGCAGCGCGGCCTCATCCTTGGCGGTGAGGTCGATGGTGTAGATGAAGCACAGTTCGGAGGATTTTTTGCGCGCATCGTAGCTGCGCTTGAACAAGGTGAAATCGAGCAGGTCATCATTGGCGATGCCCAGGCGCTGCACGATGGCAGGGCGCAGGTCTTCATCGGGATGGTCGATTGGCAGCTTGAGTTCGGTGATTCGTAACATGACAGGATCCGGTTCGCGGGGCGCACAACTGCGCCAAGGCGTTTGAAGCCCGCGATTATAAGCCTCAAAGGATGATTCCAGTGAGGCTAAAACGATCAGTCGTTACGCGATCCGCCGAAATACCCGCAGCCGCGCTGCACCTGGCCATTGATGCGCAGTTCGGCGCTCATGTGGTTGACGGCGCCGGTCGTGCCGTCGACGCAACGTTGTGGCGCGACCCACAGTTCGATGTGCTGGTTATTGGCTTCGGTGCTGAGGTTGAAACGGCCATCGCCCAGTTGTTCTTCAACATAAGGCACTGCCAAGGGCGGTTGCCCTGCACGGTCGATGACCATGCCCTTGCCGCTGACCTTGACGTTCCACTCAGGCGTGTGGCCGGCGGCGCGCAGGATCAGCAGTTTGAAATTGGGGTCGTCGCACGCGGTGCCCGAGCGCTCGACGCGGTACAGCTGTTCGAGATCGAGGCGACTGCCGTCAATCCGGCCACGCACGTCGGCAAACAGCTTGCCCTGATCATCGGCCAGGCTTGCGGCCTCTTGCAGGATGCTGGTGCCGCCAGTGTCGTTGACCACCAGACTGCGTTGTTCATTGCACGGCTGGAACAGCAGCTTGCCATCCGCCGCCGTCAACTGCCCCTGCAGGCGGGTCTGGCCCACGTGGGAGGCACTTTCACGCGAGCCATCAAACAATTGGCAGGCGGCAAACAACGGCAGCAGGGCGACAAGGACTAAGGAACGGGCAACACGCATCTTCGGTTCTCCAGGCAAGTGCCGCCACGTTACGCAGGGGCGCCGGTGACCACAAGGCTTGTGTGCCAGGGATTGAGTTGCCGAGTGCGTCCCAGCATAGTGGCGCACTTGTCCAGGAACGGCCCCATTTCGGCATGAACGAACACCTGTCTGTTTTCCCCAAAAGGCTGTACGCACTGGATGCACTGCGCGGTATCTCGGCGTTGGCGGTGGTGTTCTGGCATTGGCAGCACTTCTTTTTTCAAGGGGCGTTACCGGGGCAGTTGCAAACGGAGCAGCAGCCTTTCTACAGCGTGTTTGGCTTGTTTTATCGACACGGTGGCGATGCGGTCGCGTTGTTTTTCAGCTTGTCCGGATTCATCTTTTTCTGGTTGTTCGGTCATGCCCTGGCGCGCGGGGATCTGACCGGAAAACAATTCTTTGTCGAGCGCTTCAGCCGCATCTATCCGCTGCATCTGGCGACCTTTGCCGCTGTTGCGCTATTACAGACGATGTACACACGGTATACGGGGAACGCTTTTGTTTATCCGTTCAACGATCTCTATCACGGCGTGTTGAATGTTTTTCTCGCCCCCGCGTGGGGATTGGAGCAAGGCTGGTCTTTCAACGCGCCGGCCTGGTCAATTTCGGTTGAAGTGCTGCTCTACGCGGTGTTTTTCCTGCTGTGGCGCTATTCGCCCCTGCCAATCCCAATCAGCATTTTCATGATCGCTGTGGCCGCTTACGTCTTTCCTGCGCAGTACAAAGTCACTCTGGGCGTGTTCAGTTTTTTCTGCGGTGGCATTGGCTATGTGGTTGTGGCGTGGCTGCTGCAACGGATGCCTTCGCGCTGGGTGGGAATGGGGTTGACGATCGGGTGTGTGGGGGGGTGGTGGTTGTTTGGCGCGAATCAGCCGTTGATCAAGTTTGCGCTGTTGTTCCCGCTGACGATCATGGCCATTGCCGCCAATCACCAGTTACTCGAACCAGTCGCCCGGCGCATGGCGTGGCTGGGCGATATCAGCTACGCCTCCTATTTGTTGCATTTCCCGCTGCAAATCTTCGCCGCACTGCTGGCGGACAAATTTGTTCCCGGGCGAATCGTCTTTTATCAACAGTGGACGTTGTTGCTGTTCTTTGCGGTACTGATCGGTGCCAGTCTGATCTGCCATCGCTGGTTCGAAAGGCCAATGCAGCAGTGGCTACGGCAATTCGGGCGCGAGCGCCTGGCGAGCGGTGTAAGCGCTCGCCAGTAACGCCTGTCAGAAGGGGCGGTCAGCCGACGTGAAAAGTCTGACCTGTCTGCAAGCCTTCCACACTTTTAGCGTAGGCCAATGCCACATCCACCGCCGGAACCGGCTTGTAGCCCCGGAAGTACGGCGCATAACTGCCCATCGCTTCGACCAGTACGGTCGGGCTGATCGAGTTCACCCGCAGGCCCCGAGGCAGTTCAATGGCCGCTGCTCGCACGAAGCTGTCCAGCGCGCCATTGACCAGTGCGGCCGAGGCGCCGCTGCGAATCGGGTCATGGCTTAGCACGCCGGTGGTGAGCGTGAACGAGGCGCCGTCGTTGGCGAATTCGCGGCCGATCAGCAGCAAATTGACCTGGCCCATCAGCTTGTCTTTCAGGCCCAGCGCGAAGCTTTCTTCGGTCATTTCATCCAGTGGCGCGAAGGTGACATTGCCGGCGGCGCAGACCAGAGCATCGAACTTTCCGGTCTTTTCGAACAGCTTGCGGATCGATGCGCTGTCGCTGATATCAACCTGCAAGTCGCCGCTTTTACGGCCGATGCGGATGACTTCGTGACGCTGGGACAACTCTTTGTCGACGGCCGAACCGATGGTGCCGCCTGCGCCTATCAAAAGAATTTTCATTGTGCTGTTCCTCGAAGTGTTTGAACGAGGTTGAAGTCTAGATTGGTTTTTTCCATTGATAAGCGCACTAATAGGCAACCTTTGGTTTTCAAATGGAAACAATCCATGAGCGAGATGGATGATCTGGCGGCGTTTGCGGTGTTGATTGAAGCGGGGAGTTTTACCCTGGCGGCGCAACAATTGGGTTGCAGCAAAGGGCAGCTATCCAAGCGCATCAGCTTGCTGGAAACGCGCTTTTCCGTGGTCTTGTTGCAACGCACCACGCGGCGCTTGAGCCTGACCGCGGCGGGGGCGGCGCTGTTGCCGCAGGCTCAGGCGTTGGTGGTTCAGGTCGAAAAGGCACGTCAGGCATTGGCGCGGTTGAAGGACGACATGGCAGGGCCGGTGCGCATGACGGTTCCGGTTTCACTGGGAGAAACCTTCTTCGATGGGCTGCTGCTGGAGTTTTCCAGCCAATACCCCGAGGTGCAGATCGAACTGGATCTGAGCAACAGCTACCGTGATTTGTCCCGCGACGGTTTTGACCTGGCGATTCGCTCCGATGCGAACAATGACGACCGGCTGGTGGCGCGTCCGTTATTGGCCTGGCACGAGATGACCTGTGCCAGCCCGGCCTACCTCGAACAATTTGGCGAACCGCTGACGCCTCAGGCGTTGGCCGATCATCGCTGCCTGCTCAACAGCCATTACAGCGGTCGCGAAGAATGGCTGTACCACCAGCAGCACGAGTTGATGCGAGTGCGGGTCTCGGGCCCGTTCGCCAGCAATCACTACAGCCTGTTGAAAAAAGCCGCGCTGGCGGGCGCCGGCATTGCACGGTTGCCGTCTTACCTGTTGCAAGCGGAACTGGCGGACGGTCGATTGCGCTGGCTCTTGCGCGATTACCAGACTCGAAGCATGCCGATGTACCTGGTGCACGCCTATCAGGGCGGTCTGCCGAAACGTACGCAAGTGTTGGCGGATTACTTGATCGTCTGGTTCAAGCGCAGCGGCGAGGCACTGGATCGGCTTCAGCGATAACGCCTGGAGATCAGGTGATCGATCGACAGTTTGCCCGGCCCGGTCGCCATCAGATACAGCAACACTGCTGCCCAAGTGCCATGAGTCGGGTAAGCATCGGGGTACACGAACAGTTGAATGGTCAGGGTCATGCCCAGCAACGCCAGGGCCGAAAACCGGGTGGCGAAGCCGATCAGAATCAGGATCGGGAAGAAATGCTCGGCAAAGGCTGCCAGGTGCGCCGCCAGTTCCGGGGACAGCAACGGCACGTGGTATTCGCTCTGGAATAGCGGGATGGTCGAGTCCGCCAGATGGGGGACACCCAGTTGAAAGGAGCCGTCGAGCAGGTCGATTGCCAAGCCTTCGACCTTGGTTTGCCCGGATTTCCAGAACACCGCGGCGATAGAGAAACGCGCGATAAAGGCGATCAGGCTGCGAGGGATCTTCTCCAGCCATACGATGGCGCGGTCGATGGGGTTCAGTGATTCAGTCCGAATGTTCATGGCGATACCTTGTTTTTGTGTAAGTGGGTGATGGCGTTGCGGCTGATCAGCAGCGCCAGGGTCTGGCCAAGGTCGAAGGCCGGGGCGGCTTCCAGAGCCTGCATCAGTGACTGGCCGTTTTGCAGATGCTGTATGAACACGCTCGCACCGTGGTCGATGGCGAAGACTTCGACATCCAGGCCGTTGCGCAACACCAAGGCGTGTTGTCCGAGGTTCAGATCAATCCCTGCCAGCGTTGCTTGCTGTTGATGCGCAGCCCAGATCGCGATCACGGCGAAGGCTGAATTCAACAGGTGCAGCGAGGGATGAAGTGTGACGGTGAGTTCGCTCAGACTTTGCGGGTCGGCGAGTGCGGTGGCGATCCGTTCAGGGCCCAGGGGTTGCGCATCGGCGGCGTGATAAGCCATGACGCGCAGGCGCTCCAATCGGGCGACGTCGGCCAGATACGGCACGCTGGCGGCAGGCGCAAAGCCTTCGATGAACGTCGCCAGATCGTGGCCATAGCTGTTCATCAGCGGGCTCGTGGGCGGGCTGTTTTGCACATGAATTCCGGCCATCGCCCTGAAGAACTCGTCGCCCACCAACTGCTGGACCACGGGGTAACTGTCGGCCAGCGCGTTGATCAACGAGCTCTGCACATTGTTGCGATACACCGAGAAACGGCTGGCCGGATCGGCGCCATTGGCGCTGATCAATCCATCAGGGCAGGGTCGTTGCGGATCGAGCAGGGCGGCGGCGAAATCGGCTTGGTTGCTCATGTCCGGACCTCGGCACATTGCAACAGCCGGTCGGCCTGACGCGCTTCGGCGTGCAGCACGTTGAAGGCGGGCAGTTGATTGTCACGCTCGATCAACGTCGCCACCGGGCCCACTCGCTCCAGTACCTGCCGATATAACGCCCACACGGCGTTGTCGATGGGCGCACCGTGATCATCGATCAGCAGGCGGTCGCCGAGGCTGTCGGTGTCTTCGGCAAAACCGGCCAGATGAAGCTCGCCCACGGCGTGAAGGGGCAGGGCGTCGATATAGGCCAACGGATCGCGTTGATGATTGATGCTCGAGACGTAGACGTTGTTTACGTCCAGCAGCAACCCGCAGCCCGTGCGGTTTATGACTTCGCGGATGAAGTCGGCTTCATCGATCGTCGAGCGTTCGAACGCCAGATATGTCGAAGGATTCTCCAGCAACATCGGGCGTTTGAGCGTGGTCTGCACCTGATCGATGTGCTCGCAGACGCGGTTCAGCGTCGGCGTGTCATAAGCCAATGGCAACAGGTCATTGAGAAACACCGGACCGTGGCTGGACCAGGCCAGGTGTTCGGAAAAGGCGTGGGGTTGATAACGCTCGATCAGACTGGCCAGGCGTTGCAGGTGCTGGGTGTCCAGCGGACCTTCGGCACCGATGGACAAGCCAACGCCATGCAACGACAGCGGATACTGCTCGCGGATCAATCCCAGGTAATGATGAAAAGGACCGCCGGCCACCATGTAGTTTTCGGCGTGTACCTCGAAGAAGCCGATGTCCGGTTGTGAGCCGAGCACTTCACGAAAGTGCTCGGTCTTGAGCCCCAGCCCGGCGCGAGGCGGGAGCCCGAACGGTGAATTGTTCATGGTCGACACTCAGGCTGGGAACGGATCAGGCTTTGGCTTTGAAGGCTTCGATCTGACCGAAACCGGTGGACGAAGTCTTGCTTTCGGTGGTGGTGCAGGTGCCTTTAGGGACCAGTTTCCAGGCGTTGCTCTGGAAGTCGGTTTTCGACGTACCGGCGCACGTGGTGCCGGCACCGGCGGCGCAATCGTTATGACCTTTCATGGCCACGCCGAAGCACTTTTCCATGTTGCTGTCGGCAGCCTGGACGGTGGAAACGGCGGCCATGCTCAGCGCGGAACCGAGGGCCAGAACGAGGGCGGTAGCGGACAGGGTGCGGGTGGTAGTAGTCATGATGTTTCTCCGATAGTGAGTTTGGGTTGGCAAGCGTTTGTGCTTGCTTGTCTCACTAGAGGAAGGTCATCGCGATGCGTTACAGCCCAATGCAAACTTTTTAAAAAAAACTCAAAGCACCCATGTCCCTGTGGGAGCGAGCTTGCTCGCGATAGCGGTGGGTCATCCAACATTTCTGGTGAATGTGATAAGCATCGCGAGCAAGCTCGCTCCCACAGGACTTCATCGTTAGAGGGTTTGTATCAGGCACAAAAAAACGGCCCGAAGGCCGTTTTCTGTTTACCGCAAAGACTCAACCACCCAAGTACGCTTCACGCACTTTCGGATCCGTCAGCAGCGCTTCCCCGGTGCCGGTCATCACTACCCGGCCGTTCTCCAGAACGTAGGCGCGGTCAGCGATTTTTAGTGCCTGGTTGGCGTTCTGCTCCACCAGGAACACGGTCACGCCATCCTTGCGCAGCTGTTCGATGATGTCGAAGATCTGCTGGATGATGATCGGTGCCAGACCCAACGATGGCTCGTCGAGCAGCAGCAGTTTGGGTTTGCTCATCAGCGCACGGCCGATGGCGAGCATTTGCTGTTCGCCGCCGGACATGGTGCCGCCGCGTTGGGCGAAGCGCTCTTTCAGGCGTGGGAAAAGTCCGAGAACCTTGTCCATCTGTTCCTGATAATCGCCCTTGTCGGTGAAGAATCCGCCCATGGCGAGGTTCTCTTCCACGGTCAGACGGGCGAATACCCGACGACCTTCCGGCACGACCGCGATGCTCTTACGCATGATCTGCGACGAGTCCTGGCCAACGAGTTCCTCACCCATGTAGCGGATGCTGCCGCTGTGGGCTTGCGGCGAACCGCAGAGCGTCATCAGCAGGGTCGATTTGCCGGCACCGTTGGCGCCGATCAGCGTCACGATCTCGCCCTGGCGGACTTCGACGTTGACGCTGTGCAGCGCCTGGATCTTGCCGTAGAAGGTGGAAACGTTTTCGAATTGCAGCATTTACGCTTCCCCCAGGTAGGCTTTGATCACTTCAGGATTGTCGCGGATCTGTTCCGGCGTGCCGTCGGCCAGAGGCGTGCCCTGGTTGATCACAACGATGTGGTCGGAAATGCTCATGACCAGTTTCATGTCGTGTTCGATCAACAGCACGGTGACGTTGTGCTCTTCACGCAGCACGCTGATCAGCGCCTTGAGGTCTTCGGTTTCCTTCGGGTTCAGGCCGGCAGCCGGTTCGTCGAGCATGAGGATGCGCGGGCGCGTCATCATGCAGCGAGCGATTTCCAGGCGGCGCTGCTGACCGTAGGCCAGGGTGCCGGCCGGACGGTTGGCGAAGCCCTTGAGGTTGACCTTCTCCAGCCAGTACTCGGCGAACTCCATGGCTTCGCGTTCGCTCTTGCGAAAGCCCGGGGTCTTGAACAGGCCCGCCAGGAAGTTGGTGTTCAGGTGACGGTGCTGGGCGATCAAGAGGTTCTCGACCGCCGTCATGTCCTTGAACAGCCGCACGTTCTGGAAGGTGCGCACCACGCCTTTGAGGGCGATCTTGTGGCCGGGCAGGCCTTCGATCGGCTCACCGTCCAGCAGGATGCTGCCGCCGCTCGGTTTGTAGAAACCGGTCAGGCAGTTGAACACGGTGGTCTTGCCGGCGCCGTTGGGGCCGATCAATGCCACGACCTGTTTTTCCTTCACGCTCAGGGCTACGCCGTTGACCGCGAGCAAGCCGCCGAAGCGCATGCTCAGATTCTCTACTTTCAGGATCTCGCGGCTCATTTGCGCAGCTCCATGTGAGGACGTTGCATGGGCAGCAGACCTTGAGGACGCCAGATCATCATCAGCACCATCAAGGCGCCGAACATCAACATGCGGTATTCACTGAACTCACGCATCATTTCCGGCAACAGGATCATCACCGTGGCGGCGAGCACGACGCCCAGCTGCGAGCCCATGCCACCGAGTACCACGATGGCGAGGATGGTCGCCGATTCGATGAAGGTGAAGGACTCCGGTGTCACCAGGCCCTGACGCGCGGCGAAGAAGCTGCCGGCGAAACCGGCGAAGCACGCACCGAGGGTAAAGGCCGACAGCTTGATGACCGTTGGGTTGAGACCCAGTGCACGGCAGGCGATCTCGTCTTCACGCAGCGCTTCCCAGGCACGGCCCAACGGCATGCGCAGCAAGCGGTTGATGACGAACAGGGCGAACAGCGACAACAGCACAGCGATCAGGTAAAGGAAAATCACCTTGTTCACCGGGTTGTAGGTCAGGCCGAAGTACTCGTGGAAAGTCTGCATACCTTCCGCGGCGGTTTTATCGAAGGTCAGTCCGAAGAGTGTTGGCTTGGGAATGTTGCTGATGCCGTTCGGGCCGCCCGTGAGGTCGGTCAGGTTACGCAGAAACAGGCGGATGATTTCACCGAAGCCCAACGTCACGATCGCCAGATAGTCACCGCGTAGACGCAGTACCGGGAAACCGAGCAGGAAGCCGAAGGTGGCCGCCATCAGACCGGCAACCGGCAAGCAGATCCAGAAGCTCAGACCGTAGTAGTGCGACAGCAGCGCGTAGCTGTAGGCGCCGACGGCGTAGAAGCCGACATAACCGAGGTCGAGCAGGCCGGCCAGGCCGACCACGATGTTCAGGCCCAGGCCGAGCATCACGTAGATCAGCACCAGCGTTGCGATGTCCACCGCGCCGCGCGAGCCGAAGAACGGCCAGACCAAAGCACCGATGATCAACGCAATGATGATCCAGCGTTGGGTGGTCGGCAGGGTCAGGAAGTTACTGGCCTTGGCCGGCATCACCGGCATGTTGGGCGAGGACTTCCAGGCCGAGCTGATCTGCTGGTCGAACAGCACCCGCAGGAACATCAGCACCGAGCACACGGCGATGGTGATCAACGTACCTGTACTGGTGCCATGGACTTCGAGGTTGATACCGACAATGGTCAGTTTCAGACCGAGTACCGGGTAGGCCACGGCCCACACCAGCAAGGCGCTGAACAACGCCTGTTTAAGATTCCTAGTCATACTTTCTCAACCTCCGGACGGCCCAGCAGGCCGGTTGGCCGGAACAACAACACCAGAACCAATAGGCCGAACGCCACGACGTCCTTGTATTGGTCGCCGAAGATATCGGCACCAAAGGCTTCCGCCACCCCGAGCACGATCCCGCCGAGCATGGCGCCGGGAATGCTGCCGATGCCGCCCAATACCGCGGCGGTGAAGGCCTTGAGGCCGACGAGGAAACCGGCGTTCGGGTTGATCACGCCGTATTGCATGCTCAGCAGCACGGCCGCGATGGCCGCCAGGGCGGCACCAATGACGAAGGTCAGGGCGATGATGTTGTTGGTGTTGATACCCAGCAGGTTGGCCATCTTGATGTCTTCGGCGCAGGCACGGCAGGCGCGACCCAGGCGAGAGCGGGAGATGAACAGCGTGAGGCCGAGCATGGCGACCAGGGTCACCACGAACACCACGATTTGCATGTAGGAAATCAGCACTTCATGTGCGCCACCTGGCCCGATGGCGAAGTTGCCGGGGATCAGGTTGGGGATGGATTTGTCCTTGGAGTCTTGCGCCAGCAGAACCGTGTTCTGCAGGAAGATCGACATACCGATGGCGGAAATCAGCGGGATCAGACGGTTGCTGCCGCGCAGAGGGCGGTAGGCAATTCGCTCGATGCTGTAGCCGTAGGCACTGGTCACGACGATAGTCGCGAGGAAAGCGGCGGTCATCAACAGCGGAACACTGTCGAGTCCCATCATGGACAGGCCCGCGATGGCGATGAACGCCACGTAGGAACCGATCATGTACACCTCGCCGTGGGCGAAGTTGATCATTCCAATGATGCCGTAAACCATCGTATAGCCGATGGCGATCAGGGCATACGTGCTGCCAATGGTCAGGCCATTAACCAGCTGTTGGAAGAAGTGATAGATGTCAGGCATTACAGCGCTCCTAAAAACCTGATACGCATTTCACTGGTGGAGTCATTTTCCCGCTCGAGCCCCGTGGATCTGCATCCACTTCGAACGCGAGGTTTGCCAGCGAACCGCTGATGACGGTTTTGAGATTTTCAGGTGGGGAGACTGGCGGATCACGCCAGCGCGGCCCAATACGTTCGTAAAACAAAGCCCACGGCACGCCGTGGGCTTTGTTGGCAGTCAGTTAGGCAAGGCCTTACTGAGGCGAAGCTTCAGTTTTTGGTTTGCCGAAGTGCCACTCGTAAACCACAAATTTGAAGTCTTTCAGGTCGCCCTTGGCGTCGAAGCTCAGGTCGCCAGTCGGGGTCTTGAAGGTGCCTGCGTGGATGGCAGCAGCCACTTTCGCAGGGTCTTCGCTCTTGGCGGCAGTGATACCACCGGCGATGACTTCAACAGCCGAGTAGGCCGGGAACACGAACGGACCGCTTGGGTCTTCTTTCTTCGCTTTGAACGCGTCAGCCAGTGCAACGTTGGCCGGATCCTGGTCGAAAGATTTCGGCAGGGTTACCAGCAGGCCTTCGGAAGCGTCTTTGGCGATCTGCGAAATGGAGTCGTTACCCACGCCTTCCGGACCCATGAACTTGGCTTTCAGGCCTTTTTCCTGTGCTTGACGCAGGATCAGACCCAGCTCTGGGTGGTAGCCGCCGTAGTAGACGAAGTCAACGTTGGCTTGCTTGAGCTTGGAGATCATCGAGGAGAAGTCTTTGTCGCCGGCGTTGATGCCTTCGAACACGGCAACCTTGACGCCTTTGCCTTCCAGGGTCTTCTTCACGGCGGTGGCGATGCCTTCACCGTATTGCTGTTTGTCGTGCAGTACAGCAACGATTTTCGGTTTTACGTGATCGGCAATGTAGTTACCGGCGGCAGGGCCTTGGGCGCTGTCCAGACCGATGGTGCGGAACACCATTTTGTAACCACGGTTGGTGATGTCCGGGCTGGTGGCAGCCGGAGTGATCATGATCACGCCTTCGTCTTCGTAGATGTCAGAAGCCGGTTGGGTGGAGCTGGAGCACAGGTGACCGACCACGAACTTGACGCCGTCGTTGACGACTTTGTTCGCGACCGCTACCGCTTGTTTCGGATCACAGGCGTCATCGTATTCAACGGCTTCGAGTTTCTTGCCGTCTACGCCGCCTTTGGCGTTGATCTGTTCGATGGCCATTTTGGCGCCACTGAACTGCATGTCGCCGTATTGGGCTACAGGACCGGTTTTAGGGCCGGCGATGCCGATCTTGATGGTGTCAGCTGCGAACGAATGGCTGGCAACCCCGGCCAGAACCATAGCGGCAAACAGTTTGGAAATCTGCTTAGTAGCCTTAGTCATAGTGCTCCACTCTTACTGTTGTAGTTTTTATAGTCCTGGCGCCGTAGCAGCAGAACCGGGTCAGATATCTTCGATATCCTCCGGAAAATGCCCCCGGCAACTGTACCGGTACAGTGTAGAGCGCCAATTGTTAGCCTGGGAAGCTGGCGCCAGGGGGCAAAACCTGAGGGTGTCGCTTTATTGAAAGAAAAAGACAGAATTGCGGCGGGATGTTAGCTGGCTAATTGCTTGATTCAGCGGCATTCCCTGGCACTCCTGGTCTTTTCAATCGGTGACTCAATTGCATCCGGGTTTTTCTGGCGGACCACCGACGTTATCATTCGCGTCGATTTCTTTTCCGGACAGGACCCATGACTCAAGAACCTAGCACCCTCTATGCCAAGCTGCTTGGTGAAACCGCATCTATTACCTGGAAAGAGTTGGAGCCGTTCTTTGCCAAGGGTGCCCTATTGTGGGTCGACCCAGGTCTGGATTTGATCGCCGCAGCTGAGGCGGTGGCGACGGACGAAGGCGAGAAAGTGGCTGCCTGGCTGGCCGCCGACAAAGTCGCCAAGCTGTCTGAAACGCGGGCGCTGGATCTTTTTGAGCGTGACCCCGAGCTGTGGGCCGTGGTCGTCTCGCCGTGGATTTTGATCCAGGAAAGGGCGACGAACTGAAGGCGTGCACTTTATTGGTGCGATGCTTGATCGCGCAAAAGTGTGTAGGCGAGTAGCGTGATGGCATGTTGCCGTAGAGAAAGGCCACAGAAGGGTCTTGGCGAGGGTGACGTAAACGTAACGGGAACAGTTTATTGAGCAGCCGTTGGGCTGCTTAATTGTTTCTGGATGTGATCGTTCCCACGCAGAGCGTGGGAACGATCGAATCAGACCGAAAACGTCTTGCCAGTATGGTTATTCAGAGAAATAACCTTGGTCTTGCCAATCCGGTGACGGTAGATCTCACGCAGGTACTTGATCGCCTTCTTCACGCAATCGCGCGACAGGCGGATGTCGTTGATCGAGACAAACTTGTCCTTGTCATTGATCAGCTCGCGGTACTTCTTCTCGTACATCGGTTTGATCGCGTACCAGTTGGTGTCGAGGATCTTCGCCGGGTTTTCGAATTCATTGAGCAACTCGTCGATCCGGTCCTCATCGAATTCTTCATTGATGATGAAGTCCAGGATCGAGTTATCCAGCGTTTCATCAAAGCGGTACGGGGTTTTCGCGAAGCAACGCTTGATGAACGCCACGATCAGGGTCAGGAAGTCATCCGACAGGCATGGGCTCTTGGCGATCAACGTGGTCAGCGACAGGTTGGCCGAGGCGCCGATCACCAGCGCGTAGCGCTTGAGCGTAGTGTTCGGGAACAGGCTGTTGAGGTGGGTCTTCAACCGGTTCAGGTCCATGTAGGACAGCTTGTAGTCTTTCGGTAGCGAAACGATCGACACCACCGACGAGCAGTTCTTGAAGAAGTGCAGGTCGTGCAACGCGGCCGCGTCGTAACCGGAATTCTTGTACTGCTCCAGGGACGCACGATAACGCTTGGACTCGATCGGCAGCAGGCTGATGCCTTCGATTGCTTGCGTCACTTTGTTGAAGTGCGGCAAGTCGATGGAGCGGAAGAACAGATCATCGATGTTCAGGCGCTGTGGCTCTTTCTCGAATACCTTGAATTTGTCGCTGCTCGGCGGCGGGCTTTCCGGTACCACCGATTCGGCATAGGCAATCGCCACCGGGCCGGCCAGACTCATGAACAGATCGTTGGCGTCGAGGCGAATGGTTTCGCCGATGTCGATGCCGGCACGACGGAAATAGTTCTGGTCGTAGTCAGTCGTGACCGCCTGCGCCGTCAGAATGTTGAAGATCTGCTGCGAGATGTATTGGTTGGCGTGCTTTTCCATCGCGTTGACGTCGATGTTCTGAATGTTGCCGTCATCGCTTTCTTCGGCGTAGCGCATGATGTCGTTGGAGATCAGCATCATCGCGTTCCATGGGCGGATACGGCCCATGACGCTGGCTTCGCTGCTGTCTTCATTGGCGAAGTTGTAGGAGAAGTCCCACTCTTCCGACAGGTATTTACACAGCAGGCGACCGGCGTTGATGTGCAGCGCCTCGGACATTTCGCTGCGGTGATCGGAAATGTTCGGCAGCACGCAGATGCCGCTGGTGAAGATCGGCTCGAAGACGAACGAATGACCGCTCTTGCCGTCGTGCTCGTCCATCGGCTTGGTGTCGAACGTCTTGTTCATGTACGAGTGCTGCTGGGCCAGGCCGAACTCCGAGGCCATGCCCGAACCGGTACCGCCGCCGGCACTGAAGATCGAGAAATACAGGCGCGACTGGTTGGCCTTGATGCCGCAGCTGTCGATCAGGTACGAGTGAATCATTTTCCAGTCGGGGCTGGAGAAACGCTGGGTGTCCTTGTTCAGGATAATCTTGGCCAGGTACTGACCGAGGATCGGCGCGTTACCGGCGCCGCCGGCGTGGACTTCCGACAAGTCCATGATTTTCATTTTGCTGTAGTCGCGCAGGAAGCCGCTTTTTTCGCCCTTGCGCGAGAAACGGATGCGACCAGCGATGTCTTTGTCCAGGTCGCCGAGCATTACCAGAGGCTCGACCAGGAACACCGGCTTGGTGGCCTTGTTCGGCCCCAGGCGCAAGTTGTTGCGGATCCACTGCGCCGGGCTGTAACCCTTTTCCGCGTAGCGTTTGTCCGCCGAAGGACGGTCTTCGTTGTTGAATTCGTTGAGGTAGAACTTGCGGGCGTTGTACACCAGCTCCGCGACATCCAGCGCAATGTTGGAGCCGCAACGGCCCAGGCCGATCAGGCACACCGAAGGGAATTCCTGATCGCTATGCTGTTCGCTGTCGCCATCCAGATGTGGAGGGCGCGGGAACACCATGTCGCGCAGCCCGTCGAGGTTGTCGAGGATGCGGTCAGTGTTGGTTTCGGTGAAATACAGGTATTGCTGACTGGCCAGCGGGCGTGATGCAACCAATGGCTTCGACGATGAGGGGCTGTTTGCCGCGGGACTCAGTGTCAGATCGGAAACCGCAGTGGCCGGATTATTTTTAGAAGTCATTGGGCGCCATGTACCTGGGCTGATGGGCCCGGCAACACGCTGTCGCCGAACCTTCACGGAATAGTTACTCGCGACTTTTTCAGCGCGTATTTCGCCCAAGCGTCATGGCCGAAGCCTGAGCATCGCTCGGGGGGAATCCTTTCCTTAGTCATGATGAATCGGCCAGTATTCAACGATCTTTAATCAAAAGGAGGCTAAATGATGTCAACGCAACCTTCGTTGGGGTTCGCCGGAATCGGCCTGATGGGATTGCCCATGTGCCGACGTCTGTTGGCTGCGGGGTATCCGCTGACGGTGTGGAATCGCAATCCGGCCAAGTGCGCGCCCTTGGTCGAGGCCGGCGCCCGGCAAGTGGCGACAGCGGCCGAGCTGTGCCAACACGCTGATGTGGTGATGCTGTGCCTGGCGGACACGTCGGTGGTGCGCGAGGTGGTTTTCGGTCCCGGCGGCATCGCCAGTGGGGCGAAAAGCGGTCAACTGCTGGTGGATTTTTCCAGTCTGGAGCCCACCGCGACGCGGGAAATGGCCTCGGCGCTTGCCGACCAGTGCGGCATGAATTGGCTGGATGCGCCGGTGTCCGGCGGCGTGGTCGGTGCCGAGGCTGGCAGCCTGGCGATTATGGTCGGCGGCGCGGCAGCGGACCTTGAGCGGGTCAAGCCGATCCTGTTGAACCTCGGTCAACAGGTGACGCACATGGGCGGCGTCGGCGCCGGGCAGGTGACCAAGGCCTGCAACCAGATGATCGTCGCCTGCAACGCGCTGGTGATCGCCGAAGTGGTGGCATTGGCCGAGCGTTCCGGGGTCGACGCAGGTCTGATCGCCGAAGCCCTGGCCGGTGGTTTCGCCGATTCCAGACCCTTGCAGATCCTGGCCCCGCAAATGGCCGAGAGCCGTTTCGAGCCCGTGAAGTGGCATGTCCGCACGTTGCTCAAGGACCTCGACACCGCTGTGAAGTTTTCCCGCGAACAGGGCTCATCCACGCCGATCAGCGGATTGGCTGCACAACTGATGCGCCTGCATGGGGCGCAGGGTTTTTTGGAAAAAGATCCGTCGACGCTAGTGCAAATGTACCGCGCGCCAGGGTCAGAGGACTGACGGGGCAGGCGTGTTTGCGCTGATTGATTTCGTTCAGCACCGGATGCAATTCAGCCAGTGGCACCGGGCGGCTGAGCAGGTAGCCCTGAACGAAGTCGCAGCCCTGGCGTTCGAGAAAGTCATATTGCTCGAACGTTTCGACGCCCTCGGTGACCACCTGTAAATGCAGGGTATGGGCCATGGCAATAATGGCCTGGACGATTTCCATGTCCTGGGTCGCCCTGGGAATGTCCTGGATGAACGAGCGGTCGATCTTGAGCGTGTTCAGCGGCAGGCGCTTGAGGTAGGCCAGCGATGAATAGCCGGTGCCGAAATCGTCAATCGACAGGGAGACCCCGAGAGCACGGATCTGGCGCAGCAGCGCCAGGGTGTCGGTGAGATTGCCCATCAATGCGTTCTCGGTGACCTCCAGTTCCAGCCGTTGCGGCGCGACCCCGCAGATGCGCAGCGCCTGTTCGATTTCATTGGCCAGGTCTTCGCGCGCAAGGTTCAGCGGTGAGCAGTTCACGGCAATCTTCAGTTCTTCACAGCCCTGACGCGACAGTTCGCCAAGGTCCTCGCAAGCCTGGCGCAGTACCCAGTTGTCCAGTTCGGCGA
Source organism: Pseudomonas sp. IT-P294 (assembly GCF_949767865.1). Classification (NCBI taxonomy): domain Bacteria; kingdom Pseudomonadati; phylum Pseudomonadota; class Gammaproteobacteria; order Pseudomonadales; family Pseudomonadaceae; genus Pseudomonas; species Pseudomonas sp. IT-P294. Next base: position 247,927 of record NZ_CATKQW010000058.1, on the reverse strand, counting down.
TCAGGCCGTTGGCCTCGGCAATGGCAATAAATCGATCCGGCGCCAGCAGCCCGTGAACCGGGTGTTGCCAGCGAATCAGCGCCTCGAGCTTGGTCACCTGGCCGGTTTTCAGGTCATAGATGGGTTGGTAAAACAGCAGTAATCCGTCGTCGTTGCGCAGGGCGTGCCGCAGTTCTTCTTCGACTTGCAGTTCCAGCGTGGCTCGAGCCTTCATGTGCGGGCTGAAAAAATGCAGCCCGTTGCGCCCGTTGCCCTTGGATTGGTACAGCGCCAGATCGGCGTTTTTCAGCAGTTCTTCGCACGTCTTGCCGTCTTGCGGGAACAGGCTGATGCCGATGCTGGTGGTCATGACCATGTTGCGACCGGCCAGCTCGATAGGCTCTTTCATCTTCAACATGATGCGCTGGGCCATGTGCCGCGCCTCTTCGGGGTCATGCAGGCCGATGAGGATGCAAAATTCGTCACCGCCGAAACGCGCGACTACATCTTCGTGGCTGCGTACCGAGCTCTTGATGTGGCTGGCCAGGACCTTGAGCATCAGGTCGCCGGCGTCATGGCCAAGGCTGTCGTTGATCCGCTTGAAGTGATCGATGTCGAGAAACATCACCGCCAGCATCCCGCCTTCGTTGGTTTTTTCGCTCAGCTTTTCGGCGAAGAGCTGGTTGAAACCACGGCGATTGATCAGGTTGGTCAGTGCGTCGTAGTGCGCCACCTGTTGCAGCGACAGGCGCGCCTGATCGAGCTGACTGAGCAGGGCATTGACCCGTTGCAGGTCGCCTTCCTTGTGTTGAAGTTTCTTGTCGGCCATTGCGGCGCTGATGCTGCTGCCGATGATCAGCAACATCATGACCGCCACCGTCACGCCCAATTGCAGATGATTGTTTTCGTTGGGCAGCGGCTGGAGGCTGCCTTCGGGAAGCACCAGTTTGAGCGCCGCCATGCTGGTGAAATGCATGCTGACGATGCCGGCGCCGAGCACCAGGCTGGCGGTGTATTTGAGCAGTTGATGAACCACGCCGCAGCCCTCGCGCAGGTGCCTGGAAATCAGCAACGCGGCCAGGCTGGCGCCGATGGCGATCACGATGGAGAGGGCGAATAACGTCGGGTCGTAATAGGCCGTCGCCGCCGAGCGCATCGCGGCCATGCCCACGTATTGCATGGTTGCGATGCCAAGGCCGATCCACACCGCCGCCCGCACGTGTTGCCAGACACTCAGATGAGCATGGCTGAGGGTTTGCATCGCCAGCCACGAGGCGCTCAGTGCAAACAGCAACGAAATCAGGGTGACGGGGAGCTGGTAGTGGATTTCGATCGGCGCCTGGAACGCCAGCATGCTGATGAAATGCATGGCCCAGATGCCGCCCGCCAGGCACCCGGCACCGACCCAGCGCCAGATGCGTTGGGAGGTGGACTTTTCGGTATGACCGATCCGTTCGGTGATGCCCAGGGTGGCAAATCCGGCCGCGCACGCAACCACGTAGGCCAGCAACACCAGGAGTGGGTTATGTGTGCAATTGAGAATGACCTGACCGCTTTCTGGCAGCTGGGTAGTGAAATACACATCAGGCCACTGCATCCGTTCGCCCCGTATTGATCAGCCTGCCGACACCATGAACGTTGGTTGGTTCGTTGGAGTATAGAGGCCATACAAGGAGTGCAAGCGGTAGTGGCACATTGATGCCGATGATTTTGGAATGAGCTTTATTGCTGTCAGTACTAAGCCTCAGGCGATCTGCTCGTAAGGCACCGGAAATTCAGGCTGCAGGGCGGGCAACCCGAACGCAGCCCGCGCCGCGTCACAGTCTACGTTCGCTTCGCCATTGGCCCAGGAGGCATCGAACTCGCGGCAGGTGCTGGAACGCTGATCGTAAATCGAGCATTTCACGGTGCTGCCGACTTCCCCTGCCAGGGCGACGCAGCGCGTGGGTTTGCAGTCCGTGCCGAGCATCGCCACACGGCTGGGACTGATCGGCGCGACAAGGTCGTCAGGCACCGTTCCTCCGGACGAGGCGCATTCACCCCAGAAAAAGGACACGCGAAAATGGGAACAACAGGCACCACAATTCAGACACGGACTGGCTTCGGACATGGGCGATAGTCAAAGAGGGATAGGGGGAACGGTGGGGCAGCAAGGTCGCTATTCTAGGCTTCGCCTTGAGCTTGTGAAGGGGGGCGCAGAGGTATTTTGCAGCAACCGGTCGGGTAAGAAAAAACACCGCTCCCACAGCGGCTTGTGGTGGTTGGACGGGTTCGGTTGCCATGGGCTGATATCAGCCTTGCGAATAATGACAGACAGCTCAGGCGGGCCTGACTAGATTGAGGGCTCCGGGGACAGTGAAAGCCCCAACAACAATAAAAAGAGACGGACCCATGCAGAACTCGACCCAAGCGGCGAATGCCTGGCGCATTCTGTTCCTGCTGTTCCTCGCGAACCTGTTCAACTTCTTCGATCGCACCATTCCCGCCATCATCATCGAACCGATCCGCATGGAGTGGCACCTCAGCGACTTTCAGTTGGGGATCATCGGAACGGCATTCACCCTCGTTTATGCCATTGCCGGCCTGCCGCTGGGGCGGATGGCCGATACCGGTTCGCGCAGCAAATTGATGGGTTGGGGGCTGGCGGTCTGGAGCGGCCTGACGGCGGTCAACGGGCTGGTGGGCAATTTCTGGGCCTTCCTGATCGTGCGCATGGGCATCGGGATCGGCGAAGCCAGTTACGCACCGGCGGCCAATTCGCTGATCGGCGACCTGTTTCCGGCGCACCGCCGGGCACGGGCGATGGGCATTTTCATGCTCGGCCTGCCATTGGGTCTGCTGCTGGCGTTTTTTACCATTGGCGCGATGGTCAAGGCATTCGACAGCTGGCGTGCGCCGTTCTTCATCGCCGCAGTGCCGGGGCTGATCCTGGCGATCTTCATGTTCTTCATTAAAGAGCCTAAACGCGGTGCCGCGGAAAGCGTGCAGGTGTCCCAGGAACGTGTCGACCGGCCGATTCGTCGAGTGCTGGCGGTCCCGACTTTCCTGTGGCTGGTGTTGGCCGGGCTGTGCTTCAACTTTGCGACCTATGCCTGTAACTCGTTCCTGGTGCCGATGTTGCAGCGCTATTTCCTGATGCCGTTGCAGGAAGCGGCGGTGGCGACCGGCGTAATTGTCGGCGTGACCGGCTTGTTCGGCCTGACGCTCGGTGGCTGGGTGGCCGACAAGATTCACCAGCGGGTGGCCAATGGGCGACTGCTGTTTGCAGCATTCAGCCTGATCGTTTCGACCGTGTGCACCGCTTGGGCGCTGCATGCCGGGCGGATCGAGATCGGGGCGTTTGTGGCGGTGTTCAGCCTGGGCTGGCTGTTTGCCTACAACTTCTACACCTGCGTCTACACGGCGATTCAGGACGTGGTCGAACCCCGTTTGCGGGCCACGGCGATGGCGCTGTTCTTTGCTGGCTTGTACTTGCTGGGCGGTGGCTTGGGACCGGTGGTGGTGGGTGGCCTGTCCGACCACTTTGCGCATACCGCGATGTTCGCCGCCGGTGCCGAACAGATGACCGAGGCGTTCAAGGCCGTGGGCTTGCACGACGCGATGTACTTGATCCCGGTGGCGCTGTTTTTCACCATGGTGTTTCTGTTCTTGGCGTCGCGGTGTTTTGTCAGGGATGCCAAGCGGATGAAAGAAGGTTTGGTGGCGGTGGTTGAGCCTGTGGGTTCTGCGGTGACTGCTTAATCGCCATCACAGGAATTGATCGTTCCCACGCTCTGCGTGGGAATGCAGCCCGGGACGCTCTGCGTCCCTTTCGAGAGCTGGAACGCGGAGCGTCCCTTGAGGCATTCCCACGCAGAGCGTGGGAACGATCATCAAGCAGACAAAAAAAAGGCCCGCATCGCTGCGGGCCTTCTTTTTAACGGTGGAGCAGGGGGCTTAACCCGCCACTAACACCCGGATCGCTTCCAGTCGCAGCGCCGCCTTGTCGAGCATGGCCAGCCCTTGCTCGCGCTGTTTGCGCAGGGCGACCAGTTCACTGTCGCGCACAGTCGGGTTGACCGCTTGCAACGCGGTCAGGCGCGCCAGTTCTTCGTCGGTATCGGCTGCCAGGCGACGTTGCGCTTCGGCAACCCGCTCGGCGTGACGCGGGAAGATTTTCTCTTCGCCGGCGTTGATCCGCGGCGTCAGCTGATCGCGCTGGGCCTGAATGAACTTGTTGGCGCTGGCACGCGGCACGCTTTCCAGTTGATCGTTCAAGGTCTCGAACGACACCCGGGCCGACAGGTCGTTGCCATTGGCATCCAGCAAGCAGCGCAGGGCCGCCGGCGGCAGGTAACGGCCCAGTTGCAGCGAGCGCGGCGCAACCACTTCGCTGACGTAGAGCAGTTCCAGCAACACGGTGCCGGGTTTCAGCGCCTTGTTTTTGATCAGCGCCACGGCGGTGTTGCCCATGGAACCGGACAACACCAGGTCCATGCCACCCTGCACCATCGGGTGTTCCCAGGTGATGAACTGCATGTCTTCGCGAGACAGCGCCTGGTTGCGGTCGTAGGTGATAGTCACGCCTTCGTCGTCGCCCAGCGGGAAGCTGGCGTCGAGCATTTTTTCGCTCGGCTTGAGGATCAGCGCGTTTTCCGAGTGGTCTTCGCTGTCGATACCGAAGGCATCGAACAGGGTTTCCATGTAGATCGGCAGGGTGAACTGGTCGTCTTGCTCGAGGATGTCCTCGACCAGCGCGTCACCTTCGCCCGCGCCGCCGGAGTTGAGTTCCAGCAGGCGGTCACGGCCGGTGTGCAGTTCGGCTTCCAGACGCTCACGCTCGCCGCGGGCTTCGTCGATCAGCGCTTGCCACTCGCCGTCGTCGGCGTTTTCCAGCAGCGGCAGCAGGCGCGGGCCGAACTGATGCTGCAAGGCGTTGCCGGTCGGGCAGGTGTTGAGGAAAGCGTTCAGCGCTTCGTGATACCACTGGAACAGGCGCTCTTGCGGGCTAGTTTCCAGGTACGGCACGTGCAGTTCGATGATGTGCTTCTGGCCGATCCGGTCCAGACGCCCGATACGCTGCTCCAGCAGATCCGGGTGGGACGGCAGATCGAACAGCACCAGGTGGTGCGAGAACTGGAAGTTGCGACCTTCACTGCCAATTTCCGAGCAGATCAGTACTTGCGCGCCAAATTCTTCATCGGCGAAGTAGGCGGCGGCGCGGTCACGCTCGAGGATGTTCATGCCTTCGTGGAACACTGTCGCCGGAATACCGGAACGCACGCGCAGGGCGTCTTCCAGGTCCATGGCGGTTTCGGCGTGGGCGCAGATCACCAGCACTTTGGTGCGTTTGAGCATTTTCAGCGTATCGATCAGCCACTCGACACGCGGGTCGAATTTCCACCAGCGTTCTTCTTCGTTGGCGTCCGGCTGGGCCTGGAAGCTGACTTCCGGGTACAACTCGGCGTGATCGCCCAACGGCAGTTCGAGGTATTCGTCCGGGCATGGCAGCGGGTACGGGTGCAGCTTGCGCTCCGGGAAACCCTGCACGGCGGCGCGAGTGTTGCGAAACAGCACGCGGCCAGTGCCGTGGCGGTCCAGCAATTCGCGGACCAGGCGGGCGCTGGCTTCGGTGTCGCCATCGTTCACCGCGGTCAGCAAGGCTTCGCCTTCGTTGCCGAGGAAACCGTGAATGGTCTTGTGCGCTTCAGGCGACAGGCGCCCCTTGTCCAGCAGCTCCTGAACGGCCTCGGCCACGGGGCGATAGTTTTCGCTCTCGGCGCGGAAGGCGTGCAGGTCATGGAAGCGGTTCGGGTCAAGCAGGCGCAGACGGGCGAAGTGGCTGTCCTGGCCCAGTTGTTCCGGGGTCGCGGTCAGCAGCAGCACGCCGGGAATGACTTCGGCCAGTTGCTCGACCAACGAATATTCAGGGCTGGCCTTGTCTTCGTGCCACACCAGGTGGTGCGCTTCGTCGACGACCATCAGGTCCCAACCGGCGGCAAACAGTGCGTCCTGGGCTTTCTCGTCTTCTACCAGCCACTCCAGAGCCACCAGCGCGAGCTGCGTGTCTTCGAACGGGTTGGCGGCATCGCTTTCGATGAAGCGTTCTTCGTCGAACAGCGCGACTTGCAGGTTGAAACGGCGGCGCATCTCGACCAGCCACTGGTGCTGCAGGTTCTCAGGAACCAGGATCAGCACGCGGTTGGCGCGGCCCGAGAGCAGTTGGCGATGGATCACCAGACCGGCTTCGATGGTTTTACCCAAGCCCACTTCGTCGGCCAGCAATACCCGTGGAGCAATGCGGTCGGCGACTTCACGGGCGATGTGCAGCTGGTGCGCGATCGGTTGCGCACGCACGCCACCCAGTCCCCACAGCGAGGACTGCAATTGGCGGCTGGTGTGTTCCAGGGTGTGATAACGCAGGGAGAACCAGGCCAGCGGGTCGATCTGCCCGGCGAACAGGCGGTCGCTGGCCAGACGGAACTGAATGAAGTTCGACAGTTGGGTTTCCGGCAGGGTAACCACTTCGTTTTGCGCATTGAGGCCGTGGTAGACCAGCAGGCCGTCGACGTCGTCGACTTCCTGGACCGTCAGTTTCCAGCCTTCGAAGTGAGTGATCGAATCGCCCGGCGAAAATCGCACTCGGGTGAGGGGCGCATTCCGTAGCGCGTACTGGCGAGTGTCGCCAGTGGCCGGATAGAGCACGGTCAACAAGCGGCCGTCCTGTGCCAGAACGGTGCCTAAACCCAGCTCGGCTTCGCTGTCACTGATCCAGCGTTGCCCCGGTTGATACTGCTGCGCCATGCTGCCTGACTCCCACCTTGAAAAAGCGGGCTATCTTAACGGAATGAGGGCTTCAGGGCCAAAGGACTCTCATAAATACTCGCAGACTTACGTTAGTCCAATGATGCAGCGTGTGCCGGTTCGGGCACCAATCCGTGCCAAACCGGTCACACTTTGCGACCGATGGCTCAAGTCGCCATCCGCTCAGCCGACAGCCTGCTGACAGGAGACTACTAATTATGCTGCCACCGATGCTCCCCTTGAGTGCCGTGCCGATCACCTCACAGCACGACCCTATCCGTCAGCGCCCGGATATTCCGCCTGTCGTGCCGGTGCAGGAAAGCTCCAACGAAAGCACGATCGACCTGCAACAGCGCGATCCCGAAGAGGCGGCTTTTCAGCTGCGCGAGGAGCAGCGCCGCAAACTTGAGCGCGACCGGCGACGTCGTGAGGCTGACGAGGATCCGCAGGAGCATCTGGCGGTTCCCGGTGATGAGCTCAATGCCGACAATACTGTGCCGGTGGCGCCGTTGATGGAAGATCAGCCGCGTCAGGGGTTGTGGGTCGATATTCAGATTTGAGGTTGCGGCTGGTCAGCGCTGGCGCCAGGCGGCATTATTGCGACAAACCTGCCGAACGATGTATTGAGCACCATGAGCCAAGATGACAAGTTGATTGATCTTAATTCTGAACGCGCTAAGCGGGTTCATGACCTTAATGAAAAGCGTCTGAATGAAGTGCGTCAGGCGTTTGAGCAGGCGATGCCGTTGGGCAAAGCCAAGAAAAAGCCGAAGAACAAACCGAAAAAGCGTTGAAGTACCCAGCGTCGGTTGATGCAGGTCAGTTATTTTCCCTTCTTTAAGCCCTGTCTTGGGCGACATTGATCCCGGTCAATTTTCTCTTCTGTCTGATTGGTTAACTTAGCCCTATCGCAACAGGGCAGGTGCAGGAGGGACGTCATGTTTTTCGATAACGTGGTGATCGCCGGAGTGCTGACAGTTGGCCTCATGGTTCTGTTTTTTGCAGGGTTTGGATTTTTTATCTGGAAGGATTCGCATAAGCGTAAGCCGTAGGTCTTTCTGGGTGTAATGAGCACGCAAGGCATTTTGGGCGACTTCGGTTGCCCTTTTTTTTTTGTTTGTAGTGGCGGCCTTTGGGCCGACCATGTTTTGGGTTGACCGGGGTGTATATCCGTTGCTGCGGTAACGGCGGCTGGCGGTTTCGCCCTTACGGCGAGGCACTTTTTTCAAACGCCAAAAAAGTACCCAAAAAGGCTTGCCCCGGCGTGCGGCCCCTCGCTTAGGCTCGGTGTTCCTTCGCTCCGGCATTCATCTGGGGGCATCGCCTCCGGTCGGCTTCGCTTCGACCTCCTCTCGATGTGTTCGACTTCGTCGAACGGCGCTACGCGCCTACCCCCCAGATGAACGCCTCCACTCAGCCTGCCGAAGGGGCGGGTGGATCAAGATCAAGAGCTGCAGGCGAGCTACCGCTCGGCCTATTGAGTGGTGAGGGGCGGGCGGTGTACCTCGGTTTTTATTGTGGGAGCTAGCCTGCTAGCGATGGCGGCCTGGTAGCCGACCAGTCTCTTGCAGGTGTGCATCGAACCCTGTGGGAGCTGGCCTGCCAGCGATGAAGCCCTGCCAGCCGACCATTCTCTTCCAGCTACCCCACTGATCGTTCCCTACGCTCCGCGTGGGAATGCAGCCCGGGACGCTCCGCGTTCCAAAGGGACGGGCGGATCAAGATCAAGAGCTGCAGGCGAGCTACCGCTCGGCCTGTTGAGTGGTGAAGAGCGGGCGGTGTACTTCGGTTTTTATTGTGGGAGCTAGCTAGCTAGCCTGCTGGCGATGGCGGCCTGACAGCCGACCAGATTCTTGCAGTGTGCATCGAACCCTGTGGGAGCGGGCTTGCCCGCGATGGCGGTCTGACAGCCGACCAGTCTCTTTCAGGTGTGCCCGTTCCACTGTGGGAGCTGGCCTGCCAGCGATGACGTCCCGCCAACCGACTAATCTCCTGCTGATGTACATCGAACCCTGTGGGAGCGGGCTTGCTCTGGGCGGTGTTCCGACGATGGGGCCTCGCGTCTAGCCCGTCGCTTTCAGTAGATCACTGAGGCCGAATTGCAGGCATTAAAAAGGCGCGAACCTCACGGTGCGCGCCTTTTCGTTGCAGCTATATATCAGCTGCCCAGTGCCTTCGAGGCCAGCCAGAACAGGCCGGCCGACAGGGCCACTGTTGCTGGCAGGGTCAGAACCCAGGCCAGCAGGATGGTTTTGACGGTGCCGCCTTGCAGGCCGCTTTTGTTGGCGACCATGGTGCCGGCGACGCCGGAGGACAGGACGTGGGTGGTGGAGACCGGCAGGCTGAAGATGTTCGCCAGGCCGATCATGCACGCGGTGGTGATTTGTGCCGACATGCCTTGGGCATATGTCATGCCTTGCTTGCCGATCTTCTCGCCGATGGTCAGTACCACGCGTTTCCAGCCCACCATGGTCCCGAGGCCGAGGGCCAGGGCGACGGCCAGAATCACCCAGAATGGGGCGTATTCGGTGGTGGTGGTCAGGTCTTTGCGCAGTTTGTCCAGGTCAGCTTTTTCACGGGCTGCCAGGGTAGGCAATTTGCTGACTTTCTTCGCGGTGTCGTCCAGGCAGAGCAGGTAGCGACGCACTTCGATGCGGCTTTCCGATGGCAGCGAATGGTAGTCCGCTACACCTTTAAGGGTGCCGAGCAGGGCAGTGATGGTCGGTTCGGTCTGTTGCGGGTTGCAACGGAATTTCTCCGGCAGATCGCCTTCCACGCTTTTGCCCAGCGCCAGGAACTCGCCCAAGGTGTCAGAGTTGCGTTTGTAGAACTGGCTCAGGTGCAAGGTCGCATCGCGGGTGCGCTCGATCTGGTAAGTCGTGCTGCTCAGGTCGAGTACAAACTGCGCCGGCACGATACCGATCAGTACCAGCATGATCAGGCCGATACCTTTCTGACCGTCGTTGGAACCGTGCACGAAGCTCACGGCCATGGCCGAGATCACCAGTACCAGGCGGTTCCAGAACGGTGGGTGCTTCTTGTCGTCGAGCTTGCGGCGCTGGTCCGGTGTCTTGTGCATCTTGGACAGGGGACGCCACCATTTAAGGGCGATCAGCACCAGCGCGGCGACGATGAAACCTGCCAACGGCGAGAACACCAGGGAAGCACCGATATCGATCGCCTTCTGCCAGTTCACGCCATCGGCCAACGGAATATCGTTGATTAAGGCGTTCGCCAGGCCGACACCGAGGATCGAACCGATCAGGGTGTGGGAGCTGGAGGCGGGGATACCGAAGTACCAAGTGCCCAGGTTCCAGGTGATGGCGGCGGCGAGCAACGAGAACACCATGGCCAGTCCGTGACCGGTGTTCACATTGATCAGCAGTTCTACCGGCAGCAGGTGGACGATGGCATACGCCACGCCAACGCCGCCCAGCAGCACGCCGAGGAAGTTGAACACACCGGAAAAGAACACCGCCAGATGAGGCGGCATGGCTTTGGTGTAGATAACAGTGGCCACCGCGTTAGCGGTGTCATGAAAGCCGTTGATGAACTCGAAGGCGAGGACAAAGGCCAGGGCGAGCAAGAGGCTCACAAGCACCCAAGCATCTAGTCCGCTGAATAAATCGATCATGAAGGTTTTCTGACCCGGTCATAAGGGGGCGCGATTATGCCAGAAAAGACTGCTAATCGATGCACTTGCTGCTCATCGGTAACATTCTTCAATGAATTAGTTTGCGCTGATAGCTTATGACCCAGCTTTTTTCGGGGTTTTGCAAGTCGTTGAATTATTGAGGAAAGGCCACAGCCACAAGGGTTTCGCTCGGAAAGTCGAGAGGCTTGAACGCTTGTGTGAAATAGCTGAAAAGAGGGTCAGGCATGCGCCATTTGCCTCAACCGATGGGTGAGGTGGCCGCTGCCCGCTTGTAGCGGGCGCGAAAGGCACCATCCGTACAACCTGCTTTTAACAGGTGCAGATGCAGACCCCTTGGAAGTATTCAGGCCGAGGCAATCATGGCTCTTCGGCTTTGAGTTCCTTTTCCATCTTTTGCAATTCCTGGGTGAACGCCTGATCCTGAACGGTGGCGCGTTTACGCCAAGGCTTGCGCTCGGGTTCGGGCTGAGCGGCGTAGGTGGTGACTTCCCCGCCGTAAACTTCCTTGTAACGTTGTTCCTGGCGCTCAAGTTCCGCGCGCAGTTCGTCTTTCGTCACAGTGCTACCTGTATGAGTTGAGATAAATTCTGGTGAAACGCGCTGCGTGGATCTATTGACCACACTTGCCGAAAGGCCATGCCGGACAAGGCATCGTTTTACGGCAGGTGAACAATACTTCCATGTTGCAGGCGGCCACGGCACCAGAGAAAAACAGCTGACGTAGCATCAGTTACCTGTTTCAGCGCGCGCGTTGGTCGAGCATATGAAATGAGCGTCAAGCGTTTGCTGCGGGCAGCGACGGTAGAGTACCGGGCTGTCGAGTGGCGGAGTCGGCACGTAAAAACCGGTCACCACTGAGATCCATTATAGCGGTCGAACCGAAGAACACTATCTCCTCGGAGTTAAAAGTAGTTCACCGTGTGTGATTGTTTTGTTACTGGCAACTTTTGCGGCAACTACCCGTCGTTGAAGTCACTTGGCACCGATGTCTTTCTGGCGCCATAAAGTCGAGCAAGTTACGCCAATTACATCGCACCTTAAAGTCCGCGATCCAACAAGAATAAAAACATCTAGTGTCGACGTTAACATCAGGGCGCACGCCGGGCAGGCATTGCTTGTGGTCGATTGCGATTATCGGTCGATGGTTCGATAATCGCCCAATCTTGGCGGCCGATGGCTTGTGTGCAGAACCGGTAGCCGCTTGTAATAGCCGCTGATGTAGGAAAGGACCCGATATGAACGATCAAATGCGCAACTCCTTCGCTTCAGTGGCACCGCCAATCGTGGCCTCGCCCGCCAAGCGCATCCAGGCCCTGACCGGCGACCCGGATTTCATGACGTCCCTGGCCCGGGGACTCGCAGTGGTGCAAGCGTTCCAGGAGCGCAAGCGACACCTGACGATTGCCCAGATCAGTCACCGCACGGAAATTCCCCGCGCTGCTGTGCGACGTTGCCTGCATACCCTGATCAAACTCGGCTATGCCACTACTGACGGTCGCACCTATTCGCTGCTGCCCAAGGTGCTGACGCTGGGTCATGCCTATTTATCCTCCACGCCACTGGCGGTGTCCGCCCAGCCATATCTGGACCGCATGAGTGAACAGCTTCACGAGGCTTGCAACATGGCGACGCTGGAGGGCGACGACATTTTGTACATCGCGCGCTCGGCCACTACCCAGCGCCTGATTTCCGTGGACCTGTCGGTGGGGGGGAGATTGCCGGCCTATTGCACGTCCATGGGCAGGATTCTTCTCGCTGCGCTGGACGACACTTCGCTGCGCGAATACCTCGACCATGCCGAATTCCAGGCCAAGACCAGCCGAACCTTGCACACCCCTGAGGCGTTGCTCGAATGCCTGCAAGAAGTGCGGCAGCAAGGCTGGTGCATTGTCGATCAGGAACTGGAGCAAGGCCTGCGTTCCATTGCGGTTCCGGTGTACGACGCATCTGGTCAGGTCGTGGCCGCGCTGAACGTCAGCACCCACGCCGGACGGGTCAGCCGCAATGAACTGGAGCAACGTTTCCTGCCTGGTTTGCTGAGCGCCAGTCGCGACCTCAGCGCGCAACTGTTTGCCTGAGCCTTCTTCTAAGCTGTTCGATAAACGCACAGAGTCGCGTTTATCGAATTGACGCTCTTTCCCCGGGATCATTACTGTCGCGGCAGCGCCAGCCTTGGCTGGCACCTGTCCGACTGCGTTCTTGCGTGGAATAAAAATAATGAACCAGCCTCAGTCTGCTGTAGGAAACTGCCTCGACGTGCAGTCCTTCATCAATGCTCAACCCATTTCGCGCTACCAGTGGCGAGTGGTGATCCTGTGTTTTCTGATTGTCTTTCTCGATGGCCTCGACACGGCGGCGATGGGCTTCATCGCGCCGGCCCTGTCCCAGGATTGGGGCATCGACCGCGCCAGTCTCGGCCCGGTGATGAGTGCCGCGTTGATCGGCATGGTCTTTGGCGCACTGGGCTCCGGCCCGTTGGCTGACCGCTTCGGGCGAAAAGTCGTACTGGTCGGCGCGGTATTGCTGTTCGGCATCTTCAGCCTGGCGTCGGCCTACAGCACTAACGTTGATCAATTGCTAGTGCTGCGATTCCTGACGGGCCTGGGTCTGGGCGCCGGCATGCCAAACGCCACGACGTTGCTGTCGGAATACACCCCGGAGCGCAAAAAATCCCTGCTGGTGACCAGCATGTTCTGTGGCTTCAACCTCGGCATGGCCGGCGGCGGGTTTATCTCGGCCAAACTGATTCCTGCATTCGGCTGGCACAGCCTGCTGTTGATCGGCGGGATTCTGCCGCTGATCCTCGCCGTCGTATTGCTGTTCTGGTTGCCGGAATCGGCGCGTTACCTGGTCGTGCGCAATCGCGGCACCGACAAAGTGCGCAAGACCCTGGCTCCCATTGATCCGACCGTCGTCGCTCAGGCCTCGAGTTTCAGCGTGCCGGAACAAAAAACCGTGAAGGCGCGCAACGTGTTCGCGGTGATCTTCTCCGGCACCTACAGCACCGGCACCTTGTTGCTGTGGCTGACCTACTTCATGGGTCTGGTGATCGTTTACCTGTTGACCAGCTGGCTGCCGACGCTGATGCGTGACAGCGGCGCGAGCATGGAGCAAGCAGCTTTCATTGGTGCGTTGTTCCAGTTTGGCGGCGTGTTGAGCGCCGTGGGTGTGGGATGGGCGATGGACCGGTTCAATCCGCACAAGGTCATCGGCATTTTCTACCTGCTGGCCGGGGTGTTTGCCTACGCGGTAGGGCAGAGCCTGGGCAACATCACGCTCCTGGCGACCTTGGTACTGGTGGCCGGGATGTGCGTCAACGGCGCGCAGTCGGCGATGCCTTCGCTGGCGGCGCGGTTTTACCCGACGCAAGGGCGGGCGACCGGCGTCTCGTGGATGCTGGGGATTGGTCGTTTCGGCGCGATCCTCGGGGCCTGGATGGGCGCGACGTTGCTGGGCCTGGGCTGGAATTTCGAGCAAGTGCTGACGGCGCTGGTGATTCCCGCAGCCGTGGCGACCACCGCCGTGGTGATCAAGGGCATGGTCAGTCATGCGGATGCGACCTGACGGTATATGAGCGTTACCTGATCGTTCCCACGTCGAGGCGTCGAACCGTCCGCGTGGGAATGCCTCAAATGGGCGCTCTGCGTCCGCTTTTGGGACGCTGAGCGTCCCGGGCTGCATTCCCACGCAGAGTGGGAACGCTCAAGTCGACGATCGGTAGCCAAACAACAATCTGTTCGATAAACGAACACTCAGTCGATTATCGGATTGTTTGGCGTTTTGCGCAGGCTTAATCTTCAGTCATTCCGGCGCAGCGCATCGCGCCTTTTTCTTCCACTGTCGGTTAATAAAAAACGGGAGCCTGCCCCATGGCTGAAATCCTTTCGCTGCACGACGCGGTGAAGCAATTCGTTAACGACGGCGATACTGTCGCGCTCGAAGGCTTCACTCACCTGATCCCTACGGCGGCGGGTCATGAAATCATTCGTCAGGGCAAGAAAGATCTGACGCTGGTACGAATGACGCCTGACCTGATCTACGACCAGTTGATCGGCGCCGGTTGTGCTCGCAAGCTGATTTTCTCCTGGGGCGGCAACCCGGGCGTCGGCTCGCTGCACCGTCTGCGTGATGCGGTCGAGAAGCAGTGGCCGCATGCGCTGGAAATCGAAGAGCACAGCCACGCCGACCTGGCCAATGCCTACGTCGCGGGTGCCTCCGGCCTGCCATTCGCGGTGCTGCGGGCCTACGCCGGCTCCGACCTGCCGAAGGTCAACCCGCTGATCAAAACCGTGACCTGCCCATTCACCGGTGAAGTGTTGGCCGCCGTACCTTCGGTGCGCCCGGACATCACCGTGATCCACGCACAGAAAGCCGACCGCAAAGGCAACGTGCTGTTGTGGGGCATTCTCGGTGTGCAGAAAGAAGCTGCGCTGGCCGCCAAGCGTTGCATCGTGACCGTTGAAGAAATCGTTGACGACCTCAACGCACCGATGAACTCCTGTGTGCTGCCGACCTGGGCCTTGAGCGCGGTCTGCCACGTCCCTGGCGGTGCGCATCCGTCCTACGCCCATGGGTACAACGAGCGCGACAACCGTTTCTACCAGGCTTGGGACCCGATTGCCCGCGACCGTGAAACCTTCACCGCGTGGATCAACGAATACATCCACGGCTGCGCTGACTTCAGCGAGTTCCAGGCCAAGCTGGCCGCTGCTTCGGAGGCCAAGTAATGACTTACACCACCAATGAAATGATGACCGTCGCCGCCGCCCGCCGCCTGAAAAACGGTTCAGTGTGCTTCGTCGGCATCGGCTTGCCATCGAAAGCGGCCAACCTGGCGCGCCTGACCTCTTCGCCGGATGTCGTCCTGATCTACGAATCGGGTCCGATTGGTGCCAAGCCAAGCGTACTGCCGCTGTCGATCGGCGACGGCGAATTGGCGGAAACCGCCGACACGGTCGTCCCGACCGGTGAGATTTTTCGCTATTGGTTGCAGGGCGGGCGCATTGACGTCGGTTTCCTCGGCGCCGCGCAAGTTGACCGCTTCGGCAACATCAACACCACTGTGGTTGGCGATTACCACGCACCGAAAGTCCGCCTGCCGGGTGCTGGCGGTGCGCCGGAGATCGCCGGTTCGGCCAAAAGCGTGCTGATCATTCTCAAGCAGTCGGCGCGTTCCTTCGTCGACAAACTCGACTTCATTACGTCGGTCGGCCACGGCGAGGGCGGTGATTCACGCAAGCGTCTCGGCCTGCCGGGCGCTGGCCCAGTCGGCATCATTACCGACCTGTGCATCATGGAACCGGAAGCCGGCACCCATGAATTCGTGGTCACCGCACTGCACCCGGGCGTGACCCGCGAGCAAGTGACCGCCGCCACCGGCTGGGCGATTCGCTTCGCCGAGACGGTGGAAAACACCGCCGAGCCGACCGAGGTCGAATTGAAGGCGCTCAGGGATCTGGAAGCCCGCACAGCCGCCGCCCACGGCCAAGCACCCGGAGAAGCGTGATGCGTGACGTTTATATCTGCGACGCGATTCGCACCCCCATCGGCCGTTTCGGCGGTGGCCTCGCGGCGGTGCGCGCCGACGACCTCGCCGCTGTGCCGATCAAGGCGCTGATGGAGCGCAATCCGTCGGTGGACTGGAACGCGGTCGACGAAGTGTTCCTCGGCTGCGCTAACCAGGCCGGTGAAGACAACCGCAACGTGGCGCGTATGGCGCTGCTGTTGGCGGGGCTGCCGGAAACCATTCCGGGCGTGACCCTCAACCGTCTCTGCGCTTCCGGGATGGATGCCATCGGCACCGCGTTCCGCGCCATCGCCAGCGGTGAAATGGAGTTGGCGATTGCCGGTGGCGTCGAATCGATGTCCCGCGCGCCGTTCGTGATGGGCAAGGCTGATGCGGCGTTCTCGCGCAACATGAAGCTGGAAGACACCACCATCGGCTGGCGTTTCATCAATCCGTTGATGAAAGCCCAATACGGTGTCGATGCGATGCCGCAGACCGCCGACAACGTGGCTGACGATTACCAAGTGTCCCGTGAAGATCAGGACGCTTTCGCGTTGCGCAGCCAGCAACGGACAGCCGCCGCGCAAGCTGCAGGATTTTTCGCTGAAGAAATCGTTGAAGTGCGAATTGCCCACAAGAAAGGGGAAACCGTCGTCAGTCAGGATGAGCATCCGCGCGCCGACACCACCCTGGAAACCCTGGCCAAACTGAAACCGGTCAATGGTCCCGATAAAACGGTCACTGCCGGTAACGCATCGGGTGTGAACGATGGTGCCGCAGCGCTGATCCTGGCGTCGGCGGAAGCAGTGAAAAAACACGGCCTGACTGCTCGCGCCAAAGTGCTGGGCATGGCGAGCGCCGGCGTAGCGCCTCGGGTCATGGGCATCGGCCCGGTCCCGGCGGTGCGCAAACTGACCGAACGCCTCGGTGTGGCCGTCAGCGATTTCGACGTGATCGAACTCAACGAAGCGTTCGCCAGCCAGGGCCTGGCGGTGCTGCGCGAACTGGGGCTGGCGGATGACGCGCCGCAGGTCAACCCGAACGGTGGCGCCATTGCTCTGGGCCATCCACTGGGCATGAGCGGTGCGCGCCTGGTGCTGACCGCGTTGCATCAGTTGGAAAAAACCGGTGGCAAGAAAGGTCTGGCGACCATGTGCGTCGGCGTCGGCCAAGGTCTGGCCTTGGCGATCGAACGCGTCTGACGCGCAGCAGTGACAATAAGAACAGAGGAAAGCGAAATGACTGACAAGCCTGGTTACCGCCGTCCGCAGGAAGGCACTCAGCCTGATTACCTGCACCCGGCCTATCAATCCACCAACCGTCGCTCGCCGTCCAAGCCGTTGGTGTTCTTGCCCCATTCGCTGTCGGAAATCACCGGCCCGACAGTCGGTGCAGAGCGCGTCAACGAGAAGGACAACGACCTGACGTCCCAACACAAGGGCGAGCCCTTGGGTGAACGCATCATCATTCATGGCCGTGTGCTGGATGAAAACGGTCTTCCCGTGCCGGGGATTCTGGTGGAGATCTGGCAGGCCAATGCCGCCGGCCGCTACAACCACGACCGCGACCTGCACGATGCGCCGCTGGACCCGAACTTCACCGGGACTGGCCGCACCGTGACCGACGCCGATGGCTGGTATCAATTCCAGACCATCAAGCCCGGTGCCTACCCGTGGGGCAACCACCACAATGCCTGGCGCCCGGCGCACATCCATTTCTCGCTGTTCGGACCGAGCATCCTGACGCGTCTGGTCACGCAAATGTATTTTCCGGGTGACCCGCTGCTGGCTTACGACCCGATCTATAACTGCGTGCCCGACACCAGCGCCAAAGAGCGCTTGATCGCCAGTTTCGACCTGGAAAAAACCATCCCTTCCTATGCCCTCGGTTATCGCTGGGACATCGTCTTGCGCGGCCGCGATGCCACGCCGATGGAGAAATAAGATGACGCTGACTGCGACTACGTCCCACACCGTCGGACCTTACTACCACATCGGCCTGACTTGGCTGAACCGCGAAAACCTGACCGTCGAACAGACCCTGGGCGAGCGCGTGGCGATCACCGGGCAAGTCATCGATGGCAATGGCGATATCGTCAACGACGCGATGCTGGAAATCTGGCAGGCCAATGCTGCCGGCAAGTATGACCACCCGGAAGACGATCAGGACAAACCCCTGGACCCCAACTTTGAAGGCTTTGGCCGGGTGCCGGTGGATGCTGAAGGGCGCTTTCGTTTCACCACGATCAAGCCTGGAACCGTGGAGGGGCTGAAGGGCTCGACTCAGGCGCCGCATCTGGTTGTGCTGGTGTTTGCTCGCGGGTTGGTCAAGCACCTGCTGACGCGGATTTATTTTGACGGCGAACCGGCCAATGTGGCTGATCCGCTGCTCGAATGTGTGCCGGCTGACCGCCGCGGCACGTTGCTGGCGAAGCAAGATGCGAGCGGTGTTTACCAGTGGAACGTGATCTTGCAGGGCACCGACGCCGAGACGGTGTTCTTCGATTATTGATTGATCACCGCAACCCCTGTGGGAGCAAGCTCGCTCCCACAGGGGAAATGTGTTGCTGATCTATCTGCGGAACGGGACTGTTGCGAAGTATGTCTAGACTCTCACTGTCCCCATTGAGTAAAAAAACAATGACAACACCCACGGCTACCCCCGTTCATTACACCGGCGAAGAGCGCAGCAAGCGGATCTTCGCCATTGTCGGTGCCTCGTCCGGCAACCTCGTGGAATGGTTCGACTTCTACGTGTATGCCTTTTGCGCGATCTATTTCGCCCCGGCCTTTTTCCCGTCCGATAACCCGACGGTGCAGCTGGTCAACACGGCGGGCGTGTTCGCCGCCGGGTTCCTGATGCGGCCCATCGGCGGCTGGATTTTCGGCCGGGTGGCGGATAAGCACGGGCGCAAGAATTCGATGCTGATCTCGATTCTGATGATGTGCTTCGGTTCGTTGCTTGTCGCTTGCCTGCCGACCTACAAGGACATCGGCGTCTGGGCACCGATCCTGCTGTTGTTCGCGCGCTTGCTCCAGGGCCTGTCGGTGGGCGGCGAGTACGGCACCACCGCAACTTACATGAGTGAAGTGGCCCTCAAGGGCCAGCGCGGGTTCTTCGCCTCGTTCCAGTACGTGACGCTGATTGGCGGCCAACTGTTGGCGGTGTCGCTGGTGGTGATCCTGCAACAGTTCCTCACCGAAGATGACTTGCGTGCCTACGGCTGGCGGATCCCGTTTGTGGTCGGTGCGGCGGCGGCCCTGATTTCGCTGTTCCTGCGTCGTTCGCTGAAGGAAACCACCAGCAAGGAAATGCGTGAAAACAAGGACGCCGGCAGCATCGCCGCGTTGTTCCGCGATCACAAGGCAGCCTTTATCACCGTGCTCGGTTACACCGCCGGTGGCTCGCTGATTTTCTACACCTTCACGACGTACATGCAGAAGTACCTGGTGAACACCGCCGGCATGCAGGCCAAGACCGCCAGCTACATCATGACCGGCGCGCTGTTCCTTTATATGTGCATGCAGCCGCTGTTTGGCATGCTCGCGGACAAGATCGGCCGTCGTAATTCCATGCTCTGGTTCGGCGCCCTCGGGACGCTGTTCACCGTGCCGATCCTGCTTAGCCTGAAAAGTGTCAGCAGCCCGTTCCTGGCCTTTGTGCTGATTACCGTAGCGCTGGCGATCGTCAGTTTCTACACCTCTATCAGTGGCCTGGTAAAAGCCGAGATGTTCCCGCCCGAAGTGCGCGCGCTGGGTGTCGGTCTGGCGTACGCGGTGGCCAACGCGATCTTCGGCGGTTCGGCGGAGTACGTGGCCCTGAGCCTCAAGGCCGGCGGCATGGAAAACTCCTTCTACTGGTACGTGACGGTGATGATGGCGGTGGCGTTCCTGTTCAGCCTGCGCTTACCGAAACAGGCCAAATACCTGCACCACGACCTTTGATCTATCCGCGTGGGCCACATCGGCCCACGCCTTCAGGGATTGTTTATGAACCAGCGACCGGGCAATCAATTGTTCGATGCCTATTTCACTGCCCGCGACATGCGTGAAGTGTTCTGCGATCAAGGCCGGGTTCAGGCCATGCTTGATGTCGAAGCGGCATTGGCGCGAGCGCAAGCACAAGTCGGCTTGATTCCGCACACCGCTGTCGCGCCTATTGAAGCGGCCTGTCAGGCCGGGTTTTATGATTTTGCCGCACTGGGCGAGGCGATTGCCACGGCCGGTAATTCGGCGATTCCGCTGGTCAAGGCATTGGGCAAGCAAGTTGCCGCCAGCGATGCCGAGGCCGAGCGTTACGTGCATCTGGGCGCCACCAGTCAGGACGTCATGGACACCGGTCTGGTGTTGCAACTGCGCCAGGCACTGGCGTTGATCGAACGAGACCTGGCGCAGCTGGGCGAAACGTTGGCGACCCAAGCGTTGCGCTACGTCGCCACACCGCTGGCTGGCCGCACCTGGTTACAACACGCGACGCCCGTCACCCTAGGCATGAAAATCGCCGGCTGGCTGGGCGCTGTCAGCCGCAGCCGACAACGACTGCAAGAACTCAAGCCGCGCCTGTTGGTGCTGCAATTCGGCGGCGCTTCCGGGACCCTCGCGGCCCTCGGCGACCAGGCGATGCCGATTGCCGAAGCCTTGGCCGGTGAGCTGCAACTGACGTTGCCGGAGCAACCCTGGCACACCCAGCGTGATCGGCTGGTGGAGTTCGGCGCGGTGCTGGGTTTGATCGCCGGCAGCCTCGGCAAGCTCGGCCGTGACATCAGCCTGTTGATGCAGACCGAAGCGGGGGAGGTGTTCGAACCCGCGGCGCCGGGCAAGGGCGGTTCCTCGACCATGCCGCACAAACGCAACCCCGTGGGCGCGGCGGTGCTGATCGGCGCGGCCACTCGCGTACCCGGTTTGCTCTCGACCTTGTTCAGCGCGATGCCTCAGGAACACGAGCGCAGCCTGGGCCTGTGGCATGCCGAGTGGGAAACCCTGCCGGAGATTTGCTGCCTGGTGTCGGGCAGCCTGAAACAGGCGTTGCTGGTGGCCGATGCTCTGGAAGTGGACGCCGAGCGCATGGCCCGCAACCTCGACCTGACCCAGGGCCTGGTGCTCGCCGAAGCGGTGAGCATCGTCCTGGCCCAGCGGGTCGGCCGCGATACTGCACACCATTTGCTGGAACAGTGCTGCAAACGCGCCGTGGCGCAACAGTGTCATCTGCGCGCAGTACTGGGCGAGGAACCGCAAGTGACCGCGCAGCTTTCTGCCGCTGAACTGGATCGTCTGATGGACCCCGCCAACTACCTCGGCCAGGCCCATACCTGGGTCGAGCGAGCGGTGGCTGAACATTCCGCATTGACTGCCTGAAGGAGACTGCTGTGGCTTTCGTACAACTCGCCGATGGCGAACTGCACTACCAAATTCAAGGGCCGGTAGACGCGCCCGTACTGGTGTTGTCCAACTCTCTGGGCACCAACCTGCACATGTGGGACGCGCAAATGGCGGCGTTCGCCGAGCATTTTCGTGTGCTGCGTTTCGACACTCGCGGGCATGGCCAATCGCTGGTGACGCCGGGGCCGTACAGCATCGAGCAACTGGGGCATGACGTGCTGGCGCTGCTGGATGCGCTGAACATTGAGCGCGCACATTTCTGTGGGTTGTCGATGGGCGGTTTGATCGGCCAGTGGCTGGGGATCAATGCCGGCGAACGCCTGCATAAACTGGTGGTGTGCAACACCGCCGCGAAAATCGGCGATCCGTCGGTGTGGAACCCACGGATCGAAACCGTATTGCGTGACGGTCCGGCCGCGATGGTCGCGTTGCGTGATGCGTCGATTGCGCGCTGGTTCACCGCGGATTTTGCCCAAGCCAATCCAGCGGTGGCGAAGCAGATCACCGACATGCTCGCGGCCACCTCGCCTGAAGGTTATGCGGCCAATTGCGCCGCGGTGCGCGACGCCGATTTCCGTGACCAGTTGTCCTCGATCAAGGTGCCGATGCTGGTCATCGCCGGCACCGAAGACGCGGTCACGCCGCCGTCCGGCGGGCACTTCATTCAGGAGCACGTGCAGGGCGCCGAGTACGCCGAGTTCTACGCTGCGCACTTGTCCAACGTCCAGGCCGGCGACGCTTTCAGCGTGCGGGTGTTGGCATTTCTGGCAGGCCACTGAGGATTTTCTTTTGGACGAGAAACAACGTTACGACGAAGGCCTGAAAGTTCGTCGCGCGGTGTTGGGCGATGCCCACGTCGACCGCAGCCTGAACGCCCTGACCGAGTTCAACTCGGAGTTCCAGGAGATGATCACCCGCCACGCGTGGGGCGACATCTGGACCCGTCCGGGCCTGCCGCGCCACACCCGCAGCCTCATCACGATTGCCATGCTGATCGGCATGAACCGCAACGAAGAGCTCAAGTTGCACCTGCGCGCCGCCGCCAACAACGGCGTGACGCGAGGCGAGATCAAGGAAGTGATCATGCAGAGCGCGATCTACTGCGGGATTCCGGCGGCCAATGCGACGTTCCATTTGGCTGAGTCGGTGTGGGATGAGCTGGGAGTCGAGTCTCGGGAGTGATCATTGGGATTTATGTTGCTTGACCTGCCGCCTTCGTCGGAAGGCGGCCCGTCAGCTTGCATCAATGCTAAGAGTCAAACCGTAGCGACAATGAAAATCCGCTTGAACGGAAACAGCGTGCGCCCATCGCTCTCATGCGGGTAATGCGCATGCACCCGCATCATGAAGTGGTAAATGAATCGCGCCTGTTCGTTATCCTTCAACGCATGCATCACCGACCGCAAAGCTGACACCTTGATCCAGTCATAGATCGGCGACTTGCCGTCAACGACCTGCAACTGTTCGGTCTCCCAGATATCCAGCGTACGGGTGATGGGCGAGAGCAACCGGTGATAACTTTCCAACGACAGTAACGGCCGCGCAGCCAGGGCCTCGCGCAGTTGCAGCGTGCCCAGCGGTTTGCCCTCGGGGCCGCCATCGTCAAGGGTGTCCAGCATCAGCTGATACCACACCGCGTCCCGCCAGTCGGGCATGTGCGCCGCCAGACAACCGTCCGGATTGAGATAACCCAGCAGGCGCGGCAGCAGGTGTTCGTGATCGCCGATGAAATGCAGCACAGCGGCGGCAAAGAGCAGATCGGCAGGTTGCTCTGGTTGCCAGGTTTGTAGATCGCACTGCTTCCAGTGCGCCTTGATCGGTAAACACTTGGCTTCCTGAAGCATTTGCTCCGAACAGTCGACACCCATGAGGTGCGCGCGGGGCCAACGCTTGGCCAGTACTTGCGTGGCAATGCCAGTGCCACAACCCAGGTCATAAATGCGTGTGGGGTGTTGGAGTTCGACACGGTCGAGCAGCTCGTTAACCGGCCGTTGTCGAAGCCTTGAGAATTGCTGGTAGGCCTTGGCGTCCCAGTCGGTTTTGGCATTGCATGTTGGCTGCAGGTCGGTGCTCATGAGGTTGTCCTCTCTGGCGATTCAAAGTTGTCTTCCAATGACGTTGAGGGTTTTAAGTAAAAACCCCACACCTCTTCGCGTATCGGGCTCGCGCAACAGTTTCAGCAGTTGATAAAAGCCGGGGGGCTGCTCGTTTTCTGCACTGTCGGCTTTTGCCGCACGCACGGCGTTGCTGACAGTCCAGGTGGCCGCTGTGGCGTTCTCGAAAAGCTGAGCCAGTTTTTCCACCATCGGGGCGTCCAGCAAATCGACGATGTCGCTGACCAGCGACAGCAGGTCTATCAGGTTGTCTACCCGACCACTGTCAATCAGTGGTTTGAGCTTCGCCATCAGTGCGGACTCATTGGCTACTTCCATCACATTCACTCCTCCCTGTGCAGGGTCAAAGCATTCCACGGGCGACCGCCCAGTACAGACCGCGATTGAATCCGTTTCTGAGTAAACCGCCGAGTTTGGTGGGAGGTGTCGGCAGAACATCGTGGCAGTAGTCATACCAAAGCGGCATTCCCGCATTCAGGCCCATTTGTGCCACGGCCTGAACTCGTCCGTCGTACACGGCAATGGGGGAGCCCAGTCGAATTTCGCCGGCGATATTGTTGGCAATCACAGGTGCCTGGTTATGGCAGGCGCCGCCGGCTTTACTCACAGGCAGGTCGACGGTGTCACCGATGACATAGACGTTTTCCAGGCCATAGACCTGCAACGTTTCATGGTGGGTCGGCAACCAGCCTTCGTTGTTGGGAGCGTGTGATGCGCCACACTCCAGCACGGCGTCCACGGCCCGGATCGGTGGGGTCGCCATGAGGATGTCGAACGGTTGTTCCTCACCTTCTTCGGAGTAGGCCATTTTCTTGTCGGGATCGACCCGCTTCAGGGTGAAGCCGCGTTTGAAACGGATGTTTTTCTGCTCAAAAATGCCTGGCAGAATTTCTCCGGTCGGCCGTTGCAGGAACAGACAGTTGCGCATTAATTGCGCGGTTGTCGGGTAGGTGTAGACGATCTCTACATGATTGCGCACGCCCCTGCGTCGCAAGTAGTCATCCAGCATCAAGGTGGTTTCAACGGGGGCGATTCCGCATTGATGCGGGACATTCGGCGTTTGCGGGAACGACACCGTGATAAAGATACGACCTTTCTGGATCGTGCTCAGGCGTTGCGCCAGTTGCCGGGCGGGCTTGTACTGATAGAAATGGTCACCCGCTTCCTTCAAACCTTCGATGCGTTCCGGCGCCGGTACGCAACCGGTGGCAATGACTAAAAAATCATAGCCGTATTGCTTGCCGCTGCGGGTGTACAGATGTTGGCGGTTGAAATCGAAACGAGTGACTTCCTCAACGTGAAACTCGATTTCCGGACGCAGCAGTGAGCGTTCCGGACGCTTGAGTTCTTCCTGAAAAAACAGGTTGAACGCCACATACATGAAGGCAGGTTTATAGAAGTGATCGGGGGAATTGGACAGCAGTGCAATCGAGACTTCGCCGCGCAGGATTTCTGGATACAGCTTGCTGGCCAATTGATTGGCCAACAGGGTTCCACCGACGCCGCCACCGACGATAACTATTCGCTTGCTCATACCTGACCTCCGAGGTCATGGCAGCTTCGCGTACAGCATCCGGAGATAACGGAAGGAAACAGGGGCTCCTACATCAGGGCTGGAGAATTAAACACGCAAGTTGACTGTATCTGCCAGCGTGCAAATCGCCAGTGCGTACCGACAAGTGGTGAGAAGCAAGCGACCGCTTATCGCATGCGGTCGCTGCCTGAGCCTCGTTACAAGAGGCTGATCGGATAGCTGACGATCAACCGATTCTCATCGAACTCGTTATTGCTGTAGTCGCGGCGCATGGTCGAGTTGCGCCATTTGACGTTGAGGTCCTTGAGCGCGCCGCTCTGCACGGTGTAGCCCAATTCACTTTCGCGGCCCCATTCCTTGCCGTCGGTGATGTTGCCGGTGTGCACGTTGTCGCCGCTGATGTAGCGGTTCATCAGGGTCAGGCCGGGAACACCGAGGGCGACGAAGTTGTAGTCGTGGCGCAACTGCCAGGATTTTTCCCGGGCGTTGTCATAACTGGAGTTGTAGCTGTCGTTGGCCAGGGTGCCGCCGCTGGTGCCGTTGACGCGCATCCAGGCGCTGTCGCCAGTGAGCTTTTGCAGGCCGACGTAAAAGGTGTTGCCGCCGTACTTGGCCGAGAACAGGCCATAAAAGGTTTTGTTGTCGAGGTCGCCGGCCCGGGCGCTGCCGTCGTCCTTGCCATAGAAGAAACCGAGGTTGGCGCCCAGGGTCCAGTCGCCCAGTGGCTGGCTGTGAATCAGGTTCACGAACTGCTGGCTGTAGATGTCCTTGAGTTCGGCGTTCCACAGACCGATCTGCGTGCGCTTGTCGTTGAACACGTATTCGCCGCCCTGGAAGTTGAAGCGGTCAGAGGTGAAGGCGGGTTTTCCGGTCATCGACATGTCGTTCATGCTGCTGTCATCGCGCGGACTGTTGGCGCGGAACTGGCCGCCGTAAAGAGTCAGGCCGGTGATTTCCTTCGAGGTGATCTGGCCGCCACGGAAGGTTTGCGGGAGAGATCGGCCGTCGTCCGAGCGCAGGATCGGCAGCACCGGCATCCATTCACCGACTTTCACTTCGGTCTGCGACAGCTTGGCCTTGAACGCCACGTTGGTGCGACCGAAGTTGTCGGCCGGGCGACCATCGTGGTCCAGCGGCAGCAACTGCGTGCCCCCCGTGCCTTTACCGCCGTCGAGTTTCACCGAGTACAAGCCCAGCACATCCATGCCGAACCCGACGGTGCCTTGGGTGAACCCGGACTTGGCGTCGAGAATGAAGCTTTGTGTCCACTCTTCAGCCTTGCCTTGAGCCTTGGTCGGGTTGGTGAAATTGCGGTTGATGTAGAAGTTGCGCAGGTTCAGGTTGACCTTGGCGCCGTCGACAAACCCCGATTCCTCGGCCATCACAGGCAGGGCTGCGCTGGCCAGGGCGATGGCGATCAGGCCGGGAAAATAATACTGCGCGGTGGAAGGCGTCATGGGGCGGTCTCTCTAATTGTTAGGGATGAAACAGGGCGCTGCCGCAACGTCGGGGTTGCAGACAAAGAGTTCGAAGTTGTGAAAATCGGAACGGATCAGCCGGACAGGGCAGGGCGCGGAGGCATGGTGTCGAACCTGATGTTATTGGTCTTGTGGGGGCTGATGGTGCGGGGAATGAACCAAATGGTTCAATTGGCAAAAGCGGGTTTTGGGCGATTATCGAACATATGTTTGCGTGGGTTTTTGTGATGTATGCACGGGCCCCATCGCGAGCAGGCTCGCTCCCACAGGTTCAGAGGGGGTCACAAGTTTCGAGTTCGACACGGACACTGTGGGAGCGAGCCTGCTCGCGATGAGGCCAGCGCTGACAACACAATATCTCCCGCAGACAACAAAAAGCCCACCAAAAGGTGGGCTTCTTGTTTACAGCGCGATCAGAACAATTTCATCTTCGGCGCGTCTTCTTTCAGCGGTTCGACTTTCGCCGTCTGCTCATTCCAGCCACCGCCCAAGGCCTTGTACAGATTGACCGCACTGACCAACTGCGCCAGGCGATCAGTGATCAACACTTGTTGCGCGTTGAACAGCTGACGCTGGGCGTCGAGGAAGGTCAGGTTGCTGTCGACACCAATGCGGTAACGACGCTCGGCCAGGCGGTAGTACTCCTGGTTGGCGGTGACGTTGTCACGCTGCGCCTGCAACTGGTCGGTGTAGGTCAGGCGGGCAGCCAGGCCATCGGCGACTTCCTGGAAGGCCGTTTGAATGGATTTCTCGTAGTTTGCCACGCCGATGTCTTTCTGGATTTTCGAGTAATCCAGGCTGGCGCTCAGGCTGCCGGCGTTGAAGATCGGCAGGTTGATCTGCGGCGAAAACAGCCAGGTGCCCGAACCGCCCTTGAACAGACCGGACAAGTCCGGGCTCAGGGTGCCGGCGTTGGCCGTCAGGCTGATGCTCGGGAAGAACGCAGCCCGTGCCGCACCGATGTTGGCGTTGGCAGCTTTCAGGTTGTATTCGGCCTGGAGGATGTCCGGACGACGTTGCAGCAAGTCCGATGGCAGACCGGCGGGCACGTCACTCAGCAAATCTTCAGACAGCGGTTTGGCGGCTTGCAGGTTGGCCGGAAGGCCGGTTCCGAGCAGCAGCACCAGGCTGTTTTCATCCTGGGCAACCTGGCGGGTGTACTTCGCCAGTTGAACCCGGGCGGTTTCCACCGAGGTGCGCGACTGGGCCAGGTCCAGCGCCGAAGCCACGCCGACCTCGTTGCTGCGCGCGGTGAGCTTGTAGCTCTCCTCGAACGCAGCGAGGGTGTCTTGGGTCACTTTCAGCAATTCCTTGTCGGCTTGCCAGGCAAGGTAAGCGTTGGCCACGCTGGCCACCAGGCTGATCTGCGTACTGCGCCGACCTTCTTCGGTCGCGAAGTACTTCTGCAGCGCTTCTTCGCTGAGGCTGCGAACCCGACCGAACATGTCGAGTTCATACGCGCTGATACCCACGGTGGCCGAGTAGGAACTGCTGATGCCCGCTTCGCCAGTCTGCGAGGCCCTTGCCGGAACGCGCTGACGACTGCCGGTGCCATTGGCCGACACGGCCGGGTACAGGTCGGCGCGCTGGATGCGGTATTGGGCCGCGAACGCATCGATGTTCAGGGCCGCGACGCGCAGGTCACGGTTGTTTTCCAGCGCAACCTGGATCAGCTGTTGCAGCGCCGGGTCATGGAAAAACTGCTTCCAGCCTTGTTCGGCGGCAGCCTGGGCAGGCGCCTGGGCCGGCGAATACGCCGGACCTTGCGGGTATTGCGCTGCCACCGGTGCTGCGGGCTGCTGATAGTCAGGAATCAGCGAGCAGCCACCGAGTACGAAGGCAGCGACGGCTAGGGAGAGTAGCGACTTGCTCATTGGCCAGCCTCTTTAGAAGGTTCAATAGCGTCATCCTGGTCGGCGATTTTGCGCTGGCCCATGGACGACACGGTGACGAAGAACAACGGGACCCAGAAGATCGCCAGAATCGTGGCGGTGAGCATACCGCCAATTACCCCGGTACCGATCGCATGTTGGCTACCCGAACCTGCGCCTGTGGAAATTGCCAGGGGCACCACACCAAGAACGAACGCGAGCGAGGTCATGACGATCGGTCGCAAACGCATGCGGCAGGCTTCGATCGCCGCATCGCGCAGGCTGCGCCCCTGTTCATGCAACTCCTTTGCAAATTCGACAATCAGAATGGCGTTTTTCGCCGCCAGACCGATAGTCGTCAACAGGCCCACCTGGAAGTACACGTCGTTGGACAGACCTCGCAGGCTGGTGGCCATCAGCGCACCGATGATCCCCAGCGGCACGACCAACATTACTGCGATCGGAATCGACCAGCTTTCATACAGCGCCGCCAGACACAGGAACACCATCAGCAGCGATAGCGCATACAACGCTGGCGCTTGCGAACCAGACAGGCGTTCCTCGTACGACAGACCCGTCCAGGAAATACCGACACCGGCCGGCAGTTTCTGGGCGATGGCTTCGACTTCGGCCATCGCTTCACCGGTGGAGTAGCCAGGCGCCGGGGCACCGAGGATTTCCATCGCCTCTACACCGTTGTAACGGGCCAGTTTCGGCGAACCGTAGATCCATTCACCCTTGGCGAAGGCGGTGAACGGCACCATCGCGCCGTCGCGATTGCGCACGTACCACTTTTTCAGGTCTTCAGGGCTCATGCGCGCACCGGGCTGGCCTTGCACGTAAACCTTCTTCACCCGACCACGGTCGATGAAGTCGTTCACATAGCTACTGCCCAGGGCAATCGACAGGGTGTTGTTGATGTCGGCGATGGTAATGCCCAGTGCACTGGCCTTCTCGTCGTCGATTTCCAACTGGTATTGCGGCTCGTCGTTCAGACCGTTCGGGCGCACTTGCGACAGCACTTTGCTCTGTGCCGCCATGCCGAGGAACTGGTTGCGGGCCGCCATCAGTTTTTCGTGACCGATACCGGCACGGTCTTGCAGGAACACGTCGAAACCGGTGGCGTTACCCAGTTCCAGAACCGCCGGTGGCGCAAATGCGAACACCATGGCGTCGCGGAAGGTAAAGAAGTGCTGCTGGGCGCGGGCCGCAACCTTGAACACGTTGTTGTCGGCGTTACGCTCGTCCCACGGCCGCATCATGATGAACGCCATGCCCGAACTCTGGCCACGGCCGGCAAAGTTGAAGCCGGTCACGGTAAACACCGAGTTCACCGCATCGCCTTCACCGCCATCCTTGCTTGGACGCAGCAGGAATTCACGCATCTGGTCCACGACCACCTGGGTGCGCTGAGAAGTCGAACCGGCCGGGGTCTGCACTTGAGCGAACAGTACGCCCTGGTCTTCTTCCGGCAGGAACGCCGTTGGAATACGGGTGAACAGCCAGATCATGCCGACCAGGATCAGAAGGTACGCCAGCAGGTACGGAATCTTGTTCGCAAGCATGTTGCCCACGCCGCGTTCGTAGCTGCGTACGCTTCGGTCGAAGTTGCGGTTGAACCAGCCGAAAAAGCCGCGTTTCGGTACGCCGTGTTCACCTTTCGGAATGGCCTTGAGCATGGTGGCGCAAAGTGCCGGGGTGAAGATCAACGCGACCATCACAGACAGCGCCATGGCCGAAACGATGGTGATCGAGAACTGCTTGTAGATCACGCCAGTGGAACCGCTGAAGAACGCCATCGGCAGCAGTACCGCCGACAGCACCAGGGCGATACCGACCAGTGCACCCTGGATCTGCCCCATGGATTTCTTGGTGGCCTCCTTGGGTGACAGGCCTTCTTCGCTCATGACCCGTTCGACGTTTTCCACCACGACGATGGCATCGTCCACCAGCAAGCCGATGGCCAACACCATGCCGAACATGGTCAGGGTGTTGATGCTGAAACCGAACGCCGCGAGGATCCCGAACGTACCAAGCAATACCACCGGCACTGTCATCGTGGTGATGACCGTGGCGCGGAAGTTTTGCAGGAACAGGAACATCACCAGGAACACCAGCACGATCGCTTCGACCAGGGTTTCAACCACACCCTTGATCGACTCGGTCACCACGGGCGTGGTGTCGTACGGGAACACCACTTCCATCCCTTGCGGGAAGAACGGCTTGAGGCTGTCGATGGTCTTGCGCAGGGCTTTTGCGGTGTCGAGGGCGTTGGCACCGTTGGCCAGTTTCACCGCGAGACCGGAAGCCGGGGCGCCGTTGAACTGGGCGTTGATGCTGTAGTTCTCGCCACCCAGACCGACGTCGGCGACATCTTTCAAACGAACCTGGGAGCCGTCCTTGTTGACCTTGAGCAGGATTTTGTTGAATTGCTCAGCGGTCTGCAGACGGGTCTTGCCGATGATCGTCGCGTTCAGCTGTGTGTCGGGCATGGCCGGCAGGCCACCGAGCTGGCCGGACGAGATCTGCACGTTTTGTGCGGCAATGGCAGTCTTGACGTCTATCGGAGTCAGGCTGAAGTTGTTCAGCTTGGCCGGGTCGAGCCAGATACGCATGGCGTATTGCGAGCCAAACACCTGGAAGTCGCCCACGCCGGCTGTCCGCGAAATCGGGTCCTGCATGTTGGACACGATGTAGTTGGACAGGTCGTCCTTGGTCATGCTGCCGTCACGCGAAACCACGCCGATCACCAGCAGGAAGTTCTTCACCGCCTTGGTGACACGGATACCTTGCTGCTGCACTTCTTGCGGCAGCAGCGGGGTGGCCAGGTTCAGTTTGTTCTGGACCTGAACCTGCGCGGTGTCGGAGTTGGTGCCTTGCTCGAAGGTCGCGGTGATCGTCATGGTGCCGTCGGAGTTACTTTCCGAAGAGACATAACGCAGGTTGTCGATACCGTTGAGCTGCTGTTCGATGACCTGAACCACGGTGTCCTGCACGGTTTGTGCGGAAGCGCCCGGGTAGGCCACGGAGATGGCAATCGCCGGAGGCGCAATGCTCGGGTATTGGTTGATCGGCAGTTTGAGGATCGATAGTGCCCCGACCAGCATGATCACCAGGGCGATTACCCAGGCGAAAATCGGACGGTCGATAAAAAATTTGGACATGGTTTACTCCCCTTTGCCGCTGGAAGCCTTATCAGCTGCCTGTGCGGGGGCCGGGTTCTTTGCGCCAACGTTAGTCGCCTCACTGGCTTTGACTTCGACGCCAGGTTTGACGTATTGCAATCCTTCGGTGATCAGGCGATCGCCGGCTTTCAGGCCATCCTCGATCAGCCATTGGTTGCCGACGGTGCGGCTGGCCTTGAGCTGACGCAATTCGACCTTGTTGTCCGCACCGACGACCAGCGCCGTCGGCATGCCTTTGAGGTCACGCGTTACGCCTTGTTGCGGGGCCAGGATTGCGGCGCTGTTCACACCGGATTGCAACTGGGCGTGAACAAACATACCCGGCAGCAAGGTGTGGTCAGGGTTGGGGAACACGGCACGCAGCGTGACCGAACCCGTGGTCTGGTCAACCGAGACTTCGGAGAACTCGAGCTTGCCTTCCAGCTTGTACAGGCTGCCATCTTCGAGGGTCAGCTTGACGGCGGCAGCGGTGTCGCCGGCCTTTTGCAGACGACCGCTTTCCAGCTCACGGCGCAGCTCAAGCAGCTCGACGGACGACTGGGTGACGTCGACGTAGATCGGGTCCAGTTGCTGGATCACGGCCATCGGATCGGCCTGGCCGCTGGTGACCAGCGCGCCTTCGGTCACATTCGAGCGGCCGATGCGGCCGGAGATCGGTGCGTAGACCTTGGTGTAGCGCACATTGATCTGCGCGTTTTGCAATGCGGCTTCCGACTGCAGGCGGTTGGCGACGGCCGTGTCGTATTCCTGACGGCTGACGGCTTGCTCGTTGACCAACTGCTTGTAGCGATCGGAGATCGACTTGGTCTGTTGCAGGTTGGCTTCGGCGCTTTTCAGGGTGGCTTCATAAACGGCTGGATCGATCTGATACAGCTGCTGGCCGGCCTTGACGTCGCCGCCTTCCTTGAACAGACGCTTGAGAATGATGCCGTTGACCTGAGGGCGGACTTCGGCAATGCGGAACGCGCTGGTGCGCCCTGGAAGCTCGGACGTCAGGGTGAACGCTTGAGGTTGCAGGGTGACAACGCCGACCTGAGGGGGTGGGGCGGCTTGTGCTGTCTCTTCCTTTTTGCAGCCGCTAAGCAGCGATGCCAAGGCGAGGGCAGTGACCAGAGCGGTAACAGCTGGCTTGAATTGCATGAAGATCCTCGGGTCAGGCGCGCTAGAAACGCACTAGAAATGTGAAAGGGTAAAAAATCGGTACCGGGTGGATAAGTAGCTTGCTAAGGAATATACTTACGTTCATGGTTGTTTGTAAATACCTTGGCTGCGTACCCACTCCGTTACAAAAGCCGTTCAAAGGTTGGAATTGTATGTAGGGGACGATGCCCAAGAGCGCTCGCCCCACTTTTATTCAGCGGATATCCGGTCATCGCCGAAGCATCCTGATTGAGGTTTTACTGCCATGGTCCGTCGTACCAAAGAGGAAGCTCAAGAAACCCGTAGCCAGATACTCGAAGCGGCAGAAAAAGCCTTTTTTGAAAGGGGCGTGGCGCGCACGACGCTGGCGGACATCGCGACCCTGGCCGGCGTGACCCGCGGCGCCATCTACTGGCATTTCAGTAACAAGGCCGATCTGGTGCAAGCGATGCTGGACACCTTGCAAGAGCCGCTGGATGAGATGGCGCGGGCCAGCGAAAGCCAAGATGAGCTCGATCCTCTTGGCTGCATGCGCAAGCTGCTGATTCATTTGTTTCATCAAGTTGCACTGGACCCGAAAACCCGACGCATTAATGAGATTTTGTATCATAAGTGCGAATTCACCGATGAAATGTGCGACCTGCGTCAGCAGCGCCGAACGGTCAGCCTCGATTGCAACGTGCGAATCGCCCTGGCCTTGAGTAATGCGGTGAATCGCGGGCAAATGCCCGAGGACCTCGACACGGCCCGCGCGGCGGTCAGCCTGCACGCCTACATCGATGGCATGCTGTATCAGTGGCTGTTGGCGCCGGACAGTTTTCTATTGCACACCGACGCCGAACGTTGGGTCGATGCAGGGTTGGACATGCTGCGCTTGAGCAGCAGCCTGCGCAAATGAAACAAAGTGCGTAATTGGATCCGGTCCTGTCAACCAATAAGGCAGGCCTGACCCCCGTCAGTGCCAGCGTCATTGCAATGGGGTGCTTTTATATACGCACACTCGCCAGGTTGAAAGGTAGCGAGCTACGTAATTTGTAGTGATTTTGTGACGTGGGTTTGAATCGGCTGAACCGTGTCACCGACTCAGTCGCAGGAGGTCAGCGCTCGCTGCACCTCCTGGCTGAGTCAGTGTTAACCGGACGGGTTGTTCGCAACCATCAGCCTAAGGTGATTTCCACCTCGAAGTTGAAGGGCTCCTCATCACTCATGTGGGTGATTTTGGTCGAGCAGTTGACCCGGGATGTACCAATCGAAGTGACGGTGTTTTTTACGCTAGGTTTATGAGTTGGCGTTATCACACCGAAGGAAGTGTTCATAATCATGCCCAGATCAAAACGCACCCCGATAGTCTTGTCGCCGAAGTCGATAAATTGATTGAACATGATTTTGTTTTTCGGCCAAGGGTACGCGTAAGTGTAGGCGAACTCCGATTTGAACGCCGTTTCTTCTTGCGGCATAAGTTGGAACGACTCACGCTCTGATTGGCGCAATGGCAAACTGGTTTGCGCCATCTTGAATGTGTGGAGAGTGTTGTTGATGATTTTGATAATGACCCGGGTTTGTTTCGGATCTGCCTTCTGATTTCGCCAGTGCTCGATCTGTTGTTCCAGAGCGAGCCTCGACTCCGTCCGGTCCAGAAAGCCAATCAGTTCGACCTTGGCCTTACCCACCAGCTCATCCAGCAACGCCTGGTTTTCCTTGCTGAGCAGGAACGGTGAAAGCTGATAAAGAATGCCGATCGAGGTAGCGCTGAAGAACGAGAATATATCGCTGTAAGCGTCGGGGGTTTCGTTGTTGATGTTTTCAATATTGGTCATGTCGATTCCTTTCGATAGAAGTGGTGTAGAGCAGCAGGTTGTTGTTGCTTGTTGAGGGGCAAGTATCTGGGTTAGTGCTGAATATCGAAAGAGATGGATGGTGTCTTAATGTGTTTTATTGAATGGTAGTTTGATAGATGAGTTGATCAGTAAGTTGCTGTAGCTCAATTAACTAAAAAAGCCCCGGCTCGCGAGAGTCGGGGCTTTTGTATTTCAGAGGGCGGAACTTACAACGTTGGGTAGTCGATATAACCGACCGGCCCCTTGGCATAGAACAACTCAGGACGCGCTTCATTCAGCGGCGCATCGGCCTTCAAGCGCGCCGGCAAGTCCGGGTTGGCAATGAATGGCACACCGAAGGCGACCGCATCGGCCTTGCCGCTCGCCAGCCAGGCGTTGGCGCTGTCCTTGGTGAAGCGTTCGTTGGCGATGTAAGGGCCGCCAAAGGCTTCTTTGAGTTGTGGACCCAGGCTGTCGGCGCCTTCTTTCTCGCGTGAACAAATGAACGCGATGCCGCGCTTACCCAGTTCGCGAGCGACGTAGGTGAACGTCTCGGCCAGGTTGTCGTCGCCCATGTCGTGGGAGTCGGCGCGGGGTGCCAGGTGCACACCGACGCGGCCGGCGCCCCATACTTCGATGGCGGCGTCGGTCACTTCCAGCAGCAGGCGAGCGCGGTTTTCCAGGGAACCGCCGTAGTGGTCGGTGCGCTTGTTGGTGCTGCTCTGCAGGAACTGGTCGAGCAGGTAACCGTTGGCGCCGTGGATTTCCACGCCGTCGAAGCCGGCGGCCTTGGCGTTCTCGGCACCGGTGCGATACGCGTCGACGATGTCGGCGATTTCAGCGGTTTCCAGAGCCCGCGGCGTTGGGTAGTCGGCCAATGGGCGCACCAGGCTGACATGGCCTTTGGGCTGGATGGCGCTCGGTGCGACAGGGGCTTCACCGTTCAGGTACGACTCGTGGGACACCCGGCCAACGTGCCACAGTTGCAGGAAAATCTTGCCGCCCGCGCCGTGGATCGCCTTGGTCACGTTGGACCAGCCACGCACCTGGTCGTTGGACCAGATGCCCGGGGTGTCCGGGTAGCCGACGCCCATTGGCGTGACCGATGTGGCTTCGCTGAGGATCAGGCCAGCCGAGGCACGTTGTACGTAGTACTCGGCCATCAGCGCGTTAGGCACACGGCCTTCGTCGGCGCGGCAGCGGGTCAGCGGCGCCATGATGATGCGGTTGGCCAGCTCGATATCACCGAGTTTGATTGGATCGAAAATAGTCGTCATGAAGTACAACCCTCGTGAGGTAATGGTTATTTAGTGGGTAGCAGGGGCCAGTTCGGGATCGCCGTTCTGGCGGAAAGTAATCAGGGTCACCAGCAGGGCAAGCACCGCCAGTGCGGCGGCCGCGAGTGGCACGCTGGTCAAGCCATAGCCGTGGGCGATGACGCTGCCGCCGACCCAGGCTCCGAGTGCGTTGCCGATGTTGAAAGCGCCGATGTTCAGGGTCGACACCAGGTTCGGCGCGGCCTTGCCATAGGTCACCACGTTCACTTGCAGGGCGGGGACGGCGGCGAAGCAGGCGGTAGCCCAGAGGAACAGGGTGATTTCGGTCGGGATCAGCGCGATGCTGGTCCAGGTCAGTACGGTGGAGATCACGGCCATCGAGATGAAGACGCCGATCAGCGTCGCGGCCATGCCTTTATCGGCCAGTTTTCCGCCGATGATGTTGCCAACCGTCAGGCCCAGGCCGATGAGCATCAGGGTCCAGGTCACGCCGCGTGGCGAGACACCGGTGACTTCGCCCAGTAGCGGCGCAACGTAGGTGAACAGCGTGAACACCGATGCTGCAAACAACGCGGTCATGCTCAACGACAACCAGATGCCGGCGCCTTTGAGGGCGCGCAATTCGGCGCGCATGTCGAGTTTCTCTTCATCGCGCTTGGCCGGCAGGAAGCGGATCAGGCCGATCAACGCGATCACGCCAATCACGGTCACTGCCCAGAAGGTCGAGCGCCAGCCGGCTTGCTGACCGAGCGCGGTGCCCAGCGGCACGCCGAGGACGTTGGCCAGGGTCAGGCCGGTGAACATCAACGCCACGGCCGAAGCACGTTTGTTGGCGGGCACCAGGCCTGCCGCCACCACCGAACCGATGCCGAAGAACGCACCGTGGCAAAGGGCGGTGACCACACGGGCAAACATCAGCACGTTGTAGTCAGTGGCCAAGGCACAGAGCAAGTTGCCAATGATGAAGATGCCCATCAACGCGACCAGTGCGGCCTTGCGCGGCAGTCTGGAGGTAGCCAGTGCCATGAACGGCGCACCGATGGCCACGCCCAGGGCGTAACCGGTCACCAGCCAGCCGGCGCCGGGGATCGACACACCGAGGTCGGCCGCCACGTCGGGCAACAGGCCCATGATGACGAACTCGGTGGTGCCGATGGCGAAGGCACTCAAGGCCAGGATGAGTAGCGAGAGGGGCATTGTCGATTCCTTGTCGGCTGACTGACGTCGGGGGGCGTTCTCGATTGGTTTTTCCAGTGCTGCGTGAAAACCAATTCAGAACGCCCCCACAGGGTCAGAGCTCTTTGCTGAAAGTGCGGAGGAATTCCTGGATGGTTTCCTCATTGCGTTTGAAAAAGTGCCATTGGCCGACTTTGCGGCTGCTGATCAGGCCGGCGCGTTGCAGGGTCGCCAGGTGGGCAGACACCGTGGACTGCGACAAACCGCAACGTTGATCGATCTGCCCGGCACAGACGCCGTGCTCGTTGCTGTGGGTCTGGTCGGGAAATTCGACGTCCGGGTCTTTTAGCCAGTGCAGGATTTCTCGCCGTACCGGGTGTGCCAGGGCTTTTATTATTTCGTCGAGATTGATAGTCATGGTGTGGGCTCGTGATGAGTAAAACGCTATATCGCGATGGGGCGAACTTTAAATCGGTATTTCGCGATATACAAATACGATTTAGCTCTGACCTGATCGTAATTCGGTATATCGGGTTATATCGATACGCTGCGTGTAAAAGTACAAGGAGGCAATGCTAAGCTGCGCCCATGAACTATCTCGCTCATCTGCACCTCGGCGGCCAGCGCCCCGGTCAACTGCTTGGCAGCCTGTATGGCGACTTCGTCAAAGGACGGCTGCAAGGGCAGTTCGATCCGGAAATCGAGGCGGCCATCCAGTTGCATCGCAGCATTGATGTCTTTACCGACCGCCATCCGTTGGTGGACGCCGCGTTGTCGCGATTTTCCATTACGCGCCGGCGTTATGCCGGGATCGTGCTCGATGTGTTTTTCGACCATTGCCTGGCGCGGGACTGGGCGCTTTATGCCGATCAGCCGTTGGAGTTATTCACGTCGGGTGTGTACCGGGTGCTGTCGGCCGAGCCGCAGTTACCGGAACGGCTGGCGCGGATCGCACCGCACATGATGGCCAATGACTGGTTGGGTTCTTACCGGGAGTTCGAGGTGTTGGAGCAGGTATTGCGCGGGATTTCGCGGCGGCTGACCAGGCCTGAGGAACTGGCGGCAGCGATGCAGGAATTGCGAGTGCTGTATGAGCCGTTGAGCGAGGACTTTCGGTTGTTCTATCCACAGCTTCAGGATTTCGCCCGAAACTATCCAGCATCGTGAATCTCTTGTGGGAGCGAGCTTGCTCGCGATGGCGGTGGGTCATTCAACATTTTTGTTGAACGTGAAGCTGCCATCGCGAGCAAGCTCGCTCCCACAGGGGAATGTGTGTTCAGGCTGCGATGGCGGGGCGCATCGGGGCTTGTTGGGTTTCCGGAATGGCCCCAAACAACGCCTTTTGCACCGCCTGTTGCGCCTCGAACGCCAGCGCCGCACGCTCGCGGCCTTCGCAGGCGATCGGCTTGAGCAGATGAATTTCCACCTCACCCCGATCATTGGCGAACAGGCGCATCAGGTGCGAGAGCAAATCATCATCGCCAATGAACGGCGCCAGCGAATCGAGCTCACCGTTGCGCAGATAACGAATGGCCACGGGCTGCAGTGCCACTTCGGAGTCGATTGCCGCGGACAGCAAGCGACCGTGGAAGGTGCGCAGTGAGCGGCCATCGGTGGTGGTGCCTTCCGGGAACATCAGCAGCGGATGTGCTTGCTCCAGATGACGGGTCATCTGCTTGCGAATCAACTGGCTGTCACCCGACCCACGACGGATGAACAAACTTCCCGCCTTGGCTGCCAACCAGCCGGCGACCGGCCAGGTGCGAACTTCGGCCTTGGACAGAAACGACAGCGGCGTGAGCATGCCCAGCAGCGGAATGTCAGTCCAGGACACGTGGTTGCTAACCCAGAGCATCGGCGCCTTCGGCAGCTCACCGTGGACGGTCACTCGAAAGGGCAGGGCGTTGCTCAGGCGTGCCATGAAAAATCGCGACCAGCGCTGGCGACGCACCATCGAATGAGCAATCCCCAGCCGCTCGAACAAGCCGAAAACACCGGCCATGCTCAACCCCAACGCGACCACCAACAGCACTCGCGCAATTCGCGCGTACACCCGTAAGCGGCTCATCACATGGCCGCCTTGAAGTGCTTGGCGTACCGCGGGCAGAGTTCGTCGCGCTTGAGCAGGATGAACACGTCGGCGACCTGGAAATCTTCGTCCCAGCACGGCTCGCCGCAGATCTTCGCGCCCAGACGCATGTAAGCCTTGAGCAGCGGCGGCATTTCGGCGATGACGTTGGAAGGAATATCCAGAACCGGCAGTGGTTTTTTCGGCTCGGCCCGCAGGTGTTCGGTGCACAGGTAACGTTCGCGCAGGCGCTGCATGATCGCGTGGGCCTGGATGCCGCCGTCCTGCATCGGGATGCTCGCGCAACCCATCAGATAGCTGTAGCCGCCCTGGTTGAGGACTTCGGCCAGTTCACCCCAGAGCACGGCGATGGTGCCGCCGTTGCGATACGCCGGGTCGACGCAGGTACGGCCGATTTCCAGGATTGGGCCCTTCAGATGAACCAGGCCATGCAGGCTGAATTCTTCTTCGCTGTAGAACTTGCCCAGGCTGCAGGCCGCCGTGTGGTCGAGCAAGCGGGTGGTCGCCACCAGTCGGCCGGTGTTCAAGTCACGCACGCCGATGTGGGCGCAGTGAACATCATAATCATCCATGTCCAGCCCCAGCTCGGCGCCTTTCAGCTTGGCGTTGAATTCGCCGCTGAACACGTTGAAGCGCAAGGCCTGGGCTTCCTGCAAGGCCTCGGCGCCCACCAGGCGTTCGGCTTGCAGACGGCGTTCATTGCCGGTGTCGCTGATGCGGGCGATCTGAGTCATTGCGAATCTCCGTGCGGGCTGGTCACCCGTCTTGGGTTAGAGCCAATCGACTTTCTTTATGCAGCCGTGTTGTGCAAAGTCAGGCTATGTAGCCCCGGTGTCATCGCCATGAAGCTTTGGTGATGCTTGTATGACAGTCCCCAAGGAGCCTCTTATGCCCTGGCAAAACCTGCTCGAGCGCCGCGACCGAATCCCCGCAAATCCGGACCTGACGGAGGGCTTCGCAACGTTGTTGCATCAGTTGGGCACGGTCACGCCGTTCGAGCTGGCGACGATGGGCGGGCGATTGATGGCAACGCCGGGGTTGGCGTTTCTGGTCGGCTATCAGGCGGCGTTGCGCATGCTTTGGCCAAGCGCACCGCAGAGCCTGGGTGCGATGTGCGCGACCGAACAGCGCAGCCTGCGAGTCGCTGACATGCAAACGCGCCTGAGCGGTTTGCGCGTCAGTGGACGCAAGGATTTCGTCACCGCCGGTGATGCGGCGGACTGGCTGCTGGTTGCTGCCCGCAGCGAAGAATCCGGTGAAACTGCGCACCTGAGTCTGGCGGTGGTCTATCCCGGTGAACCGGGCGTGCGTGTGGAAAAACTGCCGGCGATCCCGTTGATGCCGGACATCAGTCACGGTCGCTTGTTTCTGGACAACGCATTGTGCGAATTGCTGGCGGGGGATGGCTGGGATGCCTATGTCAAACCGTTCCGCACGCTGGAAGACATCTATGTGCTGAGCGCAATGACGGCGTGGCTGTATGGCGTCGGTCACGACAGCGACTGGTCGCAGGCCTTGCAATTGCGTTTGCTGGCGCTGCTGGCCGGGTGCGCTGAAGTCAGTCGGCAAGCGCCGAACAATCCGGTGGGGCATATCTTGCTGGGGGGATTGTTTGCGCAGTTCGACGGGCTCAAGGCCGAGGTCAATCAGGCGCTGGCCGAGGGTCCGCCACACTGGGCGGCGATGTGGCAACGGGACCAGGCGGTGATGGATCTGGCGGCGGGTGTGCGCGGGAAGCGGTTGGCCAAGGCGCTTGCGGAGAATTGACGGACGTCATCGCGAGCAAGCTCGCTCCCACATTTGAAATGCATTCCCCTGTGGGAGCGGGCTTGCCCGCGATGGCGGCCGCAAGAGCGACACAAATTCTCGAACTGTCATCAACCTCAGCTAGGCTCAGCAGGACAACCCCGCCGAGCCCCAGCCATGTCCAAAGGCTTGTCCCTGTTTTTCCTGCTTCTGCTCAGCGTGACCGCCCACGCCGAGTATTGGCCCGCCGAGCAATGGTCGACCGCTCCGGCGATCTCCGGACCGGCACTTCAATCCCTGGAAACCTACGCCTTCCCACCTCGCGATGACGCCACTCGAAAGGGCATCCGCACCGATGCCTTGCTGGTAATCCGCGACGGCCAATTGATTTACGAACGCTACGCCGGGCCGACCACGGCCCAAACGCCGCACCTGACCTGGTCGATCAGCAAAAGCCTGATGGCCACGGTGCTCGGTGTCGCTTATGGCGAGGGTCTGTTCAAGCTCCAGGACCCGGTGCTGAAATTTTATCCACCACTGCAAAAACACCCGGCAATCACCATGGCCGACCTGCTCCATTGGGCGTCGGGCCTGGACTGGCAGGAAGCCTATGAATACGCCCCGTTGAAGTCATCGGTGGTGGCCATGCTCTACACCCGGGGTCATCAGGACATGGCTGCGTTTGCCGCTGGCCACGAGGCATACGCGCTGCCCGGGCAGACATTTCGTTACTCCAGCGGTGACAGCAACCTGCTGGCCGCCGCACTGAAAAACATCGTCGGCCCGGCACGTTATGCGGACTATCCGTGGACCGCACTGTTTGAGCCGCTGGGGATCCGCAAGGCCGTCTGGGAAACCGACGCTACGGGCACTTTCGTCGCCTCGTCCTACGCCTACCTCACCGCCCGCGACCTGGCGCGAATCGGTTGGTTGATGGCGCGCGACGGTCGCTGGCGCGACCGACAACTGCTGCCCAAAGACTGGGTCGCCTTCAACCGTGAACCGTTCGCACACTATCGTGCCCATCAGGATGACACGGTGCCCGGTGGGCAGTGGTGGCTCAATCGCGCAGCGGATGGCGCGCCCAGGCCCTGGCCCGATGCCCCCGACGATACCTTCGCCGCACTGGGCCATTGGGGCCAGGCGATGTACGTGATTCCCAGCGAACACCTGGTGATCGTGCGCTACGGCGATGATCGCGACGACAGTTACCGACACAACGAATTGCTCAAGCTCGCGCTCAAGGCCTTTGCCGGGAAGGTGCAGCCATGAACCGTGTTGTTCGCCGCCGACCGTTCAGCACGTTGTTGCTGGTGCTGCTAATCGCCGTGTTCGGCTGGGGCTGGCACGAGCGAGTGGCGTTGTCGGCGTTTCCCGACATCATCAGCGCCTACACCGCGAAGGAATATTGCTCGTGCCGGTACGTGATGAATAACGCCGCCGAGTATTGCCATGGCTACGTGAAGCAATGGTTGCCGACCAGCGGCTTTACCGATGACCCCGCCGGCAAACGCGTGACGGTCAGCGGCATGGGCCGCAGCAATAGCGCCGTTTGGGTTGGCGAACACCAGGGCTGTCGCCTGAATCCCTGAACAGGTTTCACACAGTCGAAGCCCATTCGATTGTTCTCACGCCAAGCGCAGTTATCTGATGCCGAGCGCGACGAATTACTCAGCGCCGGCGCGGTGCACGGCAACACGAAGCCTTGCAATTGGCCCACGTGCGGTTAAGGTTCGTGCAGGTTTATCGGCACACGAGTCTCTATGTTCAACCGCTCCTTCTGCAAAACCCTCGCCTTCGCGCTGCTGGCCGGCGCTTCGCTGTCGGCCCAGGCTGATTGGTATCTGGACGGCGAGTCCTCGCGGCTGTCGTTCATCAGCACCAAAAACGCCAACATCTCCGAAGTGCAGCGCTTTCTGGTACTGCACGGCAAGGTCGATTCCAAAGGCGTGGCCGAGGTGGAAATCGAGATGGACTCGGTGAACAGCGGCATCCCGTTGCGTGATGAACGGATGCGCAAGGACCTGTTCGAGATCAAGACCTTCCCCGAGGCGCTGATCACCGCGCAGATCGATCTGCGCCCGATCAACGACCTCGCTCCCGGCGCACAACTGGAGTTGCGGTTACCGGTGACCGTCAATCTGCA
Source organism: Pseudomonas sp. IT-P294 (assembly GCF_949767865.1). NCBI lineage: Bacteria > Pseudomonadati > Pseudomonadota > Gammaproteobacteria > Pseudomonadales > Pseudomonadaceae > Pseudomonas > Pseudomonas sp. IT-P294. The sequence continues at coordinate 205,053 of NZ_CATKQW010000058.1, read as the reverse complement.
TGGCAAACAACATCCCTACAACGCCGAACTGCTGGCGACCCGTCTTGATGACCGGCGCTTTCAGGTGGTGACCCTGGAGCCGTTGGTGATCAACGCTGAAGACTTCGACCTGGCCCCCGGGCTGGAAAATTTGCGCAAGCTCGCCGGCCTGTCGGCCATCAGTCTGTCAGTGCCGGTGGGTGCGGTACTGATTTTCACGGCGCGCTGACATGGCCGGCGCAATTTTCCCGTGGCGTGAAGGCAACCACTTTGAGCTGCTGATCGATGGGCCGCAGTTTTTTCCACGCATGCTGGTCGCGATTGCCCGTGCCCAGGAGCAGGTTGAACTGGAGCTGTACCTGGTGGAGGCGGGTGCCTGTGCCGAGGCGATGGTTCAGGCGTTGGTCCTGGCCGCCGAACGCGGCGTGCGGGTGCGTTGCCTGTTCGATGATTACGGAAGCCTCGCCTTCACCCTGACTTTGCGTCAGCGCCTGATGGCGGCGGGCGTGGAGCTGCGTTTCTACAATCGCCTGAGTTGGCGCCGCTGGGTCGGCAATTTCTATCGCGATCACCGCAAACTGCTGCTGGTCGATCAAAGCCTGGCGGTGGTCGGCGGCACCGGGGTCACCGATGAGTTCTGGACGCCGGGCGAAGACACCAGCGAATGGCACGAAGTGATGGTGGAGATCACCGGTCCGCTGGTGATCGACTGGCAGTTGCTGTTTGACCGCCAGTGGATTGCCAACCGTCATCGCCGCGCCTGGAAGCCGGCCTCGCACTTCGGCTTGCCGCGCCTGCCGCGTGTACCGTCAACGGGCGAGGGCATGGGTCGTGTGGCGTATGCCGACGCCCGTCAACACCGCGATATTCTGCAATCACTGGTCCGTGCGCTGAACAGCGGGCAGCAGCGGATCTGGCTGGCCACGCCGTATTTCCTGCCCACCTGGAAAGTCCGCCGTTCGTTGCGCCGGGCGGCGGGGCGAGGCGTCGATGTGCGCCTGCTGCTGACCGGGCCGCGCACCGATCATCCGTCGGTGCGCTACGCCGGGCACCGCTACTACCCGCGACTGCTCAAGTCCGGGGTGCAGATTTTCGAATACCAGCCGTGTTTCCTGCACCTGAAAATGGTCCTGATCGATGATTGGGTGAGCATTGGCTCGTGCAATTTCGATCACTGGAATCTGCGCTTCAACCTGGAAGCCAACCTTGAAGCGCTGGACCCCGCATTGACGCAAGCGGTGGTGGCGAGTTTCGAGAAGGATTTCATGCAGAGCCAGGAAGTCAGCCTTGAGTCATGGCAACGTCGGCCACTGTGGCGGCGGGTGAAGCAAAGGATTTGGGGATGGGTGGATCGGTTGGTGGTGAATCTGCTGGATCGACGGGGATAGTCAGCCTGATCGTTCCCATGCTCTGCGTGGGAATGCAGCCCGTGACGCTCCGCGTCACTGGACGCGGAGCGTCCCTTGAGGCATTCCCACGCGGAGCGTGGGAACGATCAGTCCGCGGGGATTACAGCAATTCGAAGCTCTGCTGCGTCACGCTCTCGGAATCCAGGCCGATCTGCACGTTGAACTTGCCAGGCTCCGCCGCGTACTTGAGTTGGTTGTTGAAGAACTTCAGGTCGTCTTCAGTGATGGTGAAGTGCACGACTTTCTGCTCGCCGGCTTTCAACATCACTTTCTGGAAGTTCTTCAATTCCTTCAGCGGCCGGATCATCGAGCCGGTTACGTCCTGGATGTACAACTGCACCACGGTTTCGCCGTCACGCTTGCCGGTATTTTTCACCATGACGCTGGCGTCCAGCTTGCCGGTCTTGTTCAGCGTGGTCGACGATAGCGCCATGTCGCTCAGGCTGAAATCGGTGTAGCTCAAGCCGAAACCGAACGGGAACAGCGGGCCAGTGGTGTCATCGAAATACTGCGAGGTGTAGTTGCCCGGTTTGCCCGGCGTGAACGGCCGGCCAATGCTCAGGTGGTTGTAGTAGGTCGGAATCTGACCTACCGAACGCGGAAAGGTAATCGGCAGTTTGCCCGACGGGTTGTAGTCGCCGAACAACACATCCGCGATGGCGTTGCCGCCTTCGGTGCCGCTGAACCAGGTTTCCAGAATCGCGTCGGCCTGGTCTTTCTCTTCGAGAATCGTCAGTGGACGGCCGTTCATCAACACCAGCACCAGCGGTTTGCCGGTGGCTTTCAAGGCCTTGATCAGCTCGCGCTGGTTGGCCGGAATGTTGATATCGGTGCGGCTCGACGATTCGTGGGACATGCCACGGGACTCACCGACCGCTGCCACCACCACATCGGCATCCTTGGCGGCTTTCACCGCTTCGTCGATCAGCACTTGTGCCGGGCGCGGATCGTCCACCACTTCCGGGGCATCGAAGTTGAGGAAGTTGAGGTAATCGAGCACTTTCTTGTCGCTGGTGATGTTGGCGCCACGGGCATAGATCAGCGTCGCCTTGTCGGCCACGGCGGCGTTCATGCCATCAAACAGCGTCACCGATTGCGCGGGTTTACCGGCGGCGGCCCAGCTGCCCATCATGTCGATTGGCGCCTTGGCCAACGGACCGACCAGCGCGATTTTCGCGGTTTTCTTCAGCGGCAGGGTTTCGCCCTGGTTCTTCAGCAACACCATGCTGCGGCGCGCAACGTCACGGGCCTCGGCGCGGTGCAGGCGGCTTTCGGCGTAGGTGTCGGCCGGATCATCCTCAGCCTTGCCGATGCGCAGGTACGGGTCCTTGAACAGGCCCATGTCGTACTTGGCGGCGAGCACTTCACGCACGGCGTTATCGATGTCTTTCTGTTCGATCTCGCCAGCCTTCAACAGCCCCGGCAGCTCTTTGCCGTACAGAGTGTCGTTCATGCTCATGTCGATGCCGGCCTTGATCGCCAGTTTCGCGGCTTCGCGACCGTCGCGGGCCACGCCATGCTTGATCAGCTCGAAAATCGCCCCGTGGTCACTGACTGCCAGGCCTTTGAAGCCCCATTCCTTGCGCAACAGGTCGTTCATCAGCCAGGTGTTGGCCGTGGCCGGCACGCCGTTGATCGAGTTCAACGCAACCATCACCCCACCGGCACCGGCGTCGATGGCGGCGCGGTACGGCGGCAGGTAATCCTGGTACATCTTGACCGGGCTCATGTCGACGACGTTGTAGTCGCGACCGCCCTCGACCGCGCCGTACAAGGCAAAGTGCTTGACGCTGGCCATGATGCTGTCGGCCGCGTTCGCGCCCGTGCCCTGGAAGGCCCGGACCATGACGCCGGCAATGCGCGAGACCAGGTAAGTGTCTTCGCCAAAGCCTTCGGAGGTGCGGCCCCATCGCGGATCGCGGGAGATGTCGACCATCGGCGCGAAGGTGATGTCGAGGCTGTCAGCCGCTGCTTCCTTGGCGGCGATGCGCCCGGACAGGCCAATGGCGTCCATGTCCCAGCTCGAAGCCAGGGCCAGCGGGATCGGGAAAATGGTTCTGTGACCGTGTATCACGTCATAGGCGAAGAACATCGGGATCTTCAACCGACTGCGCATGGCCGCGTCCTGCATCGGACGGTTTTCCGGGCGGGTAATCGAGTTGAACGTGCCGCCGATGTTACCGGCGGCGATCTCCTTGCGGATCAACTCCCGAGGCATTTCCGGGCCGATGCTGATCAGGCGCAACTGGCCGATCTTTTCATCAAGGGTCATTTGCTTCATCAGGTTGCTGATGAAAGCGTCCTTGTTCTCTAGAGGTGCGGGCGTCGTGGCGGCCAATACGGTATGACTGGCCAGACTGACGAACAGGCCCAGCAAACACAGCTTCTTCATGAATTGTTTTCTCAAAGGCCTAAACGGCAGTGAATACGCGCCGGTCAGCCAAAATTTAGGGAGCGACTATTGTTGTTCAGGTAAATGCAGCACACTTCTGTCGTGTTTTTAGCGCTGGGGCATCTTTTAGCCCATTGGCTCGATGCAATCCAGTGGCGGCGGCAGATTATGCCCCAAGAGTCCGGTCAGAGGGTTGCAGGTTGCTTATCAACGGAATGTGCAAGGGAGCGTCAACCAGATGAATGTACGACACCACTATCGGTCGAGCCTGCAGGTGGCAGTCTTGATGTTGCTGACCACGCTGTTGGCCGGTTGCGGCATCAACACTATTCCGACCCTGGATGAACAGGCCAAGGCAGCCTGGGGCCAGGTACAGAACCAGTATCAGCGCCGCGCCGACCTGATCCCCAACCTGGTGGAGACCGTCAAGGGCTACGCCAAGCACGAGGAAGAGACCCTGACTGCGGTGATCGAAGCCCGGGCCAAGGCCACCTCGATCCAGGTGGACGCCAACACACTGGACAATCCAGAAAAACTCAAGCAATTCCAGCAGGCGCAGGATCAACTGACCGGTGCCCTGAGCCGTTTGATGGTGGTGTCCGAGCGTTACCCGGACCTCAAGGCCAACCAGAACTTCCTGGCGTTGCAGTCGCAGCTTGAAGGCACCGAGAACCGCATCGCCGTGGCGCGTCGCGACTTCATCCTTGCGGTGCAGAAGTACAACACCGAAATCCGCACCTTTCCGGGTCGCCTCTGGCACACCGTGCTGTACAGCGATTTGCCGATCCGCGAAACCTTCGAAGCCACCAGCCCCGGTGCCGAAAAAGCGCCTGAAGTGAAGTTCTGATCGGCAAAAGGGCCAAGCGTCACCACGGATGAGGTTGCCAATGCGCGTGTTGAAAGTGGGCCTGGTGCTGTTGCTCTGGGTGTTTGCCCTGACGGCCCAGGCTGAATTGAAGTTTCCGGAGTTGACCGGGCGGGTGGTCGATAACGCCCAGATGATCGAGCCGGCGGTGCGCGAGCAACTGACGCAACAGCTCCAGGCCCACGAAAAAGCCACCGGCGAGCAGTTGGTGGTGGTCACGTTGCCGAACCTGCAGGGCACCGACATTGCCGACTTCGGTTATCAACTCGGTCGAGCCTGGGGCATCGGCCAGAAGGACAAGAACAACGGCGCATTGCTGATCGTTGCGCGCGATGAACGCAAGTTGCGGATCGAAGTCGGTTATGGCCTGGAAGACCGGCTGACCGATGCGCAGAGTTCGGTGATCATCAATCAGGTGATCACGCCCGCGTTCAAGACCGGCAACTTCAGCAAGGGCATCAGCGACGGGGTCGCGGCGATGCTGGTGGTGCTGGGCGGCAATCCACTGGATGAGCCGTCGACGGTCTATGAACCGCGAGGTGACGAGAGCAGCGACTTCGTGTCGCGTCACCCCGGCGTATTCGTGTTTCTGGTGATGCTGTTTATCCTGACGATTTTCGTTTGCCAGATGCTTGGCATCCTGCCCAGTGGTGGTGGCGGCCGAGGCAGTTCGGGAGGCGGTTTCGGCGGCGGAGGATTTGGCGGCGGCGGTGGAGGCGGGGGCTTCAGCGGCGGCGGGGGCAGTTTCGGGGGCGGCGGTTCGTCGGGCGGCTGGTGATAAAAACAATAGCGAGCGGGCATTCATAAACATGGCATTACTGACTGAACACGAACAACGCAAAGTCGCCGAGGCGATTGCCCGGGTCGAGCGCGACACCGACGCGGAACTGGTGACCGTGCTCGCAGCCCGCGCCGATGACTATGCGTACATCCCGCTGCTGTGGGCCAGCCTGCTGGCGCTGATGGTGCCGGGCATCGTGCATTACCTCACCGGCTGGCTGACCTTGCACAGTTTGCTGCTGGTCCAGTGGATCGCCTTTATCGTGCTGTGCCTGGTGTTTCGCCTTCCCCGCGTCACCACGCACCTGGTCCCGCGTTCGGTTCGGCATTGGCGGGCGTCCAACCTGGCGCGCCGACAGTTCCTGGAGCAAAACCTGCATCACACCGTCGGCAGCACGGGGATGCTGATCTTTGTTTGTGAAGCCGAGCGTTATGTGGAGATCCTGGTGGATGAAGGGATTTCCAAGCGACTGGACAACAAGCACTGGGACACGATTGTCGCGGCATTTACCGAGCAGGTTAAGCAGGGGCAGACCTTGCAGGGGTTTGTGACATGTGTGGAAGCCTGTGGCGAGTTGCTGAAAGTGCATGTGCCGGTGACCCAGGTGCGCAATGAATTGCCGAACCGGTTGGTGGTTTTAGGCTGACGCTGATCCCATGTGGGAGCGGGCTTGCCCGCGATTGCGATCTGACTTCAGCATGGATGCCGACTGGCCCACCGTTATCGCGGGCAAGCCCGCTCCCACAGAGCTCTGCGCCGAAACCAGGAAGCCGTTCGTAAATAACTGCGTGTCCCGGACGGCCATCCCCCCTAAAATACCCGCCATTCCCTGATCCGCACCGTCCGAGGCCGTTTTTACATGTCTGTCACCGCCACTCCCGCCAGCCTCGCGCCGGATCACCACGCCCAGTTCATCGACTTGTTGCAAACCAGCCTCGACCAGAACGCCTTCATCAAACTGGTCCTGGCCAAGTACGTCGGCACCGAAGCCGATTTGCAGCGGTTGATCATCAAGCAGCTCACCGTCAAGGATCAGCCGTGCCTGTCCTTCGTCTACCGCTACAAAACGCGCGACATCACCAAGAACCTGCCGATTGCCGAGGGCGTGGCGACCCTCGCCGCGCTGCTGCCGGCCTCGTTCAAAAATGCGCATTTACTCTCGTTAACCGATGAAGCTCAGCTCGAATACAGCAAAAAGGGCAAGTCTTCACTGTTCAAGAGCAAACCTCAGCAATTGCGTGAAGTGCCGTCCGCCGAGCACAACCGCGAGAAAAACCGCTATCTGGACCTGAACCGTCCGTTCCTCGCCGACCTGGGCGTGACGAACAGCAAGCACGAGCTGATCCCGGCGATGTCGCGCAAGTGGAAGCAGATCAACAAGTTCATCGAAGTCTTCAGCCATGCGCTGACCACTTCACCGCTGGCGTTGGACAAGCCGGTGCAGGTGGCGGATTTCGGTTCGGGCAAGGGTTACCTGACGTTCGCGATTCACGACTACCTGCGCAACACCTTGAATGCCGAAGCCGTGGTGACCGGCGTCGAGTTGCGCGAGGAAATGGTCAACCTGTGCAACGCCGCCGCGGCAAAGCTTGAGCACCCGGGGCTGGTGTTCAAGTGCGGCGACGTGCGCAGCGTGGCGCCGAGCGAGCTGGACGTGATGATCGCGCTGCACGCCTGCGACATCGCCACCGACTATGCGATTCACACCGGCATCCGCTCCGGCGCTTCGATCATCATGTGCTCGCCGTGCTGCCACAAACAGATCCGCCTGCAAATCCAGAGCCCGGCGCTGCTCAAGCCGATGCTTCAATACGGTCTGCATCTGGGCCAGCAGGCTGAAATGGTCACCGACAGTTTGCGCGCGCTGTTCCTGGAAGCCTGTGGTTACGAAACCAAGGTGTTCGAGTTCATTTCACTGGACCACACCAACAAGAACAAGATGATCCTGGCGGTCAAACGCGCCGAGCCGGTGGACCCGGCCCAGCTGTTGGTGAAGATTCAGGACCTGAAGGATTTCTACCACATCAGCGAGCATTGCCTGGAAACCTTGCTGCGGGCTGACGGCTACCTCTGATCCCCTGCGATCCTGTGGGAGCTAGCTTGCTAGCGATGGCGGCTCTACATTCAGCATAAATGTTGAATGTTAGGGCCCCTTCGCGAGCAAGCTCGCTCCCACATGGGGCTTCACTGCGGTCTTGCGCCCCAGCATCACCGTGACGATCACCCCGGCGGCAAACAGCCAGGTGATCGGCTCAATGTGTTCACCGAAGAACAACGCCGAAAACGCGATGGTGAAGAAAATCTGCAGCAACTGGATCTGACTGACCCTGGCGATGCCGCCCATCGCCAGCCCGGCGTACCAGGCAAAGAACCCGATGAACTGCGAAAACAGCGAGACGTAACCGAACGCCCACCAGGTCTTGGCCGAAATCGCGCCTTGATGTTGCAGCGCCAAATACACCACCGGTCCGATCAACAACGGCGTCGACAACACCAGCGCCCAGCAGATCACCTGCCAGCCGCCCATTTCCTTGGCCAACCGGCCACCCTCGGCGTAACCCAGGCCGCCCACGGCAATCGCCCCAAGCATCAGTAAATCACCGGCCTGAATACTGCCGGCCCCGCTGATCAACGCATAACCGAGCACCAACGCGCTGCCCAGCGCGGCGCACGCCCAGAAAGCTTTCGACGGTCGTTCGTGGGACAACCACGCGGCGTACAGCGCTACGCACAACGGCTGCAAACCGTTGACCAGTGCACCGTGGGAGGCCGGCAAGGTTTGCATCGCCCAGGCTGACAACACCGGGAAGCCGAGAATGACGCCAGCGATCACCAGCGTCAGGCCTTTGACCTGTTTCCAGGTCGGCCATTTTTCCCGGCGCCACAGCAGCAACATCGCCGCCGGCACCGCCGCGAACAGCGCCCTGCCCAGGCCATTGAGCAGCGGATGGAGTTCCTGCACGACGATCCGAGTGAAGGGCAGGGTGAGGCTGAAGATCACAACGCCGAGCAGGCCGAGGGCCATGCCGGTGTTTTCGCGCGAGGACATGATGGGGACCAGAATATTGGTGACGGGAAGAGCCTCCATATAGCCATAAACCGTGGGCGCAGCGCTGTTACAGCTAGGCGTAGAGTTATCCGTACAGTTTGAAGCCGTCATCGCGGGCAAGCCCGCTCCCACATTGAAATGCGTTCCCCTGTAGGAGTGAGCCTGCTCGCGATGAACGATAACTCGGTAGTAGCTGGTTATTACCCGACCTCCCGGATAAGGACTACCTTGAATACTCCTAAGCATTTCCCCAGAGGAGCTCTCCCCATGGCTGCCAAGAAAATCCTGATGCTGGTCGGCGATTACGTCGAAGACTACGAAGTGATGGTGCCTTTCCAGGCGCTGTTGATGGTCGGCCACACGGTGCACGCCGTTTGCCCGGACAAATCCGCCGGCCAGACTGTACGCACGGCCATCCATGACTTCGAAGGCGACCAGACCTACAGCGAAAAGCCCGGCCACCTGTTCGCCCTGAACTTCGATTTCGCCAAGGTCGCCGAAGCCGATTACGACGCGCTGCTGATCCCCGGCGGTCGGGCGCCGGAATACCTGCGCCTGAACGAAAAAGTCCTGGAGCTGGTTCGCGCATTCGACAAGGCCGGCAAACCGATCGCCGCCGTGTGCCACGGTGCGCAACTGCTGGCGGCGGCCGGTGTTCTAGAAGGTCGTGAATGCAGCGCCTATCCAGCCTGTGCTCCGGAAGTCCGCCTGGCCGGCGGCACGTTCATCGATATCCCGGTGACGGAAGGTCACGTTCAAGGCAATCTGGCCACTGCTCCTGCCTGGCCGGCACACCCGAGCTGGCTCGCTGGTTTCCTCGGGTTGCTGGGCACCAAAATCACGCTGTAACGAGGGACATTTGCATGTGCGAGCTCTACGTCAAAGCCGATCCGATTCTCTACGAATCGCGCTCCCGCTCGCTGCGCATCTGCGGGGTGGTCACCACCCTGCGCCTGGAAAATCAGTTCTGGGACATCCTCAGCGAAATCGCCGAGGTCGACGGCATGACCACCAACCAGTTGATCGCCAAGCTGTATGAAGAGGTGATGGACTACCGCGGCGAGGTGGTGAATTTTGCCTCGTTTTTGCGGGTGAGCTGCACTCGGTATCTGAGTCAGCGGCGGGTGCAGGCGCCGGAGTTGTCGGTGGTGCGCGCGGGCGTGAAGTAGGGCTGTTTACCCTGTCCTTACTGGCCTCATCGCGAGCAAGCTCGCTCCCACAGTAGAACGCGCTCACCTGTGGGAGCGAGCTTGCTCGCGATGCGGCCGGTACAGGCGACAGATGTAGCGGCGTGGTCTTTACTCTGAAGCGCAAAGCCTCTCAATCGCCAAGGAGAACGAGCATGTCCGGATGGTACGAAGTGAGCAAAAGCAGCAATGGTCAGTTCAGGTTTGTGCTGAAAGCGGCCAACGCCGAAACCATTCTGACCAGCGAGCTGTACACCACCCGCAGCGCCGCCGACAAAGGGATTGCCTCGGTTCAGGCCAACAGCCCACTGGATGCGCGCTACGAAAAGAAAGCCACCAAGGATGGCCATCCTTACTTCAATCTGCGGGCTTCCAACCACGAGATCATCGGCAGCAGCGAGGCTTACTCATCAGCCGCCGCGCTGGATAAAGGCATCGCCAGCGTCAAGGCCAACGGGCCGACCACCGTGATCAAGGACAAAACCTTGCCGGTACTCTGAATCCCCCGCTTGAGATCGTTCCCACGCAGAGCGTGGGAACGATCTTCAGACCTCGACGGGAACCGTAAGCTTTGGGCTGCCCAACGCATGGGTCTTCGAATCAAAAAACCGCAACTCACTCCCGGTCCCCTCAAACACCTTCGCGTAATGGCGCTTCTGATGCTGGATGAACGCCTTGCTGCGCGGGTAAATCGAGATCGCAACGACCTTGGGTTTCGCTTGGCGCAGCGCATGGATGATATGACTGTCCTGCTCACCCAACGCATGACCAAACAGACACAACCCCTCACCATGGCCCAGTAACTGGTCGTAGCAAAACGACAAATAGTCCGAGCTGCGAATGGTCTTTAGCTTGTCCTGCGCCGGCCCTTCATTCACGAACAACGGCACATCGTCCAGGGTCTTGATCGTGTTGTTGATCGCAAAACTGCCGAGCAACGTGCCTTCGGTCGACATCAATTTGCGTGCCGTGCCGTCCTGATTGCGCACCAGGTGCAGGCCACCGTGCAGGTACAGCAAGCGGGTCTGGTCGGTGGCTTTGGCGCTCAAATCAAAACCCGGTTCGGCGCCCTGGAACAAATCAGTGATCGCCCCAGGCTGATGCTGGATCGCCCAGTAGTTGAGCAGGTCGTAGTTGGTGGTGAACACCGTCCGGTAGGTGCCCAGTTCCAGACTGATCGCCGCCAGCGTCGAAGGCACCACCAACCGCCACGGGATGTGCACCGCGTGAACGGTGTTGATCAGCGCTTCCTTGATCGCGTAGTAGCGATTGCGCGGTGCGGCGGAGCTGACGGCCAGCGCCTTATTGACCCGGCTGGTGGTTTTCAGCGCGCTCAGCACCTGTTCGAAACTGCGCGTCTGCAGGGCGTCGAACACGCTTAGCTCGGACTGACTCAGGGGTTTTTCTTCGACGGTGCGGGCGTTTTCGAACAGCGAGTCGTAGCCGAAGTCGTCCCACACCGCGCGGCTGGCGCCGTTGCCCACCAGCAAGCCGCTGATCGAGGCGGTGGTGCGCAAGGCGTTCCAGTCTTCAAGTTGGGCATCAACATCCTGGAAATCGGTCATTGCGGTCAAAGTCTCAAGGCAAAAGGTCAGATGGGCGGCGACTTTATCACGACCAACCCTTGAGCCAGATCAAGTTACTGCGTGAGCGATGGGCCGATCCTGTGGGCATCCGCTGGATCGGCGCCACCGATTCGGCCCAGCCTGGAGAGTCGCTCATGAGCAGTACGTTTTTCACCCCCGCCGTGAACATCATGGGCACTGGTTGCCTGGACGAAGCCATGGTCGCCATCGGCAAGTACTGCTTTCGCAAGGCCCTGATCGTCACTGACGCCGGGCTGGCCAAGGCCGGCGTGGCAAAAATGATTGCCGAAAAACTGGCGATTTTGGACATCGATTCGGTGATTTTCGATGGTGCCAAACCGAACCCGAGTATTGCCAACGTCGAACGCGGCCTGGGCCTGCTCAAGGAAAGTCGCTGCGACTTTGTGGTCTCGCTCGGTGGTGGTTCGCCGCATGACTGCGCCAAAGGCATCGCGTTGTGTGCGACCAATGGCGGGCAGATCCGTGATTACGAAGGCGTCGATCAATCTCAAAAGCCGCAACTGCCGTTGATTGCCATCAACACCACCGCCGGCACCGCCAGTGAAATGACCCGTTTTTGCATCATCACCGACGAGTCGCGTCACGTGAAAATGGCCATCGTCGACCGTAACGTCACGCCGCTGCTGTCGGTCAACGATCCGGCACTGATGGTCGCCATGCCCAAAGGCCTGACGGCCGCCACCGGTATGGACGCCTTGACCCACGCCATCGAAGCGTACGTCTCCACGGCTGCAAACCCGATCACCGATGCCTGCGCACTGAAAGCCATCACCTTGATCAGCTACAACCTGCGCCTGGCCGTCCGCGATGGCAGCGATATGAATGCGCGGGAAAACATGGCCTACGCGCAGTTCCTTGCCGGCATGGCGTTCAACAACGCCTCCTTGGGTTATGTCCACGCGATGGCTCACCAGTTGGGCGGGTTCTACGACTTGCCGCACGGTGTGTGCAACGCGGTGCTGTTGCCCCATGTACAAAGTTTCAACGCGCTGGTCTGCGCGCCGCGTCTGACCGACGTTGCTCACGCAATGGGGGCCGATGTCCGTGGTCTCAGCCCGGAAGAAGGCGCTCAAGCGGCCATCTCGGCCATCCGCAGCCTGGCCGGGGACGTGGACATTCCCGCCGGTTTGCGTGAACTTGGCGCCAAGCTCAACGACATCCCGATGCTCGCCACCAATGCACTAAAAGACGCCTGCGGCCTGACCAATCCTCGAGCGGCGGATCAGCGCCAGATCGAGGAGATTTTCCGCAGCGCGTTTTAACGGCGGCACGGTTCGGGCGTAAAGGACGCTATGCTGCGACCTCGCCCGAGCCGACATTGCCGAGTCCCTGATGCTGCAAAAAAGCCTGATCCGCCGCCTCGACCTGATCACTCTCCAGCTGTTCGTCGCCGTCCATGAGGAAGGCACGTTGACCCGTGCCGCGACGCGCGAAGCGATTGCGGTGTCGGCGGCCAGCAAGCGGCTGATGGAGTTGGAGGAAGCGTTCGGGATCAGTCTGTTCGTGCGCCAGGCCAAAGGCATGACCCTGACGGCGGCCGGTGAAACCCTGCTGCATCATGCCCGGCAGATGTTGTTCAACGTCGAAAAAATGGGCCTGGAACTGGGCGAGCACAGCCACGGTATTCGTGGTTATGTGCGGATGCTCGCCAACCTGTCGGCGATCATTCAGTTTCTGCCCGAAGACCTGCGCGATTTTTCCGCGCGTCATTCCCAGGTCAAGACCGACCTCGAAGAACGCCCCAGCAGCGGTGTGATTCAAGGGGTACTTGATGGCGTGGCTGATCTTGGGATCTGCTCCAGTGACAGCGACGTCAAAGGTCTGCACAGCGTCCTTTATCGCCAGGACAAATTGGTGGTGCTGATGCCGTCCGATCATCCGTTGGCCAGTCGTTCCAGCCTGGCCTTCACCGACACGCTGGACAGCGATTACGTCGGCCTGCACGCCGCCAGTTCGATCAACATGCGCACCCACGCCGCCGCACGCAAGGCAGGCAAGGTGCTGCGCCTGAGGATTCATGTGCCGGGGTTCGATGCGATGTGTCGCATGGTCCAGGCCAACATGGGTATCGGCATCCTGCCGCAAAAAGCCTATGAACTGTTTGGCCGGGCGCTGGGTTTGCATGCGGTGCCGCTGACGGATGACTGGTCGGATCGGGCGCTCATCCTGGTCGTGCGTGATGAAGCGGCGTTGTCGCCGGTGAGCCGGATGTTGTTTGAGCATTTGCGCGGGCCGGTCTGACGGTTCTTTACTGACTGGGCCGGGCTCTTCGCGAGCAGGCTCGCTCCCACAGTGGATTTGTGACGTTCATAAATTCCTTGTGGGAGCGAGCCTGCTCGCGATGACTGACCTAAGGTCGCGCAAATGTCAGAGCGTTCGCGTTTCGCGAACGAAGGTTGCCGATTGAGGGTTGGATTCATCGCCCGCGGGTCCTCTAGCCTTGGCGCATATTCCAAGAACAACATGAGGTACCCGCGATGACTGCCCCGTTAAGTGCAATCAAAGTGATCGAGATCGGCACGCTGATTGCCGCGCCGTTCGCCGCGCGCATGCTCGCCGAGTTCGGCGCCGAAGTGATCAAGATCGAAGCCATGGGCCAGGGCGACCCGCTGCGCAAATGGCGCAAGCTGCACGAAGGCACGTCGCTGTGGTGGTACCTGCAATCGCGAAACAAGAAGTCCCTGGCGTTGAACCTGAAATCCCCCGAAGGCATTGAACTGGTCAAGCAACTGGCGACCAGCGCCGACGTGTTGATCGAAAACCTGCGCCCCGGCGCCCTGGAGAAACTCGGTCTGGGCTGGGACGTGTTGCACGCCCTCAATCCCAACCTGACGCTGGTGCGCATTTCCGGTTACGGCCAGACCGGCCCGTATCGCGACCGCCCGGGGTTCGGCGCCATCGGCGAGGCCATGGGCGGGATTCGCTACACCACCGGCACCCCCGGTTCTCCACCGGCGCGGGTCGGCGTCAGCCTCGGCGATTCCCTGGCGTCGTTGCACGCGGTGATCGGTGCGTTGATGTCGTTGCTGCGGGTCAAGACCGGGCAGGGCGGCGGGCAAGTGGTCGATGTGTCCCTGGCCGAAAGCGTGTTCAACGTGATGGAAAGCCTGGTGCCGGAATACGACATGCTCGGCCATGTTCGTGAGCGCAGCGGCGGCGCCTTGCCAGGCATCGCGCCGTCCAATACTTACCTGACGGCCGATGGCGCCTACGTGGTGATCGCCGGCAACAGCGACCCGATTTACAAGCGCCTGATGGCAGTGGTCGGTCGCCGTGATCTGGCCGACGCAGCAGAATTTGCCCATAACGACGGTCGTGCATTGAAGAGCAATGTGCTCGATGCGGCGATCACGCACTGGACCAGCAGCTTGCCAATCGATGAAGTATTGGCCGCGCTGGAAGCCGCCGAAGTGCCGGCCGGGCGCATCTACTCGGTGGCCGATATCGTCGCCGATCCGCACTATCAGGCGCGGGACATGCTGCTCAGCGCCGACTTGCCCGGCGGCGCCACGGTGAAAATGCCTGGCATCGTGCCGAAAATGTCTGAAACCCCTGGTGGCGTGAACTGGTCCGGGCCAAGTCTGGGCCAACACACCGACGGTATTCTCGCGGAATTAGGCCTGACGGCATCCGACATCGAACGCCTGAAAACTGCAGGGGTGGTGCAATGATCACTGATTTTTCAGAAACCCTGATCGTTCAGGAAGTTTCACCCCGCGACGGCTTGCAGATCGAGCCGACCTGGGTCGAAACCGTCGACAAGATTGCCTTGATCGATCAGCTGTCACAGGCTGGTTTCACTCGCATCGAAGCCGGTTCGTTCGTTTCGCCCAAAGCCATTCCAGCGTTGCGCGATGGCGAGCTGGTGTTCCAGGGCATTGCCCGGCAACCGGGCGTGATCTACGTGGCGTTGATCCCCAACCTCAAGGGCGCACAACGGGCGCTGGCGTGTAGCGCCGATGAGCTGAACCTGGTGATGTCCGCCAGCCAGACGCACAACCTGGCCAATATGCGCATGCGTTGCGAAGACTCGCTGGCCGCGTTCGGCGAAATCGTGAACTACGTGGGCGGCACGCAAGTGCGGCTCAACGGCAGCATCGCCACCACTTTCGGTTGCCCGTTCGAAGGCAAGATCGACGAGGATCGCGTCTTGCAAATCGTCGAGGCCTATCAGGAACTCGGGATTCAGGGCATCACCCTGGCCGACACCACCGGCATGGCCAATCCGCGCCAGGTTGATCGTCTGGTGCGGCGGGTGTTGCAGCGGGTTTCACCGGCGGATCTGACCCTGCATTTCCACAACACTCGCGGGCTTGGGTTGTGCAACGTGCTGGCGGCCTACGAGGCTGGCGCGCGGCGCTTCGATGCGGCCCTTGGTGGACTCGGCGGTTGTCCGTTCGCGCCGGGTGCCTCGGGCAATATCTGCACTGAAGATCTGGTCAACTTGTGCGATGAAATCGGCATTCACACCGGCATCGACTTGCCGCTGTTGCTGAAACTGTCCCGAGGGTTGCCGGCGCTGCTGGGCCATGAAGTGCCCGGTCAGTTGGCCAAGGCCGGGCGCAATTGCGATTTGCATCCAATGCCGTCCTGATCACACCGAATCCCTTGTGGGAGTGAGCCTGCTCGCGATGACTGAGTCACATCCGAAAATGATGTCGACTGACCCACCGATATCGCGAGCAGGCTCACTCCCACAGATCCAAATCGTTCCATTCAACCAGACAACAAAAACAATCGGACACCCACGGGAAGTCCGCCTGGAGATCCATCATGAGCCTCAATGTACTGGAGGCGGGCGCGAGCCCGTCCGTTAGCCACGACGAAGAAAAAGCCCTGGTCAGCAAAGTCGCCTGGCGCTTGATGCCGCTGATCATGGTCTGCTACCTGTTCGCTTTTTTCGACCGCATCAACATCAGCTTCGCCAAGTTCCAGTTGCAAACCGACCTGAGCCTGAGCGACACCGCCTATGGCCTCGGCGCCGGGCTGTTCGTGGTCGGTTACGTGATCTTCGAAGTGCCGAGCAACATGATGCTGTACAAGGTCGGCGCCCGGCGCTGGATCGCCCGGATCATGATGTCCTGGGGCCTCGCGACGGCGGCCATGGTCTTCGTCAACAGCGAATGGCAGTTCTACGCCTTGCGCTTCGTTATCGGCGCTATGGAAGCCGGTTTCGCCCCCGGCGTCCTGTATTACCTGACGCTGTGGTTCCCGCAGCACTATCGTGGACGCATCACCTCGATGCTGTTTCTGTCGTCGGCATTTGCCGGACTGGTCGGCGCACCGTTCTCCGGGCTGGTGCTGCAGCACCTCGACGGCTTCCTCGACATGCGCGGCTGGCATTGGCTGTTTCTGCTCGGTGGCGTGCCGTGCATCGGCCTCGGCCTGTTGGTGCTGACCTTGCTCAAGGATCGCATCGAAGACGCCCATTGGCTGACGCCGTCGGAGAAGACGTTGCTGGCCAGCCGTATCGCGAACCATGAACCGCACAAGAGCGGCGGTTCGTTGCTCGCCGCACTGCGGATTCCCGGGTTCCTGACGCTGGGGCTGATCTACTTTCTGATTCAGGTGGCGTCCTACGGCTTGAATTTCTGGGCACCGCAACTGATCCGCAGCGCTGGCACCGAGAGCCCGGTGATGATCGGCTTGCTGACGGCCATCCCCTACATTTGTGGTGCCATCAGCATGGTGGTGATCGGGCGGTTGTCCGACTCGACCGGTGAACGCCGCAAATTTGTCGCTGGCCTGGTTGCGGTGGGGGCGGTCGGGTTCTTCTGTGCGGGGATCTTCGCCAACCACACGACTTTCCTGATTGTCGCGCTGGGCTTGCTCGGTGCAGGGATCATCGCATCCATCCCAAGCTTCTGGACTCTGCCACCCAAACTGCTGGCCGGTGCGGGTGCCGGGGCCGCTGGCGGGATTGCGGTGATCAACACACTCGGGCAGTTCGGCGGCATCGTCAGCCCGGTCATGGTCGGGCGGATAAAGGACCTGACGGGCAGCACCACGCCGGCGTTGTACGTCATTGGTGTCTGCGCATTGATCGCGGTTGCGTTGCTGTTGTGGGGGTTGCCGCAGAAGCTGCGCACGCTCGACAAGTTCTGAAACCAGCGGTGCTGTTCAGGCCGCCATCGCGAGCAGGCTCGCTCCCACACTCGATCTGCACCACGCCGCCGATCAACTGTGGGAGCGAGCCTGCTCGCGATGGCGGGTGACAGTCAACCTCAACCTGGCGTCACCAAACCCTTAGCCGGCACAGCACTGAACTGAATCAACGCCACTCCTGCCATCAGCAACAAGGCCCCGAACGCCCGCGACATGGTCATCTGCCGCTCCACCAACCCAAACAGCCCATAGTGATCCAGCGCCAGAGACGCCAGCACTTGCCCCGCCAGCGCCAAGGCTAAAAAACCTGACGCCCCGAGCTTGGGCAGCAACACCAGCGCCAACGAAATAAAACACACCCCAAACGCCCCACCGGCCCACATCCACAGTGGCGCCTTGCTAACGAACTGCAGCGGCGGCAACGGCAAACGCAGGGCCAACAGGATCGGCAACAACACCAAAATACTCACCAGCAATGACGCAAGCGTCGCCCACAACGGATGGCCCAGTCCTCGCCCCAGATTGGCATTGATCGCGCTCTGAAACGGCACCACCGCCCCGGCAACCAAGGCCAGCAGCAACAGGCCGGCCCAATGCAATGTACTCATGATCATTCTCCAACAGGTTTTGCTGGACTCTAGAGTATTCGTCGCGCAGATTTAAATTCCATATTGCTATCCAGAACATGCACCAGATGAATGATCTTCGGCGTATCGACCTCAATTTGCTGGTGATCCTCGACGCCTTGCTCAGCGAACAACACGTCACCCGTGCGGCGCAGCGTTTGCACTTGAGTCAGCCGGCGGTCAGCCATGCCTTGGCGCGACTGCGCGATCTGCTCGGCGATCCTTTGCTGGTGCGCGCAGGCGCCACGCTCGTGCCCACTGCACGTGCCCAGGAATTGATCGCGCCCTTGGGCGAAGCCCTGGCCCAGGTGCAATCGCTGCTGGCGCCCAACGCTTTCGACCCGGCCACCGCCAAGCGCACGTTTCGCCTGGCGATGTCCGACTATGGCGCCGCCATTGTCCTGCCGGGTTTGATTCGTACCTTGCGCCGGGAAGCACCGGGCATCGACCTGCAAATCAGCCACGCCAGCCGCGAAGGCATGCTCGACGGCATCCTAAACGGCGACATCGACGTTGCGGCCGGAGTTTTTCCTGAGCTACCGAATGAAATACGCTGCACGCCGTTGTTCGAAGAGCACTACGCCTGCCTGGTCGACCGAAACAGCTTGCCCGTCGAGGGCATCCTCGACCTGCCGACTTACCTGGCCCGCCCGCATGTCCTGCTGGAAATGCGCGGCAGCGGCACCCCGGAAATCGAACGGGCCCTGACCACATTGCGCGAACGCCGTCGCGTCGCGATCAGCCTGCCGCACTGGAGTGTCGCGCCGCAGTTCATCAGCGGCACGGACCTGATCCTGACCGTGGCCTCGCGTGGCTTGCGCGATATCGATGAACAGGTATTGGCTGTTGTTGCGCCGCCATTTCATATTCCGTCATTCACGTTTGTATTGGCTTGGCACAAGCGGCGGGGTGGGGATCAGGCGTTGAATTGGCTGAATGGGCGGATTGAACAGGGCGTGTCGACCGGGAACGACTTGTAGGCGCTGCCGAAGGCTGCGATCTTTTGATCTTGTCTTTGAACTGCCCGGATAATCGATCCTCATGCTCACCGGCCTCAACCACCTGACCCTTGCCGTCACCGACCTGAACCGCAGCGTGGCGTTCTATCAACATCTGCTACAAATCCGCCTAGAAGCCACGTGGGACAATGGCGCCTACCTCTCGCTGCCCGGCCTGTGGCTGTGCCTTTCCCTCGAGCCTCTGCGTCAATCCGAAGCTGCCGCCGACTACACCCACTACGCGTTCAATATTGACGCCGCTGATTTCGCGGTGTTCGTCGAACGTCTGCGATCCGCTCATGTGCAGGAATGGCGTGACAACCGTAGCGAGGGCGCTTCCTTCTATTTCCTCGACCCGGACGGCCATAAGCTTGAAGCCCATGTCGGCGACCTGGCGTCACGGCTGGCCGCCTGCCGTGAGCGGCCTTACGCGGGAATGAAGTTCTTCGACGATCAGTCAGCCGATATTTGAGTGACCTGATATAGACTTGCGCCCATTCACCAAATAGTTCAAAAGGATTTCCGATGACCCCATCGCTGCTCATGGCCGTTCTTGCCTCGGGCTTTATCTACGGCATAACGCCGGGACCGGGTGTGTTGGCGGTGTTTGGCATCGGTGCCGCGCATGGCAGGCGGGCAGGGGCGGGTTTTTTGTGCGGGCATTTGTTGGGGGACGTAGTCTGGTGCAGCACCGCGCTGATCGCGATTGTCGGTGCGCGAGAAATCGGCAGCACCGCATTTGATGTGCTGGGGCTGCTCAGTGGTCTGTACCTGTTCTGGCTCGGCTTGCGCGCTGTACGGGCGAAGCGCAGCCATAGCGAGGCCCCTCAAGGCCCGGCTCGCCAGCCTTTTTGGCACGGTATCCTGTTCGGGCTGACCAATCCCAAGGCTTATCCCGTGGCGGTGGCGACCTTTACCGCGCTGTTGTCCAGCCGTGCGGAGTTGCTGCATTGGTCAATGTTGCCCTGGTTGATCGTTCTGAGCTTCGTCGGTGGCCTGATGGCCTACGCTATCCTCATTGGCATCGTCGGTGCGCGACAGGTTCGCACCGTGTATCAACGCCATGAATTGGCGATCACTCGGTTGTGCGGGGTGATGTTTATCGGTTTTGCCATCAATGCCCTCGCTCATGCGCTGCCGGGATTGGTGTCGAACAAGGCTTGAAACTGGCCGCCCGGATGCGCCGGTTTTACTGATTAGTCAGGGATGGTTCTTTTTTGCTGCATTGTCAGGACTCGCACATCGCACCATGGCAACCAGAAATTCCGCGCCGTTGGCGAGCTACATCGATCTCTTGCTGGATGCCGTCTGTGCGGTGGATAAACAAGGTCGCTTCGTATTTGTCAGCGCGGCCTGCGAGCGTATTTTTGGCTACACCCCAGACGAGCTGATCGGCCAGCAGATGATTGACATGGTGCATCCCGCCGATCGGCAGCGCACCCTCGACGCTGCGCGCGAAATCATGGGCGGCGAGCCCAAGCTCAACTTCGAAAACCGCTACCTGCGCAAAGACGGTGGTGTGGTGCATATCCTGTGGTCGGCGCGCTGGTCTGAAGTCGACCAGTTGCGCATTGCCGTGGCTCGGGACATCACCGAGCGCAAGCAGGCCGAGTCCCGGCAAGCGGCGTTGTACGCGATCTCCGAAGCGGCCCACGCAGCGGAAGATTTGCTGGCGCTGTTCAAACGGGTCCACTTGATCATCGGCGAATGGCTGCCTGCTTTGAATTTCTCCGTCGCGTTGTATGACGAACATTGCGCGCAGCTCAATTTCCCCTATCACGTCGACGACCATGAACTGCAACCCGAACAACCCGGGACCATGACCGGGCGTTTGTGCGATGAAGTGATTCGCAGTGGCCAGCCGATTCTGCTGACCCCGGACCAGGACAGTCCGCTTGAAGGATTTGAATGGCTGGTCGCAGGCAAGGAATCGCCGTGCTGGCTGGGTGTGCCGTTGAACTCGCAAAACGGCACCATCGGCGCGCTGATCGTCAAAAGCATACCGGGCGGCGAGCGCTACACCGAGCAAGACAAGGAACTGCTGCAATTCGTTTGCGCCCAAGTCGCGACCGCGATTGAGCGCAAACAATTGCACGCCCGACTGCAGCGCATGGCGCAGTACGACCCATTAACGCAACTGCCCAACCGGGAGTTGCTGCGCGAGCGACTCAAAGCCTCGCTGATGCTGGCCCGGGCCGATTGCGGGCGGATGGCGTTGCTGTATGTCGACCTCGACCGTTTCAAGGAAGTCAACGACACCCACGGCCATGCGGTCGGCGACATGCTGTTGCAAGCAGTCGCCAACCGGCTCAAGGGCTGCGTGCGGGAAACCGACACGGTGGCGCGCATCGGTGGGGATGAGTTTGTGGTGTTGTTGCACAGCATCCATGCGTCCGAAGATGCCGACAACGTGGCAGGAAAAATCCGTCAGGTATTGGCTCAGCCACTGCGCCTGGACGGGCACAACGTCAACATCCAGCCGAGCATCGGCGTTGCGCATTACCCCGAACATGGCACCGAGGAGAAGCAGCTGTTCCGGCATGCCGATGAGGCCATGTACACGGCCAAGCGCCAGCACCACCAGCGTCTCGGCGTCTGAAAAATCCCCCGCCATTCGTCGCGCGAATTTCAATTTCCCTAAACCTTTGCGGTGATCGCCATTCAGATTCTATGCGGGCTCCTGCTCGCCGCGATCATCACCAAGAGGTAGAGAATCATGCCTAATTCAAGAAACTCGAACTCGGGAAACTTCGGCAACGATCGAACCAAGGCGTCTGAAGCCGGTCGCAAAGGTGGGAAAACTACCACCACGACGGTCGACAAAGACTCTGCGAAACCCGAAATGGGCCGCAAAAGTGATCAGAAGTCGAAGTAGTCGGTGAAAAGTAGTTTTGATTGAGAGGCGGGGGCGAAAGCTCCCGTTTTAATTTTTATAGAAGGAGGGCGCGACCATGAGCCGGATGGCCACCCGATTATGCACTGCCGGTTTTGCCACGTTGCTAGGCCTGTTCACCCACTGTGCGTTCGCCCAGTCGCCCGCTGAATTCATCAATGATGCATCGGCCAAAGGCATGGCCGACATCGAAGCCAGTCGTCTGGCGCACCAGAAAACCGAATCCAAAGAGGTCAAGGATTACACCATCGTCGTCATCAACGATCGCACCACCGCCAACCAGCATCTGGCGAAAATTGCCAAGCAACTGGACCTGCCGGTGGCCCCTCGGGAGGACGTGGTCGACAAAGCCAAGGGCCTGATGCCGCAAGTGCCGGACGGCGAGAGTTTCGACCAGGCCTATGCCGCCAGTCAGGTGAAAACCACTCAGGAAGCCATCAACCAACTTCAGCAGGAGGCACAGACCACCGATGTGCCGGCGATCAAAGCCTTCGCTGAAGAAACCCTGCCCATACTGCAAAAACATCTGCAAATGGCCAAGGCACTGCAAGCGGGTCGCTGACCAGCGTTTGGTTATCAGAGGTTAAATAAAACGGCGCGTGATTTACATCACGCGCCGTTTTCGTTTGCACTCAACATTTATTCAAATCGGGCTTTTGCTTGCTCGATGTCGCCAACCCCGCCAGGCCGTGCACATCCTTTTCGCCCATGGCGCGATAGTGCCTGCGCAGCGCCTCCAGTTGCTTGAGGTCCAGTGATTCCAACCCCAGCATCGCGTTCTGCGCCTCTTTGTTCACCCGCAGCAACTCATCGATTTTCAAGTGCAGGATGTCGGTATCGCGGTTCTGCGTGTTCTGGATCAGGAACACCATCAGGAACGTGATAATCGTGGTCGAGGTGTTGATGATCAGCTGCCAGGTGTCATTGAAGTGAAAAATCGGGCCACTCAACCCCCACAGAGCGATCAGAATCAGCGCGCCCAAAAAGGTCTTGGGACTGCCGGCCCACAAGGCGAGTCTTTGCGAGATTTTTGCGAATTTCATTGCCGTGTTCCTTAAAGGGATGCGCCTGATTTTCAGACAGCGACGGCGTATTGAAAATTCTACTGACGTTTCGACATTCGGCCGGGAAGCAATTTTTGTCGCGCCTACCGAACACAGGCAGCCATCGCTCAGTCCGTCAGCCTCACCTCAACCGCCCAACTGAAATACCCCAACGCCTCGCAGTTTTTATCGATCAGCATGAAATTCAGTACGCACGCCTCAACCCCTGCGGCCAATTGCGTGAAATGCCAATAATGATCATCCGCTGTGTGGCTGCCCGGTTGAGTCGGGTTTGCCGGGTCGGGTGCGGGCACGGTCAGCTTGCCGTGGACCACCAGCTCAGGGGGCGACAGTACGCCGGCATCGTCTACCGACATCTCGTAAAACACCACGCTGTGCTCGGCGAGCAAGCTGACGGTTCTGCCGCGCAGATGGAAGTTCTTTCCGTTTATGGCGAAGAGATTCAAGTTACTGTCACTTATTGCATTTTTTGTAGTTTGCGTGCCGCTGATGGTGAAGATGAAACCATCCTCGATCACGGTCGGGTTTTGCGGTTCAAGGCTCGGTTGCGGGTAGCGTGACAGCAGTGATTCGGCATCGACGATCAGCAACATATTGTTGGCTGGCGCGAGGCTGGATACGGGGGATTTGATCGGTTCGGAAGTCATCATGGATTCCTTTCATGATGTTGGCGTAAAACGGCAACCGCTTCGGTTCATGCAAGACATCCTGTTCCTGTCGAAGCGGCAACGTATTGGACAAGCCCCTTGTCGCCAAGGGGCCAGCCTCAGGTCAATTACGGATGGTAATGAACGGGTCCCACGAACAGCAGCCGACGATCTTGCAATCGCGATCCACGATCAGGAAGTGGAAGTGGTAGGTCACGCTGCCGCACGAAAGGGTTTCCGAGGACCAGTAATGGTTATCGACTTTCTGGCAGCTCGGCACCGACGGGTTGCTGGTGTTGGGAACGGCGACACAGGCGGTAGCCTTGCGCGGCGTGGGTGTGGAGATCAATTCGTTGCCAACGTTGCCGATGAATTTGTAGAAGATGACGGCCGTCTCGAAGCTCTGCGACAGGCTGGTTTCACGCCAGCGAATCAGGTCGCCCACCTGGGCCTTCAAATTGAGTTCGCCACCGGCCTGGCCATTGATGACGTTGTCCCGATTGGTCACCATGTACACATGATTGACATCGATGAGGGTTGGCGAAGCAGGGTTTTTGCTGATGTTCGGGTAGTTTTTCAGAATGGTTTCGGTGTCGATGGAAACCAGTACATCCGTGACTCGAGACATAGTAAAGCTCCTTGTTCATAGTGAATGCCTGGCTTCTTTCCAGGCACAACAACGTTTGCTTGCCTTGCGGCCGTTGCGCAAACACTACGGGCGGAACCCACCTGTCACGGGCATGAGCTGGCCTGGCTCCTTGCGTGAAAACTAACGGGTCGGGTTCCTTCCGACGGGCCGCGATTAGGACTATAGGTGCGAAATACAGGCTGTCAAAATTGCTGGCCTTGTCGTTCGACGAACGGTCAAAAAGTGATGGCTTTCGATGATTTGGCGATAAGAAAACGCTTATTCAAAACTCCCTTGTGCCGCCTGCGCCAAGTGAGGCCAGTTCAGGCAATAGACAGATATGACCTGTTACAAAAGCAGTGAGCCAGGCAGGAGCAGGGCAGGAAAAGGGGGCGATTTTTTGCTGGTTCACTCGATGCGGCGGTCAAGCCTGAGGAGGCAGCATGTGGTTACGTTATATGGCGTTAATGGCGGTGATGTTCATGGCTTCCGGCTGTGTGCAGGAACGGGTTGTTCATGAGCGGCGTCCAGTGCCGCGTGAGTACGTCGAAGTCATTGCGCCGCAGGCACCGCCCGAGCGCGTGATCGAGGTCGAGCCGATGGCGCGTCCAGGGTACGTTTGGTCCCGGGGTTACTGGCGTTGGGACGGTGGGCGCTACGCCGCGGTTCATGGTCACTGGGTTGCGGAACGACCGGGCTATCGTTATGTGCATCCGCACTGGGAGCGGCGTAATGATGGCTGGTATTGGCAACGCGGAGGTTGGGTAAACTGATTGCTTGCGCCATAGGTTGGATAGGGCGGAGCGCAAGGACCGGAGTATCGTAGCGATCCGGTTGTGCGCTTCCGGCCACATCTACACACCGACAGGAGAACGCAATGAGTTGGTCCGCCAGACAATACGTCGCTTTTGAAGATGAACGCACACGCCCGGCCCGTGACTTGCTCGCGGCGATCCCGCCCATGGACGCGCGCTTGGCCATCGACATCGGGTGCGGCCCCGGCAATTCGACTCAATTGCTGGTCGAGCGCTTCGCCAATGCCACGGTGCGCGGCCTGGACAGTTCGGCCGATATGATCGAAGCCGCCCGCCAGCGCTTGCCTCAAGTGCACTTCGACACCGCTGATATCGATACCTGGAACGAACCGGGTCCGTTCGATGTGATTTTCGCCAACGCGGTGCTGCAGTGGCTGCCGGATCACGCCACGCTACTGCCTGCGCTGGCCTCCCGACTGACCCAGGGCGGTAGCCTGGCGATTCAGATGCCCGACAATCTCAACGAACCGTCACACCGTTTGATGCGCGAAGTCGCTGCCGATGGCCCTTGGGTCAGCAAGTTGGCGGACGCCGCCGGGCAACGCACGGAAATGGCGAGCGCCAGCGATTACTACTCGATGCTGCGACCGCACTGTGCGCGAGTCGATGTGTGGCGTACCACCTACCATCACCCGCTCGCGGGTGGCGCGTCGGGGGTGGTCGAGTGGTTCAAGGGCAGCGGATTGCGGCCATTTCTCGATCCACTCGATGAGGCGGAAAAAGCCCACTACCTCAAGCAGTACCAAACGGCGATCGAGCGGGCTTATCCGGCCTTGGCCGATGGTTCAGTGCTGCTACCGTTCCCTCGTTTGTTTATCGTTGCCACGCGTTGATGCGTTTAGGGGACAGGCTGTGTTTCGTCTGTCCCTTTTTGCGCACGAGTGGGCGAGTTTCCCGTTGTAGCTAATCAATCTGTTGATCAATCAAAACCGCATTGCTGTAGATCAAGCTGCCGTCGCTTGCTCGATGCCCCACCAAATGAAACTGACCGCGCTCGAAGTGTATATAGACGCGCATCTGGCAGTCGGACAACGGGCCGTATCCCTCGGGCAAGATCAAATCCAATGTGTCCATGTCGACGTCGACCATGGCCTCAGGTTCATGGGTCTTCTGCAGACGTTCTTCAGCTTCCTCCAGTCTCAGACGGAGGGGGCCATCGACGTAAAAATGAATTTCACCTATTGGTTCCGACTTTTCAGCACCGTTGAGTTTGCACCGGCCTTCGATCGTCAAGGCACTCATGACGAAATCTCCGTTGTGGACGGCTGGGCTCTATAACGCTCCGCCGTCACTTGTCTGACCGCACTGCATAGGCAAGGATCTTTGCGGGCGCTTTAGCTGATCTTTGCCCTCCGTTATCAGACTGTAATTATAGCTGGCCGCCGGGCATCGCTTGCCCAAGCGGACTGTGTGCATATTCGGTCGTTAGTGACCTGGCCGGATAACCAGTTAGTCCCCAGTTAGATGTGTTACTCAGGAGTTACAGTTATATATAGCGATTGGATTTTAAGTGCGCAAGTTGATGAGGAAGTTGGAATATTCAAACCTTTGGCAGGGCTTCGTGAAAAGCGCTGGTTCTGTCCGTGAACTATACTTCCTGCGGAGTTTGCCACTAAGAGAAGTGGCCGTTTACTGGCCTGTTTTGGTGTCAGATCCTGTGGCGATGCTCAGGCATGGCAATGAGTGACAGGAATAGGACAAAGGCAAAATGGCAATAGCAATTGTTCTTGTACTAATCGTTATTGCCTCCGTGCTATTCCACCTGTTAGCGCCTTGGCACGCGGCGCCGCCAGCGTCCAACTGGGCATCCATAGACACCACACTGTTCATCACCCTGGTCATTAGCGGGATATTTTTCATTGCTATCGTCGTCTTCATGGCGATAGCTATCATACGTTTTCGTCATAAAAAAGGTTCCAGGGCTGCTTACCAGCCCGAAAGCAAACGGTTGGAATTCTGGCTGATTGTCGTGACGTCCATCGGCATTGCGGGAATGTTGGCGCCAGGTCTGGTTGTTTATAACGATTTTATCCGTGTGCCAAAAAATGCTTATGAACTTGAGGTTGTCGCCCAGCAGTGGCAATGGTTTTTTCGCTTCGCGGGTCAGGATGGAAAGTTGGGGAAGTCGGACGTCAAGTTTGTTGATTCGGCCAATCCACTTGGTCTTGATCCCAAGGATCCTGTCGGCCAGGACGATGTAATCGTCAGAAGTAGTGAAGTTCGTCTTCCTATCAATCAACCGGTAAAGGTTTTATTGCGTTCGAAAGATGTTCTGCACGATTTTTACATACCGCAAATGCGCAGCAAGATGGACATGGTGCCGGGGATGGTGTCGTACTTCTGGTTTACGCCGACGGTCATCGGGAAGTATGAAATCCTGTGCGCCGAGTACTGTGGTATCGGCCATTACAATATGCGCGGCAATGTGATCGTGGAGGACCAGGCCACTTTTGACCAATGGCTGAGCAGCCAGCCGACGTTTGCCCAGACATTGGCGACCGCGGCCAAGCCCAGTAGAGACAGTCTGCTGGAAAAAGGCCGCCAACTAGTCGAGCACTATGGCTGCCGTGCCTGCCATAGCCAGGATGGCAGTGCCAGCCTCGGCCCGGGATGGAAGGGCCTGTACGGTCGCACTGAACAACTCGCCGATGGCACCCGTGTGCAGGTCGATGAAGCCTACCTGAAAGAGTCGATCCTCGATCCAAAGGCCCGCCTGGTGCAGGGCTACCCGCCAGTGATGGTGGCCTATACTCTCAATGACGATGAACTGGGTGCTGTCATTGCCCTGATCAAATCGCTGGGTGCCGGGCAGCCCGCCGAAGAACCTTCTTCCGGCGAAGCATCGGGCCCAGGTGAGGACCTCGCGGCACAGGGCCAGCGGCTGGCGCAATCGCTCGGTTGTCTGGCCTGTCACAGCGTCGATGGCAGCAAGGGCATTGGCCCCAGTTGGCAGGGTTTGTATGGCAAGACAGAAACCCTTTCTGACGGTACGAGCATCAAGGTCGACGAGAACTACTTGAAAGAATCGGTTCTCAATCCAAGTGCCAAAATCGTCAAGGGCTATGCCCCCGTCATGCCGCCCTTTACGCCAAGCGACAAGGAGCTGAGCGCCCTGATCGCTTTCATCAAATCCAAAGCGAACGCTGACGCTGATGCGAGCAAGGCTGAGCCAGGGAAGTCGCCGTAAAGCAGCCAGACACTCACTGAAACTTCGGCAGGAGGATGATGTGATGGCCTATGCGGAGCAAGCCGAAACAGAAGCACTGCACGAGCCTAAAAGTTTCCTGACCAAATATATCTGGAGTCAGGACCACAAGGTCATTGCCATTCAATATTCGCTGACGGCGCTGTTCGTGGGGCTTATCGCCCTGGTGCTGTCCGGCTTGATGCGCATACAGATAGGTTTCCCCGGCAGTTTGGCGTTCATGGATGCCAGTACTTATTATCAGGCGATGACCATGCACGGCATGATCATGGTCATTTATTTGCTGACGGCGTTGTTTCTGGGGGGCTTCGGTAACTATCTGATCCCGTTGATGGTGGGCGCCCGCGACATGGTCTTTCCCTACGTCAACATGCTGAGTTACTGGTTCTACTTGTTGGCGGTAGTGGTATTGCTCGCCGGTTTCTTTGTTCCCGGCGGCCCCACGGGTTCGGGCTGGACGCTCTATCCGCCACAGTCCATTACGCAGGGCACACCAGGGGTCGAGTGGGGCATCGTCCTGATGCTCGTATCATTGGCGATTTTTATCGTCGCGGCCACCATGGGCGGGTTGAACTACGTCACCACCGTGCTGCAGGCGCGCACGCACGGCATGACATTATTTCGCATGCCACTCTCTGTCTGGGGCATCTTCATGGCCTCGATCATGGCCTTGCTGGCGTTTCCGGCGTTGTTCGTCAGTGCAATCATGATGCTGTTCGACAAACTGTTGGGCACCAGCTTTTTTATGCCGGCGATCGTCTCCTTGGGGCAGCAGCTCAATCATCAAGGTGGTAGCCCCATCTTGTTCCAGCATCTGTTCTGGTTCTTCGGCCACCCGGAGGTCTACATCGTTGCGCTTCCGGCGTTCGGCCTGGTCTCCGATTTGATCAGCACCCATGCGCGCAAGAATATCTTCGGTTATCGGATGATGGTGTGGGCCATTATTGCGATTGGCGTGCTCAGTTTTGTGGTGTGGGCGCACCATATGTATGTCAGCGGAATGAACCCTTACTTTGGCTTTTTCTTCGCCGTCACCACATTGATTATCGCGGTGCCGACGGCACTGAAAGTTTATAACTGGGTGCTGACACTGTGGCACGGCGACATTCATCTGACCGTGCCGATGCTGTTTGCCCTGGCCTTTATCGTGACCTTTCTGGTCGGAGGCCTGACCGGGTTATTTCTCGGTAATGTGATCGTGGATATTCCGCTCTCGGACACGTATTTCGTGGTGGCCCATTTTCATATGGTGATGGGTGTCGCACCGGTCCTCGTGGTATTCGGCGGGATTTATCACTGGTTCCCGAAAGTCACCGGGCGCATGTTGAATGACACCCTGGGCAAGTTGCATTTCTGGATTACCTTCCTGGGCACTTACGCCATTTTCTTTCCCATGCACTACCTGGGTTTCCAGGGCATGCCACGCCGTTACTACGCGTATGACAACTACGCGTTCATCCCACAATCGGCGCACGAGTTGAATGCCTTTATAACGGTGGTCGCGTTGACCGTTGGCGTTTCCCAGTTGCTGTTTGTGTTCAACCTGGCCTGGAGTGTCTTTAAAGGCAAACCCGCAGGCAGTAATCCTTGGGGCGCGGCCAGTCTGGAATGGCAAACACCAAATACCCCGCCCGTACACGGCAATTGGGGCGCGAAATTGCCGGTCGTGCATCGCTGGGCCTATGACTACAGCGTACCGGGGATCGAGCAGGATTTCGTTCCGCAAACAGTCTCCGCCGAGGAGCTGGAGCAGATGCGGCAACGGGATGCTGGAACCCGGATAGCGGACGTTAAAACATGAGCAGGCTGCTATTAAAAAACGCCGATGACGCTGACCCCGGCGGCAGTTGGAATAGCGATCCGCAGGGTGCTGAGGCGGGTGAGGGTGCCGATCGAGAACAGATCGCCAAAACAGGTCTGCGCTTGTTTCTCGCGGTGGTGAGCTCGTTGTTTTTTCTATTCTTGCTCGCCTTTATCGCCCGTTCACAGATGACCGACTGGTTACCCCTGACAGATCCCCTGGCGCCGCTGGCCAACCCATGGCAGCTGTGGGTGAACTCGGCATTTCTGGTGTTGAGTTGCATCACATTGCAGTGGGCGCGCATGGCCGCTCGTCGAGGCCGCTTGAACTCGACTGTCATGGCTTTTTTGTTGGGAGGCGTATTTGCAATTATCTTTTTGACGGGGCAGTTGCGGGTCTGGCAACAGTTTGTCGCCTGGGGCTATTTTGTCGCCGGCAACCCGGCCAACAGTTTCTTCTACCTGTTGACCGGTGTGCACGGGCTGCACTTGCTGGGCGGGTTGATTGCCTGGGGCAGAACCGTCGGTAAATTCCTGTCTCGCGTGCCGTTGTCGCAACTCAGTACCAGCGTGGAACTCTGTGCCATTTATTGGCATTACTTATTGGCGATTTGGTTCGTGCTATTCGCCCTGCTGACCAGCACGCCGCAAACCTACGAAGCCCTCGCCAGATTCTGCGGCTTGAGGTGATCAGCCATGGCATCGCACCCACCAGCTCCCATCGAATCAAGTTCAGCCAATCCCCTCGGATCGCCACTGGCACCCGGATGGCAAGGCATCGCCAGCGACTGGGCCTCGGATAAGGAGGCCTTCAAGCAGGTGCCCTGGGGCAAGGCAATGATGTGGATATTCCTGCTCAGCGACACGTTTATCTTTACCTGTTTTTTAACCGGCTACATGTCGGTACGCATGACCATCACCACGCCGTGGCCAAACCCCAGTGAAGTGTTCGCGTTAACCATTGGCGGTCGAGAAATCCCGCTGATTCTGATCGCCATCATGACGTTCGTGCTGATCAGCAGCAGCGGCACCATGGCCATGGCCGTCAACTATGCCTATCGCCGTGACCGGGCGAAAACCACAGCGCTGATGCTGGCGACCGCCGCCCTGGGCGTGACCTTCGTCAGCATGCAGGCATTTGAATGGACCAAGCTCATCGGAGAAGGAGTCCGTCCCTGGGGGAACCCCATGGGCGCGGCGCAATTTGGTGCCTGCTTTTTCATGATTACCGGGTTTCACGGGCTGCATGTGTCAATCGGCGCCCTCTACCTCAGCATTGTGGCGAGGAAAGTATTGCGCGGCGATTACGAGCAATCCGGCAACTATCAGAACGTCGAGATAGCCGGACTTTACTGGCACTTCGTGGACTTGGTGTGGGTGTTTATTTTTGCTTTCTTCTATTTATGGTAGAGGAGCACTGGTGATGGCGCATGCTCAAGGTCAACAACATCCAATCAGCTTGTACCTTAAAATCTGGGGGCTGTTATTCGTCCTCAGCACCCTGTCGTATCTTGTCGATTACTTTCACTTCCACGGCTACCTTCGCTGGTTCCTGATCATCACGTTCATGTTGTTAAAGGCCGGTTTGATTGTCTCCATCTTCATGCACATGGCCTGGGAACGATTGGCCATGGTCTACGCGATCCTGGTGCCACCGTTGTGTTTGCTGGTGCTTGTCGGACTGATGGCCACCGAGGCGGATTATGTTTTTCTCAGCCGGGTGGTTTTCTTCGGACATTAAAAAACGCCCGGACGCCTTTAGCCTCCAGGGACTGACTGATAACGGATGCCTCTATATCGTTCGCTTGAACTGATGCCACCGATGCAGCCAGGCGACTGTCCAGTGAGGGGCTGCCGCTCCCGTACCGGCGATCTCCAGCAGTGGATGATGTTCAATAACGCCGTCCAATACCGGCTCCTGATTCGGCTCGACATCCACGAAGAAGATATGTTTTCCCTCGGCCACGACCTGTTTAAAACTGCGGAAGTGAGCGTTCGGCACTTGTATGCCAAAGAAGCCGCCTTCCCAGATGCAGAAGCCAAGTACAACAAGGGCAAGAAATACAAAAGGCATCCAGCCGGCAGCGGATTCGGTCCAGCCCAACCAATAGGCCGCGCCAAGAACCAGTGCCGCGAGCGGTATTCCAACCAACGCACCAATTTCCCCGGAATGGACGACATCCTGCTCCATTAACGAGTTGATCTCGTGAAGGTGATGTTGTTCGACTTCGGCGATGTGTTCGCTGAGCACATGGATTTGTTCGGAGTTGATGCCGCTGGCTTCCAGTTCGTTTTCAACGGCTTCAAGATCGTCGAGGTTGTTGCTGATGTAATAGTGACGGTTCATGCCACACCTCCTATCCCGTGCTTGCCCAAGACCCCCTCTGTCTTGAAGCTTTCCGCCGAGATTTGCAGTCGGTATCAGCCCCCGTGGGCAACGGTTGAAACGCTTGATTCAGGCCTAAAAAGTATAGCACCGCATAGTGCGCAGGCATGGGGGCGGGGGGAGGTGGTCCGGGTTCACAGCAGCCCAATCCAGACCCGTTGCTGGCGCTATAAACGCAAAGGACGCCCCGAAAGGCGCCCCATTCAACTATTCCGCATCCATGCGTCGAGCAATGACATCCAGCACGTCGCAACCGTCGCGCAAGGGCACGCAGCAGAGCAACGCAAAGTCGCTGAGGATCACCGAGTCAGACGTGATGTCACCCCGCATCGCGAGGTTTTCAAGAAGCTGCGTGACAGCCCGAATTCTGTAGCTGGCGGTGCTGAGCAGCGAATGCAGCGGTTGGGTGGTGTTGACGTAGAGCGAGGGAAGGTCGTCGGCGTTGCTGGTTAAAGCCATGTATTCGTTCATGAGTGATTACCGTTAGTAGGTGGAAGACCTACCACTCAATCGTCGCCAAACAATGGGGTGGCAGCTGTACGCAGGTTGGCGAACCGGACAACGGTAAAACCGGCAGACCCGAAGGTCTCCCACGCACAGCTACCAAAAAAAGCGCAGCAAAGTGCAGTCAGAAAAAGCTCGAAGTGCTTCTGAATCGTTGTCATCGAGTCGCCAAACCCAATACGCCATTTGGGCGCGGAACGGACTATAGGCCTCGTGACAACAGTGCAGCAATGCGCAAGTCTACGGACAATTCCCACCGTAGTGTAGGACCTTGCCTTTTCGAAAATTGGCCACTTTTGTGCCACTAGCGAGTGGGGTCTCGAACGCTAATGACGGGCATTGATTGATCATCCAGGATGAAAAATCAGCGGTTCACTGAATCCTGTTCTCAACGAGTCAGGCCTTGCTGATCCATACGGAATTTAAGAGCCTCAATCGGATCGGACGGCGGCATCGGGTAATGCTCGTCTTCGTACTTTTCGATGAGCAGCGCCAGAGTTTCCAGATCATCACCTTCAGGCGAACCAATGCCTGCCCCCCACAGCTGCTCCACTCGAGCAAACGCAGTGTTCAAGTCTTCTTGGTTGAGAATTAGCTTAAGGTTCATTCCACGATCTCCGCGTTGATCTGCTCGTACAGGGCAAAGGGTGCAGAGAAAGCCGTTACCAGGGCAAGAAAAACGCTAACAAAACACCATTTTTGTGGAAAAACGCTAATTTCCGCCTTGAAACACAAACCCCAGACACAAAAAAACCGGCCATCAAGGCCGGTTTTTTCTTTACCTGCATCCCCCGTCAAAAAACAACGTGAGACCTAAGTTCGATTGGAGCGGGTGAAGGGAATCGAACCCTCGTTATCAGCTTGGGAAGCTGGAGTAATGCCATTATACGACACCCGCTCAGAGCGGCTGACTTTGTACCAGATGTGCGCGTGGAAATGAAGTTTTTCTTTGCGCGCGATGCGTTTTGGTGCAGGTGAAACGGTCTATCGCGGGCAAGCCTCGTGCCTACAGGAATGCATTGAACACTGTGGGGCGAAGCTTGCTCGCGATGACGCTGTTTCAGATGGCCAATGCATGTTGGTCCTGGACGTAGTGGTAACGCGGTCGGCTGGCGTGCTGCGCTGGTTTCAGGAAGCCCAGCAGTGCCTCGCGGCTGTCTCGGCAGGCGGCTTTGTGTTCCATGTCGAGAAAGTGCCCGGTGGCCTGCAAGGTGCTGAAGGTGGCGTGTTGCACGTGGTTGGCGAATAACCGGGCGCCATCGGCGGCGGTGTATTCGTCCCATTCGCCGTTCATGAACAGCACGGGCACGTTGATTTTCTCGGCAGCCTTGAGAAAGCACTGGCGATCGCTTTGCAGCAGGTCGCTGATGTGGAAGTGCATCTGCCCGTATTCATGTTCGGCCAGGCTGCTGACGTGGCGATAGTTGAAACGCTTGAACAGCGTCGGCAGGTGTTTGCCGATGGTGCTGTTGACCAGGTTGCCGACCCGGTCGCCGTCCCGGCTGCCGAGGTAGTCGATGCCGCGCTCGAGGTAGTCGAGCATGTGCGCGTTGATCTCCGGAGAGAACGAGCTGATCACGGCTTTTTCGATGCGTCGTGGCTGGTGGGCGAGGGCGACCAGGGTCGCGGCGCCGCCCCAGGAAAACGACAGCACGTGTTCGGCGGCGAAGTGGTCGATCAGCTCCAGGAGGATCTGCCCTTCGACTTCCTTGGTCAGCAATTTTTCATGCAGGTTGTGGGCTTTTGACTTGCCCGCGTAGGGCTGGTCGTAGCAGACCACATTGAACTGCGGGTGAAGGTTTTTCACGGTTTGTGCAAACGACGCAGTCGTGGCCATCGAGCCGTTGACCAAGATAATGGTCTTCTCTGCGGCGTCTGCGCGATAGAACTCCGTGTAAACCCGATACTGACCCTGTATATCCAGCACAGCGATTTCTGGCCTCATGTCATAAGACTCCTGGCAAGCGGGTATGCGCGCAAATAAGATTGCACGAGCTTTGTGACAGGTAGGCATACGCCTGGAATTTGGAGGCCCATGTCGATCCGTACTGCAGGTCGACGGGTATTATTATTGGCGGGCAGTCTGCCGGTCTGAGGCGGAACCTGAGGGTTCTCTAACCGGCAAAAAGTTTCTTAGAAGTATGTTGTGACTCGTCAGTCACATTTCGGCTGACGACCTGATTCAAGCAGGGGAGACGGCATCACGCAAGTGCCTTTCGTAAATTGTTCGACAACTTCTGCTGAGCGGTAGGCTGCTTAGATCAATTGGATCTCTTCGGTGCGCAAGGCGCGGTACTCGCCCGGTTTTAGCGCGTTATCGAGCACCAGCGGGCCCATGCTTTCACGGTGCAGGCGCAGCACTTTGTTGTCGAAGTGGCCGAACATCCGCTTCACCTGGTGGTAACGACCTTCGACGATGCTCAGTCGAGCGGACGTGGGGCCGAGCACGTCCAGCCCGGCCGGTTGCGTGGTCAGATCCTCGAAGGCGAAGTACAGCCCCTCAGCGAATTTCAACGCATATTCCGGGCCGATCGCTTGCTCGGTCTCGACGTAATAAACCTTGGGCAGTTTGGTCTGCGGCTGGGTCAGGCGTCGCGACCAGCTGCCGTCATTGGTGATCAGCATCAGCCCGGTGGTGTTGAAATCCAGGCGACCGGCGATGTGCAGGTCTTCCTTGTCCGGCTCCTGGATCAGGTCGAGGACCGTCGGGTGTTGCGGGTCGCGGGTGGCGCTGACGCAGCCGGGTGGTTTGTGCAGCATGAAATAGCGTGCGGGCTTGCCGACTTGCAGCACATCCCCATCGACCTCGACGCGGCTGAACTCCAGCACCTGAGCGTGCGGGTCGCTGACGACTTTTCCGTCGATCCGCACGCGCTTTTCCACCAGCAACAGGCGAACCTGTTGACGGTTGAAACGCGGCAGATTGCTGAGAAAACGGTCAACGCGCATGACGAAGGATCAGTGGTAAAAGGGCGCGTATCTTACGTGATCAGCCGAGCGGCTGCTTACAACTGCGCCTCGACCTCGGCACAGCGTGGGCACAGGCAGGATTTATTGCGCAGTTCGACTGGCAGCGCTTCAAGCACTGCCGGGTCGATGCTGACGCCAAAGCACCAGCACGTTTGATCGACGGTTCGCGGGTCAGCCAGGGTGCAGGCGTTGGAGGCGCCGCAGGCCGGGCACAGGTCAGGATTATTCATGTAGGACTGTATTCATAACTGGAGTGAGGCATTTCCACGCACGTTCGGTTGCGGCCGGCTTGCTTGGCCCGGTACATCGCATGATCGGCCCGAGAGAGCAGGGTGTGCAAGGTTTCATCGACTTGCAAGGTGGTGAGGCCGATGCTGACTGTCAGCTGCAGTTCCTTTGCGTCGTAGGCATAACGCTGCTGTTCGACGTGCTGGCGAATTTTCTCGGCGATCATCAGACCCGTCTCACCGTCGGTGTCCTTGAGCAGCACGATGAACTCTTCGCCACCCCAGCGGCAGACAATGTCGGAGTGGCGCAGGCAACTCTCCAGGTCCCGGG
Source organism: Pseudomonas sp. IT-P294 (assembly GCF_949767865.1). NCBI lineage: Bacteria > Pseudomonadati > Pseudomonadota > Gammaproteobacteria > Pseudomonadales > Pseudomonadaceae > Pseudomonas > Pseudomonas sp. IT-P294. Next base: position 168,585 of record NZ_CATKQW010000058.1, on the reverse strand, counting down.
CGAAGCCGATCAGCACCTGATCGCCGGCCAGGTGACCGTAGGTGTCGTTCAAGGTCTTGAAGTGATCCAGATCCAGCAATAACGCGGTCAGCGGCTTGGGCTCGCGTTGGGCTTCGTGCATGGCTTGCGCGGCCAGAAGGTCGAAGCCGCGCCGGTTCGGCAATTCAGTCAGGCTGTCGAGTGTCGCTTGCGCCTGGATCTTGCCCTGGTAGCGCTTGATCACCCGGTTGAGCAGGGCCAGCACGATCAGCGTGACGAGCAGGCAGATCAGCAGGTTGAGGTAGAGAGACTGACGGATTTCATCGAGCGCGCCGTCTTCGCGTTTATCGACAAAAAGGTACCAGTTCAACTCCGGAATGAACCGCACATTGAGGAAATGGCCCTGGCCGTGGACGGAGTATTCATAGCTGCCGCTGTGGGGTTTGGGTAGCTGACTGACCAGCCCCTTCATGCTGTCCAGTTCATCGAGTTTCTGGCCGATATGCGCGCCTTGTGGGCCGCCCCCGGCACCGGTGAGCACCAGGCGTCCGAAGTTGTCGACGAAATACACGCTGCGCTGGTAACGCTGCTGGTACTTGTCGATCAGCTTGATCACCGCATCGACTGTCAGGCCAACGCCCGCCGCGCCAATGAAGCGGTTGTTGTAGTCGTAGACCTTGTAGTTGATGAAGAAGGTCAGGTTGTCCTTGTTGGCGAGGTCCGGGTCGACATTGATCTCATAGGGATCGGCCATGTCGCGTACGCGGAAATACCACGCGTCGCGGGGTTCAGTGGATTTGACCTGCTTGAGTACGCCTTTGGCGTGGTAGTAAGTGAGGCTGGTGTTGGAAACGAAAAAGGCGGTGTAGGCGCCGTAGTGCGTCATGACCTCGTTGAGATAACGGGTCATTTTATCGGGGTCTTGCTCGCCGTTTACCACCCAGTCACGCATGAAGGTGTCGCGGGACATCATCGAGGAAATCAGGATCGGTCTGACGAGGTCTTTCTGGATTTCCGAGTAGACCGTGTCGGACGTCAGCGGCAGTTCGGTGTTGACGATGCTGTCGCGGATCGACGCTCGCGAGGCGTAGTAGCTCAGGAAGGACGTGGCCAGGAAACCTGCGCCCAGCAACGCGATGAGCGTGAGGACCAACGAGCGTTGTGAGTACAGCGGCGAGCGAAGCGGCATGACGATTCCGTTGGCAGTGACCCGGTGGCTGGCATTCTAATGGCACTGCCGGAAAATAACTGCTCCATGTTCAGCGCGAATGATTGTCCACGCACGCCATGCAAGAGGCACCCGTACCCTGTGGGAGCGAGCAAGCTCGCTCCCACAGGTGTCTGGTCGTTCTTTCGCGCTATGAAAGGGATCGCAGATACGCACGCCATCCGCCGAGATGACTGATATTGGCGGCCCCCTCCAACCCATACGCCTCACAGATAAACCCGCTCTCCCAGCGCCTATCCGCCAGTTGTACCTTGCCCAATCCCAGTGGCGCCGGAATCCCGGTCAGGAACGAGCCCAGTTCACTGCTCGGCAACTCCCAAACTTCCACCGCAATGGCCACGCCGCCCTCTTTCACCCGAACCATCCCCGGACGAAACGGCGGCCCACCGGCCAATGCATACAGTTGATAGTCCGGTGAGCTGAACGTGGTCTCGATCAACCGAGCCCCGCGCCGCTTCAGTTGCCAGTTCAACGCCAGCCCGTCCAGATGCGCGCCGCACACCACCAGGCGTGCGCGGTCATTGCGGGCGACCGTCGTCGGTGCAGGCTCGGCCGAACCCCGCTGGAACGCATCTGCCACGCTCAACAGATACTGATCGGTAAACGCCCGGCCAAACAGCGTCACGCCCCACGGCAAGCCATTGCCCATGAAGCCGCTCGGCACCGCAACGGCGGCGTAATCGAGCAGGTTCATGAAGTTGGTGTAGTAACCCAGTTCCGAATTGCGCAGAACCGGTTCGGCGTCCAGTTCCGCCAGCGTAACCGGGCGGCCGATGGTCGGTGTGACGACGCAGTCGAGTCCTTCCAGCGCCTTGTCGCACAGCGCTTTCAAGGCTTGCAGTCGATACTGGGCGCGGAAGGTCTGCACGCCCGTCACCGCCGGTGCTTTGGCCAATACGGCGCGGATCACGGGCAACACAGCTTGTGGATTTTGCTCCATCAACTCGCCAGCCACGCTGTAACGCTCGGCCACCCACGGACCTTCATAGAGCAGGCGCGCAGCCTCAAGGAACGGCGACAGATCGAGCTCCACCGCGTCACCGCCCAACGCCTTGAGCTGATCGATGGCATCACCGAACAGCAGTGGCCCTTCAGGGCAGCCGAAAAATTCCAGGTCCTGCGCACGGGGCACGCCGAAGCGGAAGGGGTGCGGTGCGCCGAACGCCGAGCCGTCATTCCACAGCGGATTGCGGCGGCTGTATTCATCACGCGGATCGAGGTGCGCGGTGAGCGCGAGCAACTGGCAGGCTTCCCGCGCTGTCGCGGTAAACGTCGTCACGCAATCGAGGGTGCGACAGGCCGGCACCACGCCCGCCGTTGAGATCAACCCTTTGGTCGCTTTAAGGCCGACCAGATTGTTCAGCGCCGCCGGGACTCGCCCGGACCCTGCCGTGTCCGTGCCCAGCGAAAAACTCGCCACGCCCAGCGCGACCGCCAGCGACGAGCCGGCACTCGAACCGCCCGACGGATACTCCGGCAACACACTGTTGCGGCACGCGCCATACGGCGAGCGGCTGCCGTTCAGCCCGGTGGCGAACTGGTCAAGATTGGTCTTGCCCAAAGGGATCGCGCCCAGTGCCAGCAGTTGCTCGACGATGGTCGCCGAACGTTCCGGCACGTAAGTAAATTCAGGGCACGCTGCGGTGGTGGGAATGCCTGCCAGGTCGATGTTGTCCTTGATCGCGAACGGCACGCCGTACAGCGGCAGACTGTCGAGTTCGCGGCCGTCGAGGGCCGCGAGGTACGGTTCCAGCTCGTCAACACTGAGCAAGTGGATGAACAGGTGATAGTCCGGGTTCAGCGCCGCGGCTTTGTCGCGCAGGCTCAGCAGCAGTTGCCGAGGCGTGGTGCTGCCTTCGCGGTAAGCGCTGCGCAGGGCGTCGAGTTGCAGATTGATGTTCATGGCTTGATCCTTTTTAAAATGGCTTCAGTCGAGTTCCAGCACCACGACGCGCTGTCCGGCACGCACCGCCGAACCCGGTTGCACACGAATCTCGCGCACTACGCCGGCGAGGGGCGCGAGCAGCGGAATTTCCATCTTCATCGACTCCAGAATCACCAGCACATCGCCGGCTTCCACGCGGCTGCCGTTCTCTACCTGCACCTGCCAGAGATTGCCGGCGATGTGGCTGTCGACGCTCATTTCACCGCTGGCCAGCGGCGCGTCTTCGGTCACTTGCGCGATCAGTTCTTCACTGTCGAAATGCGCCTGGCCGCTGGTGATCCAGCGTTCGCGTTCGGCGTTGAACGCGCCTTGTTGCTGATCGCGGAAGGCGGCGATGGTCTCGGCTTCTTTCGCCAGGAAGGCCTGGTAGTCCGCCAGGTTCAACTGGCTGTACTCGATGTTCAGATCGAAGCGCCCAAGGGGGAAATCGCGACGGATGCGCAGCAACTCATCGGCACTGACCGGGTAGAAACGGATCTGGTCAAAAAAGCGTAGCAGCCACGGTTTGCCATCGAACGCCGCGACTTCGCGGTAGCGGTTCCACATCTGCAACGTGCGACCGACGAACTGATAACCACCGGGGCCTTCCATGCCGTAGACGCACATGTAGGCGCCGCCGATGCCCACCGAGTTTTCGGCGGTCCAGGTGCGAGCCGGGTTGTACTTGGTGGTGACCAGCCGATGGCGTGGATCGAGCGGGGTGGCGACTGGCGCGCCGAGGTAAACGTCGCCCAGGCCCATCACCAGATAGCTGGCGTCGAACACCGTGCGCTGCACTTCGTCGAGGTTCGGCAGGTCGTTGATGCGGCGGATGAACTCCAGGTTGCTCGGGCACCACGGTGCGTCCTTGCGCACGGTGGTCATGTATTTTTCGATGGCTAACTGACAGGCCGGATCATCCCAGGACAGCGGCAAATGCACGATGCGCGACGGCACTTGCAGGTCTTTGGCGGCGCACACGGCGTCCCATTCTCCGGCGACGATGCCGAGCAGATCAGCGAGCGGCAGTTGCTCGGGTTGGTAGTGCACTTGCAGCGAGCGAATGCCGGGCGTGAGGTCGATGACGCCGTGCAGGTGTTTGCCTTCCAGCGCTTGCATCAGGGCGTGGGCGCGGAAGCGCAGGACCAGGTCCAGCTCAGGTGCGCCAATTTCCAACAGCAGGTGAGTATCACCCGACAACCTGGCAACCAGCCGCGTATCCCCCTGACCCAAATCCAACACCACGGGCGACACAATTTCTTGTGGGAGCGGGCTTGCTCGCGAAAGCGGTATGTCAGATACATCAGTGTTGACTGGCCCGGCCTCTTCGCGAGCAAGCCCGCTCCCACAGGGGGTATTCCATTTCAAGGCGAGGTTGCGGGCGGTTTTGATGTCGATCGGTGAGAACTGGACTTTGTCCCCAGCCTTCAGTTGCCCCAACTGCCAAAGGTCCGCCTCGATCACCGTCACCGGGCACACAAACCCGCCGAGGCTCGGGCCATCCGGCCCCAGGATCACCGGCATGTCCCCGGTGAAATCCACAGCGCCAATGGCATACGGATTGTCATGGATGTTCGACGGATGCAGCCCGGCTTCGCCACCGTCTGCACGCACCCATTCAGGTTTTGGGCCGATCAAGCGCACGCCGGTGCGGCTGGAGTTGAAATGCACTTCCCACTGGGTCGCGAAAAACGTGCCGATGTAGTTTTCGGTGAAGTATTCCGGCGCGCCATGCGGACCGTAGATCACCCGGATCTGACGCACGGCAGGTAATTCGGTGACGTGTTGCAGTTGCTGACCGACACCTCGGTCGATCAACGCAGGCACGTGCAACACGTCACCCGCGCGCAGCGCACGACCGCCGTGCCCGCCAAACTGTCCCAGCGTGAACGTGCTTTTGCTCCCCAGATAATCCGGCACTTGCAGGCCACCGCGCAGGCACAAGTAGCTGCGTGCGCCGGCACCGGCAATCGTGCCGAGGCTTAACGTGGCACCGGCCGGAATCAGCAGCGCCGTGTTCATCTCGACGGTTTCACCGTTCAACGTCAGTGGAATCACCGCTCCGGTCACCGCCACCACCGCATCGCAATTGAAGCGCAGCAGCGGCCCGCTCATGGTGATTTCAAGCGCGGCGGCGCCTTCGTCGTTGCCCAGCAAAAGGTTGCCCAGTCGCAACGCGCGACTGTCCATCGGCCCTGACGGCGGCACGCCCACGGCCCAGTAGCCGAGACGGCCGGGATAGTCCTGGACGCTGGTCTGGGTGCCGGCGCTAAGCACCTCAAAGGTGTTGGCCTGATACACCAGGCCTTCGAGGCAACGGGTCCACGGCTGACCGCTGGCGAACGGTACATCCCGCAGAATCTGCCGCAGGTAATCGCGATTGGTTTCCACGCCATAGAGCTGGCTGTCACCCAGTGCCTGATGCAAATCGGCGCGGGCTTCTTCACGGGTCGGGGCCCAGCTGATGACCTTGGCGATCATCGGATCGAAGTACGGTGGAATCTCGCAACCGGCCTCGACCCACGTGTCGATGCGCAGCTGTTTGCCATCGGCGGCCGGGAAATTCACAGCGGTCAGCAATCCTGGGCTCGGCTGAAAATCGCGGCCCGGGTCTTCGGCGTAGAGCCGTGCCTGAATCGCATGACCGTCGGCCTTCAGGCCCTGGCTCAACTCGCTCAATGGCGGCAAGTCACCGGCCGCCAGTTCCACCATCCAGCGCACCAGGTCCACGCCCCACACTTGCTCGGTGACGCCATGTTCCACTTGCAGGCGGGTGTTCACTTCCAGGAAATAGAAACGCTGGTCCTCGCTGTCGAAGACAAATTCCACGGTGCCGGCGCTGCGGTAGTTGACTGCTTTTGCCAGTTTGATCGCCGCCGCACACAACTCATCGGCCATCCCCTCTGGCAGGTTCGGCGCCGGGGTTTCTTCGAGGACTTTCTGGTTGCGCCGTTGCACCGAACAATCGCGTACGCCGAGGGCAATCACTTCGCCGCGACCGTCGCCGAACACCTGGACTTCCAGGTGCCGGGCGCGCTGGATGTATTTCTCGATGAACACACCGGCGTCGCTGAAATTGTTCTGGCCGAGGCGCTTCACCGTTTCAAAGGATTCGCTCAACTCGGCGGCGCTGCGGCACACGCGCATGCCGATGCCGCCACCGCCGGCGGTGCTCTTGAGCATCACCGGGTAGCCGACCTGTTCACCGGCGATCAAGGCCGCGTCGAGGCTGTCGAGCAGCTCGGTGCCTTCGAGCATCGGCACACCGTGTTGCTTGGCCAGGGCGCGGGCGGTGTGCTTGAGGCCGAACACCCGCAGCTGCTCCGGGGTCGGGCCGATAAACGCGACGCCAGCGGCTTCGCAGGCTTCGGCGAACGCGGCGTTTTCCGAGAGGAAGCCGTAGCCGGGGTGGATCGCGGTGGCGCCGGTAGAGGTGGCGATGGCAAGAATTTTATCGACCGCCAGGTAGGTGCCGGCGGCGGCGCCTTCACCGAGGCTGTGGGCTTCGTCGGCTTGCAGGATGTGCAAACTGGCGGCATCGGCTTCGGAGTAAACGGCGACGCCCTTTACCTGCAATTCACGCAGCGTGCGCAGAATGCGGCAGGCGATGGCGCCACGGTTGGCAATCAGGACTTTTTCGAACATGGCATAACCCCTGAAGGGGATGCGGGCCGTCCCGCAGTTTTTCGATGAGCGCCGGGGTCGTCCCCGACGGCAAAGTCACTTCACTCAAAAACACCACTGAACCTCTGTGGGAGCGGGCTTGCTCGCGAAAGCGGCGTGGCAGTCGACATCAATTTTGAATGTGACGGCCTCTTCGCGAGCAAGCCCGCTCCCACAGTGGGATTAGTGGTGTTTAGGAGATTTAAGGCACTGGCCCGAACGCGCCTGGCACAGGGCAAATAACCAGCGGCGCAAACGTACGAGTTTCAATTCCATACCAGCAACTCCGCAGGGGTCGGGTTGTAGGCGTTGCACGGGTTGTTCAATTGCGGGCAGTTGGAGATCAGCACGATCACGTCCATCTCGGCCCGCAGGTCAACGTATTTACCCGGCGCCGAAATGCCGTCTTCAAACGTCAGCCCGCCATCAGCGGTGACCGGCACGTTCATGAAGAAATTGATGTTCGGTCCGATGTCGCCCTTGCCCAGTCGTCCGTCGTGGACACAAGCGCGCAGGTAGTTATCGCGGCAGCTGTGCATGTAGCGTTTTTCCAGTGCATAACGCACGGTGTTGCTCTCCTGCGCGCAGGCGCCGCCGAGGGTGTCGTGGCGGCCGCAGGTGTCAGCGACGATGGTCAGCATTGGTTTGCCGAGGTTGGAATACAGCACGCTGCCGGTGCTCAAATAGACGCTGTTCTGCCGGCGCAAGGTCCGCTGCACGTCGTAGCGTTCCTTCGGGTTGGCGACGCTGTAGAACAAAGTGTCGACGGCCTGGTTGCCTTCCAGATCGAGGATGCGCAGCGTCTGGCCAGCCTTGACTTCCATCAGCCAGGGTTCGCCGGCGGGGATGATGGCGCGGTAGACCGCCGTTTCTGGATGCTTGTGTGTGGTAGCGATGGCGAGTGACATGGCAGCGATCCTCAGGCGAACAGACGGTCGGTGTTGATGAAGCCGCGCTCGTTTTCCGGGCGCGAGGTGCGGCAATGTTCAGCGACGCTGGCGTCAGCGTTCATCCAGCTCAGCTTCAATGGTTTCGGTGCGTATTCCGGCGACGGGTCCATCGGGTGTTGCAGCGCAGTGAGCACCACCAGCGTGTCCATTGGCGCGTACAACTCGATGTAGTCGCCGGCCTTGGAATTGCCTTCGACGAAATGGAAACGCCCGGCTTCGTCGACGTTGACGCGGCTGAACAGGTTGAGGGTCATCAGCAGATCCGACAGGCCCAAACCCCACTTGCCCAGTTCCACCAACAGGTTGTCGGTGCCGTTGCGGAAGAAACCGTTGCGCAGTTCCTGGTAGCGGCCGGCGCCGTATTTTTCAGCGACTTCCTCGGCGCAGAGCACACCGCCGAGGCTGTCGCTCCAGCCGCAGGTGTCGGCGGTGATGGCGGCCAGTACGCGGCCCATGTCCGAGTACAGGCAATGGCCGCTAGTGAGTTTGGCGGTGTGTTGGCATTTGAGGCTGTCGGGCAGGTTCAGGCGTTCGGTTTTCTCACAGGCGTTGAGCAATGTCAGGCTGACATTGGCGCCGCCGCGCAGGTCGGTCAGGCGCAGCAATTGGCCGCGCTTCAACACGAAGGAACGATGGCCACCGCCGGGGAGTATTTCTTCGGCAAAGGGTGGGAACAGTTGAGTCGAATCAGTCATTTCAAATTTCCTCTAAGCGATGCGAAGCGAGCCCGCCAGTGCTTGCGGCAGGGCGTCGACGGCGGCGCGGTTGACGCGGCGGTCGCTGTTCAAAGGGATGTCGTAGGTGATGCGCGCGCCATAGGCGCCGGGTGCGTGCGGGTCGACGCGGACCTTGTCGAACACCAGCAGGCGCGTGCCCAGGCTGAAACCTTCGGACAGGTCGTGGGTGACCATGAACACGGTCAGTTGCGTCTCGCGCCACAGCTCCAGCAGCAGGCCGTGCATGTCTTTGCGGATGCCCGGATCGAGGGCGCCAAACGGTTCGTCGAGCAGCAACACCCGGGGTTTCATGATCAGCGCCTGAGCGATGGCCAATCGTTGCTGCATACCGCCGGAGAGCTGCGCCGGGTATTTATCCAGCGAATGGCCGAGGCCGACTTTGTGCAGCAGCACCGAGGCCTGCTCCCGCGCTTCGCGTTTGGCGCTGCCGAACAAGCGCCCGAGCAGCGGCGAGCGCGGCAGTTCGAGGCCCAGAGCGACGTTGTCCAGCACCGTCAAATGCGGGAACACCGAGTAGCGCTGGAACACCACGCCACGGCTCGAATCCGGCTCGCCGGCCAAGGCGTGGCCGTCCAGTAGAATCTCACCGCGACTGGCGCGTTCCTGGCCGAGCAACAGCCGCAGGAAGGTCGACTTGCCGCAACCCGACGCGCCGACCAACGTGCAGAATTCACCCTCGTTGACGGTCAGGTTCAGCCCTTCAAGCACCACCTGATCGGCGTATTGCTGCCAGACGTTTTTGACTGTGATGAAGCTCATGACCGCGCTCCTTCGTACCAAGGGAACGCACGTTGAGTCAGGCGCTTGAGCCCCCAATCCATCAGCCAGGCGAGCAGGGTGATCCAGACCACGTACGGCAAGATCACGTCCATTGCCAGGTAGCGGCGCACCAGGAAGATCCGGTAGCCGAGGCCGTCGGTGGAGGCGATGGCTTCGGCGGCGATCAGGAACAACCACGCCGAGCCCAGCATCAACCGCAGCGAGATCAGCAGGCGCGGCAACAGCTGTGGCAGCACCACGCGCAGCATCAGTGTCCAGGTCGAGGCGCCGAGGGTCTGGGCCTTGATCAGCAACTCGAGCGGAATTTCCCGGGCGCGCTGTTCCAGATCTCGCGCCAGGCACGGGGTGATACCGATCACGATCAGCATCACTTTCGACAATTCCCCCAGCCCGAACACGATGAACAGAATCGGCAGGATCGCCAGCGGCGGCACCATCGACAGCACCGTCAGCAGTGGCGACAACGGTGCGCCAAACAGCGGCAAGGTGCCGGCGGCAATGCCCAGGCACAGACCGGCCAGCGCACTGATGCCCAGGCCAATTGCCAAGCGTCGCAGGCTGGATGCGGTGTCCTGCCACAGTACGTATTCGCCGGTGCGGGTGTCGGCGGTGAACGCCAGGCGTTTGACCGCGTCGGTCATTTGCACGGCGCTCGGCAGAAGCTTGTCGTTGGGGTTGTCCGTCAGCCGCTCGGCCGAGCCCATGAAGTAGGCGAACAGCACCAGGGCGAACGGCAGGATCACCAACAGCAAGCGACTCGGGCGATCCGGGTGGCGATTGATCAGGCGCATGGCCAGTCCTCCTGTTTACAGCTTGGCGTCGGCCGCCATCTGCACGTAGGTCGGGTCGAAGCGCAGCTTGAGGTTGCTCTTGTCGCCGCTGGTCACGCCATTGGCGAAGGCCATGCCCACCGCACTGGTGTCTTTGGCGCCTTCACCGAGCAAACCGTGCTGGAAGGAGAACTCTGCCACCTTGCGCATGGTTTCCGGCAGTTGCTTGCTGGTGGAGAACGTCAGGGCTTCCTTGGGCGTTGCGAACAACTTGGTGGTATCGAGTTGCGCCTGGAAACCGGCCAGGTCGGTGCCGGATGCTTTGGCCATGTGTTCGAGGGCGACTTTGCTGGCGGCGTTTTTCTCGTTCATCAACTCGACCACTTCAAACCAGGCGCCGGTCAGCGCTTTGCCCAGGGCCGGGTTGTCTTTGAGGGTGGCGCTGTTGACCACCATCATGTCCATGATCTCGCCGGGAATCTGGCTGGAGTTGAACACTTCGGTCACCGCAGGCTTGGCCTTGATGTCCGAGAGCATCGGGTTCCAGGTGGTGACGGCTTTCACCTGATCGGTGTTGAAGGCGGCCGAGATGTCGGCGTCGGAGGTGTTGACCACTTTCAGGTCTTTCTCGGTGAGATCGACCGAATCCAGCGCGCGAGCCAGCAAGTAGTGGGAAACCGACAGTTCGACCAGATTGACGTTCATGCCCTTGAGGTCTGTGACTTTCTTGCCATCGCCCTTGAGCACGATGCCGTCGTTGCCGTTTGAGAAGTCGCTGACGATCAGCGCGGTGCTGTCGACGCCGCCGGCGGCGGGAATGGTCAGTGCATCCATGTTGGTCATGGTGCAGCCGTCGAACTGGCCGGCGGTGTACTGGTTGATGGATTCGACGTAATCGTTGAGCTGCACCACATCGATCTTGATGCCGTACTTTTTCGCCCATTTGTCGACGATGCCTTGGCTGCCCGCGTATTCCCAGGGCATCCAGCCGGCGTAGATGGTCCAGCAGACGCTGAAGTGGTCTTTCTGTGCGGCTTGGGACGAGGCGCTCACGATGGCTGCGAAAGCAGCGGCGAGCAGGGCGGGTAAACGAAGCTTGAGCATGGGTGGTTCTCCAGTTGATCAAGGGCGGGCAGGAGTCAACGCGGCACCGCGAACGGTGGCTTGTCTCCCGGGCTTTTGTCCCGCCGTGTAACCTCAACTGGAGGTCGCCAACTCTCGGACCAGCCACTCGCTTAAGCGAGCCGGAACCCTAGTCAGCCATTGCAAATTGTGGTGCCGCGAACCTGTGATGACTCCTGCACGGGTTTACTAAAGCGAGAGCCGTGCCAAGTCGGCTAAAGCGCTCTAGCGTGCGGGGCTACGCGATTGGCGCGGTCAAGAGGGCGGGGAGGGTGCTTTGTGATGGTGCGTGGACGCACCGCAATGGACCGGGCAGGCCACTGATCCGAAGGTCTGCGCCGCTCGGCACTCGGCCCGGCATCGCCAGTCAAAAGTGGTATCAGCCGGCGAGTTCCGGTTGAGGGTCTTTCAGGAGGCCGCGATGTTTCGTCGACTGTTGTTGGGTATGGTTCTCGGTCTGGGGTTGGCCGGCTGCTATTACGACGCTGGCGGCTACGATGTGTATTCCGCGCCTTATTACTACCCAGGCTACTGGCCCTATTACTACCCTGGCTATTCGCCCTATAACTACTATTACGGCCCCCGTTATTACTATGGCCCGCGCTTTTACGGCGGCTATCGCTATTACTACTGGCGCGGGTACGGGCCACGTCATTACGGCGGTGGATACCACGGTGGTCACCATTAATCAGCCTGTGAATAGGTGAAAAACCTTTCATCGGCTACTTGTTTCAATGTGTTTCAGAAACGCACCAGATTTCGAATTCGATGTCTGATCTTTCGACAGTCACCGAATAATTGACTGTCGCCTACCAGCGTCGCTGGTACGGCTCACTCGCGGTCCAGGAGGCCGCCATGCTCTGTCGAAAACGGGTCAAACGAATTCTTCTGATGGCTGTATTGGGATTGTCTCTTGGTGCGTGCGTACCCTATTCCGATGGAGGAGCCAGCTACTACAGTTCCGAGGTCTACACCTCACCGGCGCCGGTCTATTACTCCGGTGGCGACGGCTACTACACCCAGCCGCGTCGTTACTACGCGCCACCGGCCCGGTATTACCAGCCAACCCCACGGTATTACTACCAGCCGCGGGTTTATCAACCGGCTCCCCGTTATTACCAGTCGCAACGAGGCGACTACCGGGCTCATCAGAATCACGGTTGGGACGGCGGTAACCGTGGCGGCTGGAACAACGACTACCGTGGCGAGGGTGGACGCAATCACGGTGGACGAGGCGACCATGAGGGTCGCGGCGATCATGGTGACCGAGGTGACCGAGGTGGTCGCTGGTAACTCTGACGCAAACCTTTAGAAAAGCGGCGCATCATGCGCCGCTTTTTTTATGCGCAAGGTATGGCGCCCAGGTCTGTGACGAGGAGAAGGTTGCTCCTGCCTGTTTCGAAATTACCCTGTATGGCTACATGTCCTCGGACGTTCTCGGAACCCTCCTACAGTTTTATTTCTGCGCATTTGTTAGCGTTTGTGCATTCGTATTGATGTTTAAAAACTTCAATGAAATGAGGGCGTACTAGCAGATCAGTTGAATCATGAATCTACTTATTATTCATCAAAACTTTCCTGGTCAATTCCGGCATGTTGCATTGGCGGCGCATAGTCGGCCAGACGTTACAGTCGTTGCGATAGGGCGAGATACGGCTCCAGGTGTTCAAGGGATTAAGCTCTTCAGGTATCAGCCTATAAGAAAGCAATCACATTGCACTCATTCGTACTTGCATCAATATGGAAATGCCGTCGTTGACGGGCAACAAGTATTTTTGCTGTTGAAAGTGCTCAAACAAAAAGGTTATCGCCCTGATGTGATACTTGCACACCCTGGATGGGGTGAAGCACTGTTTGTTAAGGATGTATATCCTGACGCTCCCCTGATTAATTTTTGTGAATATTATTATCATTCAACGGGCGCGGATATGGGCTTTGATCCCGAATTTCCGTGTGCGCCGGATGCCTCTTCAAGAATTCGACCACTGAATTCGATGCATCTTTTGAATCTTGAGCAATGTGACATTGGAATTGCACCTACCTCATGGCAGCGCAGTCTGTTCCCGTCAGCGTATCACTCCAAAATTCAGGTGATTCATGAGGGGATTTCTATAGAAGCAACCGAGCCTGCTCCGATTACTTCCGTAAAGCTACCCAGTGGACAGGTGCTGGAAACCGGGCAGCCAATCGTGACGTATGTCGCTAGAAACCTCGAGCCTTATCGCGGATTTCATAGTTTCATGAGATCCATTCCTTATATTCAGGCCGTGTGCCCTGACGCCCAGATCGTAATCGTGGGAGGCGATGGCGTCAGTTATGGGCGTTTGCCGATAGGGTTTGATAGTTGGCGCGCCAAGTTACTAGCGGAGTTGGAGATAGACCTTTCCAGAGTGTATTTCACCGGCAAGCTGCCTTATGAAACGTATAGAGCAGTTTTGCAGGTGTCAGAAGTACATGTTTATTTGACCTATCCCTTCGTTATGTCTTGGTCGTTGTTAGAGGCAATGGCGTCTGAGTGTGTGGTGATAGGTTCCGATACCGCACCGGTTCGGGAGGTGATTGTTGATGGTGTAAATGGATTGTTGGTGGATTTTTTTGACGCAGAGGCAATAGCTGAAAAAGTTTGTAGAGTCTTAAAGTTTTCTGGTGATTTTGGTTCTATTAGGAAGTCAGCAAAATCGACAGCGAATCGGTTTGATGTAAAACATGGTGTGCGTGGCTATTTTGGAGTTTTTGATCGCGTGATGACAGCTTTAAAGTAGGTTGTCTGATAATTTAAATGGAGTTTGAAATGTATAAGGTCTATCGCAAGGATGCATATTGGTGGTGTAAGACGATACTCAAATATGGTTTGGTTGTGGCTTTTTGCTCTTGGTTGGTGAGTTGTTATGTCGAATCTGAACGCATGGCGGAAGAGCGGAATCGTAGTCGAGAAGAATCAGAAAAATGCAATCAGAAACTCGCTGGTATGGAACATGTTCCAATTTTGGGGGGTGGCCTTCTTGATATAAGTAAAATTCCGGGGTTTTATTACAGTTCTGCCACGAGGGGCGGGCTGTGTATTGCGGAAGGCCTCGAGGGCTCTTTCTGGTGGACGGGTACTGAACTTCGTCCTACCTATCAGGAGCTCGGAAAGGAGCCGTCACCCAACCGAAAGCTTTTCAGTGTGATTGCCAGGTTGTACACAAGGACAGAGTCTACCGAGCCAATTAACATGGGACGTCAGACCAAGGAATGGCCTGAAGACCTCATTGTGAAACTCAAAAACTATCCCGGCCTGGAGCTCTGGCTCAACGCTCCACCTCCTAGTGTTGAAAATGAATTCGCGGTAAGCGGTTTTATAATGCGCGATTGGCGCCGAAGTGATGGAACTCCGCGAGTAATTGCGTGTGATGGTTTGGGTTCTCCATCTAGCGAAGTTTTGGAAAGTGGGTTCAGCAGAGAGGTTTTGTTAACGTTTAATAAATCACAACTGGAAAATCTGGATTTTGGTCAGTTAAATACCCGTTGCACAGTGGGGTTGCATAATTTCGATTTTGCAGGTGGAGACGCTCGTGTTCATCTAGGGACGCGCTCGCTGCGTGTTGCTCCTGCAGCGCTTAAATTTATTAGTGAATATCTTTCGAGTGCCATAATTACAGGGAAGTAATGATGAGTTATGTTTTTAATGCTGTAGAGAAAGAAATAATTATTGATGCTGTCAGTGTCTGTACCGGAATGAAGTTTGATCTGCCGGATAAAGAGTATAAGGCAGTTGCGTTGGTGGGTGCGAACTGTGAGCCTTTTTATCAAAAATTGTCAGATATGATTGGTGAAAAGCTTTCTGGTTTGGTGGTTTTTGATGAGAGTGTCAAGAAGGTTTTCAAGAGTGCCAAGTTGTGGCTTGATGTGGCAATCGATGCGAACGCAGGACGCGGTGCTTACTCAGCTTTGATCCGTGCTTATACAGTACGGCAAGGACAGTTGCGACTGAATAAAATGTTTAGTGATGAATTGATGCAGGAGTCATCTAATCAGGTGGCTGTCAATTTCATGAATACTTTGCTGTATGGATCACTTAAATTTAACTTGGCGCCGTGGACCGTGCCTGCAATTGACCAAATCGCTTCCATCGATGCAAGCGCCATTGGTGAAATACTGTTTCCTCAGGAAGGATTGGAAGAAGACACCGCTGCAAGTCGCAACGCTGGATGGTCTGGAACAATTGGATTTAGTCTGTTGGGTGGGGAATATCCCTATGAAACGTGGAGGCTGATTTCAGCAGGTGATCCCGGTTCGGAAATTAAAGAAAGACACGCACTGGCAACAGTCAATAGGCTGGACGATTTTAAGAATATCCTATTCGCCATCGATTCCTACAATGTGGCGCTTGAAGCAGTGGCCAAAAATTTTGGTTGGAATGTATTTGAGAGCCTGTTTTCAGTTGTGCCTGAGCAGATAAATATTGCGCGCAGCAGTCAAAGTTATAGTCCGTTCATTCAGTCAATTGTCAAAGGTACACCGATTTCATCCACGGTAGATTTAATATTAAGGTATGGGGTTAATGCCTTCTTTGATATATTCAAACTAACCTATGATGGTGTTTCTTCAGCTTCACTCACTACAGATGCAACCTTTGCCGCAAATGGCCATGAATTTTTCTCGTCGTTATCACCGAGCCAATCTCAAAATATTGTTGCCAAGACAATTAGGGAATACGGCAGCGCTTCTGATTGGGGAACATTAGCGGCCCAGGAATCGCCTGCCGGGATGGCGCTGCGGAATTCCCTGAAATACTTGAGTGAAATAGTCATTGAAAGAATTGACGGTTTTTCAGGGAGGGGACTAGAACTCTACGACTCGAAAACCGGCGAAGGCTTCATCACCGAACGATGGCTGGTTGATCGCGCGGATATGTTAGGTCGCTTGATAGCCAGGACCAATGGATCATTCGGAGAAAACACGATTCAGGCCCATTCCTACTCGGATCTTCAATCAGGTAAACAAGCGTCTATGACTACCGGGGTTTCAAATCCTCTGGTTATGTTTGGTGATGATGGAAGTCGTTCGCTCAGCGGCGGCCCCAATAGCGACCATCTCTATGGTGGCTTGGGTAATGACACGATCATCGGCCTCGAAGGAAATGATTACATCGAAGGTGGTCAGGGGCGTGATTGGTTAAAGGGCGGAGATGGCAGAGACGTGCTACACGGTATGTCTGGGGATGATGTATTAGTCGGCGGTCAAGGTAACGATATTCTGATTGGAGGCGTTGGCAGTGATCGATACGAGTTTTCGAGTGGCGATGGCGTCGATCAGATTTCCGACGTTGGCGTTGATGGCCAGATACTTATAAATGGTTTACCTATTCCTGCCCTTAAGCGTAGTGGTCCTCTGAGCAATACTTGGGTTACGGAAGATGGGGCTATCACTTTAACTGTCATCGAAGAGCTTTCTGAAAAAACGCTCCATATCAAATACGGCCGGAATGATCTGGTTTTTATTAAACACTTCACGCCTAGCATGTTGGGCATCCTTCTCCCGGATTACCAAAGCCAGGACTTTTCAGGGCCTGGTCTAACCGTCGTGGGTGACTGGAAAGCAAAAGACACCGACCCCACTGTTCCCGGTGATCAGCTCGCTCATGATGAATTGGGCAACGTTATCGTGCGTAAGGTGAAGCAGAGAAATAAGGCAGATGTGCTTCACGGATCGCCGAACGACGACGTCCTCATCGGGCTTGGTGGTTCCGATCAGCTATTTGGTAAAGCCGGAAATGACCGGTTGTTTGCAGATCAGCCGTTAACAATCGAACAAGCGATGGCTGCTGGAGCGGGTCCCGGCAAGGCAAGTCGTGGCGATTGGCTTGATGGGGGGCAGGGTGAGGATCTACTCGTGGGCACTGAGTCCCGAGACGTGCTGCTCGGTGGCGACGGTCCAGATACGCTCATTGGGGGAGCTGGCGATGACAATTTATCCGGTGATGATGTGACCGGGATGCTGGAAAAAACCTGGAATTTCAAAAGGATTGATGTCCCCATTGGTGAAGGTGTCGTTAGCAGGCGTAACGTCTTTGCCCGTGCCTCTCTCAGCGCTCCTGCGGGAGGTGGCAATGACGTTCTTTTTGGTCAGGGAGGCAGTGACTTTATCAACGGCGGTTGGGGCGATGATTTACTCGATGGTGGAACTGAAAACGATGTTTTGAGTGGCGATGGGGGGAATGACACTCTTCATGGTGGCAACGATAACGACATTTTGTTGGGTGACAACCTGGATTGGGGAGGCGGTCTGCAAAGTCGGCACCACGGCAACGATTTGTTGGATGGGGGCGATGGTAATGATTCCCTGGCCGGTAATAGTGGTAGCGATGTGTTGTACGGCGGTCTCGGTAACGATGAGCTGACCGGCGATGACTTTGTTTTGCAGGGTGTTGAGGGTAACGCCGCAAATTACTTCGGTAATGATTTTCTGGATGGTGGTGCAGGTGACGACACTCTCCAAGGTGGCGGTGCTGATGATTCTCTTTATGGCGGCGCAGGCAACGATGTTTTATCCGGGGATTACTCCGATCACCCGGCTCGATACCAAGGTAATGATTTTCTAGATGGCGGTACTGGTGATGACACGCTTCGAGGCATGGGGGGCTCCGACACGCTGATAGGGGGCGAAGGGAATGACGCCTTGGATGGAGACGAGCACAGCCAGCCAGCCGGACTAACCAATAATGACTACATTCGAGGTGATGCTGGAAACGATACGCTCTGGGGAGGCTTAGGCGCTGACACGCTTCACGGTGGTGCCGATGATGACTTCTTGCTGGGTGATTATGAGCAAACACCCGAAACAGAGCACGGAGCGGACTATCTTGATGGAGGTTCAGGTAATGACACTCTAATAGGCGGTGGCGGAAACGACACTTTGTATGGCGGAACAGGTGCAGATTACCTTCGCGGTGGTTCCGGTAATAACGTATATAAAGGAGGCCGCGGCAATGACTATCTGGACGGACAAGACGGCGATGATACCTATGATTTTGGCATCGGCGATGGGCTCGATGTTATTGCTGATGCAGGCGGAAATAACGTCATAAAGTTCGGCCGTGGATTTACTGTAGATAATTTAAAAGCTGACATCATTGTTGTAGATGTTGGTCCGGTATTACGGATTTTTAACGGGTTGGGTGATGCTGTTCTGATTCGTGATTACGATAAATGGCAATATTCATCGTTTAGTTTTGGTGACGGTTCTATTTTAAGTTTTCAGGACGTTATGAAAATAATTCATGGCCCGACAGATGCTTCGTCCTTGGCGGAAACGTCCGTGGTGCCAGGCGTAGACGACAATGTTGGGACTCCAAGTAATACTCATATTAAGGCGCAATCAGGAGGTAACGAAAAACCCAATGAGGCGGAGGTTATCAATAATGCTGTGGTTGATATCCCGCGAGTTGAAGCTGATACAAGTAAATTGTGGAGCGAAGAGTTTCTGGGGACTCTGAAAAAACGCCGCTCGGCATTGATACTGGCATCGGGGTTCGTGCTAAATGCTCAGGGAGCCTGGAGCAAAAGCCACATTACTGATAATGATCATGGCTACCACGAAAAAACTAATTTAATTGTTGAAAGCTTCCAGTCAGGTTCATTGTCACAATCCCCGGAGCGGATGAGCCTTGTTTCTGGTAAAGCAGTGCTCAGTAACAGAGATTCAAGCTCTACGTCCCATACTGAATCCCGGCCGACAGTAGTAGGTGGGATAGAATACAAACCAGAACAAGAACCACGTTACTATCCATCTGGTTCAAGCTACAGTGGTTTTTCCTTAACGGCTGGTGAAGTTATAGTCGAGCATAAAAGTGAGGTGGGTATAATTCAAGGTTGGTTTATTTACCCTGCTGGAAGCATTGAAGGTAGTGAAGTAAGTTACAAGAAATTCAGCTGGGATGTCACGACTGAGACTATCAAGCACCAAATTGTTCAAGGCGACGATAGCGGTGGCAGGGTAAATCTTGAGGCCGGTAATATTTTTCATGGCGGGATGGGTGACGACTTGGTCGTTACTTATGAGACGCCCAATATTTATTATGTTGAGAATGAGGGTAGGGTTTCCGGTGCGTTTATTTCAGGCGGGGCAGGAAACGATACTTTGCTCGGGTCAGAAGGTCAGGATTATTTAATTGGAGGCTCAGGGCATGATTGGCTTTACGGTGGGAATGGCCCAGATACTTATATAATAGGTGCACATACTGGAACGACTACCATCGTTGCGGACATATTAAGTCCTGTGTTTCTTCGTCCGGAAGTTGGAGTTGCAGGGTGGAGCGCCGAGTTCGGGTTAGCCGATACGGATACCGTCAGGCTGCCTGATGGGATAACGCTTGAGCAGTTGCAGTTAAGCTGGGGCGCCGTGTTAATTGAAGCGGTCAATATTGAATTGGCACCAAACCCGAAGCGCGGCACCTACCGCAATCCACCTCTTGGGCAGATGCTGTATTCCACGCTTGATATTTCCTGGGGGAAAGATCAACAGGTTCGTATTGTGTTGCCTAATGCAAGTGATCTTGGTGGTTCAGGTGTTGAAGTCGTGAAATTTGCAGATGGATCGCATGTCAGTTTGGAGGATCTTATAGCTAACAGTAAATTGGGCACCGCTCCTGATACTTACCGCCATGGTGTCTTTATCGATAATGCGGCTGAGGTCGTATCTCTTCGGGACGGTAAGAAACTTCCTCTCGTTGGTGGACAAGGTAATGACACTTTGAGTGGCGCGGTAGAGGTGCGAGGCATGCAGGGAGATGATTTGATTTCCAGTGGTGCTGGGGGCGGTATTTTGTGGGGAGGAGCAGGTAACGATACTTTAGTCGGCGGTGCAGGTGATGATATTTATAAGTATGACGGCCTCGGAAGAGATTTGATTATTAATAAATCGGGCGGTATAGATGGTATCGACTTCACAGATTTTGGTGCGTCCATCCATCAATTGAAATTTCATCGCGATAGTGATGATCTTGTAGTCGTTGTGAATTACGGCTCTTCTCCTAAGATACGAGTTGAAAATTATTTCTTAGGTGGCGAAGCTGCGATAAGTTTTATAAGGGTACAAGATGTAGACAGAGCACCTAAAGACTATACCGCGGACCAGTTGCTTGAACTTCTACATCCTCTGCCCCCGCTAAGAGATATGGAAGATATATTTTTACGTGCTGATGAAGGTGCGGCAGAAGCCATTAAAGAAACAATGGGGTTTTATAAAATTAAGGTTTAGTGAAAATGGCTTGCCCACGATAGACCCTTTCATAAAGCTATCGCGGGCAACTCCAAAATTTCAGTACTCGGAAAGGTCCGCCAACGGATGCCGACCTTCCCAAACCTTGTGAAAGTGCGCTTCCACGACCGCTTCAGGCACATTGATGTCCTGCCAGTGCCAATGCGGTTTCTGGTCTTTGTCGATCAATCGCGCTCGAACCCCTTCGCTGAACTCCGGATGTCGGCAGCAGTTGAGGCTGATCGTGTATTCCATCTGGAAAACCTGCGCCAGCGACATATGGCGGGCACGGGCGATCTGTTCCCACACCAGATGAGCGGTCAGGGGCGCGCCTTCACTCATGGTTTTCGCGGCGCGGCTGAACAGCAGGTCCGTGCTGTCACGCAGATGGCTGATGGCTTTCCAGGCGCAGCGCACATCGGCAACGTCCAGCAGTTCGTCGATTTGCTGGCGTCGCGGCAACCATTGCGCTTCGGGCATTTGTGCGACGGCTTCCTGTTGCAAGGCCTTGAGCAGACTGTTGAGCTGCATCGGTATCTGTTCCTGCCAGTTCAGTTGCAGCAAGCCTTCGATCAATTCTGGTTGCTGTTCATCGAGCAGGAAACGGTCGGCCAGGTCCAGATCGATCGCATCACGACCATTCATATGAGCGCCGGTCAAACCCAGAAACAAACCGAGCTTGCCGGGCAGTCGTGACAGAAACCAACTGGCGCCGACATCCGGATAAAGGCCGATACTGATCTCAGGCATCGCCAGGCGACTGCTCGGCGTGACAATGCGGATGCTCGCGCCTTGCAGCAACCCCATACCGCCGCCCAGCACATAGCCATGCCCCCAGCAGATCAGCGGCTTGGGATAGGTGTGCAGATTGAAGTCCAGGCGATATTCCGCCGCAAAAAATTGCGCAGCCAACGGCGGGACTTCCCCCGGATGCGCGCGACAGGCATCCACCAGGCTGCGTACTTCGCCGCCCGCGCAGAAAGCCTTGGCGCCGTTGCCGCGCAGCAGGACGCAGACAACTTGCGGATCCTTGGCCCAGGCGTCCATTTGATCGCGCAGGGCGTTGATCATCGGCAAGGAAAGCGCGTTGAGGGACTTTTCGGCATCCAGGCTGGCGATGCCGATGCGGGCGCCGTCGGTGCCGGTGAGTTCTTCGAAGTGCAGATTCATCGTGACCTCGATAGGGAAATTAAGCGTTCAGTATGATCGCTGTACAGGAAAGTGGCGGATCTGCGTCAGATCAATTGACAAGCATGGTCAGCTTTCCTAGGGTTCGCCCCATTGTTTTTGCCGGATGTAACCATGACTGCTGACGACCGTATCAAACTCGAACCGAGCTGGAAGGAAGCGCTGCGTGCCGAATTCGACCAGCCTTACATGGCAGAGTTGCGTAATTTCCTGCAGCAGGAGCGCGAGGCGGGCAAAGAAATCTACCCACCCGGGCCGATGATTTTCAATGCGCTCAACTCGACGCCGCTGGACAAGGTCAAAGTCGTCATTCTTGGCCAGGACCCATACCACGGCCCAGGCCAGGCCCATGGGCTGTGCTTCTCGGTGCAACCGGGTGTTCCGGCACCGCCCTCGCTGGTGAACATCTATAAAGAGTTGAAACGCGACCTGAACATCGACATTCCCAACCATGGTTGCCTGCAAAGCTGGGCTGACCAGGGCGTGCTGATGATCAACACCACCATGACCGTGGAGCGTGCCAACGCCAATGCCCATGCCGGAAAGGGCTGGCAGCACTTCACCGACCGGATTATCGAAGTGGTCAGCGAGCATCAGCCGCATCTGGTTTTTTTGCTGTGGGGCGCGCATGCCCAGAGCAAGCAGAAACTCATCGATGCCACCAAGCATCTGGTGCTGACGTCGGTGCATCCGTCACCGCTGTCTGCCTATCGCGGCTTCCTCGGTTGCGGGCATTTCAGCCGGACCAACAAGTTTCTTGAGCAGAATGGCGAAACGCCGATCGAGTGGCGGTTGCCTCCAGTCTGAAAAGCATCGCGAGCAAGCTCGCTCCCACAAGGAGCATGCGAACCCTGTGGGAGCGAGCCTGCTCGCGATGGCGGCGACGTGGTCTATCAGTCTGAATCGGGCTCGCGGTTCCAATACCTGAACAATGGCTCCGCCAGAAACAACACAAACAACAGCCGCATCACCTGCATCGCCGTCACCAGTGGTACGGACAATTGCAGGGTTTCTGCCGTCAGGCTCATCTCCGCGATCCCGCCGGGCATCATGCCCAGGGTCAGGGAGCGCAGATCCAGATGGGTCAGCGCACTCAATCCCAGTGCCGCAGCCGTGGCGATCAACATCGTCAGCACCGTGCCAATCAAGGTTCGTCCCATGAACGACGGTGCGCGCCGGAAAAACTGCCGATTGAAGTGGCAGCCCAACCCGCTGCCGATCAGCCATTGTCCGATCTGGCTGCCGCCATTGGGCAAGCCAATGTGCAAATCCCAACCAATGCTCACGGCCGCACTCACCAGCAATGGCCCGAACAGCCAGGGATTGGGCTGGCGCAGACGTTCCCAGATCCAGGCGGCCAACGCGCCGGCCGGGAACAGCAGGGCCAGCAACCACCAGTTGACTTCGGTTGGATGCAAGACCGGTGCACCGTAACCCAACAGATATTTGAACGCCGCCGGCACACACAGCACCACGACCAACACCCGCAGACTTTGCCCCGCCGCAACCCGGCTAAGCACCGCGCCATTACGCGCGCCGAGGTTGACCATCTCCCCGGAGCCGCCCGGCATGCTGGAAAAGAAGGCAGTGGCGCGATCTTCACCGGTGCGTCGCATCAACCAGACCCCGACCACGGCGGACAGGCTGGTGATCAACGCACCGCAGAAGATCAGGCCGAAGTGGCTCAGCACCTGCTCCATTACGACCGGGGTGAAGTGCAGGCCGATGCCGATACCGACGATCCACTGGCCGCACTTGCGGCCGCCAGGGATTTCCGCCAATTGCCAGGGTGTCAGGCAACGCACCAGGATGATCGCCAGCAACGAGCCGACCATCCATGGCAACGGCCAGCCGACGAGGCTGGCCAGGTAACCGCCCAGCGCGCCGACCAGCGGCGTACCCCACCAGGCGTTGAAGGGTGTTCGATCAGACATCGGCGATAGCGCGACGCGCAACCGAGCGTTTGCGCCAGATCCGCAGAATCGGCATCAACAGCATAATCGCCGTCAGCACCCAGACACCGAACGTGATCGGGCTCGACCAGAGGATTTCCAGCGCACCGTTGGAGATCGACAGGGCGCGACGCAGGTTCTGTTCCATCAAGCCGCCGAGGATGAAGCCCAGCAGGACCGGCGACAACGGGAAGTCCAGCTTGCGCAGGATGTAACCGAAGATGCCGATACCGATCATCAGGAACAGGTCGAAGGTGGTGGCGTGCACCGCGTAGACGCCGATCCCGGTAATGATCGCGATCACCGGCACCAGCGCCCAGTTCGGCACGGCGAGGATGCGGGTGAAAATGCGGATCATCGGGATGTTGAGGATCACCAGCATGACGTTGGCAACGAATAGCGAGGCGATCAGGCCCCAAACAATGTCAGGTTGTTGCTGGAACAGCAGCGGGCCAGGGGTGATGTTGTACAGCGACAGCGCGCCGATCATCACCGCCGTAGTGCCCGAACCTGGAACGCCGAGGGTCAGCATCGGCACCAGCGCACCGCAGGCTGCGCCGCCGATGGCGGTTTCCGGGGCGGCGAGGCCGCGCATGTCACCTTGGCCGAAAGTGCCCTTGGCGCCGGCGATACGCTTTTCGGTCATGTAGGCCACGGCGCTGGCGAGGGTCGCGCCCGCACCCGGCAACACGCCCATGATGAAGCCCAGCAAGCCGCAACGGATGTTCACCACGAACACCGCCGAGGCTTCCTTGAAGTTGAACATCATGCGCCCGGTGGCTTTCACCGCTTCCTGGCCGCGATGTGTCTTCTCCAGCAGCAGGAGAATTTCGCTGATGGAGAACAGGCCCAGCACCAGCACCACGAACTGAATGCCGTCAGTCAGATGGATGTTGTCGCCAGTGAAACGGTAGACGCCACTGTTGGCATCGATCCCCACGCTAGACAGGAACAGACCGATCAGCGCTGCGATAAAGGTTTTCAACGGTCGGTCCCCGGCCATGCCGCCGAGACAGACAATCGCAAATACCATCAGCACGAAATATTCCGCCGGGCCGAAGGCAATCGCCCACTTCGCCAGCAACGGCGCGAACAGCACCATGCCGCACGTGGCAATGAACGCACCGATGAACGAGCTCCACGCGGACAGCGACAAAGCCACGCCGGCCAGGCCTTTGCGGGCCATCGGGTAACCGTCCAGGGTGGTCATGACGGTGGAAGCTTCGCCGGGGATGTTCAGCAGGATCGAGCTGATACGACCGCCGTATTCGCAGCCCAGGTATACCGCCGCCAACAGAATCAGGGCCGACTCCGGTGGCAGGCCCAGGGCGAACGCGATCGGGATCAACAACGCCACGCCATTGATCGGGCCCAGGCCCGGCAACAGGCCGACAACGGTGCCGATCAGGGTGCCGCAGAGCGCGGTCACCAGGTTGTACGGGGTCAGCGCGACGCCGAAACCCTGACCCAAATAGCCAAGAGTATCCATATCAGTTCTCCAGAACGTCGAGTACGCCCAAGGGCAGAGGCACGTCCATCAACTTGTCGAACAGCAGGTAAAGACCGATGGCCATCAGGCTGATGATCACCGCGCTCGGCAGCCAGCGGCCGCCGTACAGGCGAGCCATGGGGACGCCGATCAGGATGCTGGAGACGATGAAACCAAGGGGTTCGAAGGTGCCGGCGAACACCAGCAACAGCACCACGCAGATGCCGATCTTGATCAGCGTTTCACGGTCCAGTTTCGGGTCGTCGTCGCTGTGGATGATCGGCGTTGGCCGAAACACCATGTACAGCAAGCCAAGCCCCATCAGGCCCAGCATCAACAGCGGAAATGCGCGAGGGCCCACCGGTTCGTAGGAAAAAGCGGCCTGGTACGGCCACGCCATCAGCGCCAGGCCAACACAGGCCAGTAACAGCACCGAAGCAAAAATGCGTTGTAAGAGCATGGGAAACTCCTGTGCCGCGACCCCGCAGGACGGGGGCCGCAGCCGCTAGACAGAGGCGATCACTGAATCAGGCCGAACTCTTTGGCCAGCACTTTGTAGTCCGCGACCTGCTTCTTCACATAAGTGTCCAGCTCCGGGCCGGTCATGGCGAACGGGAAGAGTTCGCGCTGATCGCGCAGCTTGGCAAAGTCTTCGGACGCCAGCAGCTTGTCGAAAGCGTTTTTCCACCAGGCGTAGTCTTCATCGCTGACCTTTGGCCCGAGGTAGAAGCCACGAACCACTGGCCAGACGATGTCATAGCCTTGTTCCTTGGCGGTCGGAATGTCTTTCATTTCCGGCTCGTCCAGGCGTTTTTCGGCGAACACGGCCAGCAAGCGCATGTCACCGCTCTGGATGTGCGGCATGGAGTCGGAGATGTCGGTGCTGCCGACCTGGATGTGACCACCGAGCAGGGCGGTGGCGATTTCACCGCCGCCTTCGAGGGCGACGTAACGCAGGTCACGCGGGTTGATCCCGGCGGCCTTGGCGATCAGTGCGGTTTGCATCCAGTCCTGGCTGCCGACGGTGCCGCCGGAACCGATCACCACTTTGCTCGGATCTTTCTTCAGCGCCTGAACCAGATCGTCCAGGTTCTTGTATGGCGAATCGCTTTTCACCGCGATGGCGCCATAACTGGTGCCGACGGCGGCCAGCCAGCGCACGTTGGTTTCATCGAAACGACCGAACTTGCCCTGGGCCAGGTTCAGCAGCGAACCGCTGGACCACGCCACCAGCGTGCCGGCGTCTGCCGGGCGCTGTGCAACCACCGCGTTGTATGCCACCGCGCCGACACCGCCGGGCATGTAGGTCACGCGCATCGGTTTGGTCAGCAGCTTTTCGTTCACCAGCGCGCTTTGCGCCAGTTTGCAAGTGAGGTCGAAACCGCCGCCTGGCGAGGCCGGAGCGATACATTCAGGACGTTTTGGCTCGGCCATCAGTTGGCCGGCGAACAGCATGCAGCTGGCGGCGAGGGCGAAACGGCGCAGTGATCGATTCATTGTTGTCTCCACGGGAGTTTTTGTTTTTGGGGATGTTTCAGATGCGGCGGTTTCGCGTCGTGCAGCCGGCAACGGCGCTGGCAAGCGTCAACGATGGGAATCGAGAGGAAGGGTGGGGCGGACAGGTCTCAAGCGCGATGCGCGGCATGGTGCAGTACCTCGGTTATTGTTCTTATTGGCGAAAAGCTTCAAGGCGTTTTTCGGGAGCTACGTTTCAGGCACGTTTTCAAACTACGATTGGAAGGTCTGCAGTCGAAACCCTCCGTGGATCGACTCTAACGGCCCAACCTTTCGCTAACCTTTCAGTGGACTTTCACCGTTTTGCGGCTTCACAGCAGCGGATGCGGCTGTAAACTCCGCGCCAAAGAATGGCGTCGAACATCCCTGAATGAGGTAAAGATCCATGCGTGTTCTGCTCGTCGAAGACCATCTGCAGCTCGCCGAAAGTGTCGCCCAGGCGCTCAAGAGCACCGGGCTGACCGTGGATGTGCTGCACGACGGTGTGGCGGCCGACCTGGCCTTGGGCAGCGAGGAATACGCCATGGCGATCCTTGATGTCGGCCTGCCGCGCATGGATGGTTTCGAAGTGCTGGCGCGCCTGCGGGCTAGGGGCAAGAACCTGCCGGTACTGATGCTGACCGCTCGCAGCGACGTCAAGGATCGGGTGCACGGCTTGAATCTGGGCGCCGACGATTACCTGGCCAAACCGTTTGAGCTGACGGAACTCGAAGCGCGGGTCAAAGCCTTGTTGCGGCGCAGCGTGCTGGGTGGCGAACGTCAACAACGTTGTGGCGTGCTGGCGTACGACCTGGACACGCGACGCTTCACCCTCGGCGAAGAACTGCTGACCCTGACCTCGCGCGAGCAGGCCGTGCTCGAAGCATTGATCGCCCGGCCTGGTCGTGTGATGAGCAAAGAGCAACTGGCCTCCCAGGTGTTTGGTCTGGATGAAGAAGCCAGTCCCGATGCGATCGAAATCTACGTCCACCGCCTGCGCAAGAAACTCGACGGCCAGCCGGTCGCCATCGTGACGTTCCGCGGCCTCGGCTATTTGCTGGAAAGCCGTGATGCATAAGCCCAGCAGCCTGCGCTGGCGGTTGTTGTGGAACCTGGCGCTGTTGTTGGTGGTGTTAATGCTGGCCAGTGGTTTGAGTGCGTACTGGAATGGTCGCGAAGCGGCGGACACCGCCTATGACCGCACGTTGCTGGCGTCGGCGCGGACCATTGCCGCCGGTGTGTCCCAGCGCGACGGCAGCCTCAGTGCCGACGTGCCTTATGTGGCCCTCGACACCTTCGCTTACGACAGCGCCGGGCGGATTTTCTATCTGGTCAACGATATCAATCAGAAGTTGATTTCCGGGTACGAAAACCTTCCGCCACCGCCGCCGGGAACCCCGCGCACCGATGACTATCCCGCACTTGCACGTTTCTACAATGCCAAGTACCAAGGGCAGAACGTGCGCGTGGTGAGTTTGCTCAAGCCGGTGAGCGAGCCGAACATGAATGGCATGGCGGAAATCCGTGTGGCAGAAACCGATGAGGCGAGGGTGGCGATGGCCCGTAGCCTGGCCGCTGACACGTTGCTGCGCCTGGGCATGTTGGCCATTGGTGCTTTATTGATGGTGTGGTTTGCGGTCAGTGCGGCGTTGCGTCCACTGGAACGCTTGCGTACGGCGGTGGAAGAGCGCCAGCCGGACGATCTGCGCCCGCTGCCACTGGTGGAAGTGCAACACGAGTTATGGCCGCTGGTGCGGGCCCTCAATCACTTTACCGAGCGCCTGCGTGGGCAATTCGAGCGACAGGCACAGTTTATCGCCGATGCCGCCCATGAATTGCGCACGCCATTGGCCGCTCTGAAAGCACGACTTGAGCTTGGTTTGCGCTCGAACGAACCCGATACCTGGCGCAACACCCTGGAAACTGCCGCCCAAGGCACTGACCGTCTGACGCATCTGGCCAATCAATTGCTCTCGCTGGCTCGGGTGGAAAACGGTGCTCGGGCGATCGCTGAAGGCGGGGCGCAATTGCTGGACCTGAGTCAGTTGGCTCGAGAGCTGGGCATGGCGATGGCACCCTTGGCTCATGCGCGCGGCGTGGCCCTGGCGCTGGAGGCGGACGAGCCGGTGTGGTTACGCGGGGAGCCGACGCTGTTGAACGAACTGCTGAGCAATCTGGTGGACAATGCGCTGGCGCATACACCGCCGGGTGGAAATGTGATTCTGCGGGTCACGGCACCCGCTGTGCTGGAGGTCGAGGATGACGGGCCAGGCATTCCCATTGATGAGCGGGATCGAGTGTTCGAGCGCTTTTACCGGCGAAATCAGCAGGTCGCCGGCTCGGGGCTGGGGTTGGCGATTGTTGGTGAGATTTGTCGCGCACACCTGGCGCAGATCAGTCTGCACGATGGCGAATCGACGGGTTTGAAGGTTCGGGTGAGTTTTATTGCGGGAGAGTGATGGCGCCTGTTATGGCCCCATCGCGAGCAGGCTCGCTCCCACACTGGATTGATTAACCCGAAGATACCCTGTGGGAGCGAGCCTGCTCGCGATTGAAGCGCCGCAGTCCCGTCTAGTAAAACATCGACCGCGACTCTTCAAGGCTCCGGCACACCGCCTCGTTCTGCGGATCGATCCCCAGTTTCTTGAAGGCTGGCACGCTGAACGCATCGATGCGAGCGATGGGATGGTCGGTGTCTTTATGGCAATAGAGGCTCGCAACTTGAACCAGATCGACGTAATCGATCCGTTCGGACTCGCGTTTGAAATCCAGATACAACCCCGGCAACTTCACCAACATTTCCGGAAATTCCCAGACCCTCAGCAGTTTGTCGCCGATCAGCGGATGAATCTGGTCAATCACATGGTTAAGGCTGACCGAGTCCGACAGTAATTCATAATGGTCTTCGGCGTAGGTCAGGATCGGCAATACGCCGATCTGATGCACCAGCCCGCCGAGGGCCGCCTGATCAGGTTTGAGTTGGGTGTAGCGACGGCACAGCGCATAGCTGACACCGGCGATTTCCAGGCTTTTGCGCCAGACATCGCGCATTTTCTGCTCGACCACTTCGGATCGGGCATGGAAAATCTGCTCCATCACCAGGCCGATCGCCAGATTGCTGCTGTAGTTAACGCCCAGGCGCGTGATTGCCGTGTGCAGGTCAGTCACTTCTTGAGTCGCGCGCAGCAGCGGGCTATTGACCACTTTGATCAGGCGCGCAGACAGAGCCGTATCGCGACCGATCACTTTGCTCAGGGTACTGACACTGACTTCCGGGTCTTCAGCAGCCTTGCGAATCTGCAGGGCCACTTCCGGTAAAGTTGGCAGAACCAGGTCATCGTTATCGATGGCCTCAACCAAATCCTGTTGGACCTTATCCGCCAGCTCGCTCATCTATTTTCTCTAGGGTGTTGCAACAAGTGCTGCAGTTAGCGCTGGATTTCGCGATCGCGATCCAGTTGATAAGGCAGGTCGAGCAGGTGCAGGGCGGGCCCTTCGAGCGCGCCCAGATGGATATCGCCACCTTCTGCTGCTTCGGCTTGCAGCACTGCCAGAAGTTCAATGTTTTGCCCCGCGGTGGCGGCCAGCACCACTTCGCCGATGGAACTACCGTGGGTCGGGGAAAATAGTGGGGTGCCAGGCTCGGGCAATTCGCTGGCATCCAGTGTCAGACGATACAAGCGGCGCTTGAGTTTGCCCAGGTACTGCATGCGCGCAACGATTTCCTGACCGGTGTAGCAGCCTTTCTTGAAGCTGACGCCACCGACGGCTTGCAGGTTGAGCATCTGTGGGATGAACAGCTCACGGGTACTCGGCATGACCTGGCCGATCCCTGCGCGGATCTGGCCCAGCAGCCATTGATTCAGATTGCCTTCGGCCAGTTGCGTGGACAACTTGCCCTTGATCGTTTCCGCTTGATCGGCGGCAACCCACAACTCGGCGCGTTCCGGCGAGACGCGAATGGCGATCAGGCCGTCGTTGCGTACGACGCTGTCGGTGTCGGCCGGCAGCTCAAGTCCCAGGCTCATCAACGCGGCGTTGGCATGCTCAAGGCCGAAGCGGACCCAGGCAGCGCTTTCATCCGTCAACTTGGACTTGGAGAACACGGCGTACTTTTTCAGGTCCGCGAGCTGCGGCTCCAGCAGTTCGGTGGCCATGGCCATCAGCACGCCGTCGCCTTCGAGCAGGATGCGGAAACTGGACTGCATGCGCCCTTTTTGCGTGCAACGAGCGCCAAGACTGGCTTGGGTGTCGCTCAGGTAATTGAGGTTGCAGGTCAGTTGGCCTTGCAGGAATTTGCTCGCATCCGCGCCGCGGACGGCAAGAACGCCTTCATGAGACAGGGTGCAGAAAAAAGCAGAATCGGCCATGGGTCATCGCAGGGTAAAGAGTCTGGGGGACATCATAAGGGGGCGCTCTTGAAATGGGTAGTTCACAAAGGCTTGAACATGCCCGACCAAAGCCGGCTGTTCGAGCGTGCCCGGGGCTGTATACTTGCCGCCTATTTGAGGAGCGCTCCATGGTCGAAGATGTTGAACTGAATCGCCTCTACTGGCATAGCCGCCGCGGCATGCTCGAGCTTGACGTGTTGCTGGTGCCGTTCGTGAAAGAGGTCTACCCGCACCTCAATGACGTCGACCGCGATTGCTACCGCAAGCTGCTCGAATGCGAAGATCAGGACATGTTCGGCTGGTTTATGGAACGCGCCGAGTCCGAAGATCCGGAGCTTCAGCGCATGGTTCGCATGATCCTGGATCGTGTCCAACCCAAGTAACGCGTTCGAATGCCGCTGGCATGCCTCACGGCAATTGCTGGCGGCTTATGTCTTGGCCCAGCTGTTCGCGTTGGGTTCGCTGTTTATACTTTCGATACCCTTCTGGGCCAGTTTGCCTGCCGTTGCGCTGTGCCTGGCGCATGGCGTTTGGCTGCTGCCGCGACAGATCCTGCTGACACATCCACAGGCGTTTCGCGGTTTGCGTCGTGATGCCGATGGCTGGCAATTGTGGAATCAGGCGCAGGGCTGGCAGTCCGTGCAATTGCGCCCGGACAGCCTGGCATTGCCATTGATGGTGGTCCTGCGATTTCGTCTGCGAGGCGAGCGCCGCGTCAGATCACTCTGCGTCCCCCACGATTCGCAGGCGGCGGATGTCCATCGCCGCCTGCGGGTTCGACTCAAGTTCAGTCGACGTAGGTGGGCGGCACCAGAATAGTGTCCAGAGCGACGGGCAGCATGTTCGGGTAGTCGAGGGTGTAATGCAGGCCGCGGCTTTCCTTGCGTTCCATCGCTGACTGGATCATGAGCTCGGCGACCTGGGCCAGGTTGCGTAACTCGATCAAATCGCGACTGACTTTATAGTTGCTATAGAACTCGTCAATCTCGTCCAGCAACAATCGCACCCGGTGCTGCGCACGCTGCAGGCGCTTGTTGGTGCGCACGATGCCGACGTAGTCCCACATGAACCGCCGCAATTCGTCCCAGTTGTGCGCAATGATCACGTCTTCGTCGGAGTCGGTCACCTGGCTCGCATCCCAGACGGGGAGGGCGATAGAAGCCGAAACTTGCGGCAGTTGCTCAAGAATGTCCGCCGCCGCCGAGCGGGCGTAAACGAAGCACTCCAGCAGCGAATTGCTGGCCATGCGGTTGGCGCCGTGCAGGCCGGTGAAACTGGTTTCGCCAATAGCATACAGTCCGGGTACATCGGTGCGACCGTTCTGGTCGACCATCACGCCGCCGCAGGTATAGTGCGCCGCCGGAACCACCGGGATCGGTTGCTTGGTGATGTCGATGGAAAACTCGAGGCAGCGTTCATACACCGTCGGGAAGTGCGACTTGATGAATGCTTCGGGCTTGTGGCTGATGTCCAGGTAGACGCAGTCGACCCCCAGGCGCTTCATTTCATGGTCGATGGCGCGGGCGACGATGTCACGTGGCGCCAGTTCGGCGCGCGGGTCGAAGCGCTGCATGAAACGTTCGCCATTAGGCAGCTTCAGGTGAGCACCTTCACCGCGCAGGGCTTCGGTGATCAGGAAGCTCTTGGCTTGCGGGTGATAGAGGCAGGTCGGATGGAACTGGTTGAACTCCAGATTCGCCACCCGGCACCCCGAACGCCAGGCCATGGCGATGCCATCACCGCAGGCGCCGTCAGGGTTGCTGGTATAGAGGTAGACCTTGGCCGCGCCACCGGAGGCCAGGATCACGAAACGGGCGCCGTAGGTATCGACTTCGCCGGTGCTGCGATTCAACACATAAGCGCCCAGGCAACGATCACCTTCAAGGCCCAGGCGTTTTTCGGTGATCAGGTCAATGGCGACCCGCTGTTCCAGCAACTCGATATTCGGCCTCAGTCTGGCCTGGGCGAGCAAGGTTCTGAATATCGCCGCGCCCGTGGCATCGGCGGCATGAATGATGCGCCGATGACTGTGACCGCCTTCGCGAGTCAGGTGAAACTCGAATCCACCGTCTTCGGTGCCCGATTGTTCATCGCGGGTAAAGGGTACGCCTTGGTCGATCAACCATTGAATCGCCTCTTTACTGTGCTCGACGGTAAAGCGCACGGCGTCTTCGTGGCAGAGGCCTCCGCCGGCATTGAGGGTGTCGTCGACGTGGGATTCGACAGTATCGGTGTCGTCCAGCACGGCGGCGACACCGCCCTGGGCCCAAAACGTCGAGCCATTGGCGAGGTCGCCTTTGCTGAGTACGGCGATACGCAAATGACCGGGTAAAGTCAGCGCAAGGCTCAAACCGGCAGCGCCGCTGCCAATAACCAGAACATCATGTTGAAACTGTTGGCTCATTTCAGGATTCCGCTCAAAGCGACCCGGGTCGGGGTTGGCGCAAGACTCCTGGAACGGCGAGTCGAGGCAGCCACACAGCCCACTAGTATATAGAGGGGGGGAGCGGCACAATACCCGAGCGCATATGGCATTGTGAAACTACTGTGACGGAAAATATCTGACGCTTCGTCGGATGGTTTTTCCACCGGTTTGGCGACAACGCGACTGTATCAGCGATTTAACATTCTTTTTCTATTCACGGTTGCACAATGTCGAATTGGCCCGGCTATAAATATTTGGAACTTTTGCGGAAGGCTCAAGATCAATAGACGGTGCCTGAAAAGAAGGACAGTGTCGGCTTCAGGATGGACGTGCGGTTTGGTCCTTCCTGGCGGACCGATGACAAGATTATTCGCGCAGCCGGGTCATGCCGAGCTGCGCTTTTCGTGCGTGCCAAATCAGAGCCCGCAGGAAACTTGCTTGGAGGGGGAGAACTTTTGCGAAAAGCCCGAGTCTATGTTTGCAAGCCTGGTCGTTTAGTTATGCAAGCCTCCTCCGAGCTTATCGAGGAGTGTTCATGCTAACCCAGGAAGAGGATCAGCAGCTCGTCGAGCGCGTTCAACGCGGCGACAAGCGAGCTTTCGATCTGCTAGTGCTGAAATATCAGCACAAAATTCTCGGGTTGATCGTGCGTTTCGTGCACGACACCCATGAAGCCCAAGATGTGGCACAGGAAGCTTTTATCAAGGCCTACCGCGCACTTGGAAATTTTCGCGGAGACAGCGCGTTTTATACGTGGCTTTACCGCATCGCCATCAACACGGCGAAGAACTATCTGGTTTCACGCGGCCGTCGGCCGCCGGATAGCGATGTCAGTTCCGAAGATGCAGAGTTCTACGATGGCGATCATGGCCTCAAGGATCTCGAGTCACCAGAGCGTGCGTTGCTGCGGGATGAGATCGAAGGCACCGTCCATCGAACCATCCAGCAACTGCCAGAAGATTTACGTACGGCGTTAACTTTACGTGAATTCGATGGTCTGAGTTACGAGGACATTGCAGCCGTCATGCAATGTCCGGTGGGTACCGTGCGCTCCCGGATTTTCCGCGCTCGGGAGGCCATCGATAAAGCCCTGCAGCCGTTGTTGCAGGAAAACTGAGACAGCGGCGATAGCCAAGAGAGGAACGCCATGAGTCGTGAAGCCCTGCAGGAATCGCTGTCCGCAGTGATGGATAACGAAGCGGACGAACTGGAATTGCGTCGGGTGTTGAATGCCTTTGACGATGTCGAAACCCGTGAAACCTGGGCTCGTTATCAAATCGCTCGGGCAGTTATGCACAAGGATTTGCTGCTTCCACGCTTGGACATCGCTGCGGCAGTTTCTGCTGCGTTGGCTGACGAAGCCGTACCGGCAAAAGCATCTCGCGGTCCATGGCGCAGCCTGGGTCGACTGGCCGTTGCTGCTTCGGTGACCGTTGCCGTACTGGCAGGTGTTCGTCTGTATAACCAGGACGAGATCGCTGGTGTTGAGCTGGCACAGCATTCCAGTCAACAAAGCCTGGTCGCTCCTCAAGTTAAAGGCCCAGCCGTATTAGCAGGCTACAATGAGAGTTCGGATGCCACTGGCCCTATGGCCAACGGCGTATTGCAAGGCCAGCCAGGTTGGCACGATCAGCGTCTGCCAGGCTACTTGCGCCAACATGCTCAACAGGCTGCACTGAAAGGTACTGAAAGCGCTCTGCCTTACGCTCGTGCAGCGAGCCTGGAAAACCGTTAAGGAGGATCATGCGCGCCATACCTCTACTTTCGCTTCTGCTCGGTGGCTGGTTTGTTGTTCCAGCCCATGCTGATGAAGCCCAGGACTGGTTGACACGCCTGGGCCAAGCCGAGCAACAGCAAAGCTTTCACGGCACTTTTGTTTACGAGCGTAACGGTAGTTTTTCTACCCATAACATCTGGCACCGCGTCCAGGATGGCAAGGTCCGAGAGCGTTTACTCCAGCTCGACGGCTCAGCGCAGGAAGTCGTGCGCATTGATGGGCATACTCAATGTGTCAGCGGCAACCTGATTGCAGGGCTTGGGGATTCTCCCAGCTCCGCTGCTCGTTCACTCGATCCACAAAAGCTGAAGAATTGGTACGACCTTGCCGTGATCGGCAAGTCGCGTGTGGCTGGGCGGGCGGCAGTGATCGTTTCACTGGTACCCCGTGATCAGCACCGATACGGTTTTGAACTGCATCTGGATAAAGAATCCGGCCTGCCCCTCAAGTCATTGCTGCTTAATGAGAAAGGGCAACTGCTGGAGCGATTCCAGTTCACGCAACTGGACACCGATGTACCGCCAGAAAGTGAATTGCAGCCGGGCCCCGACTGTAAAGCTATCGCCCTCGATAGCGACAAGGCTTCTGCCGCCAAGGTTGCGCAAGTCTGGCATTCGGATTGGCTACCGCCAGGTTTCGAATTGACCAGCAGCAACGCTCGCAAGGATCCTGAGACCAAGACCCAGGTCAACAGTCTGATGTATGACGATGGTCTGGCACGCTTCTCGGTGTTCCTTGAGCCGTTGAACGGTGCAACCGTCACCGACACTCGCACACAGCTAGGACCAACCGTTGCTGTATCGCGACGCTTGACGACTCCTCAAGGCGAGATAATGGTGACAGTAGTCGGCGAGATTCCAATAGGAACTGCTGAACGGATTGCGCTGTCCATGCGTACCGATGCCACTGCAGCAAAGTAGTGAGCTGATACCGAAATGTTTGGTGAGCATTTCAATTTGCAAAAAAACCTGAATTTTTCTATAGGTCAGAGCCTCACGGCTCTGGCCTTGTTTTGTTGTTCCCGGAACAAAAATACCGGCGTATCTTTCCCGGTGTTCCTTGCTCCATATCGCTTAACCATGCTCGTCGTAACGGGAGCCGTATGTCGATACCACGCTTGAAGTCTTATCTCTCCATTTTTGCCACCGTGCTGGTGCTCGGTCAGGCGGTCACTGCTCAAGCAGTCGAATTGCCTGACTTCACTCAACTGGTCGAGCAGGCCTCGCCTGCGGTGGTAAACATCAGTACCACGCAAAAACTGCCAGATCGCAAAGTTTCTGGCCAGATGCCTGATCTTGAAGGCTTGCCGCCCG
Source organism: Pseudomonas sp. IT-P294 (assembly GCF_949767865.1). NCBI lineage: Bacteria > Pseudomonadati > Pseudomonadota > Gammaproteobacteria > Pseudomonadales > Pseudomonadaceae > Pseudomonas > Pseudomonas sp. IT-P294. The sequence continues at coordinate 132,163 of NZ_CATKQW010000058.1, read as the reverse complement.
CACTGCGTGAGTTCTTCGAACGGGGCATGCCGCAGCCGCGCTCACCTCGCGGTGATCGCCGTGAGGCGCAGTCCCTGGGCTCGGGGTTCATCATCTCGCCTGATGGCTACATCCTGACCAACAACCATGTGATCGCTGACGCTGACGAAATTCTCGTTCGCCTTGCCGATCGCAGTGAGTTGAAGGCCAAGCTGATCGGCACCGATCCGCGTTCCGACGTGGCATTACTGAAGATCGAAGGCAAAAACCTGCCGGTACTGAAACTCGGCAAATCCCAAGACCTGAAAGCCGGCCAGTGGGTTGTTGCCATCGGCTCGCCGTTCGGCTTCGATCACACGGTAACTCAAGGCATCGTCAGCGCCATCGGTCGCAGCCTGCCGAACGAGAACTATGTACCGTTCATCCAGACCGACGTGCCGATCAACCCGGGTAACTCCGGTGGCCCGCTGTTCAACCTGGCCGGTGAAGTGGTCGGGATCAACTCGCAGATCTACACCCGCTCCGGTGGCTTCATGGGCGTGTCGTTCGCGATTCCCATCGATGTCGCGATGGACGTTTCGAACCAGCTGAAAGCTGGTGGTAAAGTCAGCCGAGGCTGGCTGGGTGTGGTAATTCAGGAAGTGAGCAAGGATCTGGCCGAGTCTTTCGGTCTTGAGAAACCGGCCGGTGCGCTGGTGGCTCAGATCCAGGACGACGGCCCGGCAGCTAAAGGTGGTCTGCAGGTGGGCGACGTGATCTTGAGCATGAATGGTCAGCCGATCATCATGTCTGCTGATCTGCCGCATCTGGTCGGTGCACTGAAAGAAGGCGCCAAGGCCAATCTCGAAGTGATCCGTGATGGCAAACGCAAAAATGTCGAACTGACAGTGGGGGCGATCCCTGATGAGGGCGCGGAGCTGGATTCACCGCTTAAATCCGGTGCAGAAGCCAGCAGCAATCGTCTGGGTGTTGCCGTCGGCGATTTGACCGCTGAGCAGAAGAAGACCTATGACCTCAAGGGTGGGGTAGTTATCAAGGAGGTTCAAGACGGTCCAGCTGAACTGATCGGCTTGCAACCTGGCGATATCATCACTCACCTGAACAACCAGGCCATCAGTGACAGCAAGCAGTTCACTGAAATTGCCAAGGCGCTGCCGAAGAACCGCTCGGTTTCAATGCGTGTTCTGCGTCAAGGTCGTGCCAGCTTCATCACCTTCAAACTGGCTGAATAAACCGGTAGATGGCTGAATAAGAAACCGCCTCGAAAGAGGCGGTTTTTTTGTGCGCGTAATTCAGGTTCCCTGTGAGCTTCAGCCCATCATGTCCTTGATCATGCGCTCCTGCTCCATCAACTCGCGTTGGCGCGCATCGATGCGCGAAGACAACGGGAAGTTGGTACCCGCCTTGCGTTTGGCGAAATCCAGTTGCTGGATGGCCTGACGGTAATCCCCAACCAGGGCAAAGTACTCCGCACGCGCCTGATGCAGGCCAATGATATTGCCCGACAGGCCGCGAGTCTCGGCCACCTGATACCAGACATCTGGATCGTCCGGGCGCGACTTGAGCAGGCCTTCAAGTGCCTTTTCAGCGTCGGCGGTGCGGTTCTGTTTCAGCAACAGATCCACGCGCACTTGGTTCAACGGATAGTTGCCGGGGTACTGGGTGAGCATCCGGTCGACCCGCGTCTGTGCATCGGGCAGGCGGTTGTTGGTGATGTCCAGATCGACCTGTGCCAGGTTGTAGATGATCTCGTTCGGCGACTTGGCCAACAGCAGCTTGAGGTTCTCCCGTGCTTCATTGAGCTGGCCGCCTTTAATCTGGGCAATCGCCAAACCATACCGCGCGACGTCGCTGCTCGGGTTCTCATCGAGTTGCGCGCGGAAACGTTTGGCCCCCAGTCCCGGGGTTTCTTCATAGATCAGTTGGACGCGTGCACGAATCAGCTGATACCGCATCGTATCTTCGATACCGCCCGGTTTAGCTTGTTCTGCCCGGTTGCGGGTGTCGGCGATACGCGATTCGGTTACCGGGTGAGTCAGCAGAAATTCCGGTGGTTTGGCATCGAAGCGATATTGGCGCATCAACCGCTCGAACATGGTCGGCATCGACCGTGGGTCGTAACCGGCCTTTTCCAGATTGAGGATACCGATGCGGTCGGCTTCCTGTTCGTTCTGGCGCGAGAAACGTCGCTGTTCCTGAATGGCTGCTGCCTGAGTACCGGCAATCGCCGCGATCCCCGCGTCACCAGCGCCGGCCGCCGCAATCACGATACCGGCCAGCAGGGCCGCCATCATCGGTACTTGCATGCGCTGTTGCGCTTCAACGCCACGGGCAAAATGGCGTTGTGACAAGTGAGCCAATTCGTGGGCCAGTACCGACGCGTATTCGCCCTCGGTCTGCGCATTGAGGAACAGTCCACCGTTGACCCCGACGATCCCGCCCGGCGCCGCAAAGGCGTTGAGCTGTGGGCTGTTGATCAGGATGAACTCCAGGCGCCGGTCATTGACCTGGCTGGTCTCAACCAGTCGGTAAACACTGGATTCGACGTAATCCTTGAGCTGCGGATCGTTGAGCTGCTTGACCTGGCTGCGCAACAGCGCCAGCCATGCGCGGCCCAGTTGGTATTCCTGTTGCGGCGAGACGATGGCAGAACTGGCGTCGCCGAGTGACGGCAAGTCGTCAGCGAAGCCCGGTGAGGCGAGCAGGCAAGCGAGCGTCAGCAGGGTAGGGCGCAAAAAAGTCATGCACAAAGCCTTAGTCGACAAAGAGCTTACTGTAGCCGGACACTTGGCTTGGGACCAGATATTCTAGGCAACTCCACCACCTGACCCGGAGTGACGCAATGACCGATGCTGTAGCCCATGACGCCGAACTGGACGCCAGTGGCCTCAATTGCCCCTTGCCCTTGCTCAAGGCCAAGCTGGAGCTTAATCGGCTGGCCAGTGGCGCTGTGCTCAAGGTCACCGCGACAGATGCCGGCTCCCAGCGCGACTTTCGCACCTTTGCCCGATTGGCCGGTCATACGCTGCTTCGCGAAGAAGATGAGGCGGGTATTTACCGCTATTGGTTGAAAAAGGCCTGAACCTGCTGCGTTCATTTCTAAGGATTATTGATGTTCAAGGTGTTACGCGACTGGATCCAGCGCTACTTTTCCGACGAAGAAGCCGTGGTGCTGGCGGTTCTGCTGTTTCTGGCATTTAGCGCCGTCCTCACGTTGGGTGGCATGCTCGCACCGGTGCTGGCCGGGATGGTGCTGGCGTATCTGATGCAAGGCCTGGTCCTCACGCTCGAGCGCCTGCGCGTTCCGGGCGCTGTCGCGGTCGGGCTGGTCTTTGCATTGTTCATGGGCGTTTTGCTGGTCTTCATCGTTGTCGTGGTGCCGTTGCTTTGGCATCAACTGATCACGCTGTTCAATGAACTGCCCGGCATGCTCGCCAAGTGGCAATCGCTACTGTTGCTGCTGCCTGAGCGTTATCCGCATCTGGTGTCCGATGAGCAGGTGTTGCAGGCCATCGAATTGGCGCGGGGCGAGATCGGCAAGTTTGGACAGTGGGCGCTGACCTTTTCGCTGTCGAGTCTGCCGCTGCTGGTGAACATCATGATCTACCTGGTCCTGGTACCGATCCTGGTGTTCTTCTTCCTCAAGGACCGGGAGATGATCGGCCAGTGGGTGCTTGGTTACCTGCCGCGTGAGCGCACGCTGATCACACGGGTTGCCCATGAGATGAACCGGCAAATCGCCAACTACATTCGCGGCAAGGTCATCGAGATTGTCATTTGCGGTGGTGTGACTTACATCGGCTTCGTTGTTATGGGGCTCAACTACGCGGCGCTGCTGGCATTGCTGGTGGGCGTGTCGGTGGTGGTGCCGTATGTCGGGGCGGTAGTGGTGACGGTTCCGGTGATGCTGATCGCATTGTTCCAGTGGGGCTGGAGTGATCAGTTCATCTATTTGATGGCGGTCTACGGAGTCATTCAGACCCTGGACGGCAACGTGCTGGTGCCGCTGCTGTTCTCGGAGGCGGTCAACCTGCACCCGGTGGCGATCATCTGCGCAGTACTGTTGTTTGGCGGGTTGTGGGGCTTCTGGGGGGTATTCTTTGCGATTCCCCTGGCGACGCTGTTCAAGGCTGTGCTCGATGCGTGGCCGCGCAAGGAGCCGATAGTGGCGCCGCTGCTTTAACGCTCAGCCCTGATTCTTCATTGAGGCTGAGCGTTTCTTCGCGGGCTTGCCCGCGAAGGCGTAATAACAGGCAACAGATGGATCAGGCCTTGTTCAGTGCCTGCGCCGCAGCCAAAACAGCATCCACATGCCCTGGGACCTTGACGCCACGCCATTCCTGGCGCAGCACGCCATCCTTGTCGATCAGGAAAGTGCTGCGATCAACGCCCATGTATTCCTTGCCATACAGCTTCTTCAGCTTGATCACATCGAACAACTGGCACAGCGCTTCTTCCTTGTCGCTGATCAGCTCGAAGGTGAACGCCTGCTTGGCCTTGAAGTTTTCGTGGGATTTGAGGCTGTCACGGGACACACCGAATACTTCGGTGTTGGCCGCCTTAAAGGCTTCAAGTTGATCGCGAAAGCCTTGCCCCTGAGTCGTGCAGCCCGGCGTACTGTCCTTCGGATAAAAGTAGATCACCACTTGCTTGCCCTTGAGGCTTGCGAGGCTGATGGTCTGCCCGCTGGTGGCGGGTGCTTCGAAGTCGGCAACCGGTTGCTCGATGGCAACGGCCATGAAAGCTTCCTTACATTGGGTTTTGTGGGCGCCACGGTTCGATCAGGGCGTCGAGGTTCAGCGCATCGGCGAAATCCAGGAACTGATCGCGCAGCCAGCTGATCTGTACGCCAGCAGGCAAGGTCACGGTAAACGTGGCATTGAGCATGGTGCCGCCGGTTTGCGGCGCCTGGTATGTGTCGCACGTCAGGTTTTCCAGTTCGACGTTGTGGTCCATGAAGAACTGGCAGAGCTCGTTGATAATGTCCGAGCGATAGGCTGAGCTGACGTAAGCAACGTATGGCAAGGCCTGTGGACGGTTCTCCAGGGCTGCACTGCGCACCACGTTAACGGTGAAGGCGTGCTTTTTGGCGAGGCTCGACAGGCTGCCTTCCAGGCGCGCCAAGGCGTCCCAGCTGCCGGAGATCTCAAGGACCAACGCGCTGCACTCGCCATGACGGGTCAGGCGAGAGGTGACCACGGCGCAGCGATTTTCATGGCTGGCGCGGCACAGGACGTTAGTCAGCTCCATGGGGTTGGCGCCGAGGGCACTGATGACAAGGAATTGTTCGCGAACTGTGGGGGTGGACATGCAGCATTCCTAAAGCGATGAGCGGTCGATACCTTAATGGGCTTTTTTACCGGGGACGAGCCTGCGGATGCGAATTCAGAAAACCCGAGCCGGAAGGTTGCAACCTGCTCCAGAGTGGCAGGAACGAGGGGTGGCAACGCTGGATCGGGGCTTGTGATGCCGAAAATGAAGGCTGGAACCCGGCGTACGAGCTTATCAGTACCGATCAAAGTCTGAAGGGTAGCGAAAAGCAGCGCCAAGGGGAATGGCAGCAGCGCAGTACTTCGCTTGTACAAGCATCTTGGCGCCAGTACCATTACGGCTCTCTTTTTCCGGCAGGAGCGGTTGCATGATTGCGGGCAGTATGGTGGCACTGGTCACACCCATGGATGCACAAGGTCGTCTCGACTGGGACAGCCTGAGCAAACTGGTGGACTTTCACCTGCAAAACGGCACCCACGCCATCGTGGCGGTCGGCACCACAGGTGAATCGGCCACCCTTGACGTGAACGAACACATCGAAGTGATTCGTTACGTGGTGAAGCAGGTTGCAGGGCGCATTCCGGTGATCGCCGGTACCGGCGCCAACTCGACTCGCGAAGCCATCGAGCTGACCACCAATGCGAAGACCGCCGGCGCCGACGCTTGCCTGCTGGTCACTCCGTATTACAACAAGCCGACCCAGGAAGGCTTGTACCAGCACTTCAAGGCCATCGCCGAAGCCGTCGACATTCCGCAGATCCTGTACAACGTGCCGGGCCGCACGGCGTGCGACATGCTGACTGAAACCGTGATCCGCCTGTCTACCGTGAAAAACATCATCGGCATCAAGGAAGCCACCGGCGACCTGAGCCGTGCCAAAGCCATCATCGATGGTGTCAGCAAAGACTTCCTGGTTCTGTCTGGTGACGACGCCACCGCAGTCGAACTGATCCTGCTCGGCGGCAAAGGCAACATCTCGGTGACCGCCAACGTTGCCCCGCGCGACATGGCCGACCTGTGCAACGCTGCCCTGAAAGGCGATGCCGTTACGGCCCGCGCGATTCACGAAAAGCTGATGCCGCTCAATAAAACCCTGTTTATCGAATCCAACCCTATCCCCGTGAAATGGGCTCTGCATGAAATGGGCTTGATGCCGGACGGTATCCGTCTGCCGCTCACCTGGCTCAGCGCTGCCTGTCACGAACCGCTGCGGCAGGCCATGCGCCAGTCCGGCGTACTGGTTTAATTGAGGAAGCACTACGCATGAAGCGATTGGCCGGACTTTCCGCACTTGCCTTGATTATCTCCAGCACCAGTGGCTGTGGATGGGTCTGGGGCCCGGAAGGTTATTTCCGTGACCGTGGTAGCGATTACCTGGAAGCGCAACAGACTGCACCCATGCAATTGCCGCCGGACGTCAGCACCGCCAAACGTCTGGACCCGCTGCTGCCTATTCCGCGTAACGTCGCTGATGACACCGTCAAGGGCGAATACGTCGTGCCGCGTCCGCAGCCGTTATCGGCCGGGGCCGACGCTACCGGGTATTCCCTGCAAAAAACCGGTGATTCGCGCTGGATCGTTGCCCAGAATCCACCCGCTGAAGTCTGGCCAGTGGCCGTGCAATTCTTCCAGGACAACGGTTTCCGTCTGGACGAACAGCGTCCGCAAACCGGTGAATTCACCACCACCTGGCAACATTCCGACGAACTGTCTGCAGCGATGGCCAAACGCCTGAGCGCAGCCGGCGTCGCCACCGACAGCCAAACCCGCATTCGAGTGCGTATTGAGCCGGGCGTGCAACGCAACACCAGTGAAGTCTATGTGGTCAGCGCCGAGCGTCCTGCTGGCAGCTCCGCCGATGTGGCCTTCACCAACCGTTCGGTCAACACTGGCCTGGACGCAGCACTGGTCGACGACATGCTCGCGAGCATGAGCCGCACTTCTGAGAAGGGCGGTTCTGTTTCGATGCTGGCTTCGCGTGATTTCGATACGCCAAGCCGTGTCAGCCTGAGCGAAGACGGCAGCGGCAACCCAGTACTCAACGTGGGTAATGACCTGGACCGTGCTTGGTCAAGCGTCGGTCGTGCGTTGGAACAAGGCGAATGGCGCGTTGAAGACATCAACCGCAGCCTGGGCCTGTACTACATCAACCTTTCCGAAAAAGCCGAGAAGAAAGACGAGAAGCCTGGCTTCCTCAGCGGCCTGTTTGGCAGTGCGCCGAGCAAGGAAGAAGTTGAAGCCCGTGCCGAGCGTTATCAGGTTCGCCTGAGCAAGGTTGGCGACAACGTCCAGGTCACCGTCGAGAAAAACATCAACACCGTGGCGCCGGCAGAAGTGGCGCGCAAAGTGTTGAGCGTGATTCAGGACAACCTGGGCTGATCACATGCGTTTTGCCGTTCTCGGCAGCGGTAGCCAAGGGAACGGCACGCTGATAGCCAGCGCTGATACCTATGTACTGGTCGATTGTGGTTTCTCCCTGCGGGAAACCGAAAAACGCCTGCTGCGACTGGGTGTGAACCCGGCTCAGCTGAGCGCGATACTCGTGACCCACGAACATGCCGACCACGTGCATGGCGTGGGTTTGCTGTCTCGGCGCTACAATCTGCCTGTCTACCTCAGTCGCGGGACCCTGCGCGGGATGCGCAAACCGATCGAACCGGCTGGCCTTTTGGCTGGCGGCGAGCAACTGCAGATCGGAGCACTGAGTATCGGGGTCATAGCCGTGGCCCACGATGCCCAGGAGCCGACGCAGTACGTCTTCAGCGATGGTGAGCGGCGCTTCGGCCTGCTGACCGATCTGGGCTCGTATTGCAACAAGGTGCTGGACGGCTATCGGGACCTCGATGCGTTGATGATCGAGTCCAATCATTGCCGTGACATGCTCGCTCGTGGTCACTACCCGTACTTTTTGAAGCAGCGGGTAGGCGGTGAACTGGGACATTTGAACAACCATCAGGCGGCATTCCTGGTGGCCGAGTTGGGCTGGCAAGGCCTGCAACATCTGGTCCTGGCCCATCTGAGCAGCAAGAACAACCTGCCGCAGCTGGCCCGGCAATGTTTTGTCGACACCCTCGGGTGCGACCCGGACTGGCTGCAACTGGCCGATCAAGATTCAGGGCTCGACTGGCGACACATCGCCTAGCCCACCTACTTAGCAAGCGGAGCCCATCATGGAAAAACGTGAAGAACTCTACCGCGGCAAAGCCAAATCGGTTTTCAAGACCGACGACGCTGACCGCTTGATCCTGCTGTTTCGCAACGACACCTCGGCGTTCGACGGCAAGCGCATCGAGCAGCTCGACCGCAAAGGCATGGTGAACAACAAGTTCAACGCCTTCATCATGCAGAAACTCGAAGCGGCCGGCGTGCCGACCCAGTTCGACAAACTGTTGGGCGACAACGAATGCCTGGTGAAAAAACTCGACATGATCCCGGTCGAGTGCGTCGTGCGTAACTATGCCGCTGGCAGCCTGGTCAAGCGTCTAGGCGTCGAAGAAGGCATGAAGCTCAACCCTTACACCTTCGAACTGTTCCTGAAGGACGACGCCAAGGGCGACCCGTTCATCAACGAATCCCATGTCGTGGCCTTCGGTTGGGGCACCGCCGAGCAACTGGTTCGCATGAAAGAACTGTCGCTCAAGGTCAACGAAGTCCTGAGCAAACTGTTCGACGACGCCGGCCTGCTGCTGGTCGACTTCAAACTGGAATTCGGCGTGTTCTCCGACGGCTCCATCGTCCTGGGCGACGAATTCAGCCCGGACGGCTGCCGTCTGTGGGACAAGGCTACCGGCAAGAAAATGGACAAGGACCGCTTCCGTCAGGGCCTCGGTGATGTCATCGAAGCCTACGAAGAAGTCGCCAATCGTCTCGGCGTACCGCTTTAATCGACGCAAGCATCTGATAGCACGGAAAAATTTCGCTTAGGGGGTTCGCTTCCGGCAAAAGTGTTGTTATGATGCGCGCCGTTGGAGAGATGCCAGAGTGGCCGAATGGGACGGATTCGAAATCCGTTGTACCTTCACCGGTACCTAGGGTTCGAATCCCTATCTCTCCGCCATTACATAGAAAAAGCCCCGTAACTGAAAAGTTACGGGGCTTTTTCGTTTCTGGTGGTTTGGTTATTCATCTCGACGAGCGGTCAGGGCAGAGCAGGCAGATCCCCCTCATTAGCTATCATGCATAAAGAGCTAATTCACCGGATGGCGGGGCAGACCATGAACAGATGGCGACGGCTTTGGTTGATTATCAAGCTGATGGCAGCCGTTGCGGCCTGTGTCGCCGTCGCTATTCAGGCTTTTCTCTACATGCTGGATAGCCCCGACGCAGCGCAAATTCATCCTTTGAGCATTGTGGTTGCCGGGCTGATTTTTGGCTTCATCACCTTTGGCGTTCTTTCACTGATTGAAATCGTGCTCTTGGGGCTTGTAGGCTTTTTCCTCCCCAGCACTCCTCCACCTCCTGCAACACCTGAGAGCGATGAAGGGCTTTCGCCGCAAGGCCCACTGGCTCTGCAATCTGACGACCCGGCTCATCAGAAAAATCTGTGAATCGACGTTTTTCAGCCTCAGAAAAAAACGTTGTGGACGGATCCTACAGAGAGAATTCCGGGCTTACGCAACGGTGCGAATCTTCTTACTTCGTACGCAGATACGTCCGAGATTGATCGAGGGTATATTCGATTTGTAGCGAAGGCCCGGATATAGACGTCGAGGTCACGCAAATAACCGAACGTGGCACACCATCTGATGGTTGTTCGTTTAATCGAAGATTTATTCCCTCAAGGAAGAGGTGGCGATGTACAACGGCGGTGAAGAAAATTTTCAGAATGGCGATCAGCCCGGGGATGTCGCGAGGTTAGCCAATGCCTAGGGATATTCATCTGGATACAGGGCGGTTAGCCAATATTTTCAAGGCGCGAATAAAAAATACCGGGTGCCCATTCTGTGAGCACGATGAGTGGGAATTGCCACTCCAGGCCGGTGCAACAGGTGTCGGATTGCCTTGGGCGCGTGGCCAGGAGTATTTACGTTTTGGTACGCCGGCGGTGATGCTTAACTGCAAGCATTGTGGGTTTATACGTCTGCATTCGCTCAATGCTCTGGCAAATATCATCGTCCAGGACGAGTGTAAAACCAGTGTGCTGGAGGTCAGCGATGAGTGAGCCTTTTGTGCTGGTAAACCTTGATGAGCATTACCCCGATCGTTTCCCTGGCAGCAAAAAAAACGGCAGTGACGATAATGGAAGAAGACCACCAGGTCCTCCAGGAGAAAACCCGATGGAACCGCGTGTATCCCAACTTGAGACACATATCGAATACGTGCGGCGGGACCTCGGCGACCTTCGCGTGGAGTTTCGTGAGCACCGTAAAGAATCTCAAACGGATTTTTGTGAACACCGCAAAGAAGCTCGTACGGATTTTCGTGAGCACCGTAAAGAGGCCCGTACGGATTTTCGCTTACTGTTCAGCGCGTTGATCACCACTGCATTGGGCTTGGCAGCCATGATGGGAAAAGGGTTTGGGTGGTTGTAAACGAACGCGAAAAGAAAACCGGTGAAATGCCGGTTTTTTTGTGCAGTTTGCTGGCACCTGAATTCTTTGGCTCTAGAGGTCGATTGCCCCTCAGAACGAAGGCGGCGTGATCACCCAAATGACCACTGCGTCCACCTCTCCGGGATTCCCATACCGATGCGGCTCCTGGCTGGAAAAGCTGAAACTGTCGCCTTCACTCAACTGAAAATAGCGCTCTCCCACCCACAACTCAAAACTGCCCGACAGCAAATATCCAGCTTCTTCACCTTCATGGCTATAACTCTGCTGACTGTAAGTCCCCGGCGGAAACCTCGAGTGCAGCATCTCCAGCTGCCGATTCGGCTGTGGTGTCAGCAGCTGATCCACAATCCCGTCTTCGTAATGCACGCTCATTCGCGTGTTTTTGCGCACCACCACCCCGTTGTCCTCAGGCGCGGTATTGCCCTCACTGGCGAAGAACCACTGAATGGTCACGCCCAAACTACGAGCGATGTTGAACAGCGCCGGAATAGAGGGATAAGCCAGGTTCCGTTCCAGCTGACTGATATAGCCCGCCGTCAACTCACTCATCTGCGCCAGTTCGGCCAGGGTCATGCCCCGACGTTTACGCAACCCACGAATCCGTGTGCCGAGGAAATGCGGTTCTGCCGCTGCGCTGTCCTGGGTGGGCGCGCTGCTGGCAGGCGGCATCTTGCTGCTGTTGCTCATGGCGTGCTCCAAACCGGGGATCTGTAAAAGCCCCGGAGTATAAAACAGCCTCAAAGCTCCCAGGCGACTTTCAAACCTTCGTAGATGGCTTCTTCGGCGGTGCGCGGGGCGAGGCAGTCGCCGATGCGCCGGAACTCCACCAGGCCTTGTAGCTCGGCGCCCAGCGTATCGACCGGTTGATGGCCTTGGCAGAGCACGAGTGTGTCGATGTTTTCGAAGAGCATCGGTTCACCGCTGGCAGTGTGCTGCAGGTAAACGGTGTTGTCGTCGCAGCCATACAGGCGCGCGTAAGGCGTGATCGGGATGCCGAGTTTGTGCAGTTCACCAGCTAGTTGGTCGCGCACGTACAGCGGCAGGTTTTCCCCACAATGGGTACCGTTGACGGCCAGTTGTACCTGGTGCCCGGCGCGGACCAGACGTTCAGCGATGCCGGGTCCGATCCAGTCACAGCGCCAGTCGACCACCACCACCGAACGGCCGATCTGCACTTCATCGCGCAATACTTGCCAGGCGTCCACCACCTGCAATTCACCGCCGCGCTCGAACGCTGGCCAATACGGTTCGGCACCGGTGGCGACGATCACCATGTCCGGCCGTTCGCGTTCGACCAGCGCCCGGTCCACTCGGGTGTTGCGCACGATACGCACGCCGGCCAGTTCCATTTCCCGTTGCAGGTTGGTGCTGGCACCACCGAATTCAGCACGTCGAGGTAACAACTGCGCGAGCAATACCTGGCCACCGAGTTGAGAGCCGGCTTCGTAGAGCGTGACGTCATGTCCGCGCTGAGCAGCGACAGCGGCAGCTTTCATCCCGGCCGGGCCACCGCCAGCGACCATGATGCGTTTGCGTTGTTTCGTCAGTTGCCGCTGGCCAAAGATCAGTTCGCGTCCGGTCTCCGGATGCTGGATGCAGGAGATTGGCAGGCCTTTGTGAAAGTGGCCGATGCACGCCTGATTGCAGGCGATACAGGCGCGCACATCTTCGACGTGGCCGGTATCGGTTTTGTTGGGCATTTGCGGGTCGCAGATCAGGGCACGGGTCATACCACAAACATCGGCCTGACCGCGCGCCAGAATCAGTTCGGCTTCCTGCGGTTGGTTGATGCGCCCGGTGACGAACAGCGGAATCGACAGACTGGCCTTGAAGGTCCCAGCTTCCTTGGCCAGATACGCCGCTTCGATCGCCATCGGCGGCACGATGTGTACGGCGCCGCCCAACGAAGCCGAGGTCCCGGCGACGATGTGCACGTAATCAAGCGTCGTTTGCAGCGATTGCACGGCGGACAGTGATTCGTCCTCGGTCAGGCCTTCAGGGTCGCGTTCATCGGCGGAAATACGCAGGCCGATGATGAACTGGTCATCAGTGTTGGCGCGCACCGCCGCGATCACTTCACGCAGGAAACGCAGACGTTGCTCCAGCTCGCCGTTGTAGCCATCGGTGCGACGGTTGACCCGTGGGTTGATGAATTGCGCCGGCAGGTAACCGTGACTGGCGACCACTTCCACGCCGTCGATCCCGGCCTGATACAAGCGTCGAGCCGCCGCACCGTAACCGGCGACGATCTCATCGATCATTGCTTGATCGAGCGCACGCGGCATCACTCGAAAGCGTTCGTTGGGCACCGCCGAAGGCGAGTAAGCGACGGCCAGCAGGCCATCACTGGACTCCATGATCTCACGCCCCGGATGGAAGATTTGCGACAGCACAACCGTGCCATGCGCATGGCAACTTTCGGCGATTTTGCGATAGCCCTCGATGCAGGCGTCGTCAGTGGCCATCAGCACATGCGAGGTGTACCGCGCGCTGTCATGCACACCGGCCACTTGCAGCACGATCAGCCCGACGCCGCCTTCGGCACGCGCAGTGTGGTAGGCGATCAGTTGCTCGTTGACCAGGTTGTCGGTGGGCATCGAGGTGTCGTGACCGCTGGACATGATGCGGTTTTTCAGCCGTTTGCCACGTAGCTGCAAGGGTTCGAACAGGTGCGCAAAAGCAGGGGACGAGGTCGGCATGGTGCGGGTACTCCAGGCAGGCTGAAGCCGAAAGGCCGGGTTTTCGGCGTTGTTATTATTTGCCTATAGAAATTTACCTTCAGTAAAAAATCAACTTGTTTTTTTACTGTGGCTCGCAGTAGATTCATTTGGCGCCCGCATCTGGGGCGAACCTCACAACAATAAAAAGGGCCACGTCGGCGTTCAGTCGTATGGCACCTGCAAGAGGAACCACTGATGAAATCGAACACGCTCAAGCACGGTTTCTTGATGCTGTCCCTGGCCATGGGCCTTGGCAGCGCTCAGGCAGCACCGGACATGGTGGTGGTGGGTTATGGCGGTGCCGGCCAGAAAGCCCAGGATGTGGCGTTTTTCCAGCCGTTCAGCGCGGCAGATCACAGCAAGCTGATCCAGAGCGAATACAACGGTGAGATGGCCCGGATCAAAGTGATGGTCGACACCGGCAACGCCGATTGGGACGTGGTGCAGATCGAAGGCCCGGACCTGATGCGCGGTTGCGACGAAGGCATGTACGAAAAACTTGACTGGAAAACCCTGGGGCGCGCCGAGCAGTTGATTCCCGAGGCGGCGCAGACGTGCGGTTCGGCGGCGCTGGTGTGGAGCGTGGCGATTGCCTATGACACGCAGAAACTGGCGCAAGCTCCGACCTCATGGGCCGACTTCTGGGATGTGCAGAAAATCCCCGGTAAACGCGGGCTGCGTAAACGCGCGGTGTACAACCTGGAATTCGCCTTGCTGGCCGACGGCGTGAAGGTCGAGGACGTGTATTCAGTGTTGAGCACGCCGCAGGGTGTCGACCGCGCCTTCGCCAAACTCACCGAACTCAAACCCTACATCCAGTGGTGGGAAGCTGGCGCGCAACCGGCGCAATGGCTGACGGCCGGGGATGTGGTGATGACCTCCACTTACAGCGGACGCGTGGCGGCTGCCGCGCAAAATGGCAGCCACCTCGGGCTGGTGTGGCCGGGCAGCCTGTATGGCATGGATTATTGGGCAATCATCAAGGGCTCCAAACACGTCGATCAGGCCAAGCGCTTCATTGCCTTCGCCAATCAGCCGGACGCCCAGGTCAAGTATGTCGAGCAGATCCCTTATGGCCCGACCAATACCGAAGCCGCCGCCCGACTGGACGCCAAGCTGGCGCAATGGGTGCCCACTGCGCCGCAAAACCTCAAGGGTGCGCTGTCGATGGACGTGGCGTTCTGGGTCGATCACGGCGAAGAACTTGAAGAACGCTTCAACGCCTGGGCCAGCAAGTAGTCGCAAACGGCTGGACGTTTGAAAGCGTCCAGCCTTACGGCCTTGCGCGGTCGATCAGCCTGGAGAACCAAAACAATGAACGAGATCGCTACCCCTTTGCGCAGCGCCACGGAACAAAAGCTGCGAGAGGAGCTGGCCGCCTGTTACCGATTGATCGCGCACTTTCGCATGACTGATCTGATCTTCACCCATATCTCGGTGCGCCTGCCGGGGCCTGACCATCATTTCCTGATCAATCCATATGGGCTGATGTTCGATGAAATCACTGCGTCCAATCTGGTGAAGATCGGTCTTGATGGCCGGGCCGTCGAATCGTCGCCGTACCCGGTGAATCCGGCAGGGTTTGTGATTCACAGCGCCATTCACGCTGCGCGTGAAGATGCGCAGTGCGTGCTGCACACCCACACCAAATCCGGTTGTGCCGTCGCCGCGTTGAAATGCGGATTGCTGCCGGTGAACCAGATTTCCATGGAGTTCTACGGACGGGTCGCTTACCACGACTATGAAGGTGTGGCGCTGGACATGAGCGAGCAGCAACGTCTGGTGCAAGACCTTGGCGACAAATCGGTGCTGATGCTGCGCAACCACGGTTTGCTGACTGTCGGAGAGACTGTGAACCAGGCGTTTTTGCGCATGTATTACCTGGAGAAAGCCTGCGAAATCCAGCTCGCCGCGCAAGCCGCCGGTGAGTTGGTATTGCCGCCCGCCGAGGTGTGCGAACACACCGAGCGTCAGTTCAACGACCCCGGCCGTCCGCTGGACGAAGGCGAGTTGAGCGACCCGGACGCCATGCAATTGGTTTGGGCCGCGTTGTTGCGATTGCTGGATCGGGTGGCGCCGGGTTATCGGGATTGACCCGTGGCCCTGCATTTGTGGGGCTGGCGCCATCGCGAGCAGGCTCGCTCCCACAGGGTTTTGCGGCTGGCGCGAATACCAAGTGCCCCCGGATTAATTGTGGGAGCGAGCCTGCTCGCGATGGCGGCAACTCGGTCCCATGAGGTATGCAACTGCTGGAGACTTGCCACGCTCTTGCTGTACAGTCGTTCAGCCCGCAGGCTTTACCGCCGTGTCCCTAACGATTGATCCACTGAGAGTATCGCGCATGAGTCAGGAAGCCCGTTTTTCCCGCATGGAGCCGGAGTTGCGCAAGGCCAACCTGATCGAAGCGACGCTGGTGTGCCTCAAGCGTCATGGTTTTCAGGGCGCTTCTATCCGCAAGATTTCCGCCGAGGCCGGGGTTTCGGTCGGGTTGATCAGCCACCACTATTCCGGCAAGGATGAACTGGTCGCCGAGGCCTACCGAGCGATTACGGGGCGGGTCATGAGCCTGTTGCGCGACGCGATGGAGAAGGCCGCGCCGACGGCCCGCGAACGATTGTCAGCGTTCTTTCGCGGTTCGTTTTCGGCCGAGTTGCTCGACCCGCAACTGATCGATGCCTGGCTGGCATTCTGGGGCGCGGTGCGCACGGCCGAGTCGATCAACCTCGCGCACGAACATTCCTACGGCGAGTACCGTGGGATCTTGCGCAAGGTGCTGACCGAGTTGGCACAGGAAGAGGGCTGGGAGAACTTCGACGCCGATCTGGCCGCCATCAGCCTCAGTGCGTTGCTCGACGGCTTGTGGCTGGAATCGGGCCTCAACCCCGGCACCTTCACCCCGGAGCAAGGCATTCAGATTTGCGAAGCCTGGGTCGACGGATTGCAGGCCGGTGGTCGCCAACGGTTTTGCGTCCAGACGACGGGCTGTTGATCGCTCGTTCAGCTGTCGATACTCTCTGGCGCCACGGCAACAAAACACTCTAATAAGAAACACGCCTTCGGGCATTTGCGGGACACCTAGCGATGATTCCTCGGGTACTGATCGTCGATGACGATCCGCTGATTCGCGAACTGCTGCACGCCTACCTGTCCCAGGAAGGTTACGAAGTGCATTGCGCCGCCACGGCCGAATTGGCCGACACCTTCCTGGCGAGCCAGACCGTCGATCTGGTGATGCTCGATATCCGCCTGCCCGGCAAGGACGGCCTGACCCTGACCCGGGAGCTGCGAGTGCGTTCCGAGGTCGGGATCATTCTGATCACCGGGCGCAACGATGAAATTGATCGTATCGTCGGCCTTGAATGCGGCGCCGATGACTACGTGATCAAACCGCTCAACCCTCGCGAACTGGTGTCCCGGGCGAAAAACCTGATCCGCCGGGTTCGCCACGCGCAGACGCCGCAACCGGTCGCGGCTGTTGCCAAGCCCGTCAAACAATTCGCTGATTGGGCGCTGGACACCGACCGCCGGCGGCTCATCGACCCCACCGGCAGCGAAACCCTGTTGACCCACGGCGAGTATCAATTGCTCAGCGTGTTCCTGCGCAACAGCGGGCACACCTTGAGCCGCGATCAGTTGATGGACCAGATCCGTAATCGCGAATGGGTGCCCAACGATCGCTCCATCGACGTGCTGGTCGGGCGCTTGCGGCGCAAACTGCACGACGACCCGGCCGAGCCGCAACTGATCATCACCATCCACGGCGCCGGGTATCTGTTCACCGCCAGCGTGGCGGCCTGAGTCTGATGTGGCAGGTGTTTGCGCTGCTGCTGGCGCTGATCGCCAACAGCGCGATGGCCGCCGAGAACATTCGCTACTGCGACTATCCGGTGTATCCGCCGATCTCCTGGAGCGACGGCAAACAAGTGCGCGGCCTGGCCCCAAGCGTGGTGAAAAACCTCTTCGGCCGTCTGGGCTATGACGTCGAAATCGTCGTGCTGGGCAACTGGAAACGTTGCCTGCTCGATGTCGCCGAAGGCCGGGTCGATGTGGCCCTGGCCTACAGCACCGCGCAACGGGAACAGAGCATGATTTTTTCGACGGTGCCTGTGCTGCGCGAAGAAGTCGCGCTGTTCATCAACCGTCAGCACCCGGTGAAATTTGATCGTCTGCAAGACCTGGCCAATTACCGGGGCGGGCTGTTGTTCGGCGAAAGCTACGGCGTCGAATTCGACCGTTTGGTTGCCCAGCAACAGAACATCGAATGGGTCTCCGACAGCCGCCAGAACTTCGGCAAACTGATTCGCGGGCGCATCGATTTCATCACCTCGGAACGGCGCACCGGTCAGTTGTACGTCGAAAACCTGCCGGGCGCGCAAGACATTGTCGCGTTGCCCAATGCCTTGAGCGTCGATTACCTGCGGGTTGCGGTTTCGCGCAAATCCCCGCTGGCCAGCCGCATGCCGGAGATCGACGTGCAATTGCAGCGCATGGTCAGCAGCGGGGAGGTCGAGCGCTTGCTCAACGAAAGCGAAGTCACCTACCGCGACATGATCAACCTGCCGGCCAATTCCAAATGATCCGCGCCCGGCCTGGCGGACTGTTGCGGCGTCTGCTGCTGTTCATTCTGTTGTTCAGCCTGTGCTTCACCGTGCTGGCGAGCACCGTGCAGTTGTACTTCGAATACCGGCGCGAGATGCGCGACATCGACTCGCGCATGGAGCTGATCCGCGCCGGTTATCTGGCCAGCCTGGAGCGCAGTCTCTGGGACTTGAACCAGGAACAATTGAACGTGCAGTTGCGCGGTCTGGTGGACTTCTCCGACGTGGCGCGGGTGCACCTGATCAGCCCCGATTTCGATCTGCTGCAAGGCAACGCCGACCCGGTCGGGCCACTGCGCATCGAGCGTTTCGAGCTGGACTATAAACCGCCGTCCGGGCCTTTGCGGCATCTGGGGCAATTGGAGGTCAGCACCGATCTGGGCGCCGTGCATCAGCGTTTGTACGCCACCGGATTGACCAGCCTGCTGTGGATGAGCGTGTTTCTGTGCGGTTTGGCGGTGGCGTTGTCGGGGCTGTTTTACCGCTTGGTCACCCGGCACCTGCAAGTCATGGCCGAATTTGCCCGGCGCATCGCTGCCGGTGATTGGCACGAGCCCTTGCATCTGGACAAGCGGCGCAGCGCGAACGAAGACGAAATCGACACCGTGGCTCATGCCCTGGACGACATGCGCCGGGCGATTCTCAGTGACATTGAACGACGGGAAACCGATCGACTGGCCTTGCAGAACAACCGCGATGAATTGCTGCGAATGGTCGAACGTCGCACCGCCAGCCTGATGCGCGCCAAGGACGAAGCCGAGGCGGCCAACCTCGCCAAGTCGCGTTTCCTGGCGACCATGAGCCACGAATTGCGCACACCGCTCAACGGCATTCTCGGCATGGCCCAATTGCTGCGCGGCGCGAATCTGGATGAGCGCGATGGCAAACGTCTGGATGCGCTGTACAAGGCCGGCGAAGGGTTGTTGTCGATTCTCAATGAAGTGCTGTATTTCGCTCGACTGGAAGAGGGCGTCAGTCACCCGGAACCGGTGGATTTCTCGCTCAGGCATTTGCTCGACGAAGTGCTGACCCTGCTTGAGCCGCGCGCGCTGAGCAATGACACGACGCTGCACTGCCGAGTTGATCCGCAGGTTGCTGTCAGGCATCACGGTGCCGAGCAATTCCTGCGTCAGGTGCTGAGCAACTTGCTGGCTAACGCGATCAAATTCACCGAGGGCGGCGAGGTTCGCGTCGATGTGGCGTTGCTGACGCCCGCTCCCGGGCAGGCCGGGCAACGGCTGCGATTGAGCGTGACGGACAACGGCATCGGCATTGCCCAGGCGGTGCAGGAAAAGATTTTCGAGCGCTTCACCCAGGCCAGCGACGAGGTGGCGCAACGCTTTGGCGGAACCGGTCTCGGGTTAGCCATCAGCAAGCATCTGGTGGAGCAACTGGGCGGGCAGATCGGTGTTGAAAGTGAAGTCGGGCAGGGCAGTTGTTTCTGGTTCGAAGTGACGCTGCATCCGGGTATCGCCGGTTTGGCCGACGTGGCGATCCACCGCGAACCGGGTCGTGCGCTGAATGTTCTGGTGGTCGAGGACGTGGCGTTGAACCGTGAAGTGGTCAGCGGTTTGTTACAAGGGGACGGGCATCGGGTCTGGCTTGCAGAGGAGGGCGAACAGGCGCTGATCCACTGCGCCGCGCAGACCTTCGATTTGATTTTGCTCGATGTGCATCTGCCGGGCATCAGCGGTGTCGAGTTGTGCAAACTGATCCGCAACACCGAGGGGCCGAATCGTCACGGCCGCATTTTCGCCCTGACCGCCAGCGTGCAGCCGGCATTGGTACGCAGCTATCTGGATGCCGGGATGGATGGCATCCTCGCCAAACCCCTGAAGCTCGACAATCTGCGCCAGGCCTTGGCCGGACAAGCGCTTTTGCCTGCGCCGCAAAGGGCGGATGAGGCGATGGACTGGCCGTTGCTGGACACGCATCGCACCTTGCTCGGCGAACAAAAACTTCAGGGCTTGCTGGCAGTGTTGCGCGACGCGATCACGCAGCATCGCGATGCACTCAAGGAAGCGATCGAGGCCGACGATTGCACCGAAGTCGCTCACCTTGCCCATCGCCTGGCCGGCAGCAGCGACTCATTGGGTTTTCGGGCATTGGCCAATGTCCTGCGTGCGCTGGAAGAGGCGGCGCGGGTCAACGATGAGTCGGCAGTGCGCGCATTGGCGGCGCAGGTTCAGGCGCATTTGCAACGTTCGCAACAGACGCTGGCCGAGCTGCTGCACACCTGACGTACAAGTTCGTTACGACTTTTTACAACTTCGATCTTTACGGTCAACCGGACCTTACATGGTCTTCCAATAATCGAGGCAACCGCCACCGCGCGGTCTTCGAAGCTTATTGGAGATAATAATAATGAACTGCCGTAAAGCTGATCCTTTCTCGCGCCTCGCGCACCTTGCTGACGGGGTGCGGACATGAGCGAATCCACCGAACGTAAAGGCATCCAACTGACCCGCGCCCTCAAGAGCCGGCACATTTTCATGTTGTCGCTGGGCGGCGTGATCGGCACCGGGTTGTTCATGGGCTCCGGCGTGACGATCAACCAGGGCGGACCGGTGGGGGCGATTCTGGCCTACCTGGTCGCCGGTTTCCTGATGTACCTGGTGATGGTGTGCCTGGGCGAATTGTCCGTGCAGATGCCGGTCTCCGGTTCGTTCCAAACCCACGCCACCAAATTCATCGGGCCTGCCACCGGTTTCATGATCGGCTGGGTGTACTGGATGAGTTGGGCGACCACCGTAGGGCTGGAGTTCACGGCAGCGGGCATGCTGATGGTGCGCTGGTTTCCGGCGGTGCCGATCTGGTACTGGTCGGCGTTGTTCGTGGTGGTGCTGTTCGGCCTGAATGCGTTGGCGACGCGTGCTTTCGGTGAGGCGGAATACTGGTTCTCCGGGATCAAGGTCGCGGCGATTCTCGGTTTCATCGTGGTCGGTGTGCTGGTGATTTTTGGCGCGATCCCGCTGACCAGTGGCGCACCGGCGCCGATGATGACCAACCTGATCGGCGACTCACTGTTCCCCAACGGCCTGTCGGCGGTGTTCGCGGTGATGATGACCGTGGTCTATGCCTTTCAGGGGTGCGAGATCATGGGCGTGGCCGCTGGCGAAACCGATCAGCCGGAAAAAAGCATCCCGCGCGCGGTGCGCAACGTGGTGTTTCGCGTGTTGATTTTCTATGTGCTGGCGATTGTGGTGCTGTCGGCGATTGTGCCGTGGCAGCAGGCCGGGTTGATGGAAAGTCCGTTCGTACAGGTGTTCGACATGGTCGGCATTCCCTATGCCGCGGACCTGATGAACTTTGTGATTCTCACCGCGATTCTTTCCGTCGGTAATTCGGGCCTGTATGCCTCTACGCGGATTTTGTGGGCTATGTCGAAGACGGGTATGGCGCCCAAAAGCCTGTCTCCGCTGAGCAAGCGTGGGGTGCCGCTGCGGGCGCTGAGCATCACGTTGTGTTTTGCGTTGGTGTCGTTGATGACCAGTTTTGTTGCGGCAGACACGCTGTTCATGGTGTTGATGGCGGTGAGCGGGATGTCGGGCACGGTGACCTGGATTGTGATTGCGCTGGCGCAGTACAAATTCCGCAAGGCTTATCTGCGTGATGGCGGCAAACTCAGTGATCTGAAATACCGTGCGCCGTGGTTTCCGCTGTTGCCCCTGACGTGCATTGCGCTGTGCTGTTCGTTGTTTGTGTTTTTGGCGCTGGATGAGACGCAGCGACCTTCGTTGTATTGGGGGTTTGGGTTTATTGCGCTGTGTTATGGGGCGTATTTCCTGATTCATCGCAAGCGTTCGGTGGTTTTGGCGCCGAGTGCTGTTTGATTGGTTGTGTGTATATCCGTTGAGGGGCTAACGGAGCGGGTCACTTGGAAGAGCACCAAGTAACCAAGCACTTTCGTGATCGTTCCCACGCTCTGCGTGGGAATGCCGCCGGGGACGCTCTGCGTTCCGCTGTCGACACCAGGCTTGAGTCTTGCTCAAACCGCCGCTACCGCAGAAACGGATATGCCCCCCAATCCCAATCCCTTGTCCCCAGTTGTTCAAAGTTGTAACAGCCCCATCCCTACAACGCCCCTCATAAAAAATAAACCGTTTAAAACCAATAACTTAAAGTGAATTTCAAGCTGTTACAGCCAAATCGGTCACAGATTGCCGCCTTGCTGAACACTCGTTTAGTATGGCCTCAAGTCGCATCACCTCATGCCAAACACAATAATTCGAGGATTCGCATGACTACTCACTCTTCTCTGCTCAGCCAGGTCGAAGCCGGCGTGGCCTGGATCACCCTCAATCGCACCGCCCAGCGCAACGCGCTGGACATCCCGACCCTGAAAAACCTGCACGCCTTGCTCGACCAGTTCAACACCGATCCCGCCGTTCGAGTCGTCGTACTCACCGGCAGCGGCCGCAGCTTCTGCGCCGGCGCCGACCTCGCCGAATGGGCCGAAGCCGAAGCCCGTGGCGCCCTCGAAACCTATGGCTGGACCGAAACCGCCCACGCGCTGATGAGCCGTTTGTACAGCCTGGAAAAACCCACCATCGCCGCCATCAACGGCACCGCCGTCGGCGCCGGCATGGACCTGACACTCTGCTGTGACCTGCGCATCGCCGCGCAATCGGCGCGATTCAAGGCCGGCTACACCAGCATGGCCTACTCGCCGGACGCCGGAGCCAGTTGGCACCTGCCACGCCTGATCGGCACCGAACAAGCCAAACGCCTGCTGTTTCTCGACGAGTTGTGGGGCGCCGACCGCGCCTTGGCGGCCGGCCTCGTTGGCGAAGTCTGTGCCGATGAACAACTGCTCGAAGTGACGACTGAACTGGCCTCGCGCCTGGCCAGCGGCCCGACATTCGCCTTCGCCCAGACCAAAAAACTCATGCGCGAAGGCGCCCAGCGCAGCCTGCCGGAGCAACTGCAAGCCGAGCTCGCCGCCGGTCTGCTCTGCGGTCGCAGCGAAGACGGTGCGGAAGCCTTACGCGCCTCCATCGAAAAACGCCCGGCGAAGTTTGCCGGCAAATAAGCCCGCCGCTCCCCAACCCGTGAACGAACAACAGGTAGCCCCATGAATTTCCAACTGACCCAAGAACAAGAAATGTTGGTGGACGCGGTACGCAGCTTTGTCGCCAAGGAACTGCTGCCGCATGAGGAAGCGGTCGACCGCGCCGACGAAGTTTCCCCGGAGCTGGCAGCGCAGATTCGCGGCAAGGCCATCGCCGCCGGTTTCTATGCGTTCAACATGCCGGAAGAAGTGGGCGGTGGTGGTCTGGATTATGTGTCCCAGGCGCTGATCGAGCGTGAGCTGTCGAAGGTTTCATGGGCGCTGCATGTGTTCGTCGCGCGGCCGTCGAAAATCCTCATGGCCTGCACCGGCGATCAGATCAAGGACTATCTGTTGCCGTGCATCCAGGGCGAGAAAATCGATTGCTTCGCGCTGACCGAGCCGGGCGCCGGTTCCGATGCCAACGCGATCAAGACCCGCGCCGTGCGCGACGGCGATGACTTCGTTCTGAATGGCAGCAAGCACTTCATCAGCCACGCCGGGCACGCCGATTTCGCCATCGTTTTCGCCGTCACCGACACCTACGAGCACAACGGCAAACAGCGCAACGCCGTGACCTCGTTCCTGGTCGACCGCGACACGCCAGGCATGACCATTCGCCGTGGTCCCAAGTGCGTGAGCAACCGTGGTTACCACACCTTTGAGATGTTCTTCGATGACTGCCGCGTGCCGGCCAACAAAGTGTTGGGCGAGGTCGGCAAGGGCTGGGACGTGGCCAACGCCTGGCTCACTGCCGGGCGCGTAATGGTCGCCGCCAATTGTGTCGGCCAGGCGCAACGTGCGCTCGACGTGTCGCTGCAATGGGCGGCGGATCGCAAGCAATTCGGCCAACCGATCGGCACCTATCAGGGCATCTCGTTCAAGCTCGCCGACATGGTCACGCAGATTCGCGCCGCTGAACTGCTGACCCTGCACACCGCCTGGAAAATGGACCAGGGCAGCATGACCGATGGCGAGGCTGGCATGGCCAAGCTGTTCGCCAGTGAAGTGCTCGGCAAGGTCGCCGATGAGGCGGTGCAGATCTTTGGCGGCATGGGCCTGATGGATGAATGTCCCGTGGAACGCATCTGGCGCAACGCGCGGATCGAGCGGGTCTGGGAAGGCACGTCGGAGATCCAGCGCCACATCATTTCCCGTGAATTGCTGCGGCCGCTGTTGCGCTGACCGGTCTGGAGATTTCCCATGTCGCAGATGATTCGTGACAACCTCAAACGCCTGCTCGCGCCACGCAACCTGGCGTTTGTCGGTGGCCGCAGCATGGCCCGGGCGCTCAAGCGCTGCGCCGAAGGTGGATACCTTGGGCAGATGTGGCTGGTCAATCCGCAACACGACAACCTTGAAGGTGTGCCGTGTGTGCGCAGCATCGCCGAGTTGCCGTGTGGTCCGGACGCGGTGTTCATCGCGACCAACCGCGAGCTGACCCTGACCTGCGTCGCCGAACTGGCCGCGAAGGGCGCGGGCGGCACCATTTGCTACGCCTCAGGCTTCGCTGAAACCGGCGCCGAAGGCCTGGCGTTGCAGCAGCAGTTGCTCAATGCCGCCGGCAGCATGGCGCTGCTCGGCCCCAACTGCTACGGCTTGCTCGACTACCTGCACAGCGCCGCGTTGTGGCCGGTGGCCCATGGCGGCAAAGCGGTGGAGAAGGGCGTCGCGGTGCTGACCCAGAGCGGCAACTTTGCCTACAACCTGTCGATGAGTGACCGCTCGCTGCCGGTGGCCTACATGGCGTCGGTCGGCAACCAGGCGCAACTGGGCATCGCCGAATTGATGGACGTGTTGCTTGATGAGCCTCGCGTCACGGCCATCGGCTTGCACCTCGAAGGTTTGAAGAATGTTCCGGGTTTCGCGCGCGCCGCGCACAAAGCGCTGGAAAAGGGCATCCCGATCATCGCCCTGAAAACCGGCGTGTCGCAGATTGGTGCCGAGTTGGCGCTCAGTCACACCAGCTCGCTGTCGGGTTCGGACGCTCTGTACGACAGTCTGTTTGCGCGTCTCGGCGTGATCCGCGTCAGCGGCCCGGTGAGCTTTGTCGAAACCCTGAAAGCGGCAGCGTGCGGCAAGCTACCGTCGGGCAACAGCCTGATCGCGCTGGCCTGTTCCGGCGGTGACGCCGGGCTGATTGCTGACTACGCCGAACGCAACGAACTGAGCTTGCCCAAACTCGACGAAGGTCAGCGTGAAGAACTCGCGCAGGTGCTGCCGAGCTACGCCAATCTGGTCAATCCGCTGGATTTCACCACCGCGATCTGGGGTGACGGCGAGGCCCTGAACCGTATGCTCGACAGCGCCCTGCGCACCGAAGCGGATGCGGCGATGCTGGTGCTCGATTACCCGTCGGAATACACCGGCGAACGCAAGGAATGCGACCTGCTGCTGGAGCTTTACTGCGCCGCCCTGGTCCGGCACGGCAAGACCGGTTTTGTCACCTCGGCGTTCCCGGAACTGCTGCCGGCCCACGCTCGCGAACGCTTGCATGCCCAAGGCGTGGCGGCGCTGCAAGGTGTCGAAGACGGCTTGGCCGCGTGGGGCCGGATCGCTGGCTATCAACGCAATCGCCAGGCGTTGCTGGCGCTCGGTGAATCGGCGCTGGTGCCGCTTTGTCCGCAAGCGTTGGTCGGTGAAGGTCGTTTGCTCAACGAGTGGGATTCGAAAACAGCCTTGCGCGCCTTTGGCCTGCCGACGCCCAACGGCGTGTTGAGCACCCCGGAAAAGGCGCTGGCCGATGCCAAGGCCCTGGGTTATCCGTTGGTGCTCAAAGCGGTGAGTGCGCAACTGCCGCACAAAACCGAAGCCGGCGCCGTGGCGTTGAATCTCAAAGATGAAGCGGCCCTGAGCGCGGCGCTGACAAAAATGCGCGCCAGCATTGCCGCGTACGCACCACAGGTGCCGTTCGATCAGGTCCTGCTGGAGCCGATGGCGACACCGCCCTTGGCTGAATTGATCGTCGGCATCAAGCGCGAAAACGACTTCGGCCTGGCGCTGGTGATTGGTGCCGGTGGGATTCTGGTGGAGTTGCTCAAGGACAGTCGCAGCCTGCTGTTGCCGACCACCGACGGTGCCATTCGCAATGCCGTGTCGAGCCTGCGCAGTGCGGCGTTGCTGCAAGGTTTTCGCGGTCGCGAAAGTGCGGACCCGGACGCGCTGGTCGCGGCGATCCGTGCGGTGGCCGATTACGCCTGCGAGAACGCCGGGCAATTGCTTGAACTCGATGTGAACCCATTGTTGGTCGGTGCCCATGGCACGACTGCGGTCGATGCGTTGATTCGCCTCGGCCACGAGTGAGGAAGTGAACATGCAAACCACAACATTGACCGGCGGCCAGGCCCTGGTGCGTCTGTTGGCCAACTACGGCGTCGACACCGTGTTCGGTATTCCCGGCGTGCACACGCTGGAACTGTATCGCGGCCTGCCTGGCAGCGGCATCCGCCACGTGCTGACCCGTCACGAGCAAGGCGCGAGTTTCATGGCCGACGGCTATGCGCGCGTCAGTGGCAAACCGGGCGTGTGCTTCATCATCACCGGCCCCGGTGTGACCAATGCCGCGACCGGTATCGGCCAGGCGTATGCCGACTCGATTCCGATGCTGGTGATTTCCAGCGTCAACCACACGGCCAGCCTCGGCAAGGGCTGGGGTTGCCTGCACGAAACCCAGGATCAGCGCGCCATGACCGCGCCGATCACGGCGTTCTCGGCGGTCGCGCTGAGCACAGACGACTTGCCTGAATTGATCGCCCGCGCCTACGCGGTGTTCGACAGCGAGCGTCCGCGTCCGGTGCACATCTCGGTGCCGCTCGACGTGCTGTCGGCGAAAGTCAGTCGCGACTGGAGCAACGACGTGGTGCGTCGCCCAAGCCGTGGCGCCGCCTCAAGTGCCGCGCTGGATGAAGCCGCGAGCAAACTGCAAAACGCTAAACGGCCGATGATCATTGCCGGTGGCGGTGCGTTGAATGCGCAACACGCCTTGCAAGAAATCAGCACCCGACTCGCCGCGCCGCTGTTCACCAGCGTCGCCGGCAAAGGCCTGTTGGCGCCTGACGCACCGCTGAACGCCGGTTCGACTCTGTGCGTGGAACCCGGCTGGCAATTGATCGCAGAGGCCGATGTGGTGCTGGCCGTGGGCACTGAAATGGCCGACACCGATTTCTGGACCGAGCGCCTGCCGCTGACTGCACAGCTGCTGCGCGTCGACATTGATCCGCGCAAGTTCAACGACTTCTATCCCTGCGCAGTGGCGTTGCACGGCGATGCACAGCAAACCCTGGCCGGTCTGCTGGAGCGGTTGTCTTTCTCAGCTCGTGACGCCAGCGCAGCGACCGCGTCCGTCGCCAAACTGCGTGAAGCGGTGAAAAACAGTCACGGCCCGTTGCAGTCGATCCATCAGGCGATTCTCGAACGAATTGCCGCCGAACTGCCGGACAACGCGTTCATCAGCACTGACATGACTCAACTGGCCTACACCGGCAACTACGCCTTCAACAGCCTGGCGCCTCGCAGCTGGTTGCACCCGACCGGCTACGGCACGTTGGGTTATGGCTTGCCGGCCGGCATCGGCGCTAAGTTCGGCGCGCCGCAACGGCCGGGGCTGGTGCTGGTGGGCGATGGCGGTTTCCTTTACACCGCGCAGGAACTGGCCACCGCCGTCGAAGAGCTGGACAGCCCGCTGGTGGTGTTGCTGTGGAACAACGACGCGCTCGGGCAGATCCGCGACGACATGCTTGGCCTCGATATCGAGCCGATTGGCGTGCTGCCGCGCAACCCGGATTTCGCTGCCCTCGGTCGCGCCTTCGGTTGCACCGTGAGCCAGCCGCAAAGCCTGGCCGAGTTGCAAACCGACTTGCGCCACGGCTTCAAGCGCAACGGCGTGACCCTGATCGAACTCAAGCATGCGTGCGCGCACTGACTTTCAATTTCCGGCTGAGGTATCGCCATGCGCTTTTCCGATCTGACTCAACGTATCGCCGGTGATGGTGCCGCCGCGTGGGACATCCATTACCGCGCCCTGGCGTTGCAGGAACAGGGTGAAGACATTTTGCTGTTGTCGGTCGGCGACCCGGATTTCGACACGCCAGTGCCGATTGTGCAGGCCGCCATCGACAGCTTGTTGGCGGGCAACACCCACTACGCCGACGTGCGTGGCAAGCGTGCGTTGCGTGAAAGCATCGCCCGGCATTACGGCCAACGCAGCGGCCAGCAGGTCTCGGCGGATCAGGTCACGGTGCTGGCCGGCGCGCAATGTGCGTTGTTCTGCGTCGCCCAATGCGTGCTCAATCCAGGCGATGAAGTGCTCGTCGCCGAGCCGATGTACGTGACCTATGAAGCGGTGTTCGGTGCGTGCGGCGCGTTGGTGGTTCCGGTGCCGGTACGCTCCGAGAACGGCTTCCGGGTGCTGCCCGAAGACGTCGCCGCGCGCATCACGTCGCGCACTCGGGCGCTGGCGCTGAACAGTCCACACAATCCTTCGGGCGCCAGTTTGTCGCGCGACACCTGGCTCGCGTTGTCGAAGTTGTGCATCGCCCACGACCTGTGGCTGATTTCCGATGAGGTCTACAGCGAGTTGCTGTTCGACGGCGAACACGTCAGCCCGGCGAGTTTGCCGGGCATGGCCGAGCGCACCGCGACGCTTAACAGCCTGTCGAAATCCCACGCCATGACCGGTTGGCGAATCGGCTGGTCGATTGCGCCGCCATCCTTGGCCGCGCACCTGGAAAATCTCGCGCTGTGCATGCTTTACGGTTTGCCGGACTTTGTTCAGGACGCCGCGGTGGTCGCGCTCGAAAGCAATCTGCCGGAGCTTGAGGCGATGCGCGAAGCCTATCGCCAGCGCCGTGATCTGGTGTGCGAATCCCTGGCCGATTGCCCCGGTGTGCGCGCGTTGAAACCCGATGGCGGGATGTTCGTGATGGTCGATATCCGCGACACCGGTCTCAGCGCCCAAGCGTTTGCCGACCGCTTGCTCGACCGTCACGGCGTGTCCGTGTTGGCCGGTGAAGCGTTCGGTCCGAGCGCCGCCGGGCACATCCGTCTGGGCCTGGTGTTGGGTGAGGAGCCGTTACGTGACGCTTGCCAGCGCATCACCCGTTGCGCCACTGAATTGCTGGAGGCCCAGGTCTATGCATAACCACAAGATGCTGTTTATCGATGGCCGCTGGCAAACCCCGTCGGGGCAGGGCATCGCCGAGGTGATCAACCCGGCCACTGAAGAAGTGACCGGTTCGGTGCCCTTGGGCGATGAGCGCGATGTCGACAACGCGGTGGCCGCCGCACGCCGTGCTTTCGGTCCTTGGTCGCGCACGCCATCAAGTGTGCGCGCCGGCTACATCCGCGCACTTGCCGAGCAGTTGCGCGTGCGGGCCGACGAGATGGCCGCAGTCATCACCGCTGAACTGGGAATGCCGGTGCAATGGTGCCGTTCGGTGCAAGTCGACGGGCCGATCCTCGGACTTGAGCAGTACGTCGAACTGGCAGGCCTGATGGACGAAGTGCGCGAAGTCGGCAACTCGCTGATCATTCGCGAAGCGGTCGGCGTTTGCGCGTTCATCAATCCGTGGAACTACCCGCTGCATCAACTGATCGGCAAGCTCGCCCCGGCGCTGGCCGCCGGCTGCACCGTGGTGGTCAAGCCGAGCCAGGAAACTCCGCTGCACGCCTTTTTGCTGGCACAGATGATCGAGGCAATCGGCTTGCCGGCCGGCGTTTTCAATCTGGTCAGTGGACCTGGTTCGAAGGTCGGCGAAGCGCTGGCCAAACACCCGGACGTGGACATGGTGTCGTTTACCGGCTCCACCGGTGCCGGGGTTCGCGTGGCGCAAGCGGCGGCGCCTTCGGTCAAGCGCGTGTGCCTGGAGCTGGGCGGCAAGTCACCGTTGTTGATCGCCGAGGACGCCGACCTGGCCGCCGCCGTGCGCTACGGCGTGCAGGACGTGATGATCAACTCAGGCCAAACCTGCACCGCGCTGACCCGCATGTTGTTGCCCGCCAGTCGTTACGTCGAGGCCGTGGAACTGGCCATCGCCGAAACCCGAAGCCTGCGCATGGGCGATCCGCTGGACCCGCAAAGTTTTCTCGGGCCGATGTGTTCGGCAGCACAACGGCGCACCGTGCGCGACTACATTCAGGTCGGTCAACAGGAAGGCGCACGCCTGGTGTGTGGCGGCGACATCGCTGACGAATACGAACGCGGTTACTACGTCAGCCCGACGTTGTTCGCCGACGTCGACAACCGTATGCGCATCGCTCAGGAAGAAATCTTCGGCCCGGTGCTGTGCCTGATTCCTTATGCCGATGAAGCGCAGGCAATCCAGATCGCCAACGATTCACCGTTCGGTTTGTCCAGCGGCGTGTGGGCCGGCAGCCCTGAGCGTGCCTTGCAGTTGGGGCGCCGGCTGCGCGCCGGGCAGTGCTTCCTCAACGGTGCGGCGTTCAATTATCAGGCGCCGTTCGGTGGCTACAAACAATCGGGCAATGGCCGTGAATGGGGCGAAGAAGGGCTCAACGAGTTTGTTGAAGTGAAGGCGATCCAGGTGTGACCGTTGACGATTCAAACGATCTGCGCACCGGGCCTTGGCCCGGTGTTTTACGTGGTTTCAAACCGGTCATTCATTACTCACCGCGCAGCGCCATTTTCACGCCACCGCATCAGGATTACACCGGGCTGTTGTTTTCATCCGAACCGCAGATGGACCCGGACTGGCTCGACCGGTTACTGGCATCGCGCGCGTTACCTTCTTCAAACTCCACACTTGTAAACGTTTAAGGAATTGTCATGAAAGTACTGATTGTCCACGCTCACCCGGAGCCGAAATCCTTTACTGCCGCCTTGCGTGACCAGGCTGTCACGACCCTGGAAGCTCAGGGGCATGAGGTACAGGTCAGCGACCTGTATGCGATGAACTGGAACCCGGTGGCCAGCGCCGATGATTTTTCGTCGCGGGAAAACCCGGAGTACCTGGTGTATGCGCTGGAGCAACGTCTGGGGGTGAAGAGCCAGTCACTGGCGCCGGACATCCAGCAGGAGCTCGACAAACTGTTATGGGCGGACCTGTTGATCCTCAATTTTCCGATTTTCTGGTTCTCTGCACCGGCCATGCTCAAGGGCTGGATTGATCGGGTGCTGGTATCCGGTGTCTGCTACGGCGGTAAACGTTTTTACGATCAGGGCGGATTGAGCGGCAAGAAGGCGCTGGTGTCGGTGACCCTGGGCGGACGCGAGCATATGTTCGGTGACGGCGCGATTCATGGTCCGCTGGAAGACATGCTGCGCCCGATTCTGCGCGGCACGCTGGCGTATGTCGGTTTTGATGTGCTGGAACCGTTCGTGGCGTGGCATGTGCCGTACATCAGCGACGAAGCGCGCAAGGATTTCCTGGTGGGGTATCAGGAGCGTCTTGAGCACTTGAGTGATGACCAGCCGATGCAGTTTCCGCGGTTGGCGCAGTTTGATGAAGCGTTGTATCCGTTGCCCCGTTGAAGGAGGCTTTTGGCCATAGTTTGATGGTGTTTTTTCGGGCCCTATCGCGGGCAAGCCCGCTCCCACAGGAATCTTGGATGAACACACGATTGTGTGGCCCCAGTAGATCCCTGTGGGAGTGGGCTTGCCCGCGATAGGGCCAGTGAATTCAACCTTAGATTTCTTTCACCGGCGTTTCACACTCAACCCCCTTGATCAACCCGATGACGTGCAGGCAATCCGCCTTGTTCACATACGATTCGCCACTGGCGATCGTCTCGTGATTCCCGGCCCTCAGGCGCCAGCGCCATTGGCCTTTTCCGGTGCTCGGGGTGCCTTTGGATTGTCTATAAATCTCGAAATACATACTGCTCGCTCCCTGCGATGAGTTATTGCGACAACCTGTGTGGCGCATCGAAGCAAGCCTAGCGGAGCAGGATTTTTTGGCCATCAAGCATGTGTTTCCAATAGTTTGAAGGCTTTTCCTACGGCGTAACCGGCCACGAATGAATGGCCAGAACCCCCGCAGTTTCGCCCTTGCATCACCACTCCCGGTCCTGCTTAATACGATTCGGCTCTCGGTGTCGAACATCTGCCGTCGACCCCGGATTGTAGAAAAATCACTATAAAAAAGAGCAATCAATTGACTCATCAGCACGGACCGCAACTGACCGGGCCTTTGGCGCTTTCGCTTGTCATCCCGGTCTTCAATGAAGCCGCGACGCTTGATGTATTCATCGCGCGGATCACTGACGTCTTCAAGGATCAGGCGCTGATCGCGCTGGAGATCGTGTTCGTCAATGACGGCAGCACTGACACAACGCTGGAGGTGTTGCTGGAGCGACAGAAGAGCGACTCGCGCATTCGTATCGTCGACCTGAGTCGCAATTTCGGCAAGGAAGCGGCCTTGACCGCCGGTTTGCAGACGGCGACTGGCCAGGCCGTGGTGCCGATCGATGCCGATTTGCAGGACCCGCCCGAAGTCATCCTTGAAATGATCGCCCGTTGGCGCGAAGGCTATGAAGTGGTGCTGGGCCACCGTGTGAGTCGCAAGACCGACTCCTGGGCCAAGCAAACCTCGGCCAACTGGTTTTACCGTCTGCACAACAGAATTGCCGAACAACACCTGCCGGAAAACGTCGGTGATTTCCGGCTGATGGACCGTTGCGTGGTCGATGCCTTGCAAACGTTGCCGGAGTCGCGGCGATTCATGAAAGGCCTGTTCGCCTGGGTCGGGTTTCGCAGCACTTACGTGGACTATGAGCGACCGGAACGTGTGGCCGGGACGACCAAGTTCAACGGTTGGCGCTTGTGGAATTTCGCCCTCGAGGGCATCACCAGTTTCAGCACGGAGCCGCTGCGCATCTGGACGTATCTGGGGCTGTTCGTTTCACTGATCTCTTTTTCGTTCGCCATCTTTATTGTGCTGCGCACCCTGATCTCCGGGGTTGATCTGCCGGGTTATGCCTCGCTGATGGTTGCCGTCACTTTTCTGGGCGGCCTGCAATTGATCGGCATCGGGGTGCTGGGTGAATACCTGGGGCGAACCTACATCGAGTCAAAACGTCGCCCGGTATATCTGGTGCGGCGTGTCTATGATCCCAAGGACTGAACCATGGATCTCAAGGAAACCGACATCCTCGGTTCAAGCATCGATCAGCATTGGTATTACGCCTCCAAGGCCGCAGCGACCATGCGGTTGCTGGGCACTACGCCGTACAAACGAATTCTCGACGTGGGCGCCGGTTCGGGGTTCTTTTCCCGGCATCTGCTGACTCATTCATCGGCGAGTGAGGCGTGGTGCGTGGACATCAGCTATGACGCCGATTCCGACGCCACAACCGGCGGTAAACCGGTGCATTACCGTCGCAGTATCGACGCAGTGGACGCCGACCTGGTGTTACTGATGGACGTGCTGGAGCATGTCGATGACGACGTCGGACTCCTCAAGGCCTATGTCGATAAGGTGCCGTCCGGCAGCCGTTTCCTGATAACCGTGCCGGCGTTTCAGTTTCTCTGGAGCGGGCACGACGACTTTCTCGAACACAAGCGTCGCTATACCCTTGCGCAACTGGAAGCGGTCGTCCGCAATACCGGTTTGACCGTGAAGCAGGGCACCTACTACTTCGGCCTGGTGTTCCCGATCGCGGCTGCCCTGCGCTTGTTGCCCAAAGGTGCACAACCGTCGCCACCGCGCTCGCAACTCAAGCAGCACCATCCACTGGTGAATACGATGTTGAAGACGCTGTGCAGCGTCGAGCTGCCGTTCATGGGCGCGAATCGCCTGGCCGGGTTGACGGTGTTTGTCCTGGCGCAAAAGCCGTGACGTCAGCCGAAAGATCCGCCTTGATCCAGCGCGGGCTGCGTTTTGCCGTGACCGGGTTGTTCGTCACGGCTTTGCATGCGCTGGTGGCCGTGTTGTTCATCAACTATGTAGCGCCATTACCGCCCATTGCCAATGGCGTCGCATTTGCCGTGGCGACCGTTGTGTCCTACCTGATCAATACCACCTGGAGCTTTTCCGCGCGGCTGCACGGCCGAACGTTGCTGCGTTTCATGATGGTATCGGGCGCCGGTTTTCTCCTGGCGATGCTGGTGGCCTGGGCCGCGCAAATGGCTGGTTTGCATTATTTGCTGGGTATTTGCGCGGTGGCGCTGACCATTCCGGCCTTCACCTTTGTATTGCATAACTTCTGGACGTACCGATGACCGACTCAGTCAAACGCCTGGCGATCAACCTGTTGCCATTGTTGATCGGTGTCATGGCCTTTTTCATTGTCATCGGACCTCGGGCGCTCAATCCGCAGAACATTGCGTGGCTGGGCAACGGAGACCCGGCGACGCATTACCTGGGGTGGGTTTTTTTCCGGCAGTCGCCGTGGACTTTTCCGATAGGACTTAACCCTTCCTACGGACTGGAGTTGGGCAACGGCATCATCTTTTCTGATTCCAATCCGCTGCTGGCCTTTGTGTTCAAACCGTTCGCCTCGCTTTTACCGACGCCTTTCCAGTATTTCGGCCTGTGGTTCCTGGCGTGCTTCGTTTTGCAGGCGTGGTTCGCGTGGAAAGTGGTGGGGCTGATGACCTCTCATGTCGCTGTGCGCGCGGTGAGCACAGCGTTGTTTCTCTTTGCTCCGCCGATGCTCATGCGCCTGCCGTTCCATTTGTCCCTGGGCGGGCATTTTCTGGTGCTGGCCTCGTTGTACCTGGGCCTGCATCCGCAATTGCGCCATCGACGATTGGCTTGGGGCTCATTGCTGGCGTTGGCTGCGTTGGTCCATGCGTACTTTCTGGCAATGGTTGCCGCGATCTGGATCGCAGACCTCGCAGCCGGCTACTTCAGGAAAAAACTGACGTTACAGTCTGCGGCCATTGAATTGATCGGGCTGTTTTCACTGGTCAGTTTTTGTTGCTGGCAGGCGGGCTATTTTTCGGTGGGCGGCGGCGCGGTATCCGATGGTTTTGGTATGTACGCCATGAACCTGCTGTCGCTGATCGATCCGGGCAATTGGTCCGGGCAGTGGTCCTACATCCTGAAAGATATACCCGGTGTTCAAGGGTACGGTGACGGTGAAGGGTTTCTCTTTCTGGGGCTCGGGCTGATCACCCTGGGGATTTGTGCGCTGGTGGGACTGCTTCAAGGCAACACCGGTTTTGCCCGGCGATTGGGGCACCGACCCATTTTGGTGGCGGCGCTGGTGGGGCTGAGCCTGTTCTCGATCTCGAATAATGTGGCGCTCGGCTCACTCGAATGGACCTATCCACTGCCAGCGTGGGTGATTTCGGTGGCCAATATTTTCAGGGCTTCAGGACGAATGTTCTGGCCGGTGTACTACGCAATCATCATCGCCATCATTTTCCTGGTCATTCGCGCCAACACGCCGCGCACAGCCTTGAGTCTGCTGTCACTGGCGCTGCTGATCCAGGTGCTGGACACCCATGCCGGCTGGGTAGGGGTTCGCAAGCAATTGATGGTGGCGCCGGCGTCGAAATGGGCATCGCCCATGGTCGATCCGTTCTGGGAAAGCGCTGCGGCCCATTACCGCAAGATTCGCTGGATTGTTCCGCAGAACCTGTCCCCGAAGTGGATGGCGGTGGCCGATTTTGCCGGTGCCCATGGCCTGGCGACGAATGCCGTTTACCTTGGCCGGATGGACACCGCCAGCTGGATTGAATCCGAGCAGGAAACGGCTCGGGCCATGGCGTCGGGCAAGTATGACGCCGACTCGTTGTACCTGCTCGACGAGCGTGCGCTGATCCAGTCGGTGAGAAACGTCGATACCCAAAAGGACCTCTTCGCCAGGATTGACGGCTTCACAGTGCTGGCTCCGGGGTGGAAACAGTGTGGCACGTGCTTGCAGGCGGCCTCGCAGATCGATCCGCTGGAGCTGGTTCCCGCTATCGAGCCCGGACAAAAAACGCTGTTCAATGACGCCAGCCTGGGTGGCAGGCTACTGGCCAAAGGCTGGTCCGAGACCGAACCCTGGGGCACCTGGTCGAAAAGTCCGGACGCCGAAGTGATGTTCCGGGTTCTGGCGCCCGTGCATTCGCTGCGTCTGGAAGCCACGGCGTTTCTCCCTCCTGGCCATGAGCGTCAGCGTGTCGTCATCAGCATCAATGACATGCCGGCCATCACCGCCCAGCTTGAGCAGGCCGATGGCAACCTCATCGAGATTCCCCTCACTGCCGAGATGCAAGAGCGGGTATCGAGTCAGGGAGTCTTGAGGCTGCAAATGCAGTTCGCTGATGCCGTCAGCCCAAAACAGTTCGGGCTCGGTCCGGACGTTCGGCAACTGGCGCTCGGCTTGAAGACGTTGACGGTCAATTAAGGGGGGCTGCACGTAGACGCCTTCCTCGGGCCTTTCTACACTGCCCCAAGTATCAGGGACCGGGGACAACGAATGAATCGCAATGAACTGCGCAAGGCTGACATCAACCTGATGGTGGTGTTCGAAACGTTGATGCTCGAACGCAACGTGACGCGGGTGGCAGAGAAGTTGTTTCTTGGCCAGCCGACCATCAGTGCCGCACTCAACCGTTTGCGCACGATGTTCAACGATCCGCTGTTCATTCGGGTCGGTCATCGCATGGAACCGACGGCGCGGGCCGAGGAAATCATCCTGCACTTGTCGCCGGCGCTGGATTCATTGTCGGTGGCGTTGAGCCTGACCCATGACTTCGACCCGGCCAGCAGCACCATGACCTTTCGCATCGGTTTGTCGGACGACGTCGAGTTCGGCCTGCTGCCACCGCTGCTACGGGCCTTGCGCCAGGAGGCGCCCAAGGTGGTATTCGTGGTTCAGCATGTCGATTACTGGCGTATTCCCGACTTGCTGGCGTCCGGCGACATCACCGTCGGTATCAGCCAGACCCGCGGCTTGCCGGCCAATGCCAAGCGCAAGCTGTTGCGGCACATCCAGCCGTACATTTTGCGCGCCGATGCGTCCGACACGCCGCTGACCCTCGATGAATATTGCGCACGGCCACACGTATTGGTGTCACACACGGCCAATATCAGTGGCTACGCCGATGAATGGCTGGCGGAGATTGGCCGCACGCGACAGGTCGTGCTTTCGGTGCCGCAATACAGCTCGCTGCCGGCTTTGCTTGCCGGCACCGACCTGATCGCCAGCCTGCCGGATTACGCCGCCGAGGCGATGGCCGCGTCCGGTCAGTTGTTCAAAGAACCCTTTCCGTTCAAGACCCCGACGCTGGACCTGTCGATGGTCTGGCTCAGCCACGTCGATACCGACCCGGCCGAACGCTGGTTGCGTTCGAGGCTGGAGGCGTTCATGAGTGAGCGCACCGTGGTGCCGTAGTCCCAGTGAACAAGACAACGCCGTGTTATATACGTAGGACCTTTCCAGCACATTTCAGGAGCCAAACCATGCCCCACCTGCACATGGAATACACCGCCAACCTGCCCGGACTGAATGCCGACCTGGCGTTGATCCGGCTCAACAATACGTTGGTGGGTTCCGGTCAGTTTGCTGCGGAGTTCGACATCAAGAGTCGCGCAGTGAAGGTCGAGACGTTCAAGGTCGGGACCGCATTGGCCGAGCGGGCATTCGTGCATGTGAAGCTGGCGTTGTTGAGCGGTCGCTCGCCGCAGATCAAAAAGCAGTTGTCCGAAAGTCTGCTGGCCGTGGTCCAGGACCTGTGTGAATGGCCGACCGATGTTGAAGTCCAGGTGTGCGTGGAGATCCTCGACATCGATCGAGAGTCCTACACCAAGACGGCCATCGGCCACTGAGTTTCAGGCCATTTCCTGCTCGGCACAGGCCTTGATCACTTGCTCGCGCAGCCATGTATTGGCGCTGTCCTGATCGGCGCCTTGGCTCCACAGCATGTCCAGGGTGAATCCCGGCAAGCCGTTGGGCGCTTCGCAGTGATTGAAAATCGCCTCGTTGGCCAGCAATTGCTGGACACGGCGGGGCAGGGTCAGGATGAAGTCGGTGCCGGTGATCATCTTCAGTGCCGCGCTGTAGCTGTTGGCGCGCGCGACAATCTGCCGTTTGTGCGCCTGTTGTGCCAGCCAGCCGTCGACCATGTTGGTTGTGGAGGTCCACGGGGTGGGGAACACATGCCGACGCTCGACAAAAGCTTGCAAGCTTAAACGCGGCTGCAATGGCGTAGCGCGTTTGTCGAAGACGCAGACCAGATCATCTTCCAGCAGTTGTCGGGATTTGAAGTCACTGTGGCTTCGATGAAAGTGGGGACCGAAGCAAATCACCAGGTCGAGGC
Organism: Pseudomonas sp. IT-P294; assembly: GCF_949767865.1. Classification (NCBI taxonomy): domain Bacteria; kingdom Pseudomonadati; phylum Pseudomonadota; class Gammaproteobacteria; order Pseudomonadales; family Pseudomonadaceae; genus Pseudomonas; species Pseudomonas sp. IT-P294. The sequence continues at coordinate 93,782 of NZ_CATKQW010000058.1, read as the reverse complement.
TACCCTCGCGCAATTCTTCAGCCGGGATGTCGGTTTCGAACTTGTGCATGTTGACCATCACCGGCAGGTCGGCGAAATCAAAGCTTTTCAACAGCCGTGGCAGGATCAACTGCTCGAAATATTCCGGTGCGCAGAGGTTGAACGTCACCGGTTGCAAGGTCGGGTCAAACGTCTGGGCGCCGGCATGGCACAAGTTGATGCTTTCGAGGATTTTCAGCACATGTGCGTACATGGTGCCGGCTTTGTAGGTGGGGCGCATGCCCGTGCGGGTGTTGATGAACAACTCGTCTTCAAAACTGGTCCGCAGTTTTTTCAGGCAGTAACTGACGGTGGACTGACTGACGCAAAGCGCCTCTGACACACCGGTGACGCTGCTTTGCTCATACACGGCGACAAACACCATGAGGTCCTGCATGTCGAGCTTTCTTAGCAAGTTACTGTTCAGCATCCGTTCTGTCTCGCTGTGCTCCTTGCGCTGACAGTGCGCAAACTTGTGCGAAAGATCCTAACGGAACGATGGTGCCAGGAGAATGCCCCGTAGGAAGTTTCACAGTCAGTTGTGGGACAGAAAATGTTCCGAACACGACTTACGCGATGTTCCCGAAGGTCCCATGGTGGATTCCGCGTCAGTGGATGTGCCGGGCGTAATGTCGCGGATTGAAGCGCAACACTATCAGGATCATCAGCGCCATGACGCCGGTCAGGCACCACCAGGCCCATTCGAAGCTGCCCAGTCGATCGCGGACCATCCCGGCCATCAGGGGCGAGAGGCCGGCGATCAGGTAGCCGATGCCTTGTACGAAGGCTGTGAGTCCGCCGGCGCGTTGCGGGTTGTCGAGATGGTCCAGCGACACAATCAGGCTCATCGGGAACAGTCCGCCAATGCCCAGTCCCAACAGGCACGGCCACAGCAAGCTCAAGTGCAGCGGGCCGAGAATCAGCCCGCAGAAACCGGCGATGATCAGCGCCAGTAACACCACCAGCACCCGGCGCCGGTCGCGGCTGCGGTTGGCGATGGCCGGAGTGATCAGCCCGGACACCACTTCCATGGCCGTCAAAAAGCCCAGCAACAAACCGGCGTCTTGTTCGCTCCAGCCTTTTTCAACGTAGTACGGTGCCAGCCAGGCCAACACACAGGTGTAGGACGCAGTGCCCAAGCCGAAGAAGATCGCGAGCAACCAGGCGCGGGAATTGGCGAAGAAAGATTCCTTGCGTGGCGCTGGCGCATTGCGTGTCGGCGTTCCCGATCGTCCCGCCGCCCAGAACAGCAACGCGACCACCGCCAGTGCCGCCCAGATGGCCAGCCCCACACGCCAACTGCCGGTGCGGGTCATCGCCAGCGGGGCAAACGATGCCGCCATCGCCGCGCCACCCATGATCGACGTCACGTAGAGCCCCATGCACACGGCGACGTTGTCGCTGAAACGGGATTTGATCAGCGCCGGCATCAGTGCCTGGATCAGCGCAATGCCAATGCCGGCGAGCATGGCGCTGAGGATCAGTTCGACAGCTGAGTCGACGAACAGTCGCGACACCGTGGCCAGGCCAATGATCACCAGCGAGATCACCACGGTGCGCTGTTCTCCGAGTCGTTGACTGACCCGCAGGCCGAAGAACATTGCCAGCCCCATCGCCATGACCGGCAGCATCGTCAGCAGCGAGGCCAGGCTGAAACTCAACGGGATGTCTGCGCGAATGGACGACAGCAACGGCCCGACAGCAGCCATCGAGGGGCGCAGGTTCAGGGCGACGAGAATGATGCTGACCATCAGCCAGAGGGCAGGGCGGGCAGTGGCAGTGGCGCGAACGTTTTCCATCAATCGGACCTTGGATAATCAGGTGCCGATTAAGCGCGCGAGGCCTGAAGGCGGCAAATCAGATAATCCTTGGATGTATTTAAAAATTAAATAACCAGGCCGTGCCACAAATCCCCTGTGGGAGCGAGCCTGCTCGCGATTACGGTGTATCAGTCGCCATTAATGTTGAATGTCAGTCCGCAATCGCGAGCAGGCTCGCTCCCACAGGGGATTTGGGGTGATTTGGGAATTGAATGTTTAGCCAAGCTGCACCCAAAGTTCTTCAAATCCCGATTTAACGACCTGAGCTGCCGTGTGAGGCTGCGACTCATCTGTTTTCTTCGGTTCTCTCTATGGACGGTTGTCCCGTCGCACTTCCCTCCGAATTAGCCTTCTGGGCGCTGTGGCACTGTCGTCACGCGCGTCCACCGGATTCCTGCCTTTCCCGTTGATTTGTTCCTACGGGTCCCGCGCTGTGCGCCGGGATCTTACCGGCAACGCCTGCGCGTTCGCCTGACGCGGAAAAAGAGAATCCCCATGAGTTGTGCCACGAATTCCTTCGCTCCCCAGCAAGAAGCCCTGACCTTTCTCGAACAGAACCCGGATATCGAGATGTTCGAGCTATTCATCCTCGACAACAACGGTGTGCCCCGGGGCAAGTTGTTGCACCGCGATGAACTGTTGGCGGTCTACCAAAGCGGGCGGCCATTGCCGAGCACCATCCTGGGCTTGACCATCAATGGCGATGACGTCGAGAACTCCGGCCTGGTCTGGGACGTCGGCGATATCGATTGCCGGGCGTACCCGATCAGCGGCAGCCTGACACGCATGCCCTGGCGGTTGATGCCTACGGCGGCGGTTCAGGTCAGCATGCACCCGAAGGAAGGCCTGCCCGCGACGATTGCCGACCCCCGACATTTGCTGGCGAAAGTGATCGAAGGCTTGCAGGCCGACGGCTATTACCCAGTCATGGCGGCGGAGCTGGAGTTTTATTTGCTGGATCAGCAGCGCGACAGCAACGGTCGGCCGCAGCCGGCACGGGATGTCGACGGCGGCCGGCCGCGCGGCACTCAAGTCTACGGATTACGTGAGCTGGAGCAGATCGAGCCGTTCCTGGCTGACCTCTACAGCGCCTGCAAACTGCAGGGCATACCTGCGCGCACGGCGATTTCCGAATACGCGCCGGGGCAGGTGGAAATCACTCTCGAACACCGCACCGACGCCCTGCAGGCGATGGACGAAGCAGTGCGCTACAAACGGCTGGTCAAGGGCGTGGCGCACAAACACGGCATGACGGCCTGCTTCATGGCCAAACCGTTCAATGATCTGGCGGGCACCGGCATGCACATGCACGTCAGTCTCGCGGACAAAGAGGGCAACAACCTGTTCGCCAGCGACGCCCCTGACGGCACGCCGCTGCTCAGACACGCGGTGGGCGGCATGCTTGGCACATTGCTCGATTCATTATTGCTGTTCTGCCCGAACGCCAATTCCTACCGTCGATTCCAGACCAACAGTTACGCGCCGCTCGCGGCCACGTGGGGCGTGGACAACCGCACCGTGAGTTTGCGCGTGCCTGGTGGGCCGGCATTCTCCCGGCACATCGAACACCGCATCTGTGGCGCCGACGCCAACCCGTATCTGGCGGCCGCGGCGATCCTGGCCGGCATTCATCGCGGTATTCGCGAGCAACTCGACCCTGGCGCACCGGTTCAGGGCAATGGATACGCCCAGGCCACGAAATTGTTGCCGACCGATTGGCTGACCACATTGCGCGCGCTGGAAGGGTCGACCTGGGCGCGTGAGGCGTTCGGCGACGAATTCCTTGGCGTGTACCTGGCGGTGAAACGCGCCGAATACCGGCAGTTCATGGGCGAGGTAGGGGAGCAGGACTGGCGCTGGTATCTGCATCAGGCCTGAACGAAGGCTGAACCCTTCGCAAATAAACAGGCAGTAATGGGTTGAATTCTTGAGCCAACTATTCGATTGCTTGATTTTCACAAAAAATTGATGGTTGACTGGTTACAGTTAGTGACGCCTCGGTCAATGAATTTTTCACATTGGCCGAAGGCGCTTCTCTTCAGGACCCACCGATCATTATGTTGAAAATCAAACCCGTGCGCCCCGAGTGGGTGACACTGATTGCCAGTGCCTTCTTGCTAGCCGGCTTTAATTTAGTCCTTTGGCAGCACCTGTTTGAAATCACCGAATCCGATGGCAAGGGTCTTGTCATGCGCGTCGCGTTCGGCGCGATGGTTCTGGCTGCCTTCAACATTGTGCTGACTTTCATGGCGTTCCGGCGCGTGATGAAGCCGGTGTTGATATTGATGTTCATGATCAGCGCCGGTGTTGCGTATTTCATGAGCCAATATGGCGTGCTGATTGACACCGGCATGCTACGTAACTTTGCACAAACCAACGCGACCGAAGTGCGTGACTTACTGTCGTTGAAGTTGCTGGCCTATATTGTGTTGCTCGGTGTTTTACCTTCATGGTTATTGTGGAAAACCCCGGTCAATTATCGGCGCTGGCACCGTGAACTGTTGAGTAAGGCGCTGGTGACTGTCGCCTCGGTTGCGGTGATCGGAGGTGTCGCGCTGGTCAACTATCAAGGCTTGTCCTCGCTGTTTCGCAATCACCATGAACTGCGACTGATGGTGGTGCCCAGCAACTACATCGGTGCCTCGTTCGGTTATTTGCGTGAGCAAGTTGTCTCCGCGCGACAGCCCTTCTTGAAAATCGGTGAAGATGCCCAACGCGATGCATCATGGCAGGCCCATGGCCGTAAATCCCTGACGGTATTGGTCGTTGGCGAAAGTGCCCGGGCCGAGAACTTCGGCATCCTCGGTTATTCCCGCGACACCACACCCAAACTGAATAAAGAAGCCGGCCTGATTGCCTATACCGATGTGCACTCCTGCGGCACGGAAACGGCCGTCTCGGTGCCGTGCATGTTCTCGGACATGAACCGCAAGGACTACGACGCCAGCAAGGCGAAGAATGAAGAGGGCCTGTTGGACGTGCTCAAACGTGCCGGTCTGGACGTGATCTGGCGTGACAATCAGTCAGGCTGCAAAGGCACGTGCGACAGGGTCACCCTGGATGACGTCAGCAATCTGAAGGACCCGGTGTTGTGCGCTGACAGCGAATGCCGCGACGAAATACTCCTGCAAGGTATGCAGCACTTCATCGATAACCTGAATAAAGACACTGTTCTGGTCTTGCACCAGATGGGCAGCCACGGTCCTGAATACTTCAAGCGCTATCCGAAGGAGTTCGAACGCTTCACGCCGGTCTGTGAAAGTAATGCGCTGAACAATTGCAGTCGCGACAGTATCGTCAACGGCTATGACAACACGCTGGTCTACACCGACCACGTACTGTCGACCCTGATTGATCTACTGCGCAAAAACCAGGGCAAAGTGGACACCGCAATGCTTTACCTGTCGGATCATGGTGAATCGCTTGGCGAATACAACCTGTACCTGCATGGCACGCCGTACATGCTGGCGCCGGAACAACAGAAGCACGTAGCCATGCTGGCGTGGTTCTCCGACAACTATCAAAAGTCGTTCTCAGTCGACACCCAGTGCCTGCAACAGAGTCGTGACAAACCGTTGAGCCAGGACAACCTGTTCCATTCGATGCTGGGCTTGCTGGCAGTCAACAGCAAGGTCTACGACAAGGGGCTGGATATGTTCGCGGGTTGCCGTGGGGTGGCCGACGGCGTGTTGGCTAAAAAGTGAGTGTATCGACCTTTTTTACGCACCGGCCGCTAACCAGCGGCCTGTAGTTCCTCCAACAAGAGTCATTGCACATGTCTGCGCAACCTCCATCAGCCATTGAGCTTGAGTTCGCCCGGCGCTACGACCAGGAACACACTCGCGTCTGTCTTCAGCCGCGACCACGTGGCTTGGCGGGTCGCTGGGCGTTCTGGCGCGATGAGCAGTTGGTGCGCAGCGCGCTCAAGGTCGCCGGCGAGCCAGGCTTGATTCTGGATGTGGCTTGCGGTGCCGGACGTTTCTGGCCAGTGTTGGCCGAGCACGCGAACCGCGTGATCCTCGCCTCCGATCCGTCGCAGGACATGCTCAATCACGCCCAGACCCACCATCCGCAGAGTCTGCTCAAACGGATCAAGACTTTTCAAAGCTCGGCCTTCGACATTGGCTTGCCAGAGAATGCGGTCGACTGCATTTTTTGCATGCATCTGTTTCAAGACATCGATAGCTCCGAACATCGGTTGGCCATGCTCAAGGAATTCCATCGGGTCAGCCGCGACACGGTGATTGTGGCGGTACGGGTCGATGCGCATTTCAAGCTCCAGCGTTCAGGCGCGGCGGGTGCTCAGCCCCAGTATCTGGCCAGCAAGGCCGAAGTCGAAGCCGAGTTCAAGCGTGCGGGATTCTGCTTGCTCAGCCATCAGGATTTCCTGCCGGGCTGCGCACGGACGCGCGTCTATGTTTTGCGTAAGGCAGGTTAGCCTCCATTTGTCAGACATTTCTTGCCGTCTGGCAGGCCTTTTCGCTAAAGCTCTTGTTCAGTGGATGCGCGGAAATCGCCGGGGGCGATATATACTGCGCGCCATTCTTCAAGGGAGAGCCGTGTGGCCATCGATATTCACTGGATTCGCGACAACGAAAGCCTCGGTCAGTTTTGCGCCGAGTGGCAGCAACTGCCGTTCGTTGCCCTCGACACCGAATTCATGCGGGTCGACACCTTTTACCCGATCGCAGGCCTGCTGCAGATTGGCGATGGCGTACGCGCTTACCTGATCGACCCGCTGACCATCGACAACTGGCAGCCTCTGGCCGCATTGCTGGAAAACCCGGCGGTGGTCAAAGTCGTCCATGCGTGCAGTGAAGACCTCGAAGTCTTGTTGCGCCTGACCGGCAGTCTGCCGACGCCGCTGTTCGATACCCAACTGGCCGCCGCTTACTTGAACCTCGGTTTCTCCATGGGGTACTCACGGTTGGTACAAGAGGTGCTCGGCATCGACCTGCCCAAGGGCGAGACCCGTTCCGATTGGCTGCAACGTCCGCTTTCCGACACCCAAATCAGCTACGCCGCCGAAGATGCCTTGCACCTGGCGGAAGTTTTCGTACAGCTTCGTCCGAAGCTTTCTGACGACAAATACGCCTGGGTCCTGGAAGACGGCGCTGAGCTGGTCGCCAACCTGCGCCGCGAGGTCGACCCGTATGAGGTCTATCGCGAAGCCAAGCTGGCCTGGAAGCTGTCCCGCGCCCAACTGGCCGTATTGCGTGAACTCTGCGCCTGGCGTGAGCGTGAGGCTCGCGCCCGTGATTTGCCGCGCAATCGCATCGTGCGTGAGCATTCGCTATGGCCGTTGGCGCGCACTCAGCCGGACAACCTCGCAGCGTTGGCGAAAATCGAAGACATGCACCCGCGTACCGTGCGTCAGGACGGCGAATTTCTGCTTGATCTGATCAAGCGCTCTGGCAGTGTGTCGCCTGATCAATGGCCGCCTGCGGTGCCGGAGCCTTTGCCGGTGGACGCTGCCGCGCTGGTCAAACAGCTGCGAGCGATCGGCCAGGCTGAAGCAGAGCGCCTGAACATTGCGCCGGAGCTGATGCTGCGCAAGAAAACCCTGGAAGCGCTGCTCAAGAGCGGCTACCCCAACGGTCCCTACCAATTGCCTGATTCGCTGCGTGGCTGGCGCCGCGAATTGATGGGCCAGGCGCTGCTCGACAGCCTGGCCACCGCCGGAGAACAGCCTTGAAACGTATTTGCTCCATCTACCGAAGCCTGAAGAAAAACGAGATGTACCTCTATGTGCTCAAAAGCGATGCACTGGAGCGCGTCCCGGAAAGTCTGATGGCCGCTTTCGGCAAACCCCATCATGCTTTCGACCTGGTATTGACCCCCGAGCGCAAACTGTCGCGCGAGGACATCACCGTGGTCCTGGAAAACCTCGAGAAGCAGGGTTACCACCTGCAAATGCCGCCGGCGGAAGACGAATACATCGAACACTTGCCGGAAGAGTTGCTGCGACGCAACGACCCGATGTGAGCCGCAGACAGGCGCTGTTCAGCGTCTGTGTGAAAAACTGGAATAATTTTTGGCAATGGCCAGGACGATGGGGGAATTCTCCGTCGGTGGCCGTGTGCACTGTTTTTGAAAGGTTTGAACCATGCGCGTTCTGATTGCTGAACACGATCACCCTGTTTATGCCCAATTGCTGCGTCAGGCCGCGCCTGAGCTGGAAGTGCTGACCAGCGGTGACTCCGCCGAACTGGCCCGCCAGGCCGCCGACTGCCCGATCTGGCTCGGCCAGCCGGACCTGCTGGCCACTCTGCTGCGTCAGGGCCATCAGCCGCAATGGCTGCAATCGACCTGGGCGGGCATCACGCCGTTGCTGGCCGATGGCTTGCCGCGCCACTATCGCCTGACGCGTGCCGTGGGGATTTTTGGCCAGGTCATGGCCGAATACGTGCTGACCTACATGCTCGGCCACGAGCGCGAAGTGCTGCCGCGTCTGGTCAGCCAGGTCGAGCGCAAGTGGGACAGCCGTCACGGTCAAAGCCTGGCGGGACGCAAAGTGTTGATCGTCGGCACCGGCGACATCGGCCGCACCGTCGCGCAGTTCTTGCTGCCGTTTGGCGTCGAGTTGTACGGCATCGCCAGCGAAGCCCGCGAGCAGGCGCCGTTTGTCGAAGTCGGCGCGCTGGCGGATTTGCCGCGTCTGGTCGGTGAAGTCGATTACGTGATCAACCTGCTGCCGAACACCCCCAATACCCATGACTTGTACGATGCGGCACTGTTCAAGCAGTTCAAGCCGACCGGCGTGTTCATCAACGTCGGGCGCGGTGTGGCGGTGGTCGATGCGGACCTGGTGGAGGCCTTGAAAGAAGGGCACCTGGCGGGCGCGGTGATCGACGTCTGCCGTCAGGAGCCGCTGCCACAGCGCCATCCATTCTGGACCGCCTGGGGCTTGTTGCTCACCGGGCACAGTTCCGCGCCGACGTCGCCGCCGATGATGGTCAATCTGTTCCTGGAAAACTTGCGGGCGTATCAGGCGGGTGAAGCGCTGCGCGGGGAAGTGGATTTCAATCGCGGGTATTGAAACCACCACTCACTCAAATAGTGTGCAAACCCTGTGGGAGCGAGCTTGCTCGCGATGGCGGTGTGTCAGTCAACATTGATGTTGAACATGACGGCCTCATCGCGAGCAAGCTCGCTCCCGCATTGGTTTTGCAGTGGCGACTTAGAGGGTGAAATCGCCTTCTGCCGCCAGCTCGCTCAGCGGACGGCGCGGGCTTGGCTCTTCACGGGCTTGCAGGTAATCGGCGAGCGTCGCCTTGTCGCCCAGTTTGCCCACCGCAACCGCTGCGTGCAGCGCATAACCTTCAGGGATGTTCAGCTCCTTGCGGGTCAGTTCCTGATCGAAACCGGCCATGCCGTGGGTGTGCCAGCCGCTGATGCTTGCTTGCAGCGCCAGATGGCCCCATGCCGACCCAGTGTCGAAGGTGTGCCACAGGGCCGGGGTTTCTTCGGTGGCACCCGGGGCCGTGAAGGTGGTTTTCGAGATCACGATCACCAGCGCCGAGGCGTGTTGTGCCCAGGAACGGTTGAATTCGTTTAGCAGACCCAGGTAACGCTCCCAGTTTGGCGTGTCGCGGCGCGCGTACAGGAATCGCCAAGGTTGTGAGTTGTAGGCCGAAGGCGCCCAGCGTGCCGCTTCGAAAAAGCTCAGCAGGGTTTCTTCGGGAATGGTTTCGCCGGTGAAGGCGCGGGGCGACCAGCGATCGGTGAACTGAGGATGGATCGCATAGTCGGCAACGCGTGGATTTGCACTCATCAAGAGATTCCTTGCAACGTTTGAAAGTGAGGGTCGTCTGAAACCTGCGGGCGCAGTTGAGCTGGGCGTTAAGGTTTGTCGAGAGCCGGCAGTTCACCTGAATGCAACGCGGTTGAGCGTTAATGGCATCCGGGCATGGCTCCTTGCGACTGGCAAAGCTACGTGGCGGCGCAAAAACTGACAAGCCCGTTCTACCGGCAGTCGCCAATGCTTGGCCCGCAGGGGCCTTGGCACTAGACTGGCGGCCTTTTCACCACCTGATATTGATGCTTGAGCCATGGCCGCCAAAGTCGAACCGTTCTGGATACGCAAAACCCTCGATCAACTCGATCAAGAGGAATGGGAATCGCTGTGCGATGGCTGTGGCTTGTGCTGCCTGCAAAAGCTCGAAGATGAAGACGATAACTCCGTCTATTACACACGTATCGCCTGCAAACTGCTGGACCTGAAAACCTGTCAGTGCACCGATTACCCGAACCGGCGCGACTTTGTGCCTGATTGCATCCAGCTCACGCCGGGCAAGGCTGACGAGTTCAAATGGCTGCCGCCGACCTGCGGCTATCGCCTGGTCAGCGAAGGCAAGGACCTGCCGCTTTGGCATCACCTGGTGTGCGGTGATCGCGATGCGGTGCACCACGAACGTATTTCCCAGTCCGGGCGCATGCTTGCCGAAGGCAGTGTGGCCGAAGATGACTGGGAAGATCATCTGATCTTCCGGGCGGGTTAAGCGCTGTCGGTTTTAACGTGTCACGAAGGAGTGTGTATGGCTGTGGGATTGCGCCGGGCGTTGACCGTTGGGCTGTTGCTCCTGAGTTCGTCGGTGTGGGCGGCGAAGAAGGTCGATCTGGATTACCACGTGCGCCTGTTGCCGCAAAGCGATCAGGCTGAGGTGCGTCTCACCCTGGCTCGGGGCTCAGCGGTGCGCAGCCTGGATTTTGACCTGGGCGATGGCAGTCTTTACAGCGACTTCAAGGCCGATGGCCAATGGCAACTCACCCCGGGCAAACAGACGCGCGGTGTCTGGCGTCCCACCGCGGACAAGGCCAGCCTGAGCTATCGCGTGCGCATCAGCCACGGGCGCAAGAACGGCAGCTTCGACACCCGCATGACCCCGACCTGGGCGCTGATGCGAGGCGACGACCTGGTGCCGCCCGCCAAACTCGATCAGCAGGACGGCATCGAGCTGGTTTCACGCCTTGAATTCGAATTGCCCAACGGCTGGAAAAGCGTCGAGACCGCGTGGCCGCGAGTCGGCAAGAACAAATTCCGCGTGGATAACGTCTCTCGACTGTTCGACCGGCCCACGGGCTGGATGCTTGCCGGCCACTTGGGCAGCCGTCGCACCCGGCTTGGGGAAACCGAAGTCACCGTGGCCTCGCCCAGGGGGCAGGGTATGCGCCGCATGGACGTGCTGACCTTGCTGACGTTTGTCTGGCCGCAAGTGCAGGCTGTGTATCCCCGCCACCCGACCAAGCTGCTGATCGTCGGCGCCAACGACCCGATGTGGCGCGGCAGTCTGGGCGCACACGAATCGATCTACCTGAACTCACGCCTGCCGTTGGTGAGCGAAAGTGGCAGCAGTGCTGTGGTGCGGGAGTTGGCGCAGGTGTTCGGGCGGATCAACGATCAGCAGCGCAGCGACTGGATCAGTGAAGGGTTTGCCGAGTATTACGCCATCGAACTGGTGCGTCGCGCCGGCGGCATGAGTGATGAGCGGTATGAGGGTTTGCAGAAGAAACTGGCCAGGGACGGCCAGAACGTCACGACATTACGTGGCGAGCAGATTAACCCGGCGCAGGTGTCGAAAGCGGTGCTGTTGCTGCAGGAACTGGATCGCGAGATTCGCTTGAAAACCCGCAACAAGCGCTCGCTGGATGATGTCTTGCGCGGGGCGATGCACCTGGGACGTGTGGACACCAAGGCATTCGTCCAGCTTGCCGACAGTGTGATCGGCGAGTCCTCCAAAGTCCTTGATACCGAGTTACTTCAGTAACACCGCCATCGCGAGCCTGCTCGCGATGGGGCCCTGAGCCTCAATACAACTTCCAGATCAAACCCCGGATTTAGGCGATTTCAATGAATCGTTCGCGGTCACGGTAGCGGTTTTGGTCGCCGCTTCGGCATTGGCCTTCAACTGGTTCAGTTCTTCCCCGGCCCGCTGGATCTTTGCCCGCACGTTGTTCATGTCCTGACGGCTTTTTTCCAGCAGGCTCTTGACCGAGCTGTGCCCGGTAATGCCACGGGCCAGTGCCACGCCGCCGATCGCCACTTGAATCAAGCCGAACACACCGCCGCGACGCAGTCCTTTACCCATCATCACCACGCCACCGGCCAGGGAGCCGATGCGCTCCCAACCCTGAACGTTCTGATCGGAATGAGTCTGGAACGGGGTGGGTCCGATGCGTTCTACGCGTTTGAGTTCGTTCATGATCTGTCTCCTGGCGGAATCGCTGCTTCAAGAATAGATAGTTAAGCTGACTGCCAGGGCGGTCCGCTTGTTCCATCGGATGTCGGGTGATTCAGCGGAATTTCGCCCCGGAACGGGTGTTGAGTCCCTTGGACATGCGGTCGTACAGCACGACGTTGACGGTGGCGGCGAGGTTCATGCAACCGGTGGTCGGGATATAGACCACGTCTTCGCACCAGTCGCGAATCTCTTTATCCAGCGAGCCGTCTTCCGGGCCGAAGATGTACAGCGCGCGATCCGGGTGCGTGTATTCCGGCAGCGAGCGAGCGCCTTCGACCAGCTCCACTGCGACGGGCACGCAGCCCAGGGGCAGGATTTTCTTCAGGTCGTCGATGCCGATCAGCGGAATGTCGTAGTGGACGCGCTTGGTGTCGGTGACGAAATCGGCGGCGCGCTCATAGCGCTTGCCGGTGTAGAACACGGACGCCACGCCATAACAGCCGGCGGCGCGCATGACCGAGCCGACGTTTTCCGGTGATTTGGGGTTATACAAACCAATGCAGCTGTACCGTTTGTCTGCCACGAGCGGGGTGCCTTCGGGGAAAAACGGCGATTATACGGGGATTGGGGGAGGGCGGGCAGTGATCGTTCCCACGCTCTGCGTGGGAATGCCTCAACGGTCGCTCCGCGTCCGGCTGTGAAGGGACGCGGAGCGTCCCGGGCTGCATTCCCACGCAGAGCGTGGGAACGATCAGCATCAGGCAACTGAAATCTTCAGTCTTCTTTCTTCATCAACCCAGCCAACGCCGCAAACGGGTTGTGCGTCGCCTTGGCGATTTTCGGGCTGCTGAGCGAGCCTTCGTCGAAATACTGCTGGTCGGTGTACCGCGAGTGTTCGTTGTCATGGCAATACAGGCACAACAATTCCCAGTTCGAGCCGTCCTGCGGGTTGTTGTCGTGGTTGTGGTCGCGGTGGTGCACGGTCAGTTCGCTCAGGCGTTTGCCGGAGAACTCGCGGGCGCAACGGCCACACACGTGCGGGTACATTTTCAGGGCCTTGTCGCGGTAACCCATTTCCTTGTCGCGCTGGTTGTCGGCAAGGATGCGGTCCAGCTTCGACGTGTTGGACGGAGGCGTTGACGAACTCATGGGTTCACCTTTGTAAAAAGACTAATGACGGTAATAGGTGCAGTTTAGCTCAGCCCTTGAGCTTCTCGGCAATCCAGATGGTGTGGCGTGTGCCTTTGTTGCCATGGGCGAAGACCTGGACTTCTTCGGCTTTGAAACCGGCCTTTTTCAGCTTGTCGGAAAACTGGCGGTCCGCACTGGCCGACCACACGGCCAGCACGCCTTTGGGCCGCAGCGCCTTGGCGCAAGCGCTCAGGCCACCGGCGGAGTAGAGCCAGCTGTTGGCCTTCTGGGTCAGGCCTTCGGGACCGTTGTCGACGTCGAGCATGATCGCATCGAAACCTTGTGGCTCGGCTTGCAGGACCTTGGCCACATCCTCCATGCGGATCACCGTCCTCGGGTCGAGCAGCGGATTCCCGGCTTTTTCGCCCAACGGTCCACGGTTCCATTCCACAACGCCGGGCACCAGTTCGGCGACGACCACTTGCGCGGTCTTGCCCAAATGCTTGAGGGCCGAGGCGAGGGTGAAGCCCATGCCCAGGCCGCCGATCAGCACGCGCGAGTCGGGCCGGCCCGCCACCTTGCGGCACGGAATCTCGGCCAAGGCATCCTCGGAACCGTGCATACGGGTGTTCATCAACTGCCCGCCATCGCCGCCCTGGATCTTGATGACGAAATCCTCGCCATACTCGAACAGGCACAGGGCGCCGCCGTTCTCGGGGATAGGGGCGGTGTCGAGCAGAACAAAACGTTTCATGGAAATCTCAAATTGGGGGAAGGCAAACAGAGGCAGTTGGGAGTAGCCTGCCAATGACAACAAGGCCAACGGAGCCATTGATGAAGCGCACCATTCTAACGGTCATTGCCTTGGCCGCGCTCTCGATAACTGCAGTGCGGGCCCAGCAATTGCAAACCCTTCCAACCAGCCCCACACCGCTGCCGGGGTCGCCCGGCACCGCGACACCGACGCCTTACCCGCAAATCACTCCGACGCCCCTGCCCAAGGCCGGGCCGGGCAGCGGTGGCCCACCGCTGGTGCCGATCGAAATGCCCAGTCCTCCGACCAAGGATCAACCAGTGCCGGGCATCGAACCAAACAGCACAAAGGACAAGTCGCCCGGCGGTTAGATCTGTTGCGAGATCAGTTGCCCGTCGGCCATGCGCAAGCGTTTTGAAAGGGCGACGGCGAGGGCGCGGATGATCTTGGCGGCGATTTTCGGCGCGTCGTTGATCATCTTTTCCAGAGAGTCCTTGCCCAGGTTCAGCAGCTGGCAGTGACTGGCGGCCACGCAACTGGCCGAGCGCCGTTCACCATCGAGCACGGCCATTTCGCCGAACGAGCGACCGCTGCGCAAGGTGGCCAGGGTCACCAATTGCCCGTCGCCGTTAGTCTTCTGCACCGACACCTGGCCGGTGTGGATGATGCACATGAAACTGCCGGCATCGCCTTCGTGGAAAATCTCTTCGCCCTGGGCGATGGTGCTGATGCTGAAGTAGCCCGAAGCGGCCGCGAAATCGGCCGGCAGCAATTGATCGAACAGGCCGCAATCCATCAGCCAGTCGCGGATTTCGTTGTTCAGTAAGGTCGGTTCTGACATGTCGGCACGGTCTTTTTCTTGTGTCTGGTTCCGGTTATTCGGGATGTCTCCAATCCCCTGTGGGAGCGAGCTTGCTCGCGATAGCAGTTTGTCATTCAACATCAAAGCTGAATGTGCTTCCGTCATCGCGAGCAAGCTCGCTCCCACATTGAGAGGGGGGGCAGGTCTTAAGACCAAAACGCCGGGCCAAGTTCCTCAGGCAATTCCCCAAATCTTGAAAACAAATGCGTATTCGAGTGCTACGTCACGCAATCCCTGATAACGGCCGCTCATCCCGCCGTGGCCGGCACCCAATTCGGTCTTGAGCAGCAGCGGATTATTGTCGGTCTTGGTCGCGCGCAATTTCGCCACCCACTTCGCCGCTTCCCAGTACTGCACACGACTGTCGTTGTAGCCGGCAATCACCAGCATTGCCGGATAGGCTTGCGCGGTGACGTTTTCATACGGGGCGTAGGCCTTGATCCGATCATAGACGTCCGGCTCTTCGGGATTGCCCCACTCGTCGTATTCGGTAACGGTCAACGGCAGTTCCGGGTCGAGCATGGTGTTGAGCACATCGACAAACGGCACCTCGGCAATCGCCGCGCCGAACAGATCAGGACGTTGATTGAGCACCGCACCGATCAGCAAGCCACCGGCGCTGCCGCCGCTGATCGCCAATTGAGAAGGCGTGGTGAAACCGTTGGCGATCAAGTGCTCGGCGCAGGCGATGAAATCGCTGAAGGTGTTGTGCTTGTGTTCCTGCTTGCCGGCGCGATACCAAGCTTCGCCCAGCTCGCCACCGCCCCGCACGTGAGCAATGGCAAACGCAACGCCGCGATCCAGCAGGCTCAAACGGGCGTGGGAGAACCACGGGTCAAGGCTTTCGCCGTAAGCGCCGTAGCCGTAGAGATAAAGCGGTACAGGTTTTCCGAGCGCTTCGCGTTTGACCACCAAGCTGATCGGCACTTGTGTGCCGTCGGGCGCGGTGGCCCACAAGCGTTGGCTGACATAGGCATCGGCATCGAACGGACCCAGCACCGGGGTTTGCTTGAGGACGGTCTGCTCGCCGCTGGCCAGGTCCAGCTGACGGATTTGCGCCGGTCGGTTCAGCGCTTCGTAGCGCAGGCGGATCTTGTCGCTGACAAACTCCAGGCTGTTCTGCACATGCAGGCTGTAAGCCGCATCCGGCAGTTGCACGCGGTAATGCGGCAGTTCCAGGGGATGAACTTCGATGATCGGCAAGCCACCTTCACGCAGGCTCAGGGTCATCACGCCGAGGTTCAGGCTCATGCCCTCGATCATCGTGGTGTCGTTGTGGGGGATCAGGTTCTGCCAGTCGGCCTCGGTTGGCGCCACGCCGGTATCGACGGCGGTGTACAGGGCAAAATTGATACCGTCGCGGTTGGTGCGAATGAACCAGGTCCATTCACCGTCCAGCGTGCCGTGGTCGACGTCGTATTCATGGTCTTCCACCCGTGGCGCAATGCAGGTGAACGCCTGATGCGGCTGCGAGGCGTCAAGGACCCAGACTTCACTGGTGGTCTTGCTGCCCAGCGACAACAGCAAATGCTGCTCGGAACTGGAGCGGTAGCAATGCAGGAAAAACCGGCCGTCGGGTTCGTTGAAGACTTCTTCGGCTGCGGTGCCGTCCAGTCGATAGCGCAACAGTTTGTGCGGACGGTGAGTGTCGTCCAGTTCACCGAAAAACAGCGTCAGGCTGTCGTTGGCCCAGGTCATGCTGCCATCGCAGTCCTGGAACTCCAGTTCGCTGACACGACCGTTGGATAATTCCTTCACAAACAGCGTGTAAATCTCATCGCCGGTGGAATCGATGCTGTAGGCCAGGCGTTGGTGGTCCGGGCTGATGCTGAAAGCGCCGAGGGAAAAGAAGCCGCCCTTGGCCAGTTCGTTCGGGTCCAGCAGCAGTTGCTCCCGGGCTTCGTCTAGCTGCAGGCTGTCATCGGCCGGACGGGGGCAGCGGTAATGACGGGCGTATTCGTCACCGGCCGTGGTGCGCGTGTAATACAGGTACGGGCCCCAAGGGGAAGGCAGTGACAGGTCGGTTTCGAGAATCCGGCCCTTGATCTCTTCGAACAGGGTTTCGCGCAGCCCGGCCTGATCAGCGGTTTGCGCCTCTTGATAGCTGTTTTCAGCCTTGAGGTAGTCGAGCACCGCGTCGGTGTCGCGCTCCTGCAGCCAGGCATACGGGTCATCGCCCTCGGCCTTGCGGGCAATGGGCGCGTCGGAAACGTTGACGGATAGGGGCATGAAGGGTTCTCGGGCGTTGTACGAAATAGGGTTTTGCAGGCGCAATGCAAATCTTGAAGTCTCTGCCGGCTTTGTGTCATGACCGACTGGCATTGGGACAAGCCTGATGTGCGAAAAGTCGTTACTATAAGCGCCTCTTTGCCTGCCTTGCCATGGACACCATGACCGAGAACGACTATCTGATCGCTTGGGGCCTCTACGCCTTTGCCGCTTTAGGCTGCCTGCTGGTGTGGATGCGCATGACCCGCTGGATGTGGCGCTGGTTGCGTGAGCCGCTGCAACTGCTGGTCGCCGTGCTGCTGTTCAGCCCGACAATCATCGACCCGGTGAAGGAAAAAGTGGCCCCGGCCATCGCCATCACCACGCTGGACCTGGCTTTCAAGGTCGGCAACAACGCCTGGCGAGCGATTTCCGACCTCTTGATGTACTCCATGATCGCTTTCGGTCTTTACCTGGTGGTCGTGGCGATTCGTTTTCCGATCGAGCGCGCGTCCAGGGCTCGCAAGGAACAGGCGGTTGCCGCCAAGGCCGCGGCCCGGTCCGACGAACCTGAAGACGATCAGCCCTTCGGCGGGGCTGGCGATGATCGGTACGGTCGTCCACCCGTTCCGAGCAACCCTCAGCGTTTGCGGGTCGAACCGCGTTTGTAATCCGGCCTTGAAGCGAGAATCCGAGCATGTGTGAGTTATTGGGCATGAGCGCCAATGTGCCGACCGACATCGTGTTCAGCTTCACCGGGCTGATGCAGCGAGGCGGCCGCACCGGCCCACATCGTGACGGCTGGGGCATCGCCTTCTATGAAGGTCGTGGCCTGCGGCTTTTCCAGGACCCGGCCGCGAGCTGCGAGTCGGAAGTCGCCAACCTGGTGCAGCGCTATCCAATCAAGAGTGAAGTGGTGATCGGGCACATCCGCCAGGCCAATGTCGGCAAGGTTTGCCTGTCCAACACCCATCCGTTCGTGCGTGAACTGTGGGGGCGCAACTGGTGTTTCGCCCACAACGGCCAGTTGGCCGATTTCAATCCGACCGCCAGCTTCTATCGTCCGGTCGGCGATACTGACAGCGAAGCGGCATTCTGCGACCTGCTCAACCGTGTTCGCGCAGCGTTCCCGGAGCCGGTTGAAGTCGAAGACTTGTTGCCAGACCTGGTAGCCGCCTGCGCCGAGTACCGCAGCAAAGGCGTGTTCAACTGCCTGCTCAGCGACGGTGACTGGCTGTTCTGCTATTGCTCGACCAAATTGGCGCAGATCACCCGTCGCGCGCCCTTCGGCCCGGCGCGTCTGAAAGATGTCGATGTGATCGTCGATTTCCAGGCCGAAACCACGCCCAACGACGTGGTCACGGTGATCGCTACCGAACCTCTCACCGAAAACGAAACCTGGACCCGCTATGAACCGGGCCAATGGAGCCTCTGGCGACGCGGCGAATGCGTCAGCCAGGGCAAGACCGAATAAGGACTCACCCCTCATGTTGCTCAGTTATCTACGGCTTGTTTTGTTTGCGGCGGGCCTGTTGATTGGCGTTCAGGTGCCTGGGTTTATCAGTGATTACGCGAAACGGGTCGAAGCGCATCTGATCGAGGCCCAGACCGGCCTGACGGGTTTCCAGGGCACAGCCAATGAGTTCTTCAAGGGCGATATGCAGGCGCTGGTCGCTCATTATCGTGCCAGCGAAGACCCGATCTTTCGCAGCGATGCCGATAGCCTGAGCACGATGCTCACTCGCCAGCTGGCGCTCGACAAGCAGTTCCAGGCCATGCAGGGCCCGTGGTACATCCGCTTCCTGCAAGTGGCGCTGGCCGCTGATCCGGATATTCGCAAGGAAACCTGGTACGGCTACAGCTACCAGATCCTGTTGACGCCGGAAGCGATGATCTGGGGCATGAGCGGCGCGTTGCTGCTGTCGTTCGGGATTGAATGCCTGTTCCGTCTCATCGACTGGGTGGTGCTGGGCGGCAAACGCCTGCGCCAGAGCCGTCCGATCGTAGACCGGGATGTGCGCGGCCTCTAAGCCAGTGATCGTTCCCACGCTCTGCGTGGGAATGCCTCAACGGACGCTCCGCGTTCGGCTTTGGATGGGACGCGGAGCGTCCCGGGCTGCATTACCACGCAGACGGTTCGACGCCTCGACGTGGGAACGATCATCGTCGATCATCTTCAATGACTCAACGTGATGTAATCCTCGCCCACCTTCTGCGCATACCCCTCCAGCACCTGCTGACACAGCGTCACGATCTCCTCGACCCATTCCACGCCCACCCGCCACGACACCACCACCTGCAAATTCGGCGGCCGTTGATCGATGGCCAGCAGGGTCAACTCCCCCCGCGCCAGCTCCTCGGCCACCAGTACCGGCGGCAACGCGCCAATGCCAAATCCGTCGCGTAGCAACCGGGTAATCGCCGACACCGAATTCACGCAATTGAGCCGGGGCGTCAGAATCCCGTTCGCCTGCATCAGACTCAGGATGTCCTGATGCGGATGGGAGTTTTTCGAGTACGTAATGATGCGTTCGCGCGCCAGGTCGGCAATGCCTGAATACTCGCGGTTGTAGATCGAACTGCTCGCCACGATCCAGCCCATCGGGTGGCTGGCCAGCTCCAGGCTGCGCACGCTTTCCTGGCGCATCAGATCGGTCTGCAGGATCAGATCGAGGAAGCCTTTTTGCAGCTGATCGCAGAGGTTCAGCGCGGTATCGGCCACCAACTCGATTTCCACCAGTGGGTAGTGATCCATCATCTGCGCCACCAATGGACTCAGCCAGGTGTGAATCACCGTGTCCATCACGCCGATGCGCACGCGCCCGACTTTGCTCGAGCGCGTCTCGATCGACTGCTTCAGAGCCTGCATGGTGTCCATCATCTGCTCGGCGTATTCGAGCACTTTCAAGCCTTCGGGCGTCAGGCTCACGCCGCGAGAATCGCGCAGAAACAGCTTCACGCCGAGCTCGCCTTCGAGCACCGCGATGCGGCTGGAAATCGACGCCTGGGTGGTGAACAGCTTGTCGGCCGTCAGGCGAAAACTCTTGAGGCGGGCGACCCAGACAAAGGTCTCAAGAAACTTCAGGTTCATGGGATAAAGTTTTTCTTATGTCTAGGGCGGGTTTTTATTAGTTGGACGCAGCAGGGCCGGCAGCCCAAAAATCAGGCCATCCGGTTCCCACGATAGGCGTCGTCGGGGCTCAGAACAATACTAATAAAATTTGTACGGAGAGTTGCCATGAGTGCGCCCGACACGCTCGACATCCCCAAGGCCACGGCTCGCCCGGGACCTTTCGACTGGTACCGCAACATCAATCAGCAGGAACGCCGGACCTTCTGGAGCTGCAAGATCGGCTACGGCCTGGACGGCATGGACACTCAGATGCTCAGCTTCGTGGTCCCGACCCTGATTGCGATGTGGGGCATCACCACCGGTGAGGCCGGGCTGATTCACACCAGCACGCTGATCGCCTCGGCCATCGGTGGTTGGGTGGCGGGAATTCTGTCCGACCGCATCGGTCGCGTGCGCACCTTGCAACTGACGGTGCTGTGGTTTGCCGGCTTCACCTTCCTCTGCGGCTTCGCGCAAAACTACGAACAACTGTTGATCAGCCGCACTTTGATGGGGTTCGGCTTCGGCGGCGAGTGGACGGCTGGCGCCGTACTGATGGGTGAAGTGATTCGCGCCAAGGACCGTGGCAAGGCTGTGGGAATGGTGCAATCGGGTTGGGCACTGGGCTGGGGACTGACGGCAATCCTGTACGCGCTGCTGTTCTCGGTGTTGCCGCCGGAAGACGCCTGGCGTGCGCTGTTTATCCTGGGCATCGTGCCGGCGATTTTCGTCATATTCGTCCGTCGGCTGGTCAAGGACCCGGAAATCTACCGCGAAGCCAAGGCCAAGCAGGAGCCAAGCAACCCGGCGAAGTTCTACGAGATTTTCGCTCCGGGCATCCTTTTCACCACGATTCGCGCGTCGGTCCTGACCACGGGCGCACTGGGCGGTTACTACGCGATCACCTCCTGGTTGCCGACTTTCCTCAAAAACGAGCGGGGATTGAGCGTACTCAACACCAGTGGATACCTGGCGATGGTGATCGTCGGCTCCTACATCGGTTACGTCATCAGCGCGTATTTGACTGACATCCTTGGCCGTAAGAAGAATTTCATTCTGTTCGCGGTTGGCTCTTTCACCATCGTTTTGCTCTACACCCAATTGCCGGTCAGTAACGCTGTGATGCTGTGGCTGGGCTTCCCGTTGGGCTTTTTTGCCTCTGGGATTTTCAGCGGCATGGGCGCCTTTCTGACTGAGTTGTTTCCAACGCGGATTCGCGGCTCGGGCCAGGGTTTTTGCTACAACATCGGTCGGGCACTGGCGGCGCTGTTCCCGCTGCTGATCGGCTTGCTCAGCCAAAAGGTGCCGTTGAGCGTAGGAATCGGAGCGTTTGCGGCGGTGTCCTACGGCGTGGTGATTCTCGCGGCACTGAGCTTGCCGGAAACCCGTGGCAAACAACTGGATGCCCAATAACAAAAACGGCAGCAACTGATAATCTGCGGGGTATCTGCCCCGCAGCAAAAAAAGAAAATGCCTACAGGAGTGTTCACCGTGAGCCGCCTGCTATTGAACTGCGACATTGGCGAGAGCTTTGGCAACTGGACCATGGGTCTGGACGCCGAGGTCATGCCCTTCATCGATTGCGCCAACATCGCCTGTGGTTTCCACGCCGGCGACCCGAGCATCATGCGCAAGACCGTCAGCCTGGCCCTGAGCAACGGCGTAAAGATTGGCGCGCATCCGGCCTATCAGGATCTGGTCGGTTTTGGCCGTCGTTCGATGGCCTACACTGCCCAGGAACTTCAAGATATTTTGCATTACCAGATCGGAGCCCTCGACGGCATCTGCCGGGCTCAGGGCGGGCAGGTGAGTTACGTCAAACCGCACGGCGCGATGTACAACGACATGATGGCCAACCCGGCGCAACTGCGTACAGTGCTTCAGGCCGTGGCGGCGTATGACCGCACTTTGCCGCTGATGCTGATGGCGACCCGCGACAACAGCGCCGCCCAGCAGTTGGGCGATGAATACGGCGTGACGCTGTGGTTCGAAGCCTTCGCCGATCGCGCCTATGACAGCGCGGGCATGCTGGTCTCGCGGCAACTGCCGGGCGCGGTGCATCACGATCCCGAGACAATCATTGAGCAAGCCCTGACCATTGCCCGTGGCGACAACCTGACGGCCAGCGACGGCAGCGCCTTGTTCCTGCAAGCCAATACCCTCTGCGTGCACGGCGACAACGCCAGTTCGGTGGCAGCCGTGCGCCGGATCCGCGCAGCCCTCGATCAGCAGAGCGCACCATGAAACCGCGGGTAGAGGTGGTGGCCCTGGATTGCCTGATGGTGCGTCTGTTTGACGAGATCGCCGAGGCAAACATGCCGTGGATGCTGGCTGCCAGCGAAAGTCTGCGTGCTGCGTTCGCCGGGCATTTGATAGATCTGGTGCCGTCGTACACGACGTTGATGGTGCATTACGACCTGAGCGCGTTGAGTCCGTCTCAGGCACGGGAATTGATCGCCGAAGCCTTGATCGATCTGTCACCGAATGCCCGAACCGGCGGCAAATGCCATTTGCTGCCAGTCTGGTATGACCTGAGCGTCGGCCCGGAGCTGAGCCTGTTGTCCCGGCGCAGCGGGTTGACGGCGGAGGAGGTGATCCGCCGACACAGCGAACGCGAATATCAGGTGTTCGCCTTGGGCTTCGCACCAGGGTTCGCCTTCATGGGATTGGTGGAAGAAGTGCTCGCTGCACCGCGTCTGAATACGCCGCGTAAAAAGGTTGCCGCCGGCAGCGTGGGCATCGCCGAACGGCAAACCGCTGCTTATCCGGTGGTTTCTCCCGGCGGCTGGAACCTCATCGGCCGCACACCGGCCAAGTTGTTCGACCGCGAACGCGACGGTTACAGCCTGATGCAACCGGGCGATACGGTGCGCTTTGAAGCGGTCAGCCATGCCGAGTTCATCAACCTGGGCGGCGACGACACACCGTTGGAGGCGCAGGCATGAGCCATCTATCGATTGAAGCGAGCACGCCGCTGTGCCTGTTGCAGGACGCGGGCCGTTTCGGCGTGCGGCACTTGGGCGTGACTCAGGGCGGGGCGCTGGATTGGCGCTCCATGTCGTGGGCCAACTGGTTGCTGGGCAATGAGCTGGATGCAACGGTGGTTGAAATCACCCTGGGTGGGTTCACCGTGGTGGCCGAGGATGATTGTGTGCTGGCGCTGGCCGGCGCGGACCTGGGCGCGCAAGTGGACGGCGAGCCATTGGCACCGTGGCGCAGTTTCCGACTGAACAAAGGCCAACGCTTGCAATTCACTCAACCGCTGCTCGGGGCACGGGCCTATCTCGCCGCGCCGGGCGGGTTTGAAGCCCCCAAAGTGTTGGGCAGCAGCGCCACGGTAGTCCGCGAAGAACTCGGTGGCCTGGATGGCATGGGCCGGGCACTGGCCAAAGGTGCACAGTTGAATTATCGCGGCAGTTCGCTGCTGTTGCTGCGACAGTTGCCGGAAGAACATCGACCGGATTTCAACGTCGATTTACCGCTGGATGTGGTGCTCGGTGCGCAGATCGGTGAGTTCAGCGGACAAAGCCTGTTCGATGCCTTCAACAGTTTCTGGACGCTCGACAGCCGCGCCGACCGCATGGGCATTCGCTTGCTGGGAACGGCGTTGCACTATCAGGGTAAACCGATGATTTCCGAAGGCATCCCGCTGGGCGCGGTCCAGGTGCCGCCGGACGGGCAGCCGATCGTGTTGCTCAATGATCGGCAGACCATTGGCGGTTATCCACGCTTGGGAGCGTTGACGCCATTGGCATTGGCGCGTTTGGCGCAGTGCCTGCCGGGGGCGAAGGTGCGATTGAAACCGGTGGTGCAGGATGTGGCGCATCGGGAGCAAGTTGAGTATTTGCGGCGGTTTTCTTCGCACTGATCGTTCCCACGCTCTGCGTGGGAATGCCGCCCGGGACGCTCCGCGTCCCTGTGACGCGGAGCGTCACTTGATGCATTCCCACGCAGAGCGTGGGAACGATCGGTGTTCTACTTGGACAGAAACCGCATCCCTTCCTCCAACCCCCGCAGCGTCAGCGGGTACATCTGGTCGTCAATCAAGTCCCGCACGATATTGGTCGATGACGTATAGCCCCACGTATCTTTCGGATACGGGTTGATCCAGATGAGCTTCTTGTACTTTTCCTTGAACCGCTGCATCCACACGTAACCGGCTTCTTCGTTCCAGTGCTCGACGCTGCCGCCGGCCTGGGTGATTTCATAGGGCGCCATCGCGGCGTCACCGATGAAGATCACTTTGTAGTCGGCACCGTATTTGTGCAGCAGGTCCTGGGTCGCGGTGCGCTCGGATGTGCGGCGCATGTTGTTCTTCCACACCGATTCATAAACGAAGTTGTGGAAGTAGAAGTACTCCAGGTGCTTGAACTCGGTCTTGCAGGCCGAGAACAATTCCTCGCAAATCTTCACGTGCGCGTCCATCGAGCCGCCGATGTCGAACAGCAGCAACAGCTTGACGGTGTTACGCCGCTCCGGGCGCATCTGGATATTCAGCAACCCGGCATCTTTGGCGGTGTGGTCGATGGTGCCGTCGATGTCCAGCTCTTCCGCCGCGCCCTGACGCGCAAACTTGCGTAACCGGCGCAGGGCAACCTTGATGTTGCGCGTGCCCAGTTCAACCGAATCGTCGAGGTTCTTGTACTCGCGCTGATCCCACACCTTGACCGCTTTGCCCTGGCGTTTGCCGGCATCGCCGACCCGAATGCCTTCAGGGTTGAAGCCGCCGGAGCCGAACGGGCTGGTGCCGCCGGTGCCGATCCACTTGTTGCCGCCGGCGTGGCGTTCTTTCTGTTCTTCGAGGCGCTTCTTGAACTCTTCGATCAGCTTGTCCAGTCCCCCCAGGGACTGGATCGCCGCTCGCTCTTCGTCGGTCAGTGAACGCTCGAATTCCTTGCGCAACCAGTCTTCGGGAATCAACGCCTGAAGGTGATCGTCGAGTTTTTCCAGGCCGTTGAAGTAAGCCCCGAACGCCCGGTCGAACTTGTCGAAATGCTTTTCGTCCTTCACCAGAATCGCCCGGGACAGGTAATAGAACTCGTCCATGTCGGCAAAGGTCACGCGCTGTTTCAGCGCGTTGATCAGGTCCAGCAGCTCACGCACCGAGACCGGCACCTTGGCGGCGCGCATTTCATTGAACAGGTTGAGCAGCATGGCGTTGGCCTCTATCTAATGGAGCTTAGCGAGTGCCACGACGGCTCATGAACGCCAGGCGCTCGAGCAACTGCACGTCCTGTTCGTTCTTCACCAGCGCGCCGGCCAGTGGCGGGATGGCCTTGGTTGGATCGCGTTCGCGCAGTACGGCTTCGCCGATGTTGTCGGCCATCAGCAGTTTGAGCCAGTCCACCAGTTCGGAGGTTGACGGTTTTTTCTTCAGGCCCGGGACCTTACGCACATCAAAGAACACGTCCAGCGCTTCGCTGACCAGGTCTTTCTTGATGTTCGGGTAGTGCACATCGACGATCTTCTGCAACGTCACGCGATCGGGGAACGCGATGTAGTGGAAGAAGCAGCGACGCAGGAAGGCGTCCGGCAGCTCTTTCTCGTTGTTGGAGGTAATGATGATGATCGGGCGCTTCTTGGCCTTGATGGTCTCGTCGATCTCGTAAACGTAGAACTCCATCTTGTCGAGTTCTTGCAGCAGGTCGTTGGGGAACTCGATGTCGGCCTTGTCGATTTCGTCGATCAGCAGGATCACCCGCTCCTCGGACTCGAAAGCCTCCCAGAGCTTGCCTTTTTTCAGGTAGTTGCGGACGTCGTGGACCTTCTCGGTGCCCAGCTGTGAGTCACGCAGGCGGCTGACCGCGTCGTACTCGTACAAACCCTGGTGCGCTTTGGTCGTGGACTTGATGTGCCAGGTGATCAGCTTGGCGTTGAAGGACTCGGCCAGTTGCTCGGCGAGCATGGTCTTGCCCGTGCCCGGTTCGCCCTTGACCAGCAGTGGACGCTCCAGGGTAATGGCGGCATTGACTGCCAGCTTCAGGTCATCGGTGGCGACGTAGGCCTGGGTGCCTTCGAACTTCATCTGCTAATCCTCGAACGGTAACGCCGACCTGAACGGGGCAGGGCGGGGCGCAATAATTGTAGTGCCCGACTATAACGCGCAGGCCGGTCGACTGTGAACGCAGACGGCTTATTCAGTCTCTGAATGGAGCGTCACATCTTGACTCAGTCTCGGCCGCTAGCCAGCATTGAGCTATCGCCATACGTCAGCGCCCGCAATATCACGCGCTACAGCAGTGGCCGTGAAGCGGTGCCCCGTTCGTGACCCGCAAGCCTTAACCTGCTTCCGGCTTCGGCCGTTCGTACCGAGCGTTGAATGCCTGGATGAAACCATTGCGTAAAATCTGCAAAAACGCATTGAACGCGCTGATATCTTGCCGATGGACATTACCGCTCAGTTCAACCCGCGTGGCGAACTGATTCTTGCCCTGATTTTTCAGCACCGTTTCGGAGCCACCAACAATGGCCTCCCAGATTGAACGGAATAGCCCTTTGTCCTTGTTTTCCACGTCCTGGTGCCAATTGAACACGTCGACGTCCTTTAACAGCGGTTTGATGTAGCCAGTCAATTTGGCCTTCTTGGCTTGCGCTTCAATCACCACGTCGCCGTGACCGGCGTTGAAGTCGAACTTGCCGTAGGCCGAGGCGAAGTCATTCATGCGTCTGAGTTCGATGTCCTTGGCCCGCAGGCGGAATTCGAAGTCTTCGAAATTGCTCAACGGGTCGAAGGTCGCGCTGGTTTCCAGGGGCGCATGCCCAAGCAACAGCGCCTTGCCCTCGAAGCGCGCATCGCGTTTGCCTTCGGTATCGACCACGTTGGTCAGATTGAAAATGCTGGCGTTGACTTGAGTGGCGTTCATGTTGACGGGGGGAGTGGAGCTGAAATTGTGAAAACTGATCTTGCCGTCGTAGATGCGCACCTCGTTCAGGGTGAACGGCGCCAGTTTGCTCAACTGCGCACGCCAGTCGGTGCCTTTACCGGTTTGGGAGTTCTGTTTGTTGGCGCCGCCGTCGACGAAGTTCACCTCGGGGTTGAAGAACTTCACTTCAGCCACCACGGCATGGTCATAGATCAGCGAATGCCAGCTGACGGCGAGGTCGATCAACGGAGCGTTGACGAACGGCACCGGCACCTTGCCTTCAACTTTGACGATTTTCAATCCGTTGATTTTGTAGGCGCCGCGCCACCAGGCCAGATCCACGTCGGTCACCTGGCCTCGGTAATCGCCCATGTTCGCCAGTTTGTCATTGAGGTAATCACGCACCAGGTACGGCAGGGTGATGTGCAGGGCAATCAGAACCAGAGCAAGGCCGGCGAGGGTCCACAGAGGCCAACT
The DNA here is from genome assembly GCF_949767865.1 of Pseudomonas sp. IT-P294. Lineage (NCBI taxonomy): Bacteria > Pseudomonadati > Pseudomonadota > Gammaproteobacteria > Pseudomonadales > Pseudomonadaceae > Pseudomonas > Pseudomonas sp. IT-P294. The sequence goes on along the minus strand of NZ_CATKQW010000058.1, from coordinate 66,356 downwards.
GTATCGACGTTTCATGGTGGCATACCTCTGGCTATGTAAAGCATTGACTGCGCCGGACAGCGGACGTTCGACCTGACTGGACGACCAGCGGCAACAGGCATACCTTTGGGAGCTAATTCAACGCTGTACAAGGACCCAGCCATGAGCCGTATTTACGCTGACAACGCCCATTCCATCGGTAATACACCGCTGGTGCAGATCAACCGCATTGCCCCGCGCGGCGTGACCATCCTGGCCAAGATCGAAGGGCGCAACCCCGGCTATTCGGTCAAGTGCCGGATCGGCGCGAACATGATCTGGGACGGCGAAAGCTCCGGCAAACTCAAACCTGGCATGACCATCATCGAACCGACGTCGGGCAACACCGGCATTGGCCTGGCGTTCGTTGCGGCGGCTCGTGGTTACAAGCTGATGCTGACCATGCCGGCCTCCATGAGTATCGAGCGTCGCAAGGTGCTGAAGGCTCTGGGCGCCGAACTGGTGCTGACCGAACCGGCCAAGGGCATGAAAGGCGCCATCGAGAAGGCGAGCGAAATCCTTGCCAGCGACCCGGCCAAATACTTCATGCCGGCGCAGTTTGAAAACCCGGCCAACCCGGCGATTCACGAGAAAACCACCGGTCCGGAAATCTGGAATGACACCGACGGTGCGGTAGATGTGCTGGTGGCCGGGGTCGGAACGGGTGGAACCATTACCGGGGTTTCGCGGTATATCAAGAATACGCAGGGCAAACCGATTATCTCGGTGGCGGTAGAGCCGGTGGTATCGCCGGTGATCACCCAGGCGATTGCCGGTGAAGAGATCAAGCCCAGTCCTCATAAAATACAGGGCATCGGCGCCGGTTTTGTCCCGAAAAACCTGGACTTGTCGATGGTCGACCGCGTTGAGCTGGTGACTGACGAGGAGTCCAAGGCCATGGCTCTGCGTCTGATGCAGGAAGAGGGGATTTTGGCCGGTATTTCCTGCGGTGCCGCCATGGCAGTCGCGGTTCGCCTGGCCGAAACACCGGAAATGCAGGGCAAGACCATCGTCGTGATCCTGCCGGACTCCGGCGAGCGCTACCTGACGAGCATGTTGTTCAGCGATCTGTTCACCGATCAGGAGAATGAACAGTAAAAAGGCGCTATGTATGCGCGGATATTCATCGTCTGATCGCAGGGCTGATCCAGGTCAGCCCCTGTTCAGGAGCCCTATGTTAATAAGTGCTTTGTTGCACAATGCTTAATACTGAATGTTTGGTTTTGCGGGTTTTTCTCGAGGCCGGTAATGTTTATCATGGCCGGCTGCCACGTCGGGTAAGAGGCGTTGCGCATAGAGCCTATTCTCAAGGAGTCATTAATGACCTTTTCCTTAGCCGCGAAAGCGTCAGTGTTGTTGCTGTTCCTCGGCAGCACTCTCTATGTGCATTTGCGTGGCAAGGCGCGGTTGCCGGTGTTGCGTCAGTTCGTCAACCATTCCGCGTTGTTTGCGCCTTATAACGCCTTGATGTACCTGTTCTCCGGTGTGCCGTCCAAGCCGTATCTGGACCGCAGCAAATTCCCGGAGCTGGACGTGCTCAAGGACAACTGGGAAGTCATCCGCGACGAAGCCATGCACCTGTTCGACGAGGGGTACATCCGCGCCGCCGAAAAGAACAACGACGCCGGTTTCGGTTCGTTCTTCAAGAAGGGCTGGAAGCGTTTCTACCTCAAGTGGTATGACAAGCCGCTGCCTTCGGCTGAAGCCTTGTGCCCGAAAACCGTGGCGTTAGTCAGCAGCATTCCCAATGTCAAAGGCGCCATGTTCGCTTTGCTGCCGGGCGGCAGTCACCTCAACCCGCACCGCGATCCGTTCGCCGGTTCCCTGCGTTATCACCTGGGGCTGTCGACACCGAATTCCGATGATTGCCGCATCTTCGTGGACGGCCAGGTTTACGCCTGGCGCGATGGCGAAGACGTGATGTTCGATGAAACCTACGTGCACTGGGTCAAGAACGAAACCGAGAAAACCCGCGTCATTCTGTTCTGCGACGTCGAACGGCCGCTGAGCAATCGCCTCATGACCCGCATCAACCGCTGGATCAGCGGCCTTCTCGGTCGCGCCACCGCCCCACAGAATCTTGATGATGAACGTGTCGGCGGGATTAACCAGGCTTACGCCTGGAGCAAGAACTCCAGCGATAAGTTCAGTGGCGTAGTCAAACGCTGGAAACGCCGTAATCCCAAGGCCTACCGCGTGTTACGGCCGGTGTTGGCGGTGGTGGTGTTGACGTTGTTGGGGTATTGGTTGTTTGGGTAAACCGGGCACGAAATGAAAAACCACTCCTGATGAGTGGTTTTTTTTATGAGGAAAATTTGAATGAATCGCCCGCGAGAACACCAGCAGGTTCTTCGGCTACGGGGTTTGCCAGGGTATCTCGGATACGACGCAAGACACTTTCAGGCAACTCTGTAGAGGGACGTTTTCGATTTATTTTGTTGGATTGCCCATCAGAAGCATTTTTTTCAGCGAGCGCTTTCATTGCGTCTCCAGCATTGATCATTAAATGAACAGTGGTTCGATACTAGTCGCACTCAACAAGCATCACAAGGCGACCCTGTATGTCGAATTTGAAGCCAAGTTGCTGATAGGTTGGGATCGCCCCTTCCACGGGTTCCTGAATTTCGATCTGCTTGCTGCCAATGATTTGCGCATAGTGAGTCACGGCGGTCAGTGTCAGCGATGCGATGAGATTCTTCAGGGGATGACACTTATCTGAATTTCCTTCAAGGCGGACTATTTTTACGCGTTGCCGACTCTGGTTCGGATTTGCGAAACACAACCCGCATAGCTCCAAATCAAACCAGATCGCTAAATCGAAACACATTGGTTCCTTTGTTTTCCATCCTGCGACCTCGTTCCATGAAAAGTGCGGGTCATTCCACTGCTGGAAAGCGTTCATTGCCTGGGGGGTGATCGCTTCGAAACGAACTCTGGATAAGTCCACATAGGCTAACCCTTGCTGTTCCAGTTCATGGTGAAGCCGAGTGATAGTGACAGTGGCCAGTTTTCGAGCCTTTGACCTGTACAACTGATACCGAAGTTGAGTCCGTTCCCTTGGCATGTGATCTCTTGCATTCCATGTCCCCACTATTGGGCGTTTATTCACCTCCAAGGTAGATTGAGCGGCACGTGCTGTCGCTGCTGGCCCTTTGTCCAAGTCGTTGCAATCCATGTCAGTCGCTGGTTATAGTCGGCGCTCGGTGATTTCCAACCCACCGTTCATCCCATCAAAAAAGATCAGCCCATGCCAGCTTCCCTCATTAACTCGGTCCTCGATTCAGCGCTCAACGCTGTCGTGGCGCCGTGCGGGAATCAGCAGCCTGCGCAGATCAGTCACTACCCCCCGCCTGTTCGTAGCACGCCGGTGTGCGCAGTCGTATCACCGCCAGACGTTGGCTTATCGGGCTGATCAGCTGCTTCACTGCTGTTCCCCATGCCCGTCTGAAAAAACTACTGAACTTCAGCTTCGGCTGAGTTGGCTTTTTGCCTGACGACAGGTGGTATTCATGTTTGTCCTTTCGAAACAATCCGCGCTCGCGGTGGCGTCCACGAGCCTGTTCGTTCTGCTGTGGAGCAGCGGGGCGATCTTCTCCAAATGGGGCCTGGCCCACGCGTCACCCTTTGCGTTTCTGCTGATTCGCTTCGTCATCGCCTTATGCGGATTGATGCTGCTGGTGCCGTTGCTCAAGCTGAAGCTGCCCAAGGGCGGCAAACCGATGTTGTATGCGATGGCCACGGGTGTGGTGCTGCTGGGGGCGTATCAGATTTTCTACCTGTTGGCCCTGGACCTGAAAGTGACGCCCGGGATGATGGCCACGATCATGGGCGTACAACCGATTCTCACGGTGGCGATCATGGAGCGCCAGCGCTCAGCCAGCAGAATGTTCGGCCTGATGCTGGGGTTGGCCGGGCTGATCATGGTGGTTTACCAGGGCATCGGTCTGGCCGGCATGTCGTTGGCCGGAATGCTCTTCGGTCTGCTGGCGCTGGCGAGCATGACGTTCGGCTCGATCATGCAGAAACGCATCACCGACAATCCACTTGGCACGCTGCCGGTGCAGTACCTGGCGGGGCTGTTGCTCTGCGGGATTTTCGTGCCGTTCCAGCCGTTTCATTTTGAACACAGCACCGGGTTCTTCGTGCCTGTGCTGTGGATGGGATTGGTGGTGTCGGTATTGGCGACGTTGTTGCTGTACCGCTTGATCGCCCGGGGCAATCTGGTGAATGTCACCAGTCTGTTTTACCTGGTGCCGGCGGTGACGGCGGTCATGGACTATCTGATTTTCGGTAATCGGCTGGCGACATTGAGCCTGCTCGGCATGCTGCTGATCATCATTGGTCTGGTGTTCGTGTTCCGTAAAACCGCTTGAAGCAAAACAAGGCCCGGGGCATGCGCTCCGGGCCTTTTTCATTTGGCCAGCGCATGCTCGGCCCGCACCGAATTCATGAACGCCTGCATCGCTGACGATTGAATGCGATGGCGCCGGGTGATCAGTCCATACGGCGGCAACCGTGCCTCGAACTTGATCGGCAACACCGCCAGCAAATCACGCCCCGGATAGTCCTCGACCACCGATACGGGCGTCACGCCGAGCATGTCGGTCTGCTGGATCAACGAGAGCAAGGTCATGATCGAGGTGGTTTCAACGATGCTGCTGGGGATGTCGACCCGCGCGTTGTGGAACACCTGATTGATGATCGCGCGCATCGGGCTCGGGTGCTGTTGCAATACCCAGGTCATGTTCTGCAATTCTGCCCAGCTCAGCTGTTTTTCCTTCGCCAGCGGATGTTGCGCACCGGCAATCACGCACAAGGCTTCTTCACCGAGGCTGTCGAAGAGCAATTCTTCGGCCCGCGCACCGGCCGGAATCCGCCCCAATACGATATCCAGTTGATCCTGCAACAGCGCTTGCACCAGCACGTCGCTGGTGTCGACCTGAATGCTCATGGACAACCGCGGATGGCTTTGTTTCAAGGTCGCGATGGTGCGGGTCAACAGCCCCGAGGCCAGCGCCGGAATCGCGCCGACCGCGACCCGGCCGAGGTTGCCGGATTCCAGTGCAACCAGTTCTTCGCGCATGCCGCTGAGTTCGGCAAACACCATGCGGGCGTAATAGATCACGGTTTCCCCGAACGGGGTTGAGCGCATGCCCCGAGGCAGACGCTCGAAGAGCTCGACGCCAAGCAAGTCCTCGGCTTCGTGCAGCATCTTGGTCGCAGCCGGCTGGGTCATGCCGATGTGATCGGCGGCGCGGCGCAACGAACCGAATTCCTGCAACGCCAGCATCAGCCGCAATTGGCGCAGGCGCAGTCGACTGTGGATCACGTTGGCAGCAGGAATTCGGGTCATGGGCCGTGCTCGCAAAAAGGACTGCGGCAAGCCTGACAACAAATGTCAGGCGTTGCCAGCATTGCTGTGTCACAGCACCGATTTGGTCTTGGCGATGTGGGGTTTGCGCAGGCCCGTCAAGGTGCCCAGTGCCTTGGAAATCAACGGCCAGAACAGCATCAACAGCGCGGCCGTGGTCAGGCTGCCGACCAATGGATTGGACCAGAAAATGCCCAGGTGCCCGTCGGAAAACAGCATCGACTGGCGGAACGCATCTTCGGCCTTGTCGCCCAGCACCGCCGCCAGCACCAGCGGCGCGATCGGGTAACCGAGTTTCTTGAACAGATAACCCAGCGCGCCAAAGCCCAGCATCAGCACCACGTCGAAGAACGAGTTGTGCACCGAGTAAGCGCCGATGGCGCAGACCATGATGATAATCGGCGCGATGATCGAGAACGGAATGCGCAAGATCGAAGCGAACAGCGGCACGGTGGCCAACACCACGATCAGGCTCACCACGTTACCCAGGTACATGCTGGCGATCAGGCCCCAGACAAAATCATGTTGCTCCACGAACAGCGTCGGGCCGGGGTGCAGGCCCCAGATCATCAAGCCGCCAAGCATTACTGCTGCGGTGGCTGAGCCGGGAATACCGAGCGTCAGCATCGGCAACAAAGCGCTGGTGCCTGCCGCGTGGTCGGCGGTTTCCGGGGCGATCACGCCTTCGAGTTCGCCCTTGCCAAAGTTCTCGCGGTTCTTCGAAAAGCGCCGCGCCAGACTGTAGCTCATGAACGAGGCCGCAGTCGGGCCGCCGGGCGTGATGCCCATCCAGCAACCGACCAACGTGCTGCGCACAATCGTCCACCAGTAACGCGGCAATTTGGCCCAGGTGCGCAGGATGACCATCGGCGTGATGCGCGCATGCTCGCCGCGAAACACCAGGCCTTCCTCGACGGTGCAGAGGATTTCGCCGATGCCGAACAGGCCGATCACCGCTACTTCGAAACTGATGCCCGTCATCAAGATTGGCTGGTCGAAGGTCAGGCGCAGGTTCCCGGAGACGGTGTCCATCCCCACCGCAGCCATCGCGAAACCAATCATCATCGCCACCACGGTTTTCAGCGGCGGATTCTTGCTCATGCCGACGAAGGTGCAGAACGCCAACAAGTACACCGCGAAGAACTCCGGCGAGCTGAACGACATGGCGAACGCGGCAATCCGGGTCGACAGGAACGTCAGCAGCAACACCCCGGCCAACGCACCGATCAGTGCCGAGCTGAACGCGGCAGTCAAGGCTTCGGCGGCGCGACCTTCGCGGGCCATCGGGTAGCCGTCGAATGTGGTCGCCACCGATGAGGGCTCGCCGGGGATGTTGAACAGAATCGAGGTAATCGAACCGCCAAACAGCGCGCCCCAATACATGCACGACAGCAGAATGATTGCCGACACTGGCGACATGGTGAACGTCAGTGGCAGCAGCAACGCCACGCCATTGGGGGCGCCGAGGCCGGGCAATACGCCGACCAGAATGCCCAGCAGCACGCCGATCACCATCAGGCCGATATGGCCCGGGGTCAGGATCAGGTTCATGCCTTGCAGCAGGGAATCGAACTCGCTCATTTGAAGCTTCTCCCGGCCAGGCTAATCCAGTCGCCCATCGGGCCGGCATCCAGCGGGACCTTGAACCACAGCGCGAAAATCAAGTAGCTGGCGAGTACCGCGCCGAGGGATACGGTGCCGATCATCCACTTGCCATAGGGTTTGACGCGGACCTTGTCATGCCACATGAACCAGGCGATGAAACAAGCCGAGGCCACGTAGATGCCGGTGAACGGCATGGCGCTGACGAACAACGCAATCGGGATGAATACCGACAGCACTTGCTTGAACGCACTGCGGCTGACAAATGAAAGGCTCAGGGCCTGCCAGCGCAACACGGTCAACACGCCGTTGCCGACACTGGCGGCGCTCAACAGCAGGCCGATATAGAAGGGGAAGTAACCCGGCTCGGGCCCGGAATCGCCCCAGCCAATACCTTGTTCGACGCTGCCGAACATCACGACCACGCCGATCAGCGTGGTGAAGAGCGCCAGGCCGAGTTCGACCCAACGGGTGCCGACCAGCGCCGGTGAATCCGAAGAATGGGACATCAAAACACCTCCAGAGGTGACGGCCGTGCGCAAGCGGACGGCCGAGAACAACTCAGTTTTTCAGCCAGCCGGCTTCTTTGAACACCGGGGTGACGCGGGCGGTGTCTTTCTCAATGTAGGCGGTCAGTGGCTCGCCTTCGAGGAAGGTCGGTACCAAAGCGTTCTGCTTGACGTAGGCCTTGAACTCCGGGGTCTCGGTCACTTTGCGCATCAGCTCGACATAGAACGCGCGCTGTTCGGCGGTGACTTCGCCGGGCATGAATACGGTGCGCGGGAAGCGATACTGATCGATGCCCAGGCCTTGTTCGTGGCAGGTCGGCACATCGGCCCAGGATTTGTCACCGGCGACTTTCTCGGTGTAGCTCATGCGCTCTTTACTGAACACACACAGCGGCTCGACCTGGTCGCCGCGCCATTGGCTGATGCTTTCGCTGGGGTTGTTGACGTTGGCGGCGATGTGCTTGCCGGCCAGTTGGGTCGCGGCTTCGCTACCGCTCTTGAACGGGATGTACACCAGTTTGCTGTTGTTGGTCTGGTTCAGCAGCAGGGTCAGGGTCTGGTCGACATCCTTGGACTGACTGCCGCCCATGCGCAGGTTCGACGGGTCGGCCTTGACCGCTTCGTAGAAGCCTTTGGCATCTTTCCAGGGGGCGTCTTTGTAGCTCCAGAGGATGAAGTCATCCTCGGCCACGGCCGCTACAGGGGTCAGTTCCTGCCATTGGTAACCGAGTTTCGATACCAGCGGCAACAGGTAGATGTTGTTGGTGCCGATCACCAGTTTATCCGGATCGCCCTTGTTCATCTTCAAGTCGAGAAAGGCTTCGGCGCCATTGCCGCCGCCCTTGTTGAGGACGATGGTATTGACGTCGAGAAACTTGTGGGTGGTGATGATCGACTGGATCAGCCGGCCGAGTTGATCGGTGCCGCCACCGGGCCCGCCAGCGACAACGATTTCGACGTTTTTGTCCGGTTGCCAGGCGGCGCTGGCCAATGCGGGGAGGGCGCCGGCGGCGACCAGAGTGCAGCCAAGAAACAGACGTGATGTGCGGCGCACGAATGCATTTCGCATGGAAGGGCCTCGTTTTTGTAGTTGTTATGAGTGGCTTGTCGACGCTGGAAGCTGCAAGCCTGGACTGAGTGTGGGAAGCCTCCGCTCCGGCGTCTAGTCAAAACAATACATACACCGATAGCCTGGAGTTATACGTCGCGCCGGGCAACGTGGCGGTGAGGGCTCAAGACTCTGCCCCCGGAGTCTTTTTTCCTGAAATCCGATGGCGAGGGTATCGGTTGAAAGCTCATTGAAAGCCGGGCATGCCATAACCCGAGGCTATCGCCTTATTTCAAGTTTTGATTAGACGGTTATCAATGAGCCTTCGATAGTGCTCACCAGCGCCGCCCCAGAAGCTGCGTTTTGCATCCACAAAAATAATAAATGAGGTACGCACCATGGCTCGTCCCAGTGCTTCCCTGCATCTGCCCGGCGCAGTTGCCCAACCGATCGCCGCGGCCGCACCGCTGACCAGCACCACCAAGGCCAGCAGCGTGCGCTGGCGGATCTTCGCGATCATCTTCGCCTTGACCATGGTCAACCTGATCGATCGGGTGTCGCTGTCGATTGCGATGCCGACCATCGCCCATGAATTTTCCCTCTCGCCGAGCATGCAGGGGCTGATCCTCAGCAGCTTCTTCTGGGCATACGCGCTGCTGCAGATTCCCGGCGGCTGGTTGATCGACCGCTTCGGACCGCACCGGGTGATCGGTTGGTCCACCGGGTTGTGGGGGACTTTCCAGGTGATCGCGGCATTCGCCACGGGTGGGTTGTCATTGCTGTTCGCCCGGGTCGCACTTGGCGCCGCAGAGGCGCCCTTGTTTCCATCGGGCGGCAAACTGATTTCGTTGTGGCTGGCGCCGAGCGAGCGCAGTCGCGGTGCCGTGCTGATGGACAGCGGCAGCCCGTTGGGCGTGGCGCTGGGCGGATTGATCATTGCGTACCTGATCGCCTCGCTGGATTCATGGCGCCTGGCGTTTGTGATTGCCGGTATAGCGACGCTGGTGCTCGCCTGGCTGGCACGGCGTTACCTGCGTGACGACCCGGCCACTCACCCGCAGGTGAACGCCGAAGAACTCGAAAAAATCAACGCCGGGCGAGCTACGCCAGCGGCTGAAGCCGCCCGTTTACCGGTCAAGGGGCTGGGCATTGCGGCCCGCTCGCTGAGCGGTTTGCTGATCGGTCGTGCCAGTTGGGCGATGGTCTATTTTGGCTTGCTGACCTGGGGCCCGAGTTATCTGGCGCAGGCTCGCGGTTTTGATATCAAGGGCATTGGCGCGGCCACGTTCGTGATTTTTGTGTGTGGTGCGTTGGGTTCGTTGACCGGAGGTTTCCTCTGCGATGGTCTTATTCGCAAAGGTGTCAGCCGTGGGGTGGCGGTCAAGAGCCTGCTGGCGTTTTCCGGTCTGGTGGCCCTCGGTGCCTTCCTGTTGCTGCCGACCCTGAGCAATCCTTTTGCGGCCGTGGCGTTGTTGGCGATGACCGCATTTTTCCTTATGTGGGGCAGCCTCTACTGGAGCTTCCCGGCGTTGCTGGCGGCGCCGGCGCGGGTCGGGTTGATCGGCGGCGTGATGAACATGGCCGGCAGCACCGGTGGCATCGCGGTGCCGATTCTGGTGGGGGTGATTGTGCAAATGGCCGGTGGATTTGCGCCGGTACTGGGGTTCTTCGCGGCGTGCTCGGCGGTGTTTGTGCTGGCGACGTTGTTCATCAGCCTGGATGAGGTGCGCCATGGTTAAACACTTATCTGACGGAGCATGGAACGGCCCGATCATCGATGCCCATCATCACTTCTGGGACCCGTCGATCAATGATCATCCGTGGTTGGCGCCCGAGGCGAATATCCCGTTTCGCTACGGTGATTACAGCGCGATCAAGCGTCGCTATTTTCCCGAAGATTACTTCGCCGATGTCGGTCCTCATAACGTCGTGCAAACGGTGTACGTCGAGACCGAATGGGATCCGCAAGACCCGATAGGTGAAACCGTTTTTATCGAAGGGCTGATCGCCCGATACGGCGTTCCCAATGCCATCGTGGCGCAGGCCTGGCTCGATCACGCGGACGCCATCGCGGTGCTGACCGAGCAAGCCAGTTTCAAGTGCGTACGCAGCGTGCGCCACAAACCTGGCGGACCTGCGTCGCCCGCGCAGGTTGGCCATGTGCGCAGCCTGATGAGCGACGAACACTGGCGCCGCAGTTACGCTGCGCTCGAAGGCCTGGGCCTGCATTTCGACCTGCAAACACCTTGGTGGAATTTGCACGAAGCCGAGCGCCTGGCCCGGGATTTCCCCGGCACCACGCTGATTCTCAACCACGCTGGGTTGCCCAACGACCGCAGCGCCGAAGGCCTGGCGGGTTGGCGCCTGGCGATGGCGCGGCTGGCGCAGTGGCCGAACGTGCGGGTGAAAATTTCCGGCCTCGGGCAGGGCGGTCAACGCTGGCGGGCCAAGGACAACACCTGGATCGTGCGCGAAGTCATCGCCATGTTCGGCAGCGACCGGGCGATGTTCGCCAGCAACTTTCCCGTGGACAGCCTGTGTGGCTCGTTCGACGAGATCTACAGCGGTTTCAAATCCATCGTTGCCGATTTTCCGAGTGCCGATCAGCAACGACTTTTCTACAGCAACGCGCAGCAAGTCTATCGCTGCGAGCCTTGCGCCATTGACCGGGTGCGGCCTGAATCCTTGAGGAGTGAAGCATGAACAAAACCACTATCGCCATGGTGCTGGGTGACCCGGCGGGCATCGGTCCGGAACTGATCGCGCGCCTGCTTGCAGAGCCTTCGGTGCGCAGTCAGGCCAACGTGATCCTGATTGCTGACGAGGCCGAAATGCGCCGGGGCATGCGCATTGCCGGGACGGAATTTCCATACCGTCGCGTGGAGTCGCTGGAGCAGTTGTCATTTGTCGATGACACGCCGTTGTTCTATGACTTTCGCGGCGACACAGTGGGTGAGTTCCCGCGCAGTGAAGCCAGTGTCATTGGTGGTCGCTATAGCCTCGACACCCTGGAGCAAGCCCTGCGCCTGACCGAGGCCGGGACCACCGACGCGGTGCTGTTCGGCCCATTGAACAAGACCTCGTTGCACATGGCCGGCATGGCCTACAGCGACGAGCTGCACTGGTTCGCCGAGCTGTTGGATTTCCATGGGCCGTTTTGCGAATTCAACGTGCTCGACAACCTCTGGACGTCACGCGTGACGTCCCACGTGGCGCTGGCCGAAGTGCCGGGCATGCTCAGCCAGACGCGAGTGGTGGAAGCGATCCAGCTGATCGACACCGCGCTCAAGCGCAACGGCCTGGAAAAACCACGCATTGGCGTGTGCGGGCTGAATCCGCACAACGGCGACAACGGCTCGTTCGGCCGCGAAGAACTGGACATCATTGGCCCGGCCGTGCGTTCGGCCCAGGCACTGGGGATTGCGGCTGAAGGGCCATACCCCGCCGACACGATCTTCCTCAAAGTGCAGGGCGATGCCAGTGCCTTCGACGCGGTGGTGACCATGTATCACGACCAGGGACAGATCGCGATCAAGTTGATGGGCTTCTCCCGTGGGGTGACCGTGCAGGGCGGGTTGCCGATCCCGATCACCACGCCGGCACACGGCACCGCGTTCGATATCGCGGGGCAGGGCAAGGCCAACGTCGGCGCGATCCGCCAGGCATTCGAAATCGCCTGCCGGATGGGCGTCAACAACTACTGATCCACAATCGCCAAATTCACATAAATCCCCTGTGGGAGCGAGCTTGCTCGCGATAGCGGTCTGTCAGTCAGCATGAATGTCGACTGGCCCACCGCCATCGCGAGCAAGCTCGCTCCCACATTTGTTTTGGGTTGGGGCTGATAACCCGATCTAACGGATATCGCGTTTTTGCGATCACCTCAGGTTATCGCCGGATACGCATAAGTGATTATCCGCACGCCCCGGGCGCTGGCTAAAGTCGCTCCATCGAATGCCCGGGGCTGGCCGCACGAACGGCTCTGCGCAGCGACCCAACAACTACAAAAAGCCGGTAGCGCAAGGAACTGTATTCATGAAAATCAAAGCCATCCGTACCCGCGTTTTCGAGTGGAAAGGTAAAGTCGTTCCCCCGCAAGCGCACTTCTGCACCAACGCCAGCGACATCCTGTTCGAGCGCGGCGATGCCATGGGCTCGTTCCGTTTCCACGGCTGGCTGGTGGTGGAAGTCGAGACTGACACCGGTCTTGTCGGCATCGGTAACTGCGCCCTGGCACCGCGTGTGGCCAAGGAAATCATCGACACCTATCTGGCGCCGATTGCGATGGGCGAAGACCCGTTCGACAACGAATACATCTGGCAAAAGATGTACCGCCAGAGCCACGCCTGGGGCCGCAAAGGCATCGGCATGGCGGCGATCTCGGCGATCGACATCGCGATCTGGGACATCATGGGCAAAGCGGTGAACAAGCCGGTATTCAAACTGCTCGGAGGGCGCACCAAGGAAAAGATCTGGACCTACGCCTCCAAGCTCTACGCCAACGACAACCTCGACCTGTTCCTCGAAGAAGCCCAGGGTTACCTGAACCAGGGTTTCACCGCGCTGAAAATGCGTTTCGGCTACGGCCCGAAAGACGGCCCGGCGGGCATGCGCAAGAACATCGAGCAAGTGCGGGCGCTGCGTAACCTGGCCGGTCCCGACATCGACATCATGCTCGAATGCTACATGGGCTGGACCCTGGAATATGCCCGCCGCATGTTGCCCAAACTGGCCGAGTTCGAACCGCGCTGGCTCGAAGAACCGGTGATTGCCGACGACATCGAAGGCTATATCGAGCTGAAAAAAATGGGGATCATGCCGATCTCCGGCGGCGAGCATGAGTTCACTTCCTATGGCTTCAAAGACCTGCTGGAGCGCCGCGCCGTCGACGTGATCCAGTACGACACCAACCGTGTCGGCGGCATCACCGCGGCGCGCAAGATCAACGCCATGGCTGAAGCCTGGTCGGTGCCGGTGATCCCGCACGCCGGGCAGATGCACAACTATCACCTGACCATGTCCACCACCGCCTCGCCAATGGCCGAGTTTTTCCCGGTGTTCGACGTCGAGGTTGGCAACGAACTCTTCTACTACGTGTTCAAGGGCGAGCCGCAACCGGTGAACGGCTACATCCAGCTCGACGATAACAAGCCCGGCCTGGGCCTGGAAATCTCTGATGAGTACCTGAGCGATTTCAACATCATCGAGTGATCTTGAGGCGCCGCACACACGCGGCGCCATTCACGACTTTCTGGAGGCCGTCATGCGCCTGATTCAATTTGAAAACACTGCCGGTGAACGCCAGGTGGGCCTCGTCGAGGGCGCACAGATCCAGGTGCTCAACGGCATCCGTAGCACCCGTGAACTGGCACTCGAGGCCATCCGCGCTCAACGCAGCCTGCAAGAAGAAGTCGCCCGGTGCGGCACTGCGCCAGGCCCGGATTACGCGCAACTGTTGCAGCAGGGTCGCGTCCTGCCGCCACTGGACCACGAAGACCCGGCCCATTGCCTGATCAGCGGCACCGGCCTGACCCATTTGGGCAGCGCCTCGGCCCGGGACAAAATGCACCAGCACGATGGCGCGGTCGAAGCCGGCATGACCGACACCATGCGCATTTTCAAATGGGGGCTGGAGGGCGGAAAACCGGCGGCTGGCCAGGTCGGTGCTCAGCCGGAGTGGTTCTACAAGGGCGACGGCAGCATCGTCGTGCGCCCCGGCGCAGACTTCCCGGTACCGCCATTTGCCGAAGATGCCGGCGAAGAGCCGGAGCTGACCGGCCTCTATGTGATCGGCGACGACGGCCAGCCGTACCGCGTCGGTTACGCCCTGGGCAACGAGTTTTCCGACCATGCGATGGAACGGCGCAATTACCTGTACCTCGCCCATTCGAAACTGCGCTTCTGTGCCTACGGTCCAGAGCTGCGCGTGGGTGAGTTGCCCAAGCATCTGGCCGGCACCAGCCGCATCATTCGCAACGGTGAAACGCTCTGGGAAAAAGAGTTTCTCAGCGGCGAAGACAACATGTGCCACAGCCTCGCCAACCTCGAATTCCACCACTTCAAATACGCTCAGTTTTTGCGCCCCGGCGATGTTCACGTGCATTACTTCGGCACCGCCACGCTGTCGTTTGCCGACGGGGTCAAAACCCAGCCGGGCGACCGCTTCCAGATCGGCCTCGATGAGTTTGGCGCGCCCCTGGAAAACGGGATTGGCGAAAGCGCCCAGCCGTTGGCCATCGGCCAGGTCCGCGCGCTTTAAGTCTTTAATTGCCGGCGCTGTCTGCCGGTCAAGGAACCCCTCATGACCACGCTATTTGGACACAACTATATCGGCGGTCGCCGCAGTGCAGAAGGCACCGTGCAGCTGCAAAGCCTCGACGCGACCACCGGCGAGGCGCTGCCCGGCAGCTTTTTCCAGGCATCCGAAGCCGAAGTCGACGCGGCTGCGAGCGCTGCGGCAGCTGCGTACCCGATCTATCGCAGCCTGAGCGCGGAAAAACGTGCGCAATTCCTCGATGCCATCGCCGATGAAATCGATGCGCTGGGCGATGATTTCGTCGCCACCGTGTGCCGCGAAACCGCATTGCCGGCCGGGCGTATTCAAGGCGAGCGCGGTCGCACCAGCGGCCAGATGCGCTTGTTCGCCAAGGTCCTGCGTCGCGGTGATTTCTATGGGGCGCGCATTGATCGGGCGCTGCCGGATCGCCAACCGTTGCCGCGTCCGGACCTGCGCCAATACCGCATCGCTCTAGGACCTGTCGCGGTGTTCGGCGCCAGCAACTTTCCCTTGGCGTTTTCCACCGCCGGTGGCGATACCGCCTCGGCCCTGGCCGCGGGTTGCACGGTGGTTTTCAAGGCACACAGCGGGCACATGGCAACGGCCGAGTGGGTCGCGGATGCGATCATTCGCGCGGCGGAAAAAACCGAAATGCCCGCCGGTGTTTTCAACATGATCTTTGGCGGGGGCGTCGGCGAATGGCTGGTCAAGCACCCGGCGATTCAGGCTGTCGGCTTCACCGGCTCACTCAAGGGCGGCAATGCGCTGAGCCACATGGCCGCCACCCGACCGCAACCGATCCCGGTATTCGCCGAAATGTCGAGCATCAACCCGGTGTTCCTGTTGCCCGAAGCGCTCGCCGTGCGAGGTGAGCAGATCGCTGTACAACTGGCCGGTTCGGTGACGTTGGGCTGCGGTCAGTTCTGCACTAACCCAGGCTTGGTGATCGGCCTGCGTTCATCGCAGTTCAGTCAGTTCCTGGAAACGTTTTGCGCCAACATGAACCAGCAACCGGCGCAAACCATGCTCAATGCCGGCGCGCTGGTCAGCTACAGCCGGGGCCTTGCTGAACTCCACGAACACCCGGGGCTCACGCACCTGGCGGGCAAGCCACAACAGGGCAATCAGGCACAGCCGCAAGTGTTCAAGGCCGACGTCAGCCTGTTGCTCAAGGGCGATGAACTGCTGCAGGAAGAGGTTTTCGGGCCGACCACCATCATTGTCGAGGTCCAGGACCGGGCGCAGCTGGCGGCGGCATTGCAGGGTTTGCGCGGGCAACTGACGGCGACATTGATCGGCGAGGCGGACGAACTGTTGGAGTACCGTTGGCTGGCGGAGTCGCTTCAGGAAAAGGTCGGGCGGATTCTGCTCAATGGTTATCCGACCGGGGTCGAGGTGTGTGAGGCGATGGTGCACGGCGGGCCGTATCCGGCGACGTCCGATTCACGGGGCACGTCGGTGGGAACGCTGGCCATCGATCGTTTCCTGCGGCCGGTGTGCTTCCAGAACTACCCGGATGCCTTGCTGCCCGAGGCGTTGCAGAACGCCAATCCGCTGGGGATTCGGCGATTGGTGGATGGGGAGGTGAGTCAGTCGGCTTTGTAGCGCCTGACCTACCGCCATCGCGAGCAGGCTCGCTCCCACAGAGTTTGGTATTGATCGCAGAATCTGTGTACGACACCAAGCACTGTGGGAGTGAGCCTGCTCGCGATAGCGGCATCAGCTACACCACAAACTATTTGGCAGAAATCACCGAAGCCTTCACCACCGAAGGCTTCAACACCAGCCACAACGCCGCCGCAATCAACACCCCGCCATACAGATGCGCCATCGACAGCGGTTCATCGAGCAACAACGCCCCCCACAGCACCCCGAACGGCGGGATCAGGAAGGTCGTGGTCATCGACTTCACCGGCCCGACCGAGCTGAGCAGACGGAAGTAAACAATGTATGCCAAGGCCGTGCACACCAGGCCCAACCCCAGCAATGACAGCCAGACATTCCAGCCACCCCAGCTCGCCGGTGGCTGGGTAATCACGCTGTAACCGAACAGCGGCAGCAAAAACAACGTGGCCCCCATCATGCTGCCCACCGCCGACAGGCGACTGTCCAGACCGCCCGCGTGATCGAGCCAACGGCGGGCCAGGAAGCCGGCGAAGCCGTAACACGTGGTGGCGAGCAGGCAGGCGAGGGCGCCCATCAGCAATTGCATGTCGAACGCCACGGGACCGGCACGGGTCAGGATGCCGACACCCATCAGGCCGAGCAGCACCCCGCCCAGCTTGGCGGCCGTGAGTTTTTCATGGAAGAACAGACCGCCGATCAGCACGCCCATCAGCGGCGTGGTGGCGTTGAAAATGGCCGAGTACCCGGCCGGCAATACTTGGGCGGCCACCGAATAGAGCGTCGCCGGAATGCCGGAGTTGATCACGCCCAGGAGCATCACTGTCTTGAGTTTGCCTTTGAAATCCCAGCTGATGCGCATCAACCCCAGAATCACCAGCAAGCCGACGGCGGCAATCGACACACGGAAAAAAGCCGTGGGGATCGAGCCAATCACCGGGGCGATGATGCGCATGAACAGAAAGCTCGCACCCCAAATCGCCGCCAGTGACAGTAAACGGAAAATATCGACGGGGTTCACGGTGTGCTCCTTGCTGGGTGGGGACGAGAGTGTTGCCGAGCGCCTGATCGATGGCAACCGGAAAACGAGCAAATAATCCTGCCCGAAAATTACGCTTCTCCTGCACCCGGTTCACTGGCTAAGCTCAGGGCTTCCGAATTCCCGCAGAGGTCTCACCATGCCGCAGCAATGGCCAGCCGCCGACATCGCCCGAATGATCCTCGATGGCTTTGACGATTACCGCGAGCATTTCCGGCAGATCACCGACGGCGCCCGGGCCCGCTTCGAGCAGGCCAAGTGGCAAGAGGCGCAGGTCGCCTCGGCCGCGCGGATCAATCTGTACGAAGAGAAGGTCGGTGAAACGGTAGAGCGCCTGCACATCGCCTTTGACGCCGACACGCTGGACGTCAGCTGCTGGCCGTTGGTCAAAAACGCCTACATCACCCTGATCGACCTGCGTTTTGACGATGAACTGTCCGAGACCTGGTACAACTCGATTTTCTGCGGGCTGTTCAGCCATGACCTGATCAGCGACGGCTGCATGTTCATCCACACCACCCGGCCGAGCCTGCGTCGGGCTCGCGCCGCGCAAACCCGGACCTACAAGCCCGAGGGGCAGTTGTCCGGCATGCTCGCGAGCATTTTTGCCGACTACCGGTTCAGCGAAGATTACGCTGACCTTGCCGGCGACCTGCGTCGCCTCGAAGCACAGCTGCGCGAAAACCTGCCCGATTGGGTCTGCAAGGACCCGCAATTGTGCGTCGAGCTGTTTTCCTCGGTACTTTACCGCAACAAGGGCGCGTACCTGGTGGGGCGCATCTACACCCAGGATGAACAGTGGCCGCTGGTGATTCCTCTGCTGCACCGCGAAGGTCGTGGAATTCAGATCGACGCGCTGATCACCGATGAAGCGGACGTGTCGATCATCTTCTCGTTCACCCGCTCGTATTTCATGGTGGATGTGCCGGTGCCGGCGGAGTTCATCGGTTTTCTCAAGCGCATCCTGCCGGGCAAGCACATCGCCGAGCTGTATACGTCGATCGGCTTCTACAAACACGGTAAGTCCGAGTTCTACCGGGCGCTGATCAATCACCTGGCCAGCACCGATGACCAGTTCATCATGGCGCCGGGTGTGCGCGGGATGGTAATGAGCGTGTTTACCCTGCCGGGTTTCAACACCGTTTTCAAAATCATCAAGGACCGTTTCTCACCGTCGAAAAACGTTGACCGCGCGACGGTGATCGAAAAATACCGACTGGTGAAAAGCGTCGACCGGGTCGGGCGCATGGCCGACACCCAGGAGTTCGCCGACTTCCGTTTTCCGTTGAGCAAATTCGATCCGGCGTGCCTGGAAGAACTGCTTGAGGTGGCGGCGTCCACCGTGTCGGTGGAAGGCGATACGGTGCTGATCCGTCACTGCTGGACCGAACGGCGGATGACGCCGTTGAACCTGTATCTGGAAAACGCCAACGACGCACAGGTTCGCGAAGCCCTGGAAGATTACGGCCTGGCGATCAAGCAACTGGCGGCGGCGAACATTTTTCCGGGCGACATGTTGCTGAAGAACTTTGGCGTGACCCGTCACGGCCGCGTGGTGTTTTATGACTACGACGAGATCTGTTTCCTGACCGAAGCCAATTTCCGCCACATCCCGGAGCCGCGCACACCGGAAGACGAAATGGCGTCCGAACCGTGGTACTCAATCGGTCCGCTGGACGTGTTCCCCGAAGAGTTTCCACCGTTTTTGTTTGCCGATTCCGGGCAGCGCAAGTTGTTCGATCAGTTGCATGGCGAGTTGTACAACGCCGATTACTGGAAGAGCCTGCAAGAGGCGATTCGGGCAGGGAAGATCATTGATGTGTTCCCGTATCGGCGTAAAGGCTTCGATAACGAATAACGCACCGATCGTTCCCACGCTCCGCGTGGGAATGCAGCCCGGGACGCTCCGCGTCCCAAGAGCGGACGCAGAGCGTCCATTGAGGCATTCCCACGCAGAGCGTGGGAACGATCACATGGCGGCGCAAATCTGCGACAATCGCCCCCCTGCGCCACTAGACGACTGAATTGCGTACCTGATGACCGACGAATCGCCCTCCATCGACAAACTGCTGAAAAACCTCGATCACGCCATGCTTGCCGACCGCCACCGGCTGCGGCGGCAGTTGCTTGAGCTGCGCAAGAAACCCGACGAGGCCAAGCTGGCCCAGTGGGTGACGCGCACGCAGGCGTCCTGTGATCAGGTGTTGGCGCGGCGTGCCAGCCTGCCGGTGATTCGTTACGACGACAGTTTGCCGATTGCCGCCAAGCGCGATGAAATCAAGGAGGCGTTGCTCAAGCACCAGGTGCTGATCATCGCCGGCGAGACCGGCTCGGGCAAAACCACCCAGTTGCCGAAGATCTGCCTGGAAATCGGTCGCGGCCAGCACGGCCTGATCGGCCATACCCAGCCGCGCCGAATCGCGGCGCGCAGCGTGGCCAGCCGCGTTGCCGAGGAATTGGCGACACCGTTGGGCGCGCTGGTCGGTTATCAGGTGCGGTTCGAGGACCAGAGCGATTCCAACACCCTGATCAAACTGATGACCGACGGCATCCTGCTGGCGGAAACCCAGAACGACCGCTACCTCGAACGCTACGACACGATCATCGTCGACGAAGCCCACGAACGCAGCCTGAACATCGACTTTTTGCTCGGTTACCTGAAAACCCTGCTGCCCCGTCGTCCCGACCTGAAAGTCATCATCACTTCGGCGACCATCGATCTTGAGCGCTTCTCCAAGCATTTCGATGATGCACCCATCGTCGAAGTCTCTGGCCGCACCTTCCCGGTGGAAACCTGGTATCGCCCGCTGACGCTGGAGCAGGACGAAGAGGGCAATCGGGTCGAGGATGACTTGACCGTCGATCAGGCGATCCTCGCCACCCTCGACGAAATCGCCGCGTTCGAACGTAGCGAGCGCAAGAGCCCTGGCGATGTGCTGGTGTTCCTGCCCGGCGAGCGCGAGATTCGTGATGCGGCGGACATGCTGCGCAAGGCGCAGCTCAAGCACACCGAAATTTTGCCGTTGTACGCGCGGTTGTCGCCGGCCGAGCAGCAGCGGATTTTCCAGTCGCACCCGGGCCGTCGCGTGGTGTTGGCGACCAACGTCGCGGAAACCTCGCTGACCGTGCCGGGCATCCGCTACGTGATCGACAGCGGCACCGCGCGCATCAGCCGTTACAGCTACCGCGCCAAAGTCCAGCGCCTGCCCATCGAAGCGATTTCCCAGGCCAGCGCCAACCAGCGCAAAGGCCGTTGCGGGCGGGTCGAGCCAGGTATCTGTATCCGCCTGTACGCCGAAGAAGACTTCCTCGGCCGCCCGGAATTTACCGACCCGGAAATCCTCCGTACCAACCTCGCGGCGGTGATTTTGCAGATGCTGCATCTGCGCCTCGGCGAGATCACCGATTTCCCGTTTATCGAGCCGCCGGATGGCAAAGCCATCAGCGACGGTTTCAACCTGCTGCAAGAACTCTCTGCAGTCGACCGCAACAGTCAGCTGACACCGCTTGGTCGCCAATTGGCGCGGCTGCCGGTGGACCCGCGCATGGGCCGCATGCTGCTGGAAGCGGCGAAACTGGGCAGCTTGCAGGAAGTGCTGATCGTCGCTAGCGCCATGTCGATTCAAGACCCGCGCGAACGTCCGCCGGAACGCCAGCAAGCGGCGGATCAGGCCCACGCGCAGTGGAAAGACGTGGACTCGGACTTCGCCGGGCTGGTCAATCTGTGGCGCGGTTTTGAAGAGCAACGCCTGGAACTGACGGCCAGCCCGTTGCGTAACTGGTGTCGCAAGAATTTCCTGAATTACCTGCGTCTGCGCGAATGGCGTGATTCTCACCGTCAGTTGAGCCTGATCTGCCGTGACATGCAGCTGAGCATCAACAAGGAGCCGGCGGATTACCCGAAACTGCACAAAGCCGTGCTGTCGGGCCTGCTCAGCCAGATAGGCCAGAAAACCGATGAAGGCGATTACCTTGGCGCCCGTCAGCGGCGGTTCTGGATTCACCCGTCCTCGGGGCTGGGCAAAAAACGCCCGCAATGGCTGATGACCGCCGAACTGGTTGAAACCACCAAGCTTTACGCACGGATGGTCGCCAAGATCGACGCCGACTGGATCGAGCCGCTGGCTGGGCACCTGATCAAGAAAAACCATTTCGAACCGCATTGGGAAAAGAAGCGCGGCCAAGTGGTAGCGTTTGAACAGATCACTTTGTTCGGGCTGATCATCGTCGGTCGCCGCCCGGTGCATTACGGGCCGATCGACCCGGTCGTTTCCCGTGAGTTTTTCATTCGCGAAGGCCTGGTGCGCGGCGAGATTCAATCCAAGGCCAAGTGCCTGACTGCCAATGCGCAGTTGCTCGAACAGCTCGACGAACTGGAAGCCAAGGCTCGCCGTCGCGACATTCTGGCTGATGAGGAAACCCTGTTCGCCTTCTACGATGCGCGACTGCCGGCGGAGATTCACCAGACCGCCACCTTCGACAGCTGGTACCGGGTCAACAGTCAGAAAGACCCGCAGCTGCTGATCATGCGCGAAGAAGACGTGCTGGCCCGCGAGGCCAGTGAAGTCACTGCGTTGCATTACCCGGACACGTTGCACATCGGCGATCTGGAGTTGGCGCTCAGTTACCACTTTGAGCCTAACCACCCGCGCGACGGCGTGACCCTGCGCGTGCCGGCGCCGTTGCTGCCGATGCTGCCGCCAGAACGCCTGGAATGGCTGGTGCCGGGCGTCATCGAGGCCAAGTGCATTGCCTTGGTCCGTAACCTGCCGAAAGCCCTGCGCAAGAATTTCGTGCCGGTGCCGGACTTCGTCAAAGCCGCCTTGCAGCGCATGACCTTCGCCGAAGGTTCATTGCCTCAGGCCTTGGGCCGTGAACTGCTGCGCATGACCGGTGCGCGGGTCAGCGACGAAGCCTGGGCGGAAGCCGCGCAACAGGTCGACAGCCATTTGCGCATGAACCTGGAAATCGTCGATGGCCAAGGCAAGTTTCTCGGCGAAGGACGAGACCTGGCGGAACTGACTGCACGCTTTGCCGAAGCCAGTCAGGCCGCATTGGCCGTGCCGCAAACCGCGAAGAATCAGCAGCCGGTCGAGCCGAAAGTCTTTGCCGCCGTGGCCGAGAAAACCCAGCAGAAGATTGCCGGGCTGTCGATGACGGTGTATCCGGCGCTGGTGGAGGAGAGCGGCACGGTCAAGGAAGGGCGTTTTTCGACCCCGGCCGAAGCCGAGTTCCAGCATCGTCGCGCGTTGCAGCGTTTGCTCATGCAACAACTGGCCGAGCCGGCGAAGTTCCTGCGCGGCAAATTGCCGGGGCTGACCGAGCTGGGGTTGATGTACCGCGAGCTGGGACGTATTGACGCGCTGGTGGAAGACATTCTGCTGGCAAGCCTCGACGCCTGCATTCTGGATGGCGAAGACCCGTTGCCTCGCGATGGCGCCGGGTTGGCGTCGCTGGCTGAGCGCAAGCGCGGCGGCTGGACCGAGCACGCCGAACGCCTGGCGAAGCTGACGCTGGAGATTTTGAAGCTCTGGCACGGTTTGCAAAAACGCTTCAAGGGCAAGATCGACCTGGCGCAAGCCGTGGCCCTTAACGACATCAAGCAGCAGCTCAGTCATCTGGTGTATCCGGGCTTCGTCCGGGAAACCCCGATGCAGTGGCTCAAGGAACTGCCACGCTATCTGAAAGCGGTCGAGCAGCGCTTCGAGAAAATCGGCGCTCAGGTACAAAGGGATCGGGTCTGGAGCGGCGAATTGTCCGGTCTCTGGACGCAATACCAGACCCGTGCCAACAAACACGCCCAGGAAGGCAAGCGCGATCCGCAGCTGGAGCTTTACCGCTGGTGGCTGGAGGAATACCGGGTTTCGCTGTTCGCCCAGCAATTGGGGACCAAGGTGCCGATCTCCGATAAGCGCCTGAACAAGCAGTGGACCCAGGTCGAACCCTAGAACCAAGTCTTGCACAATACCCTGTGGGAGCGAGCTTGCTAGCGATGAGGCCGTCAGCTTCAACATCAATGTTGACTGACACTCCGCTATCGCGAGCAAGCTCGCTCCCACATTTGGTATGTGTTTGATCCAGCAAATAGGGCCAAACCACGAGGTTTATGGCAAACTTCGCGCCTATAAACGCCGGTCCCGCGTTTTTGAGCCACTTCAGGTTCGGGCGGTACGGAATAAAGCGATGCCAGGTGTGCTTGCCGTGACGGGAGCAGACCCTTTGTGTGTTGGTACGTCGGTGCCAATATTTTCTGCCTGAACAGATTAGAGAAACGACCATGCATAACGTCGTCATCAGCGGCACCGGCCTGTACACCCCGGCCAACAGCATTTCCAACGAAGAGCTGGTGCAGTCTTTCAACGCTTACGTCGCGCAGTTCAACGCCGACAACGCTGAGGCCATCGCCCGTGGTGAAGTGGAAGCGTTGACTGAGTCCAGCGCTGCGTTCATCGAAAAAGCGTCCGGCATCAAAAGCCGCTTTGTCATGGACAAGGACGGCATCCTCGACCCGAAGCGCATGGCACCACGTCTGCCTGAGCGTTCCAACGACGAATGGTCGGTGCTCTGCCAGATGGCCATCGGCGCCGCCGAACAAGCCTTGCAGCGCGCCGGCAAGACCGCCGCGGACATCGACGGCGTGATCGTCGCGTGTTCCAACCTGCAACGGGCTTACCCGGCCATTGCCATCGAAGTTCAGGAAGCGCTGGGCATCCAGGGTTTCGGTTTCGACATGAACGTGGCGTGCTCCTCGGCGACTTTCGGCATTCAAGCGGCCGCCAACAGCGTGCAACTGGGCCAGGCCCGGGCGATCCTGATGGTCAACCCGGAAGTCTGCACCGGTCACCTGAACTTCCGCGACCGCGACAGCCACTTCATCTTCGGCGACGCCGCCACGGCGGTGATCATCGAGCGTGCTGATCTGGCGACGTCCAAGTATCAGTTCGATGTGGTCAGCACCAAACTGCTGACCAAGTTCTCCAACAACATCCGCAATAACTTCGGCTTCCTCAACCGCGCGGCGGAAGAGGGCATCGGCACCAAAGACAAACTGTTCGTCCAGGAAGGCCGCAAGGTGTTCCGCGACGTCTGCCCGATGGTGGCCGAGCTGATCGCTACACACCTGGAAGAAAACAAGCTCAACATCGGTGACGTGAAACGCTTCTGGTTGCACCAGGCCAACCTGAGCATGAACCACCTGATCGTCAAGAAACTGCTGGGTCGCGAAGCCACCGAAGAAGAAGCGCCGGTGATCCTGGACACCTACGCCAACACCAGTTCGGCCGGTTCGGTGATTTCGTTTCACAAGAATCAGGATGATCTGGCCGCGGGTTCGCTGGCCGTGCTCAGCTCGTTCGGTGCCGGCTACTCGATCGGCAGCGTGATTCTGCGCAAGCGTTAAGTGAGCGGTTGTCGCACTTTCCTTTGGCTCTCGAAGACTTTTCCTACATTCGAAGCCGTCAGGACATTGTAATTTTCGGACATGACAGCAGGACTTTGCCTACGGCAAGATCCTGCTGGCTCATATTCGAGGTCAGGACAAGGGGATTTGCAAATGGCGGCTGACGACGCGCAACTGCTCGAGCGTTTACTGGCAGGTGAGCAACTGGCTTTCAAAGAGTTGGTCAGCACTTACCAAAGCGCCATGCGCGCAGTGGCGTACGCCATTGTGGGCAACCGGCATGCCGACGAAGTGGTGCAGGATGCCTGGCTGTCGGTGGTACGCAGCCTGAAAGGGTTCGAGGGGCGTTCCAGCCTCAAGACCTGGTTGCTGACCATCACCGCAAACTCGGCCAAGGGTCGTTACAAGCAAAATCGTCGGGAAGTCTTGCTCGATGACCTTCCGTCGCCTCACGGCACCCTCGATGACGATCGTTTTTCTCCCGGAGATGGCCACTGGCTGATCGCCCCGTTCGCCTGGCATCAAGACACGCCAGAGGCGTTGTTGACCGAGAACGAGTTGCGCGAGTGCCTGGAGCACACGTTGCTAAGCTTGTCGGAACTGCAAAGCAGTGTTCTGTTACTTCGCGAGCGTCAGGGGTTGGAGCTGGAAGAGATCTGTAATCTTCTGGAAATCTCACTCTCCAATGTTCGGGTGCTGCTGCATCGGGCACGGTTGAAGGTCTTTGCGACCGTAGAACATTTTGAGGAAACCGGCGAATGCTGACCTGCAAGGAACAAGTGGCGCGCTCCAGCGACTATCTCGATGGCCAACTGAGTTTTCGTGAGCGACTGATGGTGCGTCATCATCTGATGTTCTGCCCCAATTGTCGGCGGTTCATTCGGCAGATGCGGTTGATGCAGGCAACGTTGCGTATTTTGCCGCAGAAGGCTGTGCCGGATATCGATGCGCTCGCCGAGCGTCTGGCTGCGGAGCGTCGCAAGGACATTCCGTAGATCGGTGATGTTGTCGCGGGGGGGAAGAGAACAGGCCGGCGTGGATGCACCGAACGGATGATGGGGATCGATCCATCCAGGCCAGACTGTAAAAGCGCCTCAAGCGTCCATGACCTGAGGCG
This sequence comes from Pseudomonas sp. IT-P294, assembly GCF_949767865.1. NCBI lineage: Bacteria > Pseudomonadati > Pseudomonadota > Gammaproteobacteria > Pseudomonadales > Pseudomonadaceae > Pseudomonas > Pseudomonas sp. IT-P294. The sequence goes on along the minus strand of NZ_CATKQW010000058.1, from coordinate 40,353 downwards.
TGTAGCGGTCGTGCTTAGAACTTGGCTTCGGCGTCCAGTTGCAGGGTGTTGATGTCCGAATCTTTCTTGTTGATGTTGGCGTTGGTTTGGTCAGACGTCGCCAGGAAGTACGTCGCGCCCAGGTTGAAGTTTTTGTCCAACTCGTAGCTCACTTTCAACTTGCTGCCGCGCGAACCGGTGAAGCCGTTGGCGAAGTCGGAGTCGGTGAAAGCGCCGACCACCGCGTTACGCTGTACATCGCGGTAGTTGTAGTCCACTGCGAAGCCGTAGATCTTGGACTTGACGCCGGCCAACCAACCAGTGTCCTGATCGTTGCTCGCGTCTTTGTTGTTGACGTACTGACCGTACAACGAGAGCGGTACTGGCAGGTTGCTGAAGTCGAGTTGACCAAATCCTTCATACAGTTTGAAGCGTTCGTTCGGGCTGTTGCCGTTGACGGCCAGGGCGCATGGCGCGGTGACAGTGCCGGTGGTCGGGCAGGCGCTGTTCGCGTCGTTGTCGTACGAATAGATACTGCCGCCCAAGGTCATTTTCATGCTGTCGGTGATGGCGAAGCGCGCACCCAACTGGCCAGCGTACAGACGCAGGTCGTGTTTGAACTGCACGCCTTCGCCGTCGACGTTGTCCTTGAGGGTGTAGTGACCGGCGCTACCGAACAGCTCGGTGCTGCCGCCCAGCGGGTATTTGTAAGTCGCTGCCAGGCCTTCCGGGTTGATGTCGCTATCCCAGATGATGTCGCCCATGCTCACCCATTGTTGCGGCATCTTGCCGCCGACGAGGTGCAGGTTCTTGATCGCGTCCGGGTGGTAATCGACGTAACCCTGGTCCAGCCAGATCGACTTCTTGTCGAAGTAGTTGTTCAGGTCCTGGTTGGTGGAGCGGGCGTCATCGTTGCTGCCGGTAGCAATGCGAATGCCGGTGTCGACTTGCGGGTTGATTTCGCTGTAGGCACCCAGGCGGGCACGAATGCGCTGGCGATCCTGGTCTTTGTTGTTTGGAACACCATCGTTTTTCACGGTTTCCTGACGGAACCGCACGTCGCCCTTGAATTGGGTCTTGGCGGCCCAGGCGAGTTTCTGGTCGAAGGTGCTCAGTTCCGTGGTCTTCTTCGCGGTGGCTGCGATTTGCTCGTTGGTCTCTTGTTGAGCCTGACGGGCGATTTGCTGGTCTTTCTGATCCCTGGCCAGCTCGGCTTGCAGTTCGGTGTACTGAGAAGGCGTGATGGAGCCGTTCGCCTTGAGCATGTCGAGCAGTTTGGCGTCGACTGCGGCGCTGGCCGGAACGCTCATGGCCAGCAGCAGACCGCCACACAGGGCCGCCGCAGTTTTCGTGGAAGCAAGACGCATATCAATCTCCGAAGATGTAAGGGGATGACAAAGCCATCCAGGACACAACCGACCGTTGAAGGACGGAAACAGGGAAGGGTTAGAACCCGGCGCTATAAAAACTGGCGCCAGTATCGCGATGGTTTATGACAAACCAGTGGCAAAGTGATGGCGGCTCGATGACGATGCACAGCGCGAGTGAACTTTCTATTCCGGGCTTTGTCAGCGAATCGCGAGTGTGGATTGCGCCGCGATAAGCGATACTCGCGGGGCTGTCGCGCCAAGAAGTGGAGAGGAAGTTGATGCCGTTGCAACGCCTGGAAAGTCTGTCCGATGTCTCACCGCGCGCCTGGGATGCCTTGGTGCCGCAGGCTCAGCCGTTCCTGCGCCACGCGTTCCTCAGTGCGCTGGAAGACAGCGCCAGTCTCGGCCCGCATTCCGGCTGGCAGCCCGAGCATTTACTGCACACCGAAGGCGGGCGGCTGATCGCGGCGTTGCCCAGTTACCGCAAATGGCATTCCTACGGCGAGTACGTGTTCGATCACGCCTGGGCCGATGCCTGCGAGCGTGCCGGTATCGACTATTACCCCAAGCTGTTGACTGCCGTGCCGTTCAGCCCGGTCAGCGGGCCGCGCTTGCTGGCGGCCAGTGTCGAAGACGGTTTCGAGTTGCTGAAGAGCCTGCCGGGCTACCTTGAGATCGAAGAACTTTCCAGCGCTCACATCAATTTTACCGACCCGTTCACCGACGCCGCATTGGCCGAACAGCCAGGCTGGCTGCAACGGATTGGCTGCCAGTACCATTGGCAGAATCGCGGCTATCGGGATTTTCAGGACTTTCTCGATGCGCTCAGTTCTCGCAAGCGCAAGCAGATGCGCAAGGAACGCGAGCAGGTGGCGGGGCAGGGCATTGAGTTTGAATGGCTTGAAGGTGGGCAGCTGGATCAGGCGCAGTGGGATTTCGTCTACGCCTGTTACGCCAATACCTACGCGGTGCGCCGGCAAGCGCCGTACCTGACGCGCGAGTTTTTCAGTCTGCTGGCCGAGCGCATGCCTGAATCCATTCGCGTGGTCCTGGCCAAGCAAGGCTCACGGCCAGTAGCGATGGCCTTCAGCCTGGTGGGCGGCGACAGCTTTTACGGGCGTTATTGGGGGTGCCTGGCGGAATTCGACCGCCTGCACTTCGAGACCTGTTTTTATCAGGGCATGGACTATGCGATCGCCAATGGCTTGCAGCGTTTCGATGCGGGCGCCCAAGGCGAGCACAAGCTGATTCGCGGCTTTGAACCGGTCATCACCCATTCCTGGCATTACTTGCGCCACCCGGGCCTGAAAGCAGCGGTCAAAGACTTCCTGCAGCAGGAACGTCTCGGGGTATTGGCCTATGCCGAGGAAGCGAGGACCGCCTTGCCGTATCGACAAGACTGATCCTCGTGAGGCATCAACTGCCTGTCTTGCCCAGCCAGCGATAGGTCACGCCGCCAATCACCGCGCCCAGCAGCGGCGCCACCCAGAACATCCACAATTGCGCGATGGCCCAGCCGCCGACGATCAGCGCCGGGCCTGTGCTGCGTGCCGGGTTGACCGAGGTGTTGGTGACGGGAATCGAGATCAAGTGGATCAGCGTCAGGGCCAGGCCGATGGCGATCGGTGCCAGCCCGGCGGGGGCGCGGTTGTCGGTGGCGCCGAGGATGATCAGCACGAACATTGCGGTCATCACCAGTTCACAGACAAAGCCGGTGGCCATCGAGTATTTGCCCGGAGAATGTTCGCCGTAGCCGTTGGAGGCCAGTCCGGTCGAAAGGTCGAAGCCTTCCTTGCCGCTGGCGATGTAGTAGATCAAAGCGGCAGCGATAATCGCGCCAATGACCTGGGCGATGATGTAGGCGGGCAGCTCATTGGCCGGGAAGCGACCCCCGACGCACAATCCGACCGAGACGGCGGGATTCAGGTGACAACCGGAGATATGGCCAATGGCGAACGCCATGGTCAACACGGTGAGGCCAAACGCGATGGCCACGCCCAGCACTCCAATCCCAAGCGGAGAAGATGCGGCGAGGACTGCACTGCCGCAACCTCCCAACACCAGCCAGAACGTACCCAACAACTCAGTGACTGAACGTTTGAACAGAGACATGAGAGCGTCCTTGATAGGCGGACCTATCATTGAGTGATGCTTCCTGCAGTTACGACAGGCTCGGATCCAGAACCTTGGCTGAGTACAGCAGGATTTTTGCGGATTTCCAGTGGCGATAAAAAAACCGCCAGAGCCCGTGGTTGGCGGGTTGTGGCGGTTTTTCAGATTGTCGAAGATTATTGTGGGAGCGAGCTTGCTCGCGATGGCGGAGTATCAATCGGCATACATGTTGACTGTTACGCCGTCATCGCGAGCAAGCTCGCTCCCACAGGGGGGGAGGTGGTGAGCTGGAATCAGTCGATCCCGACAAAGCCGCCCGTCTGGTGCTGCCAAAGCCGAGCATACAATCCGCCATGGGCCAGCAGCTCAGCGTGGCTGCCGGTTTCGGCGATCTTGCCGTTTTCCAGCACCACCAGCCGGTCCATCCGGGCGATGGTCGAAAGCCGGTGCGCGATGGCAATCACGGTTTTGCCCTTCATCAAGGTTTCCAGGCTTTCCTGGATCGCCGCTTCGACTTCCGAGTCCAGCGCGGAGGTGGCTTCGTCCATGATCAGGATCGGCGCGTCCTTGAGCAGCACCCGAGCAATCGCAATCCGCTGACGCTGGCCGCCGGAGAGTTTCACCCCGCGTTCACCCACATGCGCATCGAAACCGGTGCGGCCTTCGGAGTCCGTCAGCAAGGGAATGAACTCATCGGCACGGGCCTTGTGCACCGCTTCCCAAAGTTGCGCGTCGGTGGCGTCGGGTTTGCCATACAGCAAGTTGTCGCGGATAGAGCGGTGCAACAGCGAAGTGTCCTGAGTGATCATGCCGATCCGTTCGCGCAGGCTTTCCTGGCCGACGTCGGCGATGTTCTGCCCGTCGATCAGAATCTGCCCGCCCTCGACGTCATACAGGCGCAGCAGCAAGTTGACCAACGTCGATTTACCGGCACCGGACGGACCGATCAGGCCAATCTTTTCACCCGGCTTGATGTCCAGATTGAGGTCGCCAATGATCCCGCTCTTCTTGCCATAGTGAAAATTCACATGCTCGAAGCGCACTTCGCCACGGGCGACAGACAGCGGTTTGGCTTGATCGCGATCGGTGACGCTGACCGGCTGCGAGATGCTCTGCAAACCGTCCTGGACCATGCCGATGTTTTCGAAAATGCCAGTGACCACCCACATGATCCAGCCGGACATGTTGACGATGCGGATCACCAGGCCGGTGGCCAGTGCAATGGCGCCGACCGTGATCAGCGACTGTGTCCACAGCCACAGGGCCAGGCCCGTGGTGGTGACAATCAGCAAGCCGTTCATGGTGGTAATGACCACGTCCATGCTGGTGACCACGCGACCGGCCAGTTGGGCTTTGACCGTCTGTTCCTCAATGGCTTCCTTGGCGTATTGCTGTTCGAAATTGGTGTGGGCAAACAGCTTCAAGGTGGTGATGTTGGTGTAGCCATCGACGATGCGCCCCATCAGTTTTGAGCGCGCATCCGAGGACACCACCGAGCGCTCCTTCACGCGTGGCACGAAGTAGTACAGCGCACCGACGTAGGCGGCGATCCAGCTCAGCAGCGGAATCATCAGGCGCCAGTCGGCTTCGGCAAACAGCACCAGCGAACTGATCGCATAGATCAGCACGTGCCATAGCGCGTCCACCGCTTGTACGGCGGAATCGCGCAACGAGTTGCCGGTCTGCATGATGCGCTGGGCGATGCGCCCGGCGAAGTCGTTCTGGAAGAAATTAAGGCTCTGTTTGAGCACATAGCTGTGGTTTTGCCAGCGAATCATGCTGGTCATGCTGGGGCTCAACGTCTGATGCACCAGCAGGTCATGCAGACCCACGAACACCGGGCGCAGGATCAGCGCCACGACGGCCATCCACGCCAGTTCGATGCCGTGTTCCTTGAAGAAGTTGACGTCGGGCGTGCCTTGGGCGAGGTCAATGATGCGGCTCAGGTAGCTGAACAGCGCCACTTCGATCAGTGCGCCAAACAGGCCGACGATCAGCAGGGCGGCAAAACTCGGCCAGACCTGCTTCAAGTAATAGGTATAGAAGGGGAGAACCCGATCCGGCGGAGCCGCCGTCGGTGCATCACGGAAAATGTCGATCAGTTTTTCAAAACGGCGATAAAGCATCAGTTCTCCGCCCGCTCGCGGGCTTTCCTTTGAACGAAATGAGCGGCGCCAGAGACCGGCAGCCGCTCAAGCACTCCTGTGCAGTTTAGTCGATGCGCTTGGCCGACTTGATGAATACAGGGTCAGCCGGAACGTCTTTCATGCCGCTCTTGGTGGTGGTCGGGGAGTTGACGATGATGTCCACCACGTCCATGCCCTTGACCACTTTGCCGAACACGGCGTAACCGTCACCCTGGTCGAGGAAGTCGTTGTCCTTGACGTTAATGAAGAACTGGCTGGTGGCCGAATCAGGCACCGAAGTGCGGGCCATGGACAGCGTGCCGCGCACGTTATGCAGACCGTTCTTGGATTCGTTCTTGATTGCTGCCTTGGTCTCTTTTTGCTGCATTTGTTGAGTGAAACCGCCGCCCTGGACCATGAAGCCCGGGATCACACGGTGAAAAATCGTGTTGTTGTAGAAGCCGCTGTCGACGTACTCAAGGAAGTTCTTGGTACTGATCGGCGCCTTGACCGGGTCCAGTTCGATTTCGATCTGGCCGTTGGTGGTATCCAGTAGCACGTGCGGCGCCTTGGCAGGCGTGGCGGCCATCAGGTTGGCGGCAAACAGAACGGAGCCAGCGACGAGGGCGATTTTTTTCAGCATGGGTCAGGGATCCTGAGTGGGGTGGTGTCGACTGCGGTGAGAAACTCGAGCAGGGTTTGGTTGAAGCGTTCGGGCTGATCCAGCGGGGTGGCGTGGCGCGAATCGGCGATCACCATCAGCCGCGCATCGGGCAGCAGTTTTACGTACGTCTCTTTCAGCGAGACCGGTGTGTAGTCACGGTCGGCACTGATGATGAGGGTTGGACAGGACACCCTTGAAAGTCGTTCCTGAACCCCCCAGCCAACGATCGCATCGAAGCTGGCGAGATAAGCATGTTTGTCGTTTTTTGCCCAGCGCTCGGCCATCTTTTGACGCAATTGGGCTTGTTCCGGTTTAGGGAACAGTTTAGCGCCCAAGGCCTTGCCGATGGTGCCCAGACTGAGGGCGCGCATCAGGCTCCAGCGCTTGAACCATTGCCAATAGTCGTCACGGCTGCGCAATTTGACCTCGGGCGCACTGTTGACGATGGTCAGGCTTTTGAGCAATTGCGGCTGATCCACGGCCAGTTGAAAGCCGATCATGCCGCCCATCGAAAGTCCGACATAGTGTGTCGGCCCCAGGTTCAGATGCTCGATCAGGGCGACGAGGTCGGCGCTGAACCCGGCGATGCTGTAGCGCTCGCGGGGTTTGTCAGAGCGGCCATGGCCGCGCACATCCGGGACGATGACCCGGTAACGTGCCGACAGCGCCGGGATCTGCTCTTCCCAGTCCAGGGTGCTGGAACCCAGGCCGTGGACCAGCAGCAGCGGCGTGCCGTGGCCGTATTCCTCATAGTGCAGGTTGCAACCTTCGTGTTCGAAATAGGCCATGGTTTCACTCCGTGTCAGGCTTGTTCAGGGGCGGCGAACGGCGCATCCAGCGGCGCGGTATCAAAGGTGCGCAGCAGTTCGATGAGAATCTGCGTGGCCGGGCCCAAGGGTTTTTCCTTGTTCGAATACAAGTAGAAGCTCGGGTTGCGGCTGCCACCCTGATCCAACGGTAGCAGCTTGAGCGTGCCTTCCTTGAGTTCGCGTTCAATCATGTGTCGGGGCAACCAGGCGAAACCCAGGCCGCTGCTGACAAAAGTTGCCGCGGTGGCCAGGCTGCCGACGGTCCAGCGCTGCTCTGCGCCGAGCCAGCCGACGTCCCGAGGTTGCTGGCGACCGGAATCTCGGATCACCACTTGTAGCTGGCTTTCAAGGTCCTGGAAATTCAATTCGCGGTTGAGGCGATGCAGGGCATGTTCGGGGTGGGCGACCGCGACGAATTCAACGTCGCTCAACTCCGCCCCCAGATATCCCGAAATGCTGAAGCTGCTGATGGCCAGGTCAGCCACGCCTTCGAGCAACACTTCCTCGACGCCAGACAACACTTCTTCACGCAGGCGCACCCGGCAACCGCGGCTTTGCGGCATGAACGCCGTCAGGGCGCGCACAAGGCGGGCACTCGGGTACGCGGCGTCGACCACCAGCCGTACTTCCGCTTCCCAGCCTTGCTCCATGTGGTGGGCCAGGTCTTCCAGTTGACTGGCCTGTTTCACCAGTTGTCGCGAGCGACGCAACAACACGCCGCCGGCCTCGGTCAGCACCGCCTTGCGGCCGTCGATGCGCAACAGCGGTACGCCAAGCTGGTCCTGCATGCGCGCCACGGTGTAGCTCACCGACGATTGCGAGCGGTGCAGCGCTTCGGCGGCCTGGGCGAAACCGCCGTGGTCGACCACGGCCTGTAACGTTCGCCATTGATCAAGGGTCACGCGGGGCGCTTTCATGAATAGCTCCTCTTGTCCTAAGCTGGCAGTCCTTATTGGAGACTGCTGAATGAATAAATTCTGTTGTGTACTGCTGGCGATGCTGCCGCTGACGGCGTTTGCTTATCCGATTGATGTGCAGAAAGACCTCAACGGCTTGAAAGTCGACTACGAGACCTTCGATACGGATAACGACATCGGCTCCATCCGGGTGGCTAACTACGGCGACGTCGATGTCAGCTGCAAGGCGGTCTTCATCAATGGCCCGGAAGCGCCACGTACCCGCAAGATCGATGTACCGGCGGGAAAACATAAAGACGCCACCGCCAAGTTCACCCGCAGCATTATCAAGCTACGTATCGAGCTGACCTGCACCCCGAAATGAATTCAATCTCCTATAGGAGTGAGCCTGCTCGCGATAGCGATATCACTCTCAACATTGATGTTGGCTGACACTCAGCCATCGCGAGCAGGCTCACTCCTACAAGGCATGCTCCGCTTATAAACGAAATTGTTGATGGGTTATAGCAGTTATTTGCGCTTTTTCATCGATATGACTCTGTTTAACCTTCACTCCATCGCCTTACAGCATTCTCAGATGGAGCCTACATCCCATGTCACGCGTTCTGATCATCGAAAGCAGCGCCCGTCAGCAAGACTCGGTTTCTCGTCAACTGACCCAGACCTTCATTAGCCAGTGGCAAGCCGCCCACCCCGCCGACCAGATCACCGTGCGTGACCTTGCGGTGAACCCGGTGCCGCACCTGGACATCAACCTGCTCGGCGGCTGGATGAAACCTGCCGAACAACGTAACGACATCGAACAGGTTGCCCTGGATCGCTCCAATGAGTTGACCGACGAACTGTTGGCAGCCGACGTACTGGTCATGGCCGCACCGATGTACAACTTCGCCATCCCAAGCACCTTGAAAGCCTGGCTCGACCATGTGCTGCGTGCCGGTGTGACCTTCAAGTACACCGACACCGGCCCGCAAGGCCTGCTCAGCGGCAAGCGCGCTTATGTGCTGACCGCTCGCGGCGGGATCTACGCCGGCAGCACCGCCGATCACCAGGAACCGTACCTGCGTCAGGTAATGGCTTTCATCGGGATCCACGACGTGACCTTTATTCACGCCGAAGGCATGAACCTGGGCGGTGACTTCCAGGAGAAAGGCCTGAACCAGGCCAACGCCAAGCTTTCCCAAGTGGCTTGAGGCTTTAATCGCCAGATAATCCCTTGATGTTCAAGTGACCTGGCGAAACCCCTTCAAGGCTTTACGCGCATCGAACCTCCCTTTGCACTTGTTGCTCCTGAGTGCTGTAGCCCGATTGAACGCTTTAGCGAGATCGGGCTTTTTTTGCCTGCGATTTGACGGGCATACCCATAACCCTGTGGGAGAGGGCTTGCCCGCGATAGCGGTGTATCAGGCTGCGTTGAGGTCGAATGACACACCGTAATCGCGGGCAAGCCCGCTCCCACAGGGGATGTGTGTGTTGGCTGACTGTTCGCGATAACGAAAAAAAACCGCTATCGTCGCCGCCATTCGAAACGAGGCGAGCATGGGCTATCTACTTTTTGTCACGCTGATCCAGGCGTTTTCCTTCAGTCTGATCGGTGAATACCTGGCCGGTCACGTCGACAGTTACTTCGCGGTACTGGTGCGGGTGTTGCTGGCGGGGCTGGTGTTTATTCCGCTGACGCGCTGGCGTTCGGTGGAACCGGCGTTCATGCGCGGCATGCTGCTGATCGGCGCGTTGCAGTTCGGCGTGACGTACGTTTGCCTGTACCTGAGCTTCCGGGTGCTGACCGTGCCGGAAGTGTTGCTGTTCACCATCCTCACGCCGCTGCACGTGACCCTCATCGAAGACGCGCTGAACCGACGTTTCAATCCGTGGGCGCTGGTCGCGGCATTGGTGGCCGTGATGGGTGCGGCAGTGATTCGCTACGACCGGATCAATCCGGACTTCTTCATGGGCTTCCTGCTGCTGCAACTGGCCAACTTCACCTACGCCGCCGGGCAGGTGCTTTACAAGCATCTGGTGGCGCGACATCCGAGCGATCTGCCGCATTATCGACGGTTTGGCTACTTCTATCTGGGGGCGTTGGCGGTCGTATTGCCGGCGTTCCTATTGTTCGGCAAACAGAACTTCCTGCCTGAAGCACCGCTGCAATGGGGCGTGCTGGTGTTCCTCGGCCTGGTCTCGACCGCGTTGGGAATGTACTGGTGGAACAAGGGCGCGTGCCTGGTGAATGGCGGCACCTTGGCGGTGATGAATAACCTGCATGTCCCTCTGGGGTTGCTGATCAATTTGCTGATCTGGAATCAGCATGAGGAGTTGGGGCGATTGTTCTTTGGTGGGGCGGTGATTCTGGCGGCGGTGTGGATCAGCCGGTTGGGCATCCGCAAGCCTGCAATCGCACACTAAACCCTGCGTTTTTTCTCCGATAACTGCTCCACCAAAAACTCAATGAACGTCCGGGTTTTCTGCGGGACCTTACGTGCCGAAGGGTACACCGCGTTGATCGTGATCGCGGGGGCCTGCCATTCACACATCACCGGCACCAGGCGGCCAGCCGCCAGCGCATCCTCGACAATGAAGTTTGGCAACAGGGCGATGCCCATGCCGGCTTCGGCGGCCTGAGCAAGCAAGTCGCCATTGTTGGCGTGTAAAGGGCCGGTCACGTTGACCCGTTGAGTTTCCGTGCCATTGCACAGCTGCAAGCTGACGCCACTTTGCAGGTACCCGTAATTGAGGCATTGATGGGCGCGCAAGTCTTGCGGGGTCTGCGGTATGCCAGCGCGCGCCAGATACGCCGGGGACGCCACCATGATGCGCGGGGCTGGCGCCAGCTGCCGGGCGATCATCGTCGAGTCCGGCAAGCTGGCGATGCGGATGGTCACGTCGAAACCACCACGCACCGGGTCAACCTGCTGGTCGCTGAGCACCAGTTGCAACTCGATGTTCGGGTGCTGCTCATGGAACAGCGGGATCAGTGGCCCCAGTCGGCGCAAGCCAAAGGACATCGGCGCATTGACCCGCAACACTCCGCGCAATTCACCGATGCCGTTACGCGCGCGCTGTTCAGCATCGTCCAGTGCGGCCAGCACTTCGCGGGCGGCGTCGAAGTATTCGGCGCCGGCCTCGGTCAAGTGCAGGCTGCGGGTGGTGCGCTGCAGCAATTGCACGCCGATGGCTTCCTCCAGCGCCTGAATCTGTTTACTGACTTTTGATCGCGGCACATCCATTGCCCGTGCAGCCGCGGCAAAACCATTCTCGCCGACCGTGACGACAAAGGCGCGCATGCATTCGATGCGATCCATGATTGTCCCTATTTTAGAATCAATGATTCTCGATTTTATGGGATTGTCCCTTTTTGTGCCAGCTTCTAAAGTTACATCCAAGCCGACGACAAAGCCGCTGACGGCAACGTCGACTCCCCCATTACTGACCTTGAAAAATCGACATCAAAAGGAACGCGCCATGTCTATTCGTGAACTGCTCAACCCAACCAACTCCGCCCTGATCCTGATCGACCACCAGCCACAAATGGCTTTTGGCGTGCAGTCAATCGACCGTCAAACGCTGAAGAACAACACGGTAGGCCTGGCCAAGGCCGCCAAGATTTTCAACGTGCCGACCATCTACACCTCGGTTGAAACTGAAAGCTTCAGCGGTTACATCTGGCCCGAGTTGCTGGCGGTTCATCCGGAGCAAAAGCCGATCGAGCGCACCTCGATGAACTCGTGGGAAGACAAGGCACTGGTTGACGCAGTGAAAGCCACCGGCCGCAAAAAGCTGATCATTGCCGCGCTGTGGACCGAGGTCTGCCTGACCTTCCCGGCACTCGAAGCATTGGCTGAAGGGTACGAGGTGTACATCGTCACCGACGCATCTGGCGGCACCACCAAGGAAGCACACGACATGTCGGTGCAGCGGATGATTCAGGCCGGTGCGGTACCGGTAACCTGGCAACAGGTGCTGCTTGAGTACCAGCGTGATTGGGCACACAAGGACACTTATGAAGCGGTGATGGCATTGGTGCTGGAACACAGCGGTGCGTATGGCATGGGCGTGGATTACGCTTACACCATGGTGCACAAGGCGCCTCAGCGTCAGGTCAAGTAACCCGTCAACCTCGCAAAACAATGCAAGTCCATGTGGGAGCGGGCTTGCTCGCGAAGGCGAAGTGTCAGTCGACATCTGCTTTGACTGACACACCGCTTTCGCGAGCAAGCCCGCTCCCACATTGGGTTCTGTGGGGGTTACATGATGTGTTTTTCAGGCTCTGGAATGTGGCTTGCGCCGAGCATGGCCGGCAGCAACCCCGCCCGCAAATCCCCTCCGCTCGGCTGCTGATACAGGCTCAAGCCGAACTCCGGCAGCACCGCCAGCAGGTAATCGAAAATATCCCCCTGAATCCGCTCGTAATCGGCCCACGCCGTGGTGCGGGTGAAGCAGTAGATTTCCAGCGGGATGCCTTGGGCGGTGGTCTGCATCTGGCGGACCATGCACGTCATGTTCGGCTGGACCTCCGGGTGACTCTTCAAATACGCCAGCGCATAGGCGCGGAAGGTGCCGATGTTGGTCATCCGCCGACGGTTGGCCGACATCGCCGCCACATTGCCCTGAGCCTCGTTCCAGGCCTTGAGTTCGGCCTGTTTGCGGCTGATGTAGTCGGTCAGCAGGTGAACCTGGGACAGCTTCAATTCTTCGTCATCGCGGATGAAGCGCACGCCACTGGCGTCGATGAACAGGCTGCGCTTGATCCGTCGGCCGCCGGACTGCTGCATGCCGCGCCAGTTCTTGAACGACTCGGACATCAGGCGCCAAGTCGGGATGGAGACGATGGTCTTGTCAAAATTCTGCACTTTCACCGTGTGCAGCGTGATGTCCACCACGTCACCGTCGGCACCGACTTGCGGCATCTCGATCCAGTCGCCGACCCGCAGCATGTCGTTGCTGGTCAGTTGCACGCTGGCAACGAACGACAGCAGGGTGTCCTTGTAGACCAACAGAATCACCGCCGACATGGCGCCCAGGCCGGACAGCAGCAACAGCGGCGAACGGTCGATCAGCGTGGCGACGATGATGATCGCGCCAAACACATACAGCACCATTTTCGTCAGTTGCACGTAGCCTTTGATCGAGCGGGTGCGGGCATGCTCGGTGCGCGCGTAGATGTCCAGCAGGGCGCTGAGCAGGGCACTGACCGCCAGCAACAGGAACAGAATGGTGAACGACAGCGCGACATTGCCGAGGAAAATCAGGCTGGTCTTGCTCAATTCCGGCACCAGATGCAGGCCGAACTGGATCACCAGCGAGGGCGTCATCTGCGCCAGCCGATGAAACACTTTGTTGTGGCGAAAGTCGTTGATCCAGTGCAGCGCTGGCTGTCGACCGAGGATTTTGGTCGCATGCAGAATGAGGTAGCGCGCCACTCGTCCGAGGACCAGCGCAATCATCAGCAGCAGGATCAGCGCCAGGCTGGAATGCAGGAGCGGGTGCTGATCGAGGGCACCCCAAAGGTCTTGGGCGTTGAGCCAGAGCTGTTTGATATCCATGGGCGAAAACGGTTCTTCTATAGGACGCGACGGGGCGATTAGAGCATTTAAGACGCATTGCATGACGTTTGGAGACAAATCGGGCAACAAAAAAGCCACTGTTTGCCGTCGTTTGTATAAAGACACTCGGCCTTAGCGCTCGAAACCGTTACCCTATGCAGCTGTTTTTTTGTATTTCTTCGAGGTAGCACCCGTGTTTTCCCAATTCGCCCTGCACGAACGCCTGCTCAAAGCCGTGGCCGAGCTTAAATTTGTCGAGCCAACGCCAGTGCAAGCAGCGGCTATTCCGCTGGCGCTCCAAGGGCGTGACCTGCGGGTGACAGCGCAAACCGGTAGCGGCAAAACCGCTGCATTCGTTTTGCCAATCCTCAACCGTCTGATCGGCCCGGCGAAAGTCCGCGTCAGCATCAAGACCCTGATCCTGCTGCCGACCCGCGAACTGGCGCAGCAGACCATCAAGGAGGTCGAGCGCTTTGCGCAGTTCACTTTCATCAAATCCGGCCTGATCACCGGCGGTGAAGACTTCAAGGTCCAGGCCGCCATGTTGCGCAAAGTGCCAGACATCCTGATCGGTACGCCGGGCCGGATGATCGAGCAACTGAACGCCGGCAACCTCGACCTCAAGGAAGTTGAAGTGCTGGTCCTCGACGAAGCCGACCGCATGCTCGACATGGGGTTTGCCGAAGACGTCCAGCGCCTGGTGGAAGAGTGCACCAACCGCCAGCAGACCATGCTGTTCTCCGCCACCACCGGCGGTTCGGGCCTGCGCGAGATGGTCGCCAAGGTTCTGAACAATCCAGAACACTTGCAACTGAACAACGTCAGCGATCTGAACGCGACCACCCGTCAGCAGATCATCACCGCTGACCACAACCAGCACAAAGAACAGATCGTGAACTGGCTGCTGGCCAACGAGACCTATCAGAAGGCCATCGTGTTCACCAACACCCGGGCCATGGCCGACCGTATCTACGGCCGCCTGGTGGCGCAGGACTACAAAGCGTTCGTCCTGCACGGTGACAAGGATCAGAAGGACCGCAAGCTGGCCATCGATCGCCTGAAGCAAGGCGGCGTGAAGATCCTCGTCGCCACCGACGTCGCCGCTCGCGGCCTCGACGTGGAAGGCCTGGACCTGGTGATCAACTTCGACATGCCGCGCAGCGGCGACGAATACGTTCACCGCATCGGTCGTACTGGCCGCGCCGGCAACGATGGCCTGGCCATCTCGCTGATCTGCCACGGCGACTGGAACCTGATGTCGAGCGTCGAGCGCTACCTCAAGCAGAGCTTCGAACGCCGCACCATCAAGGAAGTCAAAGGCACCTACGGCGGACCGAAAAAGGTCAAGGCCTCGGGCAAAGCCGTTGGCGTGAAGAAGAAAAAGGTCGACGCCAAGGGCGACAAGAAGAAAACCGGCGCCAAGGCACCGACCAAGCGCAAGATCGCTAACCGCCCGAAGACCGACGCGCTGTCGCTGGTCAGCAAGGACGGCATGGCGCCGCTCAAGCGCCGCAAGCCGGAAGCGCCAGCAACTGAATAAGCCGTTGTAGCGACCCATAAAAAAACCGGACTGATGTCCGGTTTTTTTATGCCCAGGATTTAACGACTGATCAGCCTTCGACTTTTTTGTCTGCCGTTTGCAACTCCTTCAGACGCTGATCAATCAACTGGCACTTGTCCGGCAAGTCCTTGCTGGCGGTGCCCAGATCCATCTTCTGCAACTCGGCGTTGATTTCTTTGGCCTTGGTCGGATTCTGTTCGGTGAGCCTGGACACTTCCTTGGCCAGCTGTTCGCGCTTGGCGGTGGCTTCCTCCGGCGTGCAGGCCCAGGTGGGGAGGGCGCAGGCAAACGTGGCGGCGAGGGTGAGCGTCATTAGAGTTTTCATGGCAGGCCTCGAATTCCGTGTTGGGCGGTTAAACGGTTGAGGTTGCGAGTAGCTGAAAGTTCATCTGGCTGTAAGACGCATCGCTCTTCGGGAATGCCTCGTCAAATGCCGGCGGCAAGGCATATATCAACGCCGCAGGCTCACCTGCATTGGCCGCGACTCGCTGTCTACCGGCTATCCCCATGGCAGCAACTCGGCGACCCCTTGTCTTCGTATTTATCGTGATGCCTCACCCACTCCATGATTTCCTCTTCATTACGGCCCTTGGGCGTCAAATCCAGGTAGTTATAGGCGCCAACCAACAGGTCAAGCCCCCGCGCATAAGTGGAATACGTGTGAAAAATCTCTCCCGCTTCATTGCGATAAAACACGCTGAGACCAGGCAGTTCTTCCTCGGCGCCGTCAGACTTTTCGTAGTTGTACGTAGCTCTACCGGCGACAACATCTTCGGCTCGGGCTGATACGCCGAAGTCGTAATTGAAGTCGCTGCCATCTGACGACACCCAATCAAATTTCCAGCCCATACGCCGTTTGAATGCCTGGAATTCGGCGAACGGTGCGTGGGAAACCGCCACCACGGCGACGTCATGATGGGCCAGGTGCTGGTTAGCGCCGTCAATGTGATCGGACAGGAACGAGCAACCGGGGCAGCCTTCGTCCCATCCTGCGGCGAACATGAAGTGGTAGATGACCAGTTGGCTGCGGCCATTGAACAGGTCTGCCAGTTTCAATTCGCCGTTCGGGCCCTGAAAGCGGTAGTCCTTGTCGATTTTCACCCAGGGCAGGGCGCGACGTTCGGCGCTGAGTTTGTCTCGTTCCTTGGTGAAGGCTTTTTCGTGGGCCAGGTGTTGTTTGCGGGCGACGAGCCATTCTTCGCGGGACACGACGGGATGATTCTGAATGTTCATTGGCTTTCTCCTGCGATGTGCTGGGAGGTGACTGACAAAGCCTAGTCGTTTGACCTACGCCAAATTCGACACGCCGCCGGGCGGTGCTGTTCGAAACCTCGGCTGAACGGCTGCACACCCAGTGGGTCACAACTTAAGAAGGCCATTTCACTCACAGGCTTCGGAGGTTGAATCAGGATGACAACTTACAACTGGGATTTGATTGAACGCTTGCTGCACGAAGTGCAGAACGGTGCCGCCAGCTTTACCCCACGGCCCTATGCCGAACAGTACGCGGCGGAGAAAGCTATGGAGGGTGAGGAGCCTGAAAACCTGGATCATCTGAAAGCGGTGGCCGGCGAGTACGAAAAACTACTGTTGGCGCGTGGTTATATCGAGTCTCGGCCTGAAGAGCAGGGCGGTACGGGCTCCAATTACATTTTGACGCTCCGGGGCTCGAGTTTGTTGAGCCTGATCGACAGCAGCATTCCGGGTAATGACCATCCGCGCCAGGTATTGGATGAGCAGGAAGATGCGCTGGATGAGGTGACGTTTGATGAGGTGGCGTCGAAGGCGCAGATTGCCTGAAAGCCCATCTGAAACCAATGTGGGAGCGAGCTTGCTCGCGATGGCGGTGTGTCAGTTAACGATGATGTCGACTGATATACCGCCATCGCGAGCAAGCTCACTCCCACATTTGTTTTGTGTTGCGCTTAGTTTTGTTTGGCTGCTTTGAGGCACTTCAGATCGTTGAAGTCTTTTCTCACCCCTTCCATTTTTTTCAACAACCGCTGGCGTTGCGACGGTGTGCTCTCGGCCATCAAGTCCACAATCAATCCCCGTGCCTGAGCCTCTGTGTTGGCGTAGGCCTGACGGTAAGCCGGTGTCCATAAGCTCTCGCGATTGACCAGAAGTGTCTCGATTCGCTGTGGGAATTCTGGACTGTGCCGTTGCTCGACCGCTGCACTGAACTGTTTCTGCCAGTGGGCGCGGTTGGCGATCCATTGGGTGTTCTGGTCGCCTAGGGCTTTCGACCATGTGACCACCCGTTGTTGCTGGGTCGGGCTGAGTGGACCGAGCCAGTCATTCAGGCGTTTTTGCATGCGCTCGCTACGTTCCTTGATCTGCTGATCGAGCGTCGGTTTCAGGTATTCCTCCTGGCGCTTGCGCTGATCCTTGGCGAAGGCGTCGTTCATCTCCGCGACTTGTTTGTCGTCCAGCCCTTGTAACAATTCGATTGCCGACGGGGTGATTTCCCGGGCGGTCTGGGCGATGGCGGCTTTGGCTTCCTCCGTGCGGGTTTGCAGCGCGGCGTCGGTGACCTGATTGGTCTCGACCATGGTCTGCAAGCGATCAAGCCAGTCGAGGTATCCCGGCAGCTGCGTGCTGCAGTGCCAGCTCAAGTGCTCTTTGAGGCGCTCGTTGAACCAGCCTTTCTGCTCGCCGTTCATGTCCAGGTAATCGCTGAGCGTCCATGGAATGATCACATCGAGATTGCGATAGGCCAGGCCCACGCGGCTGCACGCACCGAGTGCGAGGCTGAGGGTGATGATGACGGCGAGACACTTTAACCAGCGCGGCATGGGCGAATCCTTGCGAAGTTCTGGCTTCTTGAGTGGATTCTTATAAGAGCGCTGCATGAGCGCGGCAGTTCAGCCCATTAATAGAATGCGCGTTCGGCCTTGAGGGTGACCAGTCCGTCGCATTGGCTGTTGTGCCCGGAATAGGCCGAGCAATCGCCGCCGCTGAGGCTGGATCCACTGTAGATCAAGTCCAGGTCGACGCCCATGAAGGGCCGGGAAAGTTGTACTGACCAATCGGTGAAACTGCCGACATATCCGCCGTCGACGGACACCGGGGTGTTGAGTTGGTGGGTGGTGTATTTCATGCTGATCCCGATGCCGAACGGCTGATTGCCGCCCAGGTCGGCGAAGACGGTACTGTTCTGTTTGTCGGGGTCGTTGCTGAACGCTGCGCCGAAACGGCTGCCGAGAAAGGTCAGGCCACCGAACAGCTCCTGGCTGTCGAGGGTGTCCACTTTCGGATAGCTGTAATGGATCATGCCGACTTCATAGCCGAGGGTATGATCGAAAGACTGTTTGAAGCCCATGTAGGAATCGACTTCAAGGTTGGCCCCGGGCGTCAGGCCCATGCTGGGTGCCCATTGGCCCACATAGAAGCCGCTGTTGTGGCTCAGGTCGAGTCCACCGTGAAACGAGCCGGTGCTGGAAGGCTTGACCAGTCCCTGCGCCATGCTGCGGCTGGCAGTGGTGCCAAGTTTGAGATCGAAATCGCCCAATTCGCGCTGGAAGACTTGCGCGTTGGCGAACGAACACCACAACAGGGTGCCGAGTAATAAACAGGAGGGTTTGAGCATGCGTCACTCCATGACCGCGGAGCAGGAACTAAAACCTACTGAAACGCTTGATCTAGACGTGTGCAAGCATACCGGCGAATGCTCGGCATCGAAGGCCGTTCGTCGATTTTTGAAAATTAGATGGGTTTTGCGGGGTGTTGCGGGGAGGGTTCCAGTCCAAGCGCTTCGAAGCTCAAAGCGCTTATGGACCAGTTAACGCGGGGTGTTACTTCTTGCCCAGCGTAATCTGCTTGGACGGGCCGAACGTCTGGCCGCTGACGCCTTTGGCAATTTGCTGGATCTCGCCGCCGGACTTGAGGAACGCAGCGATCTGGTTGTTGATTGATTCGCTGGTTTCAACGGCTGGAGCTGGCTTTGCTTTGCTGTTGGATGCTTTTACACGCATGGCGGCCATTAACCTGTAGAAAATTAACTTGGCCAGGCATCGTACAGGAAATACTTGACAATTGCTTGGTAAATATCCCCTCAAAATACACATCGTAGGGCGTATTTATTCGCCGATTATTATTCGAAATAAGCCCCTAAGCCGCTGTTTTAACTAAGAACAAGGGGGATGAAATTCAGCCGTTTGATCGGGTGAGGAGGGCAGAAGTCATCCGTGCGGTCTGACGAGCGGCCAGACACAACCGGCAGAACCCACGGAAATCAAGGCGTTCGGAAGAAATTCCGGTGTCACCGGGCTGGCCACGGAAACGCCGCCCGCAAAACCGGGTAGAATGTCGCCCACGCAATGAGGGTATTGGAAATGGCTTTAGTCGGGCGTTACAACAGTTTGCAAGTGGTTAAACACACTAACTTCGGTTTATATCTGGACGGTGGCGCGGAAGGCGAGATTCTTCTGCCTAATCGTTATATTCCCAAAGATATTCCCAGCGAAGATGAAGATTGGCTTAACGTTTTTATTTATCTGGACAGCGATGACAAACTCATCGCAACTACCGAAAAGCCGAAAGTTCAGGTCGGTGAGTTCGCCAGTTTGAAAGTCGTTGAAGTCAACAGCATCGGTGTTTTCCTGGATTGGGGTCTGCCGAAGGATCTGCTGCTGCCGTACTCCGAAGAAAAGCGCCAGATGACGGCCGGCGAATATGTCGTGGTTCACGTCTACCTCGACAAACACACCCGCCGCATCACCGCGACGGCGCGTCTGGATCGCTACCTGGACAAGACCCCGGCCAATTACACCCCTGGTCAGGAAGTTGATTTGCTGGTGGCCGAAGCGACCGATATGGGCTTCAAGGCGATCATCAACAACAAGCACTGGGGCCTGATTCACAAGAACGAAATCTTCAAGTTCATGCGCGCCGGCAAAGAAGAGAAGGGCTTTATCAAAGAAGTCCGTGCCGACGGCAAGATCAGCCTGAGTCTGCAACCGGTCGGCGAAGAAGCGGCCACCAGCCTCAATTCGAAGATCCTTGCCAAGTTGCGTGAAAACAACGGCACCCTGCCGGTCAGCGACAAGAGCGACCCGACCGTGATTACCAATCTGTTCGGCGTCAGCAAAGGCAACTTCAAGAAGGCCATCGGCGCGCTGTACAAGAATGGCCAGATCGTCATTCATGCCGATCGCATTGAACTAAGCTGACCTCGCATCGGCCCCATGCAGGTCGATGGCATGGGGTTGAGCGGCTATGAAGAAATCACTGTGGGCATACGCTGGCACCCTGCTGGCGTTTCTCGTGCTCGACGGCCTCTGGCTTGGCGTGTTGATGGCGCCCACTTATCGGGCGCTGCTCGGTTCGCTGATGCTCGATTCACCGCTGCTGGCCCCGGCAGCGGTGTTCTATCTGCTTTATGTATTCGGTTGCGTGGTGTTCGTGGTGTTGCCGGCGAAAACCTGGCGACGTGCCTCGGCGTTGGGCGCGTTGCTGGGGCTGGTGGCTTACGGCACGTATGACTTGAGTAATTGGGCGACGTTGCACGGGTGGTCGGCGCAGTTGGCGTTGATGGACATGGCCTGGGGTACTTTTGCGACGTGTGTGGCCTGTTCTATTGGATTCTGGGCTGCGCGCAAGGCCTAGCATCTCGGCGGTTTGCAGTGACGCCATCGCGAGCAGGCTCGCTCCCACATTGATCTTCAGTGATTACAAATATTTGGTACGACAACAATCAAATGTGGGAGTGAGCCTGCTCGCGATTGGCTGCGCAGCAGCCACTTATTCGGTTGTATACATAAAATTCTGCACCGTTTGCTGGCGGGGTTGCCCTGTTCATGGGCATTGTCGTGAGCTTCAACCCCTAATTGCTTGACGCTATCTGGCGCTGAAAGACCGGTTTGTCACAGGTTCTAGTCGCATGGCACGCATTCTGCGTAGCAACTCGTATACAAACCATGCCAGCTCCCGTGTGCAGTGTGGTTGCTGCATCAATTCCGGGGGCTGTTTCGAGGAGCCCCGCGATGACCGAGCAATTGCCCAACGGCTACAGCCCCCGCCTGTATAACGAGGATCTGGGGCCGCTGCCGCAGAAATGGAATTGGTACAACATCTTCGCTTTCTGGATGAGCGATGTGCACAGCGTCGGTGGTTATGTGTTCGCCGCCAGCCTGTTCGCCCTGGGCCTGGCCAGTTGGCAGGTATTGATCGCATTGCTTGGCGGGATCTGCATCGTGCAACTGATCGCCAACCTGGTGGCCAAGCCGAGCCAACAAGCGGCGGTGCCATACCCGGTGATCTGCCGACTGGCCTTCGGCGTGTTCGGGGCGAATATTCCTGCGGTTATCCGCGGACTGATCGCCGTGGCTTGGTACGGAATTCAGACGTACCTGGCGTCCAGCGCCTTGATCATCGTTGTATTGCGATTCTTTCCTGCAATGGCGGCCTACGCCGAACCGCATTTCGCCGGTTTGTCCTACCTGGGCTGGTTCGGTTTCCTTAGCTTATGGTGTGTCCAGGCGTTGGTGTTCTGGGCCGGCATGGAGTCGATCCGACGTTTCATCGATTGGGCGGGGCCGGTGGTGTATGGCGTGATGTTCATGCTTGCCGGCTGGATCGTCTGGCAGGCCGGCTGGAGCAACATCAGTTTCACCCTTGCGGAAAAATCCCTGTCCGGCTGGGAAGCGTTCGGACAAGTGATTGTCGCCACGGCGCTGGTGGTGTCGTACTTTTCCGGTCCGACCCTGAATTTCGGTGACTTCAGTCGCTACTGCCGAAGCATGAAGGACGTGCGGCGTGGAAATTTCTGGGGCTTGCCGGTGAATTTTCTCGCCTTCTCCCTGGTTACGGTGGTCATCGTTTCCGGGACCTTGCCGGTGTTCGGTGAAATGCTGCACGACCCGATTGCCACTGTGGCGCGCATCGACAACAGTGTGGCCGTACTGCTCGGCGCCTTCGCCTTTGTCACCGCGACCATCGGCATCAACATCGTCGCCAACTTTGTGTCCCCTGCATTCGATTTCGCCAACGTCGCCCCGAGCAAAATCAGCTGGCGTGCCGGCGGGATGATTGCGGCCGTGGCCTCGATCTTCATCACCCCGTGGAACCTGTTCAACAACCCCGAAGTGATTCACTACACCCTCGACGTGTTGGCGGCGTTCATCGGTCCGCTGTTCGGGATTCTGCTGGTGGATTACTACCTGATCAAAAAACAGCAGATTGACGTCGATGCGCTGTTCGATGATGGCCCCAACGGTAAGTATTACTACAGCGGCGGGGTCAATTGGACGGCGGTGAAAGCGCTGATTCCTGCGACCCTCACGGGCGTGGCCATTACCTTTACCCCTGTGTTGCAGCCGATGGCGAATTTCGCCTGGTTCACTGGCTGCTTCCTTGGGGGCGCCCTGTATCTCGTGTTGGCCTGGCGCGAACAAACCCAGCAAACCGTAGCGGTGGCCACCGCCGGATGACGCAATCGGGAATTTAAAGGTCCCGTTCAGGCGGCATTTTCTGGCCATCTGGTTAATAATCGACAGCATAATTTTTCGCCCCGGCGATGCTTTTTGAACAAGCACGCCGGGGCTTTGCTTTTTACTGTCGAGTCACTGCCATGGATTGTGTTGTCGAGGTGTTCCGGTGAGCGCCACCCGGCGTAGCGCCGATGGGTTTGCCCTGCAAGTGATGATCGGGCTGTGCCTGATCTGGGGTGTGCAACAGGTCATGATCAAGTGGGCGGCGCCCGATATTGCACCCGTGATGCAAGCGGCGGGGCGGTCGGGTATTTCCGCGTTGCTTGTAGGACTGTTGATCTGCTGGAAGGGCGGCTGGGATCAGGTCGGTAGCACTTGGCGCGGCGGCTTGCTGGCCGGAGCATTGTTTGGCCTGGAGTTCTACTTCATCTCCGAAGGTTTGCAACTGACTACGGCCGCGCACATGTCGGTGTTCCTTTACACCGCGCCCATCTTCACCGCGTTGGGCGTGCACTGGCTGCTGCCCAGTGAGCGTTTGAGGCCCGTGCAGTGGCTGGGGATTTTCCTCGCCTTCGTCGGGATCGCCGTTGCCTTTGCGGGTGGCGTGTCCTGGGACAACCTCGATCACCGCATGTTGATGGGCGATGCATTGGGCGTGCTGGCCGGTGCTTCCTGGGGCGCGACCACAGTCGTGGTGCGCGCCTCGCGACTGTCGGAAGCGCCCGTCACCCTGACCCTGTTTTATCAACTGATCGTCGGATTCGTCGGCCTGCTGCTGATCGCGATGCTCAGTGGTCAGGTCACCCATGTCAGCCTGACCACGTTTGCGGTGGCGAGCGTGCTGTTTCAGGGGTTGGTGGTGTCGTTCTTCAGCTACCTGACGTGGTTCTGGCTGCTGCGCCGTTACCTGGCGGCGAATCTGGCGGTGTTTTCGTTCATGACGCCGCTGTTCGGCGTCACGTTCGGCGTGGTGCTGCTGGGTGAAAAATTGAGCCTCAACTTCGTCATCGGTGCCGTACTGGTGTTGCTTGGCATCACCTTTGTCAGCGCTGAGCAGTGGGTGCGCCGTCGTTTGCGCAAAGCCCTTGGGCAGCACTGACCGGGCGCAGTAACAGCCCGCCGGCGATGAGCAAGCCGCTGCCGGCGAATACCAGCGCTGGCGCCAATCCGCCGCTGAAGTGGCTGCTCAAGGCTGCCAGCAACGGCCCGCTGAGTTGGCCCACGGCAAAGCACGCTGTCAGCAGCCCGGCGTTGCGCTGGGCGGCGTGGGGCGCCAGTTCCCGCGAACGTTGCATCACCAATTGCATGCAGGCCAGGAACGGCGTACCGCACAGGATCACCCCCAATGCCAGGCCCGGACCGCTGCCGAACAGGCAGGCGAACACCCCGGCCGCTTGAAGCCACAATGTGGTTATCAGCCAGTGACGCGTGCCATTCGCGGTTTGTCGACGCAGGCTGACCAGCACCACGCCGATGGCCGACGCCAAGCCGAAGCACGGCCAGAACAGGTCGGCCTGCCATTGGCCATGAAACTGTGCGCTGGCCATTTGCGAGAGAAACGTGGCCGGGATGATGTAGCCCAAACCGTACAAGCCGTAGATCAACGCCAGACGGCCGATGCCTTGATTGCCCGATGTGACGGCGTGTTGCACGGTGGGCGCACTCGCGCCAGGTTGCGGCAGGAAAGGCAGGATCCCAAGCAGCATCGCCAGCCCTACGCCGGCGTAGACCAGCCACAAGGTGGCAGAGGTCTGCCCCAGCAGGTTCGAGCCCAAAGCCAGCAACCCTGTCAGAAAAATCCCCAAACCCGGTCCGGCAAATACCAGAGCGCCGAGGCGTGGACGTCCGGCGGCTGCGGCCAGTGGCTGGCTCAACGCCGTAATCATTACCAACACCCACGCACTGGCGACGCCGGTGCCGAAGCGCAACACCAGGTGCGACCAGAAACCGTTGGCCCAGAACGACGCCAGGGTCAATAGCACGCACAGCCACAAGCCTCCCAGCAGACGTCGCCGGACTTGCTCCGGGCGACGGGAGAACATTGCATCCACGGCGCCGACGAAGTAGCCGAGGTAGTTGGCGGCGGCAATCAGACCGGCGGCGGTCAGGTCGATCTGGCCTTCGCTGAGCAAGTGCGGCATTTGCGGGGTGAGGGCGAAACGCCCGATGCCCATGGCCATCATCAGGGCGATAAAACTGGCGGACAAGCGGATCAGAGGGGACATGGTCTGAGTTCCAGCAGAGGATCAATGACCGTCAGGCTAGGACTGATTGACTTTCTTTAAAAATGAATAATAGTGAGGAACTTGTTCTGAATTGGAGAAGATCGTGGAGTTCAGCCAATTACGGATCTTCCAGGCGGTCGCGCAGGAAGGCTCGATCACCCGCGCCGCCGAGCGTTTGCATCGGGTGCCGTCAAACCTGTCGACCCGGCTCAAACAGCTTGAAGAGCAACTGGGCGTAGAACTTTTCGTCCGCGAGCGTCAGCGTTTGCAGTTATCGCCTGCGGGAAAAGTCCTGCTGGACTACACCGCCAAGCTCTTCGCCCTGCATGATGAAGCCAGTGCGGCGGTGCAGGGCGGGCAACCGGCCGGGGATTTCGTGCTGGGCACCATGTACAGCACGGCGGCGATTCATCTGCCGGAGTTGTTGGCGCGTTATCACCGCACGTACCCGGCGGTGAACCTGCAGGTGCAGTCCGGGCCCAGCGGCGAATTGCTCGAAGGTTTGCTCACCGGTCGTCTCGACGCCGCGTTGGTGGATGGCCCGCTGGAATTGGCAGGCCTGGACGGCGTGCCATTGTGCGACGAACGGTTGGTGCTGATCAGCGAGGCCGATCATCCGCCGGTGCACAGTGCGCGGGATGTTGAAGGCCGGTCGGTGTTCACCTTTCGGCAGGGCTGTTCGTACCGGATGCGTCTGGAGGCCTGGTTTGCTCACGACCACGCCGCGATGGGCCGGGCGATGGAGATCGAGTCCTACCCGGGGATGCTCGCCTGCGTGATTGCGGGTTCAGGGGTGGCGTTGATGTCGGAGTCGATGCTCGCCAGCCTGCCGGGCCGTGAAAGCGTGGCGGTGCACCCGTTGGCCGAGCCGTTTGCCCGCGCAACCACCTGGCTGATGTGGCGCAAGGGCATGGTCGGGGCCAACCTGAATGCCTGGATCGAACAACAGCAAGCGGTCTATCCATCGACAGCGGTTCGGGATCGAGCGATTGCTTGAACTAATGGTCAAGTATTTTGTTCAATTCAGTAACAGATCATTGCGGATTTGGACGAGCAATACGTAGGACTTCGGACTATTATCAGTGCGAAGCGGCTACAGAATTCCGGTCGCTCGGCACTACCCTGAAGGGGGCACCATGAAAGAGAAAATCCAAAACTGGCTGCACGATCTGGGTGTTGCACTCGGTTTGATTGAACCGCCTCTGCAACCTGTGCCTATTCGTACTGACGACGAACAACGCCGACGCCAGCAGCGCCGCCGGTAACGCGGCGCAAGTAGTGTTTGTAGCCGCTGCCGAGCCCGCGAGGCCGCGTTCGGCGGCGCAGACGCAAATCCAAAAGAGTGGGCGGACTTCAATGCCGCCCGATCTCGATCAAAAACCGGCTCAAGTCATTCGCCGTCCGGGCGGTCTTGAGCATCTGGTCTTCTTCCGCCGTAAACGCCGTTAACCCCAGCTCATCTTCCAGATGGAAGATCAACTCTTCGATGTCCTGCTTATCCAATCCCATCTGCGCCAGACTGGCGTTGTCGTCGAAGTCATCCTGACGCTCCAGCAGGCGGCTGATAAAACGATGCACGGCGGCGCGAACGGCGGCTCTTTTCATGGTTGTTCTTCGAGGGCGTTATTGTTGTTTTCCCTGACGTTGAGTACAGCAGGCTTCAGGCATGTGAGCGCTGCCACTCGTCAATCATCGTGCGCAAATGCTCTCCGGAAAAGCTGCCGAAATGCCCGCCGTGAACCGTGCGGATCGGCAACTCGCGCAAGCGCTGCAGGCTGCGGGCGTAGTCGTCGAGATTGGAGTGGTAGGCATCTTCGATCAGCGGGCCGTCGTAGATGATGTCGCCGCTGAACAACGTTTCGGTCGCCGCTTCATACAGGCTGATGCCGCCCGGTGAATGCCCCGGTGTGTGCAGAACCTGCAGCACACGATTACCGAGATCCAGGACGTCGCCTTCTTCAATCATGCCGGTGGCCGGCGCGGCTTTGACCCGGTATTCGGCGTAGCACAACGGACAGTCCGGGTGCGCTTCGAACATGTCGTCACCGACAAACGCCGTACTCAGCGTGTTATCGCCATCGGGGTGAGCAAGAATCTGTGCTTCGGCCGGATGCACCAGCCGTTCGGGGAATTCGTGATGCCCGGCAATGTGGTCGAAATGGCAGTGACTGGCCACCGCCACCAACGGCCGCTCGGTGATCCACGGCAATTGCTCGCGCAGGCTGACCAGCCCGGACCCGCTGTCCAGCAACAGGTCTTTGTCGCGGCCCTGAACGTGCCAGAGGTTGCAGCGATAGAAGGGCCGGATGTAAGGCTCGTGAATCAGCCGAATGCCGTCACTGAGCTGTTTGACTTCGAACCACAGATCGCGAGAAACAATCTTCATCAAAGGTTTTCTCCAGGCGAAAAAAAACGGATGTGGCAACCGACGCCACACCCGTCGAAGAAAGCATCAAGTCGTTATATTCAGCTTAGGCGGGGCTGGCCACGGCTGCCGGGCGCGGGGACAGCAAGCTGACCAGCACGAAGCTCACCAGGCCGACGCCGAGGCTGTAGTAGATCGGGGTGTTGGCGTCCAGACCGTCTTTGAACATGAACACCAGCGCGGTAGCGAAACCCATGCCCATGCTGGCGATAGCGCCGGCGGTGGTTGCGCGCTTCCAGAAGATCGCACCCATCAGCGGGATCAACATGCCACCGACCAACAGGTTGTAAGCCAGGGTCAGCGCGCTGATCACGTCGTTCACCACCAGCGCGATACCGAGCACAACGATACCGGTCAGCAGGGTGAACAGGCGGTTGATGCCCAGGCTCGACTGTTTACCGCCACGCAGTTTCGGCAGCAGGTCTTCGGTCAGGGTGGTGGCAGCGGCGAGCAGGCCGGCGCTGGCGGTGGACATCATGGCCGCCAGTGCAGCGGCGATCACCAGGCCACGGATACCGTCCGGCAGGGACAGTTTGACGATGGCGGCGAAGGCGTTGTTGACGTTGTCCAGGTCCGGAATCAGCACGTGAGCGGCCATGCCGATCAGGGCGCAGGCCAGTCCGTAAAGGATGCAGTAGAAACCGGCGAACGTACCGGCGTACTGGGCGACTTTGGCAGACTTGACGGTGAACACCCGTTGCCAGATGTCCTGACCGATCAGGATGCCGAAGAAGTAGATCATGAAGTAGGTAATGATGGTGTCCCAACCGATGGTGGTGAAGCTGAAGGCAGTTGCCGGCAGTTTCAGCACCAACTCATCCCAGCCGCCGACGCGATACAGGCAGATCGGCAACAGGATGAACATCAGGCCTACGGTCTTGATCACGAACTGGACGATGTCGGTCAGGGTCAGGGACCACATGCCACCGATCGCCGAGTAGATCACCACGACGCCGCCACCGAGCAATACCGAGACCCAGAACGGCAGGCCGAACAGCACTTGCAGGACCGTGCCGATCGCCAGGATCGAGGTCACGCCGATCATCAGTGCATAGGCCAGCATGATCGCCGCGCTCGCGGAACGGGCCATCGGGTTGTAGCGTTTTTCCAGCACCTGGGTAACGGTGTAGATCTTCAGTTTCAACAGTGGTTTGGCGAGGAACAGGTTCAGCGCCACGATCCCGCAACCCAGTGCGGCGCAAAGCCAGAAACCGGAAATGCCGTGGACGTAGCCCAGGCGTACGGTGCCGACGGTGGACGCGCCGCCCAGTACGGTGGCGGCCATGGTACCCATGTACAGGCTCGGGCCGAGGTTCCGGCCGGCGACCAAAAAGTCTTCGTTGGTCTTGGCCTTACGCATCCCGTAGTAGCCGAGTATCAGCATTGCGGCTGCGTAGATGAGTACGACGAATAAATCCAGTGCCATGTTGGCGTGTCTCCGATTGTCTTTTTTATGTTGAAGCGAAAATCAATCCCTGCGGGAACATCAATTCCTGTGGGCGCGTGGCTTGCCCGCGATGGGAGTACACCGATCTGTCAGACAGATCGCGTCATCGTTCATCGCGGGCAAGCCCGCTCCCACAGGTCATGTGTTGGCCACAGGTAATGCGTTTGATCAGGCGGCTTGTCGAACCGCCGATTTACCGAGCGAATTCGAACCCTTGCTGCGTGCATCCTGCGGGCCGAACACTTCCCGTGATTCCGGGAACAGGCTGAGCAACGTCAGGTACACCAGCGACGCCAGGCCGAGGGTGACCGGCAGGCTGATGTCGATGCCACCCGCCAAATCGCCCAGCACGCCCACGAACTGCCCTGGCAGGTTCACGAAGCACAGACCCACCAGTGCGCTCGGGATCCAGGCACCCAGGCCACGCCAGTTCCAGCCGTGCGTGAACCAGTAACGACCACCTTTCTCGCCGCGAGTGAACACTTGCAGATCATCCGGGCAATAGAAGCCACGACGCACGACCAGGCCGATGATCATGATCACCATCCATGGCGTGGTGCAGGTGATGATCAGTACGGCGAAGGTCGACACGCTCTGCACCAGGTTCGCCGCGAAGCGACCGATGAAGATGAACGCGATCGACATCACACCGATCAGCAACGTCGCCTTGACCCGCGACAACACGCGAGGGAATACGCTGGACATGTCCAGCCCGGTGCCATAGAGCGACGTGGTGCCGGTGGACATGCCGCCGATCACCGCAATCAGGCACACCGGCAGGAAGAACCAGCTCGGCGAAACTGCCAGCAGACCGCCAACGTAGTTGTTGGCCGCGATGTAGTCCGGTGCCTTGATCGCCACGATGGTGGCGGTCGCCAATCCGAACAGGAACGGGATGAAGGTCGCAACCTGCGAGATCACCACCGCCGCCATGATCCGGCCTTTAGGCGTATCACGAGGGATGTAGCGCGACCAGTCACCGAGGAACGCACCGAAGGAAATCGGGTTGCTCATCGCCACCAGCGCAGCGCCGATAAAGGCCGCCCAGAAGCCCGGCTGGCCCATGCTCACGGTGCCGGCGTAGTTCACATCGAAAGGTCCGATGAAGGCGAAGATGCCCAGCAGGAACAGCAAGCTGGCGCTCCACACGGCGATCTTGTTGACCCACAGCAGGAAGCGGAAGCCATAGATGCAGACGGTCAGCACCAGGATCGCGAACAGACCGTAGGCCAGGCCCAGAGTCAGGTCGGTTTCCGGCAGGCCGATCAAGCGTTTTGCACCACCGATCAGCGCATCACCCGAACTCCACACCGAGAGCGAGAAGAAGGCGATGGCGGTCAACAGCGACAGAAACGAACCGACGATCCGCCCGTGCACGCCGAAGTGCGCACCGGAAGACACGGCGTTGTTGGTGCCATTGATCGGGCCGAACAGGCCCATTGGCGCGAGGATCAGCGAACCGAGCAACACACCGAGGACAATCGCCCAGACGCCGGCCTGAAAAGACAGGCCGAACAGCACCGGAAAACTGCCGAGCACGGCGGTGGCAAAGGTATTCGAACCGCCGAAGATCATCCGGAACAAGTCCGTCGGGCCTGCGGTACGTTCGTTGTCCGGGATCTGTTCCACCCCGTAGGTTTCAATTTGCGTAAGGCTTTGGTCTTTGTTGTTGTTATTCATGATCAGCTCCGATCATAAAGGCGCACTCATCGTGTGTGAGCGTCACCTGTTTGGCTAAGGGGTTGGCAGCCCTTCCGGCATTGCGGACAAATGTTCGTGGCAGGCCAGCCATAGGCCTTGTTGTTCTTGGCCAGACGCTTGTTTCTTGAAAACAATCGTCTCGCGCTCCTGGCTGAAGTGTTGCTCCCCCTGCATGCGCAGCTCGGTGGCCACGTCATGGATAAAAATCGCTACATCACCCTGCAGGCTGACGAAGGCGTTGCTCGAAGTGCACGAGAGCACCTCGAAGCCATCCTCCGAGCGCCAGCTGTCCCACAACGCCTGATAGGCATCGCGCGACAGCAGAGGCTGCTCGAGGGTGTAAAAGACGAAGCTGGCATCGGCGCTGAAGGCGCCGAAGTAGGCTTCGCGATCGTTGCGGGCAAACGCCGACACCAGGTCGGCGGCGGCTTTCAGAACCTGATCACGTTCGTTCATCAACCATCCCTCAGCGGTGGGTCACGCCAGGCAGTACGCAGAGCATTTCGTACAGCAAGTTGGCGGCCAACAGCGAGGTGTTGCCGGTGGTGTCGTAAGCGGGCGAGACTTCTACCAGATCGCAGCCGATCAGGTCGAGGCCTTGGCAGCCACGAACGATTTCAATCGCCTGAATGGTCGTCAGACCACCGATTTCCGGGGTGCCGGTGCCGGGTGCCCACGCGGGGTCGATGCCATCGATGTCGAAACTCAGGTACACCGGACCGCCGCCGACTTTCTCGCGAACTTCGGCCATCAGCGGAGCCAGGGATTTGTGCCAGCACTCTTCAGCCTGAACCACGCGGAAGCCTTGTTTACGGCTCCAGTTGAAGTCTTCAGAGGTGTAGCCCTGAGCGCGCAGACCGATTTGCACCACGCGATCGCAATCGATCAGGCCTTCTTCGGCCGCACGACGGAACGTGGTGCCGTGGGCGATTTTCTCGCCGAACATGTGGTCGTTCACATCAGCGTGAGCGTCGATGTGCACCAGGCCGACTTTGCCGTGCTTCTTGTGAATGGCACGCAGGATCGGCAGGGTGATGGTGTGGTCGCCGCCCAGAGTCAGGGGGATCACGTTGTGTTCGAGGATGGCGTCGTAGGACTCTTCAATGATCCGTACGGCGTCCAGCAGGTTGAACGTGTTGATCGCCACGTCGCCGATGTCGGCCACCGACAGCGAGTCGAAAGGGGCTGCACCGGTCGCCATGTTGTACGGACGGATCATCACCGATTCAGCGCGGATTTCGCGAGGCCCGAAACGGGTGCCTGGACGCAGGGAGGTGCCGATGTCCAGCGGGACACCAACGAAGGCAGCATCCAGACCGGCAGCGGTTGGCAAATGGGGAAGGCGCATCATGGTGGCGATGCCGCCGAAGCGCGGCATTTCATTGCCGCCCAGTGGTTGGTGAAGAATCTTGTCCACGGGAAAGGCCTCATCGTCGTTGTTTTATTTATGTCGGTTGCGCAGGTCTGGACAGACACAGGCACCGTTGTGGGGCGATTCTGCGAAATGTAGTGCGCGGGAAGAATCGCTACGGGCAAATACTTAGTTCAGATTTTTCTAAACTAAAGGCCGCGACAGCGATAGACTTCTTCGCGTGATCGTTCCCACGCTCCGCGTGGGAATGCATCCACGGACGCTCCGCGTCCCGCTCTTTTTGTGCATGTGACGCAGAGCGTCACGGGCTGCATTCCCACGCAGAGCGTGGGAACGATCGACCGGTGGAGAAACCCATGGCCAACGCTTTACCCGATCTGAAACTATTGCGCATCTTCGTCAGCGTGGTTCGCCATCAGGGGTTTGCCAACGCTCAGCAAGAGCTCAACCTCTCGACCTCGGCCATCAGCACCTACATGAGCCAGCTCGAAGCAGCCCTTGGCCTAGTGCTCTGTCATCGTGGTCGCGGCGGCTTCAGCCTGACCAGCAAGGGCGAGTTGTTCCATCAGGAAACCCTGCGCCTGCTCGGCGAGCTCGAAGGGTTCGAGCAATACGCGGCGGCGCTCAAGGGCGAGCTGCGCGGCACCT
This sequence comes from Pseudomonas sp. IT-P294, assembly GCF_949767865.1. Lineage (NCBI taxonomy): Bacteria > Pseudomonadati > Pseudomonadota > Gammaproteobacteria > Pseudomonadales > Pseudomonadaceae > Pseudomonas > Pseudomonas sp. IT-P294. The sequence goes on along the minus strand of NZ_CATKQW010000058.1, from coordinate 8,024 downwards.
TGAACCTCGGCGTGATCGACTCCACCGTCAGCGACAAGGCCTTGCCTTTCGCCGAAGCCATCGGCGCCTATAGCCAGGAGCACCCGGCCGTGCACTTGCACCTGTCGGTCATGAGCCCCTACGAATTGCAGCTCGGCGTTCAGGACAACCGCCTCGACCTGGCCATCGGGGCGTTTTCCACGCGCATGAGCGGCCTGGTCTACATGCCGCTTTATCGCGAGCAGCACTGGTTGTATTGCAGCAGCCGGCATCCGTTGTTCACCGAGCGGCGCATCCCAGAACAAGTCATCACCCAGCAACGCATGGTCGGCCGGGGCTATTGGAGCCAGGCTGAACTGGCCCGCCACGGTTTCAAGCACAGCGCCGCGACCGTGGAAAGTATGGAGGCGCAGTTGATTCTGGTGCTGTCCGGCGCCTACATCGGTTACCTGCCGGAGCATTACGCCCAGGCGTGGGCCGACAAGGGCGATTTGCGCGTGTTGCTGCCGGCGACCTTTGGTTATCAGGCGCCGTTCTCGATGATCGTGCGCCGTGGTCGCAGCCGTGAACCATTGATCCAGACTTTCCGCGACCTGCTTAAAGCACAACTGAATCAGGCTTGAGAACATGTCCAGAGCCCAATGTCCGCGCTGCCTGCGCCCACAAACCCATTGCCTGTGCCCACTGATCCCCAGTCTCGACAGCCGCACGCGGGTGCTGTTGTTGCAGCATCCAAGCGAGGTGAACCACGCACTGAACACCGCTCGATTGGCGGCGTTGGGCTTGAACAATGCCGAGTTGGTGGTGGGCGAGGTGTTCGACGATCTGTCGGCGTTGTTGAATCAGCCGGGTTATCAGGCGCGGTTGTTGTTTCCAGCTGATGATGCGCAGCCGTTGCAAGCGTACACCGGGAACGAAGAGCCGCTGTTGCTGGTGGTCCCGGACGGCACCTGGCGCAAGGCGCGCAAGCTATTGCACCTCAACCCGTTGCTGGCGGCGTTGCCGAGGGTGACGCTGGCGGAGGGCGGCGTGTCGCGCTATCGACTGCGCAAGTCGCCGGGGCCGGGGGCGTTGTCGACGGTGGAAGCGATAGTCCAGGCGTTGCAGACGCTTGAAGCGCCAACGACGTTCGAGCCGTTGTTAAAACCGTTCGAGGCGTTGATCGAAGGGCAGATTGCAGCGATGGGGGAGGAGACTTTCCAGCGCAACCATGGGCTGAAATAGGCGGTTTCGCTGATGGCCTCATCGCGGGCAAGCCCGCTCCCACAGTTGACCAAGTTCTTCCTGAAGGAATGCGGCCCCTGTGGGAGTGAGCCTGCTCGCGATAGCGGTAGAACAATCACAGGGAATCCCAGCAAAAACTACCTTTCGCGCATCGCTTCGGTCCGGGCTTTAAGCACCGGTTTAAGCAGGTAATCCAGCACGCTCTTCTCACCGGTAATGATATCGACCGTCGCCACCATCCCCGGAATGATCAGCAACGGCTTCACATCCCCGCCCAAGTGATTCTTGTCCGTGCGCACCTGAATCAAATAAAAACTGTTGCCCTTGTCATCGGTAATCGTGTCCGCCCCGATCAACTCAAGCTTGGCACTCAACCCGCCATAAATCGTGTAGTCGTATGCACTGAACTTGACCATCGCTTTCTGCCCCGGGTGCAGAAACGCCACGTCCTGCGGCCGCACCTTGGCTTCGATCAGCAGGTTGTCTTCCAGTGGCACGATTTCCACCATGTCGCTGCCGGGCTGGACCACGCCGCCGATGGTGTTGACCTTCAGCACCTTGATAATCCCGTGCACCGGCGACACCACCGTGGTGCGGCTCACGCGGTCGTCGATGGCGATGCTCGACGCAGTGATTTTCGACAGATCGGTGCGTTTTTCATTCAGCTCTTTCGCCGCGTCCGAGCGGAAGGATTGTTCCGATTCGTCGATCTTGCTCTTGATCTCGTTGATCGCCGATTCGGCCCGGGGAATCGCCAGCGTCGTCGCATTCAACGAGCCGCGAATTTCCACCGCGCTGCGTTTGAGGCGCAGGATTTCCACCGGGGAAACCGCCCCGGTGCCCACGAGTGGCGCAGACATGTTCATCTCTTGTTGCAGCAGCGCCAGGCTTGAACTGAACTGCCCTTGTTTTGAGCGAAATTCCGCCAGCTCCTGGGTTTTCTGCCGCAGTTGCTCACTCAGCGTGCGCTGTTCACTGGCCAGTCGGCGCTGGCGTTGTTCATACAGCGAGCGTTCGTCTTCGGCCACTTGCGGCGCCTTGGCGATCACTTCAGGCGAGAGCTTGAACGGCCGGCCTTCCGCTTCCGCCGAAAGACGTTCGACTTGCGCCGTCAGCGCGTAGCGATCCGCTTCGCTCTCACCCTTGTTCGACAGAAAGCGCGTGTCATCCAGGCGCAGCAAAGTATCGCCCTTGTTCACCATTTGTCCTTCGCGGACAAAAATCTCGGTGACGATGCCGCCCTCCAGGTTCTGGATCACCTGAACCTTGCTGGATGGAATCGCCTTGCCTTCGCCCATGGTGACTTCTTCCAGCACCGCAAACTTGGCCCAGACCAGCGCCGCAATAATCAGTCCGGCGGCCAGCCAGACGGTGATCCGCGAACCACGGGGTGAGTCCTGCAACGAAGCGCCAGCGGTTTCCGGCATGAACTCGCTCTCGGCGGTTTTGCCGAAGCTGCCGAAATAGCCGCGCGACTTCGATTCAGGGAGCGACGCGTCGGAAGATGAACGGGCCATGGTGAGCTCCTAGACAGCCGCAGAGCCGACACGGCCCTTGCGCAGTGCATCGATGACCGCTTCTTTCGGACCGTCGGCGACGATCCGCCCGTTGTCCAGCACCACCAGCCGATCCACCAGGCTGAGCATCGAGGTGCGGTGGGTCACCAGCAACAAGGTTTTGCCCTGGACCCAGCCGTGAAGTTTCTGCCGCAAGACGTCTTCGCTGCTGTTGTCCATCGCGCTGGTGGGTTCGTCGAGCAGCATGATCGGCGGATCGAGCAACAGCGCCCGAGCCAGCAACACGGCCTGACGCTGGCCGCCCGAGAGCAATTGGCCGCGTTCGCCCACGGGCCGGTCGAAGCCTTGTGGGTGCTGGCGAGCCAGCTCGGTGACGCCGGTCAATTCAGCCACCTCAAGCATCCGCGAGTCGCTGATGTAACGCGCGCCGAGGGTCAGGTTGTCGCGCAGGCTGCCGGCGAGCAACGGCAGGTCATGGGCGACGTAGCCGACTTGCTGGCGCAGGTCGGCGACATCGAGTTGCCGCAGATCCAGGCCATCGAGCAGCAACTGGCCTTCTTCCGGGGCATAGAACCCCATCACCAGCCGCGCCAGAGTGCTCTTGCCCGAGCCGCTGCGACCGATGATGCCGATCCGTTCACCCGGTTTGACGCTGAAGCTGACGTTGGCCAGTGCCGGCGCATTCTGGCCGTTGTAGTGGAAGGTCACGCCGCTGACGTCCAGTGCGCCTTGCAGTTGCGTGCGCTCAAGCGGTCTTTGTTTGGCGTCGCGCTCCTGCGGCAAGGACATCAGCGCGTCGGTGCTTTTCATCGTCAGTTGCGCTTGCTGGTAGCGGGTGATCAGGCCGGCGATCTGCCCCAGGGGCGCGAGGACGCGGCTGCCGAGCATGTAGGTCGCCACCAGCGCGCCGACACTCAGGTTGCCGGCGATGATGCTGTAGACCCCGGCGACGATGGTCGCCATGCCGGAGAATTGCTGGATGAACAGCGTGCCGTTGGTGGCCAGCGCCGAGAGGTTGCGCGCATGGCTGTCGAGGCGGGTGAGGGCGCCGTGGGTGCTTTCCCATTTGTGCTGGCGTTCGCTTTCGGCGCTGCAGGCCTTGAGGGTTTCGAGGCCGCCGAGGGTTTCGATCAGCAACGCTTGGCGTTCCGCGCCCAGGCTCAAGCTTTTCTGCACGGTGTCGCGCAGGCGCACCTGGATCACCATGGCGAAAATGATCGTGATCGGAAAAGCCAGCAGCGGAATCACCACCAGCCAGCCGCCGAGCAAGCCGATCACCACCAGCATCAGCACGGCGAAGGGCAGGTCGATCAGGCTGGTCAGCGTGACCGCGGTGAGAAACTCACGCAGGCCCTGGAAATCATGAATGCTCTGGGCGAAACCACCGATGGTCGCCGGCCGCGCTTTCATCGCCATGCCGGTGATGCGTTCGAACAAGGTGGCCGACAGAATCACATCGGTTTTCTTCCCGGCAGTGTCCAGCAAGTGCGCGCGGACCACCCGCAACACCAGTTCGAAACCGGTGCCGATCAACAGACCGATCGACAGCACCCACAAGGTCGACGTGGCCTGGTTAGGCACCACCCGATCGTAGGTCTGCATCACGAACAGCGGCACCATCAACCCCAGCAGGTTGATCAGGAAACTCGCCAGAATCGCGTCGCTGTACAGCCATTTCGACAGCTTCAACGTGTCGCGAAACCACGCCTCCACGCGCGGCACCAGTGGCGAGCGCAAGTCTTCGAGTTCGTGACGCGGCCGGGCGAACAAGGCCTGGCCGCTGTAATTTTCGGCCAGTTCCTCGCGGCTGACCCATTGTTCACCGCCGTCGGCTTCGCTGGGCAGGATCAACAGCCGGCCGTCATCGCCAAAACGTCGCAGGATGGCGGTGCGCCCGTTATTGAAAATCAGCATCACCGGCAGGTTGAGCGCGGAAATATCCGCCAGTTCACGGCGCAGCAAACGCGCCTGCAAGCTGGCCCGGGCCGCTGCGCGCGGCAACAGGTCCAGGCTCAGACGCTGTTTGTTCAAGGGCAGCCCGGCGCTCAGACTGGCGCGACTGACCGTCGCGCCGTGGAGTTTGCAGAGGATCAACAGACCGTCCAGAAGCGGGTCATCGAAGCTCAGGCGCGGATCAACACCGATGTTGCCGGGTTCCATGCTGGTCACATTGATCGCTCCGGTTGAGCTATTTCAGTTCAGGCAAGCGCGCTTCGTTTTTCACTTCAGAAGAGGCGATCGCATCTGCGGGCAGCACCACGCGTTGTTTGCTCAGCAACTGGCCCATGTTCGCCAGCACGCGGTACATCGAGAATTCCTCGATGTAGCGCACTTCGGTGTAGCGGCGATTGGCGTTGTAGAGCTCGTTTTCACTGTCGAGCAAATCGAGCAGGGTGCGCTGGCCGAGGCCGAACTGATCCTGATACGCCACGCGAACGCGCCGGCTGGTCTCAGCGTATTCGCGTGCGGTCGGGGTTTGTTTCTTGGCGTTGACCATGGCGTTCCAGGCCAGGTGGATGTTTTCGTTGAGTTGGCGCAGGGCATTGTTGCGAATGTCCATTGCCTGGTTGATCTGGTGCGCGTCGGACGCCAGGCGCGCCTTGTCGCTGCCACCGCGAAACAGGTTGTAGTTCATCACCACACCCGCGCGCCACTCGTTGTCGTGACCAATATCGCCTTGCACGTTGTTGTTGGCGCCCACTGCCGCTTCGGCGTCGAAACGCGGGTAGAACGGCGACTTGGCGACTTCGTACTGGCTCTCGGCCGATTGCACATCGGCCTGCGCGGATTTCAGGTACGGGTTGTTTTCCACCATGCTCTGCTGGGCTTCCGGCAGGGTGGTGGGCACCTCGCCGCGAATCGACGGCGGTGCTTCGAGCTCATCGGGCAGGCGGCCCACGACGGAGTAGAAATTCGACTCGGCGTCCGCCAGATCGACTTCGGCGGTTTCGAGGTTGTTTTGCGCCAGTGCCTTACGGGCTACCGATTGGTCGGAGTCGGCGTTGCTGCCGACGCCGCGCTGGGTGCGCAGGCCGATCTGGTCGTTGACCCGCAGGTGCGCCTGCAGGTTGTTCGTGGCCAGGGTCACCAGTTCACGACGCTTGAGCACTTCGAGGTAGACCTCGATGGTGCGCAATGCCAGATCCTGGGCGGTGCCTTGAGCGTAATAGGCCCGGGAATTGACCACGCCTTTGGTGCGCTCAACCTCGTTGGCGGTGTTGAAACCGTCGAAGAGCATTTGCCGCAGGCGCAGCTCCGACTGGGTGTAGTTGAGGGTTTCGGTGTGGTGATTGCCCAACGCTCGAGTATTGGTGTTATCGCTGTACCCGCGCCCGTAGGCGGCGTTCAGATCAACTGTTGGATAAAAGCCCCCTTTGGCAACTTTCACTTGCTCATCGGCCGAGAGACGGCTGTCAACGCGTGACGCCAGCTCCGGGTGGGTCGCGATGGTGCTCTGGATCGCCTCGGTCAATGACATGGCTTGAGCCTGGGATGTACAGGCCATGGCCAGCAGAATTGCGCTGCATAGGGGGGTTAAAACGCGCATGGGTACATCTCCCTGATTCCTGATGGTACTTTATCGATCGCCAATTATTTGACGACTTTTATAGGTGAAATCGTTTCACTCTTGTAACAACAGAGCTAAGAACATTCTAGAGAATAGCTAAGAAATTTTTTTCATAAGCCTTATGCCAAAAAAAACTTATGCGCTCTGCTAAATCCAGCACATTGTTCACTCCGAAAGCCCTTGATTTCGGAGCTTTAGGGAGCTTCTCGGGACTTTGAAAAAGTTCCATCCACTTATCGACATAGGGCGGAGAAGTGCTGAAGGGGAGGGAAGCGAGCGATTTTGGGGTGACGGTTTTTTGTCACTTTGGTGCTTCAAAATCGTTACGCATCGTTCACTGAGCAGGTTGACCCGGAACAGACCTTCAATGTCATTGATTGCATTGAGGTTTACAAAAAATCCGGACACCTCGCCCCGTGAGCGACACGCTTGGCGAGACGATCGCCAGGGCGGCGGCTTACTCAGGTAAACGCGCCCGGCAGGCGATCCGCCAGGCCACCTGCTTGAACCATGAGCACATCTTCGCGAACAACAGGATGCCGACAGCTGTTGGCAGCGGAGGAAATGCACATGGCAACGCTCATCGGTATCGTCAGTAAGGTCATTGGTGAAGTATTCGCGGTCGCGGGCGACGGCACCCGGCGCGCGTTGGTCGAGGGCGATCGATTGTTCGCTGGCGATCAACTGGTCACCGGGGCCGAAGGCGCGGTGGCGGTGCATCTGCAAAATGGCCAGGAACTGACCCTTGGGCGTGGCAGCAGCCTGGACATGACGCCGCAGTTACTGGCGCATCAGGCGCCCCATGTGGACACCGCTGAAGCGGTGACGCCGACGCAAGCGCAACTGACCGACGTCGAGCAACTGCAAAAAGCTATCGCGGCCGGCGATGACCCGACCCAGAACGCTGAGGCCACGGCGGCCGGTCCGGCATCGACGGGCGCACCCGGTGGTGCCGCGGGTGGCGGTCACAGTTTTGTCTTGCTTGAAGAAGTGGGGGGGCACGTCGATCCGGTCATTGGGTTCCCTACCGCAGGCTTCAACGGCATTCCCGAATTTCCGCAGGAGCGTCTGGCCGCTGATCCGAACAACGGTGCCGGCGACACAGGCGTTGTGCCCGTGCCTGACGTTCCGAACAACCCGGTCACCCTTACCGGCCTGTCGGTCGCGGGTGGCGAGCTGACCCTCAACGAAGCCAACCTCGCCAACGGCTCCGCCAGCAACCCGGGCGCGCTGACCCAGAACGGCAATTTCACCGTATCCGCGCCTGATGGTCTGACCAGCCTGAGCATCGGCGGGATCAACGTGATCACGGGCGGAGTGGCTGTCGGCTTTCCGCAGTCGATCACCACGCAACTGGGCAACACCCTGACCGTCACCGGCTACAACCCGGCCACGGGCGTGTTGAGTTACAGCTACACGCTGGTCGGCAACGAAACCCATTCGGCCGGCGACGGGGCCAATAACCTCAGCGAACAGTTCACCGTGGTGGCCGGTGATTCCAACGGCGATACCGCCACCGGCACGCTGGACGTCAACATCACCGATGACGTACCCAAAGCGGTCGATGACAGCAACGCCAGTACCGCCTCGGAAACCCTGCTGACCCTCACCGGCAGCGTGTTGCCCAATGACTCGCAAGGCGCTGACCGCATTCCCGTCGGACCCAACAGCGGGCCGATCATCGGCGGCACCTTCACTGGGACCTACGGCACGTTGGTGCTCAACCCCAACGGCAC
>NZ_CATKQW010000057.1:0-301736 GCF_949767865.1 Pseudomonas sp. IT-P294 | reverse complement strand
TGCTCCGCGTGGGAACGATCAGATCATCGATCTGAATCATTTTCATCCCACATGAAAATTCGATAGAACTTCTGGCTTCGCGCAAACCTCATAGCTAACAAGTCCCTCCATTTTGGTAACAACATGGATCTTGTTATCGCGCGTCCCGAAGGTTTGTACTGCCCCGCCGGCGATTTCTATATCGACCCGTGGCGGTCGGTCGAGCGTGCCGTCATCACCCACGCCCACGGCGACCACGCCCGAGGTGGCAATCAGCATTACCTGGCGGCCACACCCGGCGAAGGGATATTGCGTGCGCGACTGGGACAGGACATCAACCTGCAAACCCTGCCCTATGGCCAGCGGTTACTGCATCACGGCGTCACCTTGAGTTTTCACCCCGCTGGCCATGTGCTCGGTTCCGCACAAGTGCGCCTGGAATACGGCGGTGAAGTCTGGGTCGCGTCCGGGGATTACAAGATCGAACCGGATGGCACCTGTGCGCCGTTCGAACCGGTGCGTTGCCACACATTCATCACCGAATCGACGTTCGGCCTGCCGATTTACCGCTGGCAGCCCCAGGCGCAGGTTTTTTCCGAGATCAATCAGTGGTGGCAGGCCAATGCGTCGGCCGACAGAACCAGCGTGCTGTTGTGCTACTCCTTCGGCAAGGCCCAGCGAATCTTGCACGGCATCGACGCCAGCCTCGGCCCTATTCTGGTGCACGGCGCGGTCGAACCGCTGAACCGGGTTTACCGCGAAAGCGGCGTTTATATACCGCACACGATCTATGCCGGCGACGTCCAAAAAAGCGACCCGATCATGCGCAAGGCGCTGGTCATTGCCCCGCCATCGGCGGGTGCCAGCACCTGGATGCGGCGTTTTGGCGACTACAGCGACGGCTTCGCCAGCGGCTGGATGCGTTTGCGCGGCACGCGTCGGCGGCGCGGTGTGGACCGTGGCTTCGTGCTCTCCGACCACGCCGACTGGCCCGGCCTGCTCTGGGCCATCGAACAGACCGGAGCTGAACGGGTGATGGTCACCCACGGCTCGGTCGGCGTACTGGTGCGCCATCTGCGCGAACAGGGACTGGATGCTCAAAGCTTCAGCACCGAGTACGGCGACGATGAGGAAGACGCTGCGTTCACTGAGCCCGACACCGCCGAGGTGCAGCCATGAAAGCCTTCGCCGAGCTGTACGCGGAACTCGACGCGACCACTTCAAGCAACGCCAAACTGGCCGCGATGCAATCCTACTTCGCTCAGGCTGCGCCAAAAGATGCGGCATGGGCGGTGTATTTCCTGTCCGGCGGACGGCCTCGGCAATTGGTGCCCGTGCGGGTGCTGCGAGAGCTGGCGGTGGAGTTTTCCGGCCTGAAGCCCTGGCTGTTCGAAGAAAGTTACCAAGCGGTTGGCGACCTGGCAGAAACCATTTCGCTGATCCTGCCTGAAGCCTCGCACAGCTCCACCGACGGGTTGGCGGCATGGATCGAAGACAAACTCCTGCCCCTGCGCGGCGAGTCGCCGCAGGTTCTTGCTCAGCGCTTGCCTGCGCTGTGGGCGCAGCTGGACCGCCATAGCCTGATGCTCTGCATCAAACTCATCACCGGTAGTTTTCGCGTCGGCGTGTCCAAGCTGCTGGTCACTCGCGCCTTGGCATCCATGGCCGGGCTCGACAGTAAACGCGTGGCCCAGCGGCTGGTCGGTTACACCGATCTGTCCAATCGTCCGACTGCCGCCAGTTACCTGAAGCTGATCGCGGCCGAATCCAGCGATGAACATGCCCAGCGGGGTGGCCAGCCGTACCCGTTCTTCCTGGCGCATGCCTTGTCGCAACCGGTCGAGCAATTCGAAGACCTGCTGGGCCCCGCCAGCAACTGGCAGGTGGAATGGAAGTGGGACGGGATTCGCGCCCAAGTGGTCAAGCGCGAGGGGCGCCTGTGGATCTGGTCCCGTGGCGAAGAGCTGGTCACGGAGCGTTTTCCCGAACTCGACAGCCTGGTGCATGGCCTGCCGGACGGCACGGTCATCGACGGTGAAATCGTTGCCTGGAAACCCGCGCAATCCGGCACACAGGATGCCTTCAATCCGCAATCAAACGCCTCGCCAGCGGTGCAACCTTTCGCCCTGCTGCAACAGCGCATTGGTCGCAAAACCCTCGACAGGAAAATCCTCGAAGAAGTGCCGGTGGTCATCCTCGCCTACGACCTGCTGGAATGGGCCGGCGATGATTGGCGCAATCAGCCGCAGGACAAGCGCCGTACTCAGCTGGAGCAAGTCATCGCCACCTGCAACAACCCGGTATTGCTCGCCTCGCCGGTACTCACCGGTGAAAACTGGTTCGACCTCGCCCGACAACGCGAGTCTTCGCGCCGCCGCGGCGTCGAAGGCATGATGCTCAAGGCCCGGGATGCGCTGTATGGCGTCGGCCGGACCAAGGACATGGGCACATGGTGGAAGTGGAAAGTCGACCCGTTCAGTGTCGATGCGGTGCTGATTTACGCGCAACGCGGCCATGGCCGCCGGGCCAGTCTCTACAGTGATTACACCTTCGCAGTCTGGGACGGCCCGCCCGATGCCCGCGAACGAACGCTGGTGCCATTCGCCAAAGCCTATTCAGGGCTGACTGACGAGGAAATGCGCCAGGTCGACAGCATTGTGCGCAAGACCACGGTAGAGAAATTCGGGCCGGTCAGCAGCGTCAGGCCGAGCCTGGTGTTTGAGCTGGGGTTCGAGGGTATTGCCCTGTCCAAACGCCACAAGAGCGGAATCGCCGTGCGGTTTCCAAGGATGCTGCGCTGGCGCCAGGACAAGTCCGTCGAAGAGGCCGACAACCTCGCTACCTTGCAGGATTTATTAGGCTGACCCCAATCCCTGTGGGAGCGAGCTTGCTCGCGATTAAGGTGTATCAGTTGGTATAAATTCATCTGACATTCCGCTATCGCGAGCAGGCTCACTCCCACAGTTTTTTGTGCCAATCCGAACTAACTTGGTGCGGCTATTTCCCCGCGCCCGATTTCGTGCATAAATCTCCTGTTGCCATTTCTTGAATCACCTTTTAAAACGCTTGTTCGGGACTCTGGTTCGGAAATTGCTACTTTCACTTGGTCTTACGCTTTCCAGTAACAATAATTCTGCGCCACAAGCGCTCATATTGGTTCTTAGGGATTGAATAATGAAAAAAGCATTGCTGACCCTTTCTGCACTGGCATTGTGCATGGCTGCTGGTTCCGCCATGGCAAAGGAATACAAAGAACTGCGTTTTGGCGTTGACCCTTCTTATGCTCCGTTCGAGTCCAAAGCGGCTGACGGTAGCCTGGTGGGCTTTGACATTGATCTGGGGAACGCAATCTGCGCCGAGCTGAAGGTCAAGTGCAAATGGGTCGAAAGCGATTTCGACGGCATGATTCCGGGCCTCAAGGCCAATAAATTCGACGGCGTGATCTCTTCGATGACCGTCACCGAAGCCCGCGAAAAAGTCATCGACTTCTCCAGCGAGCTGTTCTCCGGCCCAACCGCCTACGTGTTCAAGAAAGGTTCTGGCGTCACCGCAGACGTCGCTTCGCTCAAGGGCAAGACCGTCGGCTACGAACAAGGCACCATCCAGGAAGCCTATGCCAAAGCCGTTCTGGACAAGGCCGGCGTTAAAACCCAGGCCTACGCCAACCAGGATCAGGTCTATGCCGACTTGACTTCCGGTCGTCTCGACGCAGGGATTCAGGACATGCTGCAAGCTGAACTGGGCTTTCTGAAGTCGCCGCAGGGCGCCGATTACGATGTCACCAAGCCAGTCGACAACGCTTTGCTGCCGGCCAAAACAGCTGTCGGTATTAAGAAAGGTAACACCGAGCTGAAAGCGCTTTTGGATAAAGGTATCAAAGCGTTACACGATGATGGCAAATACGCCGAGATTCAAAAGAAACACTTTGGCGATCTGAATCTGTACAGCGGCAAATAATGCCCGGCGCCCATCTCGCGATGGGCGCTTTTTTTATCCGATCAGGTTGCTGATTTATGTTCGAAAACCTATTACAAAATCTGGGGCTCTCAGCCTTCAGCCTCAAGGGCTTCGGTCCGTTGCTGATGGAAGGCACCTGGATGACCATCAAATTATCGGCGTTGTCGCTCTTGGTGGCCGTCTTGCTCGGCTTGCTGGGCGCCAGCGCCAAGCTGTCCAAAGTCAAACTGGTGCGCGTGCCGGCGCAGGTCTACACCACGCTGATTCGCGGCGTGCCGGACCTAGTGCTGATGCTGTTGATTTTCTACAGCCTGCAAACCTGGCTGACGTCGTTTACCGACTTCATGGAATGGGAATACATCGAGATCAACCCATTCAGCGCCGGGGTCATCACCCTGGGCTTCATCTATGGCGCGTACTTCACCGAGACCTTCCGTGGCGCGATACTCGCAGTCCCGCGTGGTCAGGTCGAAGCCGCCACCGCGTATGGCCTCAAGCGTGGCCAGCGTTTCTGGATCGTGGTGTTCCCGCAAATGATGCGTTTTGCCCTGCCGGGGATCGGCAATAACTGGATGGTGATGCTCAAGGCCACTGCGCTGGTGTCGATCATCGGCCTCGCCGACCTGGTCAAAGCCGCTCAGGACGCCGGCAAAAGCACCTATCAACTGTTCTATTTCCTGGTGCTGGCCGCGGTGATTTACCTGCTGATTACCAGCGCTTCCAACTTCGTCCTGCGCTGGCTCGAACGCCGTTACGCCGCTGGTTCCCGGGAGGCCGTACGATGATCGAACTCTTGCAGGAATACTGGAAGCCCTTCCTTTATACCGACGGCCAGAACATCACCGGCCTGGCCATGACCCTTTGGCTGCTCAGCGCCTCGATTTTCATTGGTTTCCTGGTGTCGATCCCGCTGTCCATCGCCCGGGTCTCGCCGCATTTCTACATCCGCTGGCCGGTGCAGTTCTACACCTACCTGTTCCGTGGCACGCCGTTGTATATCCAGCTGCTGATCTGCTACACCGGGATCTACAGCCTGGCCGCCGTGCGCGCCCAACCGGTGCTCGATGCATTCTTTCGCGATGCGATGAACTGCACGATCCTGGCATTCGCCTTGAACACTTGCGCCTACACCACGGAGATTTTCGCCGGGGCGATCCGCAGCATGAACCACGGTGAAGTCGAAGCGGCCAAGGCTTATGGCCTGACAGGCTGGAAGCTGTATGCCTACGTGATCATGCCGTCAGCCCTGCGTCGTTCGTTGCCGTATTACAGCAACGAAGTGATTCTGATGCTGCACTCGACCACCGTGGCGTTCACGGCGACCATCCCGGACATCCTGAAAGTCGCGCGGGACGCCAACTCGGCGACCTTCCTGACCTTCCAGTCGTTCGGCATCGCCGCGCTGATCTACCTGACCGTGACCTTCGCGCTCGTCGGCCTGTTCCGCCTCGCCGAACGCCGCTGGCTGGCCTTCCTCGGGCCTACCCACTAGGACCCGCTTTAGGGATAAAGAGACAAACATGCGCCACCAGATTCATAACCTGTTGTCCCCGCTGCCGGGGACCGCTCGACAGATTCACAGCTTCCACTTCGGTCCCTCGTCGGCCAAAGGCAAGATTTACATCCAGTCGTCCCTGCATGCCGATGAATTGCCCGGCATGCTGGTGGCCTGGCACCTCAAGCAGCGCCTGGCGGAACTGGAAGCCGCCGGCCACCTGCGCAGCGAGATTGTGCTGGTGCCAGTGGCCAACCCGGTCGGCCTGGAACAAGTGTTGATGGACGTGCCGCTGGGCCGCTACGAGCTCGAAAGCGGGCAGAACTTCAACCGCTGGTTCGTCGATTTAAGCGAGGCCGTCGGTAACGAGATCGAAGGCAAGCTTGGCGATGATCCGCATCACAACCTCGAACTGATCCGCAGCAGCCTACGTAATGCGCTGGCAACTCAGACTGCCGGCACACAACTGCAATCCCAGCGCCTGACCCTGCAACGGCTGGCCTGCGACGCGGACATGGTGCTGGACTTGCATTGCGATTTCGAAGCCGTGGCGCACCTCTACACCACGCCCGAAGCCTGGCCACAGGTCGAGCCGCTGGCCCGTTACATCGGTGCCGAAGCGAGCCTTCTAGCCACCGACTCCGGCGGTCAGTCGTTCGATGAATGCTTCACCCTGCTTTGGTGGCAGTTGAAAGAACGCTTCGGCGAGCAATTCGACATTCCGCTGGGCAGCTTCTCGGTCACCGTCGAATTGCGCGGCCAGGGTGACGTCAATCACCCGCTGGCCAGTCTCGATTGCCAGGCGCTGATCGACTACCTGATTCACTTCGGTGCCATTGCCGGCGAACCGGCGCCACTGCCTGCGCTGCCCTACCCCGCCACGCCGCTGGCCGGCGTCGAACCGGTGGCTACGCCGGTCGGCGGGCTGCTGGTATTCACCGCGCTACCGGGGGAATACCTCGAAGCCGGGCAGAAGATCGCCGAAATCATTGACCCGATCAGCGATCTCGTCACTCCCGTTCATTGCACCGCCGCCGGGCTGATGTACGCCCGTTCGCTGCGACGCATGGCCACTGCCGGCATGGTGATCGCGCACGTCGCGGGCGCCGAAGCCTATCGCAGCGGCTACCTACTTTCGCCTTGAGGATGCATGCCCCATGTACAAACTGACCATTGAAGGCCTGCATAAAAGCTATGGCGATCATCATGTGCTCAAAGGCGTTTCACTCAAGGCCAACACGGGCGACGTCATCAGCCTGATCGGCGCCAGCGGTTCGGGCAAAAGTACCTTCCTGCGTTGCATCAACTTTCTGGAGCAACCCAACGACGGTGCGATGACCCTGGACGGCCAGAATATCCGCATGATCAAGGATCGCCACGGCATGCACGTGGCCGACGCCAATGAGCTGCAAAAAATCCGCACGCGCCTGGCGATGGTGTTCCAGCATTTCAACCTGTGGAGCCACATGACCGTGCTGGAAAACATCACCATGGCGCCGCGCCGGGTGTTGGGTTGCAGCAAAGAGGAAGCCGAAGACCGCGCTCGTCGCTACCTCGACAAGGTCGGCCTGGCCGCTCGTGTGGCGGATCAGTACCCGGCATTCCTTTCCGGCGGCCAGCAACAACGGGTCGCTATTGCCCGCGCGTTGGCGATGGAGCCGGAAGTCATGCTGTTCGACGAGCCGACGTCGGCGCTCGACCCGGAACTGGTCGGAGAAGTGCTCCGAGTAATCCAGGGCCTGGCTGAGGAAGGCCGGACCATGATCATGGTGACCCACGAAATGAGCTTCGCCCGCAAGGTCTCGAGCCAGGTGCTGTTCTTGCACCAGGGACTGGTGGAAGAGGAAGGCGCGCCGGAAGACGTGCTGGGCAATCCGAAGAGCGAACGGTTGAAGCAGTTCCTGAGCGGCAACCTGAAGTAGGCAGGGCCTGTAGGCGCGAGCCTGCTCGCGACGGTGGTGTAATCAGGAAACACTTTCCTGACTGACACTGCGCAATCGCGAGCAGGCTCACTCCCACAAAAAACAAAGCAATTAAACTTGTTACATTCCGGCGCGGTCACTGAAAGAACACGTTCAGAGCGCACACCGCCGGCATGGGAACCTCCCCCGACTTCGCAAAACAATGGTTCACCGCCCGCGGCTGGAAGCCATTCGCCTTTCAGAAACAGGTGTGGACGGCGGTTAAACGCGGTGAGTCCGGGTTACTGCACGCCAGCACTGGCGCTGGTAAAACCTACGCGCTCTGGTTTGCCGCGCTCAATCGCTTCGCTGCATCTGTCGCGCCTGTTGAAACACCACGCAAACGAAAACCGCTCGCCCAACCGCTGACCGTGTTGTGGATCACGCCCATGCGCGCTCTGGCCGCCGACACAGCCCGAGCGCTGGAAGCGCCGCTGATTGATTTGCACATACCGTGGAGCGTCGGCCTGCGTACCGGCGACACCAGCAGCAGCGAGCGCGCCCGTCAGAGTCGACGTCTGCCCACCACCCTGATCACCACTCCCGAAAGCCTGACCCTGATGCTGGCCCGTGCCGATGCGCGCACGGCGCTGGCGACCCTGCGCATGGTGGTGGTCGACGAATGGCATGAGTTGCTAGGCAACAAACGCGGCGTGCAATTGCAACTGGCCCTGGCGCGCCTGCGGCGGTGGACCCCGGAGCTGATCGTGTGGGGCGTTTCCGCGACGCTGGGTAATCAGACCCACGCGGAACAGGTTTTGATCCCACAAGGTGGCGGCATCAGCGTACAGGGCCAGAACGCCAAGGCATTGCTCATCGACACCTTGTTACCCCCCACCATCGAACGGTTTCCCTGGGCCGGGCATATCGGTTTGAAAATGTTGCCGCAAGTCGTCGCGGAACTGGATTCCAGCCCCAGCAGCCTGGTCTTCACCAACACCCGTGCCCAATCGGAAATCTGGTATCAAGCCTTGCTGGAGGCACGCCCCGATTGGGCCGGGTTAATCGCTTTGCATCACAGCTCACTGTCGCGAGAAACCCGCGACTGGGTCGAGCGGGCATTGAAGGAAGGTCAGCTCAAAGCGGTGGTTTGCACCTCCAGCCTGGATTTGGGCGTGGACTTCTTGCCGGTCGAACGGGTGCTGCAAATCGGCTCGGCCAAGGGCGTGGCGCGACTAATGCAACGCGCAGGTCGCTCAGGTCACGCGCCGGGACGGGTTTCACGGGTGACCCTCGTGCCCACTCACAGCCTGGAATTGATCGAAGCGGCCGCTGCGCAAGACGCCGTGGCGGCGCAACGCATCGAACCTCGTGAGTCACCGCATAAACCACTGGATGTGTTGGTCCAGCATCTGGTCAGCATGGCGCTGGGCGGTGGTTTTTTACCGGATGAGTTGTATGAAGAAGTCCGCGGCGCCTGGGCATACCGCGATCTCACCGAGGCGGACTGGACCTGGGCCCTTGCTTTCGTACGCCATGGCGGACTTTCTCTGACGGCTTACCCGGATTACCGCAGGGTCGAACCGGATGAACACGGGGTGTGGCGCGTGCCGGATGCGCGACTGGCGCGGCGCCATCGCATGAGCATCGGCACCATCGTCAGCGACGCAAGCATCCAGCTGAAGTTCTGGAGCAAGGGTGGCGGAGGTAAACAATTGGGCAGTG
The DNA here is from genome assembly GCF_949767865.1 of Pseudomonas sp. IT-P294. Taxonomy (NCBI): domain Bacteria; kingdom Pseudomonadati; phylum Pseudomonadota; class Gammaproteobacteria; order Pseudomonadales; family Pseudomonadaceae; genus Pseudomonas; species Pseudomonas sp. IT-P294. The sequence continues at coordinate 292,679 of NZ_CATKQW010000057.1, read as the reverse complement.
TCGAGGAAGGGTTTATCGCGCGACTCAAACCGGGGGACGGTTTTCTGTTTGCGGGGCGTCTGTTGGAATTGGTCCGGGTGGAAAACATGACCGCTTATGTCAAACGCAGCACCGTGAAAAAAGCGGCGGTGCCGCGCTGGAATGGCGGCCGGATGCCCCTTTCCAACGAGCTGGCACAAGCGGTGGTCGAACGCTTCAGTGCCGCCGCGCACGGGGATTTCGTCGGTCCGGAAATGCAGGCGTTGCAGCCTTTGCTCGAGGTGCAACAACGATGGTCTGGCCTGCCAACCTCGACGAAGTTGCTGGCAGAAGCCCTGAAATCCCGCGAAGGCTGGCACTTGTTTCTTTACCCCTTTGCCGGTCGCCAAGTGCATTTGGGCCTCGCCAGTCTGCTGGCCTGGCGCGCCAGCCAACAACAACCAGTGACGTTTTCCATTGCGGTAAACGACTATGGGCTGGAGTTGCTCAGTGCCACTCACATAGATTGGTCACAGGTGCTGAACGCCGAATTACTGAGCCCCGGCAATCTGTTGCAAGACGTGCTTGCCAGTTTGAATGCCGGTGAGCTTGCGCGTCGCCGGTTTCGGGAAATCGCACGGATCGCCGGGCTGGTCTTCGCCGGCTACCCCGGTGCGCCGAAAAGCACGCGCCAGGTTCAAGCGTCGAGCGGGTTGTTCTTCGAAGTATTCAAGCAGTACGACGCCGGCAATTTGCTGCTGGCGCAGGCCGGGGAAGAAGTCTTGCGCAAAGAACTGGATATTCATCGCCTGGAGCAGACGCTGGAACGCATCAACCGCCTGACAGTGGAGCTGCACCCGATAAAACGTCCTACACCGCTCGGGTTTCCGCTGCTGGTCGAGCGCATGCGGGAGAGCATGAGCTCGGAAAAACTCGCCGATCGCATCCGCCGCATGGTCAGCGACCTTGAGAAAACCGCCGAAGCCGGAAAACGCTGATGAACACGCCCTATCCCGTGCGACTGGCTGGAGAGGAACTGTGGCTGCTGCCCGAAAAAGCCATCTACTGGCCAGCCCAGCAAGCGCTGCTGATCGCCGATGTGCATTTCGGCAAGGCGGCGGCCTATCGCAGTCTTGGCCAGCCAGTGCCTCACGGCACCACCGCGAGCAATATCGCGGTGCTGGACGGGTTGCTGACAGGCCTGCCCTGCCGTCAGCTGATTTTCCTCGGGGATTTCCTACACGGGCCCGGCTCTCACGCAACGGCCACCCTGAGCGCCCTGGCCGAATGGCGAATGCGCCACCCTGATTTACCGATGACGCTGATTCGCGGAAACCATGACAAACGTGCGGGGGACCCACCGGCCTCGTTAAACATCCGGGTTGTGCCCGAGCCGTTGCTGATGGGGCCGTTCGCCTTGCAGCACGAACCTGAGCCACACCCTGATCGGCACGTGCTCGCCGGACACGTTCATCCGGTGTATCGACTCAATGGCAGAGGTCGGCAGACCTTGCGGCTGGCCTGCTTCAAGCTGGGCGTGGACATAAGCCTGTTACCGGCCTTTGGCGCGTTTACCGGCGGGTATCAGGTCGAGCAGGACGAGCGCTGCAGGATTTTTGTCATTGGTGACAACGAAATATGGCCAGTCAGCTGACGTCTTCAAGGACATCAGCTGACTGGCCATTCATTTTTCAGCAGCAGGTCAGACAACAGGCGCGGGAGGTGGCTCATCCGGCAAAGTGGGCTCACCGGGTTCAGTCGGTTGTTCATTGGGGGTATCGGGATCAGGCTGACCGGGGATGCCCCCTGCCATGCTGATGGGTGGATGTGCCAACAAGGACCAGGCCAAAACGCCAACCTGATTGGGCTCAAGCCTTGCCAGTTCGGCACTTATTCGCGGATCGATCTTCATATAGCACTCCTGAGCGAAGGCCCCGTTCGCTGTGCGCGAACCGGGCAGTACACCCAATAGAGTGTCTACCCGCTCAAGAATTCCCGCTACCTCTCAGATGAATGACTCAAGTGCGCGGGAGGGTGACGCCGAGCTGGCCCTGATACTTGCCGCCACGGTCCTTGTAGGAGACTTCGCATTCTTCGTCGGATTCGAAGAACAACATCTGCGCCACGCCTTCGTTGGCGTAGATTTTCGCCGGCAAGGTGGTGGTGTTGGAGAACTCCAGGGTGACATGGCCTTCCCACTCGGGCTCAAGCGGCGTCACGTTGACGATAATGCCGCAACGCGCGTAGGTGCTTTTACCCAGGCAGATGGTCAGCACGTTGCGCGGAATGCGGAAAAATTCCACGGTGCGTGCCAGGGCGAAGGAGTTCGGCGGAATGATGCAAACATCGCTTTTAACGTCGACGAAGCTCTTCTCGTCGAAGTTCTTCGGATCGACGGTCGCCGAGTTGATGTTGGTGAATACCTTGAATTCATCGGCGCAGCGAACGTCGTAGCCATAGCTCGAAACACCGTAGGAAATGACGCGCTCGGCGCCTTCGCCGCGCATCTGGCGCTCAACGAAGGGCTCGATCATGCCGTGCTCTTGCGCCATGCGGCGAATCCACTTGTCCGATTTGATGCTCATGGCGGGTGTCCTGAATAGCGAGGTGGAAAAATTCTGTCCGGCATCTTACCGGGCGCGCGCTCCGGGTTCAAAGTCCAGGGCGCAATTCTCGCCGATCCCCCGTGAATATTGGGCTTTGGCCGCAATACGCTGCACCGTCAGTCACGAAAACATAGAAACCTTCGCAAGAAGCATTGGCACGTCCCGGAAAAAGGGTTAAGGTGGCGCCACTGTGCTGCTTGTGTCACTGAGAATCTCTACACGATATGTTGAATTTCGATCCAACCATCTACAAGAATTTTTCCTGCTCTTTGCACTCAGTCTCGGCCAGGGTTCTTCCTGAGTCGCAGTTATCTTTGTTCAAGGAGTTACACCATGTCTAATCGCCAAACCGGTACCGTTAAGTGGTTCAACGATGAAAAAGGCTTCGGCTTCATCACTCCACAATCCGGTGACGACCTGTTCGTTCACTTCAAAGCTATCCAATCCGACGGCTTCAAAAGCCTGAAAGAAGGCCAACAGGTTTCTTTCATCGCTACCCGCGGTCAGAAAGGCATGCAAGCTGAAGAAGTTCAAGTTATCTAACTTGTACTTGCTTTAGTAAAAAGCCCCGCCCTCAAAAGCGGGGCTTTTTTGTGCCTGACTGTTTTGCAGGCAAAAAAAATCGCAGCCAGTGGCTGCGATTTTTTTATGTCTTACCAGGCCACGCCAAACCCTGCGGTGTAGCGCGTCTTGTCCAGGTCAGCCTCGCTGGTGCCGCTGATGATGTCTCGCTCAGCCTTGAGGTTGAGCGATGCCCACTCGGTGACTTTGTAGCGCAAGCCCATTTCGGCATCGAGCGCGTAATCGGCGACGCCCGACAATGGCTTACTCACTTCGCCATTGGTGAAGAACTCCACCTTCTTGCCAATCAGGTAGCGGTTGTAGTCCCACTTCATTGCCAAGGAATAGAAGTTCTCCTTGCTGCCGTCGGAGAATTCATAGTCCGTGCGGTTAAGCAGCGAACCCAGGGAGAACGCGCCCAACTCGTCATCCCAGAATTGGTAACCCGGACCGGTACCGACCGTGCGCTGACGAGAGAGGTCTTCGACCTGGTCACGCTTATAGACCGCTCGACCTTCCCAGAACCATTTCTCGGTCAGGAAGCGGTCGAGTGAGTATTCGGCGCGCCAGTTGTCGGTGGTGACCACATCATCCTGGAATTCGCGGTTGTACTCGCCTTCCGCGATGTGGCGCCATTTGCCATGGCGCGCGGTGGTCTTGAAGTTGATGTCATAGTCATCGGTGTTTTTTTCCGCACGCTGGTAATCCAGCGCCGCGTCGATATTACCTTTCCACACCAGGTCTTCGATCACGGGCTTGGGCTTGAGGATCTGGTGGATGCTGGCCAGCTCGACTGTCTTCGGCGCCTCGCCATTCTCCAACGTCACCTTGCCGTCCTCCGCAGGATGCAACGACTTGGCTTTCTGGCCGGTGTAAGCATCTTGCTTAACCAGCAACTCCTGATCACTTTCCAGGGTTTTGACCTGTTTCCAGTCGATCGGTACCGCGCCGGCGTACTCCGTCTGGATCAGTAATTTGCCGCCGTCGAACAGTGAGATTTTGCCGCTCAACTTGTCACCGTTTTTCAACCAGACGGTATCGGCGAGCAAGGGCGTGGAGGCACTCAAGACAGCAAGGCACAACAGAGTTCTGGACACCATAAGCAGAGATAGGCTCAAGATTGCGAAAAAAGTCGGCATTATCCATAGGAATAAGGCCCCAACAACGACTGACCCAACTAATTCCCCTGAGTTCATTCTCAACAGGCGATCCAGGACTTACTCTACGGTCGGTAATGCGAACTTTTTCAGGAACCGCGGACGTGACCGACTCAACCACTGAAACCGAAAGCGCGGCGCAAATCCGACGCACGGCGCTCTACCTGACCCTTGCACAGGTACCAGAGGGCAAAGTGGTGAGCTATGGTCAATTGGCCGAGCTGGCTGGATTGGGTCGAGCCGCCCGATGGGTTGGACGCACACTGAGCCAATTGCCCGGCGACACGAAGTTGCCCTGGCACCGGGTGCTCGGTGCCGGCGGTCGGATCAGCTTGCCCGTTGGCAGTCCTTCAGGGGACGAACAGCGGGCGCGATTGCGCTCTGAAGGCATCAGTGTCCTGAATAATCGTGTTGATATTCTGCGCCATGGCTGGCGTCCGGTAGAGCACAGCGGTTAGAGTGCGCGCTTTGTTTCCGTAACTCTTGAGGCAGACTCCAACCCATGCCCCGTAAAACCTGGCGCGCCGCGCTCGCCGCCTATGCCAGCCCCTCGACGCTTGTGTTGTTGTTGCTTGGTTTCGCCGCCGGCATGCCCTACATGCTGGTGTTTTCGACGCTTTCCGTCTGGCTGCGTGAGGCCGGTGTGGCCCGCGAAACCATTGGCTATGCAAGCCTGATCGGCTTGGCCTATGCCTTCAAATGGGTGTGGTCTCCGCTGCTGGACCAATGGCGCCTGCCATTTCTCGGCAAACTCGGTCGACGACGCTCCTGGCTGGTACTGTCCCAGACGCTGGTCATCCTCGGCCTGATCGGGATGGGTTTCTGCGACCCGCAAAAACACCTGTCTTGGCTGATCGCTATCGCCGTGGTCGTCGCCTTCGCTTCGGCGACACAAGACATCGCGGTAGACGCCTACCGTCTGGAAATCGCCGACGACACTCGCCAGGCCGCACTCGCTGCCAGCTATATGTCTGGCTACCGGATTGCCGCCTTGCTGGCCACGGCCGGCGCACTGTTCTTCGCTGAAGGCTTCGGCTCCACCGGCTTCAACTACAAGCACTCGGCCTGGACCGGCACTTACGTGCTGTTTGGTGCCCTGATGGTTCCGGCCTTGCTGACCAGCCTGTTCATGCGCGAGCCACCCGTGCCTCTGCGCACCCAACTCCAGGCCGGGCGCTACAGTTTTGTGCATCAACTGGTGTCAGTGTTCGTGCTGATCGTGTTGCTGGTCTCGGTACCGGCCATGTTCACCCAGCTCTACAACACCGACTTTGCCAGCGTGCTGTTCAAAGGCGTCAGCCTGCTCGACCTGTTGCTTGAAGACCGTGCATTCCTGCGGGCAATCCTCTACACCACCCTGACAATGATGTGCCTGTCAGCCATGGGCCGGCGCGGTCTGGCGCCGGTGCTGACCCCGATCAACGACTTCATTTTGCGTTACCGCTGGCAAGCGTTCCTGTTGCTCGGACTGATCGCCACCTATCGGATGTCCGATACGGTCATGGGCGTGATGGCCAACGTGTTCTACATCGACCAGGGTTTCACCAAGGACCAGATAGCCAGCGTCAGTAAGGTCTTTGGCCTGATCATGACGCTGCTCGGCGCCGGAATGGGCGGCTTGCTGATCGTGCGCTTCGGTATCTTGCCAATCCTGCTCATCGGCGGTATCACGTCGGCCGGGACCAACCTGCTGTTCCTGATGCTCGCCGACATGGGCGCGAATCTGAACATGCTGATCTTCACCATTTCCCTGGATAACTTCAGCTCGGGCCTGGCGACCTCAGCGTTCGTCGCTTACCTGTCGAGCCTGACCAACCTCAAATTCTCCGCAACCCAATACGCCTTGCTCAGCTCGATCATGTTGCTGCTGCCTCGCCTGATCGGCGGTTACTCGGGCGTCATGGTGGAGAAATTCGGCTATCACAATTTCTTCATGATCACTGCCCTCCTGGGCGTGCCGACGGTGCTGCTGATCGCCCTGCACTGGTTCCAGGAGAGCCGCCGCGCAGGTCCGACACCGACACCCGAACCGGTGCCGACCCAGGTCGCCGAAGAATCGTAAGAAATTTCGCAGAGGGCGCGGCGAAACCCGCCCTCCTGCCACACCGCCGACCGCACGCCTGTACGCCAGCGGATCTCGCCCGTACAATGCTCCGTCATTTCTCGTCATCAGCAACCGACAACGGCCAACCATGCGCACCAGTCAATTTTTGCTCGCCACACAGAAAGAAACGCCTTCCGACGCGGTTGTAGTCAGCCATCAGCTGATGCTGCGCGCCGGCATGATCCGCAAACTCGCCTCGGGCCTCTACACCTGGCTGCCGATGGGCTTGCGAGTGATGCGCAAGGTCGAAGCCATCGTTCGTGAAGAAATGAACGCCGCCGGCTCTCTTGAAGTGTTGATGCCGAGCACCCAACCGGCTGAGCTGTGGCAGGAATCCGGTCGCTGGGAAGAGTACGGCCCTGAATTGCTGCGTTTCAAGGATCGCCACGGTCGCGATTTCTGCGCCGGCCCGACCCACGAAGAAGTGATCACCGATCTGATGCGCAATGAATTGAGCAGCTACAAACAGCTGCCAATCAACCTGTACCAGATCCAGACCAAGTTCCGCGATGAAATCCGCCCACGTTTCGGCTTGATGCGCGGCCGCGAATTCATCATGAAGGATGCGTATTCGTTCCACGCCGACCAGGCGTCGCTGCAGGTCACTTACGACCGCATGCACCAGGCTTACTGCAACGTCTTCACCCGCCTGGGCCTGAAGTTCCGTCCGGTTGAAGCCGACAACGGCTCTATCGGTGGCGCCGGCTCCCACGAGTTCCACGTACTGGCCGAATCCGGCGAAGACGACATCGTCTTCAGCAACGGTTCCGACTACGCCGCGAACATCGAGAAGGCAGAAGCCGTACCGCGTGAAACGTCTCGCCCTGCGCCAGCCGAAGAGCTGCGCCTGGTCGACACACCGAACGCCAAGACCATCGCGCAACTGGTCGAAGGCTTCAACCTGCCGATCGAGAAGACCATCAAGACCCTGGTGGTTCACGCTGAAGAGAAAGGCAAGCTGATTGCCCTGATCATCCGTGGCGACCATGAACTGAACGAAATCAAGGCCGCCAACCAGCCTGGCGTTGCCAGCCCGCTGGTCATGGCCTCCGAAAGCGAACTGCGCGACGCCATTGGCGCCGGCGCCGGTTCCCTCGGTCCGTTGAACCTGCCACTGCCAATCATCATCGACCGCTCCGTCGAACTGATGAGCGACTTCGGCATCGGCGCCAACATCGACGACAAGCACTACTTCGGCGTGAACTGGGAACGTGATCTGCCTGTTCCGACCGTTGCCGACCTGCGCAACGTCGTCGCTGGCGACCCAAGCCCGGATGGCAAGGGCACCCTGGAAATCAAGCGCGGCATCGAAGTCGGGCACATCTTCCAGCTGGGCAACAAGTACAGCAAGGCGATGAAGTGCGAAGTGCTGGGCGAGAACGGCAAGCCGGTCACCCTGGAAATGGGTTGCTACGGCATTGGCGTTTCCCGCGTGGTGGCTGCGGCCATCGAGCAGAACAACGACGCCAACGGGATCATCTGGAGCGACACCCTGGCCCCGTTCCAGGTCGCCCTGGTGCCACTGCGCTACGAAACCGAACAGGTTCGCGACGCCACCGACAAGCTGTATGCAGAGCTGACTGGCGCAGGCTTCGAAGTTCTGCTGGACGACCGCGACAAGAAAACCAGCCCGGGCATCAAGTTCGCGGACATGGAGCTGATCGGCATTCCTCACCGGATCGTGGTCAGTGACCGCGGCCTCGCCGAAGGCAATCTGGAATACAAGAGCCGCACCGAACCTGAAGCGCAAGCGCTGCCGGTCGCTGACGTGCTGTCGTTCCTCCAGGCCCGCATCCGCCGCTGACACCAGATAGAGAAGTCATGTTCAAGCGAAACACCTTAGGCCTCGGTGGTGCCGCCCTGTGCGGCACCCTGCTGGTCAGTGGCTGTGCAAATCACATGTCACAACGCAGCGAGCACGAGGAACGTGTCGAGCGCAAATTGCTCGATCACAGCCTGCAGATCGATGTCGGCGAACCCAAGGTGCTCGAATTGCCGCAACGTCGGGTGAAAATCCACGAGCAGAAGACGTTCGAAGTCACGGAATTCGAAGTCACCCGTCACTACGATCGCTATACGCCCTATCAACCCTGGCGGGAGGTTTACGAGATTCCGCTGGGTGCGGTGGCCGTGGTGGCAGGCATCGGCGCGAACGTGGTCAACGTGTTCGCCCTCGGCAATCTGCCGGACAGCGTGACGAAAGACTGGCTGAACTACGGTATCGCCGGGCTCAACCCGTTCATGAACATGCCATCCCATGGCCGAGCGCAGCAGAACCTGGCGGGCATCGACGAGGTTCAGCGCGACAAGCGCACCGAATACTCGAGCCTGCCCTGGAGCGAGCGCCCGGTGCAGGTCAAGGCCGGCAAGGAAACGTTCGAGCTGACTACCGATAAAAACGGTGTTTTACGCCTGAACCTGCTGGACACCCCGTTCGCCGAACATGACATCAATCATCTGACTCGACTGCTGATCAGTGTCGAAGACGGTCAGGACGATGTGCACACCGACTCGTCACTGGCAGTCAGCAGTGGTTTGCGTGGCAAGTTGCTCGAAGCCCACGGGCTGATTTACGACGACCTGGAAGACGACGAGGTGAACCAGTGGGTGCACCGGGTCAAACGCCTGTCGGAACTGGGTCTGGAAGAAGAAGCCAGCGAGCTGGAACAAAGTCTGATCGAACTGACTCGCAACGATCCCGAGTTGCAGACCGAATTCCTCAAGTCCTTGACCAAGGATGCCGGGCGATTGGTGGCGGATCCGGGACCGAATTAAAAGCAAAAAGCTTCGCGAGCAAGCCCGCTCCCACAGTTGACCGAGTTGTTCAGATGAATGCGGTCTAATGTGGGAGCGGGCTTGCTCGCGAAAGCGGCCCGACATTCACAACAGCACCAAAACCCTGCCACTACCGCTCAAACAATTCCATCTGCTCAAACCCGCCCCGCAAATCCTCCAGCCTCACCCCAACCCCCAGCAATCGAACCGGTTTGCCGCCGCGATTGAACGCCTGCGTCAGCAGCAACTGATAACTTCCCAAGGTCCGCCCTGCCCCGGCCTGCTCCAGCGTCGTCTGGGTAAAATCATGGAATTTCACTTTGACGAACGGCTTGCCGGGCCGATAGCTACTATCGATTCGCGCCATGCGACCCGCCAGGGTTTCCAGCAGCTCGGGGAGCTTGTCCAGGCAACTCACCAGATCCGGGAGATCCACGTCGTAGGTGTTTTCAACACTGATCGACTGTCGACGACTGTCGTTGTGTACCAGACGGTCATCGATCCCACGTGCCAGGCTCCAGAGTCGTTCGCCGAAACTGCCGAATTCACGCACCAGCGCCAACTTGTCCCATTCCCGCAGGTGCGAACAATCGACAATGCCGAGTCGGCCCAGCTTGTCGGCGGTCACTTTTCCGACACCGTGCAGCTTGCTGACGGGCAGACCACTGACAAAGCCCTCGACCTGATCCGGCGTAATGACGAACAAACCATTGGGTTTCTTCCAGTCACTGGCGATTTTGGCGAGAAACTTGTTTGGCGCCACGCCCGCCGAAACGGTGATGTGCAGTTGATTAGAGACGCGACGACGAATGTCCTGGGCAATACGCGTGGCGCTGCCGCCGAAATGCGCACTGTCCGACACGTCCAGATAGGCTTCATCGAGGGAAAGCGGCTCGATCAGGTCGGTGTAATCGCGAAAGATCGTGTGAATTTCCTTCGATGCTTCTCTATAAGCCTCCATGCGCGGCTTGACGATAGTCAGGTCAGGGCACAGCTTCAAGGCATGCCCGGAAGACATCGCCGAACGCACGCCGTAGGCCCGCGCCTCGTAGTTGCAGGTGGCGATAACCCCACGTCTGTCAGCCGAACCACCCACCGCCAGCGGCTTACCCGCTAGGCGCGGGTCGTCACGCATCTCGATGGCGGCGTAGAAGCAATCACAATCGACGTGGATGATTTTTCGCTGCGTCATATAAAAGCGGTGTTCATGTGAAGAAATGGAGTGTTACCGAGTCAGATCGGCAGTATCTCACTGGCACCTGTATATAGCACCAGTAGTCTGAATGTTCTTTTCCACACGTAGGAAAAGTGTCGATGAATTTATTTTCTCAATCGAAAAGCATCAGCCAATAGAGCTGAAACCCTTGTGATACCTGCCTTGCGCGCCGATCCAACTGACCGAATCGACCGCTAAGCGATTGAACATGAACAGGTTTTTTCCAGATTGAGGTTGACACCCCTGCGTTCCTCTGTAGAATGCCGACACACAGACGCGGGATGGAGCAGTCTGGTAGCTCGTCGGGCTCATAACCCGAAGGTCGTCGGTTCAAATCCGGCTCCCGCAACCAAACATCAAAAAAGGCTACTCGAAAGAGTGGCCTTTTTTGTGCGCGTCTGTTTTGTGAGTTGAGCGCTTAAATGAACAGAACCTCCTTTCGCGGGTGAAACCAGGAAATCGTTCTGATTCCGAAACTTAAGGCTCGGCAGCGACCGTTCGCCGCTCATTTACGCTTATTTGACCCTTCTGGGGATTAACGGTTGACACCCACGCGTTCGCCTGTAGAATGCCGCCACACAGACGCGGGATGGAGCAGTCTGGTAGCTCGTCGGGCTCATAACCCGAAGGTCGTCGGTTCAAATCCGGCTCCCGCAACCAAACATCAAAAAAGGCTGCTCGAAAGAGTGGCCTTTTTTGTATCTATTGAAAAAGTCCTTTCGCAACAATGACCTGTCACTGTGTAGTGAAGCGTTCCGGATCAACGAAGCTCTGAGACCAGACTATGCTGAATCGCAGACAGAACCCTCTACCACTGATGACATGCCATCACCGCTACCCGGTGAGAGGCGTTAATATTTGTGATTATTTTTTTCTACAGGGATTGGTAACTTGGCTCGATACCTCCATCCTGTCGCGCACAATCCAAGAGGTGATTGATGCGCGCCAACTCGTCTGATCCACAAGACACCGTCACAGCGACACAACCGATCAAGCCCGAGCGTTTGCGCTTGCTGGATCTGGTCAGCAAATATCGTCAGCCCATTGGTCTGGCGGTCACTCTGCTGTTGTTCGCTATCGCGCTGATTGCCTGTCGTCATCTGCTGAGCGAGCTCGACCTGTACGCTTTGCACGACTCGATCCTTGAAGTTCCCAAGCCTGCACTGCTTGGGGCGCTGGGTGCGACCGTGGCCGGGTTCATTATTCTGCTGGGATATGAATGGTCGGCCAGTCGCTACGCCGGTGTGAAATTGGCGCCGCGCATCCTCGCGCTCGGCGGCTTTACCGCGTTCGCCATCGGCAACGCCATCGGCCTGTCCATGCTCTCGGGTGGCTCGGTGCGTTACCGTTTATATGCGCGCCATGGCCTGGGGGCTTCTGACGTCGCCCACATGACCTTGTTCGCCAGCCTCTCGCTGGGTTGCGCCCTGCCACCGCTGGCCGCTCTGGCGACTCTGAGCAACCTGCCTGCCGCTTCTACCGCCTTGGGTCTGTCCGAACTGTTACTGGGGACGATTGCCGCTGCCGTGCTGCTGCTCTTTTCAGTGTTGGCCATCGGCATATACCGCCGTCGACTGCCGGAACAACCCTATCCGGACAACTTGTTGGTCAAGGTCGGCCGGCGCACCTTGCGCCTTCCTGGCCGTCGCCTGACGTTCCTGCAACTGGTCATTACCGCCCTGGACGTGGCTGCCGCCGCCACCGTGCTGTATCTGTTGCTGCCGGAAGCCCCACCGTTCGGCGCCTTCATGCTGGTGTACCTGCTGGCCCTGGCCGCCGGCGTGCTCAGTCATGTACCCGGCGGGGTCGGCGTGTTCGAAGCGATTCTGCTGGCAGCTTTCGCCGACAAACTCGGCGCGGCGCCACTGGCGGCCGCACTGCTGCTGTATCGCTTGATCTACGTGATTCTGCCGTTGCTGGTAGCTTGCCTGATGCTGCTGATCAATGAAGGTCAGCGCCTGTTCCAGACGCGCCAATCATTGCGGGCCGCGTCCGGCCTGGCCGCACCGATCCTGTCGGTGCTGGTGTTCCTGTCGGGCGTGGTGTTGCTGTTCTCCGGCGTGACTCCGGAAATCGACACCCGCCTGGAACACATCGGCTTTCTGATTCCGCACCGATTGGTCGACGCCTCGCACTTCGGCGCCAGCCTGGTCGGTGTTCTCTGCCTGTTGCTGGCCCAAGGCCTGCGCCGCCGACTGTCGGCCGCATGGATGCTGACCACCATTCTTTTGCTGGTGGGCGCCCTGCTCTCCCTGCTTAAAGGGTTCGACTGGGAAGAAGCTTGCCTGATGACCCTCATCGCGAGCCTGCTCGGGGTCTTTCGCCGCTCGTTCTATCGCCCGAGCCGTTTGACCGAATTGCCGTTCTCGCCGCTGTACCTGGTGTCCAGCCTGTGCGTGCTCGGGGCGTCGATCTGGTTGCTGTTGTTTGCCTATCAGGACGTTCCGTACAGCCATCAACTCTGGTGGCAGTTCACCCTCGACGCCGACGCTCCGCGCGGCCTGCGCTCGTTGCTCGGCGCAGCGGTGCTGCTGGTGGTGGTGTCCCTGACCTGGCTGCTGCGCACCGCGCGTCCGGTGATCCATCTGCCGACACTGGATGAACTGGACCGTGCGGTAAAAATCCTCATGGCTTCCTCGCAACCGGACGGCGGCCTGGCCCTGACCGGTGACAAGGCGTTGCTGTTCCACCCTAACGACCAGGCGTTCCTGATGTACGCCCGCCGTGGGCGCAGCCTGGTGGCCTTGTACGACCCGATCGGCCCGACCCAGCAACGGGCGGAGATGATCTGGCAGTTCCGCGACCTGTGCGACGTCCACCATGCGCGCCCAGTGTTCTATCAAGTGCGCGCCGAGAACCTGCCGTACTACATGGACATCGGCCTGACCGCGATCAAACTGGGCGAAGAAGCCCGGGTCGATCTCAAGCGCTTTGATCTCGAGGCCAAGGGCAAAGAGATGAAAGACCTGCGCTACACCTGGAACCGGGGCACCCGTGATGGTCTGTCGCTGGAGATCTTCGAGCCGGGTCAAGCGCCGATGGACGAGCTCAAGGTGATTTCCGATGCCTGGCTGACGGGCAAGAACGTGCGCGAGAAAGGTTTCTCGCTCGGCCGTTTCAGCGATGACTACCTGAAGCATTTCCGGGTGGCAGTGATTCGTTTCGAAGGACGCCCGGTGGCGTTCGCCAACCTGCTCGAGACGTTCGGCCATGAATTGGCCAGCCTCGACCTGATGCGCGCACACCCGGACGCCCCCAAGCTGACCATGGAATTCATGATGATCGGCTTGATCCAACATTATAAAAATCATGGATACGCGCGTTTCAGCCTGGGCATGGTGCCGCTGTCGGGGTTGCAACCCCGCCGTGGCGCACCTCTGACCCAGCGTCTGGGTTCGATGGTATTCCGCCGTGGTGAGCAGCTCTACAACTTCCAAGGCTTGCGCCGCTTCAAAGACAAATTCCAGCCCGACTGGGAACCCCGTTATATGGCCGTGCCCGCCGGACTCGATCCGCTGGTTGCCCTGGCCGACACTGCTGCCCTGATTGCGGGCGGCTTGACTGGATTGGTGAAACGCTGATGATTCGACGCTCCTTGCGGTACGTACTGGCCACACTGGTAGTGCTGGCCCTGATTCTCGGTGGCGGTTACTGGTACCTGAAACGTCCGGCACCGGAACCAACCCTCGAACGGCTGACGCCCGCCGATGGCGCCGCGATCACGCGCGTCATTCCCGGAAGAACTCCACGCGCCCAGGTGCTGGTATCGGTCAACGACGAGCAAAAGCTCAGCGACCAGCAATTGCTGACTTTGAGCCGCACCGCGTCGGCACAGATTGTTCAGGTCATTTTGCCCAAGGACTGCTTGCTGCAAAGTCGCGCATTGCAATCGGGTCTGAGAGAGCTCAAAGGCCCTGCGACCCTGGTCAGTGGTATCGGTCCTGGTGCCGTGCTGGCCTGGCGCTGGTTGTCCGAACAGAAGAACGACAAGGCCCAGGCCGTTTCGGTGGACCTGGCCCTGGAAAAACCGGGTTGCACGCACCTGCTGCCGAAGAGTGCTGCCCACGGCCACTGGCTGGTGGCGTGGAACGACAACCCGGATGACACCAGTGCCGGCTTCGTGCGCGACCAACCGAATGCCGAAACCAGCATCAGCGACTACGACATCAATCTGCCGCAAGTGCTGAACAACGAACTGCGCAAAATTCTCGTCGGCGGCGACAAAGCTGCTGGCGGCTTGCAGATTCCAGTGGTCGAAGTGCCGGCAGGTCAGGCCAAGGACACCGTCACTCTGTTCCTCTCCGGTGACGGCGGCTGGCGCGACCTGGACCGCGACGTCGCGGGCGAAATGGCCAAGATCGGCTACCCGGTCGTCGGCATCGACACCCTGCGTTACTACTGGCAGCACAAGAGCCCGGAGCAAAGCGCGCTGGACCTCGCCGAACTAATGCAGCACTACCGGCAAAAATGGGGCACCAAGCGCTTCATCCTGACCGGTTATTCGTTTGGCGCCGACGTCCTGCCGGCGATCTACAACCGCTTGGCCGAATCGGAACAGCAGCGCGTCGACGCAATCATCCTGCTCGCCTTCGCCCGCACCGGCAGCTTCGAGATCGAAGTCGAAGGCTGGCTCGGCAACGCCGGCAAAGAAGCCGCCACCGGCCCGGAAATGGCCAAGCTGCCTCCAGAGAAAGTGGTGTGCATCTACGGTGCAGAAGAAGTCGACGAAAGCGGCTGCACCGACAAGACCGCCGTAGGCGAAGCGATGAAACTGCCTGGCGGCCATCACTTCGACGAGAACTACCCGGCGCTGGCACAGCGGTTGGTGGACATCATCGTCAAGCGTCAGGCCAAGGACGGAGCGACGGCTCAGGAGTGATCTGAACCGCCCACAAAAAGCCCCCGCAGCCGTTTGGTTGCGGGGGCTTTTTCATATGAGCAAATATGAAGCGCTTCCAGCTAGCCTGACGTTATGCCGAATTCGACTCAGATTCCATTTCCCCTAAACCGTTTTTTTGGCGTGCAGGTGGAAACTGTGTTTTCCAATGTCGATACCGAGAAGCGTCATCGTGTTCATGAGAGATCCTCCGCCGAAAACGAGAAAAGCCCTGCAAGCGTAAACCTGCAGGGCTTCTCGGTCAGGCTGACCATCTCATTAAGCCCCCGCTGCCTTCACGGCAACGGGGGCTTCCTACTTAGAGGCGACGTTCTGCGGCGCCGTATACCTCTTCGTCACGTCGAGCCCCGACTGCAACGATCAATACTTGAATAGCCTTGCCATCGACTCGATAAACAATCCGCGTGTCGCCTGTCCGGATCCGTCTACAGCCAGCCAGACTGGCTCTTAGGGGCTTGCCGCTCTTGTCCGGCTCACCATTGATAATCCGCTCTTCGATAACATCAAGAATACGGTTCGCTGCCACTGCTCCCAGCAGATCCAGATCCTTCTGGACCTCCGGATGATAGATAACGCCCCAAACCATCCATAGCTCCTTTAGTCTTTCCTGGCGTACCGTGCCCGCATATCGTCGTGACTGACGGCCTTGGCCTGATCAAAACCAATCAATCGCTCCCGGGCAGCAGCTTCAACGCGAAGGTCCTCAAGCTCATCGAGCATTTCCTGATACGCCTCGACATTGATGATGACCGCTGCGGGTTGGTTGTCTTTGAAAATGACCAGCCGCTCGGTGGCTCGGCTGGAGATTTCTTTAAGCCTCGCACTAAACCCCCTGACCATCGCAGTCACCGATATTGCTTGGTCAGCACGCTCTAACAATGCCGTCATACTCACCTCTCTACCTACTCGTGCAAATTTGAACACACAGTTCTACGCAGAGTATTGCGTTGAATTCGACATACAGCAAGCAGCAAAAAAACTGGATTCTATCGCCCTGCTCTTTTCTCGCACACGGCAAGTGTTTAGTTTCGTTTACTTCTGGTGTCGCAATATCGGATGACGCCCGCAGACCTTGTAGGCAAACTCCGAATCTCGTGTTTGGGCACTTTGCCGCCTTGTTGCGCGTTTCTTCGACGGGATAGTCTCCGGACGTCGCTGACCATTCAGCGATCGGGCTTGGAAACCCGTCAACTAGCCGCAACAGCGCCTCTTCATGATTGCATGTGTTTTTTGATCATGAGTTATGGCAGCTGTGCGTGGGACGCTCTCGGGCGTGCCGGTTTCCTAGTTCCCGGTTTTCCAACCTGCGTACAGCTGTCACCCATTTGCTTGGAAACGAATGGGGCAGCTCCTCAACTAGGATTTTGAACATGACTAAAACTGACTCAACCGCAATTTCAGATTTAAAAACCATCGGCTTCACCCCGCTCATCTACTGCCAGGATGAGGCGTTATTCAACGTCCGCGCCGGCGTCCCCATCGTTGATGCCTTGTCACAAGCCTCCGACCTGCTGTTCCTCGCCAAATCGTTTACCGAGGACGCCGCCTATGCAAAAGACACCGACCGCCACGCCTGGGCTGCGCATTACCTGACGGCGATGGGCAAGGCCGTGATTGATGACGTGGTGAAGGTGCTGACGCCGCGACCGGCGCGGACGAAGACTGAATCCGAAGAAGAAATGCCCGATAGCAAATAACACCGAAAAACCCCTGTGGGAGCGAGCCTGCTCGCGATGGCGGACTGGAAAAACCTTTGATGTCGACTGACAGATCGCTATCGCGAGCAGGCTCGCTCCCACAGGGGGGGCATCGCCAGTTTCTGAATCCCGGGCACAAAAAAGCCCCCGCTGCCGCACTGGCAACAGGGGCTTTTTGATGGGGCTTACATCTCGACCTGTGTACCCAGTTCAATCACCCGGTTCAGCGGCAGATTGAAGAAGCGCAGGTTGCCGTTGGCATTCTTGAGCATGAACGCGAACAACGCCTCGCGCCAGCGGGCCATGCCTTCGAGTTTGGAGGCGATGACCGTTTCGCGGCTGAGGAAGTAGGTGGTGCGCATCGGGCTGAAGTCCAGGTCCTCGAGGTGGCACAGCTTCAGTGCTTGCGGCACGTCCGGCTCGTCGACGAAACCGAAGTGCAGGATCACCCGGAAGAAGCCTTCGCCATAGGAGTCGACCTCGAAACGCCGTGATGCCGGCACCCGAGGAATGTCTTCGTACACCACCGTCAGCAGCACCACTTGCTCGTGCAGCACCTGGTTATGCAGCAGGTTGTGCAACAACGCGTGGGGGACGGCGTCCGGGCGCGCGGTCAGGAACACGGCGGTGCCCTGGACGCGGTGCGGCGGTTGCACGGCGATACTGCTGATGAAGATCGGCAGCGGCAATCCGCCCTCGTCGAGACGCTCGACCAGCAGTTGCTTGCCACGTTTCCAGGTGGTCATCAGCACGAACAGCGCAATACCGGCGATCACCGGAAAGGCCCCGCCCTGAACGATTTTCGGCACGTTGGCGGCGAAGTACAGGCCGTCGACCAACAGGAAACCGATCGACAGCGGCACCGCGATGATCGGCGGCCACTTCCACAGCAGCAACATCACCGCCGACACCAGCACGGTGGTCATCAGCATCGTACCGGTCACCGCCACGCCATAGGCCGAAGCCAGGGCGCCGGAGGATCCGAAGCCGAGTACCAGCAGGATCACCCCGACCATCAGCGACCAGTTCACCGCGCCAATGTAGATCTGGCCCTGTTCGGCACTGGAAGTGTGCTGGATGTGCATGCGCGGAATGTAACCGAGCTGGATCGCCTGACGGGTCAGGGAGAACGCACCGGAAATCACCGCCTGGGAGGCAATCACCGTGGCCAGGGTCGATAAGCCGACCAGCGGAATCAACGCCCAGCTCGGTGCCAACAGGTAGAACGGGTTGCGAGCGGCTTCCGGGTCCCCCAGCAGCAACGCGCCCTGTCCAAAGTAGTTCAGCACCAGCGCCGGCAATACCAGGATGAACCAGGCACGGGCAATCGGCTTGCGGCCGAAGTGGCCCATGTCGGCGTACAGGGCCTCGGCGCCGGTCAGCGCCAGTACTACTGCGCCAAGAATCGCCACGCCCATGCCCGGGTGGTCGATGAAGAAGCGCACGCCCCAGACCGGGTTTATCGCTTGCAACACTTCCGGGTGCTGGAAGATGCCGTGGACGCCCAGGGCACCCAGGACCACAAACCACGTCACCATGATCGGCCCGAACAGAATGCCGATCCGCGCGGTGCCGTGACTCTGGATCAAAAACAGCGCGACGAGCACGATCAACGACAGCGGCACCACCCAATGGTCGATGCCATCGAATGCCAGGCCCAGGCCTTCAATGGCCGAGAGCACGGAAATCGCCGGGGTGATCATGCTGTCGCCATAGAACAGCGCCGCACCGATCAGCCCACAGACCACCAGCAGGGTGCGCAGTTTCGGATACCCCGACGCCGCCCGCCGCGCCAGCGCGGTCAAGGCCATGATTCCGCCTTCGCCCTGGTTGTCGGCGCGCAGCACGAACATCATGTATTTGAACGACACAACCCAGATCAGTGACCAGAAAATCAGCGCCAGGATGCCCAGCACGCCGTCATGGTTGACGGGTACGCCATAGCCACCGGAGAACACTTCCTTGAGGGTGTACAGCGGGCTTGTGCCGATATCGCCGTAAACCACACCCACCGCCGCGACCAGCATGCCGATCGGCTTTGCCGCCGAATGCTCAGCGCTTGCAGCCTGACTACTTGCCTGCCCCATCCAAAACTCCTACTACTCAGACCCGGACTTCTTATAAGAAGCACTATGCTTTGCCGTGCAGCATGCGCTGTTTTACTTAAGGTTACAGACGATTTATTGACTGTAAAAATTCGGTAAAGCGTAACGGCGCGAAGCATAGCGCAGCACTCGTCGTATTTCCCTGCATAAAGCTGGTCAAGTGCGCCTCTCATCGCTAGAATTGCGCACTTTTTGACCAGAGGCGCAACATAGCGCCCGTCTGTCGCCTTGCCGTCTTCGGCTGGAGGCGTCCCAAATACCGAGGTTAGACATGTCCACCACTCCCGCGCCAGCCAATCCAAAAGTTGGCTTCGTATCCCTGGGTTGCCCCAAAGCACTGGTCGACTCCGAGCGCATCCTTACCCAGCTGCGCATGGAAGGCTATGACGTCGTGTCCACCTACGAGGACGCCGACGTCGTTGTGGTCAACACTTGCGGTTTCATCGATTCGGCCAAGGCTGAGTCCCTGGAAGTGATCGGCGAAGCCATCAAGGAAAACGGCAAGGTCATCGTGACCGGCTGCATGGGCGTCGAAGAAGGCAATATTCGCAAGGTACACCCAAGCGTGCTGGCCGTAACCGGTCCGCAGCAATACGAGCAAGTGGTCAACGCGGTGCATGACGCAGTGCCGCCGCGCCAGGATCACAACCCGCTGATCGACCTGGTGCCGCCGCAAGGGATCAAACTGACCCCGCGCCACTACGCTTACCTGAAGATTTCCGAAGGCTGCAACCACAGCTGCAGCTTCTGCATCATTCCTTCGATGCGCGGCAAACTGGTCAGCCGTCCGGTCGGTGATGTGCTCGACGAAGCCCAGCGCCTGGTCAAGGCCGGCGTCAAAGAGCTGTTGGTGATCTCGCAAGACACCAGCGCCTACGGCGTCGACGTGAAATACCGCACCGGTTTCTGGAACGGCGCGCCGGTGAAAACCCGCATGACCGAACTCTGCGAAGCCCTGAGCACCCTCGGCGTCTGGGTTCGCCTGCACTACGTTTACCCGTACCCGCACGTCGACGAGCTGATCCCGCTGATGGCCGCCGGTAAAATCCTGCCGTACCTGGACATCCCGTTCCAGCATGCCAGCCCGAAAGTCCTGAAAGCCATGAAACGCCCGGCCTTTGAAGACAAGACCCTGGCACGCATCAAGAACTGGCGCGAGATCTGCCCGGACCTGATCATCCGTTCGACCTTCATCGTCGGCTTCCCCGGCGAAACCGAAGAAGACTTCCAGTACCTGCTGGACTGGCTGACCGAAGCGCAGCTGGACCGCGTCGGCTGCTTCCAGTACTCCCCGGTCGAAGGCGCCCCGGCCAACCTGCTGGACGCGGCCATCGTGCCGGACGACGTCAAGCAAGACCGTTGGGACCGCTTCATGGCGCACCAGCAGGCCATCAGCTCGGCGCGCCTGCAACTGCGCATCGGCCGCGAGATCGAAGTGCTGGTCGATGAAGTCGACGAGCAAGGCGCGGTCGGCCGCTGCTTCTTCGATGCCCCGGAAATCGACGGCAACGTGTTCATCGACAACGGCAGCAACCTCAAGCCGGGTGACAAGGTCTGGTGCAAAGTGACCGACGCCGACGAGTACGACCTGTGGGCTGAACAGATCTAAACGCAAAAAATACACACAGCCCCGCTCTTTTCACGAGATGCGGGGCTTTTTTACGTCTATCGTTTTGTGGGAGAAAGGACTCGCACAATCAACGGTAAAAGGGGCAGCCGGCCATGCGCCAACATTCGGTCATCCACACGCCGAAACAGAGCGACTACGAAGAACTCACGCGCGTCTGGGAAGCCTCGGTGCGCGCCACCCATGACTTCCTCCCGAACAGCTACATCGAACTGCTGAAGAACCTGGTGCTGACCCGCTACCTCGACGCAGTGATGCTGATCTGCACCAAGGACGCTCGCCAGCGCATCACCGGGTTTGCCGGGGTCGCCGCGGGAAAGATCGAAATGCTCTTCATTGACCCGGCCCATCGTGGCCAAGGCTTGGGCAAGCAGTTGCTGCGCTATGCCATGGAACATTTGAACGCCGATGAACTGGACGTCAACGAGCAGAACCCACAGGCGCTGGGTTTCTACTTCAAGCAGGGCTTTGAGGTGATCGGTCGTTCGGAAGTCGATGGCATGGGACAGCCCTATCCGTTGTTGCATATGCGCTTGCGTCAGGCGCAACAATTGACGCGCAATGGCTGACACAACATTAAAAGCACATGCGGCAAATGGAGCCGGGATTAACCGGCGCCACGCAGGTACAATGCCCACCCCTTTTTTGTTACGGCCCTGTCATGACTGACCCGATTCGTCTCTCCAAACGCCTCATCGAACTCGTCGGCTGTTCCCGTCGGGAGGCTGAGCTGTTCATCGAGGGCGGCTGGGTCACCGTGGACGGCGAAGTCATCGACGAACCGCAATTCAAGGTCGACACCCAGAAAGTCGAGCTTGACCCGGAAGCCAAGGCCACCGCACCGGAACCGGTGACCATCCTGTTCAACGTACCGGCCGGGATGGACGCGGAAACGGCGATGGCCACCATCAGCGCCGAGACCCTGAGCGAAGAACACCGCTTCAGCAAACGTCCGCTCAAGGGCCACTTCCTGCGGCTGACCGCCAGCACCGACCTGCAAGCCAACGCCAGCGGTCTGCTGGTGTTCACTCAGGACTGGAAGATCTTGCGCAAACTGACTGCCGATTCCGCCAAGATCGAGCAAGAGTATGTGGTCGAGGTTGAAGGCGACATGGTGGCTCACGGCCTCAACCGCCTGAACCATGGCCTGACTTACAAGGGCAAGGAACTGCCGCCGGTCAAGGCCAGCTGGCAGAACGAAAATCGCCTGCGCTTTGCGATGAAGAACCCACAACCGGGCGTGATCGCCCTGTTTTGCCAGGCCGTCGGCCTGAAGGTCGTCGCCATCCGCCGCATCCGCATTGGCGGCGTGTCCATCGGCAAAGTGCCGCTGGGGCAATGGCGCTACCTGTCCGGCAAAGAGAAGTTCTAAGACTTTTCACGCCGCCATACATTTCGGCGCCGCTGTTTATGCGGCGCCCACTGCTGAATATCAGGACTGCACACCATGATCCATAATGACGTACTGCGCAGCGTGCGCTACATGCTCGACATCAGCGACAAAAAAGTCATCGAGATCATCAAGCTCGGCGGCATGGACGTCACCCTGGCAGACCTGCTGACGTACCTGGACAAGAAAGAGGAAGACGAAGAAGGCTTCGTACGCTGCCCGGACGAAGTCATGGCGCATTTCCTCGACGGCCTGGTGATCTTCAAACGCGGCAAGGACGAAAGCCGTCCGCCGCAACCTATTGAAGTGCCGGTGACCAACAACATCATCCTGAAAAAGCTGCGCGTGGCCTTCGAACTCAAAGAAGACGATATGCACGCCATCCTCAAGGCTTCGGAGTTTCCGGTGTCCAAGCCCGAGCTGAGCGCGCTGTTCCGCAAGGTCGGACACAGCAATTACCGGGCGTGCGGCGACCAGTTGCTGCGCAATTTCCTCAAGGGCCTGACCCTGCGTGTTCGCCCGCAGTAAGCGCACATGCGCCTTGAGCCGCAACTCTGCGGCTCAAGGCCAGCCTGTATAGACCTTCATTCCTCGCAAAAATAGTGGCTCCGCTTCCGGCGGCTGACGACTAGGGTGTAATGACCCTCAGCTCTCAGGACTCGCCATGCACCCGTACTTTTCCCTGCAAGGCCGCACCGCACTGGTGACCGGCGGCACCCGTGGTATCGGCAAGATGATCGCCAAGGCCTATGTCGAGGCCGGCGCCAGCGTTTATGTGTGCGCCCGTGATGCCGACGCCTGCCGGCAAACCGCCGATGAGCTGAGCGCCTTCGGGGTGTGTCATGCGGTAGCTGCCAATCTGGCTCATGAGGAAGGCGTCCAGCAATTGGCGGCGCACCTGAGTGAGCAGATTGGCCAGCTGGACATTCTGGTGAACAATGCCGGCACCACATGGGGCGCGCCGCTTGAGAGTTACCCGGTCAAGGGCTGGGAAAAGGTCATGCAGCTCAACGTGACATCGGTGTTCAACTGCATCCAGCAGTTTTTGCCGCTGCTGCGAAAGGCCGGTTCGCCAGCAAATCCGGCACGGATCATCAATATTGGCTCAGTGGCCGGGATTTCTTCCTTTGGTGAAGAGGCGTATGCCTACGGCCCGAGTAAAGCGGCCCTGCATCAACTGTCGCGAATCCTGGCCAGAGAACTGGTGAGCCAGCACATCAACGTCAACGTCATTGCACCGGGGCGTTTCCCGAGCAAGATGACCCAGCACATTGGCAACGATGAGCAGGCGCTGGCGCACGATACGGCGTTGATACCCATGAAGCGCTGGGGTCGGGAAGAAGAGATGGCGGCGCTGGCGATCAGCCTGGCGAGCACGGCTGGGGCGTATATGACCGGGAATATTATCCCGCTGGATGGTGGATTCAGCCTCTGATCCGCATGATCGTTCCCACGCTCTGCGTGGGAATGCAGCCCGGGACGCTCCGCGTCCCAAAAGCGGACGCAGAGCGTCCATTGAAGCGTTCCCACGCAGAGCGTGGGAACGATCTTAGGGTGGGTTATCATGCCCGCCTCTTACCCGCTTCGACCCCCAAACCATGACCTACAGCGTTTCCCCCATCGGCTTCGTGCGCTCCTGCTTCAAGGAGAAATTCGCCATCCCGCGCCAACCGCAACTGGCCCCGGCTGCTCGCGGCGTGCTCGAACTGGTGGCGCCTTTTGATCAGGGTGATGCGGTGCAAGGCCTGGAGCAGGTCAGCCATGTCTGGCTGTTGTTCCTGTTTCATCAAGCCCTTGAAGAAAAACCACGCCTGAAAGTCCGCCCGCCTCGTCTGGGCGGCAACAAATCCATGGGCGTGTTTGCCACGCGCGCGACGCACCGGCCCAACGGCATCGGTCAATCCGTGGTGAAGCTGGACAAGGTAGAAGCCAATCGGCTGTGGATATCTGGAATAGACCTGCTCGACGGCACGCCGATTCTGGACATCAAACCCTATGTGCCTTACGCGGACATCATCGACACAGCGTCCAATAGCATCGCCAGCGCTGCGCCATCGCTGATTCCCGTGCAGTGGACGGACTCAGCGCTGCAACAGGCTCATAGCCATGCTCAGCGCCTTGAAGAGCCGTTGGTGGCACTGATCGAGCAATGCCTGGCACAAGACCCACGGCCGGCGTACCAGATTCCTGCGCCGGAGCGCGAATACGGGGCGCAATTCTGGGATCTGGATGTGCGCTGGCATTATCCCGAGGCCGGCGTGATCCGCGTTCTTGAAGTCATTCCCGCAAAATCCTGAATGCCAGAAACGAAAAAGCCCGCGATGCCTTTTCAGGCAACGCGGGCTTTTTGTGGCGAATAAAAAACCAATGTGGGAGCGAGCTTGCTCGCGAAAGCGGACTGTCAGTCAACATGATCGTTGAATGTTAAACCGCATTCGCGAGCAAGCTCGCTCCCACAGGTATTGGGCTTACTTCTCGACGAACGCACGCTCGATCAAGTAATCACCCGGCTCGCGCATCCGCGGCGAAACTTTCAAACCGAAGCTGTTCAGCACTTCGCTGGTCTCGTCGAGCATGCTCGGGCTGCCGCACAGCATGGCGCGGTCGTCCTGCGGGTTGATCGGTGGCAGACCGATGTCGCTGAACAGCTTGCCGCTGCGCATCAGGTCGGTCAGGCGACCTTCGTTCTCGAACGGCTCGCGGGTCACGGTCGGGTAGTAGATCAACTTGTCACGCAGCGCTTCACCGAAGAACTCGTTCTGCGGCAGGTGCTCGGTGATGAACTCGCGGTAAGCGACTTCATTGACGTACCGTACGCCGTGGCACAGGATCACTTTTTCGAAACGCTCGTAGGTTTCCGGGTCCTGGATGACGCTCATGAATGGCGCCAGACCGGTACCGGTGCTGAGCAGGTACAAATGTTTGCCAGGCTTCAAGTCATCCAGCACCAGGGTGCCGGTAGGCTTCTTGCTGATGATGATCTCGTCGCCTTCCTTCAGATGCTGCAACTGGGAAGTCAGCGGGCCATCAGGCACCTTGATGCTGAAAAACTCGAGATGCTCTTCCCAGTTCGGGCTGGCAATCGAGTAAGCGCGCATGAGCGGCCGGCCGTTGGGCTGTTGCAGGCCGATCATCACGAACTGACCGTTCTCGAAGCGCAGGCCCGGATCGCGGGTGCACTTGAAGCTGAACAGAGTGTCGTTCCAGTGGTGAACACTGAGGACACGCTCGTGGTTCATGTTGCTCATGTACGTGGGACTCCTGGAGATTTGCCTGCGCCAATGATGTGCGCAATTGCATCGCATTCTAATGGCAGCGACAATATCTGTTAAATGGATTATTAAGATAAGGGTTATCGGTTATATAGATATGCGATTTACTCTCCGTCAACTTCAAGTATTCGTCGCTGTCGCCCAGCAGGAAAGCGTATCCCGTGCCGCGGGCTTGCTCAACCTCTCGCAATCGGCGGCCAGCACCTCGATCACCGAGCTAGAGCGCCAGTCCAGCTGCCAGCTGTTCGACCGCGCCGGCAAACGGCTGAGCCTTAACGCCTTGGGCAAGCAGCTATTGCCACAAGCCGTGGCGCTGCTCGATCAGGCCAAGGAGATCGAAGACCTGCTCAACGGCAAGTCCGGTTTCGGCTCCCTGGCGGTTGGCGCGACTCTGACCATTGGCAATTATCTGGCGACCTTGTTGATCGGCAGCTTCATGCAACGCCATCCCGAAAGCCAGGTGAAGCTGCATGTACAGAACACAGCCAATATCGTGCAACAAGTCGCTCACTACGAAATTGATCTGGGTCTAATCGAAGGCGACTGCAGCCACCCGGACATCGAAGTGCAAAGCTGGGTCGAGGACGAACTGGTGGTGTTTTGTGCGCCTCAGCATCCATTGGCCAAACGCGGCAGGGCGACCATGGAGGAGCTGACCCATGAGGCATGGATCCTGCGCGAGCAAGGCTCTGGCACACGGCTGACCTTCGATCAGGCGATGCGTCACCATCGCAGCACACTCAATATCCGACTCGAACTGGAACACACCGAAGCGATCAAACGCGCGGTAGAGTCAGGATTGGGGATTGGCTGTATTTCCAGATTGGCACTGCGCGATGCCTTCCGCCGCGGCAGCCTGGTGCCGGTGGAAACGCCAGATCTGGACCTGGCGCGACAGTTCTATTTCATCTGGCACAAACAGAAATATCAGACCTCGGCGATGCGCGAGTTTCTCGACCTGTGCCGCGCGTTCACCGCCGGGGTGCAGCGCAGCGACGAGATCGTCCTGCCCACCATCGCTTAAAGCAGAATCACCGCCCACACCAGCGCGATCATGCTCAACGCCACGAGCTGAGCGGCGCTGCCCATGTCCTTGGCGTTCTTGGACAGCGGGTGCAACTCAAGGGAAATGCGGTCGATGGCCGCTTCCACCGCCGAATTGAGCAATTCGACAATCAACGCCAACAGGCAGACGGCGATCAGCAACGCCTGTTCGACACGGCTGACGTTCAGAAAGAACGAAAGGGGGATCAGGATGACATTCAGCAGCACCAGTTGCCGAAAAGCCGCTTCGCCGGTAAAGGCTGCGCGCAGGCCGTCCAGCGAGTAACCGGAGGCGTTAAGGATACGTTTTAGGCCGGTTTGGCCTTTGAAAGGTGACATAGAGTGGGCAACTGACCAAAAAAGAGTGGGGAAGCTAGATCAACCAAAGTCAAAAAAGCGTGAATAAGCCAATACTCAGTGGCTTGAAATTGACTCAAGTTGTTGCAGAAGCAAGGCCGCCTGGGTGCGAGTCCGCACATTCAGCTTACGAAAAATCGCCGTGACATGCGCCTTGATCGTCGCTTCGGAAACGCTCAGCTCATAAGCAATCTGCTTGTTCAGCAAGCCCTCACAGACCATGGTCAACACCCGGAACTGTTGGGGCGTCAGGCTGGCGAGGCCTTCACTGGCGGCCTTGGCTTCAGCGGAAACGCTCACCGCTTCGAACGCTTGAGGTGGCCAGAATACATCGCCGTCGAGCACCGCGCGCACGGCTTTCTGGATGACACTCAGGTCACTGGACTTGGGAATGAAGCCACTGGCGCCAAATTCGCGGGACTTCACCATGATCGAGGCCTCTTCCTGGGCCGAGACCATGACCACCGGAATCTGCGGGTACTGGCCGCGCAACAACACCAGACCGGAAAAACCGTAAGCCCCCGGCATGTTGAGGTCCAGCAGCACCAGATCCCAATCGGCCTTTTCGTCCAGACGGGTTTCCAGCTCGGCAATACTCGCCACTTCCACCAGACGGACATCCGGGCCAAGGCCCAGGGTCAACGCTTGATGCAGCGCGCTACGAAAAAGAGGATGGTCATCGGCAATCAGGATTTCGTATGTGGCCATTTTTCAAATGATCCTGTTTTTCAAACAACTCCAGGTGCAGCCACGCAGATGCACCAACAGGGCACGTTCAACGCCAATCACATGGCTATTCACGTAAAAATACGGCGTATCAAACGATGGCCGCGCCCCAATCGGCGCCAAGCATGCCCAGCGAAACCGGGGTGGTCAAGATGCATAACCGGTACAGTTCTTTGCAGTATGGGCGACAATCAGGACATGGCGGGGACGTCGTTATGAATAAACGGCATCAGCTCGGCGTGGGCCGGTGTGGCGAGGTTCATGTCCAGCTGGTTTTTCGCGTCCAGATAATGCTGACTGAACACATCAAAATAAGCGTCCAGCGCTGACGCGGCCGCGGTATCACCGGCCAGATCGAGACACAGTGCAGCCACTTCAGCGGTGCATAAATGTTCGCTGCGGGTGGAACGGCGCAGTCGATAGCGTGACAGCTTCTCGGGCAGCAGGCTCAAGATCGGCAAGCGATCAAAATACGGGCTCTTGCGAAAGATCTTGCGGGCTTCGGTCCAGGTGGCGTCCAGCAGAATGAACAGCGGACGCTTGGCGCTATCGGTCTCGACGCTGTTGGTGACGCGTTCGGGCTCAACGTATTCGCCCGGAAAGACCAGATACGGCTGCCACTGCGGATCTGACAACAGCGCCAACAGTTGCTGATCGACTTCAGTACGCGACCAAATGAACGCATGGTTATCGCGCACCACATCGGCAATCAGCCAACCGGTGTTGCTCGGTTTGAAAACTTCCTTGTTGGTCATGATCAGGCACACACCCGAGCGGGCCTCGACCAACGGACGCCAGGCACATAGGCAGTGACTTTCAATCACGCGGCAATCACGGCATCGCGGCGCCCTCCAGCCACGGGCCTGAATCGGCTTGATGCCCTCCTCTTCACGCTGATCGCGCAAGCGGGCGACGGCGTTTGCGGCAAAGCGCGGGGTGGCAGGGTTCATCGCAGGCGGCACCACAGGGGATGGAAAATCGACACGCAAAACACTCGCAAGGGCAAAAAGTCGCGGCAGTTTATCAGAGCAACCGGTACAAGCCTGTACCGCCCAGACCTCCTCCCCTATAATTCTGCGCCACTGAACGCACAGTCATGTGACGGGTCGAACCACCAGTCACTGAACCAGGAGAGTTTCATGCTGCGCCTTATCGTTCCCACCGCTGCCATTTTGCTGGCGTCGTCCTTTAGCGCTCAGGCTGCATCCTTGAGTGAGCAGAATCTCAACAGAGAGCTGCAAAATGTCGCCGTACAAAGCAGTGTTGGCACTCCACGGGCGATCAACGAAGACATTCTTGATCAGGGCTACACCGTTGAAGGCAAGACGCTGATCAATCACTTGAGCGTGCAAAGCAGCCACGCCGATAAGATGCGTGCCGACCCCAAAGCTGTGTATTTCCAGCTTGGCGCCTCTGTGTGCAACAACCCCTCGTACCGCAAACTGATGGCCAAGGGCGCAGTCATGCGTTACGACTTCACTGAGGTGAAGACCAACCGCGCCGTTGGCTCCGCCAGTTATCAGGAATCGGATTGCCCGAAAGCAACCCCGGCCAAGAAGAAGTAATCATCGGGAATTGGCGCGCCGTTGTTCATCCTCGGCGCGCAGTTCTGCCAACAGCGCTTGCAGATAACGTGAACGCCGGTCGGCCCCCTCCAGACGCCGGCAGCACTCTTGCTCGAGACTCAAATGATTGGTCTCGGCGGATGCCTTCAACAATCGATACAGTTGCGTATCGATCTCCAGAATGACTCTGGCCATCGCTTCCAGCCTCCCTGCACCTCGCCCCTTCGAGCGAAAAATCCTTGAACTGCATCAACCGATGCGTCGCGCCTTTGACGCAAAGTTGTCGTGTCACGCCTGTAATTTAGTAAATCAGAGCGCCAGACGCTTGGCTTGCGTTCAGACGAACGGTGAAATCACCTTGCAAATCGTTAATAAGCGGTTGCCAGGAAAGACTTTGCGGCGCAATCATCAAGCCAGCGAGAATCTCTGCAAGGGTCTAGATTCAGAGTATTAACGATCATCTTTCGTGGCAGAAAAGGGGCTGCCCGGCCTACGTCTAAATTGTGCGAATGTTTCTTTCTCCAAGGGAACAACAAAGCCTGTATGGAAGGAGAAGTTGAATGCCTTACCAACCGAATGACCTCCTGAGCCGTCATTTTGAAGAAAGCGGCCACGACCTCATCAGCAAGGTCGAAGAACAACTCAACCTGGTTTCACCCAACAGCCCCAACACCCCGATTTACCGCGACATGATCCTGACCGTGCTGCGCATGGCCCAGGAAGATCACAACCGCTGGAATGCAAAAATCACCCTGCAAACCCTGCGCGAACTGGAACACGCCTTCCGGGTGCTCGAACAGTTTCGGGGACGGCGCAAGGTCACCGTATTTGGCTCGGCCCGTACACCGATCGAACATCCACTGTATGCCTTGGCCCGGGAGCTCGGCGCGGCACTCGCGCGCTCGGACCTGATGGTCATTACCGGTGCCGGGGGCGGCATCATGGCCGCCGCCCACGAAGGTGCGGGCTTGGAACACAGTCTGGGATTCAATATCACCCTGCCCTTCGAGCAGCATGCCAATCCCACTGTCAAGGGCACCGCCAACCTGCTGCCGTTCCACTTTTTCTTTACCCGCAAGTTGTTCTTCGTCAAAGAGGCCGATGCGCTGGTCCTGTGTCCTGGTGGTTTTGGCACCCTGGATGAAGCGCTCGAAGTGTTGACGCTGATTCAGACCGGTAAAAGCCCGCTGGTGCCTGTGGTGCTGCTGGACTCGCCGGGCGGCACCTTCTGGCAAGGCGCGCTGGACTTCATTCACCATCAACTGGAGGAAAATCGCTACATTCTGCCAACCGACATGAAGCTGGTGAGTCTGGTCTACAGCGCTGAAGAAGCGGTGGAGCAGATCAATCAGTTCTACAGCAACTTCCACTCCAGCCGCTGGCTCAAGCATCAGTTCGTGATTCGCATGAACCACAAGCTCAGCGACCGGGCGCTCGAACACATGCAGGAAGCCTTTGCCGACCTGTGCCTGAGCGATCATTTCCATCAGCACGCTTATAGCGGCGAGGAGCATGACGAACCGCAGTTCAGTCATCTGGCGCGACTGGCCTTCAACTTCAACGCCCGGGATCATGGACGCCTGCGGGCACTGGTGGATTACATCAACCTGCCGGAAAACTGGGCCCATTCAAAACCCCAGCCGCAACAGCGCACGCGCGAACCGTCCAAGGTGACGTGAGGCACAAAAAAAACGGCCCGCTATCGAAATAGCGGGCCGTTTTTATTAATCATCCATTCCTCGACCACTGAACAAGCGGCTGATCATTTCCATGGAGTATCCCCGATAACTGAGGAACCGCCCTTGCTTGGCGCGCTCCCGGACGTCTATCGGTAGATGCCCGGCAAATTTGCGCCGCCAGGTATCTTCCAGTTGCTCCTGCCAGTTGATACCGCTCTCGCGCAAAGCGAGTTCAATATCTGCACGTTGCAGGCCGCGCTGGCTGAGTTCTTCGCGAATACGCAAAGGACCGTAGCCGGAACGGGCGCGGTAGGAAACGAAACTTTCGAGGTAACGGGATTCGGACAGCAGACCCTCTTCCGTCAAACGATCAAGTGCGGTGTCGATCATTTCAGGGAGAGCGCCGCGCTGACGCAACTTACGCGTCAGCTCGACTCGACCGTGCTCGCGTCGCGCGAGCAGGTCCATTGCGGTTCGCCGCACCGCGACGAGTGTATCGAGTACGGCGGTCATCGGATCAATCAGATATCAGCGTCAGCCAGGTCATCAGCAGTCTCTTTGACTGGCGATGCTTTGACGTCCGGCGCAGGGGTCAGCAACTTGTCACGCAGTTGCTTCTCGAGCTTGGCGGCGATTTCCGGATTGTCTGCCAGGAACTTGGCCGAGTTAGCCTTGCCCTGACCGATCTTGGTGCCTTCATAGGCATACCAGGCACCGGACTTCTCAACGAAACCGTGCAGCACACCCAGGTCGATCATCTCACCGTTGAGGTAGATGCCCTTGCCGTAGAGGATCTGGAACTCGGCCTGACGGAACGGCGAAGCCACCTTGTTCTTCACGACTTTAACGCGGGTTTCGCTACCGACGACTTCATCACCTTCTTTCACCGCGCCAGTACGACGGATGTCCAGACGTACCGAGGCGTAGAACTTCAGCGCGTTACCACCGGTGGTGGTTTCCGGGCTGCCGAACATCACGCCGATCTTCATACGGATCTGGTTGATGAAGATCACCAGGCAGTTGGCGTTCTTGATGTTACCGGTGATTTTACGCAGCGCCTGGGACATCAGACGGGCTTGCAGGCCCACGTGCATGTCGCCCATTTCGCCTTCGATTTCAGCCTTCGGAACCAGCGCGGCCACGGAGTCGACGATGATCACGTCAACCGCGTTGGAACGCACCAGCATGTCGGTGATTTCCAGGGCTTGCTCGCCGGTGTCCGGCTGGGAGACCAGCAGGTCGTCGACGTTGACGCCCAGTTTGCCGGCGTATTCAGGATCGAGTGCGTGTTCGGCGTCGACGAATGCGCAGGTCGCGCCGGCTTTTTGAGCCTGGGCGATCACCGACAGCGTCAGCGTGGTTTTACCGGAGGATTCAGGACCGTAGATTTCAACGATACGGCCTTTTGGCAGACCGCCAATGCCGAGCGCGATGTCCAGACCCAGAGAGCCAGTGGAGATAGCCGGGATCGCCTGACGGTCCTGATCGCCCATACGCATTACGGCACCCTTGCCGAATTGACGTTCGATCTGACCCAGGGCCGCAGCCAAGGCTTTCTTCTTGTTGTCGTCCATTAAAGTCCTCACGTAATCAATAAGGCCTGACGGCCAACACCTGTATAAGTAGCCAGTATTATTCCACAGCGTTTCAGGATCGCCTACCCCTGATTTGAGATTTCTCCCGCGGCATGGCGCAGCAGCCCCTCTAGCGCGGCCTTAACCGTTTGTCGGCGGACCTCATCGCGGTTACCGACGAAGTGTTGCTCCTCGCTGAAGACCTGCTCGCCAACGCCCCAGGCCAGCCACACCGTGCCCACCGGTTTACTCGGAGAACCGCCATCCGGCCCTGCCACACCGCTGACCGCCACGGCAAAACGCGCGTGGCTTTTGTCCTGGGCACCGCGAACCATCGCCTCAACCACCTCGCGACTGACCGCACCGACCGTCGTGAACAACTCGACCGGCACATTCAACTGTTGGGTTTTCTGGCGATTGGAGTACGTCACATAACCGGCCTCGAACCACGCCGAGCTCCCCGGGATACGGGTGATCGCCTCGGCGATGCCGCCGCCGGTGCAGGACTCGGCTGTAGTGACGTGGGCATTGAGAACCTGCATGCGCCTGCCAAGCTCAGCGGCCAGCTGGGTGATTTCTTTCACGGGCTTCTCCTGATCGAGCGGAATGAGAACTACCGTACACGAGCAGATGGCGCTTGCAAGGCGCAGGATTGATCAAAATGTTAGCGAGTGACGGCTCTGATATAAGCCTGACACGCCTGCAAGGCAATCAATCCGCTGTCACCGGCGTCGGTGATGGCGATAATTCGTTGAGCATGCGCCGGGTCAAGTCGGGCTCGCGCAACTCCATGATCCACGCTGCTGGCGCTGGAGGTGGCTGGCATTGAACAGCCTGAGGCAGCGTCATCGGCGTCGAGGAGGACCGACAAGCGCACATCAGCAGTGGCAAGACGATCGCGCAAGCGACCTTGATCACGTTGGGCATCGCTAAGCGCTCGAAAATGGACTTGTTCACTGATTGAAAGGCGCTGTTCAAGCGCCTGACGCTTGTCCTGCTCGGCCTGTTGCTGCGTTGCTGCAGCCATTGCCAGCCGATTCAACGCCTCGGCATGCACGCGGGCCTGTTCCGCCAGTTGCCGGCCATACCGCCAATCCTGGAAGTGCCAGGTCAGCGCCGCCGAGCTTGCGGCCAACACAGCCAGAAACACAACAAGCCCAATTGCCCGGCAAGAAACCGGCATCAGACCGAAGACTGGCATAGCACCGCCCTCGCCCGTGCCCACAACAACAGACGATCTTGCAGACCGTTGAGCCCACCGTTGATACGACGTGTGATGCTGTTGAACTGGTCGCGGTCGGCCAGTTCGTTGAGGCCGTTTTTTTGCCAGAACCACGCGGCGGATTCGGCGGCCCATTGGGGTTTTTCCAGGAGTTCTGGCAGAAACAGCAAACGGTCATCGCCGAATAGGCCGAGACTGCATTCACGGTAATTGTCGCGGCCAGTAATCTGGATCAGGCCCCTGCCACGGTACTTTTGACCATCACCGTCGGGTGCGGGCGTATTGCCCAAACGGGCGGCCAACGCGCCGGTGTCGTACTTGCTCAGATATTGCTCGCTGCCAAGCTCACGCACGTACTGCAACTGCCCGGATTCATGGCCGACTTGCGCGAGGAAAGCGGCAATGCGTTTCGGGGTGTTTATGTTGAAGCGAGCCATCGCGTTGTTGAGTGCGCAAATGAAAACGCCCGCTTGGGGGCGGGCGTTGGGCATGATGGTTTCCAGCAGTTGTTGCGTAACAGTCATGATGACCTCCATGGAAAGGATGGAAAGTTACTCGGCCGTCATCGGCACAAAGCACTCAATGCGCCAAGGACCGAGCGTCCAGGCAGGTCGCCTCGATTGAACAGCGATAGCTGTTCTGACGACTGCCACTGGCCGTAACCTTGTCGATTGACCAACGACCGCGCATGAAATCGGGCCACGTACTGTCCAGCAGCACCAGACCTTCGGCGGACAATCCTGGATTGCCGGGACACTCGATCTTCACCTTCAATGCTTCACGCATCATCCGGCGCACCTCGCCCTCAGCGGCGGCCCGGGCGTCGTTTGCACTTTGATAGCGTTGACGAAGGGTCTTGAACGGCGCGATGCCGCTTTCCTCGACACGCACTTTCCCGGCGGCTGCATCCCACCAACCGGTCTTGCAGCCCTGGTATTTCGCCCGAGCGGTTTCTTCGAGGGTTGCCGCGATAAAAGCCTCCTCGCCCGGACGATTGTCAGTCGTCACGGAGAGCTTTATGTCCGGCATGACGTTGCCCGACAGCGACTTCGCCTGCCCACGTCGCGCCAGCACATACAAATCGTTAATCGGCTTGGCGACACCGTCATGGAGAGTGGCCAGGCGGGTCAGAAACCCCATGTCCGTCTCGTTGGACTGGTCGATGTGTTCAATCTGGATCTGCGCCAGTTCAGGGGCGACGCGCGGTGAAAATCCGTGCCTGGATGTCAACTGGCGAAACAGCGTCCCCACGGTGGTCGGACCATGGCTGACGGATCGGCGTTGCTTGAAGCCGGTTTCATCCGCAGCACTGAACGGTGCCGCCGTGGCCACCAGCGTCATACGCAAGGGAAACAGCGTCGGCGTGCGCCGGGTGATCACGAATTCGCCCTTATCAACCAGGCCCGATTCCACATAGCCCACTCGCAAGCCGATTTTTCCGCCCAGGCTCGGTAAACCTTCGAGTCCATCCAGATTAATGGTCAGCGTCAGTTGATCGGACTCTATTCCCGCCGCATCGATGTGCTGCCATGAAATCAAGCGCTCGTTGAGCAGCGCAGCATTCGCGCCGTAAATCTCCACCGAGGGTGTGAAACCAAGTGACATGCCGCCTCCTTAATCCCAGGCCGATGCCGGCTTGGGTGCAATGGGTTTTGAGTCCAGCTCCGGCAGGAGCACCCGCACACCCGCCGGCAATACCGGACCATATTCGGCGAGCCCCGGATTGAGGCGCCAAAGCGCCTCTTCGGCGATATCGTCACAGCGCTGAAGCGCCCGGTAGAGCAACAGATTCACCGAATCACCGGCGATACTTCGAACATTACGCATTGGCGTACTCCATCAAATCGATGACCCAATCGACCACCATCGCGGTGCCATCATCAATCACGTTCGACTGGGTTTCGGACACCAAGACGATCAGCCATTGCCCCCAATTGCGGCCGGTGCCGTCAACCAATGGCACCGCGGCGTGCCGCGCCTGCATAGCACGCAATTCGTCAAGCCGTTCCATGGCCGTCGCGTACATCGATTTGCCCGTTATCTTCAGTTTTTGCAGGCCTTCGCCGGTCTGGCTGGATAGGGGCTTACTGCTGGCAGTTTCGATAACCTTCCAGCCACCATCCGAATTACGTATCAAGTTGTGGTAAGCGAAGTTTCTGGACAGGCCGAAAATGAAATTGCCTAACACCATTTGCTGACGCATCAGCTACCTCCATCGGTCAGGGCCGCGTCACTTCGCATGGCGAGTGAGTTGGGCAGGGTCATAAGTCCGAATTGGCCCGAGATCTGTTGCACAACCAGATTCGCCAACTGACTGGCGCTGGCCTGATCCTGGCCATTGATGTAAATGTTCGCCGTCATTGAGTTCTGCTGATTGCTCGTTTGGGCGCTGGTCAGGTCTTTGCTGACCTGGTCCGGAGCGGCGAGTTGATCGGCAGGTGCGGCGAGTTTTTCGCCCAGCCAACTACCCCCCTCCCCACCTACCCAGCTCCCTGCCAGTCCGCCGACGACCCCGCCTACCGTTGCGCCAATGGCCGTGCCGAGGAGCGGACCGAACAAGGTACCCACAGCAGCGCCCATGGAAGCACCTGCAGAAGCCCCGGCCCAGCCGCCGCCCGCGGCACCCAGGCCAGTGCCGAGCATCTTGGGGTCGCCGTTCATCGTGCCTTCAATCACATCGGGGGCAGCGCTTAACGCAAATGCTCCAGGTAAAAAGCGCTTAAATACGCCCAATGAAGCACTCAAGCCTTTCAGAGAATTGCCGGGGAGACGGGGAGCCTCGCCACCCAATACTCGCTTGGCAGCCCGACTGGTCATCTCATCCATGACAGCTTTGAACAGCGCCCCCACCAGCGGTTTGATCGCGGCTGCAACGAGCACAATTGCAGCAGTGGCTTTCGGTGAGGTTTCAGCAGATTCGCTCAAGCTATCAACCAGGGATCCAAGCGAGTGAAGCAAGCTATTCGTCGCAGGTGCCAGCGCATTGCCCGTGGTCACCGACAGGCGATCATTGCGTGCGCTCATAACGTTCAGCTGGCCTTGCCGGGTTTTTGACAGCGCGAGTGCGTCTTGTCTTACCGAGCCGTTGTTACCCAATTCCGACGTCGCGTACTGAGCAGTGTCTTTCACCTGCCAGAAGGCGCCATTCACTTCGGCAAGGTTTTGCGCCATGCGCAGTGCCGCTTTATCACCATTGCCAAACAGGGTAAAGGCAAGCGTCGGGCGTTTCTCGGCAGGTTGCGCGTTCAAGGCCGCAAGCACCGACATCACCGTGCCAGGTGCTGTCTCCTTGTCACGCAAGCCGCTCGCCACCGCTTTCGGCTCAAGACCCAGCTGCTTCCACGCTGCCCGCTCGGTTTTGGAGGCTTGATCTCCCTTGCCCATGGCAGCGGCGATGTCTTTCAGCGCTACGCCGGCTTCAGCCATCTGCGTACCGGTATTCAACAATGCCGTCGTTAACGCGGCGGCATGCGCGGGTGCCAGGCCTGCTGCTGTAGCAGCACTACCATCACGCTGCAAAACGGCGCCGATGTCAGCCGCTTTCGCACCACCGGGTATCTTGCCCAGATGGTTGACTGTATCCGCCAGGTCAAAGGCTTGAGTACCATTGAGCTTCATGGAAGTGCGCCAGCCGAGCATCATCTCTGCGACATCCATGGCCGGCATTTTGAACGCCGACGCGGCGACGCCAGCATCACTGGCGAAGCGCAGCAGCTCAAACTGTCGGTCGGAAGCATTGGGCAGATCACCCGCAATTCCTGAATTGGCGGCCAGCGTTGCAATCCTCACCAAATCAACCGCTTCGGTCCCTCCGGCCGCCACCAGCGGAGCGATAGCGATTTGCTGGGTTGACTGCGCCATCTCTTCGCTCTGGCGCGGGGTAAACTGGCCTGCCTGCTTCAGATCGGCCCTGGCCAAATCCATCGCTATCGCGGGTTTAAGCAAGTCCGGCGGTTCGATACCGCTACTCGACTTTCCCGCACTCTTTTGCTCGCAAGTCGACTCACACTTTTCACCGGCTCCCGTTGCCTGCGGTAACAAACGTTGCGACGAAAGTTTGAGGGTCAACGACTCAATAGCCGCCGTCAGCAGCCCGAGCTTGATTCCGACATTTTCCAGCACCAGACCAAGGCCCAGCATTTGATCCCTGACGGAGGGGCCCGTACCTTGTGCTGACATAACGCTCGTGGCAGCGGTAGTCAGGCTGGTATTTGCGAACGCCAGCCCACTGTTATCGATGGCTGCGTATTTGAGTGAATATCTATCGTCCGCCATCCCGCTCTACTCCTTTTTCACGCCAAGGCGAGTGATCGCAATGTCGTATCGGCGCAATGCCTTGCCGGCGTCCCATTCCAGAATTTCCGCCTCACTTATCGAGTAAATGAGCGGCACGACATCGAGGATTACTTCGATGTCGCGCTCCGAAAGAAGTCCGCCGGTTTGTTTAAAAAATCGTCGATGCGTACCTGAAGCTGTGTCCAGTCAGGCACGGTCAACAGGTCCAGGTCGGGAAGCATCAAGCCGGTGCAATGGGCGGTGATGAACTCGGCGCGTTCCTTGGCCGTTTTCAGTTTTTTCATCGCTTTAGTGGCGCGTAGTACGGGCATTTCCAGCGTCAGGGAGGTCAGGCTGCGGCCGGCCACTTTGAGTGGTTGCAGCAGTTGCACTTGATCGGGATCGTCCACGGCTTCGGCTTCGATATCCGGCTGTAGAAAATATGACGCCGGACGGGTTGACATCTCATGCACGTACTGCGCGATGCTCACGTAGTCCGGGCGTTTGAGCTGGTCGAGTTCCTTGACCGAAAGACCGGTGGCCAATTTGGCCAGTTCGAAAAACTGGTCGTCCTCATCATCGCCAGCACGTGCCAGGGCATCTTTCTGTGCGGCGTAGTACAACGGCTTGAGTTGAATCTGTTCGATGGCCGACTGATCGTCGCCGGTGATTGGCGACAACAGGGCATGAACGGGAGGTGTCCAGGACATGGAATGAATTCCTTGGGTGTGCAACCTGTGGGAACCGGCTCGCTCGCCACAGGAACTGCGTTTAGCTGAGTTGTATTGAGGTAGTGCGAGGGGTTATGTGATCAGCACTGCGCGACGGGCATCACCGAGAATATCCACGCCGTTGAGCATGAACTTCTGGGTACGCACGTCGATGTCGATCACAGGAATGCCGTTTTCGAGACGGTTGTAGGTGCGGCAGGAGAGTTCGAGGGTGGTCTTGGGTTTATCGCCCATTTTCAGCGCAGCTTCTCCAAGAGATTTCAGCTTGCCGCCGACAGTGTGATAGGTGAACCAAGTGTTGCCGTCCTGATCCTGTCCCGCTTCACGCACGTTCAGCAGAATGTCGTCGCCCAGTTTCACGCCCAGGGCAAGCATGACTTCCGGACCGGCGCCTTGCAGAATGAGGGTGGCGCCCAGCACCTTGCCGCTCTTGGCCATTTCCTCGGCGATGAAGCGTCCGCCGGTCATCGGTTCCATATCGAACTCGATCTTCGGCGGGGTGAACTCTTCCACGGTCGCCGACAACGGCAGGCCTTGCAGGGTGGCCGCGATGGCCTGTCTTACACGGTTGGTAAACATTAGAGAACATCCTCCAGGAACTGCTCGATGATTTCATCGCGGGCATTGAGTTGATAAACCATGTGTTCGTTCGGCGCGTAGCGGCCGTAGTCGATGACAATGAACCAGGTGCCGTTTTTGTACTTCTCGACGCTGTTCAATTCCGGGTGCAGGTACACGCTGCCGCCAGGGATCGTTTCGTCGACAACCAGGGTTTGCAGCCAGTCGTTGATGCGCTTGACCTCCTGATCCATGAACGACTTGGTCAGGTTCTTCGCCATGGCTTTCTGGCCGGCCTTCACCAGCTTGCGGCTGATCGCATCTTCAAGGCCGACGTAGCTGATGAACTTGCCGGTGATGGACCGGTTACCCAGCAGCGAGAAGCCACCGAGGACGGTCCGGGCGTAGTAGCTGATGCCGTAGCGGTTGAGCAGATCGCCTTCGGTGGATGTGTCGAGGATGTTGTATTCCACGACTCGCGACACGTCTTCGGCGTAGGTCACCTGGTTGCCGGGGCTCTCCCATTGCTTGACCTTGGCGAGCGCGGCAATGGCCAGGCTCGATGGCGACAGGAAGACGTTTTTCTTCGCCGCCTTGGAGTAAACGGCCGGCATATTGTGCACGACCAGGCAGCGGTCGAAACCGAGGTCCGCGCCGCCCAGTTCCTGGCTGTAAGTCACTTGATCAGCGACCGCGGCATCCTTGCCGTCGAGCACTACACGAGCCTTGATGCGCTTGCCGAACGAGGCGAATTCGCTGGCCACGGCTTTGGTGCCGGTGAAGCCTGGCGCACCAATGATGGTCAGGTCTTCCGGCACACCGCTCAGTGCAGCCAGGCCGAGTTTGCGACCGGTCAACGGCTCGATGCCGCCGATCACGTTGTTGATGGTGTCCGCCGGGGCTGCACCCTCTTCGACAATAACCACGTAGACCGGCACCTTGACCACTTTCAGGATCTGGAACACCGCGTGGAACAAGGTGCCCGATTCAGTGCCGGTCGGATCGAGCAGCGCCTGGGTGGTGAAGCTGTTAATGCGGAACGGGGAGTTACGCGGAATCAGCGGATCGGCCTTCGGCGCCGTGCCGATCAGGCCAATGACGTTGTCACCGAGACCACCCATGGCCTCAGGGGATTCGGAAGCATTGA
This sequence comes from Pseudomonas sp. IT-P294, assembly GCF_949767865.1. Classification (NCBI taxonomy): domain Bacteria; kingdom Pseudomonadati; phylum Pseudomonadota; class Gammaproteobacteria; order Pseudomonadales; family Pseudomonadaceae; genus Pseudomonas; species Pseudomonas sp. IT-P294. Next base: position 252,436 of record NZ_CATKQW010000057.1, on the reverse strand, counting down.
CGGTAATGCCGTTGTGCTCGAAGTTCAAAACCTCAGCCATGGTTATTCAGCCTTCTTGGCAGCGGCCGATTCGGCCTGGGTGGATGTGGACTTCAGCGCCAGGCGACCGACGCTTAGCAGCGCGTTGGCTTCGACGTCGAGCAGGTCGAGCTCTTGGCCAGCGGTCGACCAGTGACCACGCCCGACAGGGAACGGGACGAGGACGGTGTAGGTTTGGCGTTCTGCCATTTTGCGTTTCTCCAGATATGAAAAAGCCCCATTCGTTTGGGGCTTTCGGTTGTCGTTGGGTGTTTGTGCAGATAAGAAAACGCCCCGGTTGAACGGGGCGTTATTGAGGTTGTTTCGAGACCCGGACAGATAGAGTCGGGCGGCTATCAGCCGAGGGAAACTCAGGAGATTGCGGCCAGTCGCGCAGATTTCGGATATAGGACAGAAGCTCGCTGAACTGCTCGGGAGTCAGCGTCGGCTCTTGGCCAATATCCAGTTGATCCCGATGGCGCTCCCGAAGCCATTTGACGCGCTCGATCTCTTCGTCGCGCCACACACGCTCCACCGTTGAACGTACGGCTAACGTCTGCGCGGGAGGGTCAATCAAAATAGGTAAGCCATCCGCATCGAGGCTTCTGACTTTTCCAGGTTTTGGGTTCGCTATAACTTCCAGATATCGCGCCTCAGTAAGCGGCACAACATCATTTGGCATTGCGCCGTGTACGCGATCCAAGTAAACGCTGTCTGTTGATTTGCTGTAATAACGCATCTTATGAACCTATGGCCAGATATCGAACATTTGTCGTAGCCAAGTTGCCGTACGCAGTGAAACTTGTCAGTGACAAGGGACTCACTCCAAGCGAGTGAGCTCCGCTGCCGGCATCCGTCGCAAGTATTTGGTAAATGGCGGTTTTGAACGCAATTGGATAGCTGAAGGTGCCTGTTGTGCCCGGCATGATTGCGACGCCCCACTGAATCATCAAACCGCCTAACCAGGAAGGGAAAACAATGTAGCCATTCGCAGCAAGGCTGACTGAAAACCCAAGGCATAGTTTTTTAGGCGTTACGATAGTAGCGTCATCCGTGCCTTCGTTAGCCTGGGCCTGAGTCGCGACTTTTGCAGTTCCCTGTCTTGTCTCTGTTGCCTGCACGATAGAAGCAGCAAGCGCGGCGACATCAATATTTCCCTGATTGATCGGCGCGTTCCAGGCCTTGATGCACCACATCACGGCGAGGTTGTTTGGTCGGGTAATGCCGTAGGTGCCTTCGGAATTTCCGGGTAACGGAACATTTGCCTGCAGGCTTACGCCCGCAAGTGTCACGCCAGAGTAGAGTGCTATGTCGCCACTGTCGTAACCTGTCCTTACTCTCGAAGCGCCATGATCAGCAAGGTTGGAAGCAATTGCCTGGGTAGCCGCCACGTTTGTATCGATTGCCGCGATGCTGCCTTTCTGCCAGCTGCCAATATCACGGGAGGGGTCAACCCCGCGTCCATGATCCCAACCCCGGAAGAACTCGCCACGTGATTCAGGCAATCGGGTGTAACCCGTCGCATCACCTGGCAAGTTGTACTTGCGGTTCAGATACGTCGCCAAATCAGGATAAAGAGTGTCTTTGAATAGGCTGTTATCTACTTCAAGGAACCCAGGCGGTACGCTTTGTGTAGGGAAAGGCACCATCGTCCCCACCGGCAACGCAGAAGCCTTCGCAATCATCGCCTCAATCTCGGCCTTGGTGTACGTGTCCTTGATGCCAAACCCCGCCAGCGTCTCCGGATTTGTACCGCCAGTGGCACGACCGTACTTATCGACCGTCAGGCTCTTGTAAGTCCCTGCCTGAATTCCCGTCCTGCCGGCGAGCATTTCAAAGCTCAGCGAAGTAGTACCCAGCGTTATCGGGCCGTTCGTGACCAAGTACCAAAGAGCCCCCCCATTAGCAGCGCCCTCTTCGACCATTACCGTCAGGCCCGGCGTTACCCTGGCGCTGGTGTTGGCATCGACCGAACGTACCCACGCGCCGTTAGCCGCGACATAAATACCGTTATCTTTCGCTGCCGTTTGCGCCACCGCCAGCACACGCTGTCCAGACAGCACCGCGACGCCGTCGATTTGCTGCGCGCCACTCAATACAATGTTTTCCGTGGTGGCCACGCGAACCGATTGCTTGCCGTCCAGCTTGGCCAACTCATCGGCGAGATAACCCATTACCCACGCACGCGTCGCCTTAACCACCGTGTCATCAATCAACAACGTCACCAACGACGCATTACTGGTCTCAAAAATCGAGCGAATGTAAAACTCCTTCCCCGATCCCGACGTCGCCAAAACCGGTTTGAACGATTCCGGGTATTTGACGATGGCATACAGAATCCCGGTATCCGTCCAGATTCCAGCCTCGCGCACATACCAGCCGCCAACATCTGGAGGGATGGTCACTTCAGCCAGCAACCAGCTCGGATTCTTCTCATCCTGGAACAGTGCATTGAGCGGCCCGCGCCAGACTTCGCGCTTGAGCGCAGTGTCGGTTGCCGCCGGGTTGTAAACTGCACCACCGCCGTCACCGACGGAAATCTGCGACAGCTTGATCGGTGTGCCCGCCGCCTTGCAGGCAGTTTCGTAGGCAATCCCCGCATTGGTAAGCAGGGTGTAATAGTCGGCCATTTAGGACCCCTGAGGATAAATAGTGGAGGTTTCGACGGCGTAGAGCCCGGCCGCCATAAAGGCCTGGCCCGAGGCTTCGAGCCCTTCGATGACAATCGGATAAATCGTGGCCAGCTCGCCGCACACGGTGGCGGCGCCGATGACGTGATGACCGAAGGCGCTCAGGCCGACGGAGATTTTCAAGGTGTCGCGTTCGCTTTTGGCGTCCGCCAGGCGTCGATCAAGACGCGCATCGATTTCTTCGCTGTAAGGCTGTTCGGTAAAAGCCCTGACGGAAAAGCTGTAAGGCTGACCGGGTGGCGATTGCTCGTACCAGGCGCGCACGTCGGGTTGCAGTTGCAAACCTTTGGCGGCGTTTTCCAGTGCTTTGCGAGTACCTGCCTGCCGCGCGGTGGCCCAGGCGAGCTCTACCGTTAAACGCTTTTCCGCTTCGGGTGCTTCGGAGCTCCACTCGCTGACACCGCGATCCGCGCCGAGGTACGGCAAGAACGCCAATGGTGTTTCGCCGGGGTTCATCAACGCTGGAAACGGCAGCGTAATGCGCTCAAGCAATCTGCCGAACCCGAGGTCTAGAGCCCTCTCCAGCGGTGAACTGTTGGCCGGGAGCAGACTCGGCCCAGGTGTGTCGTCACTCATAACGTATCCACCTCGACCTCGACCCCCGTACAAAAGGGCGCCTGGAAAGCTGTCGTCACAATTGGCGCCAGCGGTTCAAGGATTTGCAACTGAACCGCACCGGCGTTGTGCAGCGTGTAGTCGATCCAGCTCGGGTCGACTCGCCCTTCGAGGCGATGACAGGAATCGGCATACGCCTGCAGCTGCTGCTGCACGGCGGCCTTGGTCAGCCCGGAATCGGGACCGGCGTTGATTTTCGCCACCACGCGTATTTTGTAGGTCTTGATTTGCGCGCCCTGGACGGTCACCCGGTCGGTCTCGGGCCGCACATCAGGTCGGGCGAAATGCTGGCGAACACCGTTAAGCAGATCGCCGGACGGCGTGCCATCGCCCTCCCGCGCCAACACAGTGACCATCACTTCGCCAGGCGCAGTGCGACGCCCGTTGCCATCCTTGACCTGCGCGGCATAGCCGTCAGGGTTGAAGGTGTACGTGACCGTCACCACGCCCGCCTCCGCCGTTTCGACCGTCACCGCCGGTCGTTCACCCAGGGTGAAAACTTCCCGGCGATACTGCATTCGCGAACCGGCCGCCGGGGCATGGGGCGCCAGGTAATAACGCAACCGGGCATTGTCGTCACTTTCAAAAACCGCGGGGACGGGCGGGAACGCTGCAGGATCGCCCGGGTCCAGCAATTGACGCTCAAGGCCCATGTCTGCCAAGCGTGCATCGAGGTTGCTGCCGGTGGCCCACCACGCCAGCATTTGCTTGATTCGGGCGTTGTATTTGCGCTCGTGGGTTTGCAGTCGTACACAAAAGGCCTCGAGGGCCAGGGTCAGCAATTCGCTCTCATTTTCCAGACTGTCCTTGAGCTTCGCCGCGCTCTCGGGAGAGCGGGCGCCGACGTATTCAACGACGAAGATCTTGAACTCTGCGAGCAGGTCCTCAAACGCCTCGACGGTGACGATGGCCGGCTCGGCCAACTGGTTTTGGCCTGGGATCAACATACTCATGTCACCACCTCGAAGGTTTGTTGACGGTTTTTCCAGGTGCCGGCGAAGCGCAGCAACAACCCCGCCCCCTGCCGGCTGGCGACAATGATTTGCGGTTGAAAATCACCGATGCCGTTCTGCTTGTTGTAAAACGCTTGCGCCGCATGGCTTTGGGCAAGCATCAGCACGTCGTCGCCGAGGTTTTGGCCCAAGAGATTCGGGATCAACGAGCCGTATAAAGGACGTTTCTGACGAGTGCCCAAAGGCGTGGTCAACGCTCGGGTCGCGCGCTGCACAAATTGCGGCCAGTCATCGACTGATGCGCCGGTGTTTCTATCGATTCCTATCATGGAAAACTCTTTAGGCAGTGCTAATGACTCGACCCTGGTGATCCACCAAGGGGCCGCTCAGGTGCACACCGGATGCGTCGAGCAGTAAACCGCTCGCGCCCAGTTGCAGTTGGATCGCCTTAGGCGTCATGACCAACCGGGCTGCGCCGATGCTCAGTTCGAGCGATTCGCGAGAGCCGGTGAACGTTGTTGGGCCGTTTTGCCAGTGCAGAGCGTGACTGGCGTCGTCGTAGCCACTTTCGGAGCCGTCCTGATAGCGGCGTCGCGTCAGCGAAGCCTGCGTTGAGGCCGGCGGAAACTGACCACCATTGAGACCGAACAGTGCAACGGACTGACCGCTGCTATCGCCGCCGCCATGGTTCAGCAGCACACACTGCTCACCAACCGAGGGAATGCGTGACTCGCTTTGTGCGCCGGCGCTCGGGTTAAAGAATCTGATAGCGGGGCTCAGTAGCTCACCGTGGCGAACCCTGCAGGTGTTGCTGGCCGCATCGACTTCCTCGCACACGCCGATCCGGCAGAGACTGTCGGTACGCCGATTCAGGTCTTCAATCTCGGTTTGCATCTGCGCCAGACGTTCGATGATTGGGCCCAGGTGCTGACTGATAAGGACATCGAACATGGATTACCCCTCCAGTGCCTGGTATTGGTCTGGATCGTCGATGTTCGACACTTCCCAGGTCCGGGCAAATTTAGGCGTGCCCACGGGGTCGTCCTGCAGCAATGGCCCGAGGTACAAAGTCTGGGTAAATGAAACGGTCCAGGTGCTGTATTCCCGGGCGCCGCTGATGAACGTCGAGGCAATGCCATCGATGTTCAACGGCAGATCGCACTGATCACCGGGCAGTTTCCAGCGGTTATCAGTGACCAGGTTTTTCAGTTCGCTGCCCAGATCGCAGGCTGCCAGGCCGGAAACGGGCGACACGACGTGCAGCGAAACCGTCAGCACATGAGCAATGCGCCCGTCATTGGCGCGACTGCCCGGCGCATCGTGCTGGAGTGCAATCAAAACCCAATCGAGATTATCTGTGCTGTCGAAATCGTGAGGGCTCCCGACATTCAAACCGGGAACGGCGATGCGCAATGCCTCGGCAATGGCGGAAAACAGCTGTGAAGGTTTTTCGATGACGACCGGCATTAATGGCCTCCTGTCAGAGTTGAATGTGAGGGTTCGAGATGTCGCCTCACTGTTGATCAGGGCGAGAATCGCGCGGCGGCACGTCGCAAACACCAATCCGCTTGGCCGCCCAGCGCTCATAAAGGCCAATCGCGACGTCCGCCCCGGCCATCGCCGTCAGGCAACCAAACGCACAGGCGGCCCAGATCGACACGCCGGCGGCGTACAGCAGCATGATTGCCGAGACCCCGCAGATCACGCAGGCCCCGGAACGCAGCGCCAGACGCCGCATCAGCGCCCAGCCTCGGGCGCCGTCCTTGTCGGCGCGCCACATTTCGCCGGACACCCCGCCCACCAGGGCGAGGACGATGACAAGCCAGATCGGCATGTCCAGCAACGCTTGTTGCTCGTTTGTCATGTCACGCCTCCTGGGGGTGATTGATGAGTGATGTACTTGTGTTTGAGCCGGTGCCGATTGAGAAATCGGCGACAGGTAGGCATTCCAAAAAGCCCGGTATTACTCCGGGCTTTTCAGTAATGCGGTCCTGCTGACTTTTCGGCGCTACTGGCGCGGTACGAGTCCATTCGAATTGTTCTTCCGACCGCGGTCCCTGCCCGCCGGATAACTGCTTCTGGTGCTTTACGCTGCACACCCGGGTCAGTTGCCAACCCTCTGAACCGTTGAGGCCGGTTCATCGCTGCCTTTGTAGTGGAACTAAAGAGCTTCGTTTCGAGCTGCTTTGTTGAGCGGCTTGAGACAAAGAATATGCATGGATGCATATACAGTCAATGCACAAATGCATTTATTCATGCATTTTAATTGCGCTGGCGCATGGGAACCCTGATAACAAAGGCGCTGATGGCTTTCGGAAGGCGAAAAAAAACCCGCTCGAAGGCGGGTTTTATCTGACAGTGATGAGGTTAACGGGCGTACATGCCCCACCAGAAGACGTGACCGAGGATGACGATTTGCTCTTCCTGGATTTCCTGGAAGGTGTAGTCCTCGTCCGGGTGTTCATCGCGATTGAAGCTGCGCAGGCGAATGCCGGTCGGCAGGCGGTACAGTTGTTTCACCCGTAACTGGCCGTTGTGGTTGATGGCATAAAGATCGCCATCGACGATGTCGCCAATCGCACACTTACCGGCATTCACCCCGACAGTGGCACCATCGCGCAACACCGGCAGCATACTGTTGCCACGCACCGTCACGCATTTAGCCTGGTCGAACTGCACACCGTTGTGACGCAGACTGCGCTTGCCGAAGCGCAGGCTAGAGCGCTCGCTCTCTTCGATGACGAATCTTCCTGATCCAGCAGCCAATTCAACCTCGCGAAGAAAGGGGACAGACACTTCGTCGTCATCGACGGGCGTGTCGTCGTCCCACAGACTTATGTCCTTGAGTTCGGAATGCAAATGATCGCGCCCGGCATTGGCGGTGGTCGCGACATCCGCGCGCCCACGCAACTGATCGGTGCTCACAGCGAAGTACTCGGCGATTTTCGAGATGTGTTTATCCGAAGGATCGACGATCTTCCCGCTGAGGATCCGCGAGAGCGTGGATTGAGGCACGCCGGTGCGACGGTGAAGCTCCGTGGGGGAGATCCCGTGCTGATCGAGCAGCGCTCTTAAGACGGTAGAAACATTGCGTTTTTGCATAACGCGCATAGTGCTTGATCTTTTTTACGAAGACAAATGCTGTTTTGCATAAATCATGCATAGACAACCGAAAAGACCGGCGAGGCGTTCATGCCTGCGTCGAGCGGACTGCCCATGTTAATCTTGCGCCCATTGCGCAAAAGCCGGCCGACGCCCCTTCCTTTGCCCTACACCTTTGAACGAGTTTTCCTGAATTCCCGATGAATAAAGCCCTCTCCGACCTGTCCTCCCACACGCCAATGATGCAGCAGTACTGGCGCCTGAAGAACCAGCACCCCGACCAGCTGATGTTCTACCGCATGGGCGACTTCTACGAGATCTTCTACGAAGACGCGAAGAAGGCCGCCAAGTTGCTGGACATCACCCTGACGGCCCGTGGGCAATCGGCGGGTCAGGCGATTCCGATGTGTGGGATTCCTTACCACGCGGCTGAAGGTTACCTGGCGAAACTGGTCAAGCTGGGCGAATCGGTGGTGATCTGTGAGCAAGTCGGCGACCCGGCCACCAGCAAAGGTCCGGTGGATCGTCAGGTGGTGCGGATCATCACGCCGGGGACGGTCAGTGATGAAGCGCTGCTCGATGAGCGCCGGGACAACCTGATCGCGGCGGTGCTGGGTGACGAGCGTCTGTTCGGCCTGGCTGTGCTCGATATCACCAGCGGCAACTTCACGGTGCTGGAGATCAAAGGCTGGGAAAACCTGCTGGCGGAGCTGGAGCGGGTCAATCCGGTGGAGCTGATGATCCCGGATGACTGGCCGAAGGATTTGCCGGCGGAAAAACGTCGTGGAGTTCGTCGCCGTGCGCCGTGGGATTTCGAGCGCGACTCGGCGCTGAAAAGTCTTTGCCAGCAGTTCTCCACCCAGGACCTGAAAGGCTTCGGTTGCGAGAACCTGACCCTGGCCATCGGCGCGGCCGGCTGCCTGCTCAGTTACGCCAAGGAAACCCAGCGCACCGCCCTGCCCCATCTTCGCAGCCTGCGCCATGAACGGCTGGATGACACCGTGGTGCTGGACGGCGCAAGCCGCCGCAACCTGGAACTGGACACCAACCTGGCCGGCGGTCGCGACAATACGCTGCAATCGGTGGTCGATCGCTGCCAGACGGCCATGGGCAGTCGTTTGCTGACTCGCTGGCTGAACCGTCCGCTGCGCGATCTCACTGTATTGCTGGCGCGCCAGACATCGATCACTTGCTTGCTCGACGGTTATCGTTTCGAAAAACTGCAACCGCAACTCAAGGAAATAGGCGATATCGAGCGGATTCTGGCGCGGATCGGTTTGCGTAACGCCCGTCCGCGTGACCTGGCGCGTCTGCGCGATGCACTCGGTGCATTGCCAGAGCTGCAAGTGGCGATGACCGAACTCGAAGCGCCGCACATCATTCAACTGGCGAAGACCACCAGCACCTACCCGGAACTCGCGGCGCTGCTGGAAAAAGCCATCATCGACAACCCACCTGCGGTCATCCGTGACGGCGGCGTGTTGAAGACCGGCTACGACAGCGAACTCGATGATCTGCAATCGCTCAGCGAGAACGCCGGGCAGTTCCTGATTGATCTGGAAGCACGGGAAAAGGCTCGCACCGGCCTGTCGCATTTAAAGGTCGGTTACAACCGCATTCACGGCTACTTCATCGAACTGCCAAGCAAGCAGGCCGAGTCGGCTCCGGCCGATTACATTCGCCGCCAGACGCTCAAAGGTGCCGAACGCTTCATTACGCCGGAACTGAAAGCGTTCGAGGACAAGGCACTGTCAGCCAAAAGCCGTGCACTGGCCCGCGAGAAGATGCTGTACGAAGCGCTGCTCGAAGACCTGATCGCCCAACTGCCACCGTTGCAGGATACTGCCGCGGCGCTGGCCGAACTGGACGTGCTGAGCAACCTGGCCGAGCGTGCGCTGAACCTGGACCTGAACTGCCCGCGCTTCGTTGACGAGCCGTGCATGCGTATCACCCAGGGTCGTCACCCGGTGGTCGAGCAAGTACTGACCACGCCGTTTGTGGCCAACGACCTGAGCCTCGACGACAATACGCGCATGCTGGTGATTACCGGTCCGAACATGGGCGGTAAATCCACTTATATGCGCCAGACCGCTTTGATCGTGTTGCTGGCGCACATCGGCAGTTTCGTGCCGGCGGCCAGTTGCGAATTGTCCCTGGTGGACCGGATCTTTACCCGGATCGGTTCCAGCGATGACTTGGCGGGTGGCCGGTCGACCTTCATGGTCGAAATGAGCGAAACCGCGAACATTCTGCACAACGCCACCGAACGCAGTCTGGTGCTGATGGACGAAGTCGGACGCGGCACCAGCACCTTCGACGGCCTGTCGCTGGCCTGGGCCGCGGCGGAGCGTCTGGCGCATCTGCGCGCTTACACACTGTTCGCCACCCACTACTTCGAGCTGACGGTGCTACCAGAGGCGCAACCGCTGGTGGCCAACGTTCACCTCAATGCCACCGAGCACAACGAGCGCATCGTGTTCCTGCACCACGTTCTGCCCGGCCCTGCCAGCCAAAGCTACGGCCTGGCGGTTGCGCAGTTGGCAGGCGTGCCAAGCGAAGTGATTGTGCGCGCTCGTGAGCACTTGGGCCGCCTGGAAGCGACCGCACTGCCCCATGAAGCGCCGAAACCCGCCAAAGGCAAACCGGCCGCGCCGCAGCAGAGCGACATGTTCGCCAGTCTGCCGCATCCGGTGCTCGATGAGCTGGCTAAACTTGATCTGGACGACATGACGCCGCGTCGCGCACTAGAAATGCTCTATACACTAAAGACACGGGTCTAACGCACTTGCCTGCAAGCTGTTAGAATCTCGCGCGGTTTGGGATGCTGCTGGCTAATAGCCTGGCCTGCAGACTATCGCTCCCAAACCTGGCGACCCCAACGTGAAGGGGCTCCGCTGCCGCCGCCTGAGGAGAAAATTAGAATGACCTTCGTCGTCACCGACAACTGCATCAAGTGCAAGTACACCGACTGCGTAGAAGTCTGTCCGGTGGACTGCTTTTACGAAGGCCCGAACTTCCTGGTGATTCACCCGGATGAGTGCATCGACTGCGCACTGTGCGAACCAGAGTGCCCTGCCGTGGCCATCTTCTCCGAAGATGAAGTTCCGGAAAATATGCAGCAATTCATTCAGCTGAACGTTGAGTTGGCCGAAATCTGGCCCAACATCACCGAGAAGAAAGATCCGCTGCCGGACGCTGAAGAGTGGGATGGCAAGAAAGACAAGATCAAAGAACTCGAACGCTGATCTTCCCACGCGTTCTGGAAAAGGCCCCTCGTGGGCCTTTTTGCTTTTCTACAGGCAAAAAAAGGGGCGGTTTGACCCGCCCACATTTTTTCCCTATTCCCTGTATTCCTTTTCATCGTCCTGATGAATCGCTTCCTGCGATGTCCATTCCCCCCTTCCTTGAAGGGCGTGTCGATCCGTCGACACAGTTCAGATACTAGAGAAATCCCTACCAAGCGCAATTGACCCAGATCGCTAAAATCGTTTGTCACATGCTGTTAACACAATAATATATCTATATAAATCAATTAGATAAGTTGTAAGCCAGTAGGAATATGGGCGACTACCAACCTGTAAAAATAGTGAACACTTACGAAAGAGTAAGCGAAAACTTACAGCGAGATACTACAAAGCAGAGACGCTCCCCCTCACCGTCCAGGCAATAAAAAACCCCGAGCCAGTCGGGGCCTTTTATGACCGTATGAGCCAATTGCTTATTGAAACAGCGACTCGCTCGACAAGCCGTTCTTCTCAAGAATCTCACGAAGACGCTTGAGGCCTTCCACCTGAATCTGTCTGACCCGTTCCCGGGTCAGGCCAATCTCCAGGCCTACGTCTTCAAGTGTGCTGCTCTCGTGGCCACGCAAGCCGAAGCGACGTACCACCACTTCGCGTTGCTTGTCGGTGAGCTCCGAAAGCCATTGATCGATGCTCTGAGACAGGTCGTCGTCCTGCAGCAGTTCACATGGATCGGTTGGACGATCATCGGTAAGGGTGTCCAGCAGGGTTTTATCCGAATCCGGACCCAGCGAGACGTCGACCGAAGAAACCCGCTCGTTCAAGCCGAGCATGCGCTTGACCTCTGCCACTGGTTTTTCCAGCAGGTTGGCGATTTCTTCGGGTGAGGGTTCATGGTCGAGTTTTTGAGTCAGCTCCCGTGCAGCCCGCAGGTACACGTTGAGCTCTTTGACCACATGGATCGGCAACCGGATGGTCCGGGTCTGATTCATGATCGCGCGCTCGATGGTCTGACGAATCCACCAGGTTGCGTAGGTCGAAAAGCGGAAGCCTCGCTCGGGATCGAACTTCTCCACTGCGCGGATCAGACCGAGGTTGCCCTCTTCGATCAGGTCCAGCAGTGACAGCCCACGATTGACATAGCGCCGGGCGATTTTCACCACCAGTCGCAGGTTGCTTTCAATCATGCGCTTGCGCCCGGCAGGATCGCCACTTTGCGACAGGCGCGCAAAATGAACTTCTTCTTCCGGAGAGAGCAATGGGGAAAAGCCGATTTCGTTGAGGTACAGCTGCGTGGCATCGAGTGCCCGAGTGTAATCGATGTACTTGTGTTGCTTTAACGAAGCGGAGTGTTTGGATTTGGCACGAACGGAAGGTGGAGCAGCCCCTTCATCATTCGACATCGAATCCGTACCGATGCCGGTCTCCATAAGGAGAACCTCATCGTCGATGTCAAACTCCGGCACTTCTTTACTGAGAGCCATTGTTATAGTCCTTTGGTGAGTTCGACCCCAAGCTCAAGCGGCGCCTTTATCCTTGGCAACGCTGGAGCCTGTCCCCTCTACGTGACGGAACAGGCTGGCAACAAATCAACGGCGTGGCAGGAACTGCAGCGGATCTACAGGTTTACCTTGTCGGCGAATCTCAAAATGCAGCTTCACCCGGTCTGTACCCGTTGACCCCATTTCGGCAATTGTCTGTCCGACCTTGACCTGCTGCCCCTCCCGAACCAACAGCCTGCGGTTATGTCCGTAGGCACTGACGTAGGTGTCGCTGTGTTTGATGATGACTAATTCGCCGTAGCCCCTTAAGCCACTCCCGGCGTATACCACCGTCCCATCAGACGCAGCTAAAACAGGCTGTCCCAAATCTCCGGCGATATCAATTCCTTTATTCAAACTACCGTTTGAGGAGAACTTTCCAATCAGAATGCCATTAGATGGCCATCCCCAGCCGGTCGGGGCCGGGCCGGCAGGAGGCATCGGAGCGGGGGCCGGCTTGGTGGCGACGGACGGTGCAACCACCGCAGAACTGGTCGTCGTGCCATTCGCCTGACGTCGGATCACCGTGGTTTTCAACGACGACGAAGGCGTTGAATCGGTTGCACTCTCCACCGGTGACGGGGTTGAACCGGTGCGACCATCAAAGCGAATTGTCTGACCTGGATGGATCGTATATGGCGTAGGAATGTTGTTCCGTGCGGCGAGGGCTTTGTAGTCCCAGCCGTAGCGAAAAGCGATCGAGAACAGCGTGTCTTTCGGTCGAACGACGTACTGCCCCGTGGTCACTACCGGACGCTGAGGAACGGCGTTGTTGCGATCGACCACGCGAACATCACTCGTTTTGGAACTGGAGCAACCGACCAGCAAGGTGCTCAAGACGAGGCCAGTCACCAGGCGCTGAAAGCTCTTTGTACCCATACGCTGCGCAATGACTGTGAGACTCACCCGCCGCTCCCTTTGTGGTGGCTGAAAATGTGGATTGCCGTGTTCCGGCACGAAATATCGCAAGTATAACGGGCCCGACAGGCTTTACCTTTAATGAAGCGAAATGGCTTCGCGCACACGTTTGCTGCCTGCCGTTGAATTCTGTTTAACACTTCGATGCCGCTGTAAGACCCGGGCAATCGAAGAGAATTCAGCGCTCCTGAATAAATGCTCAGGCCAGTGGCCCATTGAGCAACGGTACGAAACGCACCGATCCCAAAACGCGTCGGGAAAAGCCGTTTTCTTCACGGATGATCAGCATCAATTGCTGCACCTCGCCCGAACCGACCGGTATGACCAGTCTTCCGCCCGGCGCCAATTGATCGAGCAAAGCCTGCGGAACATCAGTGGCAACCGCAGTGACAATAATGCCGTTATACGGTGCCAGCGCCGGCCAGCCTTCCCAACCGTCGCCCCAGCGAAAAACTACGTTGCGCAGGTTCAGCTCGACCAGGCGTTCCTTGGCCCGGTCCTGCAAAACCTTGATGCGCTCCACGGAGAACACCCGCTCGACCAGCTGCGACAGTACTGCTGTCTGGTAGCCGGAGCCGGTGCCGATTTCCATCACCTTGTCGAGTGGCCCCGCCTCGAGCAGCAGCTCGCTCATGCGCGCCACCATATAAGGCTGGGAGATGGTCTGGTTGTGTCCGATCGGCAGTGCAGTGTCTTCATAAGCGCGGTGAGCCAGCGCCTCGTCGACGAACAGATGACGCGGCGTACGGCGGATGACTTCAAGCACCTTGGCGTTGGACACGCCTTCTTCATACAGGCGCTGAATAAGGCGCTCGCGAGTGCGTTGAGAGGTCATCCCGATGCCGCGACGCAAAATATCGTCTTGTTCACGCCCCATTAGCGCAACCCCTCCAGCCAGCCATCGAGACTTCTAAAGGCATCATTGAAGGTGCGATCCAGTTGCAGCGGCGTGATCGATACATAACCTTGCATCACCGCATGGAAATCCGTGCCCGGGCCGCCGTCTTCAGCGTCGCCCGCTGCGGCGATCCAGTAACCGGATTTGCCTCGCGGATCGACCACCTTCATCGGCGCCGCAGCGCGGGCGCGGTGCCCCAGGCGAGTCAGCTGTATGCCGCGAATGTGATCCAGCGGCAGATTGGGAATGTTCACGTTCAATACCGTGCGCGGCGGCAGATTGAGGTCAGCGTGGGCTTCGACCAGTTTGCGCGCAAAGTAAGCGGCTGTGGGAAGGTTCTCCACTTGCCGTGAGACCAACGAAAAGGCGAACGAAGGACGCTCAAGGAATCGCCCCTCGAGAGCTGCTGCGACGGTGCCGGAATACAACACGTCGTCCCCTAGGTTGGCGCCCAGGTTGATGCCGGAAACCACCATGTCCGGCTCGCACTCCAGCAAGCCGTTAAGGCCCAGGTGCACGCAATCGGTAGGTGTGCCGTTCAGGCTGATAAAGCCGTTGGCCAGGGTTTGCGGGTGCAACGGACGGTCGAGCGTCAGCGAGCTGCTGGCGCCGCTTTTGTCCTGGTCCGGGGCGATAACCACGCACTCGGTGTAATCCGCCAGCGCAGCATAAAGCGCGGCGAGACCGGGTGCCGCTACCCCATCGTCGTTAGAAATCAGAATACGCATGGGCTGTCCGTCTGCCCCACCGGCACCAGATCAACAAGCTCGCGCACCAATACGGTGGCAAAGCATCCGGCCGGTAGGACGAATTCCAGTTGCAGAATGTCAGGCTCGGGATAATGCCACGTCAACCCACCAATGGGCAGCCGCAGGATGCGACGTTCGTGGCTCATTCCGGCGTTAATCAACCAATCGCGCAGATCCGCTTCGCGCTCGGCGATTGCCTGCTCCAGTACATGGACAGCGCCGGTCGCTGGCGAGTCACCTTCGCCCCATTGAGGACCGGTCGGGTGCAGGTCGAGAATCGCCAGGCGCGGGTCGCTGCATTCGGCTTCACCTGCCGGAAAAAAGCTGCGGCTGTCGGTGAACGCCAGCAGATCGCCGACCTGCGCACGCTGCCAGCTGCCATCGGCCACGCGCGCCGCCAACACTTGGTTGAACAGAAAACTGCGCGCGGTGGACAGCAGGCGCGAACGCACATTGCGCTGCTCCGGCAAGGCCTTACGGGCAGCCCAGGCGCGGGCATCGACGACGTTACCGCCATCAAAGCCAAAACGCTGGGCGCCGAAATAATTGGGAACACCTTGCTTGGCGATCAGTTGCAGCCGCGCGTCGATCGCGGCCTTATCACCCGAAAATTGCGTCAGGCGCAACGTGAAGCCGTTGGCCGAGTGAGCACCGCGTTGCAACTTGCGCTTGTGTCGACCGGTCTTGAGGATTTTGAGTGTGTCGTTTTCCGCCGCCGACAGATCAGGATCGGCCTTGCCCGGCAGCTGTACGCTGAACCACTGGCGAGTCAGCGCCTGACGATCCTTCAAGCCCGCATAACTGACGGTGCGCAATGGCACGCCTGCGGCCTTGGCAATCCGCCGTGCTGCTTCTTCGGTATTCAGGCCACGCTTTTCCACCCAGATCCACAGGTGTTCGCCATCGCCGCTGAGGGGGATGTTAAGCACCTCATCGACCTGGAAATCTTCTGCCGTGGCTTTCAATACCGCGGTGCCGAGGGCATCACCGTAAGCCCGCGGGCCGAGCAATTGCGCTTCGTTCATGCGCGCAGCAACAAGGCAACGGAATGCACGGCGATGCCTTCTTCGCGACCGACAAAGCCGAGCTTTTCGGTGGTGGTAGCTTTCACGTTCACTTGATCCAACTCAACTTGAAGATCGGCGGCAATCAGCGCGCGCATCGATTCGATATGCGGGGCCATTTTCGGTGACTGGGCGACGATGGTGTTATCGACATTGCCGACCTTCCAGCCCTTGGCATGGATCAGTGCGACGACGTGACGCAACAGCACCCGGCTGTCGGCGCCCTTATAAGTCGGGTCGGTGTCCGGGAAGTGCTTGCCGATATCACCCAGCGCAGCCGCGCCGAGCAAGGCATCGCTCAAGGCGTGCAGCAGGACGTCACCGTCGGAGTGAGCGAGCAGCCCGAAGCCGTGTGCAATACGCACGCCGCCTAGAGTAATGAAATCGCCTTCAGCGAAACGATGCACATCATAGCCGTGGCCAATACGCATAAAAAAACGCCCCGATTTTTGTCAGGGCGTGATTCTACCTGCTTTGTCAGACATTAGGCGCTTAGCGCACGCCCATGATGCTGCAAGTGGTCGTCAATGAAGCTGGCAATGAAGAAATAGCTGTGGTCGTAGCCCGGTTGCAGGCGCAACGTCAGCGGATGACCGGCCAGTTTGGCCGCCTGTTGCAACGCCTCAGGTTTGAGCTGAGTGGCGAGGAAATCATCACGATCACCTTGGTCGACCAGCAGCGGCAATTTCTCACCAGCCTCGGCGATCAATGCACAGGCATCCCACTCGCGCCACTTCGATCGGTCTTCACCCAAGTAACGGGAAAAGGCCTTTTGGCCCCACGGGCAATCCATCGGATTATTGATCGGCGAGAACGCCGACACCGACTGATAGCGCCCAGGGTTGCGCAAGGCACAGACCAGCGCGCCGTGACCACCCATGGAGTGGCCGCTGATGCCGCGTTTGTCCGAAGCCGGGAAGTGAGCTTCGACCAATGCCGGCAGTTCCTGCACGACATAGTCATGCATCCGATAGTGCCGCGACCACGGTTCCTGCGTGGCATTCAGGTAAAACCCGGCGCCGAGGCCGAAGTCCCAGGCATCCTCTGGATCACCCGGTACATCGGGGCCGCGAGGGCTGGTGTCCGGAGCGACGATGATCAGCCCCAGCTCGGAGGCCATGCGCATGGCGCCGGCCTTGTGCATGAAGTTTTCATCGGTGCAGGTCAGGCCGGACAACCAATACAGCACTGGCAGCTTGCCGCCCTGCTCCGCTTGCGGCGGCAGGTACACGGCGAACACCATGTCGCAGCCGAGCACATCGGAGCGGTGCTTGTAGCGTTTGTGCCAGCCGCCGAAGCTTTTCTGGCAGGAGATATTTTCCAGGCTCATGAGCGACCTCAGAAATGAATGACGCTGCGGATGCTTTTGCCTTCATGCATCAGGTCGAAAGCCTTGTTGATATCTTCCAGACCCATGGTGTGGGTGATAAAGGTATCCAGCGGAATCTCGCCGGTTTCGGCCATTTCGACGTAGCTTGGCAACTCGGTGCGACCACGTACACCACCGAACGCCGAACCGCGCCAGACGCGACCGGTGACCAACTGGAACGGACGGGTCGAAATTTCCTGCCCGGCACCGGCGACGCCGATGATGACCGACTCGCCCCAGCCCTTGTGGCAGCACTCAAGCGCGGCACGCATCAACTGGACGTTGCCGATGCACTCAAAGGAAAAGTCGACGCCGCCATCCGTCATGTCGACGATGACTTCCTGGATCGGACGATCGAAATCTTTCGGGTTCACACAGTCGGTTGCACCCAGCTGCTTGGCGATTTCGAATTTGGCCGGGTTGATGTCGATGGCGATGATGCGACCGGCCTTGGCCTTGACCGCACCGATGATGGCTGACAAACCGATGCCGCCGAGGCCGAAAATGGCGACGGTATCACCGGGTTTTACCTTGGCGGTATTGAGGACTGCACCGATGCCGGTGGTGACACCGCAGCCCAACAGGCAGACTTTTTCCAGTGGCGCTTCTTTAGGAATCTTCGCAACGGAGATTTCCGGCAACACGGTGTACTCGGAAAAGGTCGAGGTGCCCATGTAGTGGAAAATCGGCTGGCCCTTGTAGGAAAAACGCGTGGTGCCATCTGGCATCAGGCCTTTGCCTTGCGTCGCGCGAATGGCCTGGCACAAGTTGGTTTTGCCCGACAGGCAGAATTTGCACTGACGGCATTCCGGGGTGTACAGCGGAATCACATGGTCGCCAACGGCGACAGAGGTCACGCCTTCGCCGATCGCTTCGACCACCGCACCACCTTCGTGACCGAGGATCGACGGGAAGATGCCTTCCGGGTCAGCGCCCGACAGCGTGTAGGCATCGGTATGACAGACACCGGAGGCAACCACTCGCAACAACACTTCACCGGCCTTGGGCATGGCGACATCGACTTCAACGATCTCGAGGGGTTTCTTGGCCTCGAAGGCTACGGCAGCGCGCGACTTGATCATGTGGATTCTCCAGTGAATAAAAACGAGACAGGGAGTGTAATACACCGCTTGACGGTGAATAATCAGGACAAAAGCAAAACATTATTGCTGTATAGGGATAATCATCGATGTCCGAGAACCGCTGGGAAGGTATAGACGAATTCGTCGCCGTCGCCGAATGCAGCCAATTCACCGCCGCCGCGGAACGACTCGGGGTCTCGTCCTCCCATATCAGTCGACAAATCGTACGACTCGAAGAGCGACTTCAGACACGGCTGCTGTACCGCAGCACCCGCCGGGTCACGCTGACCGAAGCCGGGCAAACCTTTCTGCAACATTGCCAGCGTTTGCAGGATGGCCGCGAAGAAGCCTTGCGTGCGGTGGGCGACCTGACCAGCGAACCAAAAGGCATGTTGCGCATGACCTGCGCCGTGGCCTATGGCGAGCGCTTCATCGTGCCGCTGGTCACGCGGTTCATGGGGCTCTATCCGCAACTTCGCGTCGACATTGAACTGAGCAACCGCCCGCTCGATCTGGTGCATGAAGGCCTGGATCTGGCGATCCGTCTCGGTCGCTTGCAGGATTCAAGGTTGGTCGCCACACGCCTGGCACCACGCCGCATGTATCTGTGCGCATCTCCGTCCTACATCGAACGGTATGGTCGCCCACACAGTTTGTCGGAGTTGAGCCGCCACAACTGCCTCATCGGCAGTTCGGACATGTGGCAACTGGAACAGAACGGGCGGGAATTTTCCCAGCGGGTACAGGGAAACTGGCGCTGCAACAGCGGTCAAGCGGTGCTGGACGCGGCGTTGCAAGGTGTCGGTTTATGCCAACTGCCCGACTACTACGTGCTGGAGTATTTGAAAAATGGCGAGCTGATTTCGCTGCTGGAAGCCCATCAACCGCCGAACACAGCCGTGTGGGCGCTTTATCCACAACAGCGGCATCTGTCGCCCAAGGTGCGCAAGCTGGTGGATTATTTGAAGGAAGGATTGGCTAATCGGCCGGAGTACCGGAGTTAAGTTATGCGTTGTCTTTTCGGCTGCTATCGCGAGCAAGCTCGCTCCCACATGGCTCTGTGGCGAACACTGATATTGTGAGCAACGCAAAACACTGTGGGAGCGAGCTGGCTCGCGATAGCGGTTTAAGAAACAACGGACAACTCAGCAGCTCAGTGGCGGTTAGCCCAACGCTGGCGCAACCAATCGAGGTCTTCAGGGCGAGTGACCTTGAGGTTATCGGACCGGCCTTCGATCAAGCGTGGCGCAAGACCTGCCCACTCCATCGCCGATGCTTCGTCAGTGATGACGGCGTCAGCCACCAAGCTGTCAGCCAGCGCCCGATGCAGCGCGCCAAGGCGAAACATCTGCGGTGTATAGGCTTGCCAGATCACGCTGCGATCCACGGTTTCGACGACACGACCGTGCTTGTCGACCCGTTTGAGTGTATCGCGGGCAGGCACTGCCAGCAGTCCGCCAACAGGATCGTCTGCTAACTCAAGCAACAATTTATCCAGATCATCACGCGAAAGATTCGGCCGCGCCGCATCGTGCACCAGCACCCAATCTTCATCGTCAGCGCCCAAGGCATGCAAATGCAGCAACGCATTGAGTACCGACCCGGACCGTTCATCGCCGCCGTCGACACGCTGAATGCGCGAATCGGTGGCACACGCCAGGTTCGGCCAGTAAGGATCATCTGCAGCAAGACTGACCACCAAGCCCTTGAGGCAAGGATGATCAAGGAAACAGCCAAGGCTGTGTTCGAGAATAGTGCGCCCGCCCAGTTGCAAGTATTGCTTGGGACGGTCCGCGGCCATACGGGCACCAACACCCGCGGCAGGAATCACGGCCCAGAAGGCCGGTAACGAGTTGTTCATTGAGCCAACTGGTAAAGGGTTTCGCCGTCCTTGACCATGCCCAACTCATGACGGGCCCGCTCTTCAACGGTCTCCATGCCTTTTTTCAACTCACTGACTTCGGCGTCCATGACCCGATTGCGCTCCAGCAAGCCTTCGTTCTCAGCGTGTTGATCCGCGATCTGCTGAGTCAGCTCGGCCACTTGCGCCAGACTGCCATTACCCACCCACAGGCGGTATTGCAGGCCAGCCAGCAGCAGGAGCAAGACGAGGAACAACCAATTGGGACTGCGCATCGAATATCGGGTATCCAGTGAAAAAAGACAGCCATGCCAAAACTTTGAAGCGTCTGATAGCACGAAGCCTGGAAGAACCAGGCTTGTGCTCTTAAGGCATCAGATTAGTGGCAAATCCATCGCTGTCGCGATATTTCCGACACAATCCTTTGTCTTTTTACCATGTGGCAATTAACCGCGGAACTCGCTGCGGCCGTTGTACTTGGCTTTACCCTGCAACTGCTCTTCGATACGCAGCAGTTGGTTGTACTTGGAAACGCGGTCGGAACGGCACAGGGAGCCGGTCTTGATCTGGCCAGCCGAGGTGCCCACGGCCAGGTCGGCAATGGTCGAATCTTCGGTTTCGCCGGAGCGGTGCGAGATGACGGCAGTGTAACCAGCGGCCTTGGCCATCTGGATAGCTTCCAGGGTTTCGGTCAGGGTGCCGATCTGGTTGAACTTGATCAGGATCGAGTTGGCGATCTTTTTATCGATGCCTTCTTTCAGGATCTTGGTGTTGGTCACGAACAAGTCGTCGCCTACCAGCTGGGTTTTCTCGCCGATCTTGTCGGTGAGGATTTTCCAGCCAGCCCAGTCGGACTCGTCCAGGCCATCTTCGATGGAGATGATCGGGTAACGCTCGGTCAGGCCTTTGAGGTAGTCGGCGAAACCTTCAGCGGTGAACACCTGGCCTTCGCCGGACAGGTTGTATTTACCGTCTTCGTAGAACTCGCTCGCCGCGCAGTCCAGCGCCAGGGTCACGTCGGTGCCCAGCTTGTAACCAGCGTTGGCCACCGCTTCCGAAATCACTTTCAAAGCGTCTTCGTTGGAAGCCAGGTTCGGTGCGAAACCGCCTTCGTCGCCGACTGCAGTGCTCAGGCCACGGGCCTTCAGCACAGCTTTGAGGTGATGGAAAATCTCGGTGCCCATGCGCAGGCCTTCCGAGAAAGACTTGGCGCCAACCGGCTGAACCATGAATTCCTGGATGTCGACGTTGTTATCGGCGTGCTCGCCACCGTTGATGATGTTCATCATCGGAACCGGCATCGAGTAAACACCCGGGGTGCCGTTCAGGTTGGCGATGTGCGCGTACAGCGGCAGGTCCTGGTCCTGTGCTGCTGCCTTGGCCGCAGCCAGGGAAACGGCGAGGATCGCGTTGGCGCCCAGGGAACCTTTGTTTTCAGTACCGTCGAGCTTGATCATCGCGTGATCCAGCGCTTTCTGGTCGCTTGGGTCTGTACCTTTCAACAGGTCGCGGATCGGACCGTTGATGTTGGCGACGGCTTTGAGCACGCCCTTGCCCAGGTAACGGCTCTTGTCGCCATCACGCAGCTCGAGTGCTTCACGCGAGCCAGTGGAAGCACCGGACGGCGCGCAAGCGCTACCGATGATGCCGTTATCGAGAAGCACGTCCGCTTCCACGGTGGGATTGCCACGGGAGTCGAGAACTTCACGACCTTTGATGTCGACGATTTTTGCCATTGTTGTAAACACTCCAAAGTTGACGAAAACGACGCAGCTAGAGGAAATCTTTTACCGTCGGCAAGTGATGTGCAGCGGGCAGACTTGCGGACGATAAGGCTCAGGCCCGAGGGCCTGAGCAACAAATCGTGCGGTACTTTACCGGAGAAATGAGGTTTACGCGGTCTCTACCGTCGGAAAACTCTTCACCAGTTCGTCCAGGGCTTTGAGCTGGGCCAGGAATGGCTCCAGTTTGTCCAGGCGCAAGGCACAAGGGCCATCGCATTTGGCATTGTCCGGGTCCGGGTGGGCTTCGAGGAAGAGACCGGCCAGGGACTGGCTCATGCCCGCCTTGGCCAGGTCAGTGACCTGGGCGCGACGACCGCCGGCGGAATCGGAGCGACCACCGGGCATTTGCAGCGCGTGGGTCACGTCGAAAAACACCGGGTATTCGAACTGCTTCATGATGCCGAAGCCGAGCATGTCCACAACGAGGTTGTTGTAGCCGAAGCTCGAACCGCGTTCGCAGAGGATCAACTGATCGTTGCCCGCCTCCACGCACTTGCTCAGGATATGTTTCATCTCGTGCGGTGCAAGGAACTGGGCTTTCTTGATGTTGATCACCGCGCCGGTCTTGGCCATCGCGACGACGAGGTCGGTCTGGCGCGACAGGAAAGCCGGCAGCTGGATGATGTCGCAGACTTCAGCGACGACCGCGGCCTGGTAGGGCTCATGGACGTCGGTGATGATCGGCACGCCGAAGGCTTGCTTGATGTCCTGGAAGATCCGCATGCCCTCTTCCAGGCCGGGGCCACGGTAAGAGGTCACGGAGGAACGGTTGGCCTTGTCGAAGCTGGCCTTGAACACATAAGGGATACCGAGTTTCTCGGTAACCTTTACGTACTCTTCGCAGACCTGCATCGCCATGTCTCGGCTTTCCAGCACGTTCATGCCACCGAACAGCACCATTGGCTTGTCGTTGGCAATCTCGATATCGCCTACACGGATGATCTTCTGCGCCATCGTATTTACGCCTTCTTCTGGTGTTGAACCAAAGCTGCTTTAACGAAACCGCTGAACAACGGGTGACCGTCACGAGGTGTCGAAGTGAACTCCGGGTGGAACTGGCAAGCGACGAACCATGGATGATCCGGTGCTTCAACCACTTCAACCAACGCACCATCGCCGGAACGACCGGAGATCTTCAGACCGGCAGCCATGATCTGCGGCAGCAGTTTGTTGTTCACTTCGTAGCGGTGACGGTGACGTTCGACGATCACGTCCTTGGCGTAGCAATCGTGCACCAGAGAGCCCTGCTCAAGCAGGCAATCCTGTGCGCCGAGGCGCATGGTGCCGCCCAGGTCGGACGATTCGGTGCGGGTCTCGACAGCGCCGGTGGCATCTTCCCACTCGGTGATCAGGCCCACGACCGGGTGACCGCTGGCACGATCGAACTCGGTGGAGTTCGCGTCTTTCCAGCCCAGCACGTTACGAGCGAACTCGATCACGGCCACTTGCATGCCCAGGCAGATGCCCAGGTACGGAACCTTGTTTTCGCGAGCGTATTGAACGGCGGTGATCTTGCCTTCCACGCCACGCAGACCGAAGCCGCCCGGTACGAGGATCGCGTCAACACCTTCGAGCAGCGCGGTGCCCTGGTTTTCGATGTCTTCGGAATCGATGTAGCGCAGGTTGACCTTGGTGCGGTTGCTGATGCCGGCGTGACTCATCGCTTCGATCAGCGACTTGTAGGCGTCCAGCAGCTCCATGTACTTGCCGACCATCGCGATGGTGACTTCGTGTTCCGGGTTCAGCTTGGCGTCAACCACAGCTTCCCACTCGGACAGATCGGCGCTACCGCATTGCAGGCCGAAACGCTCGACGACGAAGTCATCCAGGCCCTGGGAATGCAGGATGCCCGGGATCTTGTAGATGGTGTCGGCGTCTTCCAGCGCGATGACCGCACGTTCTTCAACGTTGGTGAATTGCGCGATCTTGCGACGCGACGAGATGTCGATCGGGTGATCGGAACGGCACACCAGTACGTCTGGCTGCAGGCCAATGGAACGCAGTTCCTTGACCGAATGCTGGGTCGGCTTGGTCTTGGTTTCGCCGGCAGTGGCGATGTACGGCACCAGTGTCAGGTGCATCAGCATCGCGCGCTTGGCGCCGACTTCGAAACGCAATTGGCGGATGGCTTCGAGGAACGGTTGCGACTCGATGTCACCCACGGTGCCACCGATCTCGACCATGGCCACGTCGGCATCGCCGGCGCCCTTGATGATCCGGCGCTTGATTTCGTCGGTGATGTGCGGGATCACCTGAATAGTGGCGCCCAGGTAATCACCACGGCGCTCTTTGCGCAGGACGTGTTCGTAGACACGGCCAGTGGTGAAGTTGTTGTTCTGGGTCATGGTCGTGCGGATGAACCGCTCGTAGTGGCCCAGGTCCAGGTCGGTCTCGGCGCCGTCGTGAGTGACGAACACTTCACCGTGCTGGAACGGGCTCATGGTGCCCGGGTCAACGTTGATGTACGGGTCCAGCTTCAGCATGGTGACCTTAAGTCCCCGCGCCTCCAGGATGGCCGCCAATGAAGCCGAGGCAATGCCTTTCCCCAATGAAGAAACAACACCGCCCGTGACGAATATGTAGCGCGTCATGAAAAACCCTAGAAGTCTGCGTTAAAGCGGTCCGAGCCGCCGGGGAAAGCGAAGGAAGGCCGAAGCCCCCGATCACCTGCATTAATCACAGTGCACCTTTCAAAAAAACCGCCGCGTTGGGACAGACCGGCAGATGAAACACCGGTACGTTGCTCGCTACACATTTTTTGGAATCGCCCAGCAAAGACTGCTTGGTAATCGGCAACTCCTGCAATTCAGGCGAATCCACAGAAGTTGTATCAAGAAGGGAGCGTAGTCTACCGGAAAGCCCCTTTCAGCTCAAACCTTGATCTTCGTGCGGTGGCTGCCAATGCAAATTCCACCCGCCGTGCACGCTGCCATTCAAGCCCGGCACGCCGGCCACGGCCAGCAATTGCCCGGCGCGAAAGACCAGCGGCAATCTGCCACGGACAAAGGCCGGAACACCTCGTTCGTTGAGCAAACGCTTGAGATCCCGGTGCCCGCGCTCGGGCAGGTGCATGACCTCACCTCCTTCACGATAGCGGATTTGCAGCGGGCCATCGGGGCTCTGACCGGTGAACCTCACCACGCCGTTATTCGGTAAATCCAGTGCTACTGAAGGATCAGTCCACTCGACCGCAAAGGACGGAGGGCCAAGCCAGCAGCCCGACAGCCACCAGATCCGCCCGCCGGACCGATGCAGCTCACCCTGCCCCAGTCGCCAGATCGGACACGCATCGCCGGTTGCATCGCGCAAATTTTCCCAACCCGACCAATGGTCGCTATCCGGCATCGACGTGAACGCGGCGAGCCAGTGGCTCAGGGCATTGCGTTGACGCGCGGCGGACAGTGCGGCAAGCGCTTCCAACTCCAGAGACGGTAAACCCAGCCAATCGAAATCGCTGACCGAGCTGTCGCCGGCCAGGTCGATGCTCGCCAGCTCATCAAGCAAGCCTTGTGCTTCGCTCAAGTGCGCAGCGCTGCGCGCCATCGTCGTCACCGCTTGCGGCCAGCGCTCGGTCAATACCGGGAACACCTGATGCCGCAGGTAATTGCGCGAGAACTGCCGATCCTGATTCGAAGGGTCCTCGATCCAGCTCAGTCGATGCTCGGTCGCGTAAGCCTCAAGCTCGGCGCGCGTCACATCCAGCAACGGACGGACAAGATGCCCGCGACCCAGGACGCGCTCACGAGGCATCCCCGACAAACCTCTCACCCCTGCCCCGCGTAACAGCCGGAACAACAGGGTTTCCGCCTGATCATCTCGATGCTGAGCGGTCAGCAGCAGTTCATTGGCTTGAATCGCTTCCTTGAAGGCGCCGTAACGCGCCTCCCGGGCGGCGCGCTCAAGACTGGCGCCGTGTTGCACCTGAACACGAACCACCCGTAGCGGCACCCGCAGGGCATCGCAGACGGATTGGCAATGTTGCGGCCACGCATCAGCCGCAGCCTGAAGGCCATGATGAACATGGAGGGCGCTCAGCGCTGGCAGGGATTGAGATTTTGCGAGATGGGCAAGCAGGTGCAGCAGGACAGTGGAGTCGAGGCCGCCGGAGAAGGCGATGTGCCAGGCCCGGGCATTGCGCCAGGGTTTCAGATTCAGGAGTAGCCTGGCTGACAGATCAATCTTGGATGAGCTCATAATGTTCAATTCGCCCAAATCAACTGTGGGAGCGAGCTTGCTCGCGATAGCGGTGTAACAGCCAACCTATTGGTTGAATGTTAAGTCGCCATCGCGAGCAAGCTCGCTCCCACATGGGTATTGCGCGCTCGGCTTAGAGACCGTAGCTCATCAGACGCTCGTAACGACGGGCCAGCAGCGCTTCGTTGTCGAACTTCTTCAGCATCGCCAGTTGCGAGCTCAGCTCGGCACGGATCGATGCAGCGGCGGCGGCCGGGTCGCGGTGCGCGCCACCCAGAGGTTCGCCGATCACTTTATCCACGATACCCAGGCCTTTCAGGCGCTCGGCGGTAATGCCCATCGCTTCCGCTGCATCCGGCGCCTTCTCCGCGGTTTTCCACAGAATGGAGGCGCAACCTTCCGGCGAAATCACCGCGTAGGTCGAATACTGCAGCATGTTCAGTTGATCGCAAACGCCGATCGCCAGAGCGCCACCGGAACCACCTTCACCGATCACGGTGGCGATGATTGGGGTTTTCAGACGAGCCATGACGCGCAGGTTCCAGGCAATCGCTTCGCTCTGGTTGCGCTCTTCAGCGTCGATACCAGGGTAGGCACCCGGGGTGTCGATGAAGGTCAGGATCGGCATTTTGAAGCGTTCAGCCATTTCCATCAGGCGGCACGCCTTGCGGTAGCCTTCCGGACGCGGCATGCCGAAGTTACGGCGAACCTTCTCGCGCACCTCACGGCCTTTCTGGTGACCGATGATCATCACCGGCTGGTCGTCCAGACGGGCAATGCCGCCCACGATTGCAGCGTCGTCGGAGAAGTGACGGTCGCCGTGCAATTCGTCGAACTCGGTGAAGATGTGTTCGATGTAGTCCAGGGTATATGGACGTTTCGGGTGACGCGCCAGACGTGCGATCTGCCAGCTGGTCAGCTTGCCGAAAATGTCTTCGGTCAGCGTGCTGCTTTTGTCCTGCAGGCGGGAGATCTCATCGCCGATATTCAGCGAATTGTCGTTACCGACCAAGCGCAACTCTTCGATCTTGGCTTGCAGGTCGGCGATCGGCTGTTCGAAATCTAGAAAATTCGGGTTCATAGGCGTCCGTCTTGGGTCGACGTCCAAGTGAGCTTGGGCCGGCCGGTTGTCTATTCGCGCCCTACCTTAAGGGACAGGCGCGTTCAGGTCGAGATTAAAAATTGGGTCGAGATCAGAGCGGCTCCTTTTTGTGAGAGCGGCACCTGACCGTCAACGGTATTGGAGGAAGACGTTGTCTCGCCCGAACTGGTCACGCAGGGCTTGAATCAACGCATCCGCCGGATCGATTCGCCAGGTCTCGCCGAACTGCAGCAAGGCCTTCGCATCGGGGCTCGTGTACTCCATGGTGATCGGGCACGCACCACGGTGACGCTTGAACAAGTCACCCAGCCAGCGTAGCTGATCGCCCTTCAAATCCTTGGTCTGCAGCTTCAGGCGCAGGCTTTCAGCGAGATTGGTGCGCGCATCTTCCATGCTCATCACGCGCTTGACTCGCAGGCGCAAGCCGCCGGAAAAGTCGTCGTTGCTGACCTCGCCCTCGACCACCACCATCGCATCGGTCTGCAACAGCGATTGCGCCGAATGGAACGCGTCGGCAAACAGCGAGGCTTCGATCCGCCCGGACCGGTCATCAAGGGTGATGAACCCCATCTTGTCGCCCTTTTTGTTCTTCATCACCCGCAGGGCGATAATCATCCCCGCGACAGTCTGTGTATCGCGAGCCGGTTTCAGGTCAATGATGCGCTGACGGGCGAAGCGGCGGATTTCGCCTTCGTATTCGTCGATCGGGTGACCGGTCAGGTACAGGCCCAGGGTGTCTTTCTCCCCTTTCAGGCGCTCCTTGAGCGTCAACTCCTTGGCCTTGCGGTGACTGGCGTAGACGTCGGCATCTTCCTCTACAAACAGACCGCCAAACAGGTCGGCATGGCCGCTGTCGTGGGTGCGAGCGGTTTGTTCGGCAGCCTTGATCGCCCCTTCCATTGCGTTCAGCAGGATCGCGCGGTTCTGGTCGATACTGGCTTGATAGGCTTTGGGTTCGTCGTGGAAGCACGGGCCCAGACGATCCAGTGCGCCGCTGCGGATCAAACCGTCCAGGGTGCGTTTGTTGATCCGCTTGAGGTCGACACGGGCGCAGAAATCGAACAGGTCCTTGAACGGCCCGTCCTGACGCGCCTCGGTGATTGCCTCGACCGGCCCTTCACCCACACCCTTGATCGCACCGAGGCCGTAAATGATGCGCCCTTCGTCGTTCACCGTGAACTTGAACTCAGAGGTATTCACATCCGGCGCGTCGAGACGCAGCTTCATGGTGCGAATTTCTTCGATCAAGGTCACGACCTTGTCGGTGTTGTGCATATCCGCGGAAAGCACTGCGGCCATGAACGGCGCCGGATAGTGCGTTTTCAGCCATGCCGTCTGGTACGACACCAGGCCGTAAGCGGCGGAGTGGGACTTGTTGAAGCCGTAACCGGCGAATTTCTCTACCAGGTCGAAAATGTTACCGGCAAGGTCGGCATCGATGTTGTTGGTCGCGCAACCTTCAATGAAACCGCCGCGCTGCTTGGCCATTTCTTCCGGCTTTTTCTTACCCATGGCTCGACGCAGCATGTCCGCACCGCCGAGGGTGTAGCCGGCCATGACCTGGGCAATCTGCATCACCTGTTCCTGATACAGGATGATGCCGTAAGTCGGTGCCAGAACAGGCTTGAGGCCTTCGTACTGGTAGTCCGAGTGCGGGTACGCGAGTTCGGCGCGACCGTGCTTACGGTTGATGAAGTCGTCCACCATGCCCGATTGCAACGGGCCCGGACGGAACAGGGCCACCAGTGCGATCAAGTCTTCGAGGCAGTCGGGCTTGAGCTTTTTGATCAGCTCTTTCATCCCGCGCGACTCAAGCTGGAACACCGCAGTGGTTTCAGCTTTTTGCAGCAGTTGATAAGTCGGTTTGTCATCCAGCGGGATGAACGCGATGTCCAATGGCGGCTCATCCACCTTGGCGCGATCGCGGTTGATCGTTTTGAGTGCCCAGTCGATGACGGTCAGGGTCCGCAGACCCAGGAAGTCGAACTTCACCAGACCGGCAGCTTCAACGTCGTCCTTGTCGAACTGGGTCACCAGGCCGTCACCGGCCTCATCGCAATAAATCGGCGAGAAGTCTGTCAGCTTGGTCGGTGCGATAACCACGCCACCGGCGTGTTTGCCGACGTTACGCACCACGCCTTCCAGCTTGCGCGCCATTTCCCAGATTTCGGCGGCTTCTTCATCGACCTTGATGAAATCACGCAGGATCTCTTCCTGCTCGTAGGCCTTTTCCAGGGTCATGCCGACTTCAAACGGGATCATCTTCGACAGACGATCTGCCAGCCCGTAGGACTTGCCCTGTACCCGCGCCACGTCACGGACCACAGCCTTGGCGGCCATGGAACCGAAGGTGATGATCTGGCTTACCGCGTTGCGACCGTATTTCTCGGCCACATAGTCGATCACGCGGTCACGACCGTCCATGCAGAAGTCGACGTCGAAGTCGGGCATGGATACCCGTTCAGGGTTAAGGAAACGTTCGAAGAGCAGGTCATATTCCAGCGGATCGAGGTCGGTGATCTTCTGTACATAGGCCACCAGCGAGCCGGCGCCCGAACCCCGGCCCGGCCCCACCGGCACGCCATTGCTCTTGGCCCACTGGATGAAGTCCATCACGATCAGGAAGTAACCGGGGAAACCCATCTGGATGATGATATCCAGTTCGAAATTCAGCCGGTCAACGTAGACCTGACGCTTGGCTTCGTAGTCTTCGGTAGTGTCTTTGGGCAGCAAAACGCTGAGACGGTCTTCCAGACCATCGAACGAAACCTTGCGGAAATACTCGTCGATGGTCATTCCATCGGGGATCGGGAAGTTGGGCAAAAAGTGAGTGCCCAGCTTCACTTCGATGTTGCAGCGCTTGGCGATCTCGACGGTGTTTTCCAGCGCCTCGGGAATGTCGCTGAAAAGCTCCGCCATTTCCTCGGCGCTTTTGAGGTATTGCTGATCGCTGTAGTTCTTCGAACGCCGCGGATCGTCGAGGGCGCGGCCCTCACCGATGCACACGCGGGTTTCGTGAGCGGCAAAGTCTTCCTGCTTGATGAAGCGCACATCGTTGGTCGCCACCAGCGGCGCCCCAATCTTCGCGGCCAGGGCCACGGCACCGTGCAACTGTTCTTCATCGTTGGGGCGATTGGTGCGCTGGATTTCCAGGTAGAAACGATCCGGAAACACTGCCATCCATTCGCGCGCCAGGTTTTCCGCTTCCGCCGGATTGCCGCTGAGCATGGCCAGACCGATCTCGCCTTCCTTTGCCGCCGACAGCATGATCAAGCCTTCACTGGCTTCGGCCACCCACTCGCGCTCGATGATGACCGAGCCATTGCGCTGGCCATCGATGAAGCCACGGGAGATCAGTTCAGTGAGATTGCGGTAGCCGACCGCGTTCATCGCCAACAGGCTGATCCGGCTCAGGGCATTGTCCGGATCCTTGTTCGACAGCCACAGGTCGGCGCCGCAAATCGGCTTGATGCCGGCGCCCATGGCTGCTTTGTAGAATTTGACCAGGGAACACATGTTGTTCTGGTCGGTGACCGCCACGGCAGGCATGTTCATGCCGACCAGGGTCTTGACCAGCGGTTTGATCCGCACCAGACCGTCGACCAGGGAGTATTCAGTGTGCAGGCGTAGGTGAACGAATGAAGCCGGCATAGTGATCCTGTCTAGTAACGTGAAGACAACAAGGCCCGGATTGTACCGGGCCTTGGCAAAAACATCAGCCTTGCGACTAACTCTCGATCAGGTTTACACGAGCTTCGTACGCCAGGCGAACCGGGGCGAACGAACGGCGGTGAATAGGCGTCGGCCCCAGTCGGGCCAGCGCTTCCAGATGAACGGGCGTCGGGTAGCCTTTGTGGCCGCCGATCCCGTAACCCGGGTAAATCAGTTCGAACGCCGCCATTTCACGGTCGCGGCTGACCTTGGCTAGAATCGAGGCTGCCGCAATGGCCGGCACCTTGCTATCACCCTGCACCACTGCTTCGGCGCGCATGGACAGTTTCGGGCAACGGTTGCCATCGATCATCGCCAGCTTCGGCTGAATGTGCAGGCCTTCGATTGCGCGCTGCATGGCCAGCATGGTGGCGTGGAGGATATTCAACTCGTCAATTTCTTCGACTTCAGCCCGGGCGATGCACCAGCTCAGGGCTTTTTCGCAGATTTCGTCGTAGAGCTTTTCGCGACGGGCTTCGGTGAGCTTCTTCGAATCGTTCAAGCCGAGGATCGGCCGATTCGGATCGAGAATCACCGCAGCCGTGACCACGGCACCGCAGAGCGGACCGCGACCGACTTCGTCGACACCGGCGACCAAATCTTCCACTTCAGCGACCAAGTTGAAATCCAGCCCCATCTGCATGCTTGTCTTACTCATTGTACTTGGCCGATCAGTTTCAGCACTGCATCCGCAGCCTGGTTGGAGGCATCCAGACGCAAGGTCCGGTGAATTTCGTCGAAGCCGCGCGTTTGCTCTTCACCGCCTTCGATCAATGGCGAAAGTGTTTGGGCCAACGCTTCGACCGTGGCGTCGTCCTGCAACAACTCGGGCACCAACAGACGCTGGGCCAGCAAGTTCGGCAAGGAAACATAAGGACTTTTCACCATGCGCTTGAGAATCCAGAACGTCAGCGGCGCCAGTCGATAGGCAACCACCATCGGCCGCTTGTACAACAACGCTTCAAGGGTCGCGGTTCCGGAAGCGATCAGCACCGCATCACACGCAGCCAGGGCCAGATGGGATTTGCCATCAAGCAAGGTCAACGGCAGATCGCGGCCAACCAGCAATGCTTCCAGTTGCGCGCGGCGCTCAGGACTGGCGCATGGCATGACGAACCGAACGCCAGGACGCATCGCACGCAGGCGCTGGGCGGTATCGAGGAACAACGCACCGAGACGGCCAACTTCGCCGCCACGGCTGCCCGGCATCAACGCGACCAGCGGCCCGTCCGGCAGACCGAGTTCTGCCCGTGCGGCGGCACGATCGGCTTGCAGCGGTATGGCGTCGGCGAGCGAATGCCCGACAAATCGCACCGGTACGCCCTTCTCTTCGTAGAATTTGGCTTCGAACGGGAACAGCGTCAGCATCAGGTCGCAACCTTCACGAATCTTCAGCACCCGCTTCTGTCGCCAGGCCCAGACCGACGGGCTGACGTAATGCACGGTCTTGATCCCGGCCTGACGCAGCTTGAGTTCGATATTGAGGTTGAAGTCCGGGGCATCGATACCGATGAACACGTCCGGTTTCTCGGCGATCAGGTCGGCGATCAGCTGCTTGCGACGCTTGAGCAACTCGCGAAGCCGACCCAGCACTTCCACCAGCCCCATGACCGAAAGCCGTTCCATCGGGAAATACGAGACCAGGCCTTCGGCCTGCATCAGCGGGCCACCGACACCGATGAATTCCACGGCCGGATACTGAGTTTTGAGCGCGCGCATGAGACCGGCGCCCAGAATGTCACCGGAAGCCTCACCTGCCACCAGTGCAATACGCAGATTGGCCATGATTAACGAGTGATGCCGCGGGTCGAAGACTGGATGGAGTCACGGAACACCGCGACTTCCGGGAACTGATCCGAAGGCTCGGCCAACTCGGCGAGCGCCTGCTCAACCGTCAGGCCCTGGCGGTAAACCACCTTGTAGGCACGACGCAGGGCGTGGATCGCGTCTTCGCTGAACCCACGACGGCGCATGCCTTCGAAGTTCATGCTGCGGGCTTCGGCGGGGTTGCCGAACACCGTGACGTAGGCGGGAACGTCTTTGCCGATGGCGGTGCCCATGCCGGAAAAGCTGTGGGCGCCAATGTGGCAATACTGGTGAACCAGGGTAAAACCGGACAGGATCGCCCAGTCTTCGACGTGCACATGACCTGCCAACGCAGTGTTGTTGACCAGGATGCAGTGATTGCCGATAACGCTGTCGTGACCGATGTGGGCATAGGCCATGATCAGGTTGTGATCACCCAGTGTCGTTTCCGAGCGGTCCTGAATGGTCCCGCGGTGAATCGTCACGCCTTCACGGATGACGTTGTGGTCACCGATGACCAGGCGGGTTTCTTCACCTTTGTATTTCAAATCGGGCGTGTCCTCACCTACCGAAGAAAACTGGTAGATGCGGTTATGCTTACCGATTCGGGTCGGGCCCTTGAGAATTACATGCGGCCCGATCACCGTCCCCTCGCCGATTTCCACACCTGCGCCGACGATCGACCAAGGGCCGACCTCAACGTCGTCGGCCAGAATGGCCGTCGGATCGATGATTGCGCGAGGGTCAATCAAACTCATAGTTTGCGTTCCGCGCAGATGATTTCAGCGGAGCAGACTGGCTTGCCATCGACCGAAGCCTGGCACTCGAACTTCCAGATCTGACGCTTGCAGCTGATGAAGCGGGCTTCGAGGATCAACTGATCGCCTGGGGTGACGGGCTGGCGAAAACGCAGCTTGTCAGAGCCGACGAAGTAGTAAAGCGTGCCGTCGGCAGGCTTCACGTCGAGCATTTTGAAGCCAAGGATACCGGCAGCCTGAGCCATCGCTTCGATGATCAACACGCCCGGCATGATTGGATGCGCAGGAAAGTGACCATTGAAGAACGGCTCGTTGATGCTGACATTCTTGTAGGCGCGAATGCGCTTGCCTTCCACATCCAGTTCCACGACTCGGTCCACCAGCAGGAACGGGTAACGGTGGGGCAGGTATTCGCGAATCTCGTTGATGTCCATCATTTCGGGGGGAAGCCTATGTAAAGATTGGAAGCGCGCGACTGACGCGCGCCCCTCTAGCAAATCAAGGAGGCAGTCTAGCGGCTGTGCACACTTGATATGGAAATGGTATCAGCCATCTGATGAAGCATTACCGTCAGGGGTCACTTCCCCCACACGCTTTTCCAGCTGTCGCAAACGTCGCGCGATGTCATCGAGCTGACGGATACGGGCCGCGCTTTTGCGCCATTCGGCCGCTGGTTGCATCGCCGTACCGGAAGAATAGGAACCCTTTTCGGTAATCGAGTGGGTCACCATGGTCATCCCGGTGATAAAAACGTTGTCGCAAATTTCGATATGCCCCACCAGCCCAACGCCACCGGCGAGCATGCAATGCTTGCCGATTTTGGTGCTGCCGGAAATCCCGACGCACGCCGCCATTGCGGTGTGATCACCCACCTGCACGTTGTGGGCGATCTGAATCTGGTTGTCGAGCTTAACGCCATTACCCAGAATGGTATCGGCCAGTGCGCCGCGGTCGACAGCGGTATTCACGCCAATCTCCACGTCATCACCAACCAGAACGCCGCCAATCTGCGCAATTTTCTGCCAGACACCCTTTTCGTTGGCAAAACCGAAGCCTTCGCCACCGAGTACGGCACCGGACTGAATCACGACCCGTTTGCCGATACGAACGTCGTGGTACAGCGTGACCCGCGGAGCCAGCCAGCCGCCTTCGCCAATTTCGCAACGGGCACCAATGAAGCAATGCGCTCCGATGGTCACACCCGCAGCAATACGCGCCTGGCTTTCGATTACGGCAAAAGCACCGATACTCGCCGCCGGATCCACCACTGCGTCCAGGGCCACGACGGCTGTCGGGTGAATACCGGCAGGCGCCTTGGGCTTGGGATCGAACAGATGGGAAATTCGCGCGTAGGCCAGATACGGATCAGGCACCACCAGGGCATCACCGACAAAACCTTCTGCGTCAGCGGCCTTCAGCAACAGGGCTGCAGCCCGGCAGTCCACCAGGTATTTACGGTATTGGGGATTTGCGAGAAAGCTCAACTGAGCTGGGCCAGCCTCTTGCAAAGTGGCTAGCCCAGTAATTTCTTTCTCCGGGTCGCCACGTAGCGTGGCGCCAAGGAACTCGGCCAACTGGCCGAGCTTTATAGTCGCTGTCATGGATTACTTCAGCTGATTCATGCGCTCGATAACCTGGCGAGTGATGTCGTACTGAGGTTTGACATCAATCACTGCGCCACGCTCGAAGACCAGGTCAAAAGCACCTTTCTTGATGACTTCTTCCACAGCGCTGTCCAGTTTCGGCTTGAGCTGCTTCAGCATTTCACGGTCGGCAACGGCTTTGGCTTCGTTCAGTTCCTTGGACTGGAACTGGAAGTCACGGGCCTTTTGCTTGAACTCGAGTTCAAGGCGTTCACGCTCGCCTTGCTGCATCTTGTCGCCACCGGCCATCAGACGATCCTGAATGCCTTTGGCGCTGCTTTCCAACGTCTTGAGCTTGGTCAGTTGCGGACCAAATTTCTTCTCGGCATCCACGGCGTATTTCTTGGCAGCATCGGATTCCAGCAGCGCCATCTGATAGTTCAGAACGGCGATTTTCATGTCGGCAAAAGCCGGACCTGCTACCAATACGGTTGCCAAGAGAACCAATTGAGTCAACTTACGCACGATGCACTCCTACAAAATCCATTGTCGTTATCTTGGGTCAGACGCTTAGAACGTCTGGCCGAGGGAGAATTGGAACACTTGAGTCTCGGCATTGCTGTCCGGCTTCTTGACTGGCATCGCCAAGGCGAAGCTCAACGGACCAAGGGCGGTAACCCAAGTCACACCGACACCCACCGAACTGGCCATATTGCTCAAGCTGACGTCATTACACTGAGTGTTGGACTTCGAGCCATCGGCGTTGGTGCTCTGCTTGCAAGTCGAATCGAACACGTTACCTACGTCCCAGAATACCGAAGTGCGCAAGGAACGCTGATCTTTCACGAACGGCATCGGGAACAGAACTTCTACACCACCTTGAATCAGGACGTTGCCACCAAACGGCAGTGGTTTCTGGTCCGGGTCGACCGAGGTGCCCGGGTTCACGCCACGGCTCGGCGTACTACGAGGCCCCAGGGTGCTGTCCTTGAAACCACGAACCGAGTTGAAACCACCAGCATAGTAGTTTTCATAGAACGGCAAGCCGTCGGTATCACCATAACCATCGCCATAACCCAATTCGGTGTGCAGGCGCATGGTGTAATTTTCAGACAGCGGCTGGAACAACTGACCGCGGTAATCGAGCTTGAAGAACGACAAGTCGCTGCCCGGCGTCGTGGCTTCTGCAGTCAAGCTCTGGGAGTGACCACGGGTTGCCAGCACACCTTTGTTCAAGGTGGATTCAGACCAACCGGCCGATGCCTTGAAGTTGAGGTATTGATCGCCTTCCTTGTTAACGAAGTCGAAGATTTCGTCGAC
The DNA here is from genome assembly GCF_949767865.1 of Pseudomonas sp. IT-P294. Lineage (NCBI taxonomy): Bacteria > Pseudomonadati > Pseudomonadota > Gammaproteobacteria > Pseudomonadales > Pseudomonadaceae > Pseudomonas > Pseudomonas sp. IT-P294. The sequence continues at coordinate 216,076 of NZ_CATKQW010000057.1, read as the reverse complement.
GGTGTAGAGACCGGTCTTGATCTTGTCTTGTTGTGCAGACAAACCAAACGTCAGACGCGACGTCTCGCTGATCGGATAACCAACGCTGACACCTGCACCCAGGCTGTCTACGGCGTAGCTCGCTACGTTGACATCAAGGTCTTTGTAGTCGGTGGTGCGATAGAAGGCGTTGTAACCCAGGCTGACGCCATCGGCAGTCCAGTACGGGTCGACATAACCGAAGTTATAACGGCTTTGGTATTGGCTGCGGGTCAAGCCGATACTGACCTTGTTACCCGTACCCAGGAAGTTGTTCTGGGTGATCGAACCGCCGAGGATCAGACCGGCGCTCTGGGCAAAACCGATGCTGGCAGTGATCGAACCGGAAGCCTGTTCTTCAACGCTGTAGTTCACGTCGACCTGGTCATCGACGCCCGGTACGGCCGGGGTTTCGACGTTGACTTCCTTGAAGAAGCCCAGGCGTTCAAGACGAGTCTTGGATTGGTCGATCAGGTAGGTCGAAGCCCAGCCGCCTTCCATCTGACGCATTTCGCGGCGCAGCACTTCGTCTTCGGACTTGGTGTTGCCACGGAAGTTGATACGGTTGACGTAAGCACGCTTGCCCGGATCAACAGCGAAAGTGATGTCCACTGTGTGGTCTTCATCGTGAGGCTGAGGCACGCCGCTGACGTTGGCGAAGGTGTAGCCCTCGTTACCCAGACGACGGGTGATCAGTTCGGACGTGGTGGTCATCAGCTTGCGCGAGAACACCTGGCCTTTCTGAACCAGCAATAGCGACTTGACCTGGTCTTCAGGGACTTTCAGGTCGCCGCTCAGCTTGACGTCACGAACGGTGTATTTTTCGCCTTCGTTGACGTTGACAGTGATGTAGACGTGTTTCTTGTCCGGGGTGATGGACACCTGGGTCGAAGCGATATCCATGTTGATATAGCCACGGTCCAGGTAGTAGGAGCGCAGACGCTCCAGGTCACCGGAGAGTTTTTCACGAGCGTACTTGTCGTCGTTCTTGAAGAACGACAGCCAGTTGGTAGTCTTGAGCTCGAACAGGTCGATCAGGTCCTCATCAGGGAAGACCGTGTTACCCACCACGTTGATGTGCTGGATAGCGGCAACGGTGCCTTCGTTGATATTGACCTTCAGGGCAACGCGGTTACGCGGCTGCGGCACCACTTCGGTGTCGACGGTAGCCGAGTAGCGACCCTGGGCGACATATTGGCGCTGCAGCTCGTTACGGACACCTTCGAGGGTGGCTCGCTGGAAGATCTCGCCTTCAGCCAGACCGGATTGTTTGAGGCCCTTCATCAGGTCTTCAGTGGAGATCGCCTTGTTACCCTCGATCTCGATACTGGCGACCGACGGACGCTCGACTACCGTGATGACAAGGACGTTGCCTTCACGGCCCAGTTGGATATCTTGAAAGAACCCGGTTTTGAACAGCGCACGAGTGGATTCCACCAGGCGACGATCGTCCGCCTGTTCACCGACGTTTAACGGCAAAGCACCAAAGACGCTACCCGCGGAGACCCGCTGGAGGCCATTGACGCGAATATCAGAGATAGTGAAGGACTCGGCGTGAACTTCGGCGATCATCAATACGGTGAGAACCGCAGTTAGCAGCAGACGTTTCATGAAGTCCTTTCTTATTCCAACTGGCAATAAACAAACTGCCGCAAAATGCGGCAGATTCGCAATTCAGCGAAGTGTTACAGACGGCCCAAATCATTGACCAGAGCAAGCAACATCACCCCGACCACTAAACTGATACCGATCTGTATCCCCCAACCCTGCACCCGATCCGACAAGGGACGACCACGCGCCCACTCGATCAGATAAAACAACAAATGCCCCCCATCCAGTACAGGAATAGGCAACAAATTCAGAACCCCCAGGCTAATACTCAGATAAGCAAGGAAATTCAGGAAATCAGCGACACCCGACTGGGCAGAAGCGCCCGCCACTTTAGCAATGGTTATCGGTCCACTCAAGTTTTTTACCGAGAGCTCACCGAACAACATTTTCTTGAGCGAATCGAGGGTCAGTACGCTCATGGTCCAGGTACGTTGAGCCCCCTCCCCAATCGCGGCCACAGGACCGTAACTGACTTCGCGGATCATCTCTGGTGGCCAATCGACTGCTTTCACCCCGGCGCCCATATAACCGGTGGGTGCCTTGCTCTCGCCGCGAGCGGCCAGAGTCACTGGGACGTCGATTTGAGCACCATCGCGCTCGACGCGCAGCAGGATTTTGGTATCAGGATGCATACGCACCGTATCAACCACTTGTTGCCAGTCATCGAGCGCCTTGCCATCAAGGCTCAGCAGCCGGTCACCGGTTTTCAGGCCCGCTGCCTGCGCAGGGCCCTTCGGATCCAGCTCGGCCAACACCGGCGGCAACGCCGGACGCCAAGGACGAATACCCAACGAGCGGATGGGATCCGGCTCGTCTGCGCCCTTGAGCCATTTGTTCAGCATCAGCTCGCGAGGCGAATCCGCCGTGGAACCCTGCTCGCGCACCAACAATTGAAGAGAACCGCTTTCGCCCAGACGCCGAACCAGTCGCAGATTCACCGCAGCCCAGCCGGAAGTCGGCTCACCGTCGACGGCAATGATTTCCTGACCCGCGCTCAAACCCGCCTGCGCGGCAATGCTGCCCGACTCGACCGCGCCGATAACCGGACGCACTTGCTGGCTGCCGACCATGGCCAGCACCCAAAAAAACACCATCGCCAACAGAAAGTTGGCAATCGGGCCCGCCGCCACGATAGCAATACGCTGACGGACGGATTTGCGATTGAAGGCTTGATCGAGCTGATCGGCCGGCACCTCGCCTTCGCGCTCGTCGAGCATTTTGACGTAGCCGCCCAAAGGAATGGCAGCCACCACGAACTCGGTGCCTTTCCTGTCGTGCCAACGCAGCAATGGCAGGCCAAAACCCACGGAGAAACGCAGCACTTTGACCCCACAGCGACGCGCGACCCAGAAATGGCCGAACTCGTGGAAGGTGACCAGCACGCCCAAGGCTACCAGGGTGCCGACAATCATATAGAGCGCGCTCATCTACTTTCTCCGCAATCCTATCCAGTGCTGCATGGGGCAACGTATTTCAGCACTTACCGCCCGTGACGACTCAACCACTGTCCGGCGTGTTCTCGCGCTTTCGCGTCCGCCGTGAACACTGTCTCTAGATCATTCACCGCCACAACAGGTTCGAGGTTTAACACTTCTTCGATGATACTCGCGATTTCCGGATAGCGAACCCGTCCGTCGAGAAACGCCGCCACAGCCACTTCATTGGCTGCATTCAGCATGGCCGGAGCGCTGTTGCCAGCCTCAGCCGCCTGACGCGCAAGGCGCAGGCAAGGGAAACGCTCTTCGTCGGGAGCCTGAAAGTCCAGGCGAGCGATGGCGAACAGATCCAGCGGCGCTACACCCGAATCAATCCGCTCAGGCCAGGCCAGGGCGTTGGCAATCGGTGTGCGCATGTCGGGGTTGCCCAACTGCGCCAGCACCGAACCATCGATATAGTCGACCAGCGAATGAATCACGCTTTGAGGGTGAATGACCACTTCGACCTGGGATGGCTTGGCATCAAACAACCAGCAGGCTTCGATCAATTCGAGCCCTTTGTTCATCATGCTGGCCGAATCGACCGAGATCTTGCGACCCATGGACCAGTTCGGGTGGGCGCACGCTTGCTCAGGGGTAACATGCGCCAGTTCGGCCAACGGCGTCTGTCGGAACGGACCGCCAGAGGCTGTCAGCAGAATCCGACGCACACCGACCGCGCCAAGCCCTCGGGCGAAATCCTGCGGCATGCACTGGAAAATCGCGTTGTGCTCGCTGTCGATCGGCAGCAGCACCGAACCGCTTTTGCGCACAGCCTGCATGAACAGAGCACCGGACATCACCAGCGCTTCTTTGTTGGCTAGCAGGATCTTCTTGCCAGCCTCAACCGCCGCCAACGTCGGACGCAAGCCTGCCGCACCGACGATAGCTGCCATGACCGCATCGACCTCGGGATCGGCGGCGACCTGACACAGCCCCTCCTCCCCTACCAGCACGCGGGTCGACAGGCCGGCAGCGCGCAAGTCGTCCTGCAGGGTTCGGGCAGTGGCCGCTTGCGGCACGACCGCAAATCGCGGCGTATGACGCACGCACAAGGCCAGCAGCTCACTCAAGCGGGAGAACCCGCTCAAGGCGAAAACCTGAAAGCGCTCCGGATGGCGAGCGATCACATCGAGCGTGCTCAGACCAATCGACCCGGTAGCCCCCAGAACGGTTATCTGTTGAGGGCGGCTCATGGTGCAGCCATCCACAACAGCACAGCGAACACCGGGATCGCAGCCGTCAGGCTGTCAATCCGGTCCAGCACGCCGCCGTGCCCTGGCAGCAGGTTACTGCTGTCCTTGATCCCCGATTGACGCTTGAACATGCTCTCGGTGAGGTCGCCCACCACAGAGATAAACACGATCACCGCCGATCCCAAAAGGCCCATCAATATCTGTACGAAACTCCAGTCACGCGCCACGCCTACGATTGCCGCCAGCACCAGACTCAGCAGCAAGCCACCGTACACACCTTCCCAGCTCTTGCCGGGACTGACCTTCGGCGCCAGCTTGCGCTTGCCGAAGGCCCGACCGGAGAAGTACGCGCCGATATCGGCCCCCCAGACGAGCACCATCACCGCCATGATCAGCCAGTTACCCAAAGGCTCCTGCTTGATCTGGACCAGACCTTGCCAAGCCGGCAACAGAATCAACAAACCGATCACCAGTTTGCAGGCGGCACTGGCCCAGTGTTCGCTGGAACGCGGGTAAGTCAGCACCAGATACGTCGCCACGCCCCACCAAAGCACCGAAGCGCCCAGGACCCAAGGCGCGAGCCCCGGGAGGATGTGCATGATAAACAGGATGAATGCGACCACGGCCGCGTAGGCGATGCGAATCGGCTGGGCGGTGAAGCCTGCCAGGCGAGCCCACTCCCACGCGCCGAGGGTCACGACCAGCCCGATGAACAGCGCAAAGCCTGTGCCTTCGAGCAGGAAAAACCCGCACAAAGCGATCGGCAGCAGGATCAGCGCGGTGATGATTCGTTGTTTAAGCATTAAACGCGGGCCCCAGCCTCGATCTGCTCGCTCGTTTTACCGAAGCGGCGCTGACGAGAAGCGTAATCGGCCAGTGCGTTACGCATGGCTTCGTGTTTGAAGTCCGGCCAGAACAGGTCGGAGAAATACAACTCGGCGTAGGCCAGTTGCCACAGCAGGAAGTTACTGATGCGGTGCTCGCCCCCGGTGCGAATGCACAAGTCCGGCAACGGCAGGTCGCCGGTGGCCAGGCAAGTCTGCAACAACTCGGGAGTGATGTCCTCCGGACGCAGATGCCCGGCCTGAACCTCGCGCGCCAGACGCTGCGCGGCTTGCGCAATATCCCACTGACCACCGTAGTTGGCGGCGATCTGCAAGACAAAGCGGTTGGTTCCGGCGGTCATCGCTTCGGCTTCACGCATCGCAGCCTGAAGCTCGGGATGGAAACGCGAACGATCACCGATGATGCGCAAACTGATGTTGTTGTCGTTGAGGCGCTTGGCCTCGCGACGCAACGCCTTGAAGAACAGATCCATCAAGGCACTGACTTCATCGGCGGGGCGCTGCCAGTTCTCGCTGGAGAAAGCGAACAGCGTCAACACCTCGACCTTGGCCTCGGCGCATACCTCAATCACTGCACGAACGGCATCCACGCCCGCTTTATGACCGGCGACACCGGGCATAAAGCGTTTTTTCGCCCAGCGATTGTTCCCATCCATGATGATCGCGACATGGCGCGGCACCGCGGACGGTGCAGTCTGCTTAGTCTTTTCCATGAAAACGCGACCCTTATACGGCCATCAGGTCTTTTTCTTTCTGCGCCAGATTCGCATCGATTTCAGCCACATACTTCTTGGTCAAATCGTCGATCTCGCCAGTTGCACGACGTTCTTCGTCTTCGCTGATTTCCTTTTCCTTGACCAGATCCTTCAGCGAGCTGTTTGCATCGCGACGGATGTTGCGCACAGCAACACGGGCGTCTTCTGCAACATCACGCGCCTGCTTGGTGAAGCCCTTGCGGGTTTCTTCAGTCAGGGCTGGCATGGAGATCAGCAACAACTCGCCCAGGTTGGTCGGGTTGAGGTTCAGACCGGCACTACCAATGGCCTTGTCGACGGCGCCCAGCATGTTGCGCTCAAAGGCAACGACTTGCAGGGTACGGGCGTCCTTGACGGTGATGTTCGCCACTTGCTTGATCGGGGTGTCGGAACCGTAATACGGCACCATCACGCCTTCAAGAATGCTTGGGTGCGCCTGGCCGGTACGAATGCGGCCGAAGTTGTGCAACAGCGACTCGACGGATTTCTTCATACGCTCTTGAGCGTCTTTCTTGATTTCATTGATCATTGTTGGCCTTCCTCGATCAGGGTCCCTTCAGCGCCGCCATGCACGATGTTCAGCAGGGCGCCGGGCTTGTTCATGTTAAAGACGCGCAACGGCATCTTGTGGTCTCGGCACAGGCAAATGGCCGTCAGATCCATCACGCCCAGCTTGCGATCCAGCACTTCATCGTAAGTCAGATGATCGAACTTCTCGGCATGCGGGTCTTTGAATGGATCTGCAGTGTAAACGCCATCGACCTTGGTCGCCTTGAGCACAACGTCGGCGTCAATTTCGATTGCACGCAGGCAGGCTGCCGAATCCGTGGTGAAGAACGGGTTGCCGGTACCGGCCGCGAAAATAACAACTTCCTTGGCGTTCAGGTGACGCATCGCTTTGCGGCGATCATAGTGATCAGTCACACCCACCATGGAAATGGCCGACATCACGATTGCCGAGATATTGGCACGTTCCAGTGCGTCGCGCATGGCCAAGGCGTTCATCACAGTGGCCAGCATGCCCATGTGGTCGCCAGTCACCCGATCCATGCCGGCCGCGCTCAGCGCTGCACCGCGAAACAGGTTGCCGCCACCAATCACCAGGCCGACCTGGACACCGATACCGACCAGTTGGCCGACTTCAAGTGCCATGCGATCCAACACCTTGGGATCGATCCCGAACTCTTCGGACCCCATCAGGGCCTCGCCGCTAAGCTTGAGTAGAATGCGTTTATAGCGAGCCTGATAACCACTGCCCTGCTGAGCCATTGCGAATCTCTCCTGCGGCGTATTTTAAAAATTCTTTGCGAGCTGTTTACAGCTGGCGTTCACTCTAGCTTGGCGCTGCTTCAGCGCCATCGGAACATGGCTTTGTAAGCCAGTTCCAAACGGAAACCAATTAAAAATTGGTGCCCCATCTGAAAAGAGGCTGCGCGCGTAAGCGGGCAGCCTCTTCAGGGCGACAGTTGAAAACTGTCTTATTGCTTGGCGGCAGCCAGCTGGGCAGCAACTTCTTCGGCGAAGTTGTCGACCGGCTTCTCGATGCCTTCGCCTACTTTGAAGTAGGTGAAAGAAACGATTTCTGCACCGGCTTTCTTGGCCAGTTCGCCAACCTTGATTTCAGGGTTCTTGACGAACGCCTGCTCAACCAGGCTTGCTTCGGCCAGGAACTTGCTGATACGGCCTTTGACCATGTTCTCAACAATGTTTTCTGGCTTGCCTTTGATTTTTTCTTCGTTCAGCTGCAGGAACACAGCTTTTTCACGCTCGATCGCTTCAGCCGAAACTTCCGAAGGCAGCAGGAATTCAGGGTTGCTGGCTGCTACGTGCATTGCGATGTCTTTAGCCAGCTCTACGTTGCCGCCTTTCAGAACAACCGCTACACCGATTTTGTTGCCGTGCAGGTAGCCACCAACAACATCACCCTCAACGCGAACCAGGCGACGGATGTTGACGTTTTCGCCAACCTTGCCGACCAGTACCAGGCGAGCAGCTTCTTGAGCTTCAACCAGAGGCTCAACGGTAGTCAGCTTGTCAGCGAATGCTTTTTCAACGCTGGCAGCAACGAATGCCTTGAAGTCATCCTGCAGAGCCAGGAAGTCGGTCTGCGAGTTCACTTCCAGCAGAACAGCGGATTTACCGTCTTCTTTCAGAGCGATAGCGCCTTCAGCAGCAACGTTGCCTGCTTTCTTGGCAGCCTTGATGGCGCCCGAAGCACGCATGTCATCAATGGCTTTCTCGATGTCGCCGCCAGCCTTGGTCAAGGCCTTTTTGCAGTCCATCATGCCTTCGCCAGTACGCTCGCGCAGTTCTTTGACCAACGCTGCAGTAATCTCTGCCATTTCAAAATTCCTCTTGGATAGGTTTTCAACCATTCCACCCGATCGAACGGGCGATCAATTCTTCCCGAAACACCTTTGTAAGTCGCTGCACGTTACAAAAGCTGTAGCTGCGCTACCGACAAACGGTTTTCGAGGTGGCAAAAAGGGGGCCAAGCCCCCTTTTTGCTTACTGAGTCAACGCCTAGGCGCTAATTACTCAGCTGCAGCTGCCGGAGCTTCTTCAGCGAACTGCTCGGTGCCACCAGCAACGTGGTTGCGACCGCGGATAACAGCGTCAGCCATCGAACCCATGTACAGCTGGATAGCGCGGATTGCGTCATCGTTGCCTGGGATGATGTAGTCAACGCCTTCCGGGCTGCTGTTGGTATCGACTACGCCGATAACCGGGATGCCCAGCTTGTTGGCTTCGGTGATCGCGATGCGCTCGTGATCAACGTCGATAACGAACAGTGCGTCTGGCAGACCGCCCATGTCCTTGATACCACCCAGGGAACGATCGAGCTTCTCAAGATCGCGAGTGCGCATCAGCGCTTCTTTCTTGGTCAGCTTGGCGAAAGTACCGTCTTCGGCTTGCACTTCAAGGTCACGCAGACGCTTGATGGAAGCACGGATGGTTTTGAAGTTGGTCAGCATGCCGCCCAACCAGCGGTGATCGACGTACGGCGAACCGCAACGTGCTGCTTCTTCAGCAACGATCTTGCCAGCGGAACGCTTGGTGCCGACGAACAGAATCTTGTTTTTGCCCTGGGCCAGGCGCTCTACGAAAGTCAAAGCTTCGTTGAACATTGGCAGGGTTTTTTCAAGGTTGATGATGTGAATCTTGTTACGAGCGCCGAAAATGTACTTACCCATTTTCGGGTTCCAGTAACGGGTCTGGTGACCGAAGTGCACACCGGCCTTCAGCATATCGCGCATGTTGACTTGGGACATGATAGTTCCTTAATAAGTCGGGTTTGGCCTCCACGTATCCCAATGACCAACCAGCAGCATCAGCTGAAGGCACCCAGGTCATCGTGTCGACACGTGTGTGGATTTAAGCCTTTCGGGGTATCCCCGGAAAGCGGCGCATTTTATATCACAGGACTGCAAAAAACGGAACCCGGATTCTCAATTCGTGACGCGCAGCTTCATGCGCGCCCTTGGAATCGTTCAAGATTGCACCAAACTATAGAGACAAGCGACGCACAGAGGCTCAGATTTGCACTGATCGTCTGTTAGAATTGCGTTTTTAAGGGTCGCGAAGATCGATCGCGCATTGCCCATTTCGTATTAGCGAGCGCCATCGAGCGCAGAGAGAGCCTGTATGACCGTCACCCTCAAAACCCCCGAGGACATTGCAAAGATGCGTGTCGCCGGCAAACTGGCCGCCGATGTGCTGGAAATGATTGCCGAATACGTCAAGCCGGGCATCACCACAGACGAACTGGACCGCATCTGCCACGACTATATCGTCAACGAGCAGAAAGCCATCCCTGCCCCGCTCAACTACAAAGGCTTCCCCAAGTCTATCTGCACCTCGATCAACCACGTGGTCTGCCACGGCATCCCGAACGACAAGCCGCTCAAAGATGGCGACACGCTGAACATCGATGTCACCGTTATCAAAGACGGCTACCACGGCGACACCAGCCGCATGTTCCATGTCGGCACCGTGCCGGTCTGGGCCGAGCGTCTGTCGCAGGTCACCCAGGAATGCATGTACAAGGCGATCGAACTGGTCAAGCCGGGCTGCCGCCTGGGCGACATCGGCGAAGTCATCCAGAAGCACGCTGAAAAGAACGGTTTCTCGGTGGTTCGCGAGTTCTGCGGCCACGGCATTGGCAAAGTCTTCCACGAAGAGCCGCAAATCCTGCACTACGGCCGCGCTGGCACCGGCATGGAGCTCAAAGCGGGCATGACCTTCACCATCGAGCCGATGATCAACCAGGGCAAGGCGGATACCAAGGTGCTGGGCGACGGCTGGACCGCGATCACCAAGGACCGCAAGCTCTCCGCGCAGTGGGAACACACCCTGCTGGTGACCGAAACCGGTTACGAGATCTTCACCCTGCGCGCCGACGACACCATCCCGCGCGTTTCGGCCTGATCCGAACCGCGCAGCTCCCAGCTTTATAGACAGGAATGCCAATCGATGCCGCAGGTGGATCCCGAACTCTTCGACCGCGGCCAGTTCCAGGCTGAACTGGCCTTGAAGGCAAGCCCGATCGCGGCCTTCAAGAAGGCGATCCGTCAGGCCCGCGAGGTGCTCGACGGGCGCTTTCGCAACGGCCGCGATATTCGTCGGCTGATCGAGGATCGCGCCTGGTTCATCGATAACATCCTGCAAAAGGCCTGGGAGCAGTTCAACTGGAGCGAAGACGCCGATATCGCGCTGGTCGCGGTCGGCGGCTACGGTCGCGGCGAGTTGCACCCTTATTCCGACATCGACCTGCTGATCCTGCTCGACAGCGCCGATCACGAAATCTTCCGTGATTCCATCGAGCGTTTTCTGACGCTGTTGTGGGACATCGGCCTGGAAGTCGGTCAGAGCGTTCGCTCCGTGGACGAATGCGCCATCGAGGCCCGCGCCGACCTGACGGTCGTCACCAACCTGATGGAAAGCCGCACCATCTGCGGTCCCGAACGTTTGCGCCAGCGCATGCTTGACGTCACCAGCACCGCGCACATGTGGCCGAGCAAGGACTTCTTCCTGGCAAAACGCGCCGAGCAAAAGGCCCGTCACCACAAATACAACGACACCGAATACAACCTGGAACCCAACGTCAAAGGTTCGCCCGGCGGCCTGCGCGATATCCAGACGATTCTGTGGGTGGCCCGTCGCGAGTACGGCACTCTGAACCTGCGAGCCCTGGCGGGCGAAGGCTTCCTGGTGGAGAGTGAAAACGCCCTGCTGGCCTCGTCCCAGGAGTTCTTGTGGAAGGTTCGCTACGCATTGCACATGCTCGCTGGCCGCTCCGAAGACCGCTTGCTGTTCGACCACCAGCGCTCGATAGCCGGACTGTTGGGTTTCGAAGGCGATGACGCCAAGCACGCCATCGAAAACTTCATGCAACAGTATTACCGGGTAGTCATGAGCATCGCCCAGCTCAGCGACCTGATCATCCAGCACTTCGAAGAAGTCATCCTCGCCCCGGAAGATCAGGCGCCACCGCAGCCGATCAACTCGCGATTCCAGCTGCACGACGGTTACATCGAAGCGCGCAGCGAAAACGTATTCCGCCGCACACCGTTCGCCATGCTCGAGATTTTCGTGCTGATGGCCCAGCAGCCGGAAATCAAAGGTGTGCGCGCCGACACCATTCGTCTGCTGCGCGAGCATCGCCACCTGATCGACGACGACTTCCGCAACGACATACGCAATACCAGCCTGTTCATCGAGCTGTTCAAGTGCAAGATCGGCATCCACCGCAACCTGCGCCGGATGAACCGTTACGGCATTCTCGGCCGTTATCTGCCGGAGTTCGGCTTCATTGTCGGGCAGATGCAGCACGACCTGTTCCACATCTATACGGTCGACGCCCATACCCTGAATCTGATCAAGCACCTGCGTAAGTTGCAGTACACACAGGTGTCGGAAAAATTCCCGCTGGCCAGCAAGCTCATGGGCAAATTGCCCAAGCCCGAACTGATTTACCTCGCCGGCCTGTACCACGACATCGGCAAGGGTCGGCACGGCGATCATTCGGAAATCGGCGCAGTGGACGCCGAAGCCTTTTGCCAACGCCATCAGTTGCCAGTGTGGGACAGCCGCCTGATCATCTGGCTGGTACAGAACCACCTGGTGATGTCGACCACCGCTCAGCGCAAGGACTTGTCCGACCCGCAGGTCATCCATGACTTCGCCCAGATTGTTGGCGACGAAACCCGTCTTGATTATCTGTATGTATTGACCGTCGCCGACATCAATGCCACCAACCCGACGTTATGGAATTCCTGGCGCGCCAGCCTGTTACGCCAGCTCTACACCGAAACCAAACGTGCCTTGCGCCGCGGCCTGGAAAACCCGGTGGATCGGGAAATGCAGATCCGCCAGACCCAGAGCGCAGCCCTGGATATCCTGGTGCGCGGTGGGACCGACCCGGACGATGTCGAACAGCTGTGGTCGCAACTGGGCGACGACTACTTCCTGCGTCATACCGCCGGCGACGTAGCCTGGCACACCGACGCGATCCTCCAGCAACCCGCTGGTGGCGGGCCGCTGGTGCTGATCAAGGAAACCACCCAGCGCGAATTCGAGGGCGGCACGCAGATTTTCATTTATGCCCCCGATCAACACGACTTCTTCGCCGTGACCGTGGCCGCGATGGACCAGCTCAACCTGAACATTCACGACGCCCGGGTCATCACGTCCAGCAGCCAGTTCACCCTCGACACCTATATCGTGCTCGACACTGACGGCGACTCGATTGGCGACAACCCGGCGCGGGTCAAACAGATCCGTGAAGGCCTGACCGAAGCCCTGCGCAACCCCGACGATTACCCGACGATCATCCAGCGCCGCGTACCGCGCCAGCTCAAGCATTTCGCGTTCGCGCCGCAGGTGACGATCCACAACGACGCCCAGCGTCCGGTGACCGTGCTGGAGCTCAGTGCTCCGGACCGCCCGGGCTTGCTGGCGCGCATTGGCACGATCTTCCTGGAGTTCGATCTGTCGCTGCAAAACGCCAAGATTGCGACCCTCGGCGAACGCGTGGAAGACGTGTTCTTTATCACCGACGCGAACAACCAGCCGTTGTCCGACCCGCTGCTGTGCACCCGTTTGCAGGATGCAATCGTCGAACAGTTGACCGTCAGTAACGAACCCGAGATCCAATTGTCGCGCATCAGCATCTGAGTTAACCCATTCCCCCCTGTGGGAACGAGCCCCTGTGGGAGCTGGCTTGCTTGCGATAGCATCACCTCGGTGCATCTGACACACCGAGGCGCCTGAATCGCAGGCAAGCCCGACGCCCACACAAAGCTCGCTCCCACATTGAACGAGGCCCCGCATGAACAACGCTTTGAACCAGTTGCAGCCCTACCCGTTCGAAAAGCTCCGCGCCCTGCTCGGCAGCGTCACGCCAAACCCGGACAAGCGCGCCATCGCGCTGTCCATTGGCGAGCCGAAGCACCGTTCGCCAAGCTTTGTCGCCGAAGCCCTGGCCAGCAATCTGGATCAGATGGCCGTGTACCCGACCACCCTTGGCATTCCCGCCCTGCGAGAAGCCATTGCTGCCTGGTGCGAACGCCGTTTCAGCGTCCCGAGCGGCTGGCTCGACCCTGCGCGCAACGTGCTGCCGGTCAATGGCACCCGCGAAGCGCTGTTCGCCTTCACCCAGACCGTGGTCAACCGTGGCGACGACGCGCTGGTAGTCAGCCCGAATCCGTTCTATCAGATCTATGAAGGCGCGGCGTTCCTCGCCGGGGCCAAGCCGCATTACCTGCCGTGCCTGGACGAAAACGGTTTCAACCCGGATTTCGATGCCGTATCGCCAGACATCTGGAAGCGTTGCCAGATCCTGTTCCTGTGCTCGCCGGGCAACCCGACCGGCGCACTGATTCCGGTCGACACCTTGAAGAAGCTGATCGCCCTGGCCGACGAACACGACTTCGTTATCGCCGCGGACGAATGCTACAGCGAGCTGTACTTCGACGAGCAAACGCCGCCAGCCGGCTTGCTCAGCGCCTGCGTCGAGCTGGGCCGCAAGGATTTCAAGCGTTGCGTGGTATTTCACAGCCTGTCCAAGCGCTCCAACCTGCCAGGCCTGCGATCGGGTTTTGTGGCCGGTGACGCCGAGATCCTCAAGGGCTTCCTGCTCTACCGCACCTACCATGGCTGCGCCATGCCGGTTCAGACCCAGTTGGCCAGCGTTGCCGCGTGGAACGACGAAGTGCATGTGCGCGCCAATCGTGCGCTGTATCGCGAGAAATACGATGCGGTACTGGAAATCCTTGGACCGGTGATGGATGTGCAGCGCCCGGACGGTGGTTTTTACCTGTGGCCGAACGTTGAAGGCGACGATGAAGCGTTTTGCCGTGATCTGTTTGTAGAGGAACACGTGACCGTGGTGCCGGGTTCTTATCTGTCTCGTGAAGTTGACGGCTTCAATCCAGGTGCCGGGCGCGTGCGCATGGCACTGGTTGCGCCGCTGGCGGAATGCGTGGAAGCGGCCGAGCGGATTCGCGCCTTTATCCAGCGTCACAAGTAACACCAACCAAGCCTGTACTGTGCAATGCAGTACAGGCTTTAACGAAAGAAATATTAGTTAACCGCTTTAAACTTTACCCTCTTCAGCCGAACAACTAACCTCCCATCAAGCAACCGCTACAAGACCACGTAAACATCACTATTACACTTATCTTCCATACCGTTTATAAGGATATAAACCATGAACAATTTTCTTTCGTGCGACATTCAAACTCCTGTTGATCCTCGTGCCTCTTACGAAGCGGCTACACAAGAAAGAAAAAGCAACTCACCGCAAAGCAAATCAAATAGACCTACCCTCAGTATTGGCGCGCACACGAAGTACTGGGCAACGGGTAGAACACTCAAAATTGCCATCAATCGCTGGGACGACGACTTATTCAATACCGTCAAAAACGCCATCAATCAATGGGCTCCTTACGTCAATCTCAATTTCGAATTCGTCGACCTCAGTGATAACGACGAACTCTTTGAAGGTGATATTCGCATCGACCTCTCACCTTTCTACGATAAGGTGGCGTTCTCCCGCATCGGCACAGATGCATTAACGACTCCTGCCAATGAAGTCACCATGGGTTTAGGAATCAATAGTACCGATGAAAATTATAGTGCCGTGGTGATCCATGAATTTGGTCACGCTTTGGGTCGACTGCACGAACACCAACACCCTGACGCAGATATTCCTTGGGACCGGGAAAAAGTTTATGAGGCACTTCAACGCAACCATGGAATGTCGAGGGCTACAGTAGACGCCACCTTATTCCCCCTCCCTAAGGATAACAACGCGACTTATGCCCCCTATGACCGACACTCCGTGATGCATTATCAAGTAACAAACGACGCCACCCTTGGCGATTGGGAGCAACTTCAAAACAAACACCTCAGCGAAGGCGATATCGCGTTCGCTCGACAAGCTTATCCATAAACCTGACCGAGACCGGTGAAGGTATTACTTCACCGCACCGAGATTGGCTTCACTCAAGTCCAATTCCCCCAGCACTTCGCGCAATACGTCATCACCAATCTGGTGATGACGGCTCAGGCTGTAAAGCTCAAGGCGTTGCGCCCGCAGCGCCTTCAAGCGCAATCGTCGCTCCAGCAGGTCCATCTGGAACGCCAGCGCCTGGGCTTCCGCCGAATCGTTAAACACCTCCAGCTGATGCCGATACTCGGACATGATCCGCGCTTTCAGTTCCACAGCCAGCGCGGCCTGTGCGGCGTCTTGCGGATTGACCTCTTCGATTTCCAGCGCATGGATCGCCGCTTCGGCAGTCTTGCGCCAGGCGTCACGCACTTCGTTACGGCGCTTGTCGTCGGGACTTTTCTCGATGCCGCGCAGCAACAGAGGCAACGCGATGCACGCGGAGATCAACGACAGCAGAATCACGCCGGCGGCGATGAATATCAGCAGATCGCGCTCGGGAAACGCATTGCCTTCCAACAGCAACGGTACCGACAGTATGCCCGCCAGCGTCACGGCCCCGCGCACCCCGCCGACCGTCAACAACCAGCAGGAACGTGCGGTCGGCACTTGTGTCATCTCTCCCCTGCCGCGCCAGC
Organism: Pseudomonas sp. IT-P294; assembly: GCF_949767865.1. Taxonomy (NCBI): domain Bacteria; kingdom Pseudomonadati; phylum Pseudomonadota; class Gammaproteobacteria; order Pseudomonadales; family Pseudomonadaceae; genus Pseudomonas; species Pseudomonas sp. IT-P294. The sequence continues at coordinate 200,087 of NZ_CATKQW010000057.1, read as the reverse complement.
GCCGCAGCACAACAGACAAGCGCCAGATGCTCTGCACCCAGACGAAGCGCAACACCAGCAGCACCAGAAATATGGCGACCACGTCCAGGCAACGGTAAAGCAGTGTCGGCCACAACGACGTTTCATGGCTGGCCACGGCCTTGATGATGTCCGGCAGTTGCAAGCCCAGCAGCAGGAAAATCAAACCGTTGAAGGCAAACTCAAGCAGCGACCAGACACTGCGATTGAGCAATCGGGTGCTGGTCTGGCGCGGCAGCAGATCGAGCCAACTCTGCATCATCCCCGCCGCCACGGCGGACAAAATGCCGGATGCACCGAGACGTTCCGCCACCACATAAGCGGCGAACGGCAGCAGCAACATAAACACCACATGAGTCGCTGGATCATCCCAGCCGCGAGCGATCATCCACGAACGCAGACGTCCCACCAGCCAGCTCAATGCGACGCCGACCGCCAGGCCGCCGGCCGCCACCAACACGAAGGTCACACTGGCGTTGGCCAGCGAGAAAACGCCCGTTACCGCTGCTGCCAAAGCAAATTTGAACGTCACCAGGCCCGAGGCATCGTTCATCAGCGCCTCACCTTGCAACATGTGCATCAACGGCGTGGGCAGACGATCCCGGGAGATGGCCGAGACGGCCACGGCATCCGTGGGCGACAACACCGCCGCCAAGGCAAAAGCCACTGGCAGCGGAATGCCGGGTAACAACCAGTGAATGAAATAGCCGGCGCCGACCACAGTGAACAGCACCAACCCCACCGCCAGTGTCAGGATCGGCCCGCGCAGGCGCCAAAGTTCACGCTTGGGCATTCGCCAGCCATCGGAGAACAACAGCGGTGGCAGAAACAGGAAGAGGAACAGTTCGGGATCCAGGGCCACATGCAGCCCCAGCGTCGGCCAGGCCAACAGCGCACCCGCGCCAATCTGTACCAGCGGCAATGGCAGCGGGATTACCCGTCCGATCAGGCGTGAAACGCCAACCAGCATCAACAGGATCAGGACGGTGTAGGCGGTTTGCATAAAGCGTGGGTTCCCAGGCAATCGACAGCATCGAAGTGCCATATTAGCCGCATAGACTGCCGGCTGACCGTTGCACTAATGTCGCACGTTCTCGCGCCCAACCTGACAACCCTGTGGGAGTAAGCTCGCGCCCACAGGGTTTTGGGTTTTAACTCAAGGGTCATGGCATAATCCGTCACCTTTAATTTCCAGCACCTGCAAAGGGGGCAATTCCTTGACCGTTTCAAGTAAAACGTTGCACCTTTTCGGCATCAAAGCCTGCGACACCATGAAAAAGGCGCGCACCTGGCTCGATGAACACGCTGTCAGCTATGACTTTCATGACTACAAGACGGTCGGAATCGACCGTGAACACCTGACCCAATGGTGCGACGAGCACGGTTGGCAAGTGGTGTTGAACCGTGCAGGCACGACCTTTCGCAAGCTCGACGACGAACGCAAAGCCGATCTCGACCAGCGCAAAGCCATCGAACTGATGCTCGCACAACCCTCGATGATCAAGCGCCCGGTGCTTGATCTCGGTGACCGAACCCTGATTGGCTTCAAGCCAGATATCTACGCGGCCGCACTCAAGTAAGCAGCCCGTTCCATTTTGTTAGAGGTATCAACATGTCCACTACTCTGTTCAGCCTGGCCTTTGGTGTCGGCACTCAAAACCGTCAAGGCGCATGGCTGGAAGTGTTTTACGCGCAGCCGCTGCTCAATCCATCGGCTGAACTGGTCGCTGCCATCGCACCGGTTCTGGGTTACTCCGAAGGCAATCAGGCCATCGCATTCAGCACCGCCCAGGCCTCGCAACTGGCTGAAGCGCTGAAAAATGTCGACGCTGCGCAAGCCGCGCTGCTGACCCGCCTGGCCGAGAGCCACAAGCCGCTGGTCGCCACGATCCTGGCCGAAGACGTACAACTGACCTCCACGCCTGAGGCTTACCTCAAGCTGCACCTGCTGTCCCATCGTCTGGTCAAGCCGCACGGCCTGAACCTGGCCGGTGTGTTCCCGCTGCTGCCGAACGTGGCCTGGACCAGCCAGGGCGCGATCGACCTGGCCGAACTGGCCGAGCATCAACTGGAAGCCCGCCTGCGCGGCGAGCTGCTGGAAGTGTTCTCGGTGGACAAGTTCCCGAAAATGACCGACTACGTAGTACCGGCCGGCGTGCGTATCGCTGACGCGGCGCGTATTCGTCTGGGCGCTTACGTGGGCGAAGGCACCACCGTGATGCACGAAGGTTTCGTCAACTTCAACGCCGGTACCGAAGGCCCGGGCATGATCGAGGGCCGTGTGTCGGCTGGCGTGTTCGTCGGCAAGGGCTCGGACCTGGGCGGCGGTTGCTCGACCATGGGCACCCTGTCGGGCGGCGGCAACATCGTGATCAAGGTCGGCGAAGGCTGCCTGATCGGCGCCAACGCCGGTATCGGTATCCCGTTGGGCGATCGCAACACCGTTGAGTCGGGCCTGTATGTGACCGCTGGCACCAAAGTGGCGCTGTTGGACGAAAAAAATCAGCTGGTCAAGGTCGTGAAAGCCCGCGAACTGGCTGGTCAACCTGACCTGCTGTTCCGCCGCAATTCGGAAACCGGTGCCGTGGAATGCAAAACCCACAAATCGGCGATCGAACTGAACGAAGCGCTGCACGCTCACAACTAAGCGTCGAATGACCCACTGTGGGAGCGAGCCGGCTCGCTCCCACAGGGTTTGTCGTACATCCGCCCATGTTTAACAGGGCCCGATAGCATGTTGATTCGCTCTCCCTGGCGCGCCGACTTCCCGGCCATCGCCGCGCTGCAACGGCAAGACCAGACGTATCTGGACAACGCCGCCACCACGCAAAAACCTCAAGCCCTATTGGACGCCCTGGCGCATTACTACGCCAATGGCGCGGCCAACGTGCATCGGGCGCAACATTTGCCCGGCGCCCACGCCACCCAGGCGTTCGAGGCCAGCCGCAGCAAGGTCGCTCACTGGCTGAATGCCGGCGACTGCGGGCAAATCATCTTCACCCACGGCGCGACTTCCGCGCTGAACCTCCTGGCTTATGGCCTCGACCACTTATTCAATCCAGGCGATGAGATTGTCATCAGCGCCCTGGAGCATCACGCTAACCTGCTGCCGTGGCAGCAACTGGCGCAACGTCGCGATTTGAAACTGGTGATTCTGCCTCTGGACGGCGACGGTTTGATTGACCTCGATGCCGCCACGCACTTGATCAATCCACGTACCCGCTTGCTCGCCGTCAGCCAGCTGTCGAACGTGCTCGGCGCCTGGCAGCCGTTGCCGGCATTGCTGGCGATGGCCAAGGCGCATGACGCCTTGACCGTGGTCGACGGTGCTCAAGGCGTGGTTCATGGCCGCCATGACGTGCAGGCGCTGGGTTGCGACTTCTATGTGTTTTCCAGCCACAAGCTGTATGGCCCTGACGGTTTAGGCGTGTTGTTCGGGCGCAATGAAGCGCTGAAACAATTGCGTCACTGGCAGTTTGGCGGCGAAATGGTGATGGATGCGGACTACCAGAGCGCACGCTTTCGCCCTGCGCCGCTGGGTTTCGAGGCGGGTACACCGCCGATTGCGAGTGTGATTGGCCTGGGGGCGACGCTGGATTATCTGGCGGGGCTCGATCAGGACGCGGTGTGCGCCCATGAAGCGGCGCTGCATGACTATTTATTGAAAGGTCTTGAAGCCCGCAAAGGCATTCAATTGCTCGGCAAGCCACAGCTGGCATTGGCCAGTTTTGTCGTTGAGGGTGTGCATAACTCTGATCTGGCGCATTTGCTCACCGAACAAGGGATCGCCGTTCGCGCCGGACATCACTGTGCCATGCCGTTGCTGAAAAGCTTTGAGCTGGCGGGAGCGATCCGGGTGTCGTTGGCGCTGTACAACGATTCCGAAGATCTGGAACGCTTCTTCGAGGCGCTGGATCAGGCCCTGGAGTTGCTGCGATGAGCTTGCCCGCCGAGGCCGTTACAGCGCTGGAGACCTTTCAGAGCGCTTCCAGCTGGGAGCAACGCGCGCGATTGCTGATGCAATGGGGCGAGCGCCTGCCGGCATTGAGCGCTGAGGATAAAGTCGACGCCAATCGTGTACACGGCTGTGAAAGCCAGGTGTGGCTTGTGGGCTCGCTGGAGGACGGTCACTGGCAGTTCGCGGCGAGCAGCGATGCGCGGCTGATTCGCGGGTTGGTGGCGTTGCTGCTGGCGCGGGTCAACGGCTTGTCGGCGGCTGAGCTGCGAGAAGTGGATTTGCCGGAGTGGTTCAATCAGCTAGGGCTTTCGCGGCAACTGTCGCCTTCGCGCAGTAACGGCCTCAATGCCGTGTTACAGCGGATGAATGAGTTGGCGGGCTAACCGCCATCGCGAGCAAGCTCGCTCCCACAGGGGAACGCATTCCAATGTGGGAGCGAGCTTGCTCGCGATGAGGCCATCAGCCATACCGATCAAACCTGAGGCTTGATGCGATCCGAAGGACGCCGCACACCCGCCACAATCTTATCCACAGCCTTGGTCGCCGCGACCATGCCAAACGTCGCCGTGACCATCATCACTGCGCCAAACCCGCCCGCGCAGTCGAGCTTCACGCCGTCTCCGACAAAACTCTTCTGCAAACAGATGCTGCCGTCCGGTTTCGGGTAGCGCAGTTGTTCGGTGGAAAACACGCACGGCACGCTGTAATGGCGCGTCACGGTGCGGGAGAAGTTGTAATCACGGCGCAACGTCGAGCGTACTTTCGAGGCCAGCGGATCGTTGAACGTGCGGTTAAGGTCGCAGACCTGGATCAGCGTCGGGTCGATCTGACCGCCGGCGCCGCCGGTGGTAATGATCTGAATCTTGCGGCGCTTGCACCAGGCGATGAGCGCGGCCTTGGCATTCACACTGTCGATGCAGTCGATCACGCAATCGATGTTCGGCGTGATGTACTCGGCCATGGTCTCGCGGGTGACGAAATCCGCCACCGCGTGCACCGTGCAGTCCGGATTGATCCCGCGCAGGCGTTCGGCCATCACCTCGACCTTGGGCTTGCCGACGGTGCTGTCCAGCGCGTGCAGCTGGCGGTTGGCGTTGCTGACGCAAACGTCGTCCAGGTCAAACAGCGAAATCTCGCCAACGCCACACCGCGCAACGGCTTCCGCCGCCCAGGAACCGACGCCACCGACGCCGACAATCGCCACATGGGCGGCGCGCAGGCGCTCAAGGCCCTCGATGCCATACAAGCGGGCGATGCCGGCAAACCGCGGATCTTCTGTACTCATGACCATTACCCCAAAAACCGGCGCGCATTATAGGCCCACCGCGCGAGAACTTTTCACCTTCCGGCTAGAAGTGTAAGAACTTATGTGAAACCCAATTGCCCAATGTCAGGCTTTTCCCTGCCTGCTGTACGGTAAGTGAAAGCACGGTGTAGGATGCGCGCCCCTTGGCCGACAGCCGACCGTTCCTTCGTTCCACTGCCTTTGGAACCTGAAATAGCTATGTCATCGCGTAAATTTGGACTCAACCTGGTCGTGGTGCTCGCCATCGCAGCCTTGTTTACCGGCTTCTGGGCGCTGATCAACCGCCCGGTCACCGCCCCCAACTGGCCCGAACAGATCTCCGGTTTTTCGTACTCGCCGTTTCAACAAGGCCAGTACCCACAGAAAGACCAATACCCTAGCGACGATGAAATGCGTCGTGACCTGGAGATCATGAGCAAGCTGACGGACAACATCCGTACTTACTCGGTCGACGGCACCCTGCAAGACATTCCCAAACTGGCCGAAGAGTTCGGTTTGCGGGTAACGCTGGGGATCTGGATCAGTCCGGACCAGGAACGCAACGAACGCGAGATCACCCGCGCCATCGAAATTGCCAACTCGTCCCGCAGCGTGGTTCGCGTGGTGGTCGGTAACGAGGCGATCTTCCGTAAGGAAATCACCGCCAAGGACCTGAGCGTGATCCTCGATCGCGTCCGCGCAGCCGTGAAGGTGCCGGTGACCACGTCCGAGCAGTGGCACGTCTGGGAAGAACACCCGGAACTGGCCAAGCACGTCGACCTGATCGCCGCCCACATACTGCCCTACTGGGAATTCATCCCGGTGGACAAGGCCGGCCAATTCGTCCTCGACCGCGCCCGCGACCTGAAAAAAATGTTCCCGAAAAAGCCGCTGCTGCTCTCGGAGGTTGGCTGGCCGAGCAACGGCCGCATGCGTGGCGGCACCGATGCGAGCCCGGCAGATCAGGCGATCTACCTGCGCACATTGGTCAACAAACTCAATCGCCAGGGCTTCAACTACTTCGTGATCGAAGCGTTTGACCAGCCGTGGAAAGCCAGCGACGAAGGTTCTGTGGGCGCTTACTGGGGCGTGTTCAACGCTGCCCGCCAGCAGAAATTCAACTTCGAAGGCCCGGTGGTCGCGATCCCGCAATGGCGCGTGCTGGCCATCGGTTCGGCGGTGCTGGCCTTGCTGTCCCTGACGTTGCTGATGATTGACGGCTCGGCCCTGCGTCAACGCGGTCGCACTTTCCTGACCTTTATCGCGTTCCTTTGCGGTTCGGTATTGGTGTGGATCGGTTACGACTACAGCCAGCAATACAGCACCTGGTTCAGCCTGACGGTGGGTTTCCTGCTCGCCCTCGGCGCACTCGGGGTCTTTATCGTTCTGCTGACCGAGGCGCATGAACTGGCCGAAGCGGTCTGGACGCACAAGCGTCGGCGCGAATTCCTGCCGGTGGTCGGCGAGTCGGACTACCGACCGAAAGTCTCGATCCACGTGCCGTGCTACAACGAACCGCCGGAGATGGTCAAACAGACCCTCAACGCCCTGGCCAATCTCGACTATCCGGACTTCGAAGTCCTGATCATCGACAACAACACCAAGGACCCGGCGGTCTGGGAACCTGTTCGCGATTACTGCGAAACCCTCGGCCCGCGCTTCAAGTTCTTCCACGTTGCACCGCTGGCCGGTTTCAAGGGCGGCGCGCTCAATTACCTGATTCCGCACACCGCCAAGGATGCCGAAGTCATCGCGGTGATCGACTCGGACTACTGCGTCGACCCGAACTGGCTCAAGCACATGGTGCCGCACTTCGCCGACCCGAAAATCGCCGTGGTGCAGTCGCCACAGGATTATCGCGACCAGAACGAAAGCACCTTCAAGAAGCTTTGCTACGCGGAATACAAAGGCTTCTTCCACATCGGCATGGTCACCCGCAACGACCGTGACGCGATCATCCAGCACGGCACCATGACCATGACCCGGCGCTCGGTGCTCGAAGAACTCGGCTGGGCTGACTGGTGCATCTGTGAAGATGCCGAGTTGGGCCTGCGCGTGTTCGAGAAAGGCCTGTCGGCGGCGTATTACCACACCAGTTACGGCAAGGGCCTGATGCCCGATACCTTTATCGACTTCAAGAAACAGCGTTTCCGCTGGGCCTATGGTGCGATTCAGATCATCAAGCGTCACACCGCCAGCTTGCTGCGCGGCAAGGGCACCGAGCTGACCCGTGGCCAGCGTTACCACTTCCTCGCGGGCTGGTTGCCGTGGGTCGCGGACGGCATGAACATCTTCTTCACTGTCGGCGCGTTGTTGTGGTCGGCGGCGATGATCATCGTGCCGCAGCGGGTCGATCCGCCGTTGCTGATTTTCGCGATCCCGCCATTGGCGCTGTTCGTGTTCAAGGTCGGCAAGATCATCTTCCTCTACCGTCGCGCGGTCGGGGTCAACCTCAAGGATGCGTTCTGCGCGGCACTGGCCGGGCTGGCGTTGTCGCACACCATCGCCAAAGCGGTGCTGTACGGTTTCTTCACCAGCAGCATTCCGTTCTTCCGCACACCGAAAAACGCCGATAACCACGGCTTTTGGGTGGCGATTTCGGAAGCGCGTGAAGAAGTATTCATCATGCTGCTGTTGTGGGGCGCGGCGCTGGGGATCTTCCTGGTGAACGGGTTGCCGAGCAACGACATGCGTTTCTGGGTGACCATGTTGCTGGTGCAATCACTGCCGTACCTGGCGGCGCTGATCATGGCGTTCCTGTCTTCGCTGCCCAAACCGGTGGTCGAAACAGAGACGGCGCCAGCGGTCTAAATCTTTGCAGATGCACTAAACGGCGGCCAATGGCCGCCGTTTTGCTTTAAGATAACCGCCATTTTGCAGGGCTTGGCGTGATCTCCATCCCTGTGGGAGCCAGCCTGCTGGCGATGGCAATGTAACAATCACAGTTTATGTTGACTGCCACACCGCCATCGCCAGCAGGCTGGCTCCCACATTAGTCCGCGCCCACATTCATGATCTCCGGAGTTTTCCATGACGGCCCACGCCGACCTTTCGCCGACCCTTCAACTCGCCATCGACCTGATCCGCCGTCCGTCCGTGACCCCGGTCGACGCCGATTGCCAGAAGCAGATGATGCAGCGCCTGGGCGATGCCGGTTTCAAACTGGAACCGATGCGCATCGAAGATGTGGATAACTTCTGGGCGACCCACGGCAAACACGACGGCCCGGTGCTGTGCTTCGCCGGTCACACCGACGTGGTGCCGACCGGCCCCGTGACCGCTTGGCAGATCGACCCGTTCAACGCGCTGATCGATGAACACGGCATGCTCTGCGGCCGTGGCGCCGCAGACATGAAAGGCAGTCTGGCGTCGATGACCGTGGCAGCCGAGCGCTTTGTCGCCGACTACCCGGACCACAAGGGCAAGGTCGCATTCCTGATCACCAGCGACGAAGAAGGCCCGGCGCACCACGGCACCAAGGCTGTGGTCGAACGCCTGGCGGCGCGCAAGGAACGTCTGGACTGGTGCATCGTCGGCGAACCGTCGAGCACCACGCTGGTGGGCGATGTGGTCAAGAACGGCCGTCGTGGCTCCCTCGGCGCCAAGCTGACCGTACGCGGCGTGCAAGGTCACGTGGCCTATCCGCACCTCGCCAAGAACCCGATCCACCTGTCAGCTCCGGCGCTGGCCGAACTGGCTGCCGAGCACTGGGACCACGGCAACGATTTCTTCCCGCCGACCAGTTTCCAGATCTCCAACGTCAACTCCGGCACCGGCGCGACCAACGTCATCCCGGGCGATCTGGTGGCGGTGTTCAACTTCCGCTTCTCCACCGAATCCACTGTTGAAGGCCTGCAAAAGCGCGTTGCCGACATCCTCGACAAGCATGGCCTGGACTGGCATATCGACTGGGCGCTGTCCGGCCTGCCGTTCCTGACCGAGCCGGGCGCGCTGCTCGATGCCGTGGCCTCGAGCATCAAGGACGTCACCGGTCGCGAAACCAAGGCGTCCACCAGCGGTGGCACCTCCGACGGTCGCTTCATCGCGACCATGGGCACACAGGTGGTTGAACTGGGCCCGGTCAACGCGACGATTCACCAGGTCAACGAACGTGTACTGGCCGCCGACCTCGATGTGCTGACCGAAATCTATTACCAGACCCTGATCAAGTTGCTCGCCTGATGCTCGCCTGCCCGATCTGCAGCGAACCGCTGAACGCGGTGGACAACGGCGTGGCCTGCCCCGCCGGGCATCGTTTCGACCGTGCGCGCCAGGGTTACCTGAACCTGTTGCCGGTGCAGCACAAAAACAGCCGCGACCCTGGGGATAACCTGGCGATGGTCGAAGCGCGCCGCGACTTCTTGAACGCCGGCCATTACGCGCCGGTGGCCAAGCGTCTGGCGGAACTGGCGGCGCAGTACGCGCCGCAGCGCTGGCTCGACATCGGTTGTGGCGAGGGTTACTACACCGCGCAAATCGCCGACGCCTTGCCCAACGCTGACGGTTACGCGCTGGACATCTCCCGGGAAGCAGTCAAACGCGCCTGCAAGCGCAATCCGCAACTGACCTGGTTGATCGCCAGCATGGCGCGGGTGCCGTTGGCGTCCGGCAGTTGCCAGTTCCTGGCCAGCGTCTTCAGCCCTTTGGATTGGGAAGAAGCCAAGCGCTTGCTCAGCCCGGGCGGCGGCTTGATGAAAGTCGGGCCCACCAGCGGTCATCTGATGGAGTTGCGCGAGCGGCTTTACGACGAAGTCCGCGAGTACACCGACGACAAGCACCTGGCCCTGGTGCCCGAAGGCATGACGTTGCAGCACAGCGAAACCCTGGAGTTCAAACTGACGCTGGAAAAAGGTCAGGACCGGGCGAACCTGTTGGCCATGACGCCTCACGGCTGGCGCGCCAGTGCCGAACGCCGGGCGGCGGTAATCGAACAGGCCGAGCCGTTCGAGGTCACTGTTTCGATGCGCTACGATTATTTCGTACTTCAATAATTTTTGGTGTCGAGCAAACGCTCGAGGCCGGCTAAATCCGCGAATGGATTTTTCAAGACCGCAGTGAGGACATCCATGCGCCAACCCGATATCGAGATTTACCTGAAAGACGCCGACGTCGACTACAAGGCCATCGCGGCCTGGCTCGGCCAAGCGTTGGGCCCGTGCACCGACTGGGTCCAGAAAGGTCAGACTTACAAGTGCAAGGCTGGCAACGTACCCGTCACCTGGCTGCCCAAGGCGGTAGGCAAATGGAACAGCCTGTACCTGGAAAGCGATCAAACGCCGTGGGACGACGACATCGCCTGTGCCCGCGCAGCCTTTGCCGCATTGAACGTTGAAGTGCGCTGTGCACCGGGGACGTGGATCGAGGAAGAAGGTGAAGAAACGGCGGACCGCTGGATGCGCATCAGCGCCGACGGCGAAGAAGAAATCACCTGGAAAACCACTTGAGACACTGATCGTTCCCACGCTCTGCGTGGGAATGCCTCAACGGGCGCTCTGCGTCCACTTCTGGGACGCAGAGCGTCCCGGGCTGCATTCCCACGCAGAGCGTGGGAACGATCCTTAATAGGTTTACAGCCCCACAACATCCTCAGCCTGCAAGCCCTTCTCGCCGGTCACCACGCCGTATTCAACCTGCTGACCTTCAGCCAGCGAGCGATGCCCCTCACCGCGAATCGCGCGGTAATGCACGAACACGTCCACCCCGTCCTCGCGCTGAATAAACCCGTAGCCTTTGGCGTCGTTGAACCACTTCACATTGCCGGTTTCGCGCGTTGCCATGTCAGTACTCCCCTTGTTTTTATTTTGAACGGCCGAGTATATGACAGCCGCCAAAACTCTCAACTCAAGTTTACTTAGCCGCTTTTTTGCCGATTTTAAGCGAATACGGCACACTATCGGCCGCCCGAGCAATTGCTCGGTTTTACTCACTCAAGCAGAAGCCGTATGACCCGCTCCCCGTTCCGCCGTCTTGTGTTTGGCACCCTGCGCCGACTGTTGTACCTCTGGGTTCGCTCGGAGACGATCAATCAGTCGTCGTTCACCCTCAACCTCGACCGCAGCCGTCCGGTGTTCTACGTTCTGCAAAACCCTTCGCTGACCGACCTGGCCGTGGTCGACACCGAATGCACCAAGGCAGGCCTGCCTCGCCCGGTACTGCCGGTCTCGGTGGGCAACCTGGTGGAGCCCGCCGCGTTCTTTTACCTGACCCCGGAGCCCGACTGGCTCGGCCGTCAGGACAAACGCGGCGCGCCGCCAACCTTGACTCGACTGGTCAGCGCCCTGAGCCAGAACGCTGCCGAAGACGCACAGATCATTCCGGTCAGCGTGTTCTGGGGCCAATCGCCAGACAGCGAATCGAGCCCATGGAAACTGCTGTTCGCCGACAGTTGGGCGGTGACCGGGCGCCTGCGCCGGTTGCTGAGCATCATCGTCCTGGGGCGCAAGACCCGCGTGCAGTTCTCCGCGCCGATTAATCTGCGTGAGCTGATCGATCACAACAAAGGCCACGAGCGCACAGTGCGCATGGCCCAGCGGATCCTGCGGGTCCACTTCCGCAACCTCAAAGCCGCAGTGATCGGGCCGGACATTTCCCACCGTCGCAACCTGGTCAAAGGCCTGCTCAACCAACCGCTGGTCAAACAGGCGATCCTCGACGAAGCCGAGCGCGAAAACATCTCCCTGGACAAAGCCAAGGCCCAGGCCTTGCGCTACGGCAACGAGATCGCCTCGGACTACACCTACACCGCGATCCGCTTCCTGGAAGTGGTGCTGAGCTGGTTCTGGAACAAGATCTACGACGGCATCAAGGTCAACCACATCGAAGGCGTGCAGAACGTCGCACAAGGTCACGAAGTGATCTACGTGCCGTGCCACCGCAGCCACATCGACTACTTGCTGCTCTCGTACCTGCTGTTCCGCAACGGCCTGACCCCACCGCACGTCGCCGCCGGGATCAACCTCAACATGCCGGTGATCGGCAGTCTGCTGCGCCGTGGCGGTGCGTTCTTCATGCGCCGCACGTTCAAGGGCAATCCGCTGTACACCTCGGTGTTCAACGAATACCTGCACACCTTGTTCACCAAGGGTTTCCCGGTCGAATATTTCGTCGAGGGCGGCCGTTCGCGGACCGGGCGCATGCTGCAACCGAAAACCGGGATGCTGGCAATCACCCTGCGCAGCTTCCTGCGTTCATCGCGCATGCCGATCGTGTTCATTCCGGTGTACATCGGCTACGAACGAGTACTCGAAGGCCGGACTTACCTCGGCGAACTGCGCGGGGCGACCAAGAAGAAAGAATCGATCTTCGACATCTTCAAAGTCATTGGCGCTCTCAAGCAGCGCTTCGGCCAAGTGGCGGTGAACTTCGGCGAGCCGATAAAACTGGCGGAATTCCTCGACAGCGAACAGCCGGACTGGCGCCAACAGGAACTGGGTCCGCAGTTCAAACCGGCGTGGCTCAACGAAACCACCAACCGCCTCGGCGACAAAGTCGCGCAGCACCTGAACGAAGCGGCGGCGATCAACCCGGTCAACCTCGTGGCGCTGGCCTTGCTGTCCACCAGCCGCCTGGCGCTGGATGATCGCGCCATGGCGCGGGTGCTCGACCTGTATCTGGCGCTGTTGCGCAAAGTCCCTTATTCGCCGCACACCACGTTGCCGGAAGGTGACGGTCGCGCGCTGATCGAGCATGTGAAGGACATGGACCTGTTGTCGGAACAGAGTGATGCCCTGGGCAAAATCCTGTACCTGGGCGAGCAGAACGCCGTCCTCATGACCTACTACCGCAACAACGTGCTGCACATCTTCGCCCTGCCGTCGCTACTGGCGAGTTTCTTCCAGAGCGCGTCGCGCATGAGCCGCGAGCAAATCCTGCGCTACGCCCGCGCGCTGTATCCGTACCTGCAATCGGAACTGTTCATTCGTTGGTCGCTGGAAGAACTGGATGGCGTAATCGATCAATGGCTGGAAGCGTTCGTCGAACAAGGCCTGCTGCGTTTCGAGAATGACGTCTACCTGCGTCCGGCGCCAAGCTCGCGACATTTCGTGTTGCTGACCTTGCTGTCGAAAAGCATCGCCCAGACCTTACAGCGTTTCTACATGACGGTTTCGCTGTTGCTCAACAGCGGTCAGAACAGTATCAGCGCCGAAGAACTGGAAGACCTGTGCACCGTCATGGCCCAGCGCCTGTCGATCCTGCATGGCTTGAACGCCCCGGAATTCTTCGACAAGAGCCTGTTCAGACACTTCATTCAAACGATGCTGGACCTCGATGTGCTCAAGCGCGACGAAGCCGGCAAATTGAGCTATCACGAACTGCTGGGTGAGCTGGCTGAAGGGGTGGCCAAACGGGTGCTGCCAGCGGAGATTCGATTGTCGATCCGTCAAGTGGCGTTACACCGCAGTGAAGATGCGGCGGATCAGGCTTAGTTAATCTGCCTGTCACTTCCAGACAACAACTAAAAGAACAACCTTGTTCTTTTAGTTGTGCAGATATGAACTAATACAGCCCCGCTCAAACAATCACGATAAGGACATCGCGATGAACACTGCACAAAACACCGATCAATATGTCACGCTGACGTTTAGTTTACCCGATGACTATTTCCCCCCTGAAGGTGGCGAAGGCGAAACCCGGATAAGCGTCTATACCGCAAACACCAAGCCCCCCATCAGTGTGGCAACATCAAGCATTCCCGCCTTGCGCAGTGGACGTTGGAATTTTTCTTTTGCACATAAGTATTTCGATATCAGCGTTAAATACCTTATTACAGTAAACATGACTCACAACGGTATTCCGCTGTTGATTGACCTGGACTACTTTGTGATCGTCCATGCTGCGCCGCACCGACAAACCGTGCATCTGAGTCCTGTCGGGCGCCTCTACATTCAGGCGCAAACGCCACAGGAAGTTAAGCCTGAACAAGCGGTGACCATCGTGGCGCATGAGCACGACGACACGAATGCGCAACTGATCCGAATACACATCAGCGAAAAGATGGCTGAGGCGCTTTATCTGGAATACGATCCGGACACCGTCATCCCTGGTAAACGCTATACCCTGACCGGCATTGAAAACCACTATCTCAATACGATCGAAGTCTACCCTCGCGCCGTTGTATTAAAGCCCTCCATGCCATACAGCTTGACGGCAGCGACCCGTGACCACTGATAATTCGCATCGATGCCGTCCGCTAATTTCCTCTTTCGTACAAGGAAGCTGCCATGCTCCGCCCTACCCTTCGCTTTGCCGGCCTCTGCGCAGGCTTGATGATCTCCGCCAGCGCGCTAGCGCTGTCGCTTGCTGACCTGTCGCAAAAAGACGCCACCGGCGGCCTCAAGGATGCCCTGACCCAAGGCGCGCAACTGGCCGTCAAACAACTAGGCACACCGGGCGGCTTCAGCAACAACCCGGACGTGAAAATCGAACTGCCAGGCAAACTGGGTAAAGTCGCCAGCAAAATGAAGCAGTTCGGCATGGGCGATCAGGTCACTGAGCTTGAAACCAGCATGAACAAAGCGGCTGAAACTGCTGTGACCCAGGCGCAGCCAATCCTGGTGGACGCGGTCAAGAAAATGAGCGTCGAGGATGCCAAAGGCATTCTCAGTGGTGGCAACGACTCAGCAACTCAGTACCTGAGCAAGACCAGCCGCGAACAGATCCGCCTGAAATTCCTGCCGATCGTGAAGCAAGCCACCGACCAGGTTGGCTTGGCCAAGCAATACAATACGTTTGCCGGCCAGGCAGCGACCATGGGCGTGCTGGATACCAAGAACGCCAATATCGAGGGCTACGTGACCGAGCAGGCGCTGAATGGTTTGTTCAAGATGATCGGCAAACAGGAACAAACCATCCGAGAGAACCCGGCTGCTGCGGCGACGAGTTTGGCGAAGAAGGTGTTTGGTACGCTGTAATCTTCAAACCTGATCCTGTGGGAACGAGCCTGTTCTCACAGAAATCAGGTCGTCAATGCAGCCCGTAGAAAGAAAACCCACTCGCGTCCCATCTTCCTTTTCTCGAACACTTTCAGCTCAACCAGCCCGTTCAACGTGGCTGACGCGGCGCCGTACGAACAGTCCAGGTTTTCCTTCACGTTGAAGGCCGTAAACTCCTTCGCCATCCCGCTCTTGGCTACGTGGTAAATAGCGCGCTGCTTTTCGGTCAAACGATCGAAAAATCCGGATTCGGTCAGCCAGCGATCAAAAAGCTCCGTATACGCCAGACTTTTCCGATAAGCCTCAGTAAAACCACTGACAGCGCGCAGAATCACTGAACACTGAAAGTCGATGAAATACGTCAGGTCTAAATCATCAGCCTCGGTATTGAGATAAGACCGGCCATACTTCACCGGCGCATTACGTAGCAAAATGCTGATCGCGATGTAGCGAAACGCCGAAAAATCATTCTTGAACATGAACCAGTAGAACAGCGCACGCGCGACTCGGCCGTTGCCATCACGAAAAGGATGCTCATAACCCAGAGCGAAATGCAGTGCGATGCCTTTGATCAAAGGATGAACGTAGCCCTCGCGCTCGGGATCGTCGTGCGATTGGTTGAGCCAGTCCGCCAACACTTGTAATCGCGCCTCCAGCCCAGCCGCAGGCGGCGGCGTATGAACGGTGTTGCCCTCACCGTCCTGCACGACCACATCGTCATTGTTTCTGAACGCCCCCGGCGAGTACTGCGCATCGTCGATACCCTCGACACCGACCCGGTGCATTGCCGTCATCAGCTCAGCACTTAACGGCTCGTAGCGCTTTTCCCATGCGAAGTTCATCATTTTGAAGTTGCCTACGACCATTCGCTCATCTGGAGTGCGCGGCAGGCGTTTGCGCTTAAGCATGTCCTTGGCCACCCGTGTGGTGGTTGCCGCGCCTTCAAGCTGACTGCTGCTGATGGCTTCGTCTTCGATCAAATCGTTGAGCAGATAACTGAAATGCGCATGCTCACCAATCTGGCTGGTCATGTACTCCAGCGAAGCCGTGGTGGCTTGTCGGTCGACGGCCGAAATGGTTTTTTGCGCCAAGGGCGTCAGCACAAAGGTGCCCCACTGCACTGGCTCGCCAAGTGGAAGAAGGCTTGAATACTGTGCAGTCCGGGCCTTCTTCACCAGCGCCCAGCACAGACCCGAATCCATTCCTGGCGCCCAGCGGTAGCGTAACTCGTCGAATGGAAGATACCGTCCCTGATCATCCAGCGGTTTGAGCAAGGCGAGGTAGTCACAGAGGCGCTCCCTATGGGGTGTCTGTGCCAACAGATCGAATACCCGGTCCGACCTCCCTGTCAGCACGGGTGGCTTTTTCATCATTGATGTCTCAAATACTCATAAAACCGAGTCTTGAGTACAGCACTCAGGCCTCGCTGACTCAATATCAGAGAGGTCCGAGATTATCGTAGGAAATCAGACCGGCTCTTTCTTGACCCTGAACCAGGCCGCATACAACGCCGGCAAAAACAGCAACGTCAGCGCTGTCGCCACAATCAACCCGCCCATGATCGCCACCGCCATCGGCCCGAAGAACACGCTGCGCGACAATGGGATCATCGCCAGCACCGCCGCGAGTGCCGTCAGCACAATGGGCCGGAAGCGCCGCACCGTGGCTTCGATGATCGCCTGCCACGGCTTGAGCCCGGCCGCGATGTCCTGCTCGATCTGGTCCACCAGAATCACCGAGTTGCGCATGATCATACCGGACAACGCGATGGTCCCAAGCATCGCCACGAAACCGAACGGCTGACGAAACACCATCAGGAACAACGTTACGCCGATCAAGCCCAGCGGCGCTGTCAGAAACACCATCACGGTGCGTGAGAAACTGCGCAGTTGCAGCATCAGCAAGGTCAGCACCACCACGATAAACAACGGCACGCCGGCCTTCACCGAGTTCTGCCCGCGGGCAGAGTCTTCCAGCGTGCCGCCGACTTCCAGCAAGTAGCCGTCGGGTAGTTCAGCACGCACCGGTTCGAGAGTCGGCAGGATTTGTTGCACCAGGGTCGCCGGTTGTTCCTTGCCATAGATGTCGGCGCGAACGGTCACGTTCGGCAGGCGATTTCGATGCCAGATGATGCCTTCCTCGAAACCGTATTCAAGGGTCGCAATCTGCGACAGCGCCACGCTGCGGCCATTATCGGTCGGCACCGCCAGGCTTGGCAGCAAGGACAGCTCGGTGCGTTCATGCACGGTGCCGCGCAACAGAATCTCGATCAATTCGTTGTCTTCGCGGTACTGGCTGACGCTGGAACCGGTGAGGGAGCTTTGCAGGAACTTCGACAGGTTCGCCGTGCTCACGCCCAGCGCCCGGGCGCGGTCTTGATCAACGTTCAGGTAAACAACTTTGCTCGGTTCTTCCCAGTCCAGATGGACGTTGGCCACGTGCGGATTTTCACGAACCTTGGCCGCGACTTTACGGGCCAATGCGCGCACTTCTTCGATGTGTTCGCCGGTCACCCGAAACTGCACCGGATAGCCAACCGGCGGGCCGTTTTCAAGACGCGTGACCCGTGAACGCAGGGCCGGGAATTGTTCATTGAGGGTTTCAATCAGCCAGGTGCGCAGGGTTTCGCGTTCCTCGATGGTCTTGGCCAGGACCACAAACTGGGCGAAGCTCGCCGCCGGCAGTTGCTGATCCAGCGGCAAGTAAAAACGCGGCGATCCGGTGCCGACGTAGGCCACGTAGTTGTCGATGCCGGCGTGATCCTTCAACAAGCCTTCAAGGCGTTTAACTTCGTCGGCGGTGTTGCTCAGTGACGCGCCTTCCGCAAGTTTCAGATCGACCATCAATTCCAGTCGGCCCGAGGCCGGGAAAAACTGTTGCGGCACAAAACGGAACAGCACTACCGACGCGATAAACATCACCACGGTCAGGACAATCACTGTTTTACGCCGGCGCACGCACCACTCCACCAGGCGCCTGACACGCTGATAGAACGGCGTGCCGTACGGATCGGGTTGATCGGTGCCATGTTTGGCGGCATGAATCTTTGCCAGATCCGGCAGGAGTTTTTCCCCCAGGTACGGCACGAAAACCACTGCGGCAATCCACGAAGCCAATAGCGCGATGGTCACCACCTGAAAGATCGACCGGGTGTATTCGCCGGTGCCCGATTGCGCGGTGGCAATCGGCAAGAACCCGGCGGCGGTGATCAGCGTGCCGGTGAGCATCGGGAATGCGGTGCTGGTCCAGGCATAACTGGCCGCCTTGATGCGGTCGAAGCCCTGTTCCATTTTGATCGCCATCATTTCCACGGCAATGATCGCATCGTCCACCAGCAAGCCCAACGCCAGCACCAACGCGCCGAGGGATATCTTGTGCAGGCCGACCCCCAGGTAATACATGCAGGCAAAGGTCATCGCCAACACCAGCGGAATCGCCAGCGCCACCACCATGCCGGTGCGCACACCGAGTGAGAAAAAGCTCACCAGCAACACGATCGCCAGGGCTTCGACCAGCACCTGAACGAACTCGCCAACCCCGGTTTTCACCGCGGCGGGTTGATCAGACACCTTGCGTAGCTGCATGCCGGCCGGGAGGTTTTGCTGGATACGGTCGAACTCGATTTCCAGCGCCTTGCCCAGCACCAGAATATCGCCGCCATCCTTCATCGCCACGGCCAGACCAATGGCGTTTTCCGCCATGAAGCGCATGCGCGGTGCCGGCGGATCGTTGAACCCGCGACGCACGTCGGCGACATCGGAAATACGGAAGGTACGATCGCCTACGCGGATCGGGAAGTTCTTGATCTCGTCGACTGTCTGAAAATTCCCCGAAACCCGTAGCTGCAATCGCTCACTGGTGGTTTCAAAGAACCCGGCCGTGGACATCGCATTCTGCTCTTCGAGCGCTTTCTGCACCGCAGCCAATGGCAATCCGAGGGTCGCGAGCTTGACGTTGGAAAGCTCGATCCAGATCTTCTCGTCCTGCAAACCGAGCAAGTCGACCTTGCCGACATCCTTGACCCGTTGCAGCTGGATCTGGATGCGGTCGGCGTAATCCTTTAGCACCGCGTAATCAAAGCCGTCGCCGGTCAGCGCATAGATATTGCCGAACGTGGTGCCGAACTCATCGTTGAAAAACGGCCCTTGAATACCGGGCGGCAAGGTCTGGCGAATGTCGCTGATCTTCTTGCGAACCTGATACCAGAGATCCGGTATTTCCACCGAGTGCATGGAATCGCGAGCAACGAAGGTGACCTGGGACTCGCCCGGACGGGAGAACGAGACAATGCGTTCGTACTCACCGGTTTCCATCAGTTTCTTTTCAATGCGCTCGGTGACCTGGCGCGAGACTTCCTGAGCGGTGGCGCCCGGCCAGTTGGTGCGAATGACCATGGCTTTGAAGGTGAACGGCGGGTCTTCGCTTTGGCCGAGTTTGGTGTAGGAAAGTGCGCCGACGATTGCCAGCAAGAGCATCAGGAACAGTACGATCTGGCGATTACGCAGCGCCCATTCAGAAAGATTGAAACCCATCGGGGATTACTCCTTGTCCGCCAGTTTGACCACGCGGTTGGAGCGATCCACCGGGCGCACTTGCTGCCCGTCATGAAGCACATGAACACCGGCGGCCACCACCCAATCGCTGGCGTTCAGGCCTTCAAGGACCGGCACGGTTTTCTCACCGAATGCGCCGACCCGGACCGGGGCTTTTTTCAGGGTATTGTTGGCGCCGAGCACCCAGACGTAGGTCGCACCGTTTTCTGCGGTGACGGCCGACAGCGGGACCGACAGCGACACCGCCTCGGCAGTCTGGATAAACACGCGGGCACTCTGGCCCAGTTCGGCGGGGACCTTACCGGCGGTGAACGCAATGCGCGCGGCGAAGGTGCGCGATTTCGGGTCGGCGGCTGGCGACAGTTCACGGATGCGCCCGGCGAAACGCTGATCGGGCTGGGTCCAGAGTTCAACCGATACCGGCTGGCCGACCTTGAAGCGACCAAAGCTCTGCTCCGGCAGGCTGATCAACACGTCACGCTCGCCATCGGTTGCGAGGGTAAACACGGTTTGCCCGGCGGCCACCACTTGCCCGACTTCCACCGCGCGCTTGGCCACCACGCCATCCTGAGGCGCACGCAACACCGCGTAACTGGCCTGATTGGTCGACACGTTGAATTCGGCTTTGATTTGCTTGAGACGCGCTTCACCGGATCGGTAAAGGTTCTCGGCATTGTCGTACTGCGAGCGACTGACCATCTGGCGGTCCATCAGCGTTTTGTAGCGATCACGCTCGGCGCGCACCAGGTTCAGGTTGGCCTCGGCGGCCGCAACCTGGGCACGGGTGGCTTCCAGTTGCAGGCGTACGTCCTGCGGATCGAGTTCTGCCAAAGGCTGGTCGGCCTTGACCCGCTGCCCCTCTTCGACCAGTCGTCGGCTGACTTTGCCGCCAATGCGAAACGCCAGGTCCGGCTCGTAACGAGCCCGCACTTCACCCGGATAGCTTTCCATTGCCTGGGCCGAAGGCTCTGGCTGCACCACCATGGCCGGGCGAACGGTGACTTGAGGCGCCTCTTCATGGCCACACGCAGACAATAAAAACGCCAGAGCGACTGGCAACGCGAGGGGCAAGGCATAGCGGAACATGGTGAAGGACCTTTCGCTAATGGTGCTTGGAATAATTATACTTGCCAGTATGTTATTAATAGCAAACTCACCAGTCCAGTATTAAAGCGAAGAATGTCGAACAATCTTTCAGCACCCAACGGTCCGGGCCGCCCCAAGGATCTGGCCAAACGCCAGGCCATCCTCAACGCGGCGAAAACTTTGTTTCTGAGCAAGGGTTACGCCAATACCAGCATGGACGCCGTGGCGGCGGAGGCCGGCGTATCCAAACTGACGGTCTACAGCCATTTCAACGACAAGGAGACGTTGTTCTCCGCCGCCGTGATGGCCAAGTGCGAAGAGCAGCTGCCGACGCTGTTTTTCGAATTGCCGGATGGCATCGCCGTGGAAACGGTGCTGTTGAATATCGCGCGCGGTTTTGATCAGCTGATCAACAGCGATGAATCGGTGAACCTGCATCGGCTGATGATGGCCCTGGGCAGTCAGGACCCGAAACTCTCGCGGATCTTTTTCGAAGCCGGGCCGCAGCGCATGCTGCATGGCATGGAGCGGTTACTGACCAAGGTTGATCAGAGCGGCGCATTGCGCATCGATAAACCGCGCAATGCGGCCGAGCACTTCTTCTGCCTGCTCAAGGGCGCGGCGAATTTCCGCTTGTTGTATGGCTGCGGCGAGCGGTTGACCGGGGATGCGGCCGAGGAACATGTGCGCGAAGTGGTGGGGTTGTTTATGCGGGCTTATCGACCTGAGTCAGCTAGATAGTTTTTTGTAGTCTGATCAGGCCCCATCGCGAGCAAGCTCGCTCCCACAGGGTTCTCGGCAGTCCTGTGGGAGTGAGCTTGCTCGCGATGGGGGCGACGCGGTCTTAAGGCTTGAGCGCTTTCTTGGGGTAAATGTCGTACCGGCTGGATTTGCCATCCAGCGCATGGCTCGGTTTCGGCCCCTCAATGCACGGTGCCTTGCGCGGACGCTTGACCACCACCCGATGGCTGGCCAGCGCCAACGCAGCTTCCAGCAATGCCGGTGCATCCGGGTCATCACCCACCAATGGCCGGAACAGGCGCATTTCCTTCTTCACCAACGCCGTTTTCTCACGGTGCGGAAACATCGGGTCGAGGTAGATCACCTGGGGCGGCTCCCCTTCCCAATTGCGCATCACCTCGATCGAATTGCCCTTGAGCAACTTCATTCGCGCCACAATCGGTGCCACGTCGAAATCTTCCGCGCCACGGGCCAGACCGTCTTCCAGCAACGCACCAATCAGCGGCTGGCGCTCGATCAGGCTCATCTCGCAGCCCAGGCTCGCCAGCACAAACGCATCCTTGCCCAGCCCTGCCGTGGCATCCAGTACGCGTGGACGCACGCCCTGCGCGATGCCAACCGCCTTGGCGATCATCTGCCCGGTGCCCCCACCGAACAACCGCCGATGCGCGGCCCCCCCTTCGACGAAGTCCACCCGCACCGGCCCCGGCGCGTCCGGCCCGAGCTGTTGCAGCTGCAATCCCTGCTCGCCCACCTGCAAGGCAAACTCGCCGTCATCCACTTGCAAAGGCAGGCCCAGGCGTTCAGCCCATTGCTCGGCTTGTGGCTGAAATGCCGGGGCCGAGGCCTCGACATGGATGCGGCAGGCCGCAGGTTGCTCAATCATGGGAAAACACGCTCAAAAAATTAATGATCGGCAAAAACGGCCGATAACAAAACTAACGAGCATTTTGCCAGAGCTGAGCGTCGACCGAGAAAAATGTCAGGCATTCAATCCACATCCGTAGGCTACATTTCGCGTCATGGCGATTATGGTCTGCGAAACTCTCAAGCACTGAGCGGCGTCAGTCACCTGTGGCAGGATTTTTTTGCCCAGGCCCTGGCCGATCAGTCGAGTGATGTGGTGCCGGCGTGTGGCACCTTCCCGCCGGTTGACCTCGAAAGCCCGGTCGAGCCGACCGTCGGCAGCGAACTGCTGGCGCACATCGTCAGCCAGCGCGAATGCGATGTGAAAGAAACCGAGGTCAAGCCACCCGAGCCGCTGTTCCTGCCGATTGCCGAGTTCGAGATGGACCTGGCCGACAAGCCTTTCCCACCGTTCCCACCACAAGAAATCGTCGCCCAGCAAAAACAGCAAGACTTCGAAAGCAGCTGGGTTCGTCCGATCGTGCTCACCTCTGGCCAGCAAGCCCCGGAAGCCGGCCCGGCGCCACAACCGCGTCCGCTGCACTTGCCCATCGCCGAATTCGAGATGGACCTGCTGGACAAGCCATTCCCGCCGTTCTCGCCCGAAGAACTGGTCGAGCAACAAAAACACTTCGATTTCGATACCGGCTGGGCTCGCCCGATCGTGCTGCAGAACCTGCGCATCGCCGCCTGACATTCAATGACAAGCCCTTAGGCGATGGGCGGCGTTGCAGTCCAGGCTCAACACCACGCTAAACAGGCCGCCACCGAAACCGCATCGTCAGCCTTTGAACAATTGATTGGCCTTCGCATACGGCATGGACCGCGACGTGAATCCGAACGTGCCCGACGTCTTGATCTCTTCAGCGGCGCGGAAAAACTCGCCATAGGCAGCCAACGCCAGCGCCGAACCGACGCTAACGCGTTTGACGCCCATTTCGCGCAACTGCTCGACTGTCAGCTTGAGCGCGCCGGACATCAACACATTGACCGGTTTCGGTGCCACGGCGCGAACCACCGTCAACACATCTTCAGGACTGCGCAGGCCCGGCGCGTACAACACGTCGGCGCCCGCCTCCGCGAAGGCCTGCAAGCGGCGAATGGTGTCGGCGAGATCTGGATTGCCATGCAGGAAGTTCTCCGCGCGGGCGGTCAGCATGAACGGGAAAGGCAAGCTGCGCGCTGCGGCGACAGCCGCTTCGATACGCGCCACGGCATGTTCGAAGCAGTAAATAGGCGTCTGTTCGCGGCCCGTGGCGTCTTCGATCGAGCCTGCGACGGCACCGGCCTCGGCTGCCCGCAAAATGCTCTGTGCGCATTCCGCCGGGCCGTCGGCGAAGCCGTTTTCCAGGTCCACCGCCACCGGCAGATCCGTCGCTGCGACAATCGCCCGAACATTCGCCAGGGTGTCCTCTAGCGACAACCCTCCATCGGGGCGTGCATTGGAAAAGGCATAACCGGCACTGGTGGTCGCCAGTGCCTCGAAACCCAGGCTGGCGAGCATCTTCGCCGAGCCGGCGTCCCACGGGTTGGGAATGACAAAAATGCCTTCGCGTTCGTGCAGTGCTTTGAACGCCTGGGCTCGAAGGGTTTGCGCATCCATTGGCAGGCTCCTGAAAAGGGGAACGAATCCGCCTCAGAGCAGGCCAAGTTGCTCGGCGGCGGGTTCTCTGTATAGCTCAGGCAGCGGCGCCAAGCCAGGCAAACGCAGCATCAGTTGTGCGTGAAAACGTTGCGCCAGCCTGGCCGCCAGCAAGTTATCGGCGGTGTGCAGGAAGATGTAGGGGGTACGGCCCTCTTCGATCCACAAGGCGATTTTCTCGACCCACGGCACCAGAAACGGATCGTTGGCTTCAAGCTGCGGATGGCCGATGAAGCGTACCTGCGGGAATTGGGTGAACGCTGCCGGGCGCGGCGGCACGTTGGGCTTTTTCGATTGCGCGTGCAGCACCGAG
Source organism: Pseudomonas sp. IT-P294 (assembly GCF_949767865.1). Classification (NCBI taxonomy): domain Bacteria; kingdom Pseudomonadati; phylum Pseudomonadota; class Gammaproteobacteria; order Pseudomonadales; family Pseudomonadaceae; genus Pseudomonas; species Pseudomonas sp. IT-P294. The sequence goes on along the minus strand of NZ_CATKQW010000057.1, from coordinate 175,653 downwards.
GGATCGGTTGACGTGCTACTGAACAATGCGCGCGGATCAAGGCAAATCCGCTCGACGCCACGGTCGCGCAACAGGCGGTTGAGCATTCGCTCGCTGTCACCTTTGGCGAAAAATTCGCTGTGGCGTACTTCTACCGCCAACGGTCGTTCCACGGCATCGATGAAAGCGGCGAGTTCGGGCAATCGTTGCGGCGTGAAGCTTTTCGATAATTGCAGCCACAACGGCGAAACCCGCTCGCCCAGCGGGCTGAGCAATTGCAGGAAGGTTTCGGTGGCAGTCAGTTGTTCGCGCAGGTCACCGCCGTGGCTGATGTCGCCGGGGAACTTGGCGGTGAAGCGAAAGTGTTCGGGCAGAGTCTCGGCCCAACGCTGCACGGTGCTGGCAGCCGGGCTCGCGTAGAAGGTCGTATTGCCCTCTACGGCGTTAAACACTTGGGAATAAAGATTCAGAAATTCGGCGGGTTTGGCGTCGGGCGGATAAAGATAGTCGCGCCAGGCGCTTTCACTCCAGGACGGGCAGCCGAGGTAGTAAGGCAGCAACATCAGATGTAAAGGTCGAGGCCCAGCACACCTGAATCCCAATCGACAAACCCGGCAGTGCTCAGGTAGCTGGCGAGTGCCGTGGCGACGCTTTTGCTCATGGCGCGGTGGTAGATCATGTCTTGCTGACGGGCCGGGAGATTACTCAGGCGTTGCGCGGAGGCTTTGGCAGCACGGGCGGCCAGTTGCTCTTCGGACGGAATCTCCAGCTCGCCGTCGATATCGACGTTATCGTCATCCGCCACAGGCCCTTTGCGGGGTTTGCGCTTGATGGGGTACGACTGGGAGGAAAGGCCGTCTATACGCATGAGTACATGTCCGGTATCAGTAATGGCAGTTTAGTGGCACATATCCCACTTCGCAAACCGCCGAGTGATAACTAGAACACATAAAATCAAAAAGGTTTAAAAGCGGGGAGATAAATCGACGATTGGCTGAATTGAAACGCTGATTGTGGGCAGAACACTGACCTGTGGGAGCGGGCTTGCTCGCGAAGGCGGTGGGTCAGCCGACATTGATATTGGCTGACCCACCGCCTTCGCGAGCAAGCCCGCTCCCACATGGACCGCGTGGATCAACGCGCCTTGGGCGTCGCCACCTTATCGCGCAGGTAAACCGGCTGAGCTTCATCCGCCACAATCGCTTCACCGCGTTCCCAGGCAAACCGCGCCAGCGTCAGCAAGTCTTCGGCGTGAGGCAGCATGCCCGCGTCCTGCCCGGTGAGGTTGACGGCGATGCGCTCGGCATAACCCCAACCGGTGCCCGCGCCAAACCAATCGCCGCTGGCGTCGGCAGGCAATGCCGCCGCTTCCGGCGCCAATACCGCTTCCTTGCCGACCAGACGCATCTCCCCCGCCGTTTCGCGGTAGCAACCCCAATACACCTCGTCCATCCGCGCATCGATGGCGGCCGCGACCTGGCTCACGCCGTGTTCGCGATACGCCCGCTGTGCCAGCACTGCCAGGTTGGACACCGGCAGCACCGGGCGATCCAGCGCAAACGCCAGGCCTTGCACCACGCCAATGGCGATCCGCACACCGGTGAATGCGCCTGGCCCACGACCGAATGCAATGGCATCGACCGCCTGCAGCGTGGTCCCGGCATCGGCCAGCAGTTGCTGGATCATCGGCAACAGCTTCTGCGCATGCAGGCGCGGGATCACCTCGTAATGGCTCGTGACTTTGCCTTCATGCAGCAAGGCAACGGAGCAAGCTTCAGTCGCGGTGTCCAGGGCCAGCAAGGTGCTCATCGATGTTTCCGTAAGAAAGAGAGGTCAGAAAAAGTGCGCCAGTATAAACAACTACGGCCCGCAAGCGGGCCGTAGAAGATGAAGCGATTCAGACTTTTCAGCTCAGCGCTTCAAGCACCTTGCCGGTGATCGCTTCAACCGAGCCAACGCCTTCGACGTGGCTGTACTTCGGTTTGCCTTGAGCGGCGGACAGCTCCTGGTAAAACTTCACCAGAGGCTCGGTCTGGGCGTGGTAGACCGACAGACGATGACGCACGGTTTCTTCGGTGTCGTCTTTGCGCTGCACCAGCTCTTCACCGGTGATGTCGTCTTTACCGGCGATTTTCGGCGGGTTGTAGACGATGTGGTACACGCGACCGCTGGCCTCGTGAACACGACGGCCAGCGATACGCTGAACGATGTCTTCGTCTTTAACGTCGATTTCCAACACGTGATCCAGCTCGACGCCGGCTTTCACCAGGGCTTCAGCCTGGGGAATGGTGCGCGGGAAACCGTCGAACAGGAAGCCGTTGGCGCAATCGGCCTGGCTGATGCGTTCCTTGACCAGATTGATGATCAGGTCATCGGAAACCAGACCACCGCTGTCCATGACGCTCTTGGCGATCAGGCCCAGCTCGGTGCCGGCCTTGACCGCTGCACGCAGCATGTCGCCAGTGGAGATTTGCGGAATGCCGAATTTCTCGGTGATGAACTTAGCCTGAGTACCTTTACCGGCCCCGGGAGCTCCCAGCAGAATGACGCGCATCGATGTGCTCCTCAATTTTTTATATGGATAACGTCAGATTCGCCTCGTGGGGCCAATCTCAAAAATAGGGTCGTGACCGCCCAAACGGCCAAAGGCTGATCAAGATACACAGCAGGCCCGGACCACACAAGCCGCCGAAAGTCGGAGAAACCCCCACCCAATGTGCCCCTGAGACGGGGTACCCCAAGTCGCAACCCCATCACTAACTGTCGCCTGGCCGCACGTTTTTGCCCCTCGCCCACAGGCACTCTACGCTCGCGCCGAGAACCTCGCCCCACGACGAAAACCTTAGCCGGTATTTCGCAAACCGGCGGCGATCCCCGCTACAGACACCAGCAGCGCCTGTTCTACCGGGCTGCCCTGGGCCACGTCCTGTTGCCGCGAGCGCGCCAACAATTCGGCCTGCAATAGATGAAGCGGGTCGAGGTAGGTGTTGCGCAAGCGGATGAATTCCAGGGTATCTGGGCTATGTGCCAGTAGCTGAGACTGACCTGTCAGCCCAAGGACAACAGCGCATGCCTGCGACAATAGGTCGCGTAAATGCGCACCCAAAGGAAGCAAATCCGCCTCGACCAAACGCTCATCGTAGGACCGGGCGATGTCGGCATCGGCTTTGGCCAGGACCATTTCCAGCATATCGATGCGCGTGCGAAAGAACGGCCACTGTTCGCGCATCTGTCCCAGCAGTTCGCCTTCGCCGCGCTCCAGCGCCTTGCTCAGCGCCGCTTCCCAGCCCAGCCAGGCCGGCAACATCAGGCGCGTCTGGGTCCAGCCGAAGATCCACGGAATGGCGCGCAGGCTTTCGATACCGCCCGCGCGGCGCTTGGCCGGGCGGCTGCCCAGCGGCAAACGGCCCAATTCCTGCTCCGGGGTGGACTGGCGGAAGTACTCGACGAACTGGGGATTTTCCCGCACCACGGCGCGGTAGGCCTTGACCCCGTCCGCAGCCAATTCGTCCATCAGATGGCGCCAGGCCGGTTCTGGTGGTGGCGGCGGCAACAACGTCGCTTCCAGCACCGCCGCCAGGTACAGATTAAGGTTTTGCTCGGCGATGTCCGGCAGGCCGAATTTGAAACGAATCATTTCCCCCTGCTCGGTTGTGCGGAAACGCCCCGCCACCGAACCCGGCGGCTGCGACAGAATCGCCGCGTGTGCCGGGCCGCCGCCGCGACCCACGGTGCCACCGCGACCGTGGAACAGCAGCAGCTCCACTTGCTGCTCGCGGCAGATATCGACCAAGCGTTCCTGCGCCCGATATTGCGCCCAGGCCGCAGCAGTGGTGCCGGCGTCCTTGGCCGAGTCGGAATAGCCGATCATCACTTCTTGCGGCCCTTGCAGGCGCGAGCGATAGCCCGGCAGCAGCAACAGCTTTTCGATCACCGGGCCGGCGTTGTCCAGGTCGGCGAGGGTTTCGAACAGCGGCACTACACGCATCGGCCGCAGCACGCCAGACTCTTTGAGCAGCAGTTGCACAGCCAAGACATCGGAAGCGGCACCGGCCATGGAGATCACATAAGAGCCGAGCGAAGCGCCCGGTGCTGCAGCGATTTCCCGGCAGGTCGCGAGTACTTCTGCGGTGTCGGCCGATGGTTTGAAGTACGCCGGCAGCAGCGGCCGACGGTTATTCAACTCATTCATCAGGAAGGTGATGCGCTCTTCCTCGCTCCAGTCTTCGTAACGACCAAGCCCCAGGTAATCGGTGATTTCCGTCATGGCGGCGGTGTGCCGCGACGAGTCCTGACGCACGTCCAGGCGCACCAGAAACAACCCGAATGTCACCGCCCGGCGCAGGCAATCGAGCAAGGGGCCGTCGGCAATCACACCCATGCCGCACTCATGCAGCGAGTGGTAGCAAAGCTCCAGCGGATCGAGCAGGTCGCGGTTGTTTTGCAATACATCGGCGGGAGCAGGCGTCGTCGCAGTCAACGATGCGTGAGCCCAGTTGCGCGTCGCGCGAAGACGTTCGCGCAGTTGTTTAAGCACCGCGCGATAAGGTTCGGCACTGTCGCCGGCCTTGGCTTTCAATGCATCGCTGGCCTGCTGCATCGACAATTCTGCAGCGAGATGATCGACATCGCGCACGTACAAATCGGCCGCCATCCAGCGCGCCAGCAGCAAGACTTCACGGGTCACGGCGGCCGTCACATTCGGGTTGCCGTCGCGGTCGCCGCCCATCCAGGAAGCGAAGCGAATCGGTGCGCCTTCCAGCGGCAGATGCAGGCCGGTGGCGTCATGCAGGGCTTTATCGGCCTTGCGCAAATAGTTGGGGATCGCTTGCCACAGCGAATGCTCGATCACCGCGAAACCCCATTTGGCCTCGTCCACGGGCGTCGGCCGGGTGCGGCGGATTTCTTCGGTGTGCCAGGCCTCGGCGATCAGGCGCTGCAACTTCGTCTTGATCTGCTCGCGCTCGGCGGTGGTCAGGTCGCGGTGGTCTTGGGCTGCCAGTTGCGCGGCGATGGCGTCGTATTTCTGGATCAGCGTGCGGCGCGCCACTTCGGTCGGGTGCGCGGTAAGGACCAGCTCGATTTCCAGCCGTCCCAACTGACGGGCCAGGGATTCGGCGCTGTGGCCTTCGGCGCGCAAGCGAGCGAGCAACTCCGGCAACACGCGCGCTTCGAACGGTGCGGGTTGTGACTCTTCGCGGCGGTGAATCAGCTGATATTGCTCGGCGATATTGGCGAGGTTGAGAAACTGGTTGAACGCTCGGGCTACAGGCAGCAACTCTGCTTCGCTCAACTGGTTGAGACTGGCACTCAGTTCAGCGTCCATCGAGCCGCGACGGTCAGCTTTGGCGCCTTTGCGAATCTGCTCGATCTTGTCGAGAAAGCCGTCCCCGTACTGGTCACGAATGGTGTTGCCCAACAGCTCACCCAGCAGGTGAACGTCCTCGCGCAAGCGTGCATCAATATCGGTCATCAGCAGTTCTCCAGCAAAAATTCCGGGCGGCCTAGAGCCTAAAGAGTGCCGCTCTAAAGCGGTTCTTACAAGCAAACGACGAAGGGACTTTAAACCTTGGGCGCAGAAGCTAGTCTCAAGTGTAAGCCGCACAACGGCTTCGGCCGGCCTTTGCCGGACACTGACACCGCCTGCCACGAGCAGGAGCGCAATGAGGTTTTTATGAAAATCCGTGAATTGGCTCAGCATTGGGAAGAAAACGCCAAGGGTCGACTGACCGATACCGGTTACAGAATTCATCTGGATGTGGAGGCCGCCGCACGGCTTGCTGCAATTGTCGAGATGTACCCCAAACGCCAACCCGAAGAACTGCTTGGCGAGCTGATCGGCGCCGCGCTGGAAGAGTTGGAAAAGAGCTTTCCCTACGTGAAAGGCTCGACCGTGGTGGCCACTGACGAAGAGGGAGATCCGCTGTACGAAGACATTGGTCCGACCCCGCGTTTCCTCGCGTTGTCACGTCGGCACCTGCACGATTTATCGGCCGGTAGCGAGAAGCAGAAGCACTGAGTTTTGCGCCGAACATGTGGGAGCACATTTGCTCCCACATGAGTTGTAATCCCCCCCTGAAATTGAGTATTCCCAGGCTTGCAAGTGGTCGTGGATACCCCTGCATCTCGCCAAAGTTCCCGAACTAGAGCCTTGTCCGATCGTTCAAAGTTTTTTTCGGCGATTGGCCATCTTTTCTGAACTTTAAAAAAACCATTCGGGTCACACCCATTAACCACGCCTGGGACGGCCGTTTCAAAACACCCCGCAAATTGACGGTTACGGCTCCTGGCCCAGCATGGATTTTTCAGTTTTTAGGAGTTTTACCAATGGAGTTGAAGACCATGAAGATCAGCACTGCCAAGTCCTCGTTCAATCATTTGCGCAGTCTGAAACTGGCTGCCCTGGCAATCGGCACCAGCTTCGTTCTGGCTGGCTGCGCCGGCAATCCACCGACCGAGCAATTCGCCGTAACGCAATCGGCCGTGAACAGCGCGGTCAGCGCCGGCGGCACCGAGTTCGCTGCTGTGGAAATGAAATCCGCGCAAGACAAGCTCAAACAATCCGAAATCGCCATGCACGACAAGAAGTATGACGAAGCCAGAATTCTGGCCGAACAGGCTGAGTGGGACGCTCGCGTAGCCGAACGCAAAGCCCAGGCGACCAAAGCCGATCTAGCTGTGAAGGACTCTCAGAAAGGCGTTCAGGAACTGCGTCAGGAAAGCCAGCGCACTGTGCAATAAGCGCGCATCCGGACCAAAGACTGAAGCTCTTATCGATAGAAAAGGACGAATGAATATGCGTAAGCAACTGATGATCCCCGCACTCCTGGCCGCAAGCGTTGCACTGGCTGCCTGCTCCACCCCGCCTAACCCGAACCTGGAACAGGCCCGCACCAACTACAGCGGCCTGCAAGCCAATCCGCAAGCGAGCAAGGTTGCGGCGCTGGAAACCAAAGACGCCAGCGATTACCTGGACAAGGCCGACAAGGCTTATCAGGACAAGCAAGACCAGGCCAAGGTTGACCAACTGGCTTACCTGACCAATCAGCGTGTTGAAGTGGCCAAGCAGACCATCGCCCTGCGCACCGCTGAAGCCAACCTGAAAAACGCATCGGCCCAACGTGCCCAGGCTCGCCTGGATGCCCGCGATGCGCAGATCAAGCAGTTGCAGGACAGCCTGAACGCCAAGCAAACCGATCGCGGCACCGTGGTGACCTTCGGTGACGTGCTGTTTGCCACCGACCGCGCTGACCTGAAATCCAACGGTCTGGTGAACATCAACAAACTGGCGCAGTTCCTCTCGGAAAACCCTGATCGCAAAGCGATCGTCGAGGGTTACACCGACAGCACCGGCACTGCGGACCACAACCAGTCGCTGTCCGAACGTCGTGCCGGTTCCGTGCGCATGGCACTGGTGAAAATGGGCGTTGATCCAGCGCGCATCGTTGCGCAGGGTTATGGCAAGGAATACCCGGTTGCTGAAAACACCAGCACCTCGGGCCGTGCGATGAACCGTCGGGTGGAAGTGACCATTTCCAACGACAACCAGCCAGTGATCCCGCGTTCGGCAGTCAGCTCGAACTAAGCGTCACCCGCTGAAACACAAAAGCCCCGCCTGAGTCGATCAGGCGGGGCTTTTTATGTCTGGCGATCACCAAACCCTGTGGGAGCGGGCTTGCTCGCGAAAGCGGTGTGTCAGTCAATGATGATGTCGACTGACCCACCGCTTTCGCGAGCAAGCCCGCTCCCACATTGATCTCTGTTGCAGTCAGACTGGTTACTGCTCAAGTTGCTGCGGCTTTTCCTGGCCCATGCAGCGCACGGCTTTTTTCTGGTTGTTGACCAGTACGCCGGTCAGGCCTTTCTGTTCCGTATCAAACATCACCAGCACGCCATCGATGCACTGGGCTACTTGCGCCGCAGGCTCCAGGGAGACCTTGTAGTCTTCACCCGGCACGGTCTTGAGCATGGTGAAATCGCTGAGCAGCAATGCATCTTCGGGTTTGGCGAAGTGCAGGTAACCGTAGAACCACAAGGCCCCAACGGTGCCGAGGATGCTGCAGATGCCGGTGATGATCAGCGGGATGGCGTTACGTTCTTCACTCATTGCGGACTCTCTGGTGGTTCATCTTCTGAATTCGGGGGGGCCGGGTAATTGGGAACTTCACCCAGGCGGCGCAGGCCGTTGAAATGCTGCGGGTCGTCAAGATAGCGCAGCATGACTTTGCGCCAGACCGGGTCGGCGAACGTCTGCACATGACCGCCACGGGTCAGCTGCAGCACTCGCGGAGGCGGCGCAGCTTGATACAGACGGATGCCGTTTGAAAGGGGCACGATTGGATCGTCGATGCTGTGGTAGATCAGTTTTGGTACGCCATTGAGCTGTGCCGCCGAGTTGATCGCACTGTCACCGTCCGGCACCAGCCAGGACAAGGGCACCTGGAAAGCCCAGGTCAGCCAGGAGTGGCTCAGGGCGAATTGGCCGATATCGCGATAACTGGCGGGAACCCCGTCCAGGACCAGGGCCTTGAGTTGTTTCTGGCGTTCGGGGTGCTGGGCCAGATAGTGCACAGCCATCGAACCACCGAGGCTCTGGCCAAGCAGGATCACCGGCTTGCCTTTGACCTCCGGCGCCTGATCGAGCCATTTGAACGCAGCATCGATGTCTTGATAGATCGCCGGCAAACTTGGTTTCCCTTCGGACAAACCGTAGCCGCGATAGTCCACCAGCAGCACTTGATAGCCTTGTTTGGGCAACCACCAACTCCCGCCCAGATGCATTGGCAGATTGCCGCCGTTGCCGTGCAGATGCAGCACGGTGCCTTTGACCTCGACACCTTTTTTCGCCGGCAGCCACCAAGCATTCAGCTTGAGGCCATCCGCCGTGACCAGGGTCACTTCGCGGTAGTCGAGCTTGGCTTTTTCCGGGGTGAACAGCTGGCCGGGTTCGGGATAGAACAGCAAGGAGCTGCAACCGCTCAAGGTCAGGAGAAGGCAAAGGATGCCGAGGATTCTCATCCGTTGAAACCTCGCGAAAATGGACTGGGAATACATCCCCCCTGTGGGAGTGAGCCTGCTCGCGATAGCGGTGTGTCAGGCAACATTAACGTTGAATGATAAGGCGCCATCGCGAGCAGGCTCGCTCCCACAAAGGATCTCGTCATCGTTACAAAATGTTCGAGTAATCCGCTTCGATCCGGTCCAGGCTCAGGTGGTTGAGGAAGTTGGAGAAGCACATCCACGCCGACAGCGCGTTCATGTCGCGGAACTGCTCCGGCAAATACTTGGGCGGCACTACCAGCCCTTCATCCACCAACTGACGCAAGGTGCGCATGTCTTCCAGCGTAGTCTTGCCGCAAAACAGCAACGGGATCTGCTCAAGCTTGCCTTTACGCACGGCCAACTGAATGTAGTTGTAAACCATGATAAAGCCCTTGAGGTAGGACAAGTCTTTGGTAAATGGCAGCCCATTGGGCACCGAACCGCGGAAAACCCGGCTGGCGTTGCCGTAGCTTTCGGGCATTTCGAAGCCTTGCTCGCGGAAGAACTCGAAGACCTGCAGGAAGTCTGCGCCCTCCTCCACCATGTGAATGGCGCGGGTGCGGTTGGTCAATTTACGCAGGCGGCTCGGGTAGGAAGCGAAGGTGATGATTTCCATCAGGATCGCCAGGCCTTCCTGGGTCACCGTCGACGACGGCGGGCCTTTGGACAGGAACGTGCAGATCGGCTGGTTCAGACCGTTGAGCGTCGTGCCGACATGCACCAGCCCTTCGTGAACCTCCAGGGCGCGCACGTCACGTTCGTTGAACATCGCGTCGGTGCGGATCTTGATGTAGTCGGCGCCGGCCGCTGCGTCGGCAACAATGCCATCGGACTCGAACACCCGAATGGTTTCCTCGGCTTCGCCAAACACCTTGCTCAACCGGGTTTGCAACAACTGCACGGCGTCCTTGGCGGTGAGGATTTTCGGCTCGTCCTTCAGGTCCCCCCGGCCATCGATGTTGTTCAGGTAGTCGGAGAGCATCAGGCCGAGGTCGGACAGCGTCGGGTCACCGGCGTGGAACGCATCGGACGCAGCGCCGTACAACTCTTGTGAAATCAGACCGAAATCCTCGGTGCCGCGCGCTTCGAGCATACGCACCACCATCCGGTATTCCTTGCACATGCGACGCATGATCTGGCCGACCGGGTTGAACTGGCCAAGCTGGCGGGTGATGTCACGTTCGATGTTCTGGAATTCCAGTTTCACTTTGCTGGAATCGAACGACAGCGGCCGATTGAGGTAATAGTCGCGGTCCACGGCGGGCATTTCCTTGCCCTTGGCCTTGAGGAATCCCTTGCGGATGCTGTCGTCCCACTTCACCGCATCGAGGATGCGAATCGGCGTCTGCGCCAGCACAATGCGATCGGACAAAATGCGTATCGTCTGCTGGTAATCGTCCACCCGAAACTCCTGTAGAAAAACCGTAACGTGCTGGATTTATTTAACGTTAGCTTTGGCCAGGCGCTGATAACGCACGGCCTCGACGAACACATCGGAATTGGCTGGATCATCGAGGTAAGCAAAGACCTGGTCCATGCTATTGTCGATCAATACGCCGTCGCCGTCGTCGGTCTGAAAGCCTTCGCCACTCAGGACTTTTTGTCCGAGGGCCTGGTTGATCTGCTCGAGGTCGAGGTTATAGACCACCAGTTCGTGCTTATCGTTGAGCTCGAAACCCGCAATAGTGAAATGACCGCCGAACTGCGCCGGGACCTTCGCCGACAGGTACCAGCGGCTGCCATGGCGAATCACGGTGAAGGGATAGGCTTCGCGCTCACTGGGTTTGGCCTTGAAATAGCTCACCGCCTGATAGCGATTGTCACCCAGGCGCGTCAGTTCCAGATTCATCGGCTCGCCCCAGGCGTTGGTGCTGGTCCATTTGCCGAGCAGACCTTTGGGCGCGGGGTCGCTCGTGGTCAGAGGCTCCTTGAAGGTCACCAGACAGCCACTGAGCAGCAAGAACGACAAGGCGATCACCACGACGCGCCAGGCTTTCATTCAACACTCCCTATGAACACACATCGCCCTGCGATCGTTCCCACGCTCTGCGTGGGAATGCCGCCATGGACGCTCTGCGTCCGCTTTGGATGTGACGCGGAGCGTCACGGGATGCATTCCCACGCAGAGCGTGGGAACGATCAGTTGCCTACACCGATGCCAATACCAAATGCATGTAGCGGGTCAGAATACCGAGCATTTCGGCTTCGGCCACAGGCTCGGCGTCGTTGAGCAGGCCCTGATATTCCATCCGTCCGATAATGGCCGTCAACACTTTGGCATCCTGTTGTGGCTCACGGGATCCCAATACTTCGAAAAGCTGACACGTTCCCTGCAGCAGAATTTGCTGATGCGAGCGCACCAAAAGCGCCAGACGCGGGTTCAGCAGCGCTTCCTGACGGAATGCCTGTTCGGCCATCAAGTGTTCGCGACGGTTGATCAGTTGACGGTGAACATAGTCCGCCATCAACCGTGCGATGTCGTCCGCCAATTGCGAGCGAGACTCCGGGCTGCCGTCGCCGCTGACCACCATCTCACGCAGCAGGCCTTCATTGTTCACCCACAGCTTGGCCATGAACGCGGCGCTGCGTTCCACGTATTGCGCGAAGGTATCGGTGAGCAAGTCATCGATATCCTTGAAATAGTAAGTGGTTGCCGACAACGGCACACCGGCCTCGGCCGCCACCGCGCGGTGACGCACAGCCCGCACGCCATCGCGCACGACAATGCGCATCGCCGCATCGAGAATCTCCTGTCGACGCTGCTCGCTGCCCTGTCGGCTGGCCTTGCGGCCTTGGTACTGAACACTTTCAGCGACTGCAGTGGCGACATCCGCTGCACCCTCTTGAGCCATTGCACGGTTCACGACAGGTCTTCCTCACTTATTTCAAAAGTAACCATTTGATACGTTTGTACCAGACAGGCAATAAAAAGCCGCCTGTTTTAGGCGGCTTTTTAAATGAAACGTTTACGCTTGCGGCCGCATGTGCGGGAACAGGATCACGTCGCGGATCGACGGTGAGTTGGTCAACAACATCACCAGACGGTCGATGCCGATACCTTCACCCGCCGTTGGCGGCATGCCGTACTCCAGCGCACGAACGAAGTCGGCGTCGTAGTGCATGGCTTCGTCGTCGCCGGCGTCCTTGTCCGCCACCTGCGCCATGAAGCGCTCGGCCTGGTCTTCCGCGTCGTTCAACTCGGAATAGGCGTTGGCGATTTCACGGCCGCCGATGAACAGTTCGAAACGGTCGGTGACGCTTGGGTTTTCGTCGTTACGACGGGCCAGCGGCGACACTTCGAACGGGTACTGGGTAATGAAGTGCGGCTGTTCCAGCTTGTGCTCGACCAGCTCTTCGAAAATCATCACCTGCAACTTGCCCAGACCTTCGAAGCCCAGCACCTTGGCACCGGCCTTCTTGGCGATGGCGCGAGCCTTCTCGATGTCGGTCAGGTCGTCAGCGGTCAGCTCGGGGTTGTACTTGAGGATCGAGTCGAACACCGAAAGACGCACGAACGGTTCGCCGAAATGGAACACCTTGTCGCCGTAAGGCACGTCGGTGCTGCCCAGTACCAACTGCGCCAGCTCGCGGAACAGTTCTTCGGTCAGGTCCATGTTGTCTTCGTAGTCGGCGTAAGCCTGGTAGAACTCCAACATGGTGAATTCAGGGTTGTGACGCGTCGAGACGCCTTCGTTACGGAAGTTGCGGTTGATCTCGAACACTTTCTCGAAGCCGCCGACAACGAGGCGCTTGAGGTACAGCTCAGGCGCGATACGCAGGAACATTTCCATGTCCAGCGCGTTGTGGTGAGTTTCGAATGGCTTGGCCGCAGCGCCGCCAGGAATGGTTTGCAACATCGGCGTTTCGACTTCGAGGAAGTCGCGCTTCATCAGGAAGCTGCGAATGTGCGCAATCACTTGCGAACGCACGCGGAACGTCTGGCGCACGTCTTCGTTGACGATCAGGTCAACGTAGCGCTGGCGATAGCGCTGTTCGGTGTCGGTCAGGCCGTGGTGCTTGTCCGGCAGTGGGCGCAGCGACTTGGTCAGCAGGCGCACTTCGGTCATTTCAACGTACAGGTCGCCCTTGCCGGAGCGGGCCAGGGTGCCAACGGCTGCAATGATGTCGCCCATGTCCCAGGTTTTTACCGCGGCCAGGGTTTCTTCGGACAGGGTTTTACGGTTGACGTAGACCTGGATGCGCCCGGTCATGTCCTGAATCACCATGAACGAGCCACGGTTGAGCATGATGCGACCGGCAACCTTGACCGGGATCGCAGCCTCTGCCAGCTCTTCCTTGGTCTTGTCCGCGTACTGTTTCTGCAAGTCTTGGCAGTAGTTGTCGCGGCGGAAGTCGTTGGGGAAGGCATTGCCCTTGGCGCGCTCGGCAGCAAGCTTTTCCTTGCGCAGGGCGATCAGGGAGTTTTCTTCCTGTTGCAGGGCTTGCGGGTCGAGTTCTAGGTCGCTCATGTCTTTAAAAATTCCATCACAGGTTCGTTGCCCCCACCGATGGCGGGGGACTTAGGGTCTTGACTGACGGTTTACAGCCCTTGTTTGAGGCTCGCCACCAGGTATTCGTCAATATCGCCGTCGAGCACCTTGTCGCAGTCACTGCGTTCGATGTTAGTGCGCAAATCCTTGATTCGCGACGCATCGAGCACGTAAGAGCGAATCTGGTGACCCCAGCCGATGTCCGACTTGGTGTCTTCCAGGGCCTGGGAGGCGGCGTTGCGTTTCTGCACTTCCTGCTCGTACAAGCGCGCCCGCAACATTTTCATCGCGGTGTCTTTGTTGGCGTGCTGGGAGCGTTCGTTCTGGCAGCTGACCACGGTGTTGGTCGGTACGTGGGTAATCCGTACGGCCGAGTCGGTGGTGTTTACGTGCTGACCACCGGCACCGGAGGAGCGGTAGGTGTCGATGCGCAGGTCCGACGGGTTGATGTCGATTTCGATGTTGTCATCGATTTCCGGCGACACGAACACGGCCGAGAACGAGGTGTGGCGGCGGTTGCCGGAGTCGAACGGGCTCTTGCGCACCAGACGGTGCACGCCGATCTCGGTGCGCAACCAGCCAAAGGCGTATTCGCCCTTGATGTGCACCGTGGCGCCCTTGATCCCGGCGACTTCACCGGCAGACAGTTCCATGATGGTGGCGTCGAAACCGCGTTTGTCGGCCCAGCGCAGGTACATGCGCAGCAGGATGTTGGCCCAGTCTTGGGCCTCGGTGCCGCCGGAGCCGGCCTGGATGTCCAGGTAGGCATTGTTGGCGTCCATTTCACCGCTGAACATGCGACGGAATTCGAGTTTTTCCAGCGACTCGCGCAGGCGCTCGACTTCGGCAGCGACGTCATCGACGGCAGCCTGGTCTTCTTCTTCGGCGGACATCAGCAGCAGGTCTTTGGCGTCGGCCAGGCCTGAATGCATTTCGTCGAGGGTTTCGACGATCTGGGCCAGCAGCGATCGCTCGCGGCCCAGTTCCTGAGCGTACGACGGGTTGTTCCAGACAGCCGGATCTTCAAGCTCGCGATTGACTTCAGTCAGACGCTCATGCTTTTGATCGTAGTCAAAGATACCCCCGAATAGTTTCGGAGCGCTCGGACAGGTCCTTGATACTGTTAAGGATCGGGTTGATTTCCATGGCGGGCAGCACTCGTTGGCGAACTTTTGAAAGCCGGCGAGTATAACGTAATCAGGCTGTAACCGCAGCCCGCCTGGCGGCTTTAGGGGCGAATGGTTTGTACCGCACAACCCTGTGGGAGCGAGCCTGCTCGCTCCCACAATTTGAACCAAGTCGATCCTTATTCGATCCCCACCTGATTACGCCCATTGTTCTTGGCCCGATACAGCCCCTTGTCCGCCGCCGAAATCAGTTGCCGGCAATCGCTGCCTTGCTGCGGGATCATGGTCGACAGGCCGATGCTGATGGTCAGGCTCGAACCTTCGGTGGGGGCAATGTGTGGAATCTTCAGCGCGGCCACGGTCAGGCGCAGCTTTTCCGCCACCAGGCGCGCACCGCCCGGCGTGGTATTGGGCAGCACAAGAGCGAACTCTTCACCCCCATAACGCGCCGGCAGGTCCGAAGGCCGCGCACTGGCGTCCCGGATCGCCGTGGCGACTTTGCGCAGGGCCTCGTCGCCTTCCAGGTGGCCAAAGCTATCGTTGTAGGACTTGAAGTAGTCGACGTCGATCATCAGCAGCGACAGTTGCGTCTGGTCGCGTAGCGAACGGCGCCATTCCAGTTCCAGGTATTCATCGAAGTGCCGGCGGTTCGACAGTCCGGTCAGGCCGTCGGAGTTCATCAACCGCTGCAACACCAGATTGGTGTCGAGCAACTGCTGCTGGCTGACCCGCAGCGCGCGGTAGGCCGCGTCGCGCTGCAACAACATCATGTAGGAGCGCGAGTGATAGCGGATACGCGCCACCAGCTCGATGTTGTCCGGCAGCTTGACCAGGTAATCATTGGCCCCTGCGGCAAACGCCGCGCTTTTGATCAGCGGGTCTTCCTTGGTCGACAAGACAATGATCGGGATGTCCTTGGTCGCCGGGTGATTGCGGTATTCGCGCACCAGGCTCAGGCCGTCGAGGCCGGGCATCACCAGGTCCTGCAGAATCACCGTCGGCTTGATGCGGATCGCCTGCGCAATGGCCTGGTGCGGGTCGGCGCAGAAGTGAAAGTCGATATTATCCTCGCTCGACAACCCGCGGCGCACCGCCTCGCCGATCATCGCCTGATCGTCCACCAACAGCACCATGGCGGCGTTTTCGTCGGTTTTGAAGTCGTCGAGTTGTAAGTCAGTCATGGGCAGTCACCTGATTACTACTTGGGCCAGGATTACTGTGAAAAGCCGTCATTTCGAGAAAACCTCCAGCAATCGGGGCGCTATCTTTTCCAGTGGGCGAATTTCCATCGCCGCATCGATGGCCGCTGCCGCTTTCGGCATCCCGTACACCGCACTGCTGTTCTGGTCCTGAGCGATTGTCAGGTAACCCTGTTGGCGCATGAGTTTAAGCCCTTGTGCGCCGTCGCGCCCCATACCGGTGAGCAAAACGCCTACGGCGTCACCATTCCAGTAATTGGCCACGCTCTCGAAAAACACATCGATCGAGGGGCGATAGATCTCGTTGACCGGCTCGGCGGTGTAGGCCAGCGTGCCGTTTTTCAACAAGCGGATATGATGGTTGGTGCCGGCCAGCAGCACGGTGCCAGTCTGTGGCGGCTCGCCTTCCTGAGCCAGGCGTACGTTCAGGCCGCTGGCACTGCCGAGCCATTCGGCCATGCCGGCGGCAAATACCTGGTCAACATGCTGGACCAGGACAATCGCCGCCGGAAAATCGCGCGGCAAGCCCTTAAGCAACACTTCCAACGCCGCCGGCCCACCAGCGGATGAGCCGATAGCAATCAAGCGCTGACGGGTGGCGGAACCGCGCAGCGGGCCAGGAGCCGATCGCTCCCGATTGCCCTTGTCACCGATAAGCCAGCCAATGTTCATGATCTTGCGCAACAACGGGGCCGCCGCCTCTTGGGCGTTGCCGACGCCGAGGGCCGGGGTGTCGACCACGTCCAGCGCGCCGTGGCCCATGGCCTCGAACACCCGGTGGACGTTCTGCTGGCGGTCGACCGTGACGATGACGATGGCGCACGGGGTCTGCGCCATGATTCGCCGTGTGGCCTCGACGCCGTCCATGACCGGCATGATCAGGTCCATCAGAATCAAGTCGGGGGTAATGTCGGCGCAACGCTGCACCGCTTCCGCCCCGTTGCTGGCGACCCACACCACCTCGTGCGCCGGTTCAAACGCCAAGGCCCGGCGCAGGGCTTCTACGGCCATGGGCATGTCGTTAACGATGGCTATTTTCATACCCGCGCTCCTCCGATGAGCTCAACCACCGCATCAAGCAGGGCGTCGTCGTGAAAACTGGCTTTGGCTAGATAATAGTCGGCTCCGGCATCCAGTCCACGACGACGGTCCTCTTCTCGGTCCTTATAGGACACCACCATCACGGGCAGCGACTGCAGACGGTTATCCCGGCGCAACAAAGACACCAGTTCGATGCCGTCCATGCGCGGCATGTCAATGTCAGTGATCAGCAGATCGAAATCCTCCGAACGCAGAGCGTTCCAGCCATCCATACCGTCGACCGCCACGGCCACGTCGTATCCACGATTGAGCAACAGCTTGCGCTGCAACTCGCGAACGGTCAGTGAATCGTCGACCACCAGAATCCGTTTGCGTGCCGCTTCGACAGCTTGACTGCCGTGACGGGCAATTCGCTCCAGACGCCCGGTGTTGAGCAGTTTGTCTACTGAACGCAACATGTCCTCGACGTCCACGATGAGCACCACCGATCCGTCATCCAACAAGGCACCGGCGGAAATGTCCTGCACCTTGCCCAGACGCTCATCCAGCGGCAGTACAACCAATGTCCGCTCGCCAATGAACCGTTCGACCGCCACACCGTAAATCGCATCGCGCTCGCGGATCACCACCACTTTGAGAGTCTGCTGACTGTTTTGGTTCGCCGGACGCTGCAGCAGTTGACTGGCCGCGACCAGCCCGACGTGCCGACCGTCATGCCAAAAATGCTGGCGCCCCTCGATCTGAACAATGTCCGAAGGCTCCAGATCGCACATGCGTTCGATGTGCGCCAGCGGAAATGCGTAGGCCTCGTCACCGACCTCCACCACCAGACTGCGCACCACCGACAACGTCAACGGCACTTCAAGGTGAAAACGGCTGCCCTCACCCGCCGTCTGTTCCAGCACCACCGCACCGCGCAACTGACGGACCATGTGCTGAACCGCGTCCAGGCCAACGCCGCGCCCGGACACTTCGGTGACGGTGTCGCGCAGGCTGAAACCCGGCAGGAAGAGGAACGTCAGCAGCTCTTCCTCGCTCAACTGCTCGGCGGTTTCAGCGGGAGATAGCTGACGCTCGATGATGCTGCGTCGGACCTTCTCCAGATCGACGCCATGACCGTCGTCGCTCAATTCCAGCACCAACAGGCCGGCTTGATGGGAGGCGCGCAGACGAATCAAACCTTCTGGCGGCTTACCGGCCAGCAAGCGTTGTTCAGGAGATTCGATGCCGTGGTCGACGGCGTTGCGCAGCAGATGTGTCAGCGGGGCTTCGAGTTTTTCCAGCACGTCGCGGTCGACCTGGGTTTTCTCGCCCTCGATCTCCAGCCTTACCTGTTTTCCAAGACTGCGACCGAGGTCGCGGACCATGCGCACTTGCCCGCTCAACACGTCGGCAAAGGGCCGCATGCGACAGGCCAGCGCGGTGTCGTACAGCACCTGTGCGCGCTGACTGGCCTGCCAGGCGAACTCATCCAGCTCAGCGTTTTTTTCCACCAGCAGTTGCTGGGCTTCAGCCAGCAGGCGACGGGCATCACCCAAGGCTTCCTGGGCCTGGAGGCTCAAGGAATGCTCCTTGAGGTGGACATTCAGGTTTTCCAGGGCGCGCAGGCCGTTGTTCTGCAGGCGCTTGAGGCGCTGCATCGTGGCCAGGTGCGGCTTGAGACGCTGGGTTTCGACCAGGGATTTGCTCGACAGGTCGAGCAGGCTGTTCAACCGTTCCGCGGTGACCCGCAGCACGCGCTCGCCGTTATCAGTGGTGCGCCTGTTTTTGCGCGGCGGATCGACTGGGGCAACCGATGCAGGCTCGACGACCGGAACAAACACCTCGACGGCGGCCGCTTGCGGTTCACGCGCGGCCATGAACGGTGCGATGGGTGTACTCATGGGCGCAGCCAGCGCCAGCGGGTCCAGCAATGTCGCCATCAGCGCCACATACACGTCGATTTCCACCGGGGTGGGCGCGTGGGCCGGAGTCGCAATCCGCATCAGTAAATCAGTGCCTTGCAGCAAGGCGTCAATGTGCTCGGGACGCAAGTACAGGCGCCCTTCCTGCGCACTGACCAGACAATCCTCCATCACATGGGAAACGCTGACCCCGGCATCGACGCCGACAATCCGTGCCGCGCCTTTGAGAGAGTGGGCCGCGCGCATACACGACTCGAGGTGATCGGCTTGGGTCGGATCGCGCTCAAGCGCCAGCAGACCTGCGCTCAACACCTGGGTCTGGGCCTCAGCTTCGAGGCTGAACAATTCCAGCAACGAGGAATCACGCATTTGCTCGGGTGTCATGCGAGGCTCCGGGTCACGGCGGACAACAGCTGTTCTTCATCCAGCCAACGCAGGCTGCGCCCCTTGAATGGCAACACGCCGCGAGTGTATTTGCCGCTGGCCTGGGTGCCGGACTGCGAGGCGGCATCGAGAATACGCTCGTCGATGGCGTGAATCCCGTCCACTTCATCTACCGGCACCACCACGGGCCCGCCGTGAGCGGCAATGATCAGCATCCTGGGCATCACCCGCGTGCCGGACGCCACGTTACCGATGCCGGTGCCGTCGAGCCCCAGCAACTCCACCAGCGACAAGCACGCGACCAACGCGCCGCGCACATTAGCCACGCCGAGCAACGCTCGGGAGCGCTGGTGCGGCAAGGAGTGAATCGCTTGCAGCGGCGCGACTTCCACCAGCGTGCGCGTGGTCAGGCCCAGCCATTCTTCGCCGAGACGAAACATCAACAGCGAGCGGGTTTTCACGTCGGTTTCGACCACTGCCCTGACCTGCTCGAGGTCGTTCTGCTGCAAGGCGTAGCGATCCAGCAAGCGGGTGGCCGCAGCGGAATACACCGCGCAATTGCGGCAGTGAATGTGTTCGATCAGTAGCGGGCAGGACTTGTCACCGTGGATACCGATGCGGTTCCAGCAGTCGTCGATGGCCTGGGCATCTTCGTGGGTGAGGCTCAAGGTGTCGGAGGCGCTCATCGTTTACGCTCACTGTCGGCGCGTCCGTTTCTGGCGGCGCGGTCCTGCAATCGTCGGGCACCCGCCGTGTCGCCCAATGACTGCAGCAAGGCAGCCAAGTGCATCAACGCGTCGGGATGTTGCGGTTCGAGGTACAACGCTTTGCGATAAAACCCTTGGGCCTCCAGCACTTTACCGGCGACATCGCTGAGCAGCCCCAGCCAGTAAAACACCTGGGCCACGGGCTCATGATGCTCCAGATAGCGTTCACAGGCTGCACGGGCGTCGGCGCTTTTGCCTTCGTTGGCCAACGCGGTGATGTTCGCCAGCAATGCGGCGGCATCCGAAGCTTTCGGGGTGACGGTCGGCGGCGTGAGGGAGGTGAACGGACGATTGCGCACCGGCGTGGGTGTCACGCTGCGTACCGGTTGGCGCACCGGCAACGGCGTCGGAACGAAAACAGGCAGCGACTCCGGCGCCGGCGTGCTTTGGCGACTGAACGCAAACGACTGCGCAATGCCAATCGAGCGCATGCCAAAACGCCCCAGCAAACTGCCTTCGGCCGGTCCGATAAACAGCACGCCGTCGATATGGGTCAGGCGCTTGAGGACCTCAAAGACTTGCTGCTGGGTCGCTTGATCGAAATAGATCAGCAGGTTTCGGCAGAACACAAAATCATAGGGCGGCTCGCTGGCCAGCAACGCCGGATCGAGCAGGTTGCCGACTTGCAGACGCACCTGTTCCAGCACTCGCTCGCTGAGGCGATAACCGTCGCTTTCCACGGTGAAATACCGCTCGCGAAACGCGAAGTCTTGACCACGAAACGAATTTTTCCCGTACAGCGCGCGCTTGGCCTTTTCCACCGACAGCGGACTGACGTCCATGCCTTCGACTTTGAACTGATGCGGTTTCAGCCCGGCATCGAACAAGGCCATGGCGATCGAATACGGTTCTTCGCCAGTGGAACACGGCAGGCTGAGAATCCGCAGCGCGCGCATGTGATTGATCTCGACCAACCGTTTGATCGCCAGTTTCGCCAACGTGGCGAAGGATTCCGGGTAACGGAAAAACCAGGTCTCGGGGACGATCACGGCCTCGATCAGCGCCTGCTGCTCGTCTTGAGAACCTTGCAGCGTGTGCCAGTATTCATCGGCCGTCAGCGCTTGGGACGCAGTGCTGCGTTGGCGCACCGCGCGCTCGATAATCGCCGGGCCCACCGACGTCACATCCAGGCCAATTCGTTCTTTGAGGAAGTCGAAAAAACGCTGATCGCTGCTCATGGCCGCTCCTCAAGCAGCGCCAGGTCCAGCGGTGGCGAGGGAAACAGCAGCGCGCGCACCTGCTCATCAAGCAAATCGGTTACACGCACCCATTGCAGCAAACCCTGCGCGTCTTCACGAACCGGCCCAAGATAGGGTGCCAGGCGATTGTCCAGGCCGTAGGGCTTAAAGTCCGCCGGGTTGCAGCGCAAGGTATCGGTGGCCTGCTCCAGAATCAGCCCGAGCAAGGTCGAAGGTGTCACATCGTCCGGCCGATAGTGCACCAGAACCAAACGCGTGCTGGTACGGATCTGCGCCGGCTGGCCGAACGTCAGCGCGCTGAGGTCGATCACTGGCACCACTGCGCCGCGATAGGCAAAGACCCCGGCAACCCAGGCCGGCGCTTTGGCAATCGGTTTCAATGGCAGGCGCGGCAACACTTCAGCCACCTCGATCGCCTGCAAGGCAAAACGCTCGCTGGCGATGCGAAACACCAGGAACAACGCCTGCTTCGCGGGCATCACCGCGCCACGCTTGAGCGCCAGTTCGCTCATCAGACTTTGAATCGCGAAACGCCGCCACGCAGCCCAATGGCCACCTGGCTCAATTCATCGATCGCGAAACTGGCCTGGCGCAGGGACTCGACGGTCTGGCTGCTGGCATCGCCCAACTGCACCAGCGCATGGTTGATCTGTTCCGCACCGGTGGCCTGCGCCTGCACACCTTCGTTGACCATCAACACCCGCGGCGCCAGCGCCTGGACCTGATGGATGATCTGCGACAGCTGCTCGCCGACCTGCTGCACTTCGGACATGCCGCGCCGCACTTCCTCGGAGAACTTGTCCATGCCCATGACCCCGGCCGACACTGCCGATTGAATCTCACGCACCATCTGTTCGATATCGTACGTGGCGACGGCGGTCTGGTCCGCCAGTCGCCGTACTTCAGTGGCGACGACGGCAAACCCGCGCCCGTATTCACCGGCCTTCTCGGCTTCGATGGCGGCGTTCAGGGACAGAAGATTGGTCTGGTCAGCGACCTTGACGATGGTCACGACCACTTGGTTGATGTTGCCGGCCTTCTCATTGAGGATCGCCAGTTTGGCGTTGACCAGATCCGCCGCGCCCATCACCGCGTGCATGGTCTCTTCCATGCGGGCCAACCCTTGCTGCCCGGAACCGGCCGCCACCGAGGCCTGATCAGCGGCGGTGGAGACTTCGGTCATGGTGCGCACCAGGTCACGGGAAGTGGCCGCGATTTCACGGGACGTCGCACCGATTTCAGTGGTGGTGGCGGCGGTTTCCGTGGCGGTGGCTTGCTGTTGTTTGGAGGTGGCGGCGATTTCCGTCACCGAGGTGGTGACTTGCACCGACGAGCGCTGGGCCTGGGACACGAGCGAGGTGAGCTCGGTCATCATGTCGTTGAAGCCGGTTTCCACCGCACCGAATTCGTCTTTGCGCTCCAGGTTCAGGCGGCCACTGAGGTCGCCGGTGCGCATGATTTCAAGGATCTGCACGATCCGGTTCATCGGCGCCATAATCGCGCGCATCAACAACAGCCCGCAGAAGCCCGCCGCCAGAACCGCGACCAACAGGGAAATGCCCATGATGACTTTCGCGGTAAACACGGCATCATCGATGGTGGCGATGTCCTGGTCGGCCACCTCTTTGTTTTCCCGAATAATGTCATTGAGTTTCATCCGACCTGCGGTCCAGGCCGGGGTCAGTTGCTCGTTGAACAGCTTGATCGCTTCATCGTCCTGATTGCGCTTGCGCAGGTCGAGCACCGAAGCCAGGACCTTGTTGTAATCGGCATGGAGCTTTTCAAAAATGGCGTACTCGACCTTGTCTTCTTCCGTGGTGACGGTGTCCTGATAGTTCTTCATCTGCTCCAGCAGACGCGCTTCGAAGTTTTTGAAGCTCTCGGCTTCTTCCGCGCTGTAGCCCTGCCCCTCTTTCAAACCAAGCATTTCCTGGGTTCGAAAGTAGGTGTCGACCCAGGCGCTGCGAACCATCGAGCTGTAATACAAACCGGGAAGTGCGTCATCACGAACACTGGCCTCGCTGGTCTCGATCTTCAACAGCCGGGAATACGAGACGACGACCATCAACAGCATGATGGCGATGATTACCGCAAAGCTCGCCAAAATGCGTTGGCGCAACGTCCAGTTCTTCACAGTCATTCCTCGGAGCGATTCAAATGCTGCGCAGTATAGCCGAGGGTGTTGCGTTTATAAGACAGCTGTCATTCCACTGCTCAATCTGACGAAACCCCGATCAGGCCCCCGGTGTCGGCCGTTGCACGTGCAAACCCAGAGGGTTCAAGTCAACGCCTGACGTACCTGCTTCTCCAGTTCAGCCTTCAACCCCGGCTCCAGCTTCAGTTGCCGCGCCAATTCGTCGAGGTAGGACTTCTCCATGAAGCTCTCTTCATCCACCAGCATCACACTGGCGATGTACATCTCGGCGGCCATTTCCGGCGTGCTGGCAGCACGGGCGACTTCCGCCGGGTCGAGTGGCTTGCTGAGTTCGGCATGCAGCCATTGCTGCAATTGCTGATCGCTGTCGAGTTTGGTGAATTCGCCTTCGATCAACGAACGTTCGCGGTCATCGACATGGCCATCGGCTTTGGCGGCGGCCACTAACGCTTTGAGGATTGCCTGACTGTGCTCTTCAACTTGCGCTGCCGGCAAACGATCAAGCGTTTGCGGTTCGGTTTGAGGGGCCGCGCCCTGCTGGACCTGCCAGTTGCCGTACGCCTTATAAGCAATCACGCCCAATGCCGCGAGGCCGCCGTAAATGGCGACTTTGCCGCCGACTTTGCGAACCTTCTTGCTACCCAGCAGAAGCCCCATGGCCCCGGCGGCCAGCGCGCCGCCTCCTGCACCCGAGAGCAAGCTGCCGAGGCCGCCCGAACCACCGCTGCCACCGAGCAATCCGCCCAAGCCACCGCTGGACGCCTTGTTCTGTGCGCCGCCGGCCTTGTTCTGCAACAGGTCCTGACCGGACTTGAGGAGTTGATCGAGCAATCCACGCGTATTCATTTTTACCGCCTCCACGAAACGGGTTAACCGGACACTTGAGGCCACGAGCCTAGATCGAAAGTGCCCGGTCTCTCCCGGCGAGAGTGCTTCTGAATGTTGCCTTGTCAAAAGTGGCTATCGAATAAAAAGATATACACTCGATTAAATCTATAAAAACCGCCCACCGGGTATTGCCCATGATGACTCTGCGTCAAATCCGCCATTTCATCGCTGTGGCCGAGACCGGCTCGATCTCCGCCGCTGCGCAAACCGCGTTCATTTCCCAATCGACCTTGACCCTGGCGATCCAGCAACTGGAAGAGGAGATCGGCGTCAGCCTGTTTAACCGACACGCCAAGGGCATGAGCCTGACCCACCAGGGCCATCAGTTCCTGCGCCAGGCACACCTGATTCTCGCCACCGTGGACAACGCCAAACGCAGCCTGCAACAAAGTACCGATCAGGTCGCCGGCCAATTGATCATCGGCGTAACCAGCCTGGTGGCCGGTTATTACCTCGCGGACCTGCTCACCCGCTTCCAGCGCGCCTACCCCAATGTCGAGATCCGCGTGATGGAGGACGAGCGTCCATACATCGAGCATTTGCTGGTCAGCGGCGAGATCGATGTCGGCGTGTTGATCCTCTCCAACCTCGAAGACCGCCACGCCTTGCAGACTGAAGTCCTCACCCACTCACCCCATCGGCTATGGCTACCGGCCCAGCATCCGTTGCTGGAACACGACAGCATCAACCTCGCCGATGTGGCCCGCGAGCCGCTGATTCAGCTGAACGTCGATGAAATGGACCGCAATGCCCAGCGCATGTGGTCCGCCGCTTCGCTGCAACCGCGCATCACCCTCAGAACCGCCTCGACGGAAGCCGTGCGAAGTCTGGTGGCGGCCGGTCTGGGGGTTTCCATCCAGCCCGACATGACCTACCGCCCTTGGTCGCTGGAGGGCGACATCATTGAAGCGCGGCCGATTGCCGACCTGAGCCAGACCCTCGATGTCGGCCTGGCCTGGCGTCGCGGCACGGCGCGCCCGGCGCTGGTAGACCCATTCCTGACGGTCGCTCGCGAGCAGCCTCACGGCGGGCGCAAGCCATCTATTTAATCGAACGCCACCTTCAGTATTTAGAATTTGTCGACCTCGGGCCCGCGCACTAGTCTTGGTACATCTATAAGACGGCCGCGCCCCAGTCACAGGGAGCAGCATGGCCACACAAGAAAAGAGAACCCGAAAAATGGCTGGCGCGCAGACCCCGTTGTTCACCGCGTTATTGATCGATGGCGAATTGGTCGCGGGCCAGGGTTTTGTCGAACCGATCCTCAACCCGGCGACCGGTGAAGTGCTGACGCACATTGCCGAAGCCAGCACCGAGCAAGTCGAAGCCGCGATTCACGCCGCCCACCGCGCCTTCGCCGGTTGGTCGCGGACCACGCCGCAACAACGCTCGAACCTGTTGCTGGACATCGCCAACGCCATCGAAAAACAAGCCGACCTCCTCGCCCGCCTTGAATCCCTGAACTGTGGCAAGCCGTTGCACCTGGCCCGCCAGGATGATTTGAGCGCGACGGTCGACGTGTTCCGCTTCTTCGCCGGTGCCGTACGCTGCCAGACCGGCCAGCTCAGCGGCGAGTATCTGCCGGGCTACACCAGCATGGTCCGTCGCGATCCGATTGGCGTGGTCGCATCGATTGCGCCTTGGAACTACCCGATCATGATGGCCGCGTGGAAAATCGCCCCGGCCCTCGCTGCGGGTAACACGCTGGTCTTCAAGCCGTCGGAACACACGCCGCTGTCGATTCTGGCCCTGGCGCCCGCGCTGGCCGAGATCCTGCCGCGCGGGGTGATCAACATTGTCTGCGGCGGCGGTGAAGGCGTCGGCAGCCATTTGGTCAGTCATCCCAAAGTACGCATGGTCTCGCTGACCGGCGACATCGTCACCGGGCAGAAAATCCTGCAAGCCGCAGCCAAAACCTTGAAGCGCACCCACCTTGAACTCGGCGGCAAGGCGCCGGTGATCGTCTGCAACGATGCGGACATTCAGGCGGTGGTCGAAGGCGTGCGCACTTACGGCTATTACAACGCCGGCCAGGATTGCACCGCCGCGTGCCGGGTTTATGCTCAGGCCGGGATTCACGACCGCTTGGTGGCCGAACTCGGCGCGGCGGTCAGCAGCCTGCGCTTTGCCGGCAAACGCGATGCCGATAACGAGATCGGCCCACTGATCAGCACCCGCCAACGGGACCGCGTGGCCAGTTTTGTCGAACGCGCCCTCGGCCAGCCACACATTGAACGGGTGACCGGCGCGGCGGTGCATTCCGGTGCCGGCTTCTATTACCAGCCGACGCTACTGGCCGGTTGCAAGCAGAGCGATGAAATCGTCCAGCGCGAAGTGTTCGGGCCGGTGGTCACCGTGACCCGTTTCGATGAACTTGAACAAGCGGTGGATTGGGCCAACGATTCCGAATACGGCCTCGCCTCCTCCATCTGGACCCAGAACCTGGACAAGGCGATGCAGGTCGCGGCGCGCTTGCAGTACGGCTGCACCTGGATCAACAGCCATTTCATGCTGGTCAGCGAAATGCCCCACGGCGGCCTGAAACGTTCGGGTTACGGCAAAGACTTATCCAGCGATTCGCTCCAGGACTACAGCGTGGTGCGGCACATCATGGCGCGCCACGGACAGCATCTCTGACTACGCTAATAACAAGCCGCTAACGGCATGCTTCACCACGTTCACAACTGCCCCGACCATAATTAAAGAAGAGGGAATTCCCATGTTCGTGCACAAGACCGCACTGCTCAGTGCAATCACCACCGCGCTGTTGGCCAGCGCCAGCCTGCAGGCCGCCGAACCGATGAAGGCGGTCGGTGCCGGCGAAGGTCAGCTGGATATCGTGGCATGGCCCGGCTACATCGAACGTGGCGAAAGTGACAAGGCATACGACTGGGTCACCGGTTTCGAGAAGGAAACCGGCTGCAAGGTCAATGTGAAAACCGCAGCAACTTCCGACGAGATGGTCAGCCTGATGGCCAAGGGTGGCTACGACCTGGTGACCGCCTCGGGCGACGCCTCGTTGCGGTTGATCGTCGGCAAGCGTGTGCAGCCGATCAATACGGCGTTGATTCCGAACTGGAAAAACATCGATCCGCGTCTCAAAGATGCGCCTTGGTACGTGGTTAATAAGCAGACCTACGGCACCCCTTACCAGTGGGGCCCGAACGTGTTGATGTACAACACCAACGTGTTCAAGACCGCGCCAACCAGTTGGGGCGTGGTGTTCAACGCGGAAAACCTGCCGGATGGCAAACCAAACAAAGGGCGCGTGCAGGCCTATGACGGCCCGATCTACATCGCCGACGCCGCGCTGTACCTGAAAACCGCCAAGCCGGAACTGGGTATCCAGAACCCGTATGAACTGACGGAAACGCAGTACAAAGCTGTGCTCGATCTGCTGCGCGCCCAGCAGCCGCTGATCCACCGATACTGGCATGACACCACCGTGCAGATGAGCGACTTCAAAAACGAAGGCGTGGTGGCCTCCGGTGCATGGCCGTATCAGGTCAATGGCCTGATGAACGAGAAGCAGCCGATTGCTTCGACCATTCCAAAAGAAGGCGCCACCGGTTGGGCCGACACCACGATGTTGCACGCCGAGGCCAAGCACCCGAACTGCGCTTACAAGTGGATGGACTGGTCGCTGACCCCGAAAGTCCAGGGTGACGTGGCGGCGTGGTTCGGCTCTTTGCCTGCGGTACCGGCGGCATGCACCGGCAGCGAATTGCTCGGTGCCGAAGGTTGCAAAACCAACGGTTTCGACCAGTTCGAGAAGATCGCCTTCTGGAAAACCCCACAGGCCGAAGGCGGCAAGTTTGTGCCGTACAGCCGCTGGACCCAGGACTACATCGCGATCATGGGCGGCCGCTAAGCCCTCATCGCGAGCAGGCTCACTCCCACATGTAAACGCATTCCAATGTGGGAGCGAGCCTGCTCGCGATGCTTTTAAAGATTCAGATTTTCGGAGCACCGCACCATGACGCTTGCAGTCCAGTTCACCAACGTTTCCCGTCTATTCGGCGAAGTGAAAGCCGTAGACCGGGTTTCCATCGACATCCAGGACGGCGAGTTTTTTTCCATGCTGGGCCCTTCCGGCTCCGGCAAAACCACCTGCTTGCGCCTGATCGCCGGGTTTGAACAACCGAGCGCAGGCTCCATCCGAATCCATGGCGAAGAAGCCGCTGGATTGCCGCCGTATGAGCGTGACGTCAACACGGTGTTTCAGGATTACGCCCTGTTCCCGCACATGAACGTGCTCGACAACGTCGCCTACGGTTTGAAAGTCAAAGGCGTTGGCAAGGCCGAACGCCAGAAACGCGCCGAGGAAGCCCTCGACATGGTTGCCCTCGGCGGCTACGGCGAGCGCAAGCCGGTGCAACTGTCCGGCGGTCAGCGCCAGCGTGTGGCACTGGCCCGCGCCCTGGTCAATCGCCCACGCGTGCTGCTGCTCGACGAGCCATTGGGCGCGCTCGATTTGAAGCTGCGCGAACAAATGCAGAGCGAACTGAAAAAGCTGCAACGCCAACTGGGCATCACCTTCATCTTCGTCACCCACGACCAGACCGAAGCGCTGTCGATGTCAGACCGTGTAGCCGTGTTCAACAAGGGTCGCATTGAACAGGTCGACACACCGCGCAACCTGTACATGAAACCGGCGACCACCTTCGTCGCTGAATTCGTCGGCACCTCCAACGTGATTCGCGGTGATCTGGCGAAGCAATTGAGCGGCAATCCACAGCCGTTTTCGATTCGCCCGGAACACGTGCGTTTCGCCGAAGGTCCGTTGGCCAGTCATGAGATTGAAGTCAGCGGCGTGCTGCATGACATTCAGTACCAGGGCAGCGCCACGCGCTATGAACTGAAGCTGGAAAACGGCCAGACACTCAATATCAGTCAGGCCAACGTGCAGTGGCTGGACGTCAGCGCCCAGCACCAGACCGGGCAGCGCATCAATGCTCGCTGGGCGCGCGAAGCGATGATCCCGCTGCACGACACCGTTGTTGGCGGGGTGTGAGATGACCAGCGTGGCTATCCCTCAAACCCCGGCCAGCGGCTCGCCGTTGCGCAGGTTTTCCAACCTGCTGTATCGCCGGCCGAACTTTTATCTTTCGTTGCTGCTGGTGCCGCCGCTGCTATGGTTCGGCGCGATCTACCTCGGTTCGCTGCTGGTGCTGCTGTGGCAGGGTTTCTACACCTTTGATGACTTCACCATGTCGGTCTCGCCAGAACTGACCCTGGCGAATTTCACCGCACTGTTCCAGCCGTCAAACTTCGACATCATTCTGCGCACCTTGAGCATGGCCATTGTCGTGTCCATCGCCAGCGCCGTCGTCGCGTTCCCGATTGCCTATTACATGGCGCGTTACACCACGGGCAAGACCAAAGCGTTTTTCTACATCGCGGTCATGATGCCGATGTGGGCCAGTTACATCGTCAAGGCGTATGCCTGGACCTTGCTGCTGGCCAAGGGCGGCGTGGCGCAGTGGTTCATTCAACACCTTGGCCTGGAGCCAGTGTTGCACTTCGTACTGGGCATTCCGGGCGTGGGCGGCAGCACATTGTCGACCTCGCACCTGGGCCGCTTCATGGTGTTCGTCTACATCTGGCTGCCGTTCATGATCCTGCCGATCCAGGCGTCGCTGGAACGCTTGCCGCCGTCGCTGCTGCAAGCGTCCGCCGACCTCGGCGCCAAACCGCGCCAGACCTTCATGCAGGTGATTCTGCCGCTGTCGATTCCGGGCATTGCCGCCGGTTCCATCTTTACCTTTTCCCTGACCCTGGGCGACTTCATCGTGCCGCAACTGGTGGGCCCGCCGGGCTACTTCGTCGGCAGCATGGTGTATGCCCAGCAAGGCGCTATCGGCAACATGCCGATGGCCGCGGCCTTCACGTTGGTGCCGATCGTGTTGATCGCCATCTACCTGACCATCGTCAAACGACTGGGGGCCTTCGATGCGCTCTGATGTGAAAAAACCAAAGCCTGAAAAGCAGGGAGATCAAGCGTCACTGGGCTTGCGGATCGCAGCGTGGGGCGGGTTGGTGTTTCTGCACTTTCCGATCCTGATCATCTTCATGTACGCCTTCAATACCGAAGACGCGGCCTTCAGCTTCCCGCCCAAGGGCTTCACCCTGAAGTGGATCGGCGTGGCGTTCGCACGGCCGGACGTACTGGAAGCGATCAAGTTGTCGCTGCAGATTGCAGCCGTCGCCACCCTGATTGCGCTGGTCCTCGGCACGCTGGCGTCAGCGGCGTTGTACCGGCGTGATTTCTTCGGCAAGCAAGGCATTTCACTGATGCTGATCCTGCCGATTGCCTTGCCCGGGATCATCACCGGGATCGCGTTGCTGGCGACCTTCAAGACGCTGGGGATCGAGCCCGGGATGTTCACCATCATCGTCGGTCACGCGACCTTCTGCGTGGTGATCGTCTACAACAACGTCATCGCCCGCTTGCGCCGCACGTCCCACAGCCTGATCGAAGCCTCGATGGACCTCGGCGCCGATGGCTGGCAGACCTTTCGCTACATCGTCCTGCCGAACCTCGGCTCGGCGCTGCTGGCCGGGGGCATGCTCGCGTTTGCGCTGTCGTTCGACGAAATCATCGTCACCACCTTCACCGCCGGCCATGAACGCACCCTGCCGCTGTGGCTGCTCAACCAGCTCAGCCGCCCACGGGACGTGCCGGTGACCAACGTCGTCGCGATGCTGGTGATGATGGTGACCATGCTGCCGATTCTCGGCGCCTATTACCTGACCCGTGGCGGTGAAAGCGTGGCGGGCAGTGGCGGGAAGTAACAACGACGATTAGTCACTATGAGAACCGAATCCAGGGTGGGAGCGGGCTTGCTCGCGAAGGGGCCATCACATTCAAAATTGATGTTGGCTGATACACCGCTTTCGCGAGCAAGCCCGCTCCCACCCTGGATTCGGTTCCTTCAGGAAAAAACAATAGCTTCGAAGAGGACAATGCCATGCAAACCAAACTCTTGATCAACGGCCAACTGATCGACGGCGACGGCCCCGCCCAACCCGTCTTCAACCCGGCGCTGGGCCGTGTGCTGGTGGAAATCAACGAAGCCAGCGAAGCCCAGGTTGATGCCGCCGTGCGCGCCGCCGACAGTGCATTCGAAGGCTGGTCTCAAACCACGCCGAAAGAGCGCTCGCTGCTGCTGCTCAAACTCGCCGACGCCATCGAAGCCCACGGTGAAGAGCTGGCCAAGCTGGAGTCGGACAACTGCGGCAAGCCTTATAGCGCGGCACTCAATGACGAGATCCCGGCGATTGCCGACGTGTTCCGTTTCTTCGCCGGGGCCAGCCGTTGCATGAGCGGTTCGGCGGGCGGCGAATACCTGCCGGGCCACACCTCGATGATTCGCCGCGACCCGGTCGGCGTAATCGCCTCGATTGCACCGTGGAACTACCCGCTGATGATGGTCGCGTGGAAAATCGCACCCGCCTTGGCCGCCGGTAATACCGTGGTGCTCAAGCCGTCGGAACAAACCCCGCTGACCGCGTTACGCCTGGCCGAACTGGCGTCGGAGATTTTCCCCGCCGGCGTGCTTAACCTGGTGTTTGGCCGTGGTCCTACCGTCGGTAGCCCACTGGTCACCCATCCGAAGGTGCGCATGGTCTCGCTCACCGGTTCGATTGCCACGGGCTCGAACATCATTTCCAGCACCGCCGACAGCGTCAAACGCATGCACATGGAGCTGGGCGGCAAAGCCCCGGTGATCATCTTCGACGACGCCGACATCGACGCCGCCGTGGAAGGCATTCGCACCTTCGGCTTCTACAACGCTGGCCAGGACTGCACCGCCGCCTGCCGCATCTACGCGCAGGAAGGCATTTACGAAAAATTTGTCGAGAAGCTTGGCGCGGCCGTCAGCAGCATCAAGTACGGTTTACAGGATGATCCGTCGACCGAGTTGGGGCCGCTGATCACTGCGCAGCATCGCGACCGCGTGGCCGGCTTCGTCGAGCGCGCCGTGGCTCAGCCGCACATCCGCTTGATCACTGGCGGCAAGGCTGTCGACGGCAATGGTTTTTTCTTTGAGCCAACGGTGCTGGCCGACGCCCAGCAGGACGACGAAATCGTACGCCGCGAAGTATTCGGCCCCGTGGTTTCGGTGACCAAATTCACCGATGAAGCGCAGGTACTGGGTTGGGCCAACGATTCGGACTACGGCCTGGCGTCGTCGGTCTGGACCTCGGATGTTGGCCGCGCGCATCGCTTATCTGCGCGCTTGCAGTACGGCTGCACCTGGGTGAATACGCACTTCATGCTGGTCAGTGAAATGCCCCATGGCGGTCAGAAACTGTCCGGTTACGGGAAGGACATGTCGATGTACGGGCTGGAGGACTACACCGTCGTTCGGCATGTGATGTTCAAGCACTAAACGCATCGCGGGCAAGTCTCGCTCCTACAGGTTCACCGCAGTACCTGTGGGAGCGAGCCTGCTCGCGATGGCAACACCGCACTATCAAGGAAGAAGCCGGCACAAGCAGCACCAGGTTCCACGCCAAAGAAGCCAAAACAATAACCACCGATCCGGGCAGCGCCTTACGGCCCCGCCACGGTTTCGGACATCCGAAATCTGCCGATTTTCCGGAGCTTACACACCATGAGTGCACTACCCGAACTCTCCGCAGCCGTCGCCGACAGCGATGCCGAGCAGCTACGCAAACTGGGTTACACCTCCAACTTCAATCGCAGCATGAGCCTGTGGGAAAACTTCGCCCTGGGCTTCACTTACCTCTCCCCTGTCGTAGGGGTGTATACCCTCTTCGGTCTGTGCCTGGCCGCCGGTGGACCACCGATGTTCTGGGCCTATTTGCTGGTCGGTTGCGGCCAATTGCTGGTGTGCCTGATCTTCGGGGAAGTGGTTTCGCAATTCCCGATTTCCGGCGGCGTCTACCCATGGGCTCGCCGCTTGGTGGGCAAACGCTGGGCGTGGATGGTCGGCTGGATCTACTCCATCGCCCTGTGCGTGACCATTGCTGCCGTTGCCGTCGGTGCCGGTCCTTACCTGGCCGCGATGATGGGCTTTGAGCCAAGCAACAACACCAACATCGTCATCGCGCTGTTCCTGACGTTGTTCGCCACCCTGATCAACCTGAGCGGCACCAAAATGCTCGCGCGGATCGCCATGTTCGGCTTCATCTGCGAGCTGGTCGGCGCGGTAATTGTCGGCGTTTACCTGCTGGTCTTCGAGCGCCACCAGTCAATCAGCGTGCTGTTCAACACCTTCGATATCAGCGTTGATGGCTCGTATCTGCCAGCCTTCCTCACCGCCTCGCTGGCGGGGATGTTCCTGTACTACGGCTTCGAAGCCTGCGGCGATGTGGCCGAAGAAACCCCGAATCCGAGCAAGCAGATTCCAGTGGCCATGCGAATGACCATCTACATCGGCGGCATCGCAGCGATGTTCGCCTGCCTGGCGCTGATCCTCGCCGTACCGGACATGCAAGCCGTGATCAACGGCACCGACAAGGACCCGGTCACCACCATCCTCAACAACGCGTTCGGCCCGGTCGGTTCGAAAGTGGTGATGGGCGTGGTGATGATTTCGTTCATCTCCTGCGTCATCAGCCTGCAAGCGGCGGCGAGTCGTCTGCTCTACTCCTACGCTCGCGACGAAATGGTCATCGGCAGTTCACTG
The DNA here is from genome assembly GCF_949767865.1 of Pseudomonas sp. IT-P294. Lineage (NCBI taxonomy): Bacteria > Pseudomonadati > Pseudomonadota > Gammaproteobacteria > Pseudomonadales > Pseudomonadaceae > Pseudomonas > Pseudomonas sp. IT-P294. The sequence continues at coordinate 141,819 of NZ_CATKQW010000057.1, read as the reverse complement.
CTCAAGAAGATTTCTCCTACGACCCAGGTTCCGGTGGCGGCACTGTTCGTCTCCGGCGTCCTGCCAGCGCTGATCATTATCCTGGGCTTCTTCCTGCAAGATGCCGTAGCAACCATCGTCAGCTTCGCAGCCATCGGCATCTACCTGGCCTTCCAGATGATCGTTCTCGCGGCGCTGTATGCGCGCCTGAAAGGCTGGAAACCCAGCGGCAAATTCACCCTTGGCGCTTGGGGCTGGGTGGTCAACATCGGCGCGCTGGTCTACGGCGTCGGCGCGATCATCAACATGGCCTGGCCACGCACGCCGGATGCGGCGTGGTACATCAACTACGCGATGGTGTTGAGCACGGCCATTGTTATCGGGCTGGGGTTGATCTACATGTGGATTGCCAAGCCGTATGACCACGGCAAGGCGCCTGCGGGGGATGCTTGGAAGGTTAGTCGGTAATTGAGTTTCGCCCCGGTGCCATCAATGACAGCGGGGCACTCATTGCATTTCGAAATACATCCCCTCCTCCCGTTCTGCTTTCGCCCGCTAAGGTTTCTTCAAACCAATGCACGGAGATCGGTTGACGAACAAGCCAGTAAGTCCTAGGGTGTTTACGTCGTTTACAACGTATACATTTCTAGGAGAGCCACCATGGCCTCGCCCGTTTTGTCTTTTCGAGTTGAAGAAACGCTCGCCCAACAGCTTGATAGTCTGGCAGCGGCCACTGATCGAGATCGTCAGTATCATCTCAAGCGTGCATTGGTTCGATATGTAGAAGCCGAGTCATGGCATCTGCAAGCCATAAGCGACGGCATAAAAGACGCCGACGCAGGAAAACTCACCGATCTGGATGCCGTAAAGGCTAAGTGGGCAAAACGTGCCGAGCGTAGTACTGACTGAAAAAGCTGAAAGTGACCTCGATTCTATTCATGAGTATTACCAAGGCGCTCTTGGTGCAGATGCCGCGTTGGAGGTCGTAGCAATTTTTCTGCAATCCTTCCATCAACTGGAGCAGTTTCCAGGGTCAGGAAGGCCTTCAGTAGTACCGGATGTACGTGAGCTGGTAATCGGTCGTTATCCATTTATCGCTCCCTATCGATTGATGCATGGCCAGATACAGGTACTGCGAGTTCTGCACCAACGGGCAGAGCGATCGCAAAACTGGTAATCGGCGACATTCAGCCGCAACACTACCGCCGCGGCTGAAAGTCGTACTTCCTCAAAACCGCGAAACAGTCCGCATCGCATCCACCAGATACCGCATCGCAATCCGGTCGCTCTCCGATAACTCGCGATACCTTTCCAACAATTTCATTTCGTCCGTACTGAGCCGGCGCCTTCGCCGCTCGGTCGCCAGGCAAGGAAAGATGCCCAGCAATTGGGTGATGCCTTGTACTTTCGTCATGGACGATGTCCTTCTATAAGCCCGAGAAAACTTCAAAAACCGCATCGCCCTCTCCTTTTTGTTTGTCGCCGGCCTGAAGGGCAGAAACCGGTCATGAACACAGAATAGGAACATTCGCGGCGCTGAAAAGCGGTTTTTAGAGTAATTAGTCAAAAAAAGCAGAAATGCCCTATGAATCAGAAAGTGCTGTGGGAAAACTTCACCAACATCTCTTGTTTCATTGCTGAATGACCAAAGGGCTACCAATCATTTTTTCTCGATAACCGAACGGTTTAAGCTATTTGTTATCTGTTTAGAGTCCGTTGCGTTTGGCCGAAGGCATGTCCGAACCGATATTTTTGATCCAGCACGTGCCAGGAACGGCGCGGGATTGTTCACGACAGGTTGTACTTATGCATCGCAGGAATTTGCTCAAAGCGTCCATGGCCATTGCGGCTTACACCGGTTTATCGGCGTCTGGCCTGATGGCCGCGCGTGCCTGGGCAAGCAATGGCACCGCTGATGGCGACGCCCAGGCGTTCGATTTCGAGGCGCTGAAGATCCAGGCCAAGCAACTCGCCGGCAACCGCTATCAGGACACCAAGCAAGTTCTGCCGCCGACACTGGCGACCATGACGCCACAGAATTTCAATGCGATCCGCTACGACGGCAACCACTCGTTATGGAAAGACTTGAACGGTCAGCTGGACGTGCAGTTTTTCCACGTCGGCATGGGTTTCAAGCAGCCGGTGCGCATGTACAGCGTCGATCCCAAGACGCGGCAGGCCCGTGAAGTGCATTTCCGCCCTTCCCTGTTCAACTACGAAAAAACCACGGTGGACACCAAGCAGCTCACGGGCGATCTGGGGTTTTCCGGGTTCAAGTTGTTCAAGGCACCGGAACTGGACCGCCACGATGTGCTGTCCTTCCTCGGCGCCAGCTATTTCCGTGCGGTCGATGCCACGGGCCAGTACGGTCTGTCGGCCCGCGGACTGGCGGTCGATACCTACGCCAAGAAGCGTGAGGAATTCCCCGACTTCACCAAGTTCTGGTTCGAGACGCCGGACAAGGACAGCACCCGCTTCGTGGTCTACGCCCTGCTGGATTCGCCAAGTGCCACCGGCGCGTACCGTTTTGACATTGACTGCCAGGCCAACCAAGTGGTCATGGGCATCGACGCGCACATCAATGCGCGGACCGCCATCGAACAATTGGGCATCGCACCGATGACCAGTATGTTCAGCTGCGGTACCCACGAGCGCCGGATGTGCGACACCATTCATCCGCAGATCCATGATTCGGATCGCCTGGCGATGTGGCGTGGCAACGGCGAGTGGATCTGTCGTCCGCTGAACAACCCGGCGACCCTGCAATTCAACGCCTTCGCCGACACCGACCCGAAAGGTTTCGGCCTGGTGCAGACCGATCACGAGTTTGCCAGCTATCAGGACACCGTCGACTGGTACAGCAAGCGCCCGAGCCTGTGGGTAGAACCTACGACGGCGTGGGGCGAAGGCTCTATCGATCTGTTGGAAATTCCTACAACCGGCGAAACCCTGGATAACATCGTCGCGTTCTGGACCCCGAAAAAACCGGTCGCGGCCGGTGATTCCCTGAACTACGGCTACAAGCTCTACTGGAGCGCGTTGCCCCCGGTCGGCACACCGCTGGCGCGGGTCAACGCAACCCGTTCGGGCATGGGCGGCTTCACCGAGGGCTGGGCGCCGGGCGAGCATTACCCTGAGGTCTGGGCGCGCCGGTTTGCCGTGGACTTCACAGGCGGCGGTCTGGACCGCTTACCGGAAGGCGCGGGGATCGAGCCGGTGGTGACGTGCTCCAACGGAGAGGTCAAGGACTTCAACGTGCTGCTGCTCGATGACATCAAGGGTTACCGGATCACTTTCGACTGGTACCCGACCAATGACAGCGTGGCGCCGGTAGAACTGCGGTTGTTCATTCGCACCAATGACCGCACGTTGAGTGAAACCTGGTTGTACCAGTATTTCCCGCCGGCACCGGATAAGCGTAAGTACAGCTGATCGTCAGTGGGTGTCTGGGCCGGCGTCATCGCGAGCAGGCTCACTCCCACAGGTGATCTTCGCTGGATACAAAATCTGTGTCTCATGAAAATCCTGTGTGGGAGCGGGCTTGCCCGCGATGAGGCCAGCTCAAGCGCTGAATATCCTTCAGAAAAAAAAAGCCCCGATCAACTCGATCGGGGCTTTTTTGCTTTTTACAGCATCATTCAATCACGCAAATCAGACTCATGAATCGGCTGATCGCGATGTGTCGCCCGCTGATACTGCGCCGGCCAGGTGGCCTTGCGGCCACCCAGGTCATCATCGGCATGCAACGGCCAGTAAGGGTCACGCAACAACTCACGCGCGAGGAAGATGATGTCGGCCTGGCAGGTGCGCAGAATGTGCTCGGCCTGCGCGGGCTCGGTAATCATTCCTACTGTGCCGGTGGCAATGCCTGACTCCTTGCGCACCCGTTCGGCGAAGCGTGTCTGATAACCAGGCCCAGTAGGAATCTCGGCATTGGCCGCTGTGCCACCGGACGACACATCAATCAAGTCCACGCCCAGATCCTTGAGACGACGCGCCAACTCGACGGTTTCATCCGGGTTCCAGCCGTCTTCCACCCAGTCGGTGGCCGACACCCGTACGAACAACGGCAGTTCTTCAGGCCACACCGCACGCACCGCTTCGGTGACTTGCAGCACCAGCCGGATCCGGTTCTCGAACGAGCCGCCATATTGGTCGCGGCGCTGATTGCTCAGCGGCGAAAGAAACTGATGCAACAGGTAACCGTGGGCCGCATGGATTTCGACGACTTTGAAACCGGCAGTCAACGCCCGCTTGGCCGAGGCGACAAAGGCCTTAATGACCTCAGCGATCTGGCCGTCATCGAGTTGCTTGGGCGGCGTGTGCTGCGGGTCGAAAGCAATCGGCGAAGGACCGACCGGGACCCAGCCACCGTCGTCGGGTTTGACGCTGCCATGCTTGCCGAGCCACGGCCGATGGGTGCTGGCCTTGCGTCCGGCGTGCGCCAATTGAATACCGGCCACCGCGCCTTGAGCGGTGATGAAACGGGTGATGCGTTGCAACGGTTCGATCTGGTCATCGTTCCACAGGCCGAGGTCTTCGGAGGTGATGCGCCCGTCGGCCGTGACCGCCGTGGCTTCGGTGAACACCAGCCCGGCGCCGCCGACAGCGCGACTGCCGAGGTGGACCAAGTGCCAGTCATTGGCCAGTCCATCGACGCTGGAGTACTGGCACATTGGCGATACCGCGATGCGGTTGAGCAGGGTCAATTGACGAAGGGTATAGGGTTCAAGCAGCAGACTCATGGGGCACCTCTCGAATCAGTGGGCAGGCTCCAGGGTTCTGTTTGAAAAGTCGACGAGTGACAGGAAAAAGGTAGAGCACCCGCCCCCGCGGGCAAAAAATTCGACAAGACGTCACAAGGATTATCAAGCAGTGCTTAGAGCCTAGTCGACATCGGGGGATGAGGGAGGGTTCCGGGGGATATTTGGCGTCAGGTAGATCGCTATCGCGGGCAACCCCGCTTCCACAGGGTTTGCCCGCGACGAAGTCAACGGGGCTCTATATGGGCAATCATCAATTGCACCGTCTCGTTCCCACGAAACTCGTTGAGGTCGAGTTTGTACGCCAGCTCTACCCACTTGATGGTGGGATTTGGCCAGATATCACGGTCGATACCGAACGCAATGCCATCCAGTTTCACCGAGCCGCATTCGCTTTTCAGCACCACTTTGAGGTGCCGCTCGCCGACAACGCGCTGCTCGACCAACTGAAACACGCCATGAAACAACGGTTCGGGAAAGTGCTGCCCCCAGGGTCCGGCATGGCGCAAGGCACGCGCCAGTTCGAGGTGGAATTCTTCAACCGCCAATACCCCGTCCGACAGCAGCCGTCCGGTCAGGTCTTCTTCGCGCAATTGCCTGCGCACTTCGGCGTCGAAAGCCTCGGCGAACAACGGGAAATTCGCCTCCGGCAACGTCAAGCCGGCCGCCATCGCATGGCCGCCGTATTTGCTGATCAGGTTCGGATGCTGCGCCGCCACCACGCTCAGGGCATCGCGAATATGGAAACCCTGGACCGAACGTCCCGAACCCTTGAGCAAGCCATCTCCCGCATCGGCAAAGGCAATCGTCGGACGGAAATAGCGCTCTTTCATACGCGAGGCGAGGATTCCGATGACACCTTGGTGCCATTCTGGATCGAACAGGCACAAGCCGAACGGCATCGACTCGACCGGCAGGTCCTTGAGCTGAGCCAGCGCTTCACGCTGCATGCCCTGCTCGATGGATTTGCGGTCCTGGTTCATGCCGTCGAGCTGCACAGCCATTTCCCGCGCCAATCCTGCGTCGTCGGTGAGCAGGCATTCGATGCCCAGGCTCATGTCATCCAGGCGCCCCGCCGCATTCAGGCGCGGGCCGACAATGAAGCCCAGATCGGTCGAGGTGATTCGCGCAGGCTCACGCTTGGCGACTTCGAGGATCGCCTTGATCCCCGGCCGTGCGCGCCCGGCACGAATGCGCTCCAGGCCCTGGTGCACCAGAATCCGGTTGTTGGCATCCAGTGGCACCACGTCGGCGACGCTGCCGAGCGCCACCAGGTCCAGCAATTCTCCGATGTTCGGCTGCGGCTTGCTTTCGTACCAGCCAAGGCTGCGCAAACGCGCGCGCAGCGCCATCAACACATAGAAAATCACCCCGACGCCGGCCAGTGCCTTGCTTGGAAACCCGCAACCCGGCTGGTTGGGATTGACGATGGCGTCGGCCAGCGGCAGCTCATCGCCGGGCAAGTGGTGGTCGGTGACCAGCACTTTGAGCCCGGCCTTTTTCGCCGCCGCGACGCCTTCAACACTGGAAATGCCGTTGTCCACGGTGATGAGCAACTGTGGCGTGCGCGTCAGCGCGACTTCGACGATTTCCGGGGTCAGGCCGTAGCCATATTCGAACCGGTTCGGCACCAGGTAATCGACGTGCGCCGCACCTAGCAGGCGCAACCCCAAGACGCCCACGGTACTGGCGGTGGCGCCATCGGCGTCAAAGTCGCCGACGATCAGAATCCGCTGACGCTGTTCCAGCGCCACGACCAGCAAATCGACCGCTGCATCGATGCCTTTGAGCTGCTGGAACGGGATCAGCCGCGCCAGGCTCTTGTCCAGTTCAGCCTCCGACTGCACGCCACGCGCCGCGTACAAGCGGGTCAGCAGCGGCGGCAGATCACCGAGGAATGGCAGGGTGTCGGGCAACAGGCGAGGTTCGATGCGCATGGGGTGACAGGTGCTTCTCTTGAATACGTAGGATAAAACCGGACAAAGCGGAACAGCGACGAATAATCAGCCGCGTTCGCCGCTCAGCCACTGCAATTGGACTTCGTGCTGACCACGGTCGTCGGTGACGAAAATAGTCCCTTCGCTGATCATCACGTCCCACTTGATAACGCGCGGCATGTCTTTGGCCAGGGTTTCCAGCACGTCTTGCGGCACGGCGGCGATGTGCACGTTTTTCAGGTTTTTGATCGCCGGGATCACTTTGGTTTCCCAGACGCGCAAGCTGCCGTAGGCCAGCAGGCTGGTACGCTCGGTGCGGCGCGAGCACCAGGTCAGGCGATCGGCGTCTGGCTGACCGACTTCGATCCAGTGCAGGACACGGTCATCCAGGCTTTTTTCCCACAGGGCTGGCTCATCCACGTCCGACAGACCGCGACCGAACGACAGTTGCTCGTTGTACCAGAAGGCGTAGGCCAGCAGCCGCACGGTCATGCGCTCTTCGGTTTCCGAAGGGTGACGGGCAATGGTCTGCTTCACGGACTCGTAGACGCTGCGGTCGAGGTCGGTGAGGTTCAGTTCAAACTTGTAGGTCGTGGACGGCTGGGCCATGAACGGGCTTCTTGATACGAGGAAAGGCGGCAAGTCTAACCGATGCGGTAGGCAATCAACGAATTGAAGGCGATCAACCTTGGTTGTCTGACGTTGGGCTATGTTAAAAGGCTATATCCCCTTACCGTTTGTCCTACAGGATCCAGCATGCCGTTCACCGCCAAACCGCTTTCAGGTCTTAAAGTCATCGAATTGGGCACCTTGATCGCCGGGCCTTTTGCCTCGCGCATCTGCGGTGAGTTTGGCGCCGAGGTGATCAAGATCGAGTCTCCCGACGGCGGTGATCCGTTGCGCAAATGGCGCAAGCTGTATGAAGGCACCTCGTTGTGGTGGTTTGTCCAGGCGCGCAACAAGAAGTCGCTGACACTGAACCTGAAACACCCGGACGGCCTGGCGATTCTGAAAAAGCTGCTGAGTGAAGCAGACATCCTCATCGAGAATTTTCGCCCTGGCGTGTTGGAAAAGCTCGGCCTGGGCTGGGAAGTCTTGCACGCCCTGAACCCGAAACTGGTGATGGTGCGGCTGTCGGGCTTCGGCCAGACCGGGCCGATGAAAGACCAGCCGGGTTTTGGTGCCGTCGGTGAATCCATGGGCGGCCTGCGCTACATCACCGGTTTCGAAGACCGGCCACCGGTGCGCACCGGGATTTCCATCGGCGACTCGATTGCCGCGCTGTGGGGCGTCATCGGCGCGCTGATGGCCCTGCGTCATCGCGAGGTTAACGGTGGCCAGGGCCAAGTGGTCGACGTTGCGTTGTATGAAGCGATCTTCGCCATGATGGAAAGCATGGTCCCTGAGTTTGACGTCTTCGGCTTTATCCGTGAGCGCACCGGCAACATCATGCCGGGCATCACGCCCTCCTCGATCCACACCAGCGCCGACGGCAAACATGTGCAGATCGGCGCCAATGGCGATGCAATCTTCAAGCGCTTCATGCTGATCATCGGTCGCGAAGACCTGGCCAATGACCCGGTGCTGGCCAGCAATGACGGGCGCGACAGTCGTCGAGACGAAATTTATGGCGTGATCGATCGCTGGGTCAATTCGCTGCCGCTGGACACGGTACTTGCCCAATTGAATCAGGCTGACGTGCCGGCCAGCCGAATCTTCAGCGCCGAAGACATGTTCAGCGACCCGCAATACCTGGCCCGGGAAATGTTCCTCCAGGCCAAGCTGCCGGATGGCAAAGACTTCAAGATGCCGGGGATCGTGCCGAAACTCTCAGAGACACCCGGCACATCGGAATGGGTCGGGCCGCAGTTGGGCGAACACAATGCGCAGGTACTGAACGATCTTGGTTATGACAAAGAACAGATCGCAAAGCTGCGTGAAGACGGGGCCATCTAAGCTGAAGCGCCTGCTTTCATCAGCCAGTCACAACACCCGCCACTGGTGCGCAGTGGCGGCTGTCGGGCTGTCGGCCGGGCTGGCATCCCCGGTCTGGGCACAGCCTAAAGAGACGCTGATCTGGTTGCTGCGCGATTTGCCGCCAACGATGATTCTTGAAGGGCCGAAAAAAGGTCAGGGGATCATCGATCATATGCTGCCGCTGTTGATCGCCGGCATGCCGCAATACGATCACACGCTGATGCGGGTCAATCGCGCCCGGGCCATGCAAATGCTCCACGAAGAATCGTTTACCTGCGATCCCGCGCTGGTCTGGACCAAGGAGCGGGAACAGTGGATTACATTCTCGATTCCGGCCTTCCGTGCCGTGAGCAACGGGCTAGTCGTGCGCATGCAAGATCGTTCGGTGCTTGAGCCGTTTTTGATCGATGGTGAAGTCGATCTGGCGGCGCTGCTGGTCAATGGGCAAAAGAAAGTCGGCGTGGTGGCCGAGCGCAGTTACGGTGAGGTTCTCGACACACTGCTCAAACAGGCACCGGACGGCGCCCTGACGCCTCACTATGGCAACGACGCCCTGGGCAGTCTGTTGCAGATGCAGCGTCTGGGCCGATTGCAGGTGGTGCTGGGTTACTGGCCAGAAATCCGCTACCTGGCCCATCAAGCGAACATCGCCGAAGACGAGCTGGCGTTTTATCCGATCAAGGGCACGGGCAAGTACCTGTCCGGGCACATCGGTTGCTCCAGTACACCCCAGGGTCGACAAGCTATCAGCGAAATAAATCAGCTGTTGCGCACTTTGCCTCACGAGGGACTGGGCCGGTTGTATGCCGACTGGCTCGATCCGCAAAGACGCAAGGATTACCTGGAAGAAACCAAGGCGTTTTTCGAGCATCAAGCCGGGCAGTGACAAATCGCAGGCAAAAGAAACCCCGAGAAGTGGGGAGACGACTCGGGGTTAAACGTGGCCTACATAAAGACCAGTGGCAGCAAGCTACAAGCACCGGAGCACAATGCTTGATCCTGCTGTTACATGCTCTGACTGACGTGGGCGCAGGAAGGTTCCCACAAAAAAGCAATTCAATTGCGGCTGGCCAGGATCTTGTCCTGAGCCGCATTGCGCAACGCCGCGATCACGCAGGGCTCCAGCCGCCCTTCGGCAATCAGCAAATCGCGGTGCAAGCCGTCGACCACATCGGTCAGCAGGCGTTTATCGGTTAACTGGGCCTGGTTGAATACCCGTTCGACGACAATCGCGCCGGTCGTATTCTTCAAGGTCACCAGGCATTCGCCATGCGCACCCGAGGGAGTCAGCGTGACCTGATACGGGCTCAGCGCCTCACCAAGCAATAGACTGATACTTTCCATCTCGATCACCACTCAATAGTCCGAATACAAAGTGCCTGGGGCCTGTCTACATAAATGACCACTGGCCCGAGAAGAAAGTTCTGAATTCCAGCTGCAGGCGCATCGGCGTCTCTGGTCGAAAGAGCATGCACGCCAAAGATGACAGAGCAAAAACAGCGAGTCACATTGATGTTGTGCGCCGACCAATATCGGTCCATCCCCCCAGCAACCCACGCAATTGGCCGTCGACGCCATAGAACGGCACCGTCCATTGGTAAATATCCCGGACCCCGTTGTTGAACATCAATTGACGTTCACTGAAGCGCGGTTTTCGATTTTCAAGCTGAGCCATGAACTCGGCGTGCAACAGTGCTGCGGTTGCCTTGGGCAACACATCGAGTTCAATCAGCTGTCTTCCCTGAATCTGATCGAAACGGGTACCGAGCCCCTCCTCGTAGCTTTTGTTGCACATGATCAAACGCCCTTCCAGATCACGCACGAACATCGGATCGGGCATGGCGTCCATCAAGGCATGCTGGAAAGACAGTTGATCACCGAGGCTTTTTTCCGCGTCGGCGCGCTGCTTGATCAGCGCCGCGAGTCGGCGATTCCAGAGCAAGGAAAGCAGGCCGAACAGGCTGATGACGAACATGCCCCAACAGAACCATTGAGACATCTGCGGCCAACGAGAGACAGGCTCGACGGGGGCTACTCCTTTAAGCCATTTCAGGCGAATGGCACGCAACTCAGCCGCAGGAAACGCCTCAAGCGCCTTGTTGAGAATGCTCAACAACAGCGGCTGACCATGGCGTACCGCAAGGTGATCAGCCTCCCACTTACCCTCCACCACCCGCCCAACCTTCAGTTGCCCCAAGGGATAGAGCTGCGCACCGATTTCATTTTCGATGGTGGCATACGCGTCACCGCTTTCAACCAGCGCCCTGGCTTCGGCGTAGGTTTTGACCGAGCGCAATTCGATCGCCGGGTAGTCGCGGCGAATAGTGCCTTCGAGTGCGTGGCGAGTGGGTAACACCAGCACTTTTTCCGCCAACTGATCCAGGGAGCGCACAACAGGCGCATCAGCCCGCCCGACAAACACCCACCCGGCGCCACCGAAGGCATGACTGAAATCCAGAAACGCCTTGCGATCATCATTCATTGCCAGCGTTGTACTCATGTCCGCTTCGCCACTCTCCAGACGCCCGAGCATCTGATCGGTAGAAAACGATTCTTCGTGAACAAACTGCAAGCCTGTCATGGCCGTGATGTGATTGAGCAAATCGTTGTTCAGACCACTCCATCGACCGTGCTCATCCTTGAACAGATACAGCGGATACTGCACCGATGCGACGACGACTTGCGGGTGCTCGGCGAGCCATGCCAATTCATCGGCATCCAGCTCGATGGTTGCACCGACTCTCGCGCCCTTAGGCTCGGCAGTCGTCAGTTGCGCTGCCGCCGCCCCTTGAGCAAAGCCCAGGACAGCGATGAAAAACATCCAGCACGTGGCTGGTTTTAACCCTCTGAAAAACAGCATTGCCACTTCCTTCGCGATCAAATCGCCCGTCCTTCCTGGGGCGAAAACCTGACAAGTGTGGCATGCAGAAATGAGAAAGCCCGTCAGGAGACGGGCTTCAAAATGTGACAGCGTTTACCGGTTACAGAGGCTTTCCGCGGTTGCCATGCTGGCTGACAAAGGCCTGCACGGCTTTCAGATCGTTCGGCAACACGGTGCAACGCTCATCTCGCTCAAACAAATCAGAAAGATGTGCAGGTAGCTCAAGCGCTTTTCCTACACCGGCTTTCTCCACTGCATCCGGGAATTTGACCGGATGGGCGGTGCCCAGGATCACCATCGGAATATCCAGGCTGCGGCGGCATTCGCGCGCTGCTTTCACGCCGATGGCGGTGTGCGGATCCAGCAGCTCACCGGTTTGCTCGTAGACTTCGGCGATGGTTTCGCAGGTTTGCGCGTCGTCCACGGCCAGCGAGTCGAACAATTTGCGCGCTTCAGTCCAGCGTTCCTGTTCGACGCTGAAACCGCCACCCTGCTTGAAGGTGTCCATCAGGCCGGCAATCGCTGCGCCGTTGCGACCGTGGAGGTCGAATAGCAGGCGTTCGAAGTTCGACGACACCATGATGTCCATCGACGGCGACAGCGTGGCGTGCAGGGTTTCCTTGACGTACTGGTTGCCGCTCATGAAGCGGTGCAGGATGTCGTTGCGGTTGGTGGCGACGATCAACTGGTTGATCGGCAGGCCCATGTTGCGCGCCAGGTAGCCGGCGAAGATGTCGCCGAAGTTGCCGGTCGGCACCGAGAACGACACCGAGCGCGCCGGGCCGCCCAACTGCAGGGCTGCGTGGAAGTAGTAAACGATCTGGGCCATGATCCGCGCCCAGTTGATCGAGTTCACCGCTACCAGACGCGTGCCTTTGAGGAAGCTCTGGTCGGCGAAGCTGTTCTTGACCATTTCCTGGCAGTCATCGAAGTTGCCTTCGATGGCGATGTTGTGGATGTTCTCGCCGAAGATGGTGGTCATCTGGCGACGCTGCACTTCGGACACGCGGTTGTGCGGGTGCAGAATGAAGATGTCGACGTTTTCGCAGTGCTTGCAGCCTTCGATGGCGGCCGAACCGGTATCGCCGGAGGTAGCGCCAACGATCACTACGCGCTCGCCGCGTTTAGCCAGCACGTAGTCGAGCAAACGACCGAGCAGTTGCAGGGCAAAGTCCTTGAACGCCAGGGTCGGGCCATGGAACAGCTCCAGCACCCATTCATTGCCGTTCAGCTGACGCAGCGGAGCGATGGCGTTGTGGGAGAACACGCCGTAGGTTTCTTCCAGAATCTTTTTGAAATCGGCGTCAGGAATGCTGCCAGTGACGAACGGGCGCATCACCCGGAAGGCCAGCTCGTGATACGGCAGGCCGGCCCAGGAAGCGATTTCTTCCTGGGTGAAGCGTGGCAGGTTTTCCGGCACGTACAGGCCGCCGTCGGTGGCCAGACCGGCCAGCAGGACGTCTTCGAAATTCAGGGCCGGTGCCTGGCCGCGGGTACTGATATAACGCATGACTGGCTCCAATAGACAGTGTTCGCAAACCCGGGCCCGCACGCAGGCCCGGTGAACGATAACGGCTTAGTTCAGGTGCTCGACGCGGATCCGTACAACCGGACCGACCACACCCGTCAGGGCTTCCAGAGCGGCGATCGCATCGTTCATGTGCTGTTCCAGCACACGGTGCGTCAGCAGGATCATCGGCACCAGTCCGTCATGCTCTTCCACTTCTTTCTGCATGATCGATTCGATGTTGATGCCGCGCTCCGACAGGATGCTCGCCACTTGAGCCAATACGCCCGGATGGTCCTTGGCCTGGATGCGCAGGTAGTACGAGCTTTCGCAGGCTTCGATCGGCAGAATCGGGTGCGCGGACAGCGAATCCGGCTGGAAGGCCAGGTGCGGCACGCGGTTTTCCGGGTCGGAGGTCATGGCGCGAACCACGTCCACCAGGTCGGCGATCACCGACGAAGCCGTTGGCTCCATGCCAGCGCCAGCGCCGTAGAACAGTGTTGAACCAGCGGCGTCACCGTTGACCATCACCGCGTTCATCACGCCGTTGACGTTGGCGATCAGGCGATCAGCCGGGATCAACGTCGGGTGTACGCGCAGTTCGATGCCCGCTGCCGTGCTACGAGCGACACCGAGGTGCTTGATGCGATAGCCCAGCGCTTCGGCGTAGTTCACATCAGCCGTGGTCAGCTTGGTGATGCCTTCGGTGTAAGCCTTGTCGAACTGCAGCGGGATGCCAAAGGCGATGGACGCCAGGATCGTCAGCTTGTGGGCCGCATCGATGCCTTCAACGTCGAAAGTCGGATCGGCTTCGGCGTAACCCAGGGCCTGCGCCTCGGCGAGTACGTCTTCGAAGGTGCGACCCTTCTCGCGCATCTCGGTGAGGATGAAGTTGCCGGTGCCGTTGATGATCCCGGCGACCCAGTTGATACGGTTGGCGGACAGGCCTTCACGGATCGCCTTGATCACCGGAATGCCGCCGGCAACAGCCGCTTCGAACGCCACGATCACGCCTTTCTCGCGAGCCTTGGCGAAAATCTCATTACCGTGAACGGCGATCAGTGCCTTGTTCGCGGTGACCACATGCTTGCCATTCTCGATGGCCTTGAGTACCAGCTCGCGGGCAACGGTGTAGCCGCCCATCAGCTCTATGACGATGTCGATCTCAGGGTTCGTGGCCACTTCGAAGACATCGTTGGTAATCGCAATACCGGTCGTTTGGAACTGAGGCTTTGGCGTGCGCATGGCAATTTGTGCCACTTCGATTCCACGCCCGGCACGACGAGCAATTTCCTCGGCGTTACGCTGAAGTACGTTGAAGGTACCGCCACCGACGGTCCCTAACCCACAGATGCCTACTTTGACCGGTTTCACTGTGAACTCCCCATAAAACGGCCGACTCAAGGCCGGCCGTGAAAACAGCCGCACGTTCGCGGCTCTCTATTAATGACCCGGTAAATGTTGCTGCCGGGCCATGATCGTCAAAGGCTGGCCGTGACGATGCGAATTTACTTCGCGCCCAACGCCAGTTTGGCGACTTGTGGCGCAGGCTGGTAGCCCGGAATGACCTGACCGTCAGCCAAAACGATGGCCGGTGTGCCGTTCACGCCAATCGACTGACCGAGGGCAAACTGCTTGGAAACCGGGTTATCGCATTTGGCGGCCTTGATTTCCTTGCCATCGACCATTTTGTCCATGGCGGCTTTCTTGTCTTTCGAGCACCAGACCGCTTGCAGCTGTTCGTCACCCGGCGAGCCCAGGCCCTGGCGCGGGAACGCGACATAACGCACTTCGATGCCGCGCTTGTTCAGCTCAGGCACTTCGGCGTGCAGTTTGTGGCAATACGGGCATGTGGTGTCGGTGAATACGGTGATGTGCGATTTGGTTTCACCGATGGCCGGGTAGACCACGGTTTCGGCGACCGGAATCTCATTGATCAGCTTGGAGACGCCCAGGCGTTCGGTCTTCTCGGTCAGGTTGACCGGTTTGCCGTCCTTGAGCTGGAACATATAGCCCTGAACCACATACTGGCCGTCGGCGCTGGCATAAAGCACGCGGCTGCCTTTGAGTTTGACTTCATACAGGCCTGGCAGCGGGCTGGCAGTGATGGTTTCGACAGGCACATCGAGCTGGAGGTTTTCCAGGCTTTTACGGATGGCTTTGTCGGCCGCGTCATCGGCGACGGCGAAGGTGCTGACCAACGCAATGGCGGCGGCGGCGAAAATATGGGTCAGACGCATGAGAACTCCTGAAGGCGGACAAATGGGACGATCAGAACGCCCGTGCCGAAACACCGGGTCATAATCGCCCATCGTGCAAACCGGCAAAGCCTACCACATAAGGTCCGCGTGGCCGAATGCGCCTGACGCAAGACATTTGAGAGCACCGAAGAACCTGTAGGAGTGAGCCTGCTCGCGATAGCGGTAGTCCTGACAACACAGCGGTGACTGACAGACCGCCATCGCGAGCAGGCTCACTCCTACAGGGATTTTGTTCAGCCTCTGGGATGGTGCTTGGCGTGCAGGTCTTGCAGGCGTGCGCGGGCAACGTGAGTGTAGATCTGAGTGGTCGACAAATCGCTGTGGCCCAGCAGCATTTGCACCACGCGCAGGTCGGCGCCGTGGTTGAGCAGGTGCGTGGCGAAAGCGTGACGCAGAGTATGCGGCGACAGCGACTTGCCGATCCCGGCAACCTTGGCCTGGTGCTTGATGCGATGCCAGAAGGTCTGGCGGGTCATCTGCTCGCCTCGCAAGCTGGGGAACAGCACATCACTGGGCCGCCCACCGAGCAACTCACCACGCGCATCGCGCATGTAACGCTCGACCCAGACAATCGCCTCCTCGCCCATCGGCACCAGTCGTTCCTTGCTGCCCTTGCCCATCACTCGCAATACGCCCTGGCGCAGGTTGACTTGTTCCAGCGTCAGGCTGATCAGCTCCGTAACGCGCAAGCCACAGGCGTAAAGCACTTCAAGCATGGCGCGATCGCGCTGGCCGATGGCTTCGCTCAAGTCCGGCGCCTTCAGCAGCGCTTCCACATCCGCTTCGGACAACGATTTGGGCAACGGCCTGCCGAGTTGCGGCATGTCAATGCGCAACGTCGGGTCGACGGCGATCAGCTTTTCCCGCAGAAGATAGCGATAGAAGCCACGCACACCGGAGAGAAAACGCGCAGTGGATCGGGGTTTGTAACTTTGCTCCAGGCGCCAGGCCAGGTGATCGAGGATCAGTTCGCGACCGGCGTTAATCAGCTCCAGGCCCTTTTCCTGCAACCAGCCATTGAACAAGGCCAGGTCGCTGCGATAGGCATCGCGGGTATTGTCGGAAAGACCTTTTTCCAGCCAGAGGGCGTCGAGGAATTGGTCTATCAGTGGATGATCGATTGCAGGCATGGGCACTCAAGACACACAGCCTTCAAGGCTGCGCTGGGAAAAAAGGATGAACTGTCGAAATGGCCGCTAGTCTTTCATAGCCCGCCACTTCAAGGAACAGGAGCTTCAATGAACGAGCAGCAGATTTTATTGGCTTTTGGCGGTATCGGTGCAGCCGCCCTGGGTTGTCAGTGGCTGGCGTGGCGCCTGAAACTGCCGGCAATCCTGTTTCTGTTACTGACAGGCATTCTGGTTGGGCCGATTCTGGGCTGGCTTGATCCGCAAGAAATGTTCGGCCCCCTGCTGATGCCACTGGTGTCGCTGGCGGTGGCGCTGATCTTGTTCGAAGGCAGCCTGACCCTACATTTAAAGGAGTGGCGCGAGATTGGCAGCGTGGTCCATCGCCTGGTCACGATCGGCGCCATATCGACTTGGGTGGTCATCGCAGTCGCCACCCACTGGTTGCTGGGGTTCGACTGGCTATTGGCAACTCTGTTTGGCAGCCTGACGCTGGTGACCGGGCCTACGGTCATCGTGCCAATGCTGCGGGTCGTGCGCCCGAAAGCCTCGATTGCCAACATCCTGCGTTGGGAAGGCATTGTGATCGACCCCATCGGCGCGCTCCTTGCCGTGGTGGTTTACAGCTTCATCATCGCGCGCGCTTCCGGGGACGGGTTGAGCCAGAGCCTGCTGACCTTCGGCGGCGTGATCCTGTGCGGCAGTGTCTTCGGAGTTGCCGGTGGCTGGGTACTCGGCACGATCATCCGGCGGCAATGGTTGCCGCAATACCTGCACAACCTCGCGGCGCTAGCCGCAGTGCTGGGCATCTTCATCGCTGCCAATGAGGTGATGCACGAATCCGGCCTGCTGGCGGTGACATTGATGGGCATGTGGCTGGCCAACATGAAAGGCGTGGATGTGCGGGACATCCTGCACTTCAAGGAAAACCTCAGCGTGCTGCTGATCTCCGGGTTGTTCATTTTGTTGGCGGCGCGACTCGATCTGAGCGCCTTGATCGGGCTAGGGCCCCTGGTGCTGATTTTGCTGCTGGTCATTCAATTCATTGCCCGCCCTTTGAACGTGGTGATTTCCACGGCGGGTTCAAGCTTGAGCTGGCGCGAACGGGCACTGTTAGCCTGGATTGCACCTCGCGGGATCGTGGCGGCGGCGGTGTCGGCGATTTTTGCCATTCGCCTCGACGAGGCCGGACACGAGGGCGCCTTGCTGCTGGTGCCGCTGACGTTCGCAGTGATCATTGGCACCGTGGTGCTGCAAAGTGCCACGGCTCGACCGTTGGCCCGCTTGCTGAAAGTTGCCGAGCCCGCGCCCAGCGGCTTTCTGATCGTCGGCGCCAACGCCCCCGCGCGTTCGCTAGGCAAAGCCCTGCAACAATTGGGCAGTCGGGTGCTGCTCACGGATTCGAGCTGGGAGAATATTCGTGCAGCGCGCATGGAAGGCTTGCCCACTTACTTTGGCAACCCGGCGTCGCAGCACGCGGATGCGCATCTGGACCTGGTCGGCCTCGGACATTTGCTGACGCTGTCACCGTCCGGCGAATTGAACACCTTGGCGGCAATGCGCTTTCGCCATGACTTCGGCCATCAGCGCTTGTTCAGCCTGGCCAGTGGCCAGGAGAGTCGTCGCACCGATAAACACCGGGCTAGCCACGAGCATAGGGGGCGTTTACTTGGCAGCGAAGAATTGACCTACAACAAGCTGGCCAACCTACTGCATCAGGGAGCCGAGGTGTACAGCACGAATCTGACAGAGGGGTTTGACTGGGAGGATTACCGAGCGCTGCACGGTGAACGCGCGACCTTGTTGTTCGCGAGAGATGACAGCGGGTGGGTGCACGTGGCGACCTCCGACAGCGCACTCAAGCCTGCGGCCGGATGGACACTGCTGGCGTTGATTCAGCCGGAAACTGCTGGCGCCTGAAAAATTACGGACAACAAAAAAGCAGCCCGTAGGCTGCTTTTTTCTGCATCGGAAGCTGGACTTAAGCCAGTTTTTCCTTGATGCGAGCTGCTTTACCGGACAGGTCACGCAGGTAGTACAGCTTGGCTTTACGTACGTCACCGCGACGTTTAACGGCCATGCTGTCGATTTGCGGGCTGTAGGTCTGGAAAGTACGCTCTACGCCAACACCGTTGGAGATTTTACGAACGGTGAAAGCACTGTTTACGCCGCGGTTACGCTTGGCGATAACAACACCTTCGAACGCTTGCAGACGCGAACGGTCGCCTTCCTTCACTTTCACCTGAACGACAATAGTGTCGCCCGGGGCAAAGGTAGGGATCTCTTTGGTCATCTGCTCTGCTTCGAGTGCAAGGATGATTTTGTTAGTCATGCTGTGCTCCTAAGGTAAATCAACGGACTTACCATCGATACGTTGTTAACTATCGTCCCGCTCGCGGATGTATTCCTCGAGCAGCTTCTTCTCTTCTCCAGAAAGCGAGCGGCTTTCCAGAAGATCGGCGCGTCGTTCAAAGGTCCTACCAAGGGACTGCTGTAAACGCCAACGCCGGATATGCGCGTGATTGCCACTTAGCAATACGTCGGGAACACGCTGATCCGCATACACCTCCGGTCGGGTGTAGTGCGGGCAATCCAGCAAACCATCCGTAAAGGAATCTTCCTCGGCGGAGTCCGCATGCCCTAAAGCTCCAGGCAGCAGTCGTGTAACCGCATCGATCAGGACCATCGCCGGCAGCTCGCCGCCAGACAATACATAGTCGCCAATCGACCACTCTTCATCGACATGAGCTTCAATAAAACGCTCGTCAATGCCTTCATAACGACCGGCAATCAGGATCAATGCATCCAGATTCGCCAACTCGCGTACCGCCGACTGATTCAGTTGACGGCCTTGGGGGGACAGGTAAATCACCTTCGCCGCCTCCCCGGCTGCTGCCTTGGCCTGAACCAGAGCGTCTTCCAGGGGCTTGATCTTCATCACCATGCCCGGACCACCGCCAAATGGGCGATCGTCCACAGTGTGATGTCGATCCGTCGTGTAGTCTCGCGGATTCCAACAGGTGAGCTGCAAGAGCCCCTGTTTCACCGCACGACTGGTGATGCCGTACTCGCTGATGGCGGAGAACATCTCGGGAAACAAACTGATCACTTCTACGCGCAAGTTAGCCACGCTTAGAAGTCCGCGTCCCAATCCACCTTCATCTCGCCTGCGGCGAGGTCGACGGCCAACACGCATTGCTCCGTATAGGGCAACAGGCGTTCGCGATCATCCAGGCTGCCAGCGCAAGGCTTGACCACCATTACATCATTGGCGCCGGTTTCCAGAAGGTGGTCGATTTTCCCGAGCAGTTGCCCGAGTTGATCAATAACCTTCAGACCTTCCAGCTGGTACCAGTAGTACTCGCCGTCGGTCAATTCAGGGAACAGGTTGCGCGGCACGCAGATCTCATAACCGGCCAGAAGACGTGCTTCTTCACGATCATCAAGACCCTTGAGCTTTGCGACCAGGAACTTGTCGTTCCCACGTCCGCTGACCAGCTCGACCTGTTTGACATTGCCTTCGCGCTTGAGCGTCCAGGTTTTGTACTGCAACAGGTTTTCAGTCGGATCAGTAAAGGAATAAACCTTCACTTCGCCGCGAACGCCATGAACAGAATAAATCTTGCCGATAACGATCAAATCATCAGCAACAGCTGGCGTCGCGTTCATATTGCTCAGGCCGCAGCCTTAGAAGCGTCCTTCAACAACTGAGCAACACGCTCAGAAGGCTGTGCACCAACGCTCAGCCAGTAGGCTACGCGCTCTTGGTTCACGGACAGACGGACTTCTTGACCACGAGCAACAGGGTTGAAGAAACCAACCTGTTCCTTGTGCGAACCGTCGCGCGGGTTGCGGCTGTCGGTTACGGTCAAGTGGTAAAACGGGCGCTTTTTGGAGCCGCCAAGGGCAAGACGGATTGTTAGCATGTGAACATCGTTCCTGTAGTCGGTGCTGCAAATCTAAAGGCACAGCGGGCATAGGTGCCCGAAAGGCCGCATATTCTAAGGAATATCCGGACTTTTGCAAATGACTTTTTCCGACGGTCTTTCGGCCGCCATCAAGATTTGCTATAGAGCCGTCGTTGAAAACGGCCAGTCAGCTCCCGCCAAGTGCGGGTTTGCTGTTGATCCCGCATCACTGCGGGTCTGCGCCGACATGACTGCCGGCGCGGATTCTTTACATTTTCGGCATGCCGCCGCCGGGCAACATACCGCCCATGCCGCGCATCATTTTGGCCATTCCGCCTTTGGCGGAGAATTTCTTCATCATCTTCTGCATCTGCTTGTGCTGCTTGATCAAGCGACCGATGTCCTGCACCTGGGTGCCGGAACCCATGGCGATCCGGCGTTTGCGCGAACCGCTGATCAGCTCAGGGTCGCGGCGCTCGGCCGGGGTCATGGAATTGATGATGGCTTCCATCTGTTTGAATTGTTTCTCTGCCGCGCCCTGGGCGTTACCCATTTGCGCCAGGTTCACACCGCCGATGTTCGGCAGCTTGTCCATGAGGCCGCCAAGGCCGCCCATGTTCTTCATCTGCTGCAGCTGATCGCGGAAGTCTTCGAGGTCGAAGCCCTTGCCCTTCTTCAGCTTCTTGGCCAGTTTGTCGGCCTTGTCCTTGTCGAGCGTCGCTTCGGCCTGCTCGATCAGGCTGAGCACATCGCCCATGCCGAGGATGCGCGAAGCAATACGCTCAGGGTGGAACGGCTCGAGCGCTTCGCTCTTCTCGCCCATACCGATGAACTTGATCGGCTTGCCGGTAATGGCACGGACCGACAATGCGGCACCCCCACGGGCGTCGCCGTCGACCTTGGTCAGGATCACACCGGTCAGCGGCAGCGCATCGCCAAAGGCCTTGGCCGTGTTGGCGGCGTCCTGGCCAGTCATGGCATCCACCACGAACAGCGTTTCGACCGGGTTGATCGCGGCGTGCAGCGCCTTGATTTCGCCCATCATCTCTTCGTCGATGTGCAGACGACCGGCGGTATCGACGATGACCACATCAATAAACTTAAGCTTTGCTTCTTTTATAGCCGCTTGCGCGATGTCGACCGGCTTCTGGCTCAGGTCGGACGGAAAGAAGGTAACGCCGACTTCACCCGCGAGCATTTCCAGCTGTTTGATCGCCGCCGGACGATAAACGTCCGCCGACACGACCATGACCGACTTCTTCTTGCGCTCTTTAAGGAAGCGCGCGAGTTTACCGGCGGTGGTGGTTTTACCCGCGCCCTGCAGACCGGCCATCAGCACGACGGCAGGCGGAACGGCGCTCAGGTTCAAATCTTCGTTGGCCGCGCCCATCAGGCTTTCGAGTTCAGCCTGGACGATCTTCACGAAGGCCTGGCCCGGCGTCAGGCTGCGCGACACCTCGGTGCCGACGGCACGTTCCTTGACCGAATTGACGAAGTCTTTGACCACCGGCAAGGCGACATCGGCCTCGAGCAACGCCATGCGCACTTCACGCAGGGTGTCTTTGATGTTGTCCTCGGTCAGCTTGGCTTTGCCGGTGACATGGCGCAGCGTCTGCGAGAGACGGTCGGTTAAGTTTTCAAACATTGCGCGATCCTTTCAGGCCCTGTGTAGACCGGGATAATGGCGGCCCAGACCGGAATAAACATGTGCTCGGCGAGCCTGCGGCGTGGGCAGGTCGCGGATTATAGCGAAGACTGCGTCTGGCGGACACCTCGCACTTTCGTGCTGCGGGGGTTCTATGCCAAACTCAGCGCCTTTCGGGCTTGCCTAACAGGATTTATGCTCCCCTTGTCACCCAGTTTGCTCACTACCCTCGCCGCCGCCTGCTTGTATGCCGCTGCGACCCTCTATCAGGGCACTCGCCTGGCCACTGGCGCCAAGGCGAACAAGCGTCTGCTGGTCACGCTCGGCGTTCTGGCCGTGCTGGCTCATAGCGCCAGCCTGCTCACCCACCTGTTGACGCCAATTGGCCTGGGCCTGGACTTTTTCAGTGCCGCCAGTCTGATTGCCGCAGCGGTCATCGCCCTGACCCTGCTGGCCTGCTCGCGAATCCCGGTGGAAAACCTGCTTGTATTGCTGTTCCCGCTCGGTGTCGCCACGGTACTGCTGGCACAATTCGCCCCTGCCGGCACGGTGCAGGTCATCGACGAAGAGCCCGGCATTCTCGCCCATATCCTCTTGTCGATCCTTGCTTACGGCATGTTCACCATCGCCGTGTTCCAGGCGTTGCTGTTGCTGGTGCAAGATCACCAGCTCAAACACAAGCATCCGTCCGGCCTGATCAAGAACTTCCCGCCGCTGCAAACCATGGAAAGCCTGCTGTTCGGTTTTCTCTGGGCCGGCTGGACCCTGCTTTCGCTGTCGCTGATCTCCGGCTGGCTGTTCGTCGAGAACCTGTTCGCCCAGCATCTGGTGCACAAGACCTTGCTGGCCTGCCTGGCCTGGATCGTCTTCAGCGTGCTGCTCTGGGGCCGTAACCACCTCGGCTGGCGCGGACACAAGGCCATCCGCTGGACCCTCGCCGGTTTCTGCCTGCTGATGCTGGCGTATTTCGGCAGCAAACTGGTCCGTGAATACATTTTGCACATCTGACGGGCGGCAATAATGGACGACTTGCCCATAGGGCCGATGCTCGCGGTATTGGCCCTGCTGATTTTATGGTCGGGTTTGTTTACCGCCATCGAAACGGCACAACAACACCTGCTGGCCCAACGCACCGCCTCGCGTTCGAGCGACAAACCGGTGGCGAAGCTGAGCTTCCCGATCAATAGCCTGATTTTGTGCAATACGCTGTGCCGTGCGCTGGTCATGGTCATCAGTACATTGCTGGCGATCTTCACCTGGGCGCAAAACGGCCCCTGGATTGCCTGTATCGGCGCCGGTGCCGGGCTTCTGGTGTTCGCCGACTACCTGCCGCGCACCCTGGCCGTGCGGTATCCGGACGCCATTCTGGCCTTGGGCAACACGTTGCTCGTCGCACCGTTGAAAATCATCTACCCGGCAGCCTGGCTGCTCAATGCCATCGCCCAGTTGCTGACGCGGCCGTTTGCCCGTAAACCCAAAGTCGTGCAGCAGAGCGAAGACGAGACGCCGAACGAACGGCACGACAATCACGAACAGCCGGTCTGCCGTCCGCACCCGCTCTCGGGCATCCACGCGCTCGACAACATCACGGTCAACGACATCCTGGTGCCGCGCAGTGACGTCGACGGGATCAACCTCGATGACCCGATTGAGGAAATCATCGAACAACTACGCAACAACAAGCGCACACGCCTTCCGGTGTTCCACAGCGACATCAATCAAGTCGAAGCGGTGCTGAACACGCGACAGATCCGGCACTTGCTGCCCAACGGCAGCCTGACTTTCGAGGCGCTGCTGGCCGCCAGTCACGAACCGTACTTCGTGCCGGAAAGCACGCCACTGCAACTGCAACTCCTGAATTTCCACAAGCAGCAGCGGCGCCTGGGCATGGTGGTCGACGAATATGGTGAAGTGCTGGGCATCGTGACGCTTGAGGACATCCTTGAAGAAATCGTCGGTGAATTCGAGAGCCAGCACAGCCTGGACAACCCGCACATCCATCCGCAGCCTGACGGGCGACTGGTGATCGAAGGCGCGGCGTCTATTCGCGAACTGAACAAGACCCTGGGCTGGCACCTGCCCAGCGACGGCCCGAAAACCCTTAACGGTTTGGTCACCGAAGCGCTGGAGACCATTCCCGACAGCGCGGTGTGCCTGAAAATCGGGCGTTATCGCCTGGAGATTCTGGAGACTGAGGACAATCGCGTCACGCGCGTGCTCATCTGGCATACCAGTTCGGTTCCGGCCCTCCCCCAGGTCTGACCCAATCCCTTTGTTCAAGGCCCAGAACCTGTGGGAGCGCGTTTGCGCCCCAAGCCCCTTGTTGAATCGTTAGCCGCCTTCCTATAATCGAGCCGCTTACCCAAGCCCCGCCCTACCCCCGTGCTACCCGCACACCGCTCTAAACCCACATCCCTGGGTGTTCGACCATAATAATTCGCTCCACTGGAGCATGACTGTCAGGGATCATCGCATGACGACCAGCACCGCTTTCAGCGACACCACGCCTGCGCAACCGACCAACTCTGCCACCCGAGTCGCGACGGCGAGTTTTATCGGCACTGCCATCGAGTTCTACGACTTCTACGTCTACGCCACCGCTGCTGCGTTGGTGATCGGCCCGGTGTTCTTTCCGCAGACCTCCGGCACCGCGCAGATGCTCTCGGCGTTTCTCACCTTTGGTATCGCTTTTCTTGCCCGACCGCTGGGTTCGGCGCTGTTTGGACACTTCGGTGACCGTATCGGACGCAAATCGACGTTGGTTGCCTCGTTACTGTTGATGGGCGTGTGCACCACGTTGATTGGCGTGTTGCCGGGTTACGACAGCATTGGCGCCTGGGCGCCGATCCTGTTGTGCGTCCTGCGTTTTGGCCAAGGCCTTGGGCTCGGTGGCGAATGGGGCGGCGCGGCGTTGCTGGCGACGGAGAATGCGCCCAAGGGCAAACGTGCCTGGTTCGGCATGTTTCCGCAGCTCGGCCCTTCCATCGGTTTTCTGGCCGCCAACGGCCTGTTCCTGACATTGGCCATGACCTTGAATGACGAGCAGTTCCGCTCGTGGGGCTGGCGGATTCCGTTCCTGCTCAGCGCCGTGCTGGTGATGGTCGGCTTGTACGTACGCCTCAAGCTCCACGAGACCCCGGTGTTCGCCAACGCCATGGCCCGCCAGGAACGGGTGAAGATCCCATTGGTCGAGTTGTTCAGCCAATACTGGGCGCCGATGCTGTTGGGTGCCGGTTCGATGGTGGTGTGCTACGCGCTGTTCTACATCTCGACAGTGTTTTCGCTGAGTTATGGCGTGTCGACGCTTGGTTACACGCGCGAAACCTTCCTTGCCCTGCTGTGCTTCGCCGTCCTGTTCATGGCGGCGGCAACACCGCTATCGGCCTGGGCCAGTGATCGTTACGGGCGCAAGCCGGTGCTGATCATCGGCGGCGTGCTGGCGATTCTGTCCGGTTTTTTGATGGAACCGCTGCTGACTCAGGGGTCGACCTGGGGCGTGGCACTGTTCCTGTGCATTGAGCTGTTTCTGATGGGCGTGACGTTTGCACCGATGGGCGCGTTGCTGCCGGAGCTGTTTCCGACCCACGTTCGCTATACCGGCGCATCGGCGGCCTACAACCTGGGCGGCATCGTCGGAGCTTCCGCGGCGCCGTTCTTCGCACAGAAACTGGTGGCGATGGGTGGTTTGAGTTACGTCGGCGGGTATGTGTCAGGGGCGGCAGTGCTGAGCTTGATTGCTGTGCTGTGCCTGAAAGAGACGCGTCACAACGATTTGAATCGGGTAGCCTGAAGCAGAAGCATCGCCAGCAGGCTGGCTCCCACATGGAAATTGGGTGTCCACAAAATCTGTGACCAATCAATAACCCTGTGGGAGCTAGCCTGCTGGCGATAGGCGCGCCTCGGTTTACAGCTCGACGACGACAGCCTGGGAAGCGCGGGTCGCTTTAGCTCGAGCAGCCTCAATCGACTCATCCCGCGCCAACGCCACGCCCATTCGGCGCTGACCGTTCACTTCAGGCTTGCCGAACAGACGCAACGCGGTATCCGGCTCGCTCAATGCAGCCCCCAGATTGGCAAACGCCGTCTGGGTCGATTGCCCCTCCACCAGAATCACCGCCGAAGCCGAAGGTCCGAACTGACGGACCAATGGAATCGGCAGGCCGAGAATTGCCCGTGCGTGCAGCGCGAACTGCGACAGATCCTGAGAAATCAACGTCACCAGACCGGTGTCATGCGGACGCGGCGACACTTCGCTGAACCACACCTGATCACCTTTGATGAACAGCTCGACACCAAACAGACCGCGACCGCCCAGGGCTTCGGTGACCGCTTTGGCAACGCGCTCGGATTCAGCCAGGGCAATCGGGCTCATGGCTTGTGGCTGCCAGGACTCCTGATAGTCGCCCTTCTCCTGACGATGGCCGACTGGCGCGCAGAACGTGGTGCCGCCAATGTGACGCACGGTCAGCAAGGTGATTTCGTAATCGAAATCGATGAAACCTTCGATGATCACGCGGCCTTTACCGGCACGACCGCCTTCCTGCGCGTAATCCCAGGCGGTTTTCACGTCATCGGCGCTGCGCAGCAGGCTCTGGCCTTTACCCGACGAACTCATCACCGGCTTGACCACGCACGGGAAGCCCAGGTCCTGGACGGCCTTGCTGTAATCCTCGAAAGTGTCGGCGAAGTGATAAGGCGAGGTCGGCAGGTCCAGCTCTTCAGCAGCCAGGCGACGAATGCCTTCGCGGTTCATGGTCAGCTGTGCGGCACGCGCGGTCGGGATCACGGTGAAGCCTTCGGCTTCCAGCTCCACGAGGGTCGCGGTGGCGATGGCTTCGATTTCCGGCACGATGAAGTGCGGCTTCTCGGCCTCGATCACCGCGCGCAGGGCGGCACCGTCGAGCATGTTGATTACGTGGCTGCGATGCGCGACCTGCATGGCCGGCGCATTGGCGTAGCGATCCACGGCAATCACTTCAACGCCCAGGCGTTGCAGCTCGATCACCACTTCCTTGCCCAACTCACCACAGCCACACAGCAATACGCGGGTCGCGGTTGGCGACAATGGAGTTCCGATACGGGTCATCTCAGGTCCTCAAGAAGCGGATCATCGAGGGAGGCAGCAACGTGCGCGCGTCCCCAAAGCGCGGCATTTTACATGAACCGCAGGGTTTGGCTTCAGCTGACGACGGCCTGTTTGCGCAGGCGCCAGGCCATGATCAGCCACACGGCGGTGACTCCCGCGAACTTCGAGCCCATGGCGGTGAGGATCACGCCGGGCGTGAATGCGTCGATCATTCCGAAGAAGATGAAGGTATCGAGGGGAATGCTCAAAGCCGAACTTATCCACAGGCGATCGTGCAAGGGCCGCTTGGTGACGCTGAAAACCAGCCAGTCAATGCACTCGGACACTGCGAACGCCGTGGCGCTGGCCAATGCAATGGATGGATCGGACGTGACGTAGGACAGGACCAGTGCGGCGAGCATTGCGGCAATGGCGCCGTGACCGAAGCGGGTTTGCACCATGTCGCGCAAGACAAACACCAACCCGCCCCAGGCCGACCAGATGATGTCGAGGTGCGGGGCGGTGGAAAAGGCGAAGTTGATCAGCACAACGCTGCTGATGTAGGCGATCAGGAAGAACATGGGGACGTGGAATACCTGTCAATTTGGCGCACAGAGTACCGTAGGCACTCCTACAGGTCAGGCGTTTTGCCCAGCATCCAGAGCAGGCCGCTGGATTTGGCCCGCTCATGACACAACCCCAGCACCTTGCGGCGCTCTTCATTATCCATCCGGCTCCAACGGGTGATTTCCTCCACCGTGCGCTGGCACCCGGTGCAAATATCATCCTCGTCCAGCGCGCAAATGTTCACGCAGGGCGACAGGACCGGTCGTTCGCTGGCACTCATTCGTCCTGCTCGACCAGATCGCGGGCATAGCGCTGCGAGTTGTGCACATAGTGCGCGGCACTGGCCTCCAGCATCTTTTTCTGCGGCTCGGTCAGCTCTCTAACCACCTTGCCCGGCGAGCCCATGACCAGCGAGCCGTCCGGAATCTCCTTGCCCTCTCCGATCAGCGAGTTGGCGCCGATGATGCAGTTCTTGCCGATTTTCGCGCCGTTGAGAATCACCGCGTTAATACCGATCAGGCTGTAATCGCCCACCGTGCAGCCGTGAAGCATGGCGTTGTGGCCGATGGTCACGCCGGTGCCGATGGTCAGCGGGTAGCCCATGTCGGTGTGCATCACCGTGCCGTCCTGGACGTTGCTGTTCTTGCCGATCAGGATCAATTCGTTGTCGCCACGCAGCACCGCGTTGAACCAGACATTGGCGCCCTCTTCCAGTTTGACCTTGCCCACCAGCACGGCATTGGGCGCGACCCAACTCTGCGGATGGGTTTCGACGCGGGCATCGCCCAGGCGGTATTTCATCTTGTTTTCCTCAAGGCTCAGGCAGCCGCGTTACTCGCCATACGAACGATGGCTTCAACTATTGATAAAGCTTTTGGGTGGGTGGTGCAGGCTGATGTCAGCGTCATAAAGCAGGTTGATCAACTCTACGATCATGATCGCGGTCAGGCCCCAGATTTTGTACTCGCCGTAACGATAGCTCGGCACGTACCAACTGCGCCCCTGATAATCGATGCGATGAGTGTGTTCCCGGGGATCTTCGCGGAAGAACTCCAGGGGCACACTGAACACCGCTGCGATTTCGGCATCGTTGGCCAGGTATTCGACAAAGTCCGGAATGACGCCGACATACGGCG
Organism: Pseudomonas sp. IT-P294; assembly: GCF_949767865.1. Lineage (NCBI taxonomy): Bacteria > Pseudomonadati > Pseudomonadota > Gammaproteobacteria > Pseudomonadales > Pseudomonadaceae > Pseudomonas > Pseudomonas sp. IT-P294. The sequence continues at coordinate 113,066 of NZ_CATKQW010000057.1, read as the reverse complement.
TGACCTTGATGCCGTGCAGGGAAATCAACGGGCTTAACGGGCCGATGACTTCGACCAGCCCTGGCGGCAGACCGATTTCTTCTTCGGCTTCGCGCAGCGCGGTGAAAATCAGGTCGGGGTCTTCGGGGTCGCGGCGACCACCGGGAAAGGCCACTTCACCGCCATGGGTCGAGAGCCCACTGGCGCGCAGGGTCAGAACCAGTTCCGGTTCGTCACTGCGAGTGATGGGCACCAGTACCGCGGCCTCGGGGAAACGCTTGTCGGTTTCCAGTGTGCGTGGGATGTGGTTGCTTACTCGATGCAGTAGCTCGTCCAGCATGAGACTTCTCGACTTGTTCGCTACCTTGCATCATGCACCAATCGAACCTGTCGCCCAACCCCATAACCACTGCATGTCGCTAAACGACAACTTGCCGACAGACACCGACGCACGCCAAGATAGGCGCAGCATTCAGGAACCCAAGCATGAAATTTTGCAGTCAGTGCGGCAACCCGGTCACCCAGCGCATTCCCGAAGGCGATTCGCGCCTGCGTTTCGTCTGCGACAGCTGTCAGGCGATTCACTATCAAAACCCCAACATCGTCGCCGGTTGTGTGGCGACCTGGGGCTCGAAAGTGTTGCTGTGCCGACGCGCCATCGAGCCTCGGCTCGGTTACTGGACCCTGCCCGCCGGGTTCATGGAGAACGGTGAGACCATCGAGCAGGCGGCTATTCGCGAAACGGCCGAAGAGGCCTGCGCCCGGGTGCGCAACCTGAGCATCTATACGTTGATCGATGTGCCGCACATCAGCCAGGTGCATGTATTTTTTCGCGCCGAACTGGTGGACCTGGATTTTTCCGCTGGCCCCGAGAGCCTGGAAGTGCAGCTTTTCGACGAAGCCGACATCCCGTGGTCCGAGCTGGCTTTCCGCACGGTGGGCCGTACCCTAGAATGCTTCTTCGCTGACCGGCGGGCAGAGGTCTACCCTGTGCGGTCCGAATCGATCCCGCCGCTTGCTCAGCCTGCCAACACCTAAAGCTCCTGGCTCCAAAATCACCTATAACTAACTAAATAGTCGCGACACCTTTCAGGGATATCGTTTCAATGCGCTGGTTGCTTGCCGTGTTTTGTTTGACTTTCGTTGCCCTGTCACAGGCTTCCGTAGCGGAGACCCTGAACGGCAGAGTCATCGAGAAAGTTCTGGTTTTGAAATCCGCCCATCAATTGCAGCTGATCAACGACGGCAAGCCGATCAAGACCTATCGCATCTCCCTGGGCAAAAGCCCCAGGGGGCCGAAGCTGATGGAAGGCGACAAACGCACGCCTGAAGGTTTCTATTGGCTGGACTGGCGCAAGGTCAGCGACAAATTCAATCTGGCGATGCACATTTCCTACCCGAACATCAGCGACTCTGCCCGCGCCCGGCGTGAAGGCGTCGCGCCGGGGAGCATGATCATGATCCACGGCACGCCGGATACCGAAGACACCCCCGAAGACCTGTTCCACACGCTGGACTGGACCGACGGTTGCATCGCCATGCGCAACATGGACATGCGCGAAGTCTGGGGCCTGGTGCCCGATGGCACGATGATCGAGATTCGCCCGTAACGACGACCTTCCGTCGCCCCCCGAAAAATAAATTCAAACGATCGCAGCCTGCGTCAGCGCCTGAGGGGTAGATACCAATTCCCCCTGCAGGCGCTACCGCAGGCTGCGATCTTTGCATTCAAAATCCCCACCGCTAATACCACTTCAAACCTCACCGCCTCCAGTTTATCCGGCAGGCCAGGCTTTTCGGCGCCTGCAGCAAAGTACTGGCATTGACATGGTATTCAAGTGGTATTAATTTTCGGCCATTCGCGGGAAACAACACTCCAATAACCGCATCGGACATCCGAACATGAATGACCTCCAGGCCTTACGCCCCGACGACACCCAGCCAACGCCGCTGTACTTGCAACTGGCGCGCAATCTGGAAATGGCGATCCATGCCGGCCAGTGGAAAGCCGAACAAGCCATGCCGTCAGAGCGCAATCTCAGCGAAGTGCTGGGCATTTCGCGGGTCACCGCGCGCAAGGCGCTGGAAGTGCTGTTTGAGCAAGGCCTGATCCGCCGCAATCAAGGCTCCGGCACGTTCATCACGCCACGCCTCGAACAACCGCTGTCGCGCCTCTCCGGATTCAGCGAGATGCTGCGCCTCAAGGGCTTCGTCCCCGGTTCGCAATGGCTGGAGCGCGAGATCACCCCGCCGACCCACGAAGAACTGATCCGCCTCGGACTGTCACCGAACGACAAGGTCGCGCGGCTCAAACGCCTGCGCAAAGCCGACGACACCGTCATGGCAATCGAGATGAGCACCCTTCCCGCCTCGATCATTCCCAAACCACAAGCGGTGGGCGACTCCCTCTACGAATACCTCGACGGCATCGGCAAACCGATCGTTCGCGCCCTGCAACACATCCAGGCGATCAACGCCTCGGACGAATTCGCCGCCCTGGTCGGCATCGCCCCCGGCACCGCCATGCTGCTGATGACCCGGGTCGGCTACCTGGAAGACAACACGCCGATTGAAGTCACCGACACCTATTGCCGCAACGACTACTACGACTTTGTCGCAGAGCTTCGTAGATAGAGAGCTTCGTAGATAAAAGACTTCGCCACTAAAAGGCTTTGCCGCTCATCGTGCAACGAGAACCGATCATGTCCGAAGACAACATCCTCACCGCCCACGGCTGGGTTCGCGGCCGGCTGATTCACGAACACGGCAAGGTCGTGTCCATCGAAGGCGTGCCGTGCGATCCGGCCGACAACGACTTGCCCTACCTGCTGCCAGGTTTCATCGACCTGCACGTTCACGGTGGCGGTGGCAAAGACATCATGGAAGGCGCCACGGCCTTCGAAACCATCAGCAAAACCCACGTACGTTTCGGCACCACCTCGATGCTGGCCACCACCATGACCGCGCCAAGCGAAGAGATTTCCAGCGTGCTCAAAGCCGTCGGCGAATTTTGTGAGCAACGGCCCGAAGGCTGCGCCCGCGTGCTCGGCGTGCACCTGGAAGGTCCGTACATCAATCCCGGAAAACTTGGCGCCCAACCCAATTTCGCCCACACCGCGCTGATGGCCGAAGTCGAAGAATATTTGGCCCTGGCACCGATCCGGGTAATCACCATCGCCCCGGAAATCGCCGGCCACGACGCCTTGATCCGCGCCCTTAGTGCGCGCGGTATCCGCATGCAGATCGGCCACACCCTCGGCAGTTATGAGGAAGGCGTTGCCGCGCTGGCGGCCGGCGCGAGCAGTTTCACCCACCTCTACAACGCCATGAGCCCGTTGCATCATCGCGAGCCGGGCATCGTCGGCGCGGCATTGGCTCACGCCAAGTACGCCGAACTGATCCCAGATTTGCTGCACGTGCACCCCGGCGCCATCCGTGTCGCCCTGCGCGCCATTCCCTGCCTGTACTGCGTCACCGACTCCACCGCTGCCGCCGGCATGCCGGACGGTGAATACAAGCTCGGCAGCCACACGGCCACCAAGTGCCTGGGTGGCGTGCGTTTGCCCGATGGCACCCTGGCCGGCAGCACCCTGACCATGGATCAGGCGTTGCGCAATCTAGTGAAAGTCGGATTGTCGGTCGCCGAAGCCTCGCAACGTCTTTCGCAATTCCCCGCCGACTACCTCGGCCTTCACGAACGTGGCCGTCTTGCACCGGGCAGCTGGGCCGACAGCGTGCGGCTGGATCGCTCACTCACACTGACCGCCGTCACGGTCGAAGGAGAAGACATTGACTTCAAAAATGCTTGAAGAGGCGCTGTCCTCGTTCGAGGCCGTGCAAGCCCAACTGCAACAACTCGACCCGCAGATGATCGAGATCGCCGGACGCCTGCGTCGCCAGCCACCGCAAGTGGTGATGACTGTCGCTCGCGGGAGCTCCGATCATGCCGCCAGTTACTTCGCCTACCTGACCATGCAGCAATTGGGTTTTCCGGTGGCGTCGTTGCCGATGTCGGTGGTGACCATGCTGCAAGCGCCGTTGAAGGTCAGCGGCCAGGTGGCGTTCGCCTTCTCGCAGTCCGGGCAAAGTCCCGATCTGGTGAACAGCCTGCGTTTGCTGCGCAAGCGTGGCGCCCTGAGCATCTCAATGGTCAACGCCGAGAGTTCACCGCTGGAAGCCGCCTGTGAATTCAGCTTGCCGCTGCTGGCTGGCACCGAAAGCAGCGTCGCTGCCACCAAGAGTTTTATCGCCACCCTCAGCGCCAGTGCCCGGTTGATCGCTCATTGGAAAGACGACATGGAATTGCTGGAAGCCGGCAATGCCTTGCCCGAAGGTTTGCGCGAGGCGGCGAAACAGGACTGGAGCCTGGCCATCGACGCCCTGCGCGATTGCCAACGCTTGATGGTCATCGGTCGTGGCGCCGGTTTCGCCATCGCCCAGGAGGCAGCACTGAAGTTCAAGGAAACCTCGGCGATTCAGGCCGAAGCGTTCAGCAGTGCCGAGGTCCGTCACGGCCCGATGGCGTTGATCGATGAAAATTACCCGCTGCTGATCTTCGCCCCACGCGGTGCCGAACAGGCTGGTTTGCTGAGCCTCGCCGCCGACATGCGCCAGCGCGGCGCCCGGGTTCTGCTCGCCGCACCGGATGACATTGCCGAACGCGACCTCACCCTGACCCGCGCCGAGCACCCGGCCCTTGATCCGATTCTGGCGATTCAGAGTTTCTACGTCATGGCCGCCGGTTTGGCGGTGGCCCGTGGCCTGGACCCGGACCAGCCGCGCCATTTGAGCAAAGTAACGCGCACGCACTGAGCCTGACCCTTTACCTGATGAGTACCGAGCCATGCACAACAATAATAAAGAGCTGACCCTCAGCGCCCCGCTCAGCGGCCCGGTGCTGACGCTCGCCAAAGTTCCGGACCCGGTGTTCGCCAGCGGCGCCATGGGCGACGGGATCGCCATCGACCCGCTCAACGACACGCTTCATGCACCGTGCGCGGGGGTAGTGGTGCACGTCGCCCGCACTGGTCACGCCGTCACCTTGCGCGCCGACAACGGCGCCGAATTGCTGCTGCACCTGGGCCTGGACACGGTCGAATTGCAGGGTGAAGGCTTCTCGATGCTGGTCAAGGAAGGCGCGCGCGTCAGCAATGGTCAGCCGCTGCTGCGCTACGATCTGGACAAGGTGGCGCAGCAGTGCAAAAGCCTGGTCAGCCTGATGATCCTGACCAACAGCCAGGACTTTCAGGCGCGGCCTATTACGCTGAAGTCGGTAAAGGTCGGCGAGCCATTGCTGCACATCATTCGTCGGCAGGGCTCGGGGGCGCAGGCCGAAGCGGAGCTTTCAGGGGAAGAACGTATCGGCCACGTTCGCGTCGCCCACCGTGGCGGCCTGCACGCACGACCAGCAGCGCTGATTCGCCAGACCGCGCAAGGCTTCAAGAGCAAATCGCAGCTGCATTTCGCCGGCAAATCGGCGACCTGTAACAGCCTGATCGGGCTAATGGGCCTGGCCATCGGCGAGCAGGACGACGTTCAGGTCAGTTGCCAGGGCCCGGACGCCGAAGCGGCGCTGCAAGCATTGCTGATCGCTTTATCCACAGCGCTGGCCGAGGACAACCACGCCGCCGCGCCAGCCCCTGTGACCCGCCACCATCGAACGGCTGAAGCGGGCGTGCTGCACGGGGTTTGCGCAGCACCCGGCCTGGTGGCCGGGCCGTTGTTTCGCTTGAGCGCCATCAGCCTGCCGGTGGATGCCGGGCACCACGATCCAGCGCAACAACTGCAGGCGCTCGATGCCGCGCTGAGCGTGGTGCGCAGTGAAATCGACCACACCTTGGCCCAGGCCAAAAAACACAGGAACACGGACGAAGAAGCGATCTTCGCCGCGCACCTTGCCCTGCTTGAAGACCCGGCGCTGCTGGACGCGGCACAGGTCTCCATCGACCAGGGCACCGCCGCGACCCACGCCTGGAGCCGATCGATCGACGCACAATGCGAAGTTCTCCAGCAACTCGGCAGCCCGTTGCTGGCCGAACGCGCCAACGATCTGCGCGACCTCAAGCAACGCGTGTTGCGCGCCTTGCTCGGCGAAGCCTGGCACTACGAGGTGCCGGCCGGCACCATCGTCGCCGCCCATGAACTGACGCCGTCGGACTTGCTGCAACTGAGCCAGCAAGGCGTCGCCGGGTTGTGCATGGCCGAGGGTGGCGCGACGTCTCACGTGGCGATTCTCGCGCGGGGCAAAGGCTTGCCGTGCCTGGTTGCGCTGGGGGCGGCGCTGCTGGATCAGGAGCAAGGCCAAGCGGTGGTGCTGGATGCCGATGGTGGACGTCTTGAACTGGTGCCAAGAACCGAACGCCTGGCCGAGGTGCATCAAGCGCAACTCGAGCATCAGCAACGCCGCGCGCTCCAGCAGTCTCAAGCGCACACCCCGGCACTGACACGCGATGGCGTGCACATCGAAGTCGCCGCCAATGTTGCCTCCAGCGCCGAAGCGGCCGATGCGCTGGCCAATGGCGCCGATGGCGTGGGCCTGCTGCGCACCGAATTCCTCTTTGTCGACCGCCACACCGCGCCGGATGAACAGGAACAACGCCTCGCCTATCAAGCCGTCCTCGACGCCATGGGCGACAAGTCGGTGATCATCCGCACCATCGACGTCGGCGGCGACAAGCAACTCGATTACCTGCCATTGCCCGCCGAGGCCAACCCGGTGCTTGGTTTGCGCGGTATTCGCCTTGCTCAGTTGCGTCCGGAAATTCTCGACCAGCAACTGCGCGCACTGCTGCACACCCGCCCGCTGTCGCGTTGCCGAATCCTCCTGCCGATGGTCACTGAAGTCGATGAACTGCTGCACATCCGTCAGCGTCTCGATGCCCTGTGCATTGAACTTGGTGTCAGCGAACGCCCGGAACTGGGCGTGATGATCGAAGTCCCGGCCGCCGCATTGCTCGCCGAGCAACTGGCAGAACATGCGGACTTCCTGTCCATCGGCACCAACGATTTATCCCAGTACACCCTGGCCATGGACCGCGACCACGCCGGCCTCGCCTCCCGCGTCGATGCGATGCACCCGGCCCTGTTGCGGCTGATTGCCCAGACCTGTGCCGGTGCGGCGGTGCATGACCGTTGGGTCGGCGTCTGCGGCGCACTGGCCTCCGATCCGCTGGCCACCCCGGTACTGATCGGCCTGGGCGTCAGCGAACTGTCGGTGAGCCCGGTGCAGATCGGCGAAATCAAAGACCGCGTACGCCACCTCGACGCCGCGCAATGCCGGCGCATCAGCCACGACCTGCTCAAGCTGAGCAGCGCCGGCGCGGTGCGTCACGCCTGTCACCAGCAATGGCCTCTGAGCTGAACAACTACAACAGCTCTAAAACAACAAGAACGCAGGGAGAACCGCCATGTACCAATACTTCATCGAAGGCCTGCAACGCCTCGGCCGCGCACTGATGCTGCCCATCGCGATCCTGCCGATTGCAGGGTTGCTCCTGCGCCTGGGCGACACTGACCTGCTGAACATCGCGATCATCCACGACGCCGGCCAGGTCATCTTCGCCAACCTGGCGATGATCTTCGCCATCGGCATCGCCGTCGGCTTCGCCAAGGACAACAATGGCACCGCAGGCCTCGCGGGAGTGATTGGTTACCTGGTGATGATCTCCACCCTCAAGGTGCTGGATGCGAGCATAAACATGGGCATGCTCGCCGGGATCGTCAGCGGCTTGATGGCCGGCGCGCTGTACAACCGCTTCAAGGACATCAAATTGCCGGAGTACCTGGCCTTCTTCGGCGGCCGGCGCTTCGTGCCGATCGTCACCGGATTCGCTGCCGTTGGCCTGGGCGTGGTGTTCGGTTTGATCTGGCCGCCGATCCAGCACGGGATCAACGACTTCGGTACGTTGATGATGGAAAGTGGCAGCTTCGGCGCCTTCGTCTTCGGCGTCTTCAACCGCCTGCTGATCGTCACCGGCCTGCACCATATCCTCAACAACATGGCGTGGTTCGTCTTCGGTAACTTCACCGACCCGACCACAGGCGCCATCGTCACCGGCGACCTCTCGCGCTACTTCGCCGGCGACCCGAAAGGCGGCCAGTTCATGACCGGGATGTTCCCGATGATGATCTTCGGCCTCCCGGCCGCCTGCCTGGCGATGTACCGCAACGCCCTGCCGGAACGGCGCAAGGTCATGGGCGGGATCTTCCTGTCGATGGCGTTGACCTCCTTCTTGACCGGCGTCACCGAGCCCATCGAATTCGCCTTCATGTTCCTCGCACCGCTGCTGTATCTGGTGCATGCGCTGTTGACGGGACTGTCGATGGCAATCACCAACGCGCTGAACATCCATTTGGGCTTCACCTTTTCCGGCGGCTTCATCGACATGATTCTCGGCTGGGGCAAATCCACCAACGGCTGGTTGGTCGTGCCAGTCGGGCTGGCGTACGCGGTGATCTACTACGCGGTGTTTGATTTCTGCATCCGCCGCTTCAATCTCAATACACCGGGACGCGAAGAAGTGCCTACGGGTGAGAAAGTCGTGATCGCCAAAAACGAGCGCGCCGGGGCTTACATCAAGGCATTGGGCGGCGCCCAGAACCTGATAACCGTGGGGGCATGCACGACACGGTTGCGACTGGACATGGTGGATCGCAACAAGGCAAACGATGCAGAGCTGAAAGCCCTGGGGGCGATGGCAGTTGTGCGACCGGGCAAGGGTGGGAGTTTGCAGGTAGTGGTCGGGCCGATGGCGGACAGCATAGCCGATGAAATTCGACTGGCGATGCCTGCGTTGGGACGCGCACTCGTGTCCTCCCCTCCCGCCGTTATTGATGCGCCGGAACCAGAAGCAGTGACGCATTCAGAAACGCAGAAATGGCTAAAGGCATTGGGTGGCGGCGAAAACATATTGCAGATGGATTGCATCGCCATGACCCGGATTCGACTGCAACTGGCGGATGGCAAAGCGGTGTCGGAGTGTGATTTGAAGGCGCTGGGGTGTCAGGGTGTCAGCCAACTCGATGGAGGGGTTTGGCATTTATTGATTGGCGAAAAAGCACAGAGTTTGAGCGAGGCGCTGGAAGTGCTGGTCAATCGCAGTGAAGTGAGTGCCAAGGTATAGAGGTTTGGCGACTGAGGGCAGTCATCGCGAGCAGGCTCGCTCCCACAGGGTTTGGTGTACACCTGTAAGAGATTGGTCGGCTGGCAGGCCGCCTTCGCTGGCAAGCCAGCTCCCACAGGGTTTGGTGTACACCTGCAAGAGATTGGTCGGCTGGCAGGTTGCCTTCGCTGGCAGGCCAGCTCCCACAGGGTTTGGTGTACACCTGCAAGAAATTGGTCGGCTGGCAGGCCGCCTTCGCTGGCAAGCCAGCTCCCACAGGGTTTGGTGTACACCTGCGAGAGATTGGTCGGTTGGCGGGCCGCCATCGCCGGCAGGCCAGCTCCCACAATAAAAACCGAAGTACACCGCCCGCTCTTCACCACTCAACAGGCCGAGCGGTAGCTCGCCTGCAGCTTTTGATCTACCCGCCCCTTCGGCAGGCTGAGTGGAGGCGTTTATCTGGGGGGCAGGCGCGTAGCGCCGTGCGGCGAAGCCGCACACATCGAGAGGAGGTCGTCGCGAAGCAGACCGGAGGCGATGCCCCCAGATGAATGCCGGAACGAAGGAACACCGAGCCCCAGCGAGGGGCCGGACGTCGGGGCGAGCCTTTTTTTTGCTTACTTTTTTTGAGGCGTTTGTCAAAAAAAGTGAGTCGCCGTCAGGGCGAAACCCTAAGTGGCCGTTACCGCAGCAACGGATATACACCCGATCAACCCAAAACATGGTCGGCCCGAAGGCCGCCTCAAATCCAAAGCAATAAAAAACCCGCTGAACCCAAATTCAGCGGGTTTCTCATTTCAGCAGCAGGCAGATCAAAAATCCTCCAACCGCCACACCTCATAAGCCGGCGTCTCATAGGGATGACTCTGCTTCAGAGCCATCACCACCGAACGAATCAACTCATCCGCCACCACAAGCTCAACCTTCCATTCCTCAACCCGCTCGACCTGCCCCGCCTCACCAATAAACGGCTGACTACCGTCCAAAGGGCGAAACTGACCAAGGCCAAGCACCTGCCACGCACAATGATCATAAGCCCCGATCCGCCCACCACCCGCAGCGAATACAGCACTCTTGACCTGCTCCACATGACTGGCCGGAACAAAAAAACTGAGCTTGTACACAGCGCTTAGTTAACCCAGACCCGAGCATTACGGAACATACGCATCCAAGGTGCGTCCTCGTTCCAGTCTTCCGAACGCCACGAGTTCTGCACCGCACGGAACACACGCTCCGGGTGCGGCATCATGATCGTCACGCGACCGTCGCGACTGGTCAAACCAGTAATCCCACGCGGCGAGCCGTTCGGGTTGGCCGGATAGCTCTCGGTGACCTTGCCATGGTTATCGACAAAACGCATCGCCACGCAACCCGACAGATCGGCTTCCAGCAACGCTTCTTCACTGGCGAACTCGGCATGACCTTCACCGTGAGCGATAGCGATCGGCATACGCGAACCGGCCATGCCCTGCAGGAAAATCGAATTCGACTCCTGGACCTGCACCATCGCCACGCGCGCTTCGAACTGCTCGGAACGGTTACGCACAAAGTGCGGCCAGAACTCGCTGCCCGGGATCAGCTCGTGCAAGTTGGACATCATCTGGCAACCGTTGCACACACCGAGGGTGAAGCTGTCGGTACGCTCGAAGAAACCCTGGAACGCATCGCGAGCACGGCTGTTGAACAGCGCCGACTTGGCCCAGCCCTCACCGGCACCGAGCACGTCGCCGTAGGAGAAACCACCGCAAGCGACCAGACCCTTGAACTCGTTCAGGTCGACACGGCCGGCCAGAATGTCACTCATGTGCACGTCGATTGCGTTGAAACCGGCACGGTCGAACGCGGCCGCCATTTCCACCTGACCGTTGACGCCCTGCTCACGCAGCACGGCAACCTGTGGGCGGATGCCTTTCTTGATATAAGGCGCAGCGACGTCCTGGTTGACGTCAAAGCTCAGCTTGACGCTCAGGCCCGGGTTGTCTTCTTCCAGCAACACGTCGAACTCTTGCTCGGCGCAGTCGGCGTTGTCACGCAGACGCTGGATCTGGTAGCTGGTTTCAGCCCACTGACGTTGCAGCAGACGACGCTGACCTTCAAACACGGTTTCGCCGTTGAAGGTGATGTTGATCTGGCCATTGTTGATTGGCTGACCGATCACCGACACACACTCGCCCAAACCAGCAGCGCTGAACTGCGCGAGGATGTCCGGGGTCGCGTCCTGACGAACCTGGATCACGGCGCCCAGCTCTTCGTTGAACAGGATCGCGGCGATGTCGGCGGAGGTTTCTGCCAGACCGTCGAGGTTCAGGCTCAGGCCGCAATGGCCAGCGAAGGCCATTTCCACGGTGCTGGTCAGCAGACCACCATCGGAACGGTCGTGGTACGCCAGCAGATGACCGTCGGCGTTGAGGCCCTGGATCACGGCGAAGAACGCCTTGAGGTCTTCGGCATCATCGACGTCCGGCGCTTGCGAGCCGAGCTTGCCGTGAACCTGAGCGAGGATCGAGGCGCCCATGCGGTTCTGGCCACGGCCCAGGTCGATCAGGATCAGGTCGGTGGTGCCCTTGTCCATGCGCAGTTCCGGGGTCAGGGTCTGACGGATGTCAGCCACTGGCGCGAAACCGGTCACGATCAGGGACATCGGCGAAGTCACGGTCTTGTCGACGCCTTCGTCGTTCCAGCGCGTGGCCATGGACATGGAGTCCTTGCCCACCGGAATGGTGATGCCCAAGTCAGGGCACAGTTCCATGCCGACCGCTTTCACGGTGTCGTACAGACGCGCGTCTTCACCCGGGTGACCGGCGGCGGACATCCAGTTCGCCGACAGCTTGATGTCGGAGATCTTGTTGATGCGCGAGGCGGCAATGTTGGTCAGGGTTTCGCCGATGGCCATGCGGCCCGACGCCGGAGCGTCCAGCAGTGCCAGCGGAGTACGCTCGCCCATCGCCATGGCTTCACCGGTGTAGACATCGAAGCTGGTGGCGGTGACGGCAACGTCGGCCACCGGAACCTGCCATGGGCCGACCATTTGGTCACGGGCGACGAGGCCGGTGATGGTGCGGTCACCGATGGTGATCAGGAAGCTTTTGCTCGCCACGGCCGGGTGATGCAAAACGCGCTCGACGCAGTCGGCGATGTCCAGGGTCGACGGATCGAAATCGTCGCCCAATTCGTTTTCGCGAACGGCCGAACGGTGCATGCGCGGGGCTTTGCCCAGCAGCACTTCGAGCGGCATGTCGACCGGGCTGTTGCCGAAGTGACTGTCGGTGACGGTCAGTTGCGGCTCGGCAGTAGCTTCGCCGACGACGGCGAATGGGCAACGCTCACGTTCGCAGATGGCCTGGAAGCGCTCGAAGTCGGCCGGGCCGACTGCCAGAACGTAGCGTTCCTGGGATTCGTTACTCCAGATTTCGTGCGGGGCCATGCCCGGCTCGTCATTTGGAATGTTGCGCAGTTCGAAGCGACCGCCACGGTTACCGTCGTTGACCAGTTCCGGGAAGGCGTTGGACAGACCGCCCGCACCGACGTCATGGATGAAGCTGATCGGGTTCTTGTCACCCAATTGCCAGCAACGGTCGATGACTTCCTGGCAGCGGCGTTCCATTTCAGGGTTTTCACGCTGAACCGAGGCGAAGTCCAGGTCTGCCGAACTGGTGCCGGTGGCCATGGAGGAAGCCGCGCCGCCGCCCAGACCGATCAGCATTGCCGGGCCGCCGAGGACGATCAGCTTGGAGCCGACGGTGATCTCGCCTTTCTGCACGTGTTCGGCACGGATGTTACCCATGCCGCCAGCCAGCATGATCGGCTTGTGGTAACCGCGAACTTCGTCGCCACGCGGGGTGGTGATCGACTGTTCGAAGGTACGGAAGTAACCGGTCAGGGCCGGACGACCGAATTCATTGTTGAACGCGGCGCCGCCCAGTGGGCCTTCGATCATGATGTCCAGCGCGGTGACGATGCGCTCAGGCTTGCCGTACGGCACTTCCCACGGCTGTTCGAAGCCCGGGATCTGCAGGTTGGACACGGTGAAACCGGTCAGGCCGGCCTTCGGCTTGGCACCACGACCGGTCGCGCCTTCGTCACGAATCTCGCCACCGGAACCGGTGGATGCGCCCGGGAACGGGGCAATCGCGGTCGGGTGGTTGTGGGTTTCGACTTTCATCAGGATGTGCACCGGTTCCTGCACCGCGCCGTACTGGCGGGTTTCAGGGTCCGGGAAGAAACGGCCGGCGACATTACCGACGATCACCGAAGCGTTGTCCTTGTAAGCCGACAGAACGCCTTCGCTGTGCATCACGTAGGTGTTCTTGATCATGCCGAACAGGCTTTTTTCCTGGCTCTGACCGTCGATGTCCCAACTGGCGTTGAAGATCTTGTGGCGGCAGTGCTCGGAGTTCGCCTGGGCAAACATCATCAGTTCGATGTCATGCGGGTTGCGCTTCAAGCCGATGAAGGCGTTGACCAGGTAATCGATCTCGTCTTCGGCCAGGGCCAGGCCCAGCTCGGTGTTGGCTTTTTCCAGCGCGGCGCGGCCGCCACCGAGCACGTCGATCGCGGTCAGCGGCTTCGGCGTGGCGTGGCTGAAGAGGCCGGCGGCCTGCTCAAGGTTGCCGAGGACGATCTGGGTCATGCGGTCATGCAGCACGTCCGAAATCAGCTGTGCCTGGGCGTCGCTGAACTGACCGGCAACGTAGAACGCGATGCCGCGCTCCAGGCGCTGGATTTTGGCCAGGCCGCAATTGCGAGCGATGTCGCTGGCCTTGCTGGACCATGGCGAAATGGTGCCAAAACGCGGCAACACCAGGAACAGACGACCGGTTGGCTCTTGTACCGGAACACTTGGGCCGTACTTCAGAAGGCGCGCGAGCACCTGCTGTTCGTCGCCGGTCAGGACGCCGGTAACTTCGGCGAAGTGAGCGAATTCAGCATACAAGCCGCTGACAGCCGGGACCTTCTGGCTCAGTTGCTCAAGGAGTTTGCTGTGGCGAAAGGCAGAAAGGGCAGGAGCGCCGCGCAGGATCAACATCTTCGGGACAGCCTCGGGAAGGGGTGTGCTTTGAGGCCGTGCATTCTAGCCTAAACCGCCCGCGACATCACCCGAAACGGTACGCACGGCCGCACCCGAACGTCGGGCCGGGTATTCGGCGCTGAATCCGGGGGCTGGCAACGGATATTTTTGCTGTCACAAAAAACGCTTAAACCCCATTCCTGTGGGCTCCAAGCGGGTTTTTCACTCCCTACCAGACAAGCCCTTCGCTGTCGAGATATGGCGCTCGTGGTCCTTTGCGTATACTGCGCAAATGTTTTCCCCTACGGCTTTGCGTCCGCGGTACGCCAAATGGCTGATCGCAACCGGACTCTTCCTGATGCTCAGTGGCTGTGTTGATAAACCCAACACGCTGGAGCGCGTAAAGGAGGATGGCGTGCTGCGGGTCATTACCCGAAACAGCCCCGCCACCTACTTTCAGGATCGCAACGGTGAAACCGGCTTCGAATACGAGCTGGTGAAGCGCTTCGCCGACGATCTGGGGGTGAAACTCAAAATCGAGACCGCCGACAACCTCGACGACCTGTTCAGCCAGGTGGGCAAGCCCAACGGCCCGGTGCTCGCGGCTGCCGGCCTGGTCAGCAGCGAAGAACGCAAAAAGCAGGTGCGGTTTTCCCACCCTTACCTGGAAGTCACCCCACAGGTCATCTACCGCAACGGCCAATCGCGGCCGACCGACGCCGGTGACCTGGTCGGCAAGAAGATCATGGTGCTCAAGGGCAGCACCCACGCCGAGCAACTGGCAGGCCTGAAAAAGAAATTCCCCGGCATTGAATACGAAGAGTCCGACGCGGTTGAAGTCGTCGACCTGCTGCGCATGGTGGACGAAGGTCAGATCGACCTGACCCTGGTCGACTCCAACGAAGTGGCGATGAACCAGGTCTACTTCCCCAATGTGCGCGTGGCCTTCGACCTCGGTGACGCCAGCAACCAGAGCTGGGCCGTAGCCGTCGGCGATGACAACAGCCTGCTCAACGAAATCAACGCCTACCTCGACAAGGTGAAGGAAAACGGCACCCTGCAACGCCTCAAGGACCGTTACTACGGACATGTCGACGTTCTTGGCTACATGGGCGCCACCACCTTCGCCCAGCACTTGCAGCAACGGCTGCCCAAATACGAACAGCACTTCAAGGCATACGCCAAGAAAGAGAAAGTCGACTGGCGTCTGCTGGCGGCAATCGGTTATCAGGAATCCCTATGGCAGGCGGCGGTCACATCCAAAACCGGCGTGCGCGGGCTGATGATGCTGACCCAGAACACGGCGCAAGCCATGGGCGTGTCCAATCGCCTCGACCCCAAACAAAGCATCATGGGCGGCGCAAAATACCTGAGTTACATGAAGGATCAGCTGGATGAATCGATCCAGGAACCGGATCGCACCTGGTTCGCGCTAGCGGCCTACAACGTCGGCAGCGGCCACCTGGATGACGCGCGCAAACTGGCGGCCAAGGAAGGACTGAATCCGGACAAGTGGCTGGACGTGAAGAAGATCCTGCCGCGCCTGTCAGAGAAAAAGTGGTACAGCAAGACGCGTTACGGCTACGCCCGGGGCGGCGAGCCGGTGCACTTCGTGGCGAACATCCGTCGCTACTACGACATTCTGACGTGGGTTACGCAGCCGCAGCTTGAAGGCAATCAGGTGGCTGAGGGCAACCTGCATGTGCCTGGGGTCGACAAGTCCAAGCCAAATGTGGAAAACCCGCCGCTTTAAAGCCTCACCCCAATCAAAACTGTGGGAGCGAGCTTGCTCGCGATAGCGGTCTGACAGTCACCATTTGTGTTGACTGGAAGGGCCTCATCGCGAGCAAGCTCGCTCCCACAGCTTTTTGAGTTTGGCTTTTAGGCTTTTGCGGCGGCGGCCAGGATCAGAGCTTTCATTTCCGACACTGCCGACTTGAACCCGACAAACAGCGCATGGGCCACCAGCGCGTGGCCGATGTTCAATTCGTTGATGCCCTTGATTGCGGCCACCGCTTCAACGTTGTGATAGTGCAGACCGTGACCGGCGTTGACGATCAAACCCTGGGCCAAACCAAAGGCCACACCATCAGCGACACGCTTGAGCTCTTCAGCCACTTCAGTGGGCGTTTCGGCATCGGCGTAACGGCCGGTGTGCAATTCGATGGCAGGGGCGCCGACACGACGTGACGCTTCGATCTGCCGCTCGTCCGCGTCGATGAACAGCGACACTTCACAACCGATTTTCGCCAACCGATCCACCGCCGCCTTGATCCGCGCTTCCTGACCCGCGACGTCCAGGCCACCTTCGGTGGTCAGTTCCTGACGGGTTTCCGGGACCAGGCAAATGTGCGCCGGACGAATACGTTCAGCGAACACCATCATTTCTTCGGTGACGCCCATTTCGAAATTCATGCGGGTTTGCAGCACGTCCTTGAGCAACAACACGTCGCGCTCCTGGATGTGCCGGCGATCTTCACGCAAATGCACGGTGATGCCGTCAGCGCCCGCCTCTTCCGCGTCCAGTGCGGCCTTGACCGGATCCGGATAGCGTGTGCCCCGGGCCTGACGCAGGGTGGCAACGTGGTCGATGTTCACGCCAAGAAGAATGCGATTGCTGGTGGTCACGGAAGCGCTCCTGAAGAGGGGAAAGTTCGGTGCACAGCATACAGGGAGAATTTACGGCTTTCGAAACAACTCTCTGGAAACCAACGGTCGACCGCCCAGATGCACGGCCAGTGCCTGACGCATCAGGCGCTTGGCAGCGGACAACGCACCTGGTGCCGACCAGTCGGCGTCGGCCATGGCCAACAGTTCGGTGCCGTTGAACAGACCGGGCTGGAGCAAGTAGACCTGCTCCAGGCCGGCGTCCACTTGCAGACGGTATAGGCCGTCCGGGGCGATGGGCTCGCCATGGATGTCGGTGTTCAGCGCAAAGCCGTAACCGAGGTCATCCAGCAGGCGCCATTCGAAGGAGCGCAGCAATGGCTCCAACGGACGTCCTTCAGCCAGGGCCAGCAGGGTCGCGGCGTAGTGATCGAACACCGCAGGGTGCGGGTCTTCGGAGGGCAACAGGCGAATCAACAGCTCATTGAGATAGAGACCGCTGAACAGCGCCTCGCCATTGAGCCAGGTTGAAACACCGGCGCTTTCCATGCGCCCGACGTTCTTCAACTCGCCACGACCGCGGAACTCGACTTCCAGCGGCACGAACGGCCGCGCCAACGTTCCAGCCTTGCCCCGCGCGCTGCGCAACACCGCCCGCAGCCGACCTTGCGGCGTGAGGAAATCCACCAGCGCGCTGGTTTCGCGGTAAGCACGGGAGTGGAGGACGTAGGCGGGTTGGCCAATGGGGGCTTGAGACATGGAAGTCAGGGTTCTCAATAGAGGAACGCGATCTTATAAACGACCTGAAACCAATGTGGGAGCGAGCTTGCTCGCGATTGCGGGCTTTCAGTCAACATGGATGTTGAATTTCAGGCCCTCATCGCGAGCAAGCTCGCTCCCACAGGTTTCTCCGGTGTATCTCGAACCGGGTGTTACAGGTCGCCGTAACCCAGCGAACGCAGGGCTCGCTCGTCGTCGGACCAACCGCCTTTCACTTTGACCCAAAGGTTGAGCATGATCTTGGAGTCGAACAGCAGCTCCATGTCCTTGCGCGCCTCGGTGCCGATGCGTTTGATACGCTCGCCCTTGTCGCCGATGATGATTTTCTTCTGGCCGTCACGTTCGACGAGGATCAGCGCGTGGATGTGCAGGGTTTTGCCCTGCTGCTTGAACTCTTCGATTTCCACGGTGATCTGGTATGGCAGCTCGGCACCCATCTGGCGCATGATTTTCTCGCGCACCAGTTCAGCGGCGAGGAAGCGGCTGCTGCGGTCAGTGATCTGGTCTTCCGGGAAGAAGTGATCGTTTTCCGGCAAGTAACCGGCAATCACGCGCTCCAGGGTTTCCAGGTTATGCCCGTGCTGGGCCGAAATCGGCATGATCTGCGCGTTCGGCAGCTGTTCCTGCAACCAGGTCAGGTGCGGCATCAGCTCAGCTTTATCTTCGATGCGATCGGTCTTGTTCAGCGCCACGATCAGCGGGCCGGTCACGTACTGGACGCGTTCGAGGACCATTTGGTCTTCATCGGTCCACTTGGTGCGATCAACCACGAAGATCACCACGTCGACGTCTTTCAACGCCGCCGAAGCGGTCTTGTTCATGTAGCGGTTCAGGGCCTTTTCGCCGCCCTTGTGCATGCCCGGGGTGTCGACGTAGATCGCCTGCACGGCGCCTTCGGTCTTGATGCCCAGCATGTTGTGGCGGGTGGTTTGCGGCTTGCGCGAGGTGATCGCCAGTTTCTGACCCAGAATGTGGTTCAGCAGCGTGGACTTGCCCACGTTCGGACGGCCGACGATGGCAACATAGCCACAGCGTGTTGCGGTTGAATCAGTCATGGCCATTCTCCACGCCCAGGGCAATCAGTGCTGCAGCGGCCGCTACCTGTTCGGCAATACGACGACTCACACCCTGACCTCGGCTTTTTTCATTCAGTAAGGTGATTTCACATTCGACGAAGAACGTCCGGCAATGCGGCTCACCCTGTATATCCACCACTTCGTAACGCGGCAGCTCACAACCACGCGATTGCAGGAATTCCTGCAGGCGGGTCTTTGGATCTTTGTTGGTATCGACCAGCGTCAGGCCTTCGAACTCACCGGCCAGCCAGGCCAGCACGCGCTCGCGCGCCATGTCCATGCCTGCGTCCAGGTAGATCGCACCAATCAATGCTTCCAGGGCATCGGCCAGAATCGACTCGCGACGGAAACCGCCACTTTTCAACTCACCCGAGCCCAGGCGCAGGTAGTCGCCGAGGTCGAAACCGCGGGCCAGTACGGCCAGCGTCTCGCCTTTCACCAGACGGGCGCGCAAACGCGACAACTGGCCTTCGCGGGCCAGCGGGAAGCGATCGAACAGCGCTTCGCCGGCAACGAAGTTGAGGATGGCATCACCGAGGAATTCCAGGCGTTCGTTGTTGCGCCCGGCAAAGCTGCGGTGGGTCAGGGCCAGGACCATCAGTTCCTGATCCTTGAAGGTGTAGCCGAGCTGACGCTCTAGACGGCTTAAAGAAACGCTCACGGTTTACCCACGCTGAGTTCGTGGCTGGATTCCACTGCCTTGGCCGAAAGACGGCGCAGGCTTGGGACAATTAACGCTGTGTTCAAAAATAACGTCCTGAATATCGTTGTTTTCATGCTTCTGCCGCCGATTGTGCCGACTCCAGAAATGCATTCGGCGCTGTGTTCAACAGCGCCGTTGTGATTACTTGATCAGGCCAACCCGCGAGAAATTCGGCAGGTGACTGAGTTTGGGTTCCGGCCAGCTCATCCAGACTGCGAAGGCCTTGCCGACGATATTCTTGTCGGGAACCATGCCCAGCAGATCCTTGGGAATGCTCGGATCATCCCAGTAGCGACTGTCGTTGGAGTTGTCGCGGTTGTCGCCCATCATGAAGTAGTGCCCGGCAGGCACGGTCCAGGTATGGTCCGGCGTCGCGCGGTAGCGGCTCATTTCCTTGCGGATCAGGTGCTCGGCAGCGCCGAGTTTTTCCTTGTAGAGCTCGGCACTGCCCAGCGTGCCCGGCTCGGAGCCGACCAGTTGCTCGGCGATCGATTCACCGTTGACGAACAGATGCTTGTCGGCGGTATAGCGAATCTGGTCACCCGGCAGGCCAACTACACGCTTGATGTAGTTGACGTTCGGATCGCTCGGATAGCGGAACACCATCACATCGCCGCGCTGCGGATTACCCACTTCGATGACTTTCGTATCGATCACCGGCAAGCGGATCCCGTAAGAAAACTTGCTCACCAAAATGAAGTCGCCGACGTCCAGGGTCGGTTTCATCGAGCCGGACGGAATCTGGAACGGTTCCACCAGGAACGAACGCAGCACCAACACGATGAACAGCACCGGAAAGAACGACTTGCCGTATTCGACCAGCAGCGGCTCTTTGTTCAGTTTCTCGACGACCACCCCATCAGGCTGGCTGACGCTGCCCTGATAGGAGGCAATGGCAGCACGCCGACGCGGCGCCAGAAAAAGCAGATCGAGCAACGCCAACAGGCCGCAGACGAACACGGCGATGACCAGCAACAGCGGGAAATTTAGTGACATAGGACCTAACTATCCAACCTGAGCACTGCAAGGAAGGCTTCTTGTGGAATTTCCACGTTGCCGACTTGCTTCATGCGTTTCTTACCGGCCTTTTGCTTTTCCAACAGCTTGCGCTTGCGGCTGACGTCGCCGCCGTAGCATTTGGCCAATACGTTCTTTCTGAGTGCCTTGACAGAGGTTCGCGCAATGATCTGACCGCCAATGGCGGCCTGGATCGCGACGTCGAACATCTGGCGCGGAATCAGTTCTTTCATCTTCTCGGTCAACTGGCGACCTTTGTAGTGCGCATTGTCACGGTGCACGATCAGCGCCAGGGCGTCGACCTTGTCACCGTTGATCAGCACATCCAGTTTCACCAGACTAGCCGATTGGTAACGATCAAAATGGTAGTCCAGCGAAGCATAGCCGCGACTGGTGGATTTCAGACGGTCGAAGAAGTCCAGGACCACTTCGTTCATCGGAATATCGTAGGTCACCTGGACCTGGGAGCCGAGGAACAGCATGTCGTGCTGCACGCCACGCTTCTCGATGCACAGGGTAATGACGTTGCCCAGGTGCTCTTGCGGCACAAGAATATTGGCCCGCACGATCGGTTCACGCATGTCTTCGATCGAAGACACGTCCGGGAGCTTCGACGGGTTATCGACGTAAATCGTTTCACCGGTTTTCAGCAACAGCTCGAAAATTACTGTCGGCGCCGTGGTGATCAGGTCCAGGTCGTACTCGCGCTCCAGGCGCTCCTGGATGATTTCCATGTGCAGCATGCCGAGGAACCCGCAACGGAAGCCGAAGCCCAGGGCGTCGGAGCTTTCCGGGGTGTACTGCAGGGACGAGTCGTTGAGCGTGAGCTTTTGCAGGGCTTCACGGAAATCTTCGAAGTCGTCGGAGCTGACCGGGAACAGACCGGCGTAAACCTGCGGCTGAATGCGTTTGAAGCCTGGCAGCACGTCTACATCGGGCGTCGAGCTCAAGGTCAGGGTGTCACCGACCGGTGCACCGTGAATGTCCTTGATACCGGCGATGATGAAGCCCACTTCGCCGGCTTTCAGGTCAACGGTGGCAGTGTGTTTCGGGTTGAAGACACCGACGCTGTCCACCAGGTGGATCTTGCCGGTGGACTTGACCAGGATCTTGTCGCCCTTCTTCACCCGACCATGGCGCACGCGAACCAGGGAAACAACGCCCAGGTAGTTGTCGAACCAGGAGTCGATGATCAACGCTTGCAGCGGATCTTCGTAGTTGCCGGTCGGCGCAGGAATGGTGTGAACCAGGCGCTCGAGCACTTCGTCGACGCCCAGGCCGGTCTTGGCACTGCACTCGACCGCGTCGGTGGCGTCGATGCCGATGATTTTTTCGATTTCTTCCTTGACGCGGTCCGGATCGGCCTGAGGCAGGTCGATCTTGTTCAGCACCGGCATGACTTCAAGGCCCTGCTCGATGGCCGTGTAGCAGTTGGCAACGGACTGCGCCTCAACGCCCTGACCGGCGTCAACGACCAGCAATGCGCCTTCACAAGCCGCCAGCGACCGGCTGACTTCGTAGGTAAAGTCAACGTGGCCGGGGGTATCAATGAAGTTCAGCTGGTACTTGATGCCATCGCGGGCCGTGTAATAAAGGGTGACGCTGTGGGCCTTGATGGTGATCCCGCGTTCACGTTCCAGGTCCATGGAGTCCAGTACCTGGGCTTCCATTTCGCGCTCGGCAAGGCCGCCGCACATCTGGATGAAGCGATCGGCCAGCGTCGACTTGCCATGGTCAATGTGGGCGATGATGGAGAAATTGCGGATATGACTCAAATCACTCACGGATCAACACTCAAAAAGGCTGCAGGCATAGCCCGCCGAAAAATAGCCGGGAATTGTACCTGATCCTCGGCGCAAGCGTCACGTTCGCAGGTCAGACGGCGCTTACAAAAACGCCCCGGTCTTGCGACCGAGGCGTTTTTTTTGCCTGCAAGATCAGGAAAAACCCCGAATCAGCCAGCTCGACGCAACAAAAAGACACCGGCCAGGGCACAGACACCGGCCGGGACCAGCACCGCGAACAGCGGTGAGAAACCGAACACCAGGCTTGAAGGGCCCAGCAAGTCCTGAGCGATGCGGAAGGTAAAGCCCACCAGCACGCCCGTGAAGACTCGCTGACCGAGGGTCACCGACCGTAGCGGACCAAAGATAAAGGAAATGGCCATCAGTACCAACGCGGCAGTCACGAGCGGCTGCAACACCTTGACCCAAAACGCCAGCCAGTAACGACCGTTGCTCAAACCCTGGTCAGCCAGGTAATGGATATAACCCCACAACCCGGAAATCGAAAGCGCCTCGGGCACCATCACCACGGTGCTCAACAATTGCGGGCTCAGGGCAATTTCCCAGCGTTCGACCGGCAGGGAGACCACTTCGGTGCTCTTGTCATGAAACAGCGTGGTGGTGACATCGGTAAGCTGCCAGTGATCCTTGTCGAACTCCGCACGTTTGGCGAAGCTTGAGGACAGCATGTGGCGTTGATCGTCGAAACGATAACGGGTCACGCCATACAGCAGGCCATTGGGTTGTACGGAGTTGACGTGAATGAACTCCTCCCCCTGGCGATGCCACAGGCCATGCTTGGCGCTTTGCGCATCACCACTGCCCTGGGCCAGCGAGCGATTGGCCTGTGCGGTCTCCTCGGTGGCCGGCGCGATGTATTCGCCGATCAGCACACCCACCACCATCAAGACCAGCATCGGCTTCATGACCGCCCAGACGATCCGGCCGATCGACACACCGGCGGCGCGCATGATGGTCAGCTCACTGTGGCTGGCCAGGCTGCCGAGGCCAATCAGGCAGCCGATTAGCGCCGCCATAGGCAGCATGTCGTAAAGACGCCGCGGTGCCGTCAGCAAGACGTAGCTGAGCACGTCCATCAAGGTGTAGGTGTCGCTGACCTCACTCATCTCATCGATGAAGGCAAACAGCGTCGCCAGCCCGAGAATGATCCCCAGTACCGCGAGGATGGCTACGAATACGGTGCTACCGATGTAGCGATCGAGCTTAACCACGGGCCACCTCCAGCGCGCTGCGGCGACTTGCCATCTTCAAGCGCAGCGGCTCCCAGTAGAGCAGACCCAGGCCAATGACCAGGAAAAGCCCGTGAACCCACCACAACCCCAGCGCAGGCGGGGTCTTGCCCTTGTCGAGGGCACCGCGAGCGGCAATCAGGATACTCAGGTAAGCCATATAAAGAAGAATCGCCGGCAGCAGCTTGAGAAAACGGCCCTGACGCGGATTGACCCGCGACAGCGGCACCGCCATCAGGCTCACGATGAATACCAGTAGCGGCAGGGACAGACGCCACTGCAGTTCGGCACGAAGGCGCAGGTCGTCGCTGCCGATCAGGGAACTGGTGGTCATGGCGTCACGGTCAGTGACTTCGTCGCTGACGTCCGGCTTGGGCAGCAATACGCCGTACTCGTCGTACTTGATGGCCCGATAGTCAGCCAGCCCCGGGTTACCGTCGTAGCGATAGCCGTTGTCGAGAATCAGGTAGCGGTTGCCGTCAGGGCGGATTTCCTGGCGGCCTTTTTCGGCCACCAGCACGGTAATCCCACGATCCTTCTCATCGGAACTGACGTTCTTTTGCGAAATGAACACCCCGCCCAGATTGATGCGGTCATCCGACAGCTGCTCGGTGTAGGTCACCCGGGTGCCGTCGCGCAGGGCCTGGAATCGCCCAGGCTCCAGGGTATCGAACTCGGTCAGCGCGTCCTGCTTGTTCAACAGCAGCTGGAACTGATTGGCACCTTGTGGCGCCAGGCTCAGACTCAGCCAGGCCACGATCAGCGCTACCAGCGTCGCCGGAAACAGGGTCATGACAAACAGACGCTGCTGACTCATGCCGGTGGCCGACAACACGGTCATTTCGCTTTCGAGGTACAGACGACCGTAGGCCAGCAGGATCCCGAGAAACAGGCCCAGAGGCAGGATCAGCTGCAGAAAGCCAGGCAGGCGAAAACCCATGATCAGGAACAGCGAGCCCGGATCCAGGAGGCCAGAAGCCGCCTGGGCAAGGTATTTGATGAAGCGACCGCTCATGATGATGACCAACAGCACGGCGCTGACGGCGCTCAAGGTCAACAGGACTTCGCGGGACAGATAACGGAAGACAATCAAACCAGACACTCCAGGGTTGTCAGGCTAAGGCGGCCAAACAAGCAAACGTATCAGACAGCCCGCAAGGCAGGGCCGCCGAAAAAGTTGGCGCATTATCCTGTGATTGGGTGCGCCTGTCACTGCGCACGCTCAAGCAGGCGGTTAATGCGTTGAAGATCGTACGACCGAGGGTTGTCAGGCGCAGGGAGCGAGGTTCAAACTGCGGCCTTTGTCGCGGGCCGTGACCTGCGTCTTTCTATTTATAAGCAAACGTCTGTGCGCCGCCATTTTGCCCGCGCACGTTGACCATTAATTCAGGGACCCGGACATGGAACTGGTTGTAAAAAGCGTTAGCCCAGAAACGTTGAAGACCGCCACTCTGGTGGTCGCCGTCGGCGAAGGCCGCAAGCTCAGCGCCGCTGCAAAACAACTCGACGACCTGAGCGGCGGCGCCATCAGCGCTGTACTCAAGCGCGGCGATCTGGCTGGCAAAGTCGGTCAGAGCCTGTTGCTGCACAGCCTGCCCAACCTGAAAGCCGAGCGCGTTTTGCTGGTGGGCGTGGGCAAGGACGAAGAACTGGGCGACCGCCCGTTCCGTAAAATCGTCGCTGGCATTCTTAATACCCTCAAAGGCCTGGGCGGCAGCGATGCCGTGCTGGCGCTGGACGAAATCGTGGTCAAAGGCCGCGACAGCTACGGCAAGACCCGCCTGCTGGCCGAAACCCTGGTGGACGGCGAATACACATTCGATCAGTTCAAGAGCCAGAAAGCCGAGCCGCGCGCCCTGAAGAAAATCACCTTGGTGACTATCAAGGCGGCACAGGCTGAAGTCGAACGCGCCGTGGCCCACGCTACCGCCATCGCCAACGGCATGGCCTTCACCCGCAACCTGGGCAACCTGCCACCGAACATCTGCCACCCGACGTTCCTCGGCGAACAGGCCAAGAACCTGGGCAAGGAATTCAAAAGCCTGAAAGTCGAAGTCCTCGATGAGAAGAAGATCAAGGACCTGGGCATGGGCTCGTTCTACGCCGTCGGCCAGGGCAGCGCCCAGCCACCGCGCTTGATCGTCATGCAATACAACGGCGGCAAGAAATCCGAGAAACCGTACGCACTGGTCGGCAAGGGCATCACCTTTGACACTGGCGGCATCAGCCTGAAACCGGGCGCCGGCATGGATGAGATGAAGTACGACATGGGCGGCGCAGCCAGCGTGTTCGGCACCCTGCGTGCCGTGCTCGAACTGAAACTGCCGATCAACCTGGTCTGCATCCTGGCGTGCGCAGAGAACATGCCGAGCGGCAACGCTTCGCGTCCAGGCGACATCGTCACCACCATGAGTGGCCAGACCGTGGAGATCCTCAACACCGACGCCGAAGGCCGCCTGGTGCTGTGCGATGCCCTGACCTACTCCGAACGCTTCAAGCCGCAAGCCGTGATCGACATCGCGACCCTGACCGGCGCTTGCGTCGTCGCGCTGGGCGCTCACACGTCCGGCCTGCTGGGCAACAACGACGAACTGATCGGCCAACTGCTGAGCGCCGGCAAGGCTGCCGACGACCGTGCCTGGCAATTGCCGCTGTTCGATGAGTATCAAGAACAGCTGGACAGCCCGTTCGCCGACATCGCCAACATTGGCGGCCCGAAAGCCGGCACCATCACCGCAGCCTGCTTCCTGTCACGTTTCACCAAGAACCTGAACTGGGCGCACCTGGACATCGCCGGCACCGCATGGACCAGCGGCGGCAAGGACAAGGGCGCCACTGGCCGTCCGGTTCCCCTGCTGACCCAATACCTGCTGGACCGCGCCAAAGCCTGAAACCGATGACCTCAAGCGGCGCCACTTTCCGGTGACGCCGCCTGAGGCTCAGGAACCGCAATGACCAAAGTCGACTTCTATATCCTGCCCAGCGCCGACCCGTCGGCGCGGCTGGATTTCGCCTGCAAGCTCACCGAAAAGGCCTGGCGCATGGGCCACCGCATCTACCTGCATTGCAGCGATGCCGCCCAGCGTGATGACCTCGATGCACGGTTGTGGGCCTTCAAGGGCGAAAGCTTTGTGCCCCACGGCCCCGCCGAAAGCGAACCGGATAGCTTGATTGTTCTGGGACTGGGCGATGACTGCGGTCCGCATCAGGACCTGCTGGTCAACCTTGACCTGAAAGTGCCGGCCTTTGCCAACAAATTTGCCCGTGTGGCGGAAGTGGTGGTGGAAGATCCGACGATTCGTGCGGCTGCGCGGGAGAGTTTCCGTTTCTACCGTGAACAGGGCTATCCTCTGCAAGATCACCGTTTACAGCGACTCTGAGCATTCCGATGGACACTCCGAAACCGCAACAAAAGTCCACGCACCTGTTGGACGACCTTGAGTCGATCCGCCAACTGCTTGGCGACGACAACCTGCAACCACCGTTGCTGACCGACACGGTCATCGACGGCGATCAGGAACAGATTCCCATGTTGTTCGAACCTGCCGGCCCTGCGCCGCAGCCGGTCGCACCGACACCACCGCCCGCCCCGGCCGCTGCACCGCCGACGGCTGCCAGCAAAGGCCCCGACGCGCTGCTGCACCTGGACAGCGAACTGCGTGCCGCTGCGCTATTGATCATGCAAGACGTGATCGACGACTTCGCCCCGCACATCGAAACCGAGATCAAGCGCCGGCTTGATGCGCGGATGGAGCGGTTGCTCAGCCAGTATCAAAGTTAAGCGGCGAGAAGGCAGCGCGACAGTCTCTGAAATATAAAACACCCGACGCGGGTGTCGGGTGTCGGGGCGAAATAGGGAAAACCTATTTCCGGGCTAGACTAATTATTTTACACGGTAGCCCAAGACAAGAACGATGACTACTGCCCAGGCGGCGACACATGCCCCATACCGTCTGGTTGTTTTTCATTTCTCGCGGTTACCCATTTTTTTTGATCACGATCATATACAACTGTCGCAGTATATCCCGGCTTGACTTCAAGCCGCGAAAACCTATCACCAGTAATGTACGTACTTTTTGATGAATTATTACCAACAATAACAAAGTTATTGGTTGGACCTATTTCACTCGGCAACCTTGTTTCTTCACGCCATGTAGCCTCAGTCGGATAGAACTCTACACTGCGGTTTTGAAGCACCTGATCCACTTCCGGAATACCTGTAAGTGTGACAGCAAACGCATTTGCAGTGAACACCATACAGACGGCGACCATTAACATCCGTTTCATATCGAGATTCCCTATATAAAATACTATTTAGTTGAAAGACTAGCACAATCAAAGTTGCAATTAACAACCTGATCACCTTCAACACTAATACTCATCACAGCCTTCAGCAACTGTCAGAAATAACAGTTAAATAGATCCATATGAACTCAACAAGAAATTACTTATAACCAAACACACCACGCCAGCCTTCGCCTCAAAAACTGAAGTATTAAAAATGCTCAGGCGCTCCTTCGCCACACAAGCAACGCCGCCCCTATTCGATAGACATAGTTTTTGACGATCAGCTCGGCACCTGCTCGCTCGCCCTGCGCCCCATGCCCCGCTATACTTACCGGCTTTTCCTGAATAAATGCCAATAGGGTCCCGCCGCGCATGGATAAGACCTACCAGCCGCACGCCATTGAAACTTCCTGGTACAACACCTGGGAGTCTGAGAACTACTTCGCCCCGCAAGGCGCGGGCGAGTCCTACACCATCATGATCCCGCCGCCGAACGTCACCGGCAGCCTGCACATGGGTCACGGCTTCAACAACGCGATCATGGACGCCCTGATCCGTTTCCGTCGCATGCAGGGTCGCAACACCCTGTGGCAGCCGGGCACCGACCACGCCGGTATCGCCACGCAAATGCTGGTGGAGCGTCAACTTGAAGCCCAGGGCCAGAATCGTCACGACCTGGGCCGCGAGCAGTTCCTTGAGAAGGTCTGGGAATGGAAGGATCAGTCCGGCGGTAACATCAGCCGTCAAATCCGTCGCCTCGGCTCATCCGTGGACTGGAGCCGTGAGCGCTTCACTATGGATGACGGCCTTTCGGAAGCGGTGAAAGAAGCCTTCGTTCGTTTGCACGAAGATGGCCTGATCTATCGCGGCAAGCGCCTGGTCAACTGGGATACCAAGTTGCACACGGCGATTTCCGACCTCGAAGTGGAAAACCACGACGAGAAAGGTTTCCTGTGGAACCTGAAATACCCGCTGGCCGACGGCGCCAAGACCGCCGAAGGCAAGGATTACCTGATCGTCGCGACCACTCGCCCGGAAACCATGCTCGGCGACGCCGCCGTCGCCGTGAACCCGAACGATGAACGCTACAAAGCCCTGATCGGCAAGTTTGTCCAGCTGCCGCTGGTCGGCCGTCGCATCCCGATCATCGCCGACGATTACTGCGATCCAGAGTTCGGCACCGGCTGCGTGAAAATCACCCCGGCCCACGATTTCAACGACTATGAAGTCGGCAAGCGCCATAACCTGCCGCTGCTGAACATCTTCGACAAGAACGCCCATGTCCTGCCGGCCGCCCAGGTGTTCAACCTCGACGGCAAGCTGAACGAAAGCATCGACGGCAAGCTGCCAGCCGAATACGCCGGTCTGGACCGCTTCGAAGCACGCAAGCAGATCGTTGCTGCGTTTGACGCCGCCGGCCTGCTGGTCAGCGTTGATGATCACGCCCTGAAAGTACCGAAAGGCGACCGCTCCGGCACCATCATCGAGCCTTGGCTGACCGACCAGTGGTACGTGTCGACCAAACCATTGGCCGAGCCTGCGATTGCGGCCGTTGAAGACGGACGCATCCAGTTCGTGCCAAAACAGTATGAAAACATGTACTTCTCGTGGATGCGTGACATCCAGGACTGGTGCATCAGCCGTCAGCTGTGGTGGGGCCACCGGATCCCGGCCTGGTATGACGAGTCGGGCAAAGTCTATGTCGGTCGCGACGAAGCCGAAGTGCGCGCCAAGAACAACCTTGGCCCGGACGTCGCGCTGCAACAGGACAACGACGTTCTCGACACCTGGTTCAGTTCGGGGCTGTGGACGTTCTCCACGCTCGGCTGGCCAGAGCAGACTGAATTCCTGAAGAAATTCCACTCCACCGACGTGCTGGTGACCGGCTTCGACATCATTTTCTTCTGGGTTGCCCGGATGATCATGCTCACCATGCATTTGGTGAAAAACGAAGACGGCACGCCTCAGGTTCCGTTCAAGACCGTTTATGTTCACGGTCTGGTACGTGATGGCCAGGGCCAGAAAATGTCCAAGTCCAAGGGCAACGTCCTGGACCCGCTGGACATCATCGACGGCATCGAGCTGGAAGAGCTGGTGCAGAAACGCACCTCCGGCCTGATGCAGCCGAAACTGGCGAAGAAGATCGAGAAGCAGACCCGCGACGAGTTCGCTGACGGCATTGCCAGCTATGGCACCGACGCGCTGCGCTTCACCTTCTGCTCGCTGGCCTCCACCGGCCGCGACATCAAGTTCGACATGGGCCGCGTCGAAGGCTATCGCAACTTCTGCAACAAGATCTGGAACGCCGCGCGTTATGTTCTGGACAAGGGCGAAGACTGCGGCCAGAACGGCGAGGCGTACGAGCTGTCCCTGGCGGATCGCTGGATCATTTCGCAGCTGCAACGCACCGAAGCCGAAGTGACCCGTCAACTTGACCAGTTCCGCTTCGACCTGGCGGCGCAAGCCTTGTACGAGTTCATCTGGAACCAGTATTGCGACTGGTACCTGGAGCTCTCCAAGCCTGTGCTGTGGGACGAAAATGCCCCGGTAGAGCGTCAGCGTGGCACCCGTCGCACGCTGGTTCGGGTGCTGGAAGTCGCACTGCGCCTGGCGCACCCGTTCATGCCATTCATCACCGAAGAAATCTGGCAGCGCCTCGCGCCGCTGGCTGGTATCGAAGGCAAGACGATCATGCTGCAACCTTGGCCTGTGGCCAACGAAGCGCGCATCGACCCGGCGGCCGAAGACGACATCGAATGGCTCAAGGGCCTGATGCTCGGCACCCGTAACATTCGTGGCGAAATGAACATCGGCCCGGGCAAGCCCCTGACCCTGTTCCTGAAAAACGTCAGTGCCGAAGATCAGCGTCGCCTCACCGAGAACGACGCCCTGCTGAAGAAACTGGCCAAACTCGAGTCGATCACTGTTCTGGCTGCCGGCGAAGAAGCACCGCTGTCCGCCACCGCACTGGTTGGCGAGATGGAAGTGCTGGTGCCGATGGCCGGCCTGATCGACAAAGACGCCGAACTGGCACGCCTGGACAAGGAAATCCTGCGCCTGCAAGGCGAAGTGCAACGCGTGGGCGGCAAGCTGTCCAACGCAGCGTTCGTTGACAAGGCCCCGGCCGAAGTCATCGACAAGGAACGCGCCAAACTGGCTGAGGCCGAACAGGCCTTGGGCAAGTTGGCCGAGCAACATGCGCGGATTGCCAGTTTGTAACGGCACATCGCATTGAAACAGGGAGGCCCATGCGGCCTCCCTTTTTTATGCCGGCCACATTCCTTCATACGCCGAATACCCCCCTGTAGGAGTGAGCCTGCTCGCGATGGCGGTCCATCAGCCGACATCATCGTTACCTGACACGCAGCCATCGCGAGCAGGCTCACTCCTACAGGGGGAATGTGGTGTTTGTCACAATTGGGTTCACAACGGCAGGATGTGGGACAATACCCGCCACTTTTAGCCATACCCGAATCGACCACACCCATGAACGCCCCCCGCACACCGAAACCTGCGCGCAAGAAGCCTGTCACCGCCACCCCGGCCAAAGCCGTGGAACCGCGTGAAAAGGCCAGCCTGCATCCGCGCAATCGCCACCAGGGTCGCTACGACTTCCCGGCGCTGATCAAAACCACGCCGGAACTGGCGAAGTTCGTGATCATCAACCCGTACGGCAAGGAAAGTATCGATTTCGCCAGCCCCGACGCGGTGCGTGTGTTCAACCGGGCGTTGCTCAAGTCGTTTTATGGCATTGCCCACTGGGACATCCCGGCCGATTACCTGTGCCCACCGGTTCCGGGCCGTGCCGACTACGTGCACTTCCTTGCCGACTTGTTGGCCAGCGTCAACGACGGCGAAATCCCGCGCGGCGCACCGGTCAAGGTCCTCGACATTGGCATGGGCGCCAACTGCGTCTATCCGTTGATCGGCTATAGCGATTACCGCTGGCACTTCCTCGGCTCGGAAATCGACCCGACAGCCGTCGCCGCCGCCAAAGCCATCGTGCAATCCAACGGTTTGAACAAAGCCATCCAGTTGCGCCAGCAAAGCAATCCCAAGCACATCTTGTTGGGCCTGCTTGAACCCGGCGAACGCTTTGACCTGACCATGTGCAACCCGCCGTTCCACGCTTCGATGGATGAAGCGACCAAAGGCAGTGAGCGTAAATGGCGCGCACTGGGCCGCGCCGACCCGAAACGCAAACTGCCGGTGCTGAATTTTGGTGGCCAATCGGCAGAACTGTGGTGTGAGGGTGGCGAAGCACGCTTTGTTACGCAGTTGATCGCCGAGAGCGCGCACTTCCAGCACAAAGTGCTGTGGTTCAGCACCCTGGTGTCGAAAGCCTCAAACCTGCCAGCCATCCAGACCGCGCTGAAAAAGGCCGGCGTGCTGGAAAGCCAGGTGGTGGAAATGTCTCAGGGCCAGAAGCAAAGCCGCTTCGTCGCCTGGACGTTCCAGACCAAGTCCGAGCAACAAGTGTGGCGCGAGCGCTGGGTTAAAAAAAGCTGAGTAACTGACCACAGCAGATCAACGGTGGGAGCGCGCAGGCTCGCTCCCACATAGGGTTGGCGGGTCAATCACTGAATCGCAGGCACAAAAAAACCGTGCCCGGATTGCTCCGGAGCACGGTTTTTTTTAACAAGTCTTACTTGTTAACAGCGTCGGTCAGGCCTTTGGCCACAACCAGCTTGATAACTTTCTTGGCCGCGATTTCGATGGCAGCGCCAGTCGAAGGGTTACGGCCGGTACGGGCAGGACGCTCAGTCACTTTCAGTTTGCCGATACCTGGCAAAGTGATTTCGCCGCCGTTTTCCAGCTGATCGGCAACGATTTGGCCCAGTTGGTCCAGAGCGTTACGCGCGGTGGTTTTTGGCGCGTCGATAGCTTCAGCGATGTCGGCGATCAGTTGGTCTTTAGTAAGAGCCATGTAGTGTTCCTTCCCTATCAAATTCATATGGATTGCAGAGTGCAGTGTCAGCCATCGAGCCCGATCTTCTGGATCTGGCACCCTCGGCCAATAACCACGGGATCGGGGTTATAGATACCGAAATCAGGGTTTGGTTCGACCTGACAAATGCTGAATGCACGCTTAACGCAGTGACTTCGCGTAAGACGGGGCAAAACTAGCACAGAGACGGGGAAATATCCGCCTCTAGCTACCCATTTGGTCAGCTTTATTGCTCTAAAACAGCAAAAAACTGCATAAGGGTCGCTGGACACCTGCGAATTGCCCTTCGCGCCGCGCCAAAACCAGTGGTTGCGGTACACTTGGCACTTTTTGGGGGAGCACGCCCTCCTCTCTTCAATCAGCCGAGAAGCCCATGCCGATCCGTCATTGCATCGTCCACCTGATCGACAAAAAACCCGACGGCACACCTGCAGTTCTCCATGCTCGCGATTCGGAGCTGGCCGAGTCGAGCGCCATCGAGAACATGCTTGCCGATCTCAACGAAAGCTATAACGCCAAACAAGGCAAGGCCTGGGGTTTCTTCCACGCCGAATCCGGCGCGCACCCGTTCAGTGGCTGGCTGAAGGAATACTTCGAGGGCGGCAAGGATTTCACCGCCTTCAGTCGGGTGGCGGTCGAGCATCTGCAAAAGCTGATGGAAGAGTCGAACCTCTCTGTGGGCGGCCACGTGCTGTTTGCACACTACCAACAGGGCATGACCGACTACCTCGCGATCGCCCTGCTGCACCACAGTGAAGGCGTTGCTGTGACCGATGAGCTGGACGTGACGCCGTCCCGGCACCTCGACCTGGGCCAGTTGCACCTGGCGGCACGGATCAACGTGTCCGAGTGGCAGAACAATAAGCAGTCCAAGCAATACATTTCGTTCATCAAAGGCAAGAACGGGAAAAAGGTTTCAGAGTATTTCCGGGACTTTATCGGGTGCCAGGAAGGGGTCGACGGCCCCGGTGAAACCCGCACACTGCTGAAAGCGTTCAGCGATTTCGTGGAAAGCGAAGATTTGCCGGAAGAGTCGGCTCGCGAGAAGACCAAGACCCTGGTCGATTACGCCAGCAGCCAGGCCAAGCTCGGCGAGCCCATGGGTCTGGAAGAACTCTCGGAATTGATCGACGAAGAGCGCCCGAAGGCTTTCTACGATCACATCCGCAACAAGGATTACGGCTTGTCCCCGGAGATCCCGGCGGATAAGCGCACCTTGAACCAGTTCCGTCGCTTCACCGGACGCGCTGAAGGCCTGTCTATCAGCTTCGAAGCGCACCTGCTGGGCTCGAAGATCGAATACGACGAAGAAGCCGGCACGCTGATCATCAAAGGCTTGCCGACGCAGTTGACCGATCAGCTCAAGCGACGCAACTGATGTTGGGCGGCGTACTGAAGAAATGCCTGCTGATCCTGCTGGTGGTCGTGGTCTATCAGAACTGGGGCAAGATCGAACGGGTGTTCCATCCTTCGCAGGCTGTGTCCGAGCAGACCCAGGCCAAGGCCAACGTCGTGCTCTACGCCACCGACTGGTGTGGCTACTGCAAACTGACCCGGCGTTTTCTCGATCAGAAAGGCATTCCGTACAAGGAATTCGACATCGAGAAGGACGCCGAGGCACGCAAGGCCTATGAAGCGCTTGGCGGGCGCGGGATTCCGCTGATCGATGTGAATGGCACGTTGATACGCGGCTATGACCCGGACGAAATTCTCGCCGCACTGAAATAACGGTGGGAGCAGGCTCGCTCCCACCATTCGTACGTCAGTGTTTTTCGATGCGGAAGCCAAAGCGCGGAAAGTGCACATGCACCACGCCGCAGCGCTCGTCTTCACGGCGCACAATCAATTCCTCGCGCCCCGCAAACAACAGCTCTCCAGCCACCGGGTCAACGCCGTAATCGGTGGCTGCAATCACCACGTGTTGACCCACTTCAAAACCATTCGGCTCATCAAATTGCTCATCCGGCAACGCAGCTGGCGTGGCATTGCGCGCCACGGCCAATGCTTCCTCGCAAGTCATCTCGCTGAACGCGCCGTGCCCGAACCCCATCACACGCCCGAACCACGCCGACACCGCTGGATACGCATCAACCAAGGGGGCTGTCACGTGCGTGGCTTTGAGGAACCACAATGGATGAGCCAGGGCAAAGTCAGCGATTGACGGCTCGCCAAACAGGAAGTCGCCCTCCTCACGCTGAAGTTGCTGCTCAAGACGCCCCATGAGGGTTGGCCATTGATGCCTGGCTTGCTCGGCGGACAACCTCGTAGCGCTACCGCCGCTGAACAATCCGGCGCGATCGGCAATGAACGCTTTGATCGCCTCAGATGATAAATGGCCGAAGCGTACAGCGATCGATTCCGGCTGAAACACCAGGCTCACCGCGTGCTGGAAGACCACCGAATCGGCCCAGGCAGCGAAGGTCGCGGCAAGCATTTCCTGACCTTCGGGGAAGAACGCCGGCAGGGCTTTTTCCTGATCCAGTCGACGGGCGATCAACGACGTGTCGCAATAAATATCCGCGCCAATTTGCAGCACAGGCGTTTTGCGGTAACCGCCAGTCAATGCAGTCAGATCAGGTTTTGGCATCACCGGCGGGATCTTTACCGACCGCCAGGACAGGCCCTTGAAGCCCAGCAACAAGCGCGCCTTTTCAGCGAAAGGGGACGTCGGGTAATGGTGAAGAATCAGCTCGGACATGCTCGGCTCCGCCGCACGGATAGGGAATCCGCAGCTTAGCGCGCAATCGGCAGGCAGCCTACAGATCTGCCTGATGGGCACTTATCAGTCAGGTTGATAAGCCCGCAGCCGCGCTGGCGACCAGGCATTCCTTGGCGCTTTTCTTGAGTTTTTTGATCAAGCGTTCCTGACGCAACGCTTCGCTTTTGTCACGGCATGCCTCGGTGTAGACCAAGGCCACGGCAGGGCTGGAGAGGAAAAACCGCGCGCCCTTGCCGCTCTGGTGAGTCGCGAATCGACGCACGGGATCATCGCTGATCCCGCAGTAGAGCGAACCATTGGCGGCGCGAACGAGATAGACGAACCAGGGTTTGTTCACCGGCGCATCGGCATCGACAGGGATTTCGCTGAGGGTGTTCACGTGACGATCAAGGCTTGAAAGGAAACAAGCCGCGATCTTATCAGCGACTGGCCTGGAATGCCTTCAGCCCCTTCAAGGCCTGAGCGCGAACGGCATTTCTCACCGCTGGCGTCCAGCCCAGCAGCAACCCCTTGAACCCCAGCGCTTGCCGGGACCAGGCCCACATATCGAAGCTGTCGTGGTGTTCGCAGATCTTGCCGTCGCGAAAAACGAAGCGTGCCTGAATGTCGTTGACCACGATGTTGCCGGTCTGGCTGAACAAGTACGTCGCCACCCAATGCGCGCCGCCGGTGCGCTCATCGGCTCGCACGTTATCAAAGGTCAGCGAAAAATCTTTCGCCCGGGTGGTGAGCATGCGCCACATGTCACCGGCATCACGACCACGAAGCTCGCCGAACGCCGGATCACTGAACACCACGTCATCGGTATAGCAGGCGCTCATGGCCTCGGCATCCAGCCGCTGGAAGGCTTGGTAGAAACGGGTGATCAATGCGCTGTGGGCATCACTCATGGGCAAGCTCCGAACGTTTGCAGGATTGCCTGCACGATAGTCAACAAACGCGCGGAACACTATCGGCATTCGTAGGCCGAATACCGACAGTGCGCGCAGGTCAGATTTTTTCGCTTTCGACCTGAACGTACAACGAGCGCCCGGCACCGAGGCCAGCGATGATTGCGCCGAGGCCGATGACGCCGAAGATCCAGCCCAGCGCTGTCCAGCCTCCGGTCCAGTCATGCACGATACCGACCGCGAATGGCCCCATCGATGCCAGCGTATAGCCAAAGCCTTGAGCCATGCTCGACAGGTTGGCCGCGACATGGGAATCGCGCGAGCGCAGCACAATCAGGGTCAGCGCCAGGCTGAACGTACCGCCCTGCCCCAGACCGAGCAGAATCGCCCAGCCCCACAGCCCTTCGATCGGTGCGTAGAGGCAACCGAACAGACCACCGAGCGTGAGCAGCATGACCACCACAATCGCCAGCCGTTGATCCTTGCCGCGCGTCGCCAGCCAAGGCGCCGCCAGTGAACTGGCGAGCTGGATGATGACCGATCCCGACAGCACCAGGCCCGCCTGCGTCGGGGTCAGGCCGCGACCGATCAGGATCGACGGCAACCAGCCGAATACGATGTAGGCCAGAGACGATTGCAGGCCCATGTAAAGCGTCACTTGCCAGGCCAGCGGATCTCGCAACAAGCCGCGAACCCGGTACGCAACGTTATGTGAACCATGTTTTTGACCGACTTGCGGCAACCAGAAAATCGCCGCGACCAACGCTGGCACCACCCAGAATCCGAGACCCAGGGCCCAGCTCTTGTCGAAATGCTCACTCAGCGGCACCGTCGCGCCTGCCGCCATCGCGGCCCCCAGGCACAGCGCCATGGTGTAGACACCGGTCATGGCCCCGGCCTGTTTCGGGAAATCGCGCTTGACGATACCCGGTAACAAAACGCCGATGACACCGATGCTGGCGCCCGCTAAGACACTGCCGGCAAACAGGCCGATTTCACCGAACGAACTGCGCAGGATGATCCCGCCGGCCAGCATCAACAGAATCCCCAGCACCACTCGCTCGGCGCCAAAACGCCGCGCGAGCACAGGTGCCAGCGGAGCAAACAAGCCAAGACACAGTACGGGCAATGTCGTCAGCAAACCGGCCTGGGCCGCCGATAGCCCAAGAGTCTTCGAGACCTCGCTGAGCATCGGCGCCATGCTCGACAGCGCCGGGCGCAGGTTCAGCGCCACCAGAATCAACCCCAACAGCAACAGCCACGGACGGCGCAGGATCGGGTGGCTTTGCTGGACCGCTTCGTCATCGGCCTCGGCGTCGATCAGCAGCTCTTCGAGCTCCGCTGTTCGCTTGGGCGTTGTGATGTTGCTGTTGCGGCTGGACATGGAGTTCTCGGTTTCAAGGTTCATTGATCAACTGCCTCGACAGGGCTTTGGCCCGTTCAGGGTCGCGTTGTTCGACGGCATCAAGCAGTTCGATATGAAGGTCGAACACCTCTTGGCGTCGAGGCGTGATGTTCAGCGTCTGGCGCAACTGCGCGCCGATGATGCTGGAGAAATAGCGATACAGCTCGCTGAGGGCCGGGTTGTGCGCGGCGTCCACCAGGCGGCGGTGAAACACCAGGTCGCAGGCGATGTAGCTGTCGAGATCGCCGTGGTAATGGCTGCCACTGACGCCCAGCGCTTCACGCAACGCCACCAGGTCTTCGTCGGTTCTGCGTAGCGCTGCGAGCCCGATGGCCTCTACTTCGAGGATGTGCCGAGTTTCACGGGCCTGTTCATGGGAGCAGCGGGACAAGGCTTTCAGGGTATCGAGTGGATCGACCACTGCCCGCAGGTAACTGCCGTCGCCCTGGCGGATTTCGATCAAACCGGAAAACGCCAGCACGCGCATGGCTTCACGCACGGTGTTGCGGCTGATGCCCAACTCGGCGGACAGCTCTGGCTCGGTGGGCAAGCGCTGGCCGACCTGCCAAATGCCTTCATTGATGCGCCGGCGCAGCAGGTCGAGCGCTTGATCGACCAGGGATCGCTTAACTAATGGTGAAATGTCTGACATGGAATTCGCCCTTTCATCCAATCATAGGATGAATTTTCTGACATGTTAGTCAGCTTCGTTTGGGACGGCAACCGACTACGGTCAAAAAGCGGAAGTGGGGCGTGATGCTGTTCACTTTTGGGGTTGGGGTTGGGGTTGGGGTTGGGGACATATCCGTTTTTGGGGGTAACGGCGGCTATTGGTTCCGCCTTTACGGCGGGTCACTTGGAGAAGCGCCAAGTAACCAAGCGCTTGCGCCCCTGACGTACGGTGCCTCGCCTAGGCTCGGCATTCCCTCACTCCGGTCCTGCTCCGTGGGCCCGCCGCCATCGGCCATCCATGGCCGGGGGCGGCTAACCCGGCATCCATGCCGGGTTGCCCACTGCGCAGAACCTGCGTTCGGCCTTCCGACGGGGCAGATCAAGATCAAGATCAAAAGCTGAAGGCGAGCTAACGCTCGACCTGAAGAGTGGTGAGGAGCAACAGCGGTGCGCTGGCCTGCTCTGCTTTATGTGGGAGTGAGCCTGCTCGCGATGCTGTTGCTGTTGATCGTTCCCACGCTCTGCGTGGGAATGCCGCCGGGGACGCTCTGCGTCCCAGCTGTCGCCACCTGGCTTGAGTCTTGCACAAGGGTGACGCGGAGCGTCACGGGATGCATTCCCACGCGGAGCGTGGAAACGATCAGTCATCACGACGCGCAAGCGTTGAGCAAACAGGCCGGCCCGTAGGCCGCCTCGCTTTGCTTTGGCGGTGCACGCCCCCTCGAGAGGCCGAGCGCAGGTTCTGCGCAGTGGGCACCGCGGCAAGGATGCCGCGGTAGCCGCCCCCGGCCATGGATGGCCGATGGCGGCGGGCCCACGGAGCAGGACCGGAGCGAGGGCATGCCGAGCCTAGGCGAGGCACCGAACGTCAGGGGCAAGAGCCCTTGGTTACTTGGGGCTTTTCCAAGTGACCCGCCGTCAGGGCGGAACCCTAAACCGCCGTTACCGCAGCAACGGATATGCCCCCAACAACCCATAAAAAAACCCGGCACGAGGCCGGGTTCGTTTAACCAATCAACCAGGTATCAATGCAGAATCTGGCTCAAGAACAACTTAGTCCGCTCATTCTGCGGATTATCGAAGAAGTCGTTCGGCGCGGCTTGCTCAACGATTTCACCCTTGTCCATAAAGATCACGCGGTTAGCCACGGTGCGGGCAAAGCCCATTTCGTGGGTCACGCAGAGCATGGTCATGCCGTCTTCGGCCAGACCGATCATGGTGTCGAGCACCTCTTTCACCATCTCAGGATCGAGTGCCGAAGTCGGTTCATCGAACAGCATGATTTTCGGCTTCATGCACAGCGCACGGGCAATCGCCACACGCTGCTGCTGACCGCCGGACAATTGCCCCGGGAATTTATGCGCCTGCTCCGGAATGCGTACACGCTCCAGGTAATGCATGGCGATTTCTTCGGCTTGGCGCTTGGGCATCTTGCGCACCCACATCGGCGCCAGCGTGCAGTTCTGCAGGATGGTCAGGTGCGGGAACAGGTTGAAGTGCTGGAACACCATGCCGACTTCACGGCGCACCGACTCGATCTGCTTGAGGTCGTTGGTCAGCTCCACGCCATCAACCACGATGCGACCCTGCTGGTGTTCTTCCAGACGGTTGAGGCAACGAATGGTGGTGGACTTGCCGGAACCCGACGGGCCGCACAGCACGATACGCTCGCCCTGCTTGACGTTCAGGTTGATGTCTTTCAACACGTGAAACTGGCCGTACCACTTGTTCACGCCCTGCATCTGAATAATGCCTTCAGGGCTCACAGGCTTTTTGATTGCTTCGCTCATTACAGAACTCCTAACGCTTGTGGCCAGTGTCGAGCTTGCGTTCCAGATGCATGGAATAGCGCGACATACCAAAACAGAAAATCCAGAACACCAGGGCCGCGAACACATAACCTTCAGTGGCCATACCCAACCATTTCGGGTCGGCGGCGGCTTGCTTGACGCTGTTGAGCAGGTCGAACAGGCCGATGATGATCACCAGGCTTGTGTCCTTGAACAGCGCAATGAAGGTGTTGACGATGCCAGGGATCACCAGCTTCAGGGCTTGCGGCAGAATCACCAGGCCCATGCTGCGCCAGTAACCGAGGCCCATCGCGGCGGCCGCTTCGTACTGACCCTTGGGGATCGCTTGCAGACCACCGCGCACCACTTCGGCGACGTAGGCCGACTGGAACAGGATCACGCCAATCAGCGCCCGCAGCAGTTTGTCGAAGTTCATGCCTTCGGGCAGGAACAGCGGCAGCATCACCGAGGACATGAACAGCACCGTGATCAACGGCACGCCGCGCCAGAACTCGATGAAGGTCACGCAGACCACTCGAATCGCCGGCATGTTCGAACGACGGCCCAGGGCCAGGACGATCCCCAGCGGCAATGCACCGGCAATACCGACGGTGGCGATCACCAGGGTCAGCATCAAGCCGCCCCATTGGCTGGT
Source organism: Pseudomonas sp. IT-P294 (assembly GCF_949767865.1). NCBI lineage: Bacteria > Pseudomonadati > Pseudomonadota > Gammaproteobacteria > Pseudomonadales > Pseudomonadaceae > Pseudomonas > Pseudomonas sp. IT-P294. The sequence goes on along the minus strand of NZ_CATKQW010000057.1, from coordinate 72,395 downwards.
CGCGACGTTGGTCAAACCAAAGACGCCGCCATGCAACAGGAAGTAGGCAATGATCGGGTACAGCACCAGGAAGCTCAGCCCGTACACCGCTTTACGGTGAAAGCGCGAGATGAACAGGGGTGCGATGCCGATGACTGCCAGCCACACGGTCAGGTCCACGCGCCAGCGCAGCTCCGGCGGGTAGTAGCCGTACATGAACTGACCGAAACGCTGCTGGATGAACACCCAGCAGGCGCCCTCCTTGGTGCAGTCGGCGCGAGTAGTGCCGACCCAGTTGGCGTCCAGGATCGCCCAATGCAGGATCGGCGGAACCACCAGGTAAATCAGATAGAACGCGAACAGGGTCAGCAGCGTGTTCAGCCAGCTGGAGAACATGTTCGCGCGCATCCACGCCACCGGCCCGAAGACTTTGCTCGGTGGCGGCATATCAGGCTTGAAAGTATGAGTACTCATGCGCTTTTCCTTACCGCTCGATCAGCGCAATGCGCTTGTTGTACCAGTTCATCAGCAGGGAAATGCTGATACTGATCGCCAGGTACACGCTCATGGTGATGGCAATGACTTCGATCGCCTGCCCGGTCTGGTTCAGCACCGTGCCGGCAAACAACGACACCATCTCCGGGTAACCGATACCGGCCGCCAGCGAGGAGTTCTTCGCCAGGTTCAGGTATTGGCTGGTCAGCGGCGGGATGATCACGCGCAGGGCTTGCGGGATGATCACCTTGCGCAGGGTCGGGCCGTTGCGCAAACCCAGCGAGTGCGCCGCTTCGGTCTGGCCGTGGCTGACCGACTTGATGCCCGAGCGCACGATCTCGGCGATGAACGCCGCGGTGTACACCGTGAGGGCCAGGGTCAGCGCCAGCAGTTCCGGGATCAGCACCCAGCCACCGACAAAGTTGAAGCCTTGCAGCTTGGGCATTTCCCAGTGCAGTGGCGCGCCGAAGATCAGCGCGCACAGCGCCGGGATCGCCAGGAACATTGCCAGACCGACCCAGAACTTATGGAACGGTACGCCGGTTGCTTCGAAGCGCTTGGTGGCCCAGCGACTCATTAGCACGATGGCGACAATGGCCACGACAATGCTGGCCACAAACGGCCAGAAACCGTCCGCCACCAACGCCGCGGGCATGTTCAGGCCTCGGCTGCTGACGAAGAAGGTGTCACCGAAGTTGTGGCTGTTGCGCGGCCCCGGCATGGTCAGGAACACCGCGAAGTACCAGAACAGGATTTGCAGCAGCGGTGGAATATTGCGGAAGACTTCCACATAGACCGTCGCCAGCTTGCTGATGATCCAGTTCTTCGACAACCGTGAAACACCAACGATGAACCCGAGGATCGTCGCCAGGATCACGCCGATAAAGGTCACCAGCAGCGTGTTGAGCAGGCCGATGACAAACACTCGGGCATAGGTGTCCGATTCGGTGTAGTCGATCAGGTGTTGAGCGATGCCGAAACCGGCACTGCGCTCCAGAAAGCTGAAACCGGAGGTAATGCCCCGGTGTTGAAGGTTGGTCTGCGTGTTGTCGAACAGATACCAACCCATCGAGACCACCGCCACAACGGTGATGATCTGAAATAGCCACGCACGCACTTTGGGATCGCTGAGGCTGAGCCTCTGCTTTGGTGCGCCGATTGAATTTTGCATGAAGTGCCCCGGATGTAATGGAACAGAACATCACCCGGTGGTTGGCCCACCGGGTGATAGAACCATCAGCGCACTGGTGGTGCGTATTGAATGCCGCCGTTGTTCCACAGAGCGTTCAGCCCGCGGTCGATTTCCAGCGGAGTGCTCTTGCCCAGGTTTCTGTCGAACACTTCGCCGTAGTTACCGACTTGTTTGACGATTTGCACGACCCAGTCTTTCTTCACTTTCAGGTCTTTGCCGTATTCGCCATCAGTGCCCAGCAGACGAGCTACGTCAGGGTTTTTGGTGGCTTTGGCTTCGGCTTCGACGTTCTTCGAAGTGATGCCGGCTTCTTCAGCGTTGAGCATGGCGTAGCCAGTCCAGCGCACGATGGCCAGCCACTCGTCGTCGCCATTACGCACGACCGGGCCCAGTGGTTCCTTGGAAATGGTTTCCGGCAGAACGACGTAGTCCTTCGGCGACGCCAGCTTGCTGCGCTGGGCGAACAGTTGGGATTTGTCGGAGGTCAGCACGTCGCAACGACCGGATTCCAGCGACTTGGCGCTTTCGTCGGAGGTGTCGAAGGTGATCGGGGTGTACTTCAGACCGTTGCCGCGGAAGTAGTCGGAAACGTTCAGCTCGGTGGTGGTACCGGCCTGGATGCAGATGGTTGCACCGTCCAGTTCCTTGGCACTTTTAACGCCCAGCTTGTTGTTTACCAGGAAGCCGATGCCGTCGTAGTAAGTGATGAAGCCAGGAAACTTCAGGCCCATACCCGCATCACGGGAGCTGGTCATGGTGGTGTTGCGCGACAGAATGTCGATTTCGCCAGACTGCAGCGCGGTGAAGCGCTCCTTGGCGTTCAACTGACTGAACTTGACCTTGGTCGCGTCGCCAAAAACGGCAGCCGCCACAGCGCGGCAGAAGTCCGCGTCGATCCCCAAAATCTTGCCGGTAGCGTCTGGAACCGAGAAGCCCGGCAGACCATCACTGACACCGCACTGTACGAAACCTTTTTTCTGCACTGCATCCAGGGTTGCACCCGCCTGAGCGAACCCACTGACACCAAGCACTGCAGCAGCAGTCACGATAGCCAGGGTGGATTTCAACATCTTCATTCAAACCTCCAGTTTTGCTCTTGTTGTGTCGGAGCTTGAGTCCAGTCGCACCCTTATGAGGCGTAATTGACCCGTGTTGGTTTTTTTTGGGGTCAACCGACGTAGGACCTGCGCTATGAGTCTAGTAGGAGAAAATCCACATCATGGACCACTCACTTCTCACCAATCGGCCGAACGGGCGGTAGCCCTTTCACGTTCGCGAAGCCCGTAGCGGCCACTGGCGAACATCCATCACCGGATTTTTTGCTATCCCACCACTAACAATGGCCTGATAGTGTTACCGACAGGCGTGGGATTTTTCGTACAGGCTTCCCATAGCAAAGCCCGTACCAGACCGCTCGCTAAAGCGATTCAGCGACAGGTCAATAGCAAAACTTGTAGCCTTGCGACATCTTCGTAACTGATCAACCTGACGCGCACTCACATCTCGCACTCAATGAGAGCGCATGCACACTATTGGAGCAGCCATGACCGAGCCCTTGATTCTTCAACCCGTCAAGCCCGCAGACGCCTGCGTAATCTGGCTGCACGGCCTGGGCGCCGACCGCTACGACTTCCTGCCGGTGGCCGAAGCGCTGCAGGAAAATTTGCTGACCACCCGTTTTGTCCTGCCGCAGGCACCGACCCGCGCGGTCACCATTAATGGTGGCTACGAGATGCCCAGCTGGTACGACATATTGGCCATGAGCCCGGCACGCGCGATCAGTCGCGAGCAGCTGGAGGAGTCCGCGCAACGGGTCATTGATTTGATTGAAGAGCAGAAGACCAGCGGAATAGACGCTTCGCGGATCTTTCTCGCCGGTTTTTCCCAAGGCGGCGCCGTGGTATTGCACGCAGCCTTTCTTAAATGGCAGGGACCGTTGGGCGGCGTACTTGCGCTCTCGACTTATGCACCGACCTTCAGCGATGAACTGGAGCTTTCGGCCAGCCAGCAGCGCATTCCCGTGCTGTCTTTGCACGGCCAGTACGATGACGTGGTGCAAAACTCCATGGGTCGCACCGCCTACGAGTATTTAAAGCAGCATGGTGTCACCGTGACATGGCAGGAATACCCAATGGGTCACGAAGTGTTACCCGAAGAAATTCGCGACATAGGCGTCTGGCTTGCCGAGCGCTTGGGTTAACCCTTGACGTTAAAAACCGCCCATTGATCATCCCACTACGCCGCGCCCGATTCTTGCATTACACTGGCCGGCGTACATTCCTTAACCAATTGATGAGATGACCGTGCTCAAAGCACTCAAGAAAATGTTCGGTAAGAGCGAGGCTGAGCAGCTCGCGCCAGTCTCCAGCGCTCCGTCTCACATCCCCAGCCACCGCACCGACGGTATTCAGCCTGGCCAGACCGCAACCGTAGCGGCACCGAAACACGAGCCGATGACCACACCGGCCGCCCCATCCGCCCCGGCCATTGCCTCTGAACAGCCGAGCAGCGAAGCCCAGAAACCTGCGAAACCACGTCGCGAACCCAAGCCAAAGGCACCGGTTATCCCGTGGAAACTCGAAGACTTCGCCGTCGAACCCCTGGAAGGCAAAACCCGCTTCCACGATTTCAAACTCGCCCCGGAACTGATGCACGCCATCCAGGACCTGGGCTTCCCGTACTGCACGCCGATCCAGGCGCAGGTGCTTGGCTTCACCCTCGCGGGTAAAGACGCCATCGGTCGCGCTCAGACCGGCACCGGCAAAACCGCTGCGTTCCTGATCTCGATCATCACTCAGCTGCTGGAAACCCCGCCACCCAAAGAGCGCTACATGGGTGAACCCCGCGCGTTGATCATCGCGCCCACCCGGGAACTGGTGGTGCAGATCGCCAAGGACGCCGCCGACCTGACCAAGTACACCGGCCTCAACGTCATGACGTTTGTCGGCGGCATGGACTTCGACAAGCAGCTCAAGCACCTCGAAGCCCGCCATTGCGACATCCTCGTGGCCACCCCGGGCCGTCTGCTCGACTTCAACCAGCGTGGCGACGTGCACCTGGACATGGTCGAAGTGATGGTGCTGGACGAAGCCGACCGGATGCTCGACATGGGTTTCATCCCACAAGTGCGTCAGATCATTCGCCAGACACCGCCGAAGAACGAGCGTCAGACGCTGCTGTTCTCCGCGACGTTCACCGAAGACGTGATGAACCTGGCCAAGCAATGGACCACCGACCCGTCGATCGTCGAGATCGAGTCGCAGAACGTGGCCAGCGAAAATGTCGAGCAACACATCTACGCCGTGGCCGGCGCCGACAAATACAAACTGCTCTACAACCTGGTCAACGACAACGGTTGGGAGCGGGTGATGGTGTTCGCCAACCGCAAGGATGAAGTGCGGCGCATTGAAGAGCGCCTGGTGCGTGATGGCGTCAACGCCGCGCAACTGTCTGGCGATGTCCCGCAGCACAAACGCATCAAGACCCTGGAAGGTTTCCGCGAAGGCAAGATCCGCGTCCTGGTCGCCACCGATGTTGCCGGTCGCGGCATCCACATCGATGGCATCAGCCACGTGATCAACTTCACGCTGCCGGAAGTCCCTGACGATTACGTGCACCGCATCGGCCGTACCGGTCGCGCAGGCGCTGATGGCGTGTCCATCAGTTTTGCCGGTGAAGATGACTCCTACCAGCTACCGTCCATCGAGGCGTTGCTGGGTCGCAAAATCAGTTGTGAAACGCCGCCGACGCATCTACTGCGGGCGGTAGAGCGAAAGCGCCCCTAACACGGGCCTTTAGCGAAAGAGGCGCAGCCGGAAACGGACTGCGCTTTTTTTTCGCCTCGATGTTGCTCAAGACAACTAAAAGTCCATAATGGACAAATTAGTTTACTTTAGCTCGGAGCCGACCATGTCCAGTACGCCCTACGTGATCAACCAATCTCAGGCCCGCGAGCTGCTGGCACAGGTGGATGTGCCGAAGATCCTGCGCAAACTGTTTCGCGACCTGGCTGCCGGTCAAGCTGTGCAACCAGCTCAGCAACTAGTGGAATTTCCCCAAGGCGCCGGTGATTTCATCAACTATCTGGGCGTGTTGGCCGAAGACGGCGTTTACGGGGTCAAGACTTCGCCTTACATCGTCCGTGAGCAGGGTCCGCTGGTGACTGCATGGACGTTGTTGATGTCGATGCAGACCGGCCAACCGCTGCTGCTATGCGATGCCGGCGAGCTGACCACCGCTCGCACAGCCGCAACGACCGCCGTCGCCATCGACGCCCTCGCCCCACCGCAAGCACAACGCCTGGCGATTATCGGCAGCGGCAAAGTGGCTCAGGCACACCTGCATTACGTCAAGGATCTGCGCGAATGGCAGAGCATCAGCCTTTATTCGCCAGGCTTGAACGAACTGGATTGCGAGGCACTGGCACAGCTCAAAAACCTCGATCCACGCCTCACCCTCGTCGACAGTCGTGAAGCCGCCATTCATGACGCCGATGTCATCATGCTCTGCACCTCGTCCGCAGGTCCGGTGATCGATCCGGCAAGCCTGAGCAAACCGGCACTGATCACGTCCATCAGCACCAATGCGCCGCGCGCCCATGAAGTGCCGCCGCAGAGCCTCAAGGACATGCACGTGTTCTGCGACTATCGCCTGACCACTCCGGGCTCGGCGGGTGAAATGCTGATCGCAGGCGAGCAACATGGCTGGGACAAAAGCTCGATCATCGGCGACTTGCCCGATCTGCTCAGTGAAAAAGTGCAACGGCCTGACTACGATCGCCATGTGTTCTTCCGCTCCATCGGCCTGGGCCTGGAAGACATCGCGCTGGCAAACGCCATTTACCGCCTACAGCCTTAACACCATCCCCCCTGTGGGAGTGAGCCTGCTCGCGATAGCATCGGGTCAGTCAACATCAATGTTGAATGACACACCGCTATCGCGAGCAGGCTCGCTCCCACAGAGGGCACCGATACCATTGGCATTTACGCCCCACAGGAGACGTTCATGAGCCAGGCAGACTTCATCATCATCGGCGGCGGGATTGCCGGCGCTTCCACCGGTTTCTGGTTGTCGCAACACGCCCGTGTGATTGTGCTCGAACGCGAATCCCATCCGGCCTATCACTCCACCGGACGCTCTGCCGCGCTGTATACCGCAGCCTATGGCACGCCGCAGGTGCGGGCGCTGACCCAGGCCAGTCGCGAGTTTTTCGACGCCCCGCCGACCGGGTTCTGCGAACACCCGCTGCTGACCCCGCGCGGCGAGATGACCGTGGACTTCACCGGCGATCCGGCCGAACTGAACAACCAATACTTGAGCGCCAAAGCCACGGTGCCTGAGATGCAACTGCTCAATGCCGACGAAGCCTGCGCGCGCCTGCCGATCCTGCGCCGGGAAAAAGTCCACGGTGCCATTTACGACCCGACCGCCAGCGACATCGACACCGATGCCCTGCACCAGGGTTATCTGCGCGGCATTCGTCGCAACAAAGGCGAAGTCCACACCGACAGCGAAGTACTGGGTCTGAGCCGTGATGCTGCAGGTCTGTGGCAGGTTCAAACCAACGGAGCGACCTTCACTGCGCCGATTCTCATCAATGCCGCCGGTGCGTGGGCCGACAAGATCGGTGAACTGGCCGGCGCCAAACCGCTGGGCCTGCAACCGAAACGGCGCGCGGCGTTCATCTTCGCCGGTCCCGAGGGCGTGGACATTCACCATTGGCCGATGCTGGTCAGCCTCGATGAATCCTTCTACATGAAACCCGACGCAGGGATGTTCCTTGGCTCGCCGGCCAATGCCGACCCGGTCGAGCCCCACGACGTACAGCCTGAAGAGTTGGACATCGCCATGGGCATCTATCAGATCGAAGAAGCTACCACCTTGACCATCCGCCGCCCGACCCGCACCTGGGCCGGCCTGCGCAGCTTCGTCAGCGATGGCGATTTGATCAGCGGCTTCGATCCGCAAGTGCCGGGGCTATTCTGGGTCGCGGCACAAGGCGGTTATGGCATCCAGACTTCACCGGCCATGGGCCAGGCCAGCGCGGCGCTGGTACGCGGCGAAGCCTTGCCCGAGCCGCTCACTCGTTTCGGTCTGGATGCCGAGATGCTATCCCCCGCTCGCCTGGGCTGATTTCGTCCTCAGGTGACGTGCCGACACGATTGCGGCAAACTTCCAGCGCCCTTTTTGCAGGGCGCTGACGCTGCCTGGAGCTCCACCGTATGAATGCACCTGAAAAAGACCCGGCCCTGGACAACTACCGCGCGATCGCCGATGCCATCGCCACCCTGTTCTTCCCCCACGCCGAGGTGGTGCTGCACGACCTGCGCACGCAAAAAATCGACTACATCGCCAACAACCTGTCCAAGCGGGAAGTCGGCGATGACGCCGCGCTGGAAGACATGCTCAGCGACGACATCAGCGAACGAAACATCGGGCCGTACGAAAAGCTCAATTGGGATGGTCAGAAGATTCGCAGTCTGAGCAGCGTGCTGCGCGACAGCGAAGGTCATCCGCTGGCGGTGCTGTGCATCAATCTGAATATTTCGCTGTTCGAAAACGCTAAAGCGGCGCTTGATTTGTTCCTGTCGCCAAGCAAGCTCATCCCGCAACCGGACGCACTGTTTCGCGATGACTGGCAGGAGCGGATCAATACGTTCCTGCACGCCTGGCTGCGTGAACGTCAGCTGAGCCTGAACCTGCTGACACGCGACCACAAACGCGAACTGGTGCTGGCACTGCACGCCGAAGGGGCCTTCAAGGGCAAAAGCGCATCGAACTATGTGGCCAATGTGCTGAACATGGGACGTGCGACTGTTTACAAGCATTTGAAGGAATTGAAGGGCTAAGATTTTTATTGGCTGATCGGGCCCCATCGCGAGCAAGCTCGCTCCCACATTAGTCCTGCTACACAGGTCCATTGTGGGAGCGAGCTTGCTCGCGATAGCTATCGATCAGTCGCCGTAGATGTCGGACTTGAAGTATTTCTCGGAAATCTTCTGGTATTGACCACTCGCGCGGATGCCGTCGATGGCGGTGTTCAGTTCACTGACCAACTCGGTATTGCCCTTGCGTACCGCAATCCCCGCACCTTCGCCGACGTATTTCGGGTCCTTGAGTTCCGGCCCGACAAAGGCATAGCCCTTGCCACGCGGCATCGACAGAAAGTCACTCAATGGAATGGTGTCGGCAAAAATGGCGTCGAGTCGACCCGCTGCCAGGTCCATGTAGATTTCTTCGTTGTTACCGTAGCGCTTGACGTTGATGCCCTTGGGTTCGAAAACCTCGGTCGCGTAACGGTCGGTGGTGGTTGCACGCTGAACGCCCACTGTCTTGCCTTTGAGGCTGGCGTATTGGTCATCGACAACCGCGCCGTCCTTCATCACCAGGCGCGATGAAGTGAAGTAGTACTTGTGGGTGAAATCCACCGACTTCTTGCGGTCTTCGTTGATGGTCATGGACGACAGCGCCATGTCGATTTTCTTCACTTTCAGCGAAGGAATCAGGCCGTCGAACTCGCCTTCGACCCACACGCATTTGACCTTCATCTGCGCGCACAAGGCGTTGCCGATGTCATAGTCGAAACCCACGATCTCGCCGGTGTCGGTTTTGGATGCGAATGGCGGATAGGCGGCTTCGATGCCAATGCGCAGGGTTTTGTCAGCGGCGAACACAGAGCTGCACGCCAACAGGCTCAGCGCCAGACCGGTGATGAGGGGGAATTTCTTCATGTTCGTTCTCTCGCGGGTTGTTGTTGGTTTGGCAAGACAGAAGAAAGAGCAGAAACGGGAAACGCCTTTTTTGTACTTATAATTCCATACTGGACTTTTATGTATAGATCGTCAATCGGCTGAACAGGGTTGAGTCTGGCCGATGGTCGGGTGAGAAGTCAGGAAGTTATTCAGTGATGCGGATGGCCTCATCGCGAGCAGGCTCACTCCCACAGTTGACCGCATTCCAATGTGGGAGCGAGCCTGCTCGCGATGGCGTACTTGAGAACTCTGAAGATCTACTGCTTCCAGCGATCCGCCGCCGCATGATCGCTGTCACGCCCTTCCACCCATCTCGGCCCCTCACGGGTGTTTTCTTTCTTCCAGAACGGCGCACGGGTTTTCAGGTAGTCCATGACAAAGGCGCAGGCATCGAACGCGGCCTGGCGGTGGGCGCTGGCGGCGCCAACGAAGACGATCGGCTCGCCCGGCTCCAGGGCGCCGATCCGATGCAGTACTTCAAGCTTGAGCAACGGCCATCGCTGCTCGGCCTCAAGGGCAATCTTGGCGAGCGCCTTTTCGGTCATGCCCGGGTAGTGCTCAAGGAACATCCCGGCCACGTCGAGCCCGTCATTGAAGTCGCGCACGTAACCGACAAAACTCACCACCGCGCCGACGCCGACATTGGCGGCGTGCATCGCATTGACTTCAGCACCCGGATCGAATGCCGTGGACTGCACGCGAATGGCCATGATCAGCCCCCCGTCACGGTCGGAAAGAACGCCACTTCATCACCGTCCGCCACCGGTTCATCGAGCTGACACAGGTCTTCATTACGGGCGCACATCAGGTTCTGCTCGCTCAGCACCTCGGCACCGTCACGCTGGGCCAGCAAGGCGCGCACGTCGTCGACCGTGGCGAAATTGCCTTCAACGTTCAACGAATCCATTCCGAGCGCTTCGCGGTAACGGGCAAAAAACTTCACGGTGAGGTTCATGGCTGATCCGCCTGGAAATGGCCGCTCTTGCCGCCGACTTTCTCCAGCAGCCGCACACTTTCAATGGTCATGCCCCGATCGACGGCTTTGCACATGTCGTAGATCGTCAGTGCGGCAACGCTGGCAGCGGTCAGTGCTTCCATCTCGACGCCGGTCTGCCCGGACAGCTTGCAACGCGCGACGATGCGCACCGTGTCCTCGCCTTCGGCACTGAGTTCGACTTTGACGCCGGTCAGCATCAGCGGATGGCACAAGGGAATCAGATCGCTGGTTTTCTTCGCGGCCTGGATGCCGGCGATGCGCGCCACGGCGAACACATCGCCTTTGGGATGACCGCCGCTGACGATCATTTGCAGGGTTTCGGGCAGCATGCGCACCAGCGCTTGGGCCGTCGCTTCACGGAACGTCACGGCTTTTTCAGTGACGTCGACCATGTTGGCGCGACCTTGGGAATCGAGATGAGTCAGCACAGGGATACTCCTGATCAGGAGCGTCGATTGTAAACCTGCGGGTCAATTTTCCGCACGCACGATTATCCGATCACATTGAACCCTGTGGGAGTGAGCCTGCTCGCGATAGCGGAGTGACAGTCACCTCCACGTCGACTGACAGTCCGCTATCGCGAGCAGGCTCACTCCCACATTTTGAATTGTGCTGAGCCTAAAAAAACCGGGCGACTGTGAGGTCGCCCGGTTCGTTGGTGAACGTTACAAATGCGATTCGGCGTATTCGGCCAGAATCGAACGAGGCACCCCTTGCAGGGTGATGTGGACACCGTTGGGGAAGTCTTTGAAGCGTTCGGTCAGGTAAGTCAGCCCGGAACTGGTCGCGGACAGGTAAGGGGTGTCGATTTGCGCCAGGTTGCCCAGGCACACCACTTTGGAACCGGCGCCAGCACGGGTGATGATGGTTTTCATCTGGTGCGGCGTCAGGTTCTGGCATTCATCGATCAAAATCAGGCTTTGCTGGAAGCTGCGACCTCGAATGTAGTTGAGGGATTTGAACTGCAACGGCACTTTGCTGAGGATGTAATCGACGCTGCCATGGGTGTTTTCATCGTCCATGTGCAAGGCTTCGAGGTTATCGGTGATAGCGCCCAGCCAAGGCTCCATTTTTTCCGCTTCGGTGCCAGGCAGGAAACCGATCTCCTGATCCAGGCCCTGCACGCTACGGGTCGCGATGATCCGGCGGTAGCGCTTGCTGACCATGGTCTGCTCGATCGCCGCAGCCAGGGCCAGGATGGTTTTACCGGAACCGGCGGCGCCGGTCAGGTTGACCAGGTGGATATCCGGATCCAGCAAGGCATACAGCGCCAGGCTTTGATAGATGTCACGCGGTTTCAGGCCCCAGGCTTCCTGGTGCAACAGGGGTTCCTGATGCAGGTCGAGAATCAGCAGGCGGTCTTCCTCGATCTCCTTGATCCAGCCGACAAACCCCTGTTCGTCGATGATGAATTCATTGACATGCACAGCCGGCAGGTTGTCGATCAGTTGCACCTGATGCCAGGTGCGACCGTGGTCCTGACGGGTTTCGACATTCTTCACGCGATCCCAGAACGAGCCGTCCATGGTGTGATAACCATTGGGCAGCAGCGATACGTCATCAACCAGTTGGTCAGTGCTGTAGTCCTCGGCCGCGATCCCGCACGCGCGGGCCTTGAGGCGCATGTTGATATCTTTGGTGACCAGTACCACGGGCAGCTTGGGCTCGCGCGCGTGCAGGTCAATCAACTGGTTGATGATGATGTTGTCGTTCAGGTGTTCCGGAAGAATGATGTTCGGCTCGGCACGCTTGCTCATCAGAATTGACAGCAAACCCTTGGGCCCGCCTTTGCCACGCTGAATCGGCACACCCAGCTCGACATCTTCAGGGCTGGCATCGCCCAGGGTCTTGTCGATCAGGCGAATCGCCTGACGGCATTCCGCGGCCACGCTGTGATGCCCGCTCTTGAGCTTGTCCAGCTCCTCAAGCACGGTCATCGGAATGGCAACGTGGTGTTCTTCGAAGTTAAGCAGGGCGTTTGGATCGTGAATCAATACGTTGGTATCGAGTACATAAAGGATTGGCTGGTTGGAGGAAGAACTACGTCCGTGATCATCCATACTCGGTCACCTTTGTGGGAGCCATTCGACGCAATACCTTTACAGTGCTGCGCCTCGAAGTGACTGCCGAATTCACCTGCGAGGACTCAAGTGAACTGCACACAAATGGGGGTCTTGGAAGACGCCACCTGTCTGCAGGTTTCGGCGGTCTGTCTTCGTAATACTCCAAAACCCATGACAGAAAAAAGTACTTTGACGTTTTTTTGATGTTTATTTTTCAGAGTGACCAATAACACTAGGCGGATGGCCATCACCCCGTTAAAGTCGGAAGTCCGCCTGCACCGAAATCCTCTGAAAAATCCCCCCTCCTGGCCATCATCCCCAATGATTGCTGGCTTTCTCGCGTTCAGCGAAAGGCGTCCTGACAGTCCTCCCAACCGATCCCGCTTTGCGCCGTTTGCGTGATGAGCCAGGGCATCGCCGTTTTCACCGCATCCTGCTTCACATTGAAATTAATCACCCCGTGCCGCCACAACAGCATCAGCGTCAACACGCGTTGCGCGCTCGCGCTGCCCTTGAGCTTGCCAGCGCCGTCCTGGGCATCGATGTCCCACAAGCCCACCTGCAAGCCCTGAGCCTTGAAGAAGCTTTCGGCATCCGAGCGTCGCTGTCCGTCGGGTGGGCGAAACAGCGGCACATAGTTTTCCGGTAGTTTGCTTTTGACCAGTTCGACGCTGCGACGCACGGAATCCTGCCAGTCCTGCCAATGGCTGTGGGAGCGAAACTCCCAGCCTTGCACACCGATGCACTGCGTGGAGTACGTCGCTTGCAGACTGGCCACCGAGCGCTCGGCCAGACGCGCCTGAATATCCTTGCCCAGCACGAAGAACGTGCCGCTCATGTTGGCCTTGCGCAGGTATTGCGCCACCCAGTCGGTGTTGTCCGGCGTGGCATTGGCGGCACTGTCGAACGTCAGCAAAAACAGGCGGTCATGCATCTCGTCGCCGTTGCGCTCATAGTCGCCAAAACGATCGACTTCACTGCTGACTTGTGGGAACAGCGCGGCCTTGCGCAACTGTTCGTCAAGGTACTGGGCATGGAACAAACGGCTCGGTTCGGACCACTTGATGTAATAGCTGTCATCGCTGAGCTGAAACTTGGCCGCTTGCTGGCGCAGGGTGTCCAGGTCTTCGACCAGGAAACAGAACGAGGCATCCTGATCGCAGCTGCGCTGGGCGAAGTTGTAGTTGGCGAGCAGGCGCTGCCACAGGCGCTGGCGCAGGTTGTTGACCGATTCGAGGTTGATCGTGCGCAACCCCAGGCGCTGGGCCAGAGCGGGCTCATCCAGCGATTCGCTGGCCAGCAGTACGCGCGCAAACATGAGGATCTCAGCCCGCGAAGCGACATCAAACAGCGTCGGGTTATTGAGCTGTTCAGGCCAGGTGCTGCGATCAAGTGTCGCCACGTCGCCCGGTGCCGCCATGGCGCCGAAACTCAAGAGCCAGGCCGAGAATAGAAAAACGATACGCAATGGGATGTCTCCATAACAAAACCCGCGCGGCACTATAGCTGATCCGGCCCGCATTCCCGCAGCACTGTGGGAGCGAGCTTGCTCGCGATTGCGGCGTATCAGGCGACATCGATATTGAGGGTGCCGCCGTCATCGCGAGCAAGCCCGCTCCCACAAGGTTCGTGGATGGCCACCGATCACCTATGAACGTGATAGCTGGAGTCAACCGGCCCAACCCCCTAGAATCGGCGCCACGATTAAAGGAGACGACTTCATGCTGATGGTGATTTCCCCCGCCAAGACCCTCGATTACGAAACACCGCCGGCCACCCAACGTTTCACCCAGCCGCAATACCTCGATCACTCCCAGGAGTTGATTCTGCAACTGCGCGAGCTGACGCCCGCACAGATCAGCGAGTTGATGCACGTCTCCGACAAGATCGGCGGGCTCAACGCGGCGCGTTTCGGCAGCTGGACTCCGGCCTTCACCCCGGACAACGCCAAACAGGCATTGCTGGCCTTCAAGGGTGATGTCTACACCGGGTTGAACGCACAAACCTTCAGCGAAGCCGATTTCGATTACGCCCAACAGCATTTGCGCATGTTGTCCGGCCTGTACGGCTTGCTGCGCCCACTGGACCTGATGCAACCGTATCGCCTGGAAATGGGCACCAAACTGGCGAATGCCCGTGGCAAGGACTTGTATGCCTTCTGGGGCACGCGGATCAGCGAATGGCTGAACGAAGCCCTGGCCGATCAGGGTGATGACGTGCTGCTGAACCTGGCCTCCAACGAGTACTTCTCGGCGGTCAAGCGCAGCGCCCTGAACGCGCGCATCGTCAACACCGAGTTCAAGGACTGGAAGAACGGCCAATACAAGATCATCAGCTTCTATGCGAAGAAGGCGCGCGGCATGATGAGCCGTTACGTCATTGAAGAGCGGATCAACGATCCGGCAGACCTGAAAGAGTTTGATATTGAAGGTTATCGGTACAGCGCCGAACAGTCTAAACCGGACAATCTGGTATTCCTGCGCAACCCCACTTCAGAGTAAGCATTTGATCGGTGTGCGACTTGCAAAACAGTCGTGCGCCGACGCTTGATCGTCTAACAATCCCCCGCCTATTCGTCGACCTCTTGACGCCAAAAAAACCACACTCCGATTTCTAACTTTTGTTTCACTCGACTTCCATGATTTTTTTCAGTAGTGGCACTGAAAATTTTTTTCAGTAGTGGCACAAAACTACCAAGCCGAGAATTAGCCAATATATAAAGGGCCAAACCGACATTGCTATCAGTGTGAAAGCAGTGCCATCTTCTTCAATATTTCAAGAAATTTCAGAAATCGCGATGGGTGGACAGGAACTATGTCCAAATGCGTAGTTCATACCACCGGTAACGATTATCTCAATGCGTGTACGAGATAACTTACGCAGAGAAGAGATCCACCTAGCAAAGTTGTCACATTAACTTCAGCAGACTGATCTTTGATTTTGGCAACACATTTAAGGACAGGAGATACGCCTATGACTATCCCCTTTCAAGGCCAAGGCTGCGCCCCTATAAACGTGCTCGCCTGAGCACTAAACCGCTTGATTTACGGGCTTCACGGCCTGGCTTTGAGCGCGCAAGACCTTTGCACGTTGTCTTCTGACTGGAAGACCGGCTGCATAACAGGGCACATCAGAATAATAAGGCCTAGTTGCGCACATTTTGAGTGATCTTATTTAGACGCTCGGAACTTTGTATGCCTGCACGCGGCATTGTGGCGCCTATAAGCCGCACTTGCGCGTGCACTATGACCGCTGAACACCATTAACTCCGGCCATGTAATGGCTTGATAAAACACTGAGGTAATTGCGATGCGCATCAGCATATTTGGTTTGGGTTACGTCGGCGCAGTCTGTGCCGGTTGCCTGTCTGCACGGGGCCATGACGTCATTGGCGTCGATGTTGCCAAAGACAAAATCGATATGATCAACGCTGGCAAATCGCCAATCGTTGAACCGGGTCTGGGCGAACTTCTGCAGAAGGGTATCGCGACAGGCAAACTGCGCGGCACGACCAACTTCGCCGAAGCGATTCGTGACACCGACCTGTCGATGATCTGCGTCGGCACGCCGAGCAAGAAGAACGGCGATCTGGAACTGAACTACATCGAAGCCGTGTGCCGCGAGATCGGTTTTGTCCTGCGTGACAAGACCACCCGCCACACCATCGTGGTTCGCAGCACCGTCCTGCCGGGCACTGTCGCAAACGTTGTCATCCCGATCCTCGAAGACTGCTCCGGCAAAAAAGCCGGTATCGACTTCGGTGTTGCCGTGAACCCTGAGTTCCTGCGTGAAAGCACCGCGATCGCCGACTACGACCTGCCGCCAATGACCGTTATCGGCGAGTTCGACAAAGCGTCGGGCGACGTTCTGCAATCGCTGTACGAAGAACTCGACGCACCGATCATCCGCAAGGACATCGCTGTCGCCGAGATGATCAAATACACCTGCAACGTGTGGCACGCCACCAAGGTGACCTTCGCCAACGAGATCGGCAACATCGCCAAGGCGTGTGGCGTCGACGGTCGCGAAGTGATGGAAGTGGTCTGCCAGGACAAAACACTGAACCTGTCCCAGTACTACATGCGCCCAGGCTTCGCGTTCGGCGGCTCGTGCCTGCCAAAAGACGTGCGCGCCCTGACCTACCGCGCCGGTGCCCTGGACGTGGAATCGCCGCTGCTGAACTCGCTGATGCGCAGTAACGAGTCCCAGGTGCAGAACGCCTTCGACATCGTTTCCAGCCACGACAAACGCAAAGTCGCCCTGCTCGGCTTGAGCTTCAAGGCCGGCACCGATGACCTGCGCGAAAGCCCGCTGGTTGATCTGGCGGAAATGCTGATCGGCAAGGGTTACGACCTGAGCATCTACGACAGCAACGTCGAATACGCTCGTGTCCACGGCGCGAACAAGGACTACATCGAGTCGAAGATCCCTCACGTCTCGTCCTTGCTCAACTCGGACTTCGACGACGTGATCGCCAACTCCGACGTGATCATCCTTGGTAACCGTGACGAGAAATTCCGCGCCCTGGCGCAGGAAGCTCCAGCCGGCAAGCAAGTGGTCGACCTGGTCGGCTTCATGTCCAAAGCCACCAGCGTGAGTGGCCGGACTGAAGGCATCTGCTGGTAACAAGCGGTATCGGGAGGGTTTGCGGTGCTCGATGAGACTGCAAACCCTCCCGGCTTTTTCGCCTGCCTTAACCCCATCGGGCCACCCCACAGGCTCGCCCGAGATAGAGACGGATGCAGATTATGCACAGGCTAAAGCACGGCCTACTTCAGGCCGCCGGTTGGCTGTTTTACCTAAGTTTACTGATGGGCATCGCCATGGTGTTGCCTACGTCCACGTTCGACTCCGAGTCGAAGGACTTTATCTTCCTGATCGGCTTCATCGGGATCTGGCGTTACTCGATGGGTGCCACGCACTTTCTGCGCGGGATGCTGTTTCTGTACGTGGTTTATCCGCACCTGCGGCGCAAAGTGCGCAAGCTGGGCGCAGCGGCAAACCCGTCTCATGTCTATTTGATGGTGACCAGTTTTCGCATCGACGCGCTGACCACGGCGCAGGTGTACAGCTCGGTAATCCGCGAAGCGATTGACTGCGGTCTGCCCGCCACCATGGTTTGCTCCATCGTCGAAATGTCCGATGAGCTGTTGGTGAAAAGCCTTTGGGCCCGGATGAATCCACCGGATCGGGTCAAGCTCGATTTCGTGCGCATTCCCGGCACCGGCAAACGCGATGGCCTGGCCTACGGTTTCCGCGCCATCTCCCGTCACTTGCCGGACGACCGTGCTGTTGTGGCCGTGATCGATGGCGACACCGTGCTCGCCCCTGGCGTCGTACTCAAGACCGTGCCGTGGTTCCAGCTGTTCGGCAACGTCGGCGGCCTGACCACCAACGAGTTCTGCGAAGTGCGTGGCGGTTACGTCATGGCCGAATGGCACAAACTGCGATTTGCCCAGCGCCACATCAACATGTGCTCGATGGCCTTGTCCAAGCGCGTACTGACCATGACCGGCCGGATGTCGGTGTTTCGCGCGACGGTCGTTACCAACCCGGACTTCATCGCCGACGTGGAAAGCGACTCGCTGCAACATTGGCGCCTGGGTCGCTTCAAGTTCCTGACCGGTGACGACAAGTCGAGCTGGTTCAGCCTGATGCGTCTGGGTTACGACACGTTCTACGTGCCGGATGCCGCGATCCACACCGTGGAACACCCGCCGGAAAAAAGCTTCATCAAGGCCAGTCGCAAATTGATGTTTCGCTGGTACGGCAACAACTTGCGCCAGAACGCCCGTGCCCTGGGCCTGGGGGTTAAACGCCTCGGTTTGTTCACCTCGGTGGTGCTGTTCGATCAGCGCGTGTCGATGTGGACTTCATTGCTGGGCCTGACGGTGGCGATCATTGCCAGCTTCAAGTACGGCACCGCGTTCATCCTCGTTTACCTGCTGTGGATCGGTATTACCCGCCTGATCCTGACCCTGCTGCTGTCGTTGTCCGGTCACCGGATCGGCCCGGCCTACCCGGCGATTCTCTATTACAACCAGATCGTCGGCGCGATGGTGAAGATCTACGTGTTCTTCCGCCTCGACCGACAGTCCTGGAGTCGCCAGCCCACTTCCCTGACCCGTGATCTCGCCAGCTTTCAAGGTTGGTTCAACACTTGGTCGTCTCGGACCATGACCTTCTCCGCCGGCAGCATTTTTGTTGCCGTGCTGCTGATGATGGTCTGACCGAACTCGCCTGAATTAACTAGGAAATCGCCCATATGAATACCGCCGTCAACGCCAACGTAGTGCATGAGTCAGAAGCCCAGCGCCAACACGCCCGAGTGAAAATTCCGGCCAAGCTGCGCTTCTTCGGTCCTGACCGGACCCCGATGGAAGCTCGAGTGCTCGACCTCTCCGCGGGTGGCCTGTCCTTCAACGCCGGTCAGATGCCACTGAAAATCGGCGACGTGTACAAGGCTCGCCTGCAATTCGTCATCGACAACCTCGGCCTGGCCATGGACGTGGAGCTGCAAGTGCGCTCCATCGACCGCCCGACCGGCCGTGTCGGTTGCCAGTTCCAGAACCTCGAACCGCAAGACATCTCGACCCTGCGCCACCTGATCACCTCTCACCTGGCCGGCGACATCGTCAGCATGGGTGAAGTGCTGGCGACCCTGCAGCGCGACAACTTCACCAAGGCGCGCAAGATGAAGGACGGCGGCCATGGCATGACCGCGTTCGGTCGTCTGCGTGCAGTGACCTTCAGCCTGGCGATTTTCCTCGTCGGTCTGGCGGCGTTCGGTTTCATCTTCAAGTCGGTGTACGGCATGTACTTCATCAGCCACGCACAGGCAGGCCTTGTCAGCGTGCAGGGCATGAACATCACCATGCCGCGTGACGGCACCGTGCAAAGCCTGATCAAGGCTGACGGCGTGGCTGCCAAAGGCGCACCACTGGCGACCTTCAGCACCAGCATGCTCGACGTACTCAAGGGCCATCTGGACGAAGACCAGCTGCAACCGGCCAAGGTTGAAGAGCTGTTCGGCAAGCAAATGACCGGCACCCTGACCTCGCCGTGCGATTGCACCGTGGCGCAACAAATGGTCGCCAACGGTCAGTACGCCAGCAAAGGCGACGTGATCTTCCAACTGGTGCCGCGCAACAGCGAAGCCAACGTAGAAGCCCGCTTCTCCTATCGCCAGTTCGCCGACGTGCTGCCAGGCAGCTCGGTGCGCTTCCTGATTGCCGGCGAGAACAAATCCCGCACCGGCAAGATCGTCAGCAGCACCAGCCTGAAAAGCGCCGACCTGTCGTCCGACATTCGCGTCCTGATTCAGCCTGACGAGCCGCTGGACAGCAAGTTCGCCGGTCGCCCTGTTGAAGTGAACAGCGATCGTGGCCCGAACCTGAACTGGTTGATCGACAAAGCCATGGCTTCCGGTCTTTAAGTAGAGGACATGCCCGTGACTAGCCCACTCAGAATCCTGCCGGTCCCGCTGACACTGGCCATGGCAATTGCCTTGGCCGGTTGCGCCGGCCTGCCCGACCAGCGTCTGGCCAATGAAGCCCTCAAGCGCGGCGACACCGCGCTGGCGCAGCAGAACTACAAGCAACTGGCAGACCTGGGCTATAGCGAAGCACAGGTTGGCCTCGCCGATATCCAGGTCGACAGCCATGACCCGGCGCAGATCAAGCAGGCCGAGGCGACTTATCGCGCCGCGGCCGATGTCTCGCCGCGCGCCCAGGCTCGCCTCGGTCGTCTGCTGGTGGCCAAACCCGGTTCTACCGAAGCCGAACAGCACGAAGCCGAAGGCCTGTTGAAAAAAGCCGCGGCCAATGGCGAAGGCAATACGCTGATCCCGCTGGCGATGCTGTACCTGCAATACCCGCACAGTTTCCCGAACATCAACGCGCAAAAGCAGATCAGCCAATGGCGCGCCGAAGGCAAGCCGGAAGCGGGTCTGGCCCAAGTGCTGCTCTATCGCACCCAAGGCACTTACGACCAGCACCTGGCCGAAGTCGAAAGCATCTGCAAAGCCGCGTTGAACACCACTGACATCTGCTACGTCGAACTGGCCACCGTTTACCAGAAACAGGCCAAGCCTGAGAAGCAAGCTGAGCTGATCAAGCAGATGCAAGCAGCTCACGCCCGTGGCACCGTTTCCGCTCAGCGCGTCGACAGCGTCGCTCGCGTGCTCGGCGATGCAACCTTGGGCAAGACCGACGAGAAAACCGCTCAGTCGCTGCTCGAAGGCATCGCTCCGGGCTACCCCGCTTCCTGGGTCAGCCTCGCGCAATTGCTTTACGACTTTCCCGAACTGGGCGACGTCGACACGATGATGAAGTACCTGAACAACGGCCGCGCCGCCGACCAGCCGCGAGCCGAATTGTTGCTCGGCAAGTTGTATTACGAAGGCAAATGGGTCCCGGCCGACGCCAAAGTCGCCGAAGAACATTTCCAGAAAGCCGTCGGCAAAGAAGTGGCCGCCGATTACTACCTCGGCCAGATCTACCGTCGTGGCTACCTGGGCAAGGTCTATTCGCAAAAAGCGCTGGATCACCTGCTCAAAGCCGCACGTAGTGGCCAGAACAGCGCCGATTTCGCCATTGCCCAATTGTTCTCCCAAGGCCGGGGCACCAAGCCCAACCCGCTTAACGCCTATGTCTTCAGCCAATTGGCCAAGGCTCAGGACACCCCGCAAGCCACCGAGCTTGCAACAACACTTGAAGCCCAACTGCCGCCTGCCCAGCTCGCCGAGGCCCAACGCCTGTTGAAACAAGAACAGGCCGTTCGTGGTTCCTTGAGCCAGAACACGCTGGATATGCATGCCCTGCAAGAAGAAGACGGCGAGGAATCCCTATGAAGTTGAATCCATTCATGAAGGCCGGCATCGGCCTCACGTTCGCGCTGATCTGGTCTTGCCCGACGCTGGCCGCGATCACTGAAACCAAAAACTTCGGCCTCGAAGTGAAAGTTACCGGCCAGTCCGAAGCCGACAGCGACCTCGGCACCAAGAGCGGCGGCGACGTCAACGGCGTCGGCCTCGACCTGCGTCCATGGGTCTATGGCGAGAGCGGCGCGTGGAGCGCCTACGCCATGGGCCAGGCAGTGACCGCCACCGACATCATCGAGACGGACACCTTGCAGGGGACCGCCAGCGACGGCACCACGCCGACCACCAGCGATGATCGCAAGACCAAGAAAAACTACCTGGCGATGCGTGAATTCTGGGTCGGCTACAGCGGCCTCACGCCGTATCCCGGCGAGATGCTCAAGCTCGGTCGTCAACGCCTGCACAACGCCGACGGCCAATGGCGCGACACCAACATCGAAGCCCTGAACTGGACCTTCGACACCACCCTGTTGCGCGCCAACGTCGGCGTCGCCGAGCGCTTCAGTGAGTACCGCACCGACCTCACGGAACTGGCCCCTAAAGACAAGGATCGCCTGCACGTCTACGCCGATGCGGACTATCAGTGGACACCGGGCAACTGGGTCGGCATTCGCGGTCATCACACCCACGATGACGGCAAGCTCGACTACCCACAACCAGGTGTTCCCACCGATTCGCTGGACAAGAAACAGAACGGTGATATCACCTGGCTGGGCCTGACCGCTGACAGTGACGCCTACAACTGGCGCAACACCAACACTGTCAATTACTGGGGCAGCATCACCGGCATGAGCGGCGACACCGACACGGTCAACCCGCTGAACGCCAACGGCACGCCTCCGACCGAAGCCAAACGCGGTCAAGACCTCAATGGCTGGGCCACGGATGTCGGCGTGCGTCTGCGCCTCGATCCGCAATGGCAAGTCGGTGCTGCCTATGCCCGCGCCAGCGCCGAGTACGAACAGAACGGCCTGGAAAGCAACCGCTCGAACTACACCGGTACCCGTTCGCGGGTTCACCGTTTCGGCGAAGCCTACCGTGGCGAAATGCAGAACATGCAGACCGCGACCCTGTTTGGTTCGTGGATGCTCAACGACGAATACGACGCCAGCCTGATTTACCACAAATTCTGGCGCGTCGACGGCAACAAGCCGGTTGGCAGCAACGGCATCAATGCGGTCGAGGACAACACCGACCCTACCGGCGCGATTCTTTCCACCACGTCCCTGCCACTGAACGATGGTGAAAAAGACCTCGGTCAGGAGATGGACCTGGTCGTCACCAAGTACTTCAAGCAAGGCTTGCTACCTGCTGCGTTGAGCCAGTCGATCGATGAGCCATCGGCCCTCGTGCGCTTCCGTGGCGGCGTGTTCAAGCCGGGCGATGCCTATGGCAAAGAAGTCGATTCGTACATGCACCGCGCATTCATCGACGTGATCTGGCGCTTCTGATGCGAACCGCGAAGGGAGTGCCCGACATGAACAGTGCAAAGCGAGGTTCGCTAACGCTATTGGCCGGCGCAATGCTGCTTGCCAGCGCCGCAGCCTTCGCCACCGTCGAACCGGTGGTGAAACCGGCTACAACGGCCAAAGGTCTGCAACAGGCCAAGAACTATACCGTCAGCAGCGCGCCAATCGCGCCGCTGGAGCTGGCCAAACCGACACTGCCGGACACTTCCGGCTACACCGCCGAAGCGATTGCCAAAAAGATCGTGCGCACCAAGGCCGGCAAGATCAGCGTGCGCCGGATGATGCAGGAAGACACCCTGAAGGACTTCATCGGCGGCGACAACAAGATGGCTGAGTGGGTGGTGCGTCAGCACGGCATCCCGCAGGCGATCTTTATCGACGACGGCTACATGAACCTCAAGGACCTGACGAAGAAGCTGCCTAAACAGTACTTCAGCGAAACGTCGCCGGGCGTGTTCCTGGCGAAGTTGCCGATCGTGGTTGGCCGTCATGGCATCCTCGAAATCGACAAACAGACCCAGGAATTGCGCCTGTCCCAAGAGTCCGGTTCGTTCCTGGTCAACGACGGCCAGCTGTTTGTGCGCGACACCAAAATCACTGGCTGGCGCGAGAAGGACAATGGGCCGGCGACGTTCAATTCGCCCAAGGAATTCCGTCCGTTCCTGCTGTCCTGGGGCGGCACCGAGACCTACATCGCCAACAGCAAGATCGCCAGTTTCGGTTACGCCAACAGTAAGTCCTACGGCGTGAGTATTTCCCAGTACACGCCGAACATGGCCAAGGTGCTCAAGCGTCCCGAGCCGACTGGCTGGATCGTCGGTTCCGAGTTCTCGGACATGTGGTACGGCTTCTACTGCTACGAAACCCGCGACTTCGTGGTCAAGGGCAACACCTACAAAGACAACATCGTCTACGGCATTGACCCGCATGACCGTTCCCACGGCCTGATCATTGCCGACAACACGGTGTACGGCACGAAGAAGAAGCACGGGATCATCATTTCCCGTGAGGTCAACGACAGCTTCATCTTCAACAACCGCAGCTACGACAACAAGCTTTCGGGTCTGGTGATCGACCGTAACAGCGTCAACAACCTGATCGCCTACAACGAGATCTACAAGAACCACACAGACGGCATCACCCTTTACGAGAGTGCCGACAATCTGCTGTACGGCAACAAGGTGATCAGCAACCGTCGCCACGGCATACGGGTTCGTAACAGCGTGAACATCCGCCTCTACGAAAACCTGTCGATGGCCAACGGCTTGACCGGCGTCTACGGCCACATCAAAGACCTGAGCGACACCGACCGCAACATCAAGCTCGATCCGTTCGACGCCCAGGTGTCGCTGATCGTGGTCGGCGGCGAACTGGCCGGCAACGGCAGCGGCCCGCTATCCATCGACTCACCGCTGAGCGTCGAGTTGTATCGCGTGTCCATGCTCGCACCGACCAAATCCAGCGGCATCAGCTTCAGCGGGATTCTCGGCGAGCGTCAGGACGAAATTCTCGACCTGCTGGTGCGCCAGCAGAAAGCCGTGCTGATCGACCCTGTCGAACGCCAGACTGAAATGCGGGACTGAGGATAATTTTATGCACTCACACTTGATCAAATTACTCAGCCTGTCGGCCCTGACCGCCGGCATTCTCGCGGCCAGCGGCGGTGTTCGCGCCGACGATGTCCAGGCACCGACATTCAGCGCCGAACCGTGCTGCAACCTGTGCCCTGAAGCGCATGACGCGAAAAACTACACCACGCGTTACCAGCAGAACTTCACCACGCTGGTGCAGGCCCAGGGCGATTGGCTGTTCCGTACGCAAGAAGACTTGCGCACCGAATTCGACACCTCCCCCGCCGGCTACAAACGCATGAAAGAACTGCACGATGCGTTCAAGAGCAAAGGCGTGGAGCTCGTTGTTGTTTATCAACCTACTCGTGGCTTGGTGAACCGCAACAAACTGAACCCGGAAGAAAAAGCCAAATACGATTTCGACAAGGCCCTGAAAAACTACAAGGCCATGCTGGGGCGTTTCGCCGCCATGGGCTACGTGGTGCCGGACCTGTCGCCGCTGACCAACGAAGCGCTGCCTGACACCCTGCCCGCCCACGACTTCTACTTCCGCGGCGACCAGCACTGGACGCCGTATGGCGCCCAGCGCACGGCAAAAATCGTCGGCGAGAAAATCAAGCAAATGCCTGAATTTGCGGGCATTCCAAAACGCGAATTCGAGAGCCACAGGTCGGGTCGCATGGGCAAGACCGGAACGTTACACAACATGGCCGGTCAACTCTGTGGCACCAGCTACGCGATCCAGTACATGGATCAATTCACCACCGAGCCAAAGGGCGAAGCAGCGGATGGCGACCTGTTCGGAGACTCCGGCAATCCGGAGATCACCCTGGTCGGCACCAGCCACAGTGGCAAGAACTACAACTTCGCCGGTTTCCTCGAAGAGGCCATCGGCGCCGACATCCTCAACGTGGCGTTCCCCGGCGGTGGCCTGGAAGGATCGATGCTGCAGTACCTGGGCAGCGAAGAGTTCCAGACCAAGCCACCCAAGATTCTGATCTGGGAATTCTCGCCGCTCTATCGCCTCGACCAGGAAACCATCTACCGCCAGATGATGGCGCTGCTGGACAACGGTTGCGAAGGAAAGGATGCACAGATGACCGCCAGCACCACATTGAAACCGGGCAAGAACGAATTGTTGGTCAACAGCACGAACCTGAACCTGCAAAACAGCGGTCACCAGGTCGATATCCGCTTCGCCGATCCGTCGGTGAAAAAGCTGCAAGCCACCCTCTGGTACATGAACGGTCGCCACGAGGACATCAAGATCGAAAAACCGGAAACCTCCGACACCGACGGGCGTTTCGCCTTTGAGTTGCGCACGGACGATGACTGGGCCTCGCAGAATCTGCTGGCCATCGAAGTCCAGGGCCCTGAAGCAGGTACCGCGCCACAGAAAGTCGAAACGAAAATCTGCAAACGCAACGTGTTCCCTGGCACTGGGCAGCGTACCGCTCAGGTTGGGCAATGAGGCAATCTCTTATGACCTGCATGCAAACCCGAATGTTGAAAAAACTGATCGCACCCTCCCTGTTGAGTCTGGCGATGTTTGCCGGCGCGACTCAGGCCGCCGCGCCGTTGCGTCCGCCACAGGGTTACTTCGCGCCGATTGAAAAAGTCAAAACCGGCGACAAGAGCGAAGGCTGTGATGCCATGCCGACGCCGTACACCGGCTCGCTGCAATTTCGCAGCAAGTACGAAGGCTCCGACAAGGCCCGTTCGACCCTGAACGAGGTCTCGGAAAAAGCCTTCCGCGACAGCACCGCCGACATCACCAAACTGGAGCGCGGCACCAGCAAGCGCGTGATGCAGTTCATGCGTGACGGTCGCCCGGAACAGCTCGAATGCACCCTGAACTGGTTGACGTCCTGGGCCAAGGCCGACGCGTTGATGTCCAAGGACTTCAACCACACCGGCAAATCCATGCGCAAGTGGGCATTGGGCAGCATGGCGTCTGCGTACATTCGCCTGAAGTTCTCCGACTCGCATCCGTTGGCAACCCATCAGCAAGAGTCGCAGTTGATCGAGGCCTGGTTCAGCAAAATGGCTGATCAGGTGGTCAGCGATTGGGACAACTTGCCGCTGGAACAAACCAACAATCACTCGTACTGGGCTGCCTGGTCGGTGATGGCAACTTCGGTCGCCACCAACCGCCGCGACCTGTTCGACTGGTCGGTGAAGGAATACAAGGTCGGCGCCAATCAAGTCGACGCCCAGGGTTTCCTGCCCAACGAACTCAAGCGCCAACAACGCGCCCTCGCCTATCACAACTATGCCTTGCCGCCGCTGGCGATGATCGCCAGTTTCGCCCAGGTCAACGGTGTGGACTTGCGTCAGGAAAACAACGGTGCCTTGAAACGCTTGGGTGATCAGGTGCTGGCCGGGGTTAAAGACCCGGCGATCTTCGAGAAGAAGAACGGCAAGGAACAGGACATGACCGATCTCAAGATCGACTCGAAATTTGCCTGGCTCGAACCGTTCTGCACGCTCTACACCTGCCCGGCCGATGTGCTGGAACAGAAGCACAAGATGCAGCCGTTCAAGACCTTCCGCCTCGGCGGTGACCTGACCAAGGTCTTCGACCCGGCCAACGAAAAAGGCAACAAGGGCTCCTAGGAAAAATACAAAACCTGTGGGAGCGGGCTTGCCCGCGATGGCGGTCTGACATTCAACATTGATGTCGACTGATCCACCGCTATCGCGGGCAAGCCCGCTCCCACAGGTTCAGTGTCGAGTTTGAGTTTTGTGTGTTACGCCCTCCGGATTTCGGTGGGGGGTTTGGGGGGGCTGCGGCCCTTGACTGTTGGTTAAACACGGAGAGATCGGGATGGTATTTTCATCCAACGTATTCCTGTTTTTGTTCTTGCCGATCTTTCTCGGCTTGTACTATTTGAGCGGAATACGCTATCGCAACCTGCTGCTGCTGATCGCCAGCTATGTGTTCTATGCCTGGTGGCGCGTGGACTTCCTTGCGCTGTTCGCGGCCGTCACGCTATGGAACTACTGGATCGGCCTCAAAGTCGGTGCCGCGGGCGTTCGGACCAAACCGGCCCAACGCTGGCTGCTGCTCGGCGTGGCAGTCGACTTGTGCATCCTGGGCTACTTCAAGTACGCCAACTTCGGCGTCGACAGCATCAACGCGATGATGACTTCGGTCGGTCTGTCGCCGTTCATCCTGACCCACGTGCTGTTGCCGATCGGGATCTCGTTCTACATCTTCGAGTCCATCAGCTACATCATCGACGTGTACCGTGGCGACACCCCGGCCACTCGCAACCTGATCGACTTTGCCGCTTTCGTGGCGATCTTCCCGCACCTGATCGCCGGCCCGGTCCTGCGTTTCCGCGACCTCGCCGACCAGTTCAACAACCGCACCCACACCCTCGACAAGTTCTCCGAGGGCTGCACGCGGTTCATGCAGGGTTTCATCAAGAAGGTCTTCATCGCCGACACCCTCGCGGTGGTGGCTGACCATTGCTTTGCCTTGCAACACCCGACCACGGGCGATGCCTGGCTCGGCGCGCTGGCCTACACCGCGCAGCTGTATTTCGACTTCTCCGGTTACAGCGACATGGCCATCGGCCTGGGCTTGATGATGGGTTTCCGCTTCATGGAAAACTTCAAGCAGCCGTACATCAGCCAGTCGATCACCGAGTTCTGGCGCCGCTGGCACATCAGTCTGTCCACCTGGCTGCGTGACTACCTGTACATCACGCTGGGCGGCAACCGCAAAGGCACGCTGATGACCTATCGCAACCTGTTCCTGACCATGCTGCTCGGTGGTCTGTGGCACGGCGCGAACATCACCTACATCGTCTGGGGTGCGTGGCACGGCATGTGGCTGGCGATCGAGAAGGCCCTGGGCCTGAACACTTCGCCGCGCAGCATCAACCCGATCCGCTGGGCGCTGACGTTCCTGCTCGTGGTGATGGGCTGGGTGATCTTCCGCTCGGAAAACCTGCACGTTGCCGGTCGCATGTACGGCGCAATGTTCAGCTTCGGCGAATGGTCGCTGTCGGAACTCAACCAGGCCAGCCTCACTGGTCTGCAAATCGCAACCCTGGTGGTGGCGTACGTGACCCTGGCGTTCTTCGGCATCCGCGATTTCTACACCAACCGGCCGCCTGAGAAGACCAAACCTGTTGTGAACGTCGAGGCTGACGGCCCGGCCACGGCAACACCTGGAATGATCAAAGCGGCACCGGGCGAGAACCCGGCGAGCATCCACGAACCTGGCTACACCGTCGGTGTTGAAGCGACTGTGCAACCGGCCTACTGGACCGCGGACTGGTCACGCTACGTGATGCGCACGCTGGTACTGGTGCTGTTCATCGCTTCGATTTTCAAACTCTCGGCGCAAAGCTTCTCGCCGTTCCTTTACTTCCAGTTCTGAGGGATCTGACCATGACCCGCTCATTACGCATCCTCTACATCGCCCTGTTCCTGCTGATTCTGCTGGTGCTGGGCGTGTGGTCCACGCGCAGTTTCTTCGGCTTCAATACGTCGGCCGAAACCACAGTGCTCAATGGTCGCTGGACCAAAGCCGTCGAGACTCACTACGACGCCGAGTTCCCGATCAAGCGTCTTGGCACCAACCTCTGGGCCGCGCTGGATTTCAAACTGTTCAACGAAGGTCGTCCAGGCGTTGTGCTCGGTCGCGATCAGTGGTTGTACAGCGATGAAGAATTCAACCCGATCGTCAACGAAGAGTTGAACCTGCAAGGCAACTACGCACTCGTAGAAGGCGTGCGCCAGGAACTGAAAGCCAAGGGCGTGAAACTGGTGATGGCGATTGTGCCGGCCAAGACTCGCCTGTACCCGGAACACCTGGGCGAGGTGAAGCCTTCAAGCATTCACGCCAACCTCTATGAAGACTTCCACGCTCGCGTGGCAGCCGACAAGATCCTTGCGCCCGACCTCTATGGCCCGATGCTCAAGGCCAAGCTGGACGGTCAGCAAGTGTTCCTGCGCACCGACACCCACTGGACTCCACAAGGCGCGCAAATCGCCGCCGAGACCCTGGCCAAAACGATTACTGACGAAGCCCCGCTTAGCGGCGAGCCGCAAAACTTCGTGACGACACCTGCGGAGAACGTGACACACAAGGGCGACCTGCGCTTGTTCCTGCCACTGGACCCGTTGTTCGAAAACATGATGCCGGCGCAAGAACCACTGCAAAAGCGCAACACCGTTGCGGTTGATGCTCAGCCTGCCGGCGACGACGCGCTGTTTGCCAACACCGACGTGCCGGTGGCCCTGATCGGCACCAGCTACAGCGCCAACCCTAACTGGAACTTCGTCGGTGCGCTGAAACAAGCGCTGCACAGCGACGTGGTCAATTACGCCGAAGACGGCCACGGTCCGATTCTGCCGATGCTCAGCTATCTGAAAAGCGACGCTTTCAAGAACAGCCCGCCTCAGGTGCTGATCTGGGAATTTCCTGAACGTTATCTGCCTGTGAACAACGAAATTGGTGACGCCGACCCGCAGTGGGTCGCAGAGCTCAAAGAAGCTGGCGTTCGCCAACAAAACGTAGCTGCAAACACTAAATCCGAGACGCCCGACCGGGCGCAAAACTGAAAGAGAGGTACTACCATGACTTTCACTACTACTCCTCGCCGTCTCGCCAAGACTCTTGCTCTGGTTGCTGGCATGAGCGTGCTGTCCATGCAGGCTTTCGCCGGTGGCGACTCCGCACTCTACGGCCCGACCGCACCGAAAGGTTCGAGCTTTGTGCGTATCTACAACGCCGGTAACGCTGAAGTCAGCGCCACCGTCGGCACTACCAACCTGAGCGACGTCGCGCCGTTGTCCAGCAGCGACTTCAGCTTCATGCCGGGCGGCGACTACAGCGCCAAGGTCGGCAGCCAGACCCTGCCAGTGAAACTGGCCGGCGATCACTATTACACCCTGGTCAACAACGCCAGCGGCGCGCCACAACTGATCGAAGAACCGCCGTTCAAGAACAAGCAGAAATCCCTGGTTCGTGTGCAGAACCTGAGCGACAAGGCACTGACCCTGAAAACCGCCGACGGCAAGACCGAAGTGGTTCCCTCCGTTGCGGCCAAGAGTCG
Source organism: Pseudomonas sp. IT-P294 (assembly GCF_949767865.1). NCBI lineage: Bacteria > Pseudomonadati > Pseudomonadota > Gammaproteobacteria > Pseudomonadales > Pseudomonadaceae > Pseudomonas > Pseudomonas sp. IT-P294. The sequence continues at coordinate 41,923 of NZ_CATKQW010000057.1, read as the reverse complement.
TGGCGAGCGTGAAATCAACCCGGTGAAAGTCAGCCTGGCGCTGTATGACGGCGCGACCAAAGTCGGCGACGTGAAGCCGGTTGCCCTGGAACGCGGTGAAGCCGCCGTGCTGTACGTCACCGGCAGCGGCAGCAGCCTGTCGCCAGTCTGGGTTAAACGCCCGGTCTCGACGCGCTAAGCATTTTGCCCGACTGACGCAGCTCCCAATGTGGGAGCGAGCCTGCTCGCGATTGCGGTCTGACATCCAACATCGATGTCGACTGGCATTCAGTCATCGCGAGCAGGCTCACTCCTACAAGGAGCGAGGTGTCAGTCGGGACACGGAATAAGAACAAGAGTGAAACGACAGAACGCAGTAGCTCTGACCCATACGATTTTCAAGGAGTAACAACATGATTCCAGTGATCTTGTCCGGTGGTAGTGGCTCACGTCTTTGGCCGCTTTCCCGTAAACAGTTCCCTAAGCAATTCCTGGCCCTGACCGGCGAGCACACGCTGTTCCAGCAAACCCTGGAACGCCTGGTATTCGAAGGCATGGACACCCCGATCGTGGTCTGCAACAAGGACCACCGCTTCATCGTCAACGAGCAGTTGGCCAACCGCAAGCTGGAAACCCAGCGCATCCTGATGGAACCGTTCGGCCGCAACACCGCGCCGGCCGTGGCCCTGACCGCGATGATGCTGATCAATGAAGGACGTGACGAGTTGATGCTGGTGCTGCCGGCCGACCACGTGCTGGAAGACCAGAAAGCCCTGCAACGCGCCCTGGCCCTGGCCACTGTCGCTGCCGAAAACGGCGAAATGGTGCTGTTCGGCGTACCGGCCACCAAACCGGAAACCGGTTACGGCTACATCAAGTCGACCAATGATTCGCTGCTGCCGGAAGGCGTCAGCCGTGTCTCGCATTTCGTCGAAAAACCAGACGTCAAACGCGCCACCGAATTCGTCCAGTCCGGCGGCTACTTCTGGAACAGCGGCATGTTCCTGTTCCGCGCCAGCCGCTTCCTGGAAGAACTGAAAAAGCACGATCCGGACATCTACGACACCTGCCTGCTGACCCTTGAGCGCAGCGAACAGGATGCCGACACCATCACCATCGACGAAGCTACCTTCGCCTGCTGCCCGGACAATTCCATCGACTACTCGGTGATGGAAAAAACCCAGCGCGCCTGCGTCGTGCCGCTGACCGCTGGCTGGAGCGATGTCGGTTGCTGGGCGTCGCTGTGGGAAGTGAATGAAAAAGATGCCAACGGCAACGTCACCAAAGGCGACGTGGTCATCCAGGACAGCAAAAACTGCATGATCCACGGCAACGGCAAACTGGTGTCGGTGATCGGCCTGGAAAACATCGTGGTCGTCGAAACCAAGGACGCCATGATGATCGCCCACAAGGACTCGGTCCAAGGCGTGAAACAAATGGTCAACACCCTCAACGCGCAGGGCCGTACCGAAACCCAGAACCACTGCGAAGTCTATCGTCCGTGGGGCTCCTACGATTCGGTGGACATGGGCGGCCGCTTCCAGGTCAAGCACATCTCGGTCAAACCGGGCGCGTGCCTGTCGCTGCAGATGCACCACCACCGCGCCGAACACTGGATCGTGGTCAGCGGCACCGCTGAAGTGACCTGCGACGACAACGTGTTCCTGCTCTGCGAGAACCAGTCGACCTACATCCCGATCGCTTCGGTTCACCGTCTGCGCAACCCGGGCAAGATTCCACTCGAGATCATCGAAGTGCAATCGGGCAGCTATCTGGGTGAAGACGATATCGAGCGCTTTGAAGATATCTACGGTCGCTCGACCCCGGTCGAACGCGGCGTATCGGTGAAAACCATCGCGCAGTAAGCGTCAAGTAAACTAAAAGCCCCCGTCCAGTCCGCTGCGAATCCCCATCCGCAGCGGGTTGGTCGGGGGCTTTTTACATCTGGGTCGTTATCGTTAGAAAGGTTTCCACTCGGTGCTTTTCGCCTCCCTGTAGGCAACGATGTAGGCACTCGGAATCGGTGTAATAAAGGTCATTTCCACTGTCATCGGCGGAATCATCGCCACGAATTTCGACTGGTCAAGGGTTGACCCGCTCATCAAAAGTCTCGCATGCAGTCGGCCTTTGGGTATGAATTCGAAGGACGTATTGAGCCCCAGCGTCTGATCATTGATGGCTCGCTCCGCAAGACCCGGAATTTCCATCCGGTACAGGTAGGCCCTTGTGTCACCGTAACCCCCTGAATTTTCATCCATGCCAGTGGATACGTACCCGGGAACAGGACTTCTAACGTGCTCCTGGGACAAAGTGTTCATGGATTTGCCCACCGCGGCCTGTCTGAACTCATCCTTGATTTCGGGTCCCCTGTTATCCCTCGGGAAAAAACCACCCGCTTTACGGATTGTCTCGGGGGAACGATCGTCCCCCCTCATGGCGATGACGGCGCCTGATGGGCCAAGCAACAATTGATGTGAGCCCGCATTCATTGAACCACCGGCATAGGCAGGAAGCGCTCTATTTGACTTGACCGCGGTCGGCAGCGATATCGGTGGCGGTCTTTGAGGTGCGACCGCTGCACTCGAGGGCTGAACCGTCAATGCCGAATGGGGCCGAAACGGCCGCAATGGCACCACCGGCTTAACTGCAACCGGTGCATTAACAGACGATTGGGGAGGCCATGCGGGGACCCGAGGCTTATCGTTATTGGGTGCGAGCCCATCCGGATCGACCAACCCTGTCGGATTGTTTCGAACCATGCAGTAAAGGTTGAGACCGTCAATGGCCAAGGCCGGATCGGGACTGAGCCAACGCTGCAACCACGATATGTAGTATCGAAAACCGTAGTAATAAAGACTTGTCGCATCGCGTTCCTTACCCGAATAGCGAATGGTTTTATAGTCGACGTCCGAACCGGTAAACCATGCAGTTTCGCCGAAGGGATAAAAGACTTCCTGACTGATGATGTGTGCATCATCGGTCAATTCCACCGTGCAAGACGTCAGGTGATCGACCAGGTTGTACCGGTATTGATCGTTGACCCCGGACGGTGGGTCGCTTTCCCAATGCAACACCCGAACCGTATTGAGTCCGGCCTGCGCGGTGATGACGTGCAACACTTCTCCAGTGCCACTGTCAGTGCGCAGTTCCAACCCTTGCAGGTAACGCACTTCGGCTTTTACGGTGCGGGCATTGGTCTGCAATGAACGAATCTTGCGCACTCGCTGGCCGCCGGTATCGTAGAAATAACATTCACAGTCATTACGTTCGGAGTCACGTTCCACCGGGCTGACCGAGTGCAATTGATTGCGCAGGTCCCACGTCAAAAACCGTCCCTGATCCAGCTCCAGTAAATTGCCCCGGGCGTCGAATGCCGCTGCGATGTCGTCTTCGGACGGCGGTCTGCCGTTGCGCCAGGGAAGACAGCGATTGCTGTACCGGGCAGCTTCTAGTTGACGCCCCGGGCTTTGTGCGCCGACGTGTTCCAGCTTCACCAAGTTGTCGCCGTCGTCATAGCTGTAGGTCTGGCTGTAGGTACTGAGCGCCGCAGGATTGTTGCGCCCCACCGATGCATGCCCTTTGTTGGGAGCTCCCGCCTCCCGGCCCGTCGAGCCGATCAATCGGCCAAGGCTGTCATAGATAAAGCGACTGACAGGATTAATACGCTGGTTGTTGAAAAAACGCACCGCCTGCGCCTTGTCTTCGATACTCAGAACATTGCCCATGCGGTCATAGGCGTAGACCAGATGTTGCAGCGCGTCGGTGTGCTCGCCGTGCGTGCGCATCTCCATCAGGCGACCGTCTTCAGGACTATATTTTAGGGCGGTGCTTATGTTTTTACCCGACACTTGGTGAGTGATCTTCCCCTGGGCGTTGTACTCAATCTCCCGGACCAGCGTTTGCCACGTGAGCTTGCCGGCCAGTTTGAGTGCGCTCTGGCGCAACCGACCATCACGGGTGAAGGCAAACCTCTGGGTATTCTGCCGGGCATCGATACTTTCCAGCACATCACCATGCGGCCCGTAACGCCACGTCGAGATTGCGCCCTCCCCCGGCTCCAGTAATGCCTGACGCTCGACAATCGGCTCCGGCCAATCAGGGGCAACGGCGTCCAGCGTGAAGTGTTGAACGTGCCTTGTGCATTGGTCGGTGATTGCATACGCCTCAAACAACACGGTCCCGCCCGGGCCATCCTGGCGAATCAGTTGCCCGCATTGGTTATGATCCTGGGTGCTCGGTTCGGCACGACCATATTCCATGCGTTCAGCACAACGTCGTGGTTCGGTGGCCAGGTGTTCGAACACCACCAAGGGCCGAAGCAAGTCGTCGTATTCAACCTCGCGTCGTATCCCGCGACTGTCCCAGCTGAACAGCACCTGATCGGCCAGGCCAAACAGACTGACTGTCGAGCCGGCATCGACACTGTTCGTGCAAACGGGATGGCCAGGCAGCGAATGCACTGTCGTAAGGTTGGCGGGAACTGCGGGGTCGTCCTTGTGTAACGCCCACAGCCGAGGGTCCCACTGTTTTATCGGGAAACCTGCGGCATCGTGGAGTGTGCGATTGAATCGCGCCTGAGCGCAGATGCCTTCAACCTCACGCCAATAATCGACCGAACAGACGTGCAATCCTCGCGGATCGAAGACGGACACTTTGGGTGTGTTGTAGTGCATTCCCATTGTCGAGGCCGGCATGCCCTGGACGTCCTTTTTTTGCCAATGGCCATCTAATCGTCGCGGTGATTACCTGGCTACTGTCAGAAATTACAGTAGCGACCAGCGGTAGATGCCCCTTGAACCGCGAATGTCCATTCCCGCGGCCCTTCGGTAGGATGGTGGTCATGAGTTCAAGGAGCGTTAAAACATGTTCATCGGCGTCTTGCTGGTCATTACCTGGCTGATCCTGTTGCTGCGCTACCCGGCCAAGGCATTGCCGGTCTCTGTGGCGGCCGCCATCGGGCTGGGCCTGGTGGCCACGTGGGTGATCTGGTTGGACAACCGCGAGGTCAAGCAACTGGCGCGCCTTGAACTGCGCATTACCTACGCCCCCGAGCAATGCCCGGCCGACCGTCCCTTGCAACTGAAAATGAACAATGGCAACGACGTGCCGCTCACCGAGTTGCGCTGGCGCATCGCCGCGTACGCGCCGGGCGATACGGTCAACCTGGCCGACAATCAATACGCCGCACCGCGCTATCGCGGCCCCGGCGAACTGCAGGCCGGCGCCAATTGGGAAGACTGTCTGCCGTTGCCGCCGCTGCGCCCCGGTTATCGCCCGCAAACCCTGGAGTTTCGCGCCGAACATTTGCAAGGTAGTTTCTCAGACTAATCTTCCCTTTTTTCTATTGCACAAGGACCGCGCCATGCCTGTTGCGTTGATTACCGGTTGTTCCAGTGGCATTGGCCGCGCCCTGGCCGATGTGTTCAAGAGTGCCGGATACGAAGTCTGGGCCAGTGCGCGCAAGACTGAAGACGTCGCGGCGCTGGCCGCCGCCGGTTTTACGGCCGTGCAACTGGACGTCAACGACGCCGCCGCGCTTGAACAACTGAGCGAGCAGATCAATCAACAACGTGGCGGCCTTGACGTGCTGATCAACAACGCCGGTTACGGCGCCATGGGCCCGTTGCTCGACGGCGGTGTGCCGGCGATGCAGCGGCAGTTCGAAACCAACGTCTTTGCCATTGTCGGCGTGACCCGGGCGATGTTCCCGGTGCTGCGCCGCGCCAAAGGCCTGGTGGTGAACATCGGCAGCGTTTCCGGGGTGTTGGTCACGCCATTCGCCGGTGCGTATTGCGCCTCTAAAGCGGCGGTGCATGCCTTGAGCGATGCGTTGCGCATGGAGCTGGCGCCGTTCGGGGTTCGCGTGATGGAAGTCCAGCCGGGCGCCATCGAATCCAGTTTCGCCAAGAATGCCGGCCATGAAGCGGAACAATTGATCACCGAACAATCACCGTGGTTTCCACTGCGTGAAGGCATTCGTGCACGCGCCAAGGCCTCTCAGGACAAACCGACGCCGGCCAGGGAGTTTGCCGAAGGTTTGCTCAAGGCCGTGCAACACAGCAACCCGCCGCGCCTGATTCGCCTGGGCAATGGCAGCCGGGCGTTGCCGCTGTTGGCCGGGTTGTTGCCCAAAGGGTTGTTGCAGGCGGGGTTGATGAAGCGGTTTGGGTTGCGCGGGCAGTTGTAAGCAATTACAGCCACCACCTGATAAAACGCCGAGGGGATGCCATAATCGACGCCTTTGTATCAACCGACTGACCCTAAAAGGGCAACGTGATGGAAATCAAAAAAATCCGACTGAGTAATGTCGGACGTTTTACCGATCTGGAAGTTGCCTTTGCGCCGACGGACACGCTCGTTTCGAAAGTGACGGTGTTTGTCGGCAATAACGGCTGCGGTAAAACAACGATTCTGACGTCACTGGCGACATCGCTCAGTTGGTTGGTGGCGAGGATTCGCTCACAACGCAGCAAAGGAGTTTTGATTGATCAGGACTGCATCAACAATGACGCTAGCACTGCATCAATCACCCTCGACGTACACGAACCTGGATACTTCAATCTCCCACACGAGCAGGACTTTAGCTGGACGCTCGTGCGGTTACGTCCAGGCCATGTTGCGCTAGACAAAGGTAACCTGGCGGGCGCTGCAGATTTGGCTCACTGCTACGGTGAGATGCTATCTATCGCCGAAGTAGCAGCATCATTACCCTTGATTGTTTACTACCCGGTAGAAAGATCAGTACTGGACATCCCGCTGGAATTGACCTCACGCACCGATTTCAATCAGCTTGAGGGTTACGAGAATGCACTTGGACAAGGAGTCGATTTCACTCGTTTCTTCGAATGGTTCAGACAACGCGAAGATATTGAAAATGAATCTGGCATATCGAGCGTGCTGTTGAGTGACATCAAAAAAGCCATTGCAACCCCCGATAAGAAAATCATTCAAGAAATCGAGCGCATGCATGCTTCGTCTCGCGACAAACAGCTCAATGCCGTGCGCAAGGCCATCTCGGCATTCATGCCGGGCTTCGATAACCTTCGCGTACAACGCAAACCTCGTTTGCTGATGGCGATAGACAAGGGGGGCAAAACCCTCAACGTCGCTCAACTGTCGCAAGGGGAAAAGTCGATGATGGCGCTAGTAGGGGATATTGCACGCAGATTAGCGATGATGAATCCCGGGTTGGAGAACCCACTCGAAGGTAACGGCGTAGTACTGATCGACGAAGTCGACATGCACTTGCATCCCCGGTGGCAACGTCGGTTGATCCATCAATTGACAGAAACCTTCCCCAACTGCCAATTCATTCTTACAACCCATTCACCGCTGGTCATCAGCGATAGCAAAGACGTTCTGTGCTATGTCCTGGATGACGGAAAACTGGTCGAGAAAAAAGGTTTGTATGGACTGGATGCAAACCAGGTCCTCCTCAGCGTGATGGAAACCGAAGTTCGCAACACGGACGTTCAAGAGCGTCTGGATCAACTGCTTGATCTACTTCAGGACAAGAAGCTAAAAGCTGCAAAGACGCTATTTGAAGCACTCTCCGGCGAACTACCAGCCGGCCACATTGAATTGGCCAAAGCCGCCTTATTGATCCGCAAAATGGAGCTGCGTAGTGCGTAAGATTCACAAAGGCAAAGAGCCCGAATCACTTGGACAGTGGAAACGCGGCAACCCAGGAAAACGCTACAACGACCTACCCTACGCGCAGAGGCAAGCCATACGCGAGGCCTGCCTTGAAGAACAATTTGGATTATGTGCGTATTGTTGCCATGCAATCGCTATCGATACAGCGCACAACGAACATGTCGATGCGCAAGATTCGGCCCCGAATCGTACGATGAATTTTTCCAACATTGTTGCCAGCTGCAACCATCCAAATCAATGTGGCAATGCTCACAAATCCCAACCGCTTGCGCTCACCGCCCTGATGGATGAATGCGAAACCGAGCTTAAGTTCTACCTCTCTGGCGCAGTAGAAGGCCTCACCCCCAGAGCAGTTGGCGCGATAAAAGTGCTCAACCTGGGTGATACGCGCAAAAACAATCTGGCGTTGTTTAACACGCGTAAAACACTCATTGAGTCACTCCTGTTTACGCAATGCATCGAGCCATCGGAGCTCAAAATTGAAAGTGACGAAGTCCTTTCGATCTTGCTTGAAGAGTTACAACTCCCCGATCAAGACAATCGGTTGCAGCCCTTCTCTCCAGTCCTTGTCAACGTCCTCCGCCAAATCCAGCGCTGAGCCTATTGGCTCTACCTATATCGGAAGAACTCCATGACCGACTACAGCGAATATTTTGACGAAGTCATCCAGGCTCACATAGCTATCGAAAAATGGTTGGCCCTGGAACTGGACGAGTCTGTGCTTGAACAACTGCTGGCGCGTTTTTCGCCGCAATTTTCCATGATCTCGCCGTTGGGCCGGGTGCTGGATTTCGACGCATTGAGCGAGTTGTTCATGCTGGCGGGCGGCAGGAAACTCGGGTTCAGGATTGAGCTCAGCGAGCTGCGCGGCATTGTGCTCTACGACGGTGGAGCGACCGTGAGTTATCGCGAACGGCAGACCGATGCAACCGGCCTGCATTCTGATCGACGCTCGACGGTGGTGTTCGAGAAGCAGGCCGACGGCAAGGTGCTTTGGCGTCATTTGCATGAGACGTTTTGCAAGGGCTAAGTCCGCGTCGCGCCCATCGCGAGCAGGCTCGCTCCCACATTGATCGAGCCCGCCGCAGATTCTGCAAACACCACAAATCCCCTGTGAGATGCGGCGAACACCACAAATCCCTGTGGGAGCGAGCCTGCTCGCGATGGCCGCAACTCGGTCCAACGTCTAGTTAACCACCACCGTGCACGTAATCCCCGCCGCCAACAGCACTCCTTCCGGCACTTCATCAATGTGAATCCGCACCGGCACTCGCTGCGCCAGGCGCACCCAGTTGAACGTCGGGTTCACGTCGGCAATCAGCTCGCGACTTTCCGGGTTATCGCGGTCATAAATACCGCGCGAAATGCTCTCCACATGCCCCTTCAACACTTCGCCGCTCATCAACTGCATGTCGGCTTTGTCGCCCACCCGCACATGCGGCAGTTTGGTCTCTTCGAAGAAGCCATACACCCAGAACGAGTTCATATCGACCACGGCCATTTTCGCTTCGCCCATGCGCGCGTAGTCGCCGCGATGCACGTTCAGGTTGGTGACGTAACCGTCCACCGCCGCACGGACTTCGGTGCGCTTGAGGTTGAGTTCGGCCGCTTCAAGTTGTGCCTGTGCGTGCTGATAATCGGCCAGCGCCGAGTCGGCGATGTTGCTGGCGTCGTCGCGGTTTTCCTTGGAGATCACCAAGGCATCCATGTCAGCGCGGCGATGGGCGTTGACCTTGCGCATCTCCCACGTCGACTTGCGTGAGGCCACCAGCGCCTGCGCTTGTTTGACCGCGATGCGGTAATGCTCGGGGTCGATCTGCATCAGCAAATCGCCCTTCTTCACCTGTTGGTTGTCGCGCACCGGAACGTCCACCACTTCGCCGGTGACATCGGCGGCGACGTTGATGATGTCCGCGCGCACCCGACCGTCGCGGGTCCACGGCGTGTCCATGTAATGCACCCACAGGGTCCGGCCGATCCATAGCGCGAGGGCCAGTACCAGCAGGGTGGCGAGGAGGCTGAAAAGCTTTTTCATCAGGGCCTTCTTCAGTGATAAAAAGTCAGTGATAGACAGTCAGCGCCAGGGCGCCGAACAGACAGGTAAACAAACTCAGGCGCAACAGCGCCGGGTGCCAGAAGAAGCGGTACAAGTCGAAACCCGACAGGAACCGGTCCAGCGCCCAGGCGAGCGCCGCGGCGATGAAAAACATCAGCGTCATGGTCGGCATGTACACGCCGTGGAAGGCGATTTCACGAGGCATGTTCAAGTCCTTGGGGCTTGGCGACAGCGCTGGCCTTCAGGTAGCCGGCGAGCGGTGATTGCGGGTCCAGCAGTGAGGTGCGGATGAAGTGCAGGTAGCTCTTCACCCGGCGCAAGGCCGATGTGTCGAAATGCGGCGCGAACGGCTCGTCGGTGGCTTGCACGCGGCTGATCGCATGGTCGACCGCGATCAATCCACGTTCCAGATTGCTCTGGCTCGGCTGCAGAAACAGCCGCACCAGCGAACGTCCCATCACGCGGATCGCCTGGCGCCACGGCTGGGATTCGGCATAGGCCGGATGCACCGGCAGGATCGCCTGTTCCTTGCGCAACTCGATGATCGCGTGACCGACCTCCAGCACCACGAACATCCAGCGCAGCAAGTTTCGTTGCACCTGCGGTTGTCCCGCCGCGAGACCGTAGGCCTGGTGCAGCAGGTCCCGCGTACTGCTTTCAAACCCCGACGTCAAACCCTTGAGCTTGCCGCTGATGGCGTACACCACTTGCCCGCGCAGATCCTGCTCCAGTCGCCGCCACAACCAGCGACTGTTGGGCGGCAGGATGATCGCCCCGGCCGCCGCGCACACCAGCATACCCAGCACCATGGCGATGTAGTCATTGATGAACGCGTAAGGGTTGTAGACCGTGAGATTGTCTGGCACCGAACCGGTGCTGAAGAAGATCAGCAAGCCGAGGCCGACACCGGCGTATTGCGGCCGCGAAGTGAGGAACGACCCGAGCACGATCACCGGCGCGAGCATCACGCACAGCAGTGGAAAACCATCGATCAACGGGAAGATAAAAAACATCTCGAAGAAGCCGATCAGCGCCCCGAGAAATGTCCCGCTCGCCATTTGAAACGCCATGCGCTTGGGGTTCGGCGTGGCCGCAGAAAGGCCCACGGTGGCTGCGGCGATCAGGGTCATGGTCGCCCCGCTCGGCCACGCCGTCGCCACCCAATAGCTGCCCAGCACCACCAGAATGAACGCCGCGCGGATGCCCGACGCGGCCGAGGCCATCCAGTTGGTTTGCGGGGTGAACGGCTCGTCCCATTGCTCCCGCGCATGGCTGTGATCGGCCAGCGAGGCGTGGGTCTGTGCATAACTGTGCAACTCATCGACGAAGCGATACAGCAGCTCGTACGCGGTGTGGAAATCGAGCTGCTCGGCGTCGCTCGGCTCGCTCTCCTGAAACGTCGCCCGCAGGCTCCGGACCCGGGCCGGCAGGTTTTCCTTGTAGCTCGCCAAGGCGTTCGTAAGGCGGGCAGCGTCGGGGCTGGTCAAGGCGCGACCGCTGAAGCCGTCGAGCAATTCGGCGAGGTCCTGCAGCCCCGGTTTGATCGCCGCGACCACATGATCCGCACCACTGCTGCGCAAGCGTTCGAGCAATTGATGCAAGGCGTTGAACCGCGTGGTGATGCCCATGAATTCGCTGTTCAGGCGACTGAGGCGGCCGTTGCGCCGACGCATGTGCGGGTCTTCGAACACGGTGACGCTGCGCAGCCCTTCGAGCCCGACAGCCTCGGCGATAAAGCGCACGTTGCTCGCCTCAAAAGCCTCGGGTTTGCTGCGACCGCGCAAGCCGTCGGTGACGAACAAGGCGAACACGCCGAAGCGTTGATACAAGGCGTTGCGCATCGCCGCGCTGGCGGTTTGCGGCAGGATCGCGGCGCTGACCACGGTTGCGCAGAGAATCCCCAGCGAGATTTCCAGCACCCGCCAGACCGCCGCCATGAACGCGCCATCCGGGTGCGCCAGCGCCGGCAGACCGACCATCGCGGCGGTGTACCCGGCCAGCACAAAACCATAGGCGCGAAAGTTGCGATACCGCGCGGCGCCGGCCGAACAGATGCCGACCCAGATTGCCAGCGAGCCGAGGAACAGTTCAGTGTTCTGCGCAAACAAGGCAATCAGCGCGACCATCACCGCCGACCCGGTCAGGGTGCCAAAGAAGCGATAGAAACTCTTGGCGAACACCTGGCCGCTTTGCGGCTGCATGACGATGAACACGGTGATCATCGCCGTGCGCGGTTGTGGCAACTCCAGACGCATGGCCAGCCACAACGTCAGGAACGCGGCGAACAACACCTTGAAAATGTACACCCAGGTCACGCCGTCGCTGCGTGCCCAGTCGAACAAACCCCGGCGCCATTCAAGGGAGTACAGCCAGCGCAAAGGTGCGGGCAAGGGAGTCATGGAATCCTGCTCACTGTAATTCAGTCAGGTAGAGAACCTGTGGGAGCCAGCCTGCTGGCGATGGCGGTGTGTCAGTCAATGCTGATGTCACCTGACCCACCGCCATCGCCAGCAGGCTGGCTCCCACAGGTGTTGTGTTCACTTGAGAAGCGCCGGGGTTTTCGGAGCCTGGGTCTGGCTGTCTTTGGGCACATCGTCGCCCGCACCGAGTCCACCGCCGAGCGCCGTCACCAGTTCAGCGTGGGCGCTCAGCCGCGCGGCCTGCACCTGTTGCTGGACTTGCTGCTGCTTGAACAACAAGGTCTGGGCGTTAAGCACGTTGAGGTAATCGGTGAGCCCGCGTTGATAGGCGATCATCGCGATGTCGTAGGTCTTTTGCGCCATCGCCACCGACTCGGCGGCGAAGGCTTGCTGCTTGTCCATGGATTCGCGACGGATCAACTGGTCCGAAATGTTTTTCAGCGCATTGACCAGGGTCTGGTTGTACTTGGCGACAGCGATATCAAACCCGGCCGAGGCTTCACCCAGCTCCGAACGCAAACGGCCGCCATCAAAGATCGGCAGCGAGATCGCCGGGCCGACGCTGTAGTTGAGTTTCTTGCCGGTCAAAAACTCCAGCGCCCCGCCGCCGGTGGCCATGTAGCCAAGGCTGCCGACCAGATCGACGTTGGGATAAAAACCGGCGTGAGCGACATCAATCCCACGTGCCTGGGCCGCCACTTGCCAGCGACTGGCGACCACGTCCGGGCGTTGACCGAGCAATTGCGCGGGCAATGACGACGGCAGTTTCAGCGGCGCGGCCAACGACAGCGTCGGGCGTTGCAACTGCGCACCCTCCCCCGGTCCCTTGCCCGCCAACGCGGCGAGTTGATTGCGGCTCAGGGCGATTTCTTCGTCCAGGGCGTCAATCTGGCGGTGGGTTTCCGGCAGCGGCGCTTGCGCCTGACTGACCTCGAAATGGGTGCCGATGCCGCCATTCAGGCGTTTCTGCGCCAGGTCGAGGATTTGCTCTTGCTGCTTCAGGGTGGCCTCGACGATGTCCCGTTGCGCGTAGTGCAACGACAGTTCGATGTAGGCGCGCACGATGTTGTTCTGCAATTCGAGCTGGGCCAGACGCGCTTCGGCGGCGCTCATGTGCGCCATGTCCACAGCACGCTCAGTGGTGTTGCTTTCGCGACCCCAAAGGTCAAGGGCATAGCTGAAGCCCAACGCGGCGTTGTTGTCCCAGGTCGTGGTGTTGGCCAACTCGCCCGGCCCGTAGAACTGATCGGTGGGCCAGTTGTGGCGCTTGAGGGTGGACTCGCCATTGATCTGCAATGATTCGGCAGACTCGGCAACCCCCGCCATGGCCTTGGCCTGACGCACACGAGCGGCGGCCATGGCCATGCTCGGGCTGCCTTGCACGGCGAGGTCGATCCAACGGTTGAGTTGCGAGTCGCCATAGGCCTGCCACCATCGGGCGGTGGGCCAGTGAGCGTCCTGCGCGGCGCTCTGGATAGCTTCGTCGGTGGCCAATGAATTGGCCTCCAGTGCCTTGCCCTGCGGGGCAATACCTCCGGTTCCGATGCAGCCGCTGATGGTCAGGGTTAAAGCCAAAACACTGAGCGTCTGAAGCGCTCTGCTGATGCGACGCGGCACTGCTGAAAATTCCTGAGGTGGGGAGTTGTTCCTGAGGCCGCAATTCTAGGGGGGGGCTTTGTTGGCGATAAGCTGGGAATCCTGTGAATCTTTGTTACCGTTAACGCGATAATCCGTTGGTCGGGGTCACCGCCCCCGTAACTTCGTGTCACAATTTGCCATCGCACCCGAGAGCACCCCATGGACACTTTGCAAAACATGCGCGCCTTCAGTTACGTGGCCGAGGCCGGCAGCTTCACCGCCGCCGCCGTGCAACTGGACACCACCACGGCCAACGTTTCGCGCGCGGTCTCCAATCTGGAAGCCCATCTGCAAACCCGCCTGCTCAACCGCACCACCCGCCGCATCGCCCTGACCGAGGCCGGCAAGCGCTACCTGTTGCGCTGCGAGCAGATCCTGGCCTACGTCGAAGAAGCCGAAGCCGAAGCCAGCGACGCCCACGCCCGCCCCGCCGGGCAGCTCAAAGTGCACACCATGACCGGCATCGGCCAGCACTTCGTGATCGACGCCATCGCCCGCTACCGCAAAACCCATCCCGACGTGACCTTCGACCTGACCATGGCCAACCGCGTGCCGGACTTACTCGACGAAGGCTACGACGTGTCCATCGTGCTCGCCAGCGAACTGCCGGACTCGGGTTTCGTGTCCCAGCGCCTGGGCATCACCTACAGCATCGTCTGCGCCTCACCGGCGTACGTGAAAGCCAACGGCTGCGCGCAAAAGCCCAGCGACTTGCTCAATCACATGTGCCTGCGCCTGGTGAGCCCGGTGATCCCGCTGGAGAAATGGACCTTCGACGGACCTGAAGGCCAGGAAATGGTCACCATTAACAGCTCGCCGTTCCTGGTGAACTCGGCCGACGCCATGAAAACGGCCATCACCAGCGGCATGGGGGTTGGCGTGTTGCCGGTGTATGCGGCGATTGAAGGCCTGCGCAACGGCACACTGGTGCGCGTGATGCCGAACTACCGCTCACAGGAATTGAATCTGTACGCGATCTACCCGTCGCGGCAGTACCTGGATGCGAAGATCAAAACCTGGGTCGAGTATCTGCGGGGTTCGTTGCCGGAAATCCTCGCGGCGCATCAAGCGGAACTGGCGGCGTATGAATTGAGCGGGACGCTGGGTGGGGCTCGGCTGGCGAACTGATCTCACGGTCCTACAGACGCGGTGAATTTGCGGGATGTTTCCGACGAACTCTGTCGGTTGTTGGGTCAGACGGGAAATGGGTAGGCTTTGTGGGTCGCTGCGAAATCAGCGGCCAGGTCTGGAAAACCTGACAACCCCCCATCACACCTCATGGCATACTGCGGCGCTTTTTTTGCTCGCAGTTCTTTGTTATGGCGGCTGTGCGCGGGAGGCCTTCGGGTCTGCCGGGTGTGATGGTGGTCCGGTTTTTCCAGTCCGCGCACAGTTGCCACCCTTTCGCCTGGAAATCGAAAGATGGCAGCTCCATTTCATCGCCATTGAGTAACTTCCAAATGATCAAAGAAACTCCGAATCCCCCGGAAGCTGACGACGTTTCCCCCTACGAATCCGCCGACTCCAAAAAATTCAACGAAGCCGCCGAACGCGCGCTGGACCATTACCTCAACCCCGCAGCCCTCAAATCACCAGCCAACCGCAAGCCCAGCACCATGTTCCTGGTTGCACCGGACATCAAAGACGAAGACCTGCTGGCCCACACCTACGAGTCGTTGGCCCAGGCCAGTGTCATGGCCAGTGATTTTGCGGGGTATCTGGAAGGCCCGCATCGACACACAGCAATGGCGATTCAGCAGATAGTGATGCTGGCCGAGCTGGCGGTGAATCGGATGCTGGATAACGTCGAACTGCCGAAACCTGCGCTAAACCGCTAATCCCTTGTGGGAGCGAACCTGCTCCGGGCGGCGTTCCGACGATGGCGGTCCGACATCCAACATTGATGCTGACTGACACACCGCCATCGCTGGCAGGCCAGCTCCCACAATAGACCGGCGTACACGCTTCGCTCCTCACCACTCAACAGGCCGAGCGGTAGCTCGCCTGCAGCTTTTGATCTTGATCCACCCGCCCCATTGGAACGCGGAGCGTCCCTGGCTGCATTCCCACGCGGAGCGTAGGGAACGATCAGTAAGGTAGCAGGAAGAGATTGGTCGGCTGGCAGGGCGCCATCGCTGGCAAGCCAGCTCCCACAATAGACCGGCGTACACGCTTCGCTCTTCACCACTCAACAGGCCGAGCGTTAGCTCGCCTGCAGCTCTTGATCTGGCTTTTGATCTACCCGCCCCTTCGGCAGGCTGAGTGGAGGCGTTCATCTGGGGGCAGGCGCGTAGCGCCGTGCGGCGAAGCCGCACACATCGAGAGGAGGTCGTCGCGAAGCAGACCGGAGGCGATGCCCCCAGATGAATGCCGGAACGAAGGAACACCGAGCCCCAGCGAGGGGCCGAACGCCGGGGCAAGCCTTTTTGGGTACTTTTTTGGCGTTTGAAAAAAGTGCCTCGCCGTAAGGGCGAAACCCTAGGTGGCCGTTACCGCAGAAATGGATATGTACACCTGAAAGAAAATGGTCGGCTGTCAGGCCGCCTTCGCGAGCAAGCCCGCTCCCACAGGGTTCGGTGTACACCTGCAGGAGACTGGTCGGCTGGCAGGTCGCCATCGCTGGCAGGCCAGCTCCCACAGGGTTCGGTGTACACCTGAAAGAAACTGGTCGGCTGTCAGGCCGCCATCGCGAGCAAGCTCGCTCCCACAATTAGCCCAGGTACATCCAAGAGAACATGGTCGGCCCAAAGGCCGCCACGCATACACCCCCAACCACTCGCACAAAAGCGAAGAACAATGCTAGCGTGCCAGCCATTCAAAAAGCCCCGACGAGCCCCCCCATGAAAAAGACCGTCCTAGCCTTCAGCCGCGTCACCCCCGAAATGGTCGAGCGCCTAAAACAAGACTTCAACGTCATCGTCCCCAACCCGAAAAACGGCGACATCAACGCCCAATTCAACGAAGCCCTGCCCCACGCCCACGGCCTCATCGGCGTCGGCCGCAAACTCGGACGCGAACAACTCCAAAACGCCACCCAACTCGAAGTCGTCTCCAGCGTCTCCGTCGGCTACGACAACTACGACGTCGCCTACTTCAACGAACGCGGCATCATGCTCACCAACACCCCCGACGTCCTCACCGAAAGCACCGCAGACCTCGCCTTCGCCCTGCTCATGAGCAGCGCCCGCCGCGTCGCCGAACTGGACGCCTGGACCAAGGCCGGCCAATGGCAAGCCACCGTCGGCGCCCCCCTGTTCGGTTGCGACGTACACGGCAAAACCCTCGGCATCGTCGGCATGGGCAACATCGGGGCCGCCATCGCCCGTCGCGGTCGCCTGGGCTTCAACATGCCCATCCTCTACAGCGGCAACAGCCGCAAGACCGAACTGGAAAAAGAACTCGGCGCCCAGTTCCGCACACTCGACCAACTCCTGGCCGAAGCCGATTTCGTCTGCCTGGTCGTCCCGCTCAGCGAAAAAACCCGACACCTGATCAGCCACCGCGAACTGGCACTGATGAAACCCAGCGCCATCCTGGTCAACATCGCCCGCGGCCCGGTCGTAGATGAACCCGCCCTGATTGAAGCGCTGCAAAACAACCGGATTCGCGGCGCCGGCCTCGACGTCTACGAAAAAGAACCACTGGCCGAGTCGCCATTGTTCCAACTGAAAAACGCCGTGACATTGCCACACATCGGCTCCGCCACCCACGAAACCCGCGAAGCCATGGCCAACCGCGCCCTGGCCAACCTGCGCAGCGCCTTGCTGGGCGAGCGACCGCAAGACCTGGTCAACCCGCAAGTCTGGAAAGGCTGATTAAAACGGGCAGACGTTTTCAGACGTCTGCCCATCAAATCAAGCGAGTTTGCCGTTGCCCTGCACCATCGGTGCCTTGGGTTTACGAAACACCAGCACATTGCCCAACATCACCAACACCAGCCCCACCAATGCCGGCGCGGTCCATTGGTAGCCTTCGGCAAACGCTGACACATTCAGCGCCACGATAGGGAAAAGCACGGTGCAATACGCCGCACGCTCCGGTCCCATGCGCCCGACCAGTGTCAGGTAAGCGGTGAAACCGATCACTGAGCCTGGGATCACCAGGTACAGCAGCGAACCGACATACCGCGCGCTCCATTCAATGTCGAACGGGATGCCTTTGACCAGGCACCACACCGACAACATCGCCGCGCCATAGGCCATGCCCCAGGCGTTGGTGGTCAGCGGTTTCAGACCGGCCTTTTGCTGCAAACTCGACAACATGTTGCCGGCCGAAAAACACAGTGTTCCGAGCAATGCCAAGCCCAGCCCGAGCAAGGTTTGCGGGCTGGCGGTATGGCCGGCCAGCTCAGGCCAGAACAACAAGCCCAACCCGAACAACCCCAGCGCCCCGCCCATCAATACGTTACGGGCGATTTTCTGACCGAAGAACACCCGCGCATTCAAGGCATTCCACAGGGTTGCGGTGGAAAACACCACGGCGACCAGGCCGCTGGGAATCCACTGGCTGGCGGTCAGGAAGCACATGAAGTTGACGCAGAACAGGCACAGGCCCTGCGCCAGGCAGATCAGGTGTCCGCGACGGTTCATCACTTGCAGGCGACGACTGAGCAGCAACATCACGAAAAGCACCAACGCCGCAAGGCCAAAGCGATAGACGATCGACACCGGAATCGCCACCACCCCCAGCTGCCATTTCAGGGCAATCCAGGTGGTGCCCCAGATCAGCACAGTCAGCAAGTACAACGACAGGTTCATGGCAAACACTCCTCAATAGGCGTTCAGTGTCCTGCGCCACACCTTTTCGCACTTGCATAAACTTGCGCTTTTGTCGGTCGGGAGGCTGGCACGGCAAGGCCTACGGAGTAGGATGCAAGGCGTTGGAGAGAAGCGATCATGCCCGCACTGGAATCCCTGCAAGTCTTTCAAGCCCTCAACCGCTCGCCCAATGCTCGCCTTGAGCACAGCGCCGAGCTCGGTGACGGCATGGCTGCAGCCTTGTGGAGCAACCATCACGATGCCCAGGATTATGAAGCGCCGAGCCATCACACCTTGTCCTGCTACATCGCCGGGGGCACCGGTACGTTTCGCCGCGACCAGCCCGGCACCAAGGGTGGCCCGGACAAGTTGTGCATTCTTCCGGCCGAGCATCAATCGGGCTGGGTGATCAATGGCGACATTCGCCTGGCCCACGTGTATTTCAGCCCCGAACAATTCGCCCTCGGCTGCGTCACGCTGCTGGACCGCGAACCGCGCGAACTGCAATTGCGCGAAGCGACTTTCCTGGACGATCCGCTGCAAGCACGGCGTTTTCGGCAAATGCTCACACTCAACTGGGACGAACCCGGCGAACGCCTGCTCACCAGCAGCCTGGCCCATGAAATGCTCAGTCACGTCTTGCTCGGTCAGGTCGGCATGCGCGAGGGGTTGCGGCTCAAGGGAGGATTGGCGGCGCATCAGCGGCGACAGTTGGTGGAGTTCATCGACACTCAATTGGCCGAGGCCATCAGCCTGGGACAATTGGCGGCGTTGTGCGCGTTGTCCGAATACCACTTTGCGCGGATGTTCCGAGAGAGCTTTGGCTTGCCGCCGCATCAATATGTATTGGCGCGCAGGCTGAGCCGGGCGCGGGAGTTGTTGCGCTCAACGTCTCAACCGTTGGGAGAGATTGCACTGGCCTGCGGGTTTGCCAGTGCGAGCCACTTCACCAATCGGTTTCGGCAGGTTTTGGGCGGGACGCCTGGGGAGTACCGGCAGGCGTTTTTGCGGTAATGCTGAAATTTGCAGCGAATGTCAGGCCGCCATCGCGGGCAAGCCCGCTCCCACATGAGATCTGTGGCGCTCACAAATCCTGTGGGAGCGAGCCTGCTCGCGATGAACGATGACGCGGTTTTCGATCAGAACTCCAGCGTGCTGGACAGTGAGATCTGCCGCGAATCCCCCATCGACACAAAGAACCGGCTCGCCGCTGACGTGTAGTAAGTGCGATCAAACAGGTTCTTCACATTGAGCTGAAACTTGACCTTCTGCCCTTCGACCTTGGTGTCGTAGGTGGCGAACGCGTCGGCCACGGTGTAGCTCGGCAAGTCGAAATCGTTGACTGCGTTACCCGCTCGCTCACCGACATAACGCGCACCCGCGCCGACTCGCAACTGATCGCCGCCAACGATGGTGCCGAAGTCATAGACCGCCGACAGCGAGCCGCTGTTCTTGGCGACGTTTTGCAATTGCTTGCCCTGGTAGACCGGGTCTTCAGTGACTGAAGCGTCGGTGTAGGCGTAGCTGCCGATCATGCTCCAGCGATCACTGAGCTGGCCGCTCACATCCACTTCCAGGCCACGGGAACGTACTTCACCGGCGGCGCTGTAAATCGTCACCGGGCCTTCGGAGTTGGCCACCAGCACATTGCGTTTCTTGATGTCGAACAGCGCGATGTCGCCGGTGATGCGCCCCGGCATGTCGAGCTTGGCCCCGATTTCCCAGGACTTGGCTTCTTCCGGGGCGATGCTGCCGTCTAGCACGGTGCTGCTGCCGCTCAACGGTGCGATGGTCGAGTTGGGTTTGAACGATTCGGTGTAGCTGCCGTAGAACGACAGTTCATCGGTGAAGCGATAGACCAGGCCGGCACGCGGCACCCACTTCTGCCCGTTGCCGTCGGTGTTGGCCTGGAATGGCACGCCTTTGCCGGCGTACTGGTCGTATTCCTGGAAGCGTGCGCCCGCGACGAAAATCCATTGATCCGTCAGGTGAATCGAGTCCTGCAGGAAGATCGAGTCGCTGCGCAGTTGATCGGTCTGCGCGCTGTCGGCCGGGCTGACAGTGGTCCCGGCGACTTCACGGCCATAGACCGGATTGACGTAGCTGAAGGTGCTCAGGCTTTTCTGGCGGATCAGGTCTTCGCGGTAGATCTTGCGGTATTCGTCATCGATGCCGACCACCACGTCATGTTGCAAGCCCAGCACATTGACGTTGCCTTCGAGGCTGGCGGTGGTGAAACGGTCGGTGCTGATCGCATTCTGCGTGCCGTCCATGCTGCGGGTCAGCGTGCCTTTGTTGGTGTCGATGGCGGTGATGCGCACCTGGCTGGCGTCGTAGGTTTCACGGTTCCAGCTGTAACCGAAGTGGGCCTTCCAGTTGTCGTTGAGTTCATGATCGGCTTCGAAGTGGTACAAGTCCGAACGGCCTTCCATGTTGTTGAACGGCTCGTCCAGGCGCTCGTTGCGCGAGATATCCAACGGGTGGTTGGTGCGCGGATCGATGACGGTGCCACGGTCGAACGGGGTCAGGAACTCACGGTGTTCGTAGGCGAATAACAGCGTGGTGCTCTCGCCGAACCAGGCCAGTGATGGCGCCACCAGCGTCTCGCGGTGGGTGCCGAAATTGCGCCAGTAATCTTCGTCTTCATGGTCCAGCACCATGCGGTAAGCGAGGCCGGAAGTGCCGAGCGCGCCGGTGCTGTCGAGGCCGCCACCGCTGCCGTTCTTGCCGTCGCCGTACGTGGAACCACGCAAGGTCAGGGCGTTGTATTGCTCGAGCTCGGGTTTCTTGCTGACCATGTTGACCACGCCGCCCGGGTCTTGAATGCCGTACAGCAGCGAGGCCGGCCCCTTGAGCACTTCGACGCGGTCGACGCTCGCGTTCATGCCACGGCCCTGCACGATCGGCATGCCGTCGCGCATGATCGAGCCGTTGCGGTTGTCGCCAAAACCGCGGGTCATCACAGAATCCTGAGTACTCGCCAGCGTATTGCCCTGGGTGATGCCGCTGACGTTGGCCAGCGCGTCATCGAGGTTGCGCGGCGCCTGATCGCGAATGACCTGGGCCGGGATCACGTTGACGGTCTGGGGGATTTCCTGAAGCAAGGCTGACGAGCGCATTACCGAACTGGTCGGCGGCGGTTGGTAGCTTGTGGATTGATCGGCCACCGAGGTAATGGTCGTCGCGCCCAGATTCAACGTGCCGGCGGTGGGCACCGGTTCCAGTACGAAGGTGTGGGCATCGGTACGGCGGAAGGTCAAACCCGAACCGCTGAGCAGACGCTGCATCGCCTGCTCGGCGCTCAATGAGCCATTGATTGCCGGCGCGGTGAGACCGTAAGGCGCTTCATCGGTGTAGACCACGCTGATGCCGGTGAGGCGGCTGAAATCGCTCAGGGCCTGGGGCAGCGGTTTGGCGGCGATGGCGAAGCTCAACGGCGGGCGTTGCGGCGTGCCGGCAGCCTCAGCGGCCGACGCAATACTCAACGGCAGCAATGCCAACGCCGAAAAGCTCAGTGCAGAGGCACCCAACCATTGTTTGACCGAACCCGATTTTGCCCTGGACTTCATTGCTCAATGACCTGTGTAGAACCTACGGAATGCGAATGACTCGCAGTTTCAGTCACTACACGGATGGGGCTCGGGTTTACCTCACCAAAATGTTGAAAATAATTTAATTGAGTGTCGGTGGTGTTTGATCAGGCCCCATCGCGAGCAGGCTCGCTCCCACAGGGGAATGCATTCCAAATGTGGGAGTGAGCCTGCTCGCGATGAGGCCCGCCGCCTCAGCGCAAAATAATCAGATGTCCCATGACCTTGGTCTGCTCAAACCCCACCACTCCCTGCAACGAACTCAACACCGCTTGCGGGTCCTTGCTCGGGAAACTGCCACTGACCCGCCGCGCCGCCAGCTCATCGTTGAGCAACACGATCTGCCCCGGGTAATAACGCCGCAGATCCTGCACCACCTCGGCCAGCGTCGCCTTGTAGTAATTGAGCCAGCCCTGACGCCAGGCCAGCTGCGCTTCGCTGTCGACAGGGTGCAGTTTTTCCGCCGAGCCCTCGCCGTACGCCACTTGCTGGCCGGCGGTCAGGATTTGCTGCTCGGCTTGATTGTCCGCAGTCACGCCGACCCGTCCGGACAGCACAGTGACTCGCGCGCCGTGCGGTTGCAGGCGCACTTCAAACTGCGTGCCCAACACCCGCGCCTGACCCTTTTCGGCTTCGACCACAAACGGATCGCCGGTGTGCGTCACGCTGAAAAACCCGGCACCGCGCCGCAATTGAACATGGCGCTCACCGCGACTGAAATCCACCGCGATGGCGCTGTCGGCATCCAGCGTGACTTGCGACTGATCGGCTAACGTAACGGTTTTGATTTGCCCCGGTGCCGAGACATAGTCGGCCCCCAGATCATCGATCCATCGCAACGGCTGCCATCCAACGCCGAAACCGATCATCAGCAACAGACACGCCGCCACGGCCAGCGCCCCCGACCAGCGCCGCACGCTGTGGCGGCGAGAGGAATTGATAGCGTTGAGGTAACCCTGCAAGGCAAACGCTTCTTCATCCGCCAGGGTTCGTGCCGGCCCTTCACTGAGTTCCCACAGCACTTGTGCCTGAGCATAGGCCTCGGCATGCGCGGGATCGGCCTGCAGCCAATGACTGAACGTGAGCTGGTCGCCGCTGCTGGGCTGGTCGTGCAAAAGGCGCAGCCAGGCCAACGCGGCCTGCTCTTGTGCGGGCGTCGGGGTGACGCGGTCGAATGGGTTCACGGTGCTTTCCCGGGCGTGCGCGTGGGCGGTTCCCGCAGGCTGGCCTTGCAGGCCTCGAGGGCGCGCATCATGTGTTTTTCCACAGCGCTTTGGGACAGGCCCATGGCCGTGGCGATTTCGGCGTATTTGCGACCGTGGATGCGATTGAGCAGAAAGATGTGCCGGGTGCGCTCAGGCAACGCGCGCAACGCCGCTTCGACATGACGCAGATCGTTGCCCGCCTCCAGGGCGGCTTGCGGCTCACTGCTCTGGCTGTCTGGCGGGTCCGGCGCCCAGCCTTCGTTGACCCGCACCCGTGCGCCTTCGCTGCGTAAATGATCGATGGCGATGTTGCCGGCGCAGCGCAACAGGTAAGTGCTGAGCTCCTCGACTTGCACCAAAGGCCGGCGCCAGAAACGCAGAAACAAGTCCTGCACCAGATCAGCGGCAGTCGCCTGGCAGCCGACACGCCGGTTCACCAGCGCTTCCATTTGCGAGCGCTGGGACAGGAACACCTGAAGAAAATGCGCGCGGGCACCCCGGTGTTCATCGTCGCGCAATTCCGGGGGGCTGGTGATCATCGGCTCGGCCACTGCGCCGGCGCCGCAACGCCATAGCCACCCAGCATCCGGCAAGTGACCACCAGTCGGTAGCAAACAGATAGCGTGCTGATCTTGCCTTTCATGCTTCGACCTTGAAACGGTGAGGCCGCGTGAACGTCACACGGTCAACAAGGCCGCAATACTAATGATAAATATTCTCATACGCAAAGCCGATTCAATTGCCGGATGCCCGCCTGCGTCGCAAAGGTGTTGAGCAGCACCTCTGATCGTTCTCGACACAAACAAAAACGGGCCTGCATAAGCAGACCCGTTTGTCAGTGGAAAAGTAGAAATTAACTCAGGACTTAGCCGTTCTGTGCAGCCTGTTCGTTTTCGAGAAACTCATCTTCCAACAGCGCATCGGCTGTGGCTCTTTCGAACGGCACCACAGCGGCACGTGGTTTGCCCCGCAGTTTGCCAAACAGGTGATCCAGCGCATGTTCAAGTTTTTCGGCCGCACCGTCGATGGCTTGCTCCAGGGTGTCGGCTTTGTGAGTGACAGAAATCGGTTGATGGCCTTTTGGCCGCGCTTCCAGCTGGCAGCGCAAATCGTGGGGACCAGGCTTGTCGCCGTTCTCGTCCCGCAGATGAACCTCGACGCGGGTCAGGTTCTCTTCATAGCGTTCGAGCGTGCTCTCAATGGTAGTACGTACCCACTCCTCCAGTCGGTTGCTGCTTTGAATATGGTTATCACTGTTGACTTGGATTTGCATAGTTCATCCCTTATTTCAGCTAGCTCGCGAGAGGCCCTTCGACTAGCCCTTGGGCGTCATTACCGTGACCTCTTGTTTACACAATCGGTCTGCTCGACAAACATTTCAACCCCTAAAAAAAGATAATTCCGGATTCGCAGAAAAAGCCGGACAAGGAGCAAAAGCGCTGTTAAGGTCGGGAGTTGGCTCGTATCGCTCGTTTGTCATAATTGCTCACATCTGTCGCTCCGCCAGTGGGTGCAAGCTGCGGAAAACCGCGGCCTCTTCTACCAGCCAGTCATGCACCGCGCGCACGCCCGGATGGCTCAACGCCCCCGGCGCATAAAGCAACACGTAGCGCTTGTGATTGGGCACCGCCAAGCCAAACGGCACAATCAATGTCCCCCTCTCCAGCTCATCGTTAAGCAGTGTCCTTCGCGCAATCGCCACGCCCATGCCGGCAATCGCCGCTTCGATGGTCAGGTGATTGCGGTTGAAGGTGTGGCCGCGCCGCACGTCCGCCCCCTCGAAGCCGATGGCGTTGAGGTAAAACTCCCATTCCGCATACTCATAACTGCCGCGCCAGGCGGTGATGTCGTGCAACAGCGGAAAGTGCACCAGATCCACCGGGCCGTGCAGCGGCGGCCGACCACGCAACAGGCTCGGCGCACAGACCGGAAAGATCTGCTCGTCGAGCAAGGTTGTGGATAACAAGCCCGGGTAACTGCCGTCATTCAGATCGATCGCCAAGTCGAAATCACCCTCGTGCAGCGGCACGCTGCTGTCCTCAGCCACCAGACGCAACTGGATGTCCGGAAAGCGTTGCTGCAAGCGCGGCAATCGCGGTGTCAGCCATTTGCTCAGGAATGACGGAATCGAGCGCAGCCGCAGAATTCCGCTGATCATGCCCGCGTCCAGTCGTCGCAATTCCGCATCGATGCTGCCGTATGCCTCATTGACCGTGATGGCCAGTCGCTGGCCTTCGGCGCTCAGCTCCACGCCTCGAGCGCGACGGTGGAACAGTCGGAATCCCAGCCGTTCTTCCAGTTGGCGGATTTGCTGACTGACCGCACCCGGCGTGATGTGCAGTTCTTCGGCGCAACGGGTGAACGACAAGTGCCGCGCGGCACAGGAAAACACGTGCAGCCAGACGTAAGTCTGGGCGTGCAATTGGCGACTCATTGTTTAGTCCTGCTAAAGGCTGTCTTAGGAAGTTTCGTTGGTCACGTCGGACCGAGGGAGGCAGTATCGCCGACATTGCGCTTGTCCTACAAAACATGGCAGCGATTCCTCTTCCATTGCTTGTATAGGCTTTAGCATGGCTATCAGTGTTTTCGATCTCTTCAAAGTTGGCATCGGTCCGTCCAGCTCCCACACCGTCGGCCCGATGCGCGCCGCCGCGACCTTCGCCCAGGCGCTGATTGACCAGCATTTGCTGGACGCCGTACGTCGGGTAGAAATCCGCCTCTACGGCTCGTTGTCGGCGACCGGGGTCGGTCACGCCACCGACCGCGCCTGCATCATGGGCCTGATGGGCGAATGGCCGGACAGCATCGACCCGACCACCATCGATAGCCGAATCCAGGCCCTGCGCGAAACCGGCGAATTGTCCCTGGCCGGCAAAACCACGATTGCCTTCAACTGGCAACGCGATCTGCTGCTGCTCGACGAGAGCCTGCCCTACCACCCCAACGCCATGTCCCTGACAGCCTTCGGTGAAAACGGCGAATTGTCGGAGCAGACTTACTATTCGATCGGCGGTGGTTTCATCATTGAAGCGGCCGAAGCCGAGTCCGGTATCGCGCCGACCAGCGACGTGGTGCTGCCGTACGATTTTTCCAGCGCCGCTGAGTTGCTCAAGCTCTGCAACCAGCACGGCCTGCGGGTTTCCGAGCTGATGATGGCCAATGAACTGGCTTGGCGCAGTGAAACGGAAATTCGTCAGGGCCTGCTGCACATCTGGTCGGTGATGCGCGAGTGCGTCGAGCAAGGCCTGCTCCACGAAGGCATCCTGCCCGGCGGTCTGAATGTTCCGCGCCGCGCGGCGAAATTGCACCGCAGCCTGCTGGAAATCGGCAAGCCCAATGTCATCACCTCCACCCTGTCGGCCATGGAGTGGGTCAACCTGTTTGCCCTCGCCGTGAATGAAGAAAACGCGGCCGGCGGAAGAATGGTGACGGCGCCGACCAACGGGGCGGCCGGGATCATTCCGGCGGTGCTGCACTACTACATGAAATTCAACCCGGATGCGTCGGACGACGACGTCGTGGCGTTCTTCCTGGGCGCGGCGGCCGTGGGCATTCTCTGCAAGAAAAACGCGTCCATCTCCGGCGCCGAAGTGGGCTGTCAGGGCGAGGTCGGTTCCGCCTGCGCGATGGCCGCCGCCGGTCTGGCCGATGTGCTTGGCGCCACCCCGGAACAACTGGAAAACGCCGCCGAAATCGGCCTGGAACACAACCTCGGCCTGACCTGCGATCCGGTCGGAGGCCTGGTCCAGGTGCCGTGCATCGAGCGCAACGCGATTGCCGCCGTGAAGGCCATCAACGCCACGCAAATGGCCCTGCGCGGCGACGGCAAACACTTCATCTCCCTGGACCGGGTCATCCGCACCATGCGCGATACCGGCGCCGATATGCACGACAAATACAAAGAGACTTCACGGGGCGGCCTGGCGGTGAGCTGGGTGGAGTGCTGAGGAGCATTCCGAAGC
Source organism: Pseudomonas sp. IT-P294 (assembly GCF_949767865.1). Classification (NCBI taxonomy): domain Bacteria; kingdom Pseudomonadati; phylum Pseudomonadota; class Gammaproteobacteria; order Pseudomonadales; family Pseudomonadaceae; genus Pseudomonas; species Pseudomonas sp. IT-P294. Next base: position 14,660 of record NZ_CATKQW010000057.1, on the reverse strand, counting down.
AGGTAGTTTGAAAACGTAGCGAGCGAAGGCAAGACAAGGCAAAAACAGGCAAGGACGCGGAGTTTACGGGTTGTAAATGAGCAGTCCGCGCCTGTTTTTAACGCAGTATTGCCGAGCGCAGTAGTTTTCAAACTGCCTGCCTGACCGTCCGGAACACGTGAGCCCTAGCAAGAATAATAACGAGGCCAATAACGATGACCGATGTACGTACACCTGCTGCCGATAATCCCGCTGTAGACCTGACACGCCCTACCGAAACCGCCCACAAGGGTTGGAGTAAACACGACACCACCTGGATGCTCGGCCTCTACGGCACGGCGATTGGTGCGGGCACGCTGTTCCTGCCGATCAACGCCGGCGTGGGCGGTTTCTGGCCGCTGCTGATTCTGGCCGTGCTGGCGTTTCCAATGACTTATTTTGCTCACCGGGGCCTGACCCGTTTCGTGCTGTCCGGTCGTTCCGGGGACATCACCGAAGTGGTGGAAGAACACTTCGGCGTCGGCGCCGGCAAACTGATCACACTCCTGTATTTCTTTGCGATCTTCCCGATTCTGCTGGTGTATAGCGTGGCGCTGACCAACACCCTGAGCAGTTTCATGGAGCATCAGTTGCACATTGCCCCGCCACCCCGGGCGATCCTGTCGCTGGTGCTGATTCTCGGTCTGATGACCATCGTCCGTTGTGGCCAGGGCGTGATCGTCAAATGCATGAGCGTGCTGGTTTACCCGTTCGTCGCGGCGTTGCTGCTGCTCGGCCTCAGCCTGATCCCGAACTGGAACGGTGCATTCTTCGCCACCGCCAGCGAGGGCATGCCGCTGCCGTTGTTCTTCAAGACGCTGTGGCTGGCGATTCCGGTGATGGTGTTCTCGTTCAATCATTCGCCGATCATCTCTGCTTTCGCCGTCGATCAGAAACAGCGATATGGCGAGCAGGCTGAACGCAAGAGCAGCGGCATCCTCGCCATTGCCCACGCGATGATGGTGGTGACGGTGATGTTCTTCTGCTTCAGCTGCGTGCTGGCGCTGTCCCCGACGGACCTGGCGGCGGCCAAGGCGCAGAACATTTCGATCCTGTCGTACCTGGCCAACCACTTCCAGACCCCGGTCATCGCGTATGCCGCGCCGCTGATTGCGCTGGTGGCGATCACCAAATCCTTCCTCGGCCATTACATCGGCGCCAGCGAAGGCTTCCAGGGCCTGATCGTGAAAAGCCTGCGCGGCCGTGGCCGGGTGATGTCGTCCAGTTGGCTGAAACGCATCACCGCGCTGTTCATGATTCTCAGCTGCTGGGCCGTGGCAACGTTCAACCCGAGCATTCTGGGCATGATCGAAACGCTTGGCGGACCGATCATCGCGTGCCTGTTGTTCCTGATGCCGATGTACGCCATCCGTCGGGTGCCGGCCTTGCGCCAGTACTCGGGGCAGGCATCGAATGTGTTCGTGGTGTTGATCGGTTTGATTGCACTGTCAGCGATCATCTACTCGTTCATGCCCTGAAACGGGCAGGCAAAAAAAAGGCGGGCCACCGTGCCCGCCTGTTTTTTGCCGGGTTTATTGTTCGACAATTTTTCCGGCATGCCCCTTGCTACATCACCTGCGAGGCAAAAGGATTTTTGAAACCTCGGCGAGCAATCTGCCAATGGTCTGGTGGGGCGAACCAACCCGATCATGGCCGGTCAACTACTGCACGTTCAATCAGGCGGTGACGCATCATGGACAACCCCTTTCAGCTCATTACCGATGCCTTTGCGCCGGACTATCAGATCAATCTGAGCATTCAAGGTCTGGACGGCAGCATCATGCTGACCCTTTCCAATGGCGGTCGCGTAGTCGCCAAACGGATGATCAGCGCCGAGCAGCGCAATGATCCCAAGCGCCTCAAGCGCCTGGTGCAAAGCATTCAGTTCGGCATTGCTATCGAACAGGGTCACAGCGCCATGACCATCCTTGAAGCCATGACCGACGGCGACAATCGCAACCTGCCGCCGCCCTCTGTCAAAGGCCAGGCTCGCCCGGCCAGCAGGCTTTAAAGCTCGCCCTTCTCCACTTCGGGATGCTCACTGGACCCCGCACCGATCTTGCGCTGCGGGTGTTCGATCTTCACTGAAGGAAACTGCGACGACGCGTAGCGCACCACCAGAATCGAGAACGCCAGCAGCAAAATTCCGCCGCACAGGTAGATGATGCCGATGTCCGGCGGATTGTGGTGCGAGACGTTGGAGATCAACAGTCGCGTCAGCGCCGTGATCGCCACGTAGATCAGGAAACGCACCGGCATGTGGTTGGTCTTGAAGTAAATCCCGACCATCGCACCCAGTTCCAGGTAGATGAACAGCAGCAAGATGTCATCGATCTTGATGTGCCCTGCCTCGATCATCCCCAAAAACTCCATCACCGCCGCCCATGCAGTCACGGCACCAATGGCGAACAGCGCCATGTAATGGAAGGTTTCGACGAACAGGTTGCCCAGTGACTCGGCGAGTTGATGCACGTTCTGCCGCAGGTTCTCGGCCCAGTTGATTTTCACGATGATGCTTCCTTAGGTCGGTTCGACCGGATAATGCAAGTTGGACGTGACGGTTGTTCTGCATGCAGAAAAAAGGCCAGAGGCTGTGAATTGAGATGAAGGCCGAGTGACATGAGGCACGTCGGTGGTGTCTGGATAGACGCCATCGCGAGCAAGCTCGCTCCCACAGGGTCAGCGCTAATCCTGTGGGAGCGAGCTTGCTCGCGATGGCGGCACCACGGTTTAGCTGACAAACCCTGATTTCGGTCTACATTAAAAAGCCACTACCCAAAGCGCAGGGATTCGCTTATCCTTTTCGCTGTATATAAATACAGTGGTCGAAACAGACAACTAATGTGAAGGCATGTGAGGTGGTGAATGGCCGTCGAAGTGGTATACCGCAGCAGCCGAGATCTGGAGCGCTTGTTCATCGTTTTGCGGACCGACCAACTGCCTAGATACTACCTCTGATTTACATTGGCCTAGCATGAGCTGCTCTGGATCAAGGATCTGAGACGAACGGCCTCGTCGAGACCCTTCTCAAAAAAATTCGTGACTGTACAGTTTTGTCTTTGGCGAGGTGCCTAGATACGACGATCTGAACACGAAATCAGTAGGGCATTGGCCATGCACTGCATTATCTGACTGATTCGTAATGTGGAAGTCGTTTGATTTTTGTAAGCGAAACCGGGGATAGCTCCTCTTAAAATTGCACCTGATGACGAGGCCAAAAATGGCTGTTGAAACCCTATATCGCAGTACCCGCGACTTGGAGACTACATTCGTGGATCGTAAGCTAGCCGATGCACACGACCAAATGCTCGAACTGGCAGAGTCACTGACTGATGTCTTACTCAAAAATGTCGCCGGCTTGACTGAAAAGCAGGCTGAAGATGCCAGTATTTTTATGGCAAAAAATCGTGTGGTATTTGCAGCGGCTTTTAAAAACAACGTGGGAGCATTAGCAGAGCTCACGCAGTTGAACGATGAGGCAATCTAAATCTCTTTTTGATAGTAGACCTCGGCAGATCTTCACTTTTTCTGCCATACCGCCAACCAGTTGGCTCACGCTGAGGGACCCGGGCAGATGGGAGAACTCAGCGATACACGCAATGCGGTAGCCACCAAGCTAAGAAAACGCTTAAAACTGTCTAGACTGAGTTTAAAAATCTCTGACCCTTTCCACAAGAATCATGCTTATGTAAAGTGATGCCATTTAGGCATCATGGCTAAATGTCAGCCAATGTGGCTACGGAATGGCAACGCCGGTAAGGATGATAGCTTCCAAAAAACTAACATTTTTCGGTGCTCTTGAGGATAGGAAATAGTATGGACACAAAAATCAATTTCGCAGTAGTTCACGAACTGATAAAGGAGCAGCACAAAGCTATTCAGGAATCGAACATCAGGCCCAACGTTCTGGACATTACGATCCCTGCAGTAGATAAACTCATAGTTGGTGCCACTAGTATATATGGCCGAAAAAACAACACTGCTCACTATGGAACTTTTGCCGCAAAAACCGCTAGCGACTTCCCCAACGATTTTTCATCATACGCCTCACTTGCTAGCCATACCGAAAAATCCTTCCTGGAAATAACCTCCTCTGCCATGGTCGAACTTTACGACCAAGCAAAATCAGCTCACGCTTCCTCTGGTGGATACATCCTCTTCATTGATTATGAGAACGCTCAAGGCCGATTCTTAATGACATCAATGCTGAAGAAAAAAGATGGTCTTCGCCTAAATGAAAACCTCGTTCCGGAGGAGTTGATCGAACTGGACCTTAGCAGTCTTTACCATGCAGCGCGGATAAGCTTTAAAAGATTCGCCGAGTATAAGAATGCATCAGAATCAGAAAAACATGAGCTTAACTACTTGAGCTTCCTTAGCCAAAATGCTGGTCGGTCCGCAGCAGGCTATTTTGTTACTGCTCTTGGATGCGCCCTTGGTACAGCCTCTAGCACCGCAACCAAAAATCTCATAATAGAAAGTGCAAAATTCTTCCGAGATCGACCAGATCTAAAAAAACACCGACTGGCAGTCAAGGACGACATTCTTCGATACTTGGAAAAACAGAAAGACGCACAGGAATCAGCAAAACTGTCAGAAATTGAACATATCGCAAGGGCTTACTTTCCAGCCAGCTATGATGGCCAAGCGGATGACCTTGCAGATGAATTCACAAGCTATTTAAACAGCGAAGCTGTGGGCGTTCCAGTTGAGTTTCCGGTAAACAAAAGCGTGTTAGACAAGCACACCCATATTTTTTACAAATCTGAGAACTGGCAATTAAAATTTGATAGAGACGCGTTGGGCACCGGAATTGGCGCTGAAATCAGATTTATAAAAGAATCCAATCAACTAGTAATAAACAACTTACCTACCGATGTAATCACATTAATTCAAGAGGCGCTAGCTGATAGGACCGAGCCTACTGACTCGGCATCGAAATGATTTCCATCTCTGACTTCGTCAAAGCTTATAGGTGCCTTGAGCGGCCCCACTTTTCCAGCGAACTTAAGCTCGATTTAACTTTTGATAAATTCGATCCGAAAATTTGCGAAGTAATTAAGCTGTTACGTTCGTCAGATGCTGGACGCGTCGAGGAGATAGTTATAGATGGTGACGAAATAAAGGTTGACGCTTCAATCCCTGACGCCTGGACCAAGTTAGAGTTTTCTTTCAAACTGCACTCAACTGGCGACGTACACATTTATCAAAACCTCTCGCAACTAATAAATAAATCTAAAATAGTCAACCGAGGAACTTTACCAGAAGTTTTCTTTGTCATAGACGAAAACTACCTTTCTTCTGAAAAAACATGCTCAAACAAAAAAATCGACTCGCTGCGAAACCTGTGCCAATTAATATTATGCTTAGCAGACCTTGCTCACTATCACGATCAAAAATCCAACAACGAGTCTTACAAACTAGTATTCGTTAAAGAAGAAAGCATACAGTCGACAAAAACAATCATAATCGAACCTCACATCACTGAGGAACTACTTACTTTTGAAATTGAACCAACAACCATACAAGGACTGATGGAAAAAAATATCGACAAAAACCCTCAACTGCTCAAAGAGCGATCTATTTTCCGCACATCGGTAACAGAGTTTTTAGATGGTACAGTAGACACCAAAGAAAAATTCTATCTACTTGTACAAGCATGGGGCAGTTTCATATCTTTATTCCAGAACAACCTTGATACTTATCTGAGCGGCTTCTCATTCCACAAAGCCAAACAGGAAGTCGCTAACGCAGAACTAACAATTGCTGAACAACTATCAAAAATCGTTAGTGACATCAGCGGAAAAGTTTTAAGCATTCCGATCTCCCTAGTTGCTACCATCGCGATCGTCAAAGCCGATAATTGCCTTGAGAGCTCGGTTATAGTACTAGGAGTACTAATGGCTTCTGGAATCCTCGCCGAAACACTTTCCGCTCAAAAATTACAATTTGAGAGAATCAAACATTCTCGCTCAATAATATTTTCTTCACATGAGAAAAAGTCTACGCAATACCCTAAGGATCTGCAGGCCTTTTTGTCGTCAGCGATATCTGGACTTGACAAGAATGAACGCAAACTAAAAAACTCACTTAGATTTTTACGACTACTTTGTTGGTTGCCTGCCTTAACCGCTGCGACGGCGCACGCGTATCTATATAAAGCGGAGCTTGTACTGTCTTGGACCACCATCATTGGTTACTTTATTAAAACTCAAGATGAGCTTATTCAAATGCTACCCTCCATTCACCTCCCTTACTAAAAGCGCCTCGTACCACCGCCAATTTCCCACGCATTGCTGACATCGATTAAACAGAACTTGGCGCCCTTGCAACTTCGTTATTTCACGTCGACTTCAAAGTTACCCAGATCATTACGCGGCGCTCTATGCGCAACCCGGCGCAATGCGAGCAAGCTTTGCTCAGTTCCTTGAGTTCAGTCAGGATGCAATCGACAACAGGACGTTCCTTGCGCAGGGCAAGCTTCAAATGCCTGTCTTGGCCTTAGGTGGAGAAGCTACATTTGGCCCTATGATCGGCGAGGTTTTGCGATGTGTCGCCGATAACCTCGAGCATGTGATCATTCCGGATTGCGGGCACTGGATCACGGAAGAGCAGCAGGTGACAACAGACTTAGTGGTCGACTTCCTGCATCGTCGTACGTGAGTTAATCAGCTTGATATAGCAGAGAAAAGGGACGGATCAATTTTCCAGAAAATAAATCCTAACCCTATTCCTGCATCCTTGGTGCGTCGAGCCTCTACTTGCCGTACGAATCTGTACCAAGATTGCAGTCTCAGACAGTAGAAAGATAGCTATAGTGGCGAAATAGGCCCTTCGTGACGGACAGCAATCGGCCAAAAGCGGTCGGTCAGTAATGGCTGCTACGCACCAAAGCAAACGTTCGATTGAAGCGAGGTGAGCTTTGGCTACTAAGCATTGTAATGTTCCCACACAACTATACCGTCATGCTGGCACGCATACGGTACAAAATCATTTTTTTCAGGATTGCTAATCTCTGATCGAGATTTCGTTGATATTAATAGATCAATCTTCTTAACGCCGTGCTGCTGATAATACTGACGGAAGCTCTCAAGCAACTGTTCGTTGCGCCCTATAAGTACGTCCTGCGGTGCATCGTCGTCCACTACTGCAACAAAATCGTGATCACTGTCTGCTCTGTAATCCCCGCGTGCGCGACTACCTATTAGAATAAGCTTTTGATAGCCACTGCCATTTAGTCGCAGCAGACAGAACGAATGCGTTAAGTTTTTTATGCGTTCGTCAAGCATAGATATTCCACCTATCTAAATTTTGTGTATGGCTGTGTGGCCGCACAATTGAATTTCTCTCAAAGTTTAACATTGATAAAAATACGCTTTCAATCTATCTGAGCAGTGATGAAAAATCCCACAACGCACAACGTATAGAATTGCATCCGCAAACCTATAACATGGGGATTTATCAATCGCTTGCCTCTATCGGGTCTTATACTAATAACACCACTAATCGGTAGTTGTTACTGCTAGCCGCTGCGAAGAGGCCATAAACAGGTGATTTAACAATGGCTACTAAAGCCTGTAAATCCTGACGCCTGGATTTTTTGTATGGTATTCAATATGGCATGCGCGGCATAAAGGAATAATTATATGACTATCCGCAGCACCTCCTATGTGATACTCGATAATATGGTGGCCTTGGGCGTCATCCGCTACTAGACCACATTTCCTACAGCGATAGCCTGCTTCCTTTACAGCTTCACGCTGAGCTTTTCGATGCGCATATGGGCGAGGCTTACTCATTTGCTTCAATGGCCGCCCAATCTTCATCACTCCACACATCGCCATCGTCTGAATCTCCAAGCAAGTCACGGCGAGCTTCAGGTGCAAGAAGTTTTTCAGGCGGCCCAGCAACTACGACTATATCGTCAGTGAATTGCTTTAGGCCAGTCGCGTATTTAAGAATATCGCCCTCATCATCTTCATCAACTCCCTTTACCCAGATGAGCATGTCTATTTTCTTGCCGCTCATACTAACATCCTCTTTAAAGAGTATAAGCTCGAACAGTTTTTTCATCCCCTAACGAATCACCGCTGCCCTTACAGGTTTTTACCAAAGGCGTACTTTGCACCTTGGAAACCAAAATCTCATGATCCGTTTTAATTTTAAACAAACCTTGATCATTTTTTTCTACAAGAAAAACCTTGTAGGTATTATCGCTTTTCTTGACGGTCAAGGTAATTGATTCGTGCTGGCAAATCGTGCTTACAAGCTCATCACCTTCCGCAAGTATCTGAATATCTATCTTCTGAGTCTTACTCATGCTGATTCTCGATAGTTAGAAATTGCCATTTTATTACGGTAAATTTGTATAATTCCAGAACCTGATCTGTGTCAACTCTACTTTAGGTTTACTTGTTCACTGGATGTACTCCTTAATTTGAGTCTGGAGTTGTACGGCTCAGGTCGTGGCTGTACCAAAGATTCTACGATTCAGATCAGACGAGCCTATACCTTAGCGAGCAATGATAGCCAATGCCAACCTCTGAACCGAATTGACCAAGACTAGCTTATGCTATGGAGTGGCACTGGGAGTGCCATCCCTGTCGATCAGCTCTCAGCATCGAGTCCAGGCTCGACTTCCAGATTGCTAAACAATAACTGTCTCATTGCCGCTCTGGAAGCTTTTAGTCATTCCGTCTACATGACCGTCTACACCAGCCTCCAAGTCTGAAAGACCCGGCAGAAACCTGAAGCCCATCGTTCAAATGTTCGCGAGCACCTTTGCGAGCGAGCGCTTACTCTGGCAGTTTGAGGCAACCAGATGGCAACGGGATGACACCTATGGGTCGAAAAGGGCCGCTCGCTATTAGCCGTTCTCTGCCTGTCATGCCCACACGGTGTACTGGTCAAATGCGATGCAAATGGGTGGGCAAGCCTGTGCAATTACCCATCAGCTTTTACTTGGGGTCAGGATATGGCCAACACCTGGGTTGTTGGTGATTCTTGGGGAGTTCAATACGGCCCTGATAATTGGACAATTGGTTATGATGAGCCAGCGGCAACTGCGCAGGTTGCGGGGCAGTCCAGTGTGGGATTTCAGTTTCTGGTGGTCGCGACAAGAATGGGCTTTGTACCGTTCCGCCCTTTAAAGACCATTGTCACATCGACCACCGTATCCATTCCCTCAAAAAACACATCCGCGTTGACCCCATCGAGCCGTTTCTTCAGAGGGGTAGTGCTGGTGATGTGGCGGCTCAGTAGGCTTTCAAAGTCAGCCATATTGCTATCAATCCAGCTCTTCAGATCGGTTCTGAGCTGATCGATTGGCTTGAGCTTTTTACCCGTGGGCTTTCGCTTGGGTCCTAGCGTGTCGAGAACGCTGATCTCGTCGATTGAGTAGAGAACCGGGACCATGCACAGTTCGGTCCCGCTCTCGTTCTTCAAGATGGCAACAAGAGTCGTGTCGGAAGGCGCCCGAGCAAGATCTTTTGGGGTGACGGAGAGTGTCACATCCACCCGATCGAACGGTTTAGGCAGAATCCCACCAATGGTCATGCTTTGAGCGAATTTCGTGATTTGTTGGCTCGCAAGCCGTGCCCAGCCGACCTTCTGTTGATTGAGCACGCATAGGCAACGGCTCGACTTAATCATCCGGGGGAGGTCGATGCCGTTCTTCCTGGTCCACTGGAGCAGGTCAACCTTCGCATCAAATTTCAGTCGTGCAGAGCCCTCAGATGGCTTTACTGTTCCGGTGTATATCGTGCCGGAAGGTGCACCAGACCGCACGGCAGCACCAATTGCAGCTAGGTTCTTAGCCTTTCGTGCAGCTCTCTCTTGTTCCTGCTGATCCCGAGCAACCTGGACTCGGTTGGCTTGGTAGGTATCGGCTTCACCCTGAATCTTGGACATCGCTTCGTTGAATTCTTCGAAAGCCTTTTTGGCTACGCGAACATCCTTCTCCATCCGAAACACCCTGGCCCAGTCGATCAATTCCAGATCCGGGTCGTCAATCCAATCATTGACCACGCTCCGAACTCGGTCACAAGAATTGGCTTTACTGTTATCGAAACAAACACTCAACTCCTTATTTTTCGAGGCCCCCCTGAAGGTAAGGTTCTGGCTGCCGAGTGTGACGAAGTCAGCCTCGTCCATGATGACTTTCGCATGAAGGTCCTTTACCTCGTAAATCGTGCACTTGTTGATGAGCAACAGCTTGAAGGCAGCGATTGTTGACGCCATACAGACGAAGTCCCTTACCTCGAACCGTGTGTAAAACGTTGCTTGCTTCTTGGCCAAGAGCTTAAGCGTGCTGTTTTTTGTGATGTAGGGGGACAGCACTGTCAGAGGCGTGGTGGCTTCTCGGATCTGCCGATTCCATCGAGGAGCCAAATTGGTTCTGATTCGGATCATTCAACCGTCCCTGGTCTGCCTGGGCGCGAGGCGCGGGGTATATTGGAATACCTCCAGTATACCGCTGGCGCAGCTGACCATCACACGCTGTAACCTTGATCGGCAGAGAACGGCCGATTCTGTTGAAAAAGTAGCTCCCCTGTCTGGCCTGCGGCAAAATCCGCGCATCGGCCAGCAGGGAAGCACGCAGCATGATGGGACAGTTATCGAGTGGGCAGGAACGACTGTTTTACTCGTTCAACCTTGAAGATCACATCCCAGCCAATCACCTTCTGCGCAGCATTGATCGGTGTCTCGATCTGAGCGACTTGCGCCATTACCTCGCCGATTTTTACAGCCCAATTGGGCGTCCTTCGATTGACCCTGAGCTGATGATCCGCATGCTGATCGTGGGCTATTGCTACGGTATTCGCTCCGAGCGGCGGCTGTACGAAGAGACCCTTTTGAACCTGGCGTATCGCTGGTTCTGCCGGTTAAGCCTTGAAGATGAAGTCCCCAATCACTCGATCTTTTCCAAAAATAGACACGGCCGTTTTCGGGACAGCGATCTCTTTCGCTGGCTGTTCAATGAAGTGCTGCGTCGTTGCATGGACGCCGGCCTGGTCAAAGGTGAAGGATTTGCCGTGGACGCCAGCATCATCAAAGCGGATGCCAGCCGGCAGCGCGGTGTACCGGGTGATGAACCGGTCAACTGGAGCGATCCGGCCCTGAGCACCCGCGCCGTGCGTGAGTATCTTGAAGCCCTCGATGAAGAGGCTCTGGCCGAAACGCTACCGAAGCGCCTGTCGCTGACTGATCCTCAAGCCCGCTGGACCGCAGCTCCAGGTGGCCCAGCGTTCTACGCTTACTCCACGAATTATCTGATCGATACCGAGCACGGCGTGATCATGGATGTGGAACCCACACCGGCTCATCGAACCGCAGAAGTCGAGAGCACCAAGACGATGATCGATCGCGTTGAGGCGCAGTTCGACATCAAGCCGGAACGCCTCATTGGCGACACCGCTTACGGAACCGCGCCGATGCTGGCCTGGATGGTGGAGGAAAAAGACATCGAGCCACATGTGCCGGTGTGGGACAAAACCGAGCGCAAGAACGACAGTTTTTCGAGCAACGATTTCCGCTGGAATGAAGAGACTGAGGAATACCGCTGCCCGGCTGGCAATGCATTACGTAGCGAATGGCGAGCCTTCAAGAACGAGCGTTCGCACGTCACCAAAGCCAACACCATCATCTTCCGATCCAGGCAGACCGACTGCTTTGCCTGTCCGATGAAAGCCAAGTGCTGCCCGAACACTGCGTTTCGCAAGATCGCCCGCAGCGTCCATGAAGCCGCGCGCGATGTGGCTCGGCGCATCGCAGCGACACCTGCGTACGTGCGCTCTCGCCACGAACGTAAGAAGGTCGAAATGTTGTTTGCCCACCTCAAGCGCATCCTGAAACTGGATCGCTTGCGACTACGTGGCATGAGTGACGCGACCGATGAATTCACGCTGGCCGCTGCGGTGCAGAACCTGCGACGGCTGGCCAAATTTACCTCTCAGGGGCCACCTGTCACGGGATAGGTGCGCCTGCACTCAGCAATAAACCTCAAATTAACCCACTAACTGAGCAGCAACGGTCAACGAAGGGCCGAGAAACCACTCAATGTGGTGAGTCGGTTCTTAGGCGATGGTCGTGCCTGAGTTCAGGTCAGCTGAAAATCCGACTTTTTCAACAGAATCGGCCAAAAGCGGTCGGTCGTGTCCGTCTGCTGCGGGCCGATTCTGTTGATCACGGACCACACGCTCGGCGGGTAGCGACAGGTCGATTTCCAAACTCGCATGCTACCTGTTGATCAAGATTCTGCAAAAAACCTCGAAAAGTAAAATCTGACAATCTCCGGGTCCTTGAGCCCCATACCGAGAAACATCTCAAGCTGATCTCCGAGGGCGGAGAGAAGCGCATGGCGAGCTATAGTGACGGCGCTTATCGTTTGCGGATCGGTAGCTTTGGTAATGCCACAGCAGGCAAGATTCCAAGGAACATCATCACCAGAGGGCATCGTTGTGCGTACGGCCTTCAGTATCAGAAGGCAGCTACAGCACTGGGGCTGCCGGTGCATGGGGCTGGCCAGCCATTGTCGATCGCAGATTTTCTCATCCGATTCCTCTCGGAGGAGCTTGTGGTAGATCCATTCGGAAGTCGAATGATGACAGGCCTAGCGGCCGAAATGCTGAACCGGACTTGGACGTGCGGGGAATTGAATCTTCAATACGTTCGGGGCGGAGCAGAGCTTTTTCAACCTCAATCCGGAAAGTGAAAGGGCCTTCGCATAGTTGGCCTGGTACCAAGGAGCGCGATTTGACCGCAATTGATGTGAAACTTCTTCCCGGGTATTTCAAGAAGTATCACTGGGGAAAGCACCATGGTGTCTACGGCTACCCAGCCGACACCTTCCCTTCGTTCAGCTGGATAAAGTCGCTTGAGGAGCGCGGGGCCTGGCTTGTCTCGGTGACAGAGGTGAAGACGGCTCCGACGAATTTGATTCGTGAAATACTGGATTGGGGCGGCGGCGCTGGGCCTCGAATGAAGTTCGAGGTGGGTTTGGGGAATGATTGTCTGCTGGCGCAAGTTCAGTTGGTCGTCGGCAACATCGATAATCCCACAGTTGCGATTGAAAACGCCCTGCAGATACCCGGTTGTGGTCTCACGTACGCATCCAAATTTTTGAGATTTCTCCGACCAGAGATCCACGCAAGCTTAGATAACCGGATTCGACGGGCACTGCTGAATGGAAGTTTGTTGAGGAGAATCACAGATGGTGACGACCCGTCTATGATCCGTGGTTACGTTGCGTTCCTAGAACTTCTCACGACCCTCTTGAGGGAGCTAGAGGAAGCTGGTATCAAGCGACCGGACTGTGACCTACCCAGAGGTAAGTCACCTACAGGCTGGCGAGTGGCTGACATCGAGATGGCCATTTTTGCCTGGGCGGATCAGTAGCCGCAGAAGAATCAAGAAGGCCAGGTCTTTCCGCCCAAAGCAAACGACACGCTCGTTGCTGGGTAATTGCACAGACTTGCCCACCCATTTGCATTCGACCTGACCAATCATTTACATCGGATTGACCATCACACTGCGTGGCCATGACCGGCAGAGAACGTCCCATAGCCGCCGGTCAATTGTGTCTACAAAATCGGGGGGCATTCAAATCAGAGGGCAGTCTTGCGCTGAGTAATTTATGACTGGCGTATCATCAAAATGGAATCTGTAATGGCTTGAGCATTAGTGTCCAGCGTTTCCATGGCCGACATCGCATTTGCGGCGACACTGCCTACCCCGTTTTCTGAGAGCCACTTGGTTATTTCTTCTATAGCTGCACTTAAGGCGTGCTGGTTGTGGAGGAGTAATGTCAGAGCGTCCGCCGTGGCGATCTTGCGGTCTGAGTTATCTGGCATGGCGGTCGTCCTTGAGGAATGATGCCGGAAGCCTAGCTCATCTCGTCCTTGGCTGAGACTGGCCGACAGTTGCCCGCCATGATAGGCGGCAGATGGACAGATGCTGCCGCTCGCCGTTTCTGCTTTGGTGGCCTTTGTCACTTCAGGTCAGACCCTGCGACGCTTTACTACAGAGTCCGGCCATCCTGATAGAATCGATCAGGTTATCGATAACACCCTTCTGAGAAAATGGTATGAATAGGGAATTGATGGAAGATGAGATGCGCCGGGCGCTATTCGGTGATTCTGAGCCCTCTGCGCCGGCAATTAACTCAGACGTGCAGGACACAGTCCCGGATGTTGTGATCTTGCAACCGTTGAAGGCAGCGAAGAAAAAGGCAGTTTCAAAAGGCTTCACACCTAGGTTGAGAGTTACGCTCCGTGTGGGAAACGAATTTGAAGGCGAGATGCACGAGATGGTACATGAGGCCGATACGCTGAGCTCCCTAGTTGCAGAACAAGAAGCTACTAAGACGGCCAGAAAGAAATTCAGGTTTGTGGAAGTAGTCTCGGTCAAATCGATGTAAGTGGGTACTCTCACTTTTCGCCCGCTGGGCATTAAGGCGCATTAACTTACCGCGGGTCACCAAACAGATTCGTGTCGATTGATGCCTCAAATGTCAGGGGCGTTAGCCGTATCCCGGATTATCACACCATCCCACTCTCAATGTTTAACTGGTCGCCAACCCGAGCCACATATCTGAGGGTGACGAAAGGCACGACCCATAGCTGCCTGTGGTGAGTGGCGGCAAC
>NZ_CATKQW010000056.1:0-304197 GCF_949767865.1 Pseudomonas sp. IT-P294 | reverse complement strand
CGCGTAGCGTGGGAACGATCACGAAGGTGCCTTAGAATTTGTAACCCAGGCCGACCATGTAGATGAACGGGTCGACATCCACATCGACCTTGGCCCGAGTGCCCGGAGCCACGGCGTTGTTTTCCACGGTCGCCGTGGTGTCGATGTCGATGTAGCGCACCTGGGCGTTGAGCATGATGTTGTCGGTGATCATGTAGTCAGCACCGACCTGAAACGCCATGCCCCAAGAGTTATCCGCCTTGAAATTGCTGAAGCCGTTGGCCTGGGCTTCGCTGCTGACGTGTTCGTCGTAGATCCAGGTGTAGTTGATGCCCGCACCGACATACGGCTGGAACGGGGACTTCGCAGCCAGCGGGTAGTACACCACGCTCAAGGTGGGCGGCAGGTGTTTGAGGGTGCCGAGTTTGCCGTTGGCTGCGCCCAGGGCGGTGCCTTTGAGCTTCACGTCATGCTCGAATGGCGAAGCCGCCAGCAGCTCGACTCCCCAGTGGCTGTCGATCATGTAAGCGAAGTTCAAGCCCAGTTGCGTGTCGCTGTTCATGGTGGCCTTGCCACCCAGATTGGTGCCGGCCAGCGGGCCTTGGTCGACCTTGACGCTGGAGCTGTCGGCTTTGGGGTTGACGGTGATTGCACCGGCACGAACGATGATGTCGCCCGCTTCGTGGGCGTAGGCGAGCGGGGCTGCGAGCGCGAGGGCAAGTAGCGACGCGCAGAGCTTGGACTTGTGCATGGAGGGCTCCAAAGGACGTTAAAAATATTCGATGTCCAATGGTACGGAGGCGTCTGATCCGGTCTTTTGATGCAGCTCAATGAAACAGTGATGGCCCTTTTTTTAGGGTGCGGCGGATTGCCTCTTCGCGAGCAAGGGATCGCCTAATCCCTGTGGGAGCGGGCTTGCTCGCGAAGGCTATCTATCAAACACCACATCACGACCGGATTCACTCCGGCAGCTCATACACAAAAATCTTGTCAGCCTCCATCTGATACCCCGCATCGGCCAACTCGCTGGTCGAGGCTTTCACCTGCAACGCACCCTCGATCCAGTACGGCTGATACAGCTCATCGAGCTTCACGCCGACTGCGCTTTTCACATGCACGATCTGATTCGACGGCGGTGGCGGCACATGGATGCAGGCACCGAAATACGGCACGAGCAGGAACTCCGTGGTGCGACCTTCTTCACTCACTTCCAGCGGCACGATGTAGCCCGGCAAGCGAATGTTCTGACCATCAAGACTCTTCACCACTGGCGCGTTGGGCATGTCTTGTTTGGCGGCAGGCGCCGATTCAGCGGCCAGCGCATTGCCCATCTGCGACAGGTCGTGCAGCGGCGTCATGTTCGGCACTTCCGGCATGGCGTCCGGTGGAATCATTTCCGACCAAGTCAGTTCTTTCGGCTCGGCTGCCCATAGCGGCAGGGCAACCAGCATCAACAGCGCAAGCAGGGCGCGGGGCATCGTTAACGTCCTCATAGTCGGATCGACAGGCCATCGGCCAGAGATTGGCGATACGCGCGCCAAGCCGGCACGCTGCCCATCAGCAGCGCGGCGATCAGGATGCCACCGAGCAGCGTCCATTCATATTCGCTGGGCCAGGCCAGCGGCAAATACAAACCATAATTGGCTTGCACATACCCCTGCGCCGCGGCGATGCATACGTACAGCAGCGCCACGCCGGCAATCACTCCCGACAGTGCCAGGGCGAACGCTTCCAGCACCAGCAAGGTTGCGATGTGCCACGGCCGCGCACCCACCGAACGCAGAATCGCCATCTCGCGGCGACGTTCATTGAGGCTGGTGAGAATTGCCGTGAGCATGCCGATCAGCCCGGTCAGCACCACAAACAGCGAGACCACGAACAAGGCTTTTTCCGCCGTGCTCATCAGACTCCAGAGTTCTTGCAGCGCTACGCCCGGCAGGATCGCCAGCATCGGCTCACCGCGAAATTCGTTGATTTCACGCTGCACGGCGAAGGTGGAAATCTTGTTGTTGAGGCCGAGCATGAACGCGGTGATCGCTTGTGGCGTCAGGTCCATGTTGCGCGCCTGATCGGCGCTGATCCGACCGTTGCCGCGCGCGGGCACACCGTTGTGCCAGTCGATGTGAATGGCTTCCATGCCACCGAGGCTGATGTGCAGCGTGCGATCCACCGGGGTGCCGGTGCGTTTGAGAATGCCGACCACGGTGAATGGCTTGTCGTCGTGCTTGACCAGGCTGATCGCTGCCACGCCGTGGGACAACACCAGTTTGTCGTCGAGTTTGTAGTGCAACGCTTCAGCCACTTCGGCGCCGAGCACCACCTCGAACGGATCGGTGGCGAAGGCGCGGCCATCGGCCAGTTCCAGGTGCTGTTGATGGCCGTACTGGTAATGCTCGAAGTACGCCTCGGTGGTGCCCATCACGCGATAACCGCGATGGGAATCACCGAGGGACATCGGGATCGCCCATTTCACTTTCGGGTCGTTGGCGAAGTGCTCGAAACTGTCCCAACGAATGTTGTTGGTGGCGTTACCAATGCGAAACACCGAGTACAGCAACAGGTTCACCGAACCGGACCGCGCACCGACAATCAAGTCGGTGCCGCTGATGGTGCTGGCGAAACTGGCCTTGGCTTCGGTGCGCACCCGCTCCACGGCCAACAACAGGCAGACCGACAGGGCGATGGCGAACGCGGTAAGAATCGCGGTGAAACGGCGGTTAGCCAGGCTGGCCAGGGCTAGACGAAACAAATACATCTCAAACCTCGGACGGGGTGGCGGCGCGATTGAGATCGGCCAGCGACAAATGACGATCGAACAGTGGCGCGAGGCTCTGGTCATGGCTGACAAACAACAGGCTCGATCCGGCTTCGCGGCACTCGGCGAACAGCAGGCGAATAAAGTTTTCGCGCGCGTCGTAATCAAGAGCTGAGGTCGGTTCGTCGGCAATCACCAGTTCGGGCTGACCGATCAATGCGCGAGCAGCGGCGACCCGTTGCTGTTGGCCGATGGACAGCGAATCGGCGCGGCGGCCGAGCAGGCTTTCATCCTTCAGGCCCAAATGGGCGAGCAGGGTGGCTGCGGCCTGATCGACACTGCCGTGACGCTGTTTCGCCCGTTCGGCGCGCAGTCTGGAGAAGTGGCAAGGCAGCTCGACGTTTTCGCGTACCGAGAGAAACGGCAGCAAGTTGAACTGCTGGAAAATGTAGCCGGTGTGATCGACGCGAAAACGGTCACGTGCACCAGCACCGAGTTCGGTCAGTTCCTGGCCCAGCAGGCGGATGCTGCCGCGATCGGGCTTCTGCACACCGCCGAGCAGGCCGAGCAGGGTGGTTTTACCACTGCCGCTGGGGCCTTTGAGGAACAGGGTTTCACCGGGCTCCAGGCGAAACGCCGGGATATCCAGCAGCGGCGGGTGACCGGGCCAACTGAAGCCCAGGTCGGACAGTTCGATGAGTGCTTGGGTCATGTGAAACCGGTCAGGTTGGTGGTGAACCTTGTGGGAGCGGGCTTGCTCGCGAAAGCGTCATGTCAGTCAACGTCTCCGTTGAATGTGACGGCCCCTTCGCGAGCAAGCCCGCTCCCACATTGGATTTGCAGTGGATTTAGAATTTGAGGGCAGCAGCCTTGGCGGTCACTTCAACCCCTTGCTGGCCGCTCGGGCTGATCAGTTGTACCTGAATCTTCTGGGTCGCCGGGAACGTGTTGAAAATATTCGCCAGATCCAGGTTTTTCAAAGCACCCGGGGCCGCGCAGGTGAATTGATAGTGCGCGTGGATTTCGCTGTGGTCGTGGTGGTGTTCGTCCTTGGCGTCTTCATCGTGATCGGCCTCTGGTTTGTCACCGAACAGCGGGCTTTCCAGTTCCTGGGTCGCCACTGTGCAGCCGGCGTCTTTGGGCAGGTTGAACAGCGCCAGCGGTTTTTCCAGCTGCGCACGGACGGCGGCAACCTTGGCTTTATCGGCATCGGTGGTGGCGGCGTGTTCGAAGCCCACAAGGTTCATCGCCGGGCTTTCCAGCTCCAGTTCCAGCGTCTGGCCATCCAGCGCCGCGTTCAGGCGACCGACGCCATGTTCGTGCGCACCGAGACTGCCATGCTCATGGTCGTGTTCATCCGCAGCATGGGCTACGGCCAGCGGCAGCAGGGCAAACGGCAAAGCGAGAAGCAGACGGCGCATGACGGGTCTCCGGAAAGCAAAATGAATAATTTGTTATGTAATCTTATAACGTAAGTGCGGCGAGTTTGACCGTCTGCTTGGCGTTGCGCAAGTCACATGGGAGCATGCACGTCAGAAATGTGCGGGAGCAGACTCATGTTGCGAATTCGCGGAAGCATCGGCGACTGGCCGGTGGATTTGACGCTGGAGATGGATGACAGCGACTGGGCGCGACTCGGCGCGCAGCTGCAAGTGACCCAGCCTGAGGCCGTTGCGGCGTCGGCCAAGCCGGTGAATCAGGATGATGCGCTGTGGCAGATCGCCAAAGACCTGCTGCGCAAGGCCGGGCAATTGAGCGGGCCGGACTTGCTTGATCAACTGGAAGGGCTGACCGGCAGCGCAGCCTCGGGCAAGCGCCTGTTGGTGCGCCTGCGTCACTGCGCCGATGTGAAGGTGACGAGCGGCGGCGATACGCCGCTCTACAGCTGGATCAACGAGGCTTAATAAAGCGCGGCAAACAGTTTGCGGCGGTAGGTGGTCACCAACGGGTGATCGTTGCCCAGCAGTTCGAACACCTGCAGCAAAGTCTTGTGCGGCAGGCCTTCGCTGTAGCTGCGATTGCGGATGAACAGTTTGAGCAACGCATCCAGCGCCGCGTCGTATTGTTGGCGGGCCAACTGCTGGATCGCCAGTTGATACACCGCCTCATCGTCCAGTGGATTTTTCGCCAGGCGCGCTTTCAGGTCGGCCGCATCCGGCAAGTCCTTGGCCTGGCCGAGGAACTGGATCTGCGCCTTGGCGCCGGCCAGCGCCGCTTTGTGCTCATCGCTTTTCACCGCATCCAGCACGGTTTGTGCTTCGCCCAACTCGCCACGTTCAGTCAGGCAGCGGGCATAGAGAATCAGTGCGCGAGCGTTGGTGTTGTCTTCGCCCAGCAGCACTTTGAGCACGGCTTCGGCGTCGGCGAAGCGGCTGTCGTCGAACAAGGCCTGAGCCTGCTCGATGGGGTCGGTCGCGGCCGGTGGTGGCATTTGAACGTGAGGCTCGAGCATTGCCCGCACCGCCGATTCCGGTTGCGCGCCGGCAAAGCCATCCACCGGTTGACCGTCCTTGAACAGCACCACGGTCGGCAGGCTGCGAATGCCGAAACGGGCGACGATGTCCTGTTCTAGGTCGCAATTGACCTTGGCCAGCAGCAACTCGCCCTGATAGCTCTCGGCGATGGTCTGCAGCATTGGCATCAGCACTTTGCAGGGCGCACACCATTCGGCCCAGAAATCCACCAGCACCGGTTTGTGGAAGGAGTTCTCGATCACCGACTGGTCGAAATCGGCAGTCGTGGCGTCGAAGATATACGGCGTTTCCTGACTCATGGGGGATCTCTTGGAAGCGTGAATAAGGCCACTATACGGCTTGGTGGTGGGCGGCCGGAAGCGGGTTGGCAATCAGTCATCGGGTGAATCTTGAGCCGCTATCGCGAGCAAGCTCGCTCCCACAGGGGTTTCGGGAGAGAAGTAGATCCAGTGTGGGAGCCAGCCTGCTGGCGATGCTTTTAGCTGCGCCGCGCGTGGTAGAGGCTTACATAGCGAAACTCTTCAGGCTCGGCCAGGTCCGGCAGGGTCATCGCCTCCAGCATCTCGATGCGTTGATACAGCGGATGACGAAAATCCCTCACCCGCGAATCCGCCACCAGCGCCTGCTGGCCACGGCTCAAAAACTCATCGAGCAACGGCAGGTTCGCCCGGTCATAGAGCACATCGGCCACCAGAATCAGATCGAAGCGATCCGCCTCGGCGAAAAAATCCGTCGAGTAATTGAGCTGTACATCATTGAGTTCAGCATTCGCCCGACACGCCGCAAGCGCCAGCGGGTCCAGGTCACAGGCCACCACTTCCAGTGCGCCAGCCTTGACCGCGGCAATCCCCGCGACCCCGGAGCCGGCGCCGAAATCCAGCACGCGTTTGCCTTTGACCCACTCCGGAAATTCGGCGAGGTAACGGGCAACCGCCAGGCCGCTGGCCCAGCAGAAACTCCAGTACGGTGGTTCGTGCAGAATTCGCCGGGTTTCTTCCGGGCTGAAAGCGCGGTCCATGTTGTCGCCGTCGATCAGCCAGAGTTTCAGCTCGCAGTCCGGCAAGGCGACAGGCACAAGCTGCGCATCACCGAGCAATTGCCCCAACGCCTGTTGCAGGTCGAACGGTGCAATCATGGCGCTTTGACGAATTGCAGCTGGCCCAGTGTTTGCGTCGTTGGCTGGGTAATGATCTGCGACGGCAGATGCAAAATCAGCTGGCCGGACTGGCTGGCGCGGCCGCGCAGTTCAACGCGGGCACCCACCGGAAACGAGTCCGGGTTGAAACGCAGGTGAAACGGCAACACTTGATTGGTGCCGATCAGGCTGGAGCTGGCGAGCAATTGTTGCGGACGGGCCTTGTCATCGATCACCAGCAACGCCAATTCGACTTCGGCACCGGCCGGCACGCCTAACAGGGTGCCACTCAATTCGCGCTGATAGGCGGGCAGTGGACCGAGGTTGGCGGACTCTTGGGCTTTCTTCTGCGCCGCCTGCGGGGCAGGCCCCGGCGTTGGCGGCTGGGGCTTGGGCGCATCGCTGCTGCAGGCCACCAGCAGGCTGAAAAGACTGAGCATAACGAGCGGTCTTAGGGACATTTGCGGCTCCAGCGAGGTGAAATCCATGGATCAAGCTCTATAACCCGTCTGTATACCGCAAAGCCTATGGCTTGTCTTGCCACGGGGATGCGCTACCATGGCCCTCCCTTTTTTTGTTGCCTGCCACCATGCACTGTCCCTTCTGCGGTGCCAACGACACCAAGGTCATCGACTCGCGTCTGGTCGCCGAGGGCGAACAGGTGCGCCGCCGGCGTGAATGCCTGGCCTGCGGCGAGCGTTTCACGACGTTCGAGACGGCTGAACTGGTGTTGCCGCGCCTGATAAAAACCGACGGCAGCCGCCAGCCGTTCGACGAAGAAAAACTTCGTGCCGGCATGCAGCGAGCGCTCGAGAAGCGTCCGGTGAGTGTCGAACGTCTCGAATCGTCGCTGGTGCACATCAAACACAAGCTGCGCGCCACCGGTGAGCGCGAGGTCAAATCCCTCGTGGTCGGTGAACTGGTGATGGCCGAGCTGCAAAAACTCGACGAAGTCGCCTACATTCGTTTCGCCTCCGTGTATCGCCGCTTCCAGGACCTCAATGAGTTCCGTGAAGAGATCGATCGCCTGGCCCGTGAGCCGGTGAAAGAATGACCACCTCCCCCGAACAAGCCATCTTCGACGCCCATTACATGGCCCGCGCCCTGGAATTGGCGCGCAAAGGTCATTACACGACGCACCCCAACCCTCGGGTCGGCTGCGTGATCGTGCGTGACGGCCAAATCGTCGGCGAAGGCTGGCATGTGCGCGCTGGCGAACCGCATGCCGAAGTCCACGCCTTGCGCGCCGCCGGTGACAAGGCCCGAGGCGCTACGGCTTACGTGACCCTCGAACCATGCAGCCACCACGGCCGCACGCCGCCCTGCGCCGATGCGCTGGTGAACGCCGGTGTCGCGCGGGTGGTGGCCGGGATGCAGGACCCTAATCCTGCGGTCGCCGGTCGCGGCATGCAGCGTTTGGCCCAGGCCGGTATCGCCATTGAAAG
Source organism: Pseudomonas sp. IT-P294 (assembly GCF_949767865.1). NCBI lineage: Bacteria > Pseudomonadati > Pseudomonadota > Gammaproteobacteria > Pseudomonadales > Pseudomonadaceae > Pseudomonas > Pseudomonas sp. IT-P294. Next base: position 296,409 of record NZ_CATKQW010000056.1, on the reverse strand, counting down.
TGGCGTGCTGGAAGGCGAGGCACGCAAGCTCAACGAAGGCTTCCTCAAACGCATGGAACACGGCTTGCCGTTCGTGCGAGTGAAGTTGGCCATGAGCCTGGACGGTCGCACGGCGATGGAAAGTGGCGAAAGCCAATGGATCACCGGCCCGGCTGCACGTTCGGCGGTTCAACGCCTGCGCGCGCAAGCCAGTGTGGTACTGACCGGCGCTGACACGGTGCTGGCAGATAATGCCCGGTTGACCGTACGCGCCGATGAACTGGGGCTGGACGCCGAGCAGACCGCACTCGCCATGAGCCGCCCGCCATTGCGGGTGTTGATCGATGGCCGTTTGCGAGTGCCGCTGGACGCGCCGTTCTTCAAGGCCGGCCCGGCCCTGGTCGCGACCTGCATGGCGGTCGAAGAACAATACGCCAACGGCCCGGAATGCCTGATCGTGACGGGCGAGGATGGTTTGGTCGACCTGCGCAAGTTGCTGGTTGAGCTGGCCCATCGCGACGTCAACGAAGTGTTGGTCGAGGCCGGCCCGCGCCTGGCAGGGGCTTTTGCCCAGCAAGGTCTGGTGGATGAGTTCCAGATTTTCATCGCCGGCAAGTTCCTCGGCTCATCGGCACGGCCGCTGCTCGACTGGCCGCTGGCGCAAATGAAAGACGCACCCGAACTGAAAATTACCGAAATCCGCGCGGTTGGCGATGATTGGCGAGTCATCGCCATTCCTGTGCCAGCGGCGAGCGTATAATTCCCGGCCTGCGTCACGCTTCGGCCCTGTTCTCGAGGAGGACTCCATGTTTACCGGCATCATCGAATCCATCGGTAGTATTCGTGCATTGACCCCAAAAGGCGGAGATGTGCGGGTACATGTAGAAACCGGCAAGCTCGACTTGAGCGACGTCAAACTGGGCGACAGCATCGCGGTCAACGGCGTGTGCCTGACTGCCGTCGAATTGCCAGGCAATGGCTTTGCGGCGGACGTGAGTCGTGAAACCCTCGACTGCACGGCAATGAATGACCTGAAAAGCGGCAGCCCGGTAAACCTGGAAAAAGCCCTGACCCCGACCACTCGCCTCGGCGGACATCTGGTCAGCGGTCACGTCGACGGCGTGGGCGAAGTGGTTGCCCGCACCGAGAACGCACGCGCCGTGGAGTTCCGCATCCGCGCGCCCAAGGAACTGGCCAAGTACATCGCCCATAAAGGCTCGATCACCGTCGACGGCACCAGCCTGACCGTGAACGCGGTCGATGGCGCCGAGTTCCTGCTGACCATCATTCCCCACACCCTGAGCGAAACCATCATGGCCTCGTACCAGCCAGGTCGCCGGGTGAACCTTGAAGTTGACTTGCTGGCACGTTATCTGGAGCGCCTGTTGTTGGGCGACAAGGCTGCAGAGCCTACAAAATCCGGAAACATTACCGAAAGCTTTCTGGCCGAGAACGGCTACCTCAAATCCTGACCCAAGGGGGTGCCTTGTGGCGCTCAATAGCATCGAAGAACTGGTTGAAGACATCCGCCAAGGCAAGATGGTCATCCTCATGGATGACGAAGATCGCGAGAACGAAGGCGACCTGATCATGGCCGCCGAGTGCTGCAAGGCCGAACACATCAACTTCATGGCCAAGCACGCCCGTGGCCTGATCTGCATGCCGATGAGCCGTGAGCGCTGCGAACTGCTCAAGCTGCCCCTGATGGCGCCACGCAACGGTTCCGGTTTCGGCACCAAGTTCACCGTCTCCATCGAAGCGGCCGAAGGCGTGACCACCGGCATCTCCGCTGCCGACCGTGCGCGCACCGTGCAAGCGGCTGCCGCGAAAGACGCCAAGGCTGAAGACATCGTCAGCCCAGGCCACATTTTTCCGCTGATGGCCCAGGCCGGCGGCACACTCGCTCGCGCCGGTCACACCGAAGCGGCTTGCGATCTTGCGCGCATGGCCGGTTTCGAGCCGAGCGGCGTGATCTGCGAAGTGATGAACGACGACGGCACGATGTCCCGCCGCACCGAACTCGAAGCCTTCGCGGCTGAACACAACATCAAGATCGGCACCATCGCCGACCTGATTCACTACCGGATGATCCACGAACGTACCGTTCAGCGGATTGCCGAGCAGCCTTTGGACAGCGAACTGGGCCAGTTCAACCTGGTGACCTATCGTGATTCCGTGGAAGGCGACGTGCACATGGCCCTGACCCTGGGCTCCGTGTGCGCTGATGAACCGACCCTGGTTCGGGTGCATAACATGGACCCGCTGCGCGACCTGTTGATGGTCAAGCAACCGGGGCGCTGGAGCCTGCGCGCCGCGATGGCTGCGGTGGCCGAGGCTGGCAGCGGTGTGGTGCTGTTGCTGGGTCACCCGCTCGATGGCGACGTGTTGCTGGCGCATATCCGCGAAACCGCGGATCAAAGCGCAGTGAAAAAACCGACCACCTACAGCATTGTCGGTGCCGGTTCGCAGATCCTTCGGGACCTGGGCGTACGCAAAATGCGGTTGATGAGCGCGCCAATGAAATTTAATGCGATATCCGGTTTTGATCTGGAAGTTGTAGAATACGTGCCCTCCGAATAATGACCGGTTGTTCCCGGCCCTGTATTCGCGGTTCAAATATCACTGAGGGATGCGTAGAAAACGCGTCCCGGCTCTTTAAGAGATCTAACGAATGACCCTGAAGACCATCGAAGGTACCTTCATCGCCCCTAAAGGCCGCTACGCTTTGGTAGTGGGCCGTTTCAACAGCTTCGTCGTTGAAAGCCTGGTCAGCGGTGCAGTTGATGCCCTGGTTCGCCATGGCGTGAGCGAAAGCGACATCACCATCATCCGTGCGCCTGGCGCCTTCGAAATTCCCCTGGTTGCGCAGAAAGTCGCTCAAAAGGGTGAATACGCGGCAATCATCGCCTTGGGCGCGGTCATTCGTGGCGGTACTCCGCACTTCGAATACGTGGCGGGCGAATGCACCAAGGGCCTGGCCCAGGTGTCCATGGAGTTCGGCGTTCCGGTCGCTTTCGGCGTCCTGACCGTTGATTCCATCGAACAAGCCATCGAACGTTCCGGCACCAAGGCCGGTAACAAAGGTGCTGAAGCTGCCCTGTCCGCTCTGGAAATGGTCAGCCTGCTGGCGCAGTTGGAGGCCAAGTGATTAGCGACGAAAGCGATCGTTTCAACCCGCGCGATCCAAAGCCTGCGGATGCCGGCAAGCCATCGAAAAGCGTCAAGCGTCGCGAAGCCCGTCAGCTCGCGACTCAGGCGCTGTATCAATGGCACATGGCCAAGCAGTCGCTGAACGAGATCGAAGCGCAGTTTCGGGTCGATAACGATTTCAGCGATGTCGACGGTGCCTACTTCCGCGAAATCCTGCACGGGGTTCCGCAGTTCAAGACCGAGATCGACACCGCGCTCAAGCCTTGCCTGGATTTGACCATCGAAGAGCTGGACCCGGTTGAACTGGCGGTTCTGCGTCTGTCGACCTGGGAACTGCTCAAGCGCGTCGACGTGCCGTACCGCGTTGTGATCAACGAAGGTATCGAACTGGCCAAGGTCTTCGGTTCCACCGACGGCCACAAGTTCGTCAACGGCGTGCTCGACAAGCTGGCCCCGCGTCTGCGTGAAGCTGAAGTGAAGGCGTTCAAGCGCTAATCGGCGCTTGCAGTGTCCTGTCTCGCCGATACGTTCGTTTTTTAGCGAGTGGCTGGTGTTGCCAGACAAGGCGCCGCGACGAGTCATAGCGTGCTATGGCGAGGAGCGGCAACGCAGTATGGCGACACCAGACGCCGCTTAAAAATGAACAGTATTGGTGAGAGAGGACACCCCTATGGGTGAGTTTGAGCTGATCCGCAATTTCTTCGCCGCCGCGCCTTGTGCGCAGGGCGGCGAGGGCGTTGCTCTCGGAATCGGCGATGACTGCGCCTTGCTGACGGTTCCTCCCGGGGAGCAGTTGGCCATTTCCACCGACACGCTGGTTGCCGGCGTGCATTTCGCAGATCCCTGCGATCCGTTTCTGCTCGGTCAGCGCTCGCTGGCCGTCGCGGTCAGCGATCTGGCCGCCATGGGCGCCACCCCGATTGCCTTTACCCTTGCCCTGACCTTGCCGACGGTGACCGCCGATTGGTTGCAGGCCTACGCCCTAGGTTTGACCGTCATGGCGCAGGGCTGCGGTGTGGCTTTGGTGGGCGGCGATACCACTCGCGGCCCGCTGAGCCTGACGATGACGGTGTTTGGGCGCGTGCCGACAGGTCAGGCGTTGACTCGCAGCGGGGCGCAGCCAGGCGATTTGCTCTGTGTGGGCGGCGAGTTGGGAAATGGCGCTGGCGCCTTACCGCTGGTACTCGGGCAGCGAACCGCCGATGTGGCCATCGCCGACCCGCTGCTGCGCCATTACTGGTCGCCGCAACCGCAACTGGCTCTCGGGCAGGCGCTACGTGGCAAAGCCACCTCGGCGCTGGATATCTCCGACGGTCTGCTGGCTGACTGCGGGCATATCGCCCTGGCGTCGAGAGTCGGCATTCAGGTTGAACGGGACCGATTGCCGCTGTCCAACGCTTTAGTGGCTTTCCTTGGCCAATCGGGTGCCGAAAGCGCAGCCTTGAGTGGGGGTGACGATTACGTGCTGGCCTTCACCCTGCCGTCCGTCGAGTTACCCGCGTTGCTGGCCGACGGTTGGCCGATCCATGTGGTCGGGCGTGTCGTGGCAGGGCAGGGCGTCGTGCTGCTGGATGCCGATGGACAAGACATCACCCCGCAAACCCGCGGTTATCAACATTTTCGGGAGACACCGTGACAGATCATCCCAAACAGGTCCCGGCGGAATTCGTACCGCCGTCGGTCTGGCGCAATCCCTGGCACTTCCTGGCGTTCGGCTTCGGCTCGGGCACCTTGCCAAAAGCACCGGGCACCTGGGGGTCGTTAGTTGCGCTACCCTTTATCCCGTTATGGCAGATGCTGCCCGATTGGGGTTACTGGCTGATGCTGGGCGTCACCATGCTGTTCGGCTTCTGGCTGTGCGGCAAGGTTGCCGACGATTTGCGGGTACACGATCACGAAGGCATCGTCTGGGACGAAATGGTCGGGATGTGGATCACCCTGTGGCTGGTGCCGGACGGTTGGTACTGGTTGTTGGCGGGGTTCCTGATGTTCCGCTTCTTCGACATTCTCAAACCCTGGCCGATTCGCTGGATCGACCGGCATGTGCACGGTGGCGTCGGGATCATGCTCGACGATGTATTGGCAGGCGTATTTGCGTGGCTGGCGATGCAGGGGTTGGTATGGATTTTCGCCTGACAGGCGAAACAGGGGACTAAGGATGGCTCTGCGCTGGTTGGCTATGATGGTTTTCACCACGTTTTGCTCGCTTGCCAGCGCGGGCGATGCCGCGACGATACCGTCGGTGATTCATCTGGCCAGCGAAGACTGGGAAGACTACACCGCCGCGGACGGTCATGGCCTGGGTTGGGACGTGCTGCGGGAGGTGTTCGAGCCGACCGGCGTCAAGCTGGACATCCGCACAGAGCCCTACATCCGCTCCATCGGCCTGGCACAACGTGGCGACGTCGACGCCTGTGTCGGCTCCTATCGTGATGAGACCGACGACCTGCTCTATCCGCGCTGGAATTTCGATACCGATCACATCTATGCCTTGGGGCTGGCGAGCAATCCGGCGCCGACCCCGGAAACGCTGGGCAACTATCGGCTGGCCTGGGTCCGTGGCTACAGCTTCCAGGATTACTTGCCTAACGTGAGCCGCTATAACGAAGTCGTTCGACGCACCGGTATTCTGTCGATGCTGATCCACAATCGGGCCGACTACTACATCGACGCACTCGCCGAGGTCGACTTTATCCTCAAGAGCGCCAAGGATCGGGGGCAGTTTCGTCGCACGCACATCGCAGATTTGCCGCTGTACCTGTGTTTCGCGGATACGCCAAAGGCTCGCACGTTGATGGCACTGTTCGACGAGCGCATGGAACTACTGGTGAAAAGCGGACGGCTGAAACTGATCTTCGAACGCTGGAAACAGCCGTATCCATTCGACGTAAACTGAACACGGATCTATTGGTTGATACTGAACCCCTGTGGGAGCGAGCTTGCTCGCGATGGCGGTCTGTCAGATACAAATATGCAGACAGACACACGCCATCGCGAGCAAGCTCGCTCCCACAAGGAGGCTTTGGTGGGCCTGGGATCGAACTTTTTGATCGTTATGCCCCATAATTCAGCCTAAGCGTCCACGGGAGCGTGCTGTTACAATGCCGCGTCTGCGAATCTCCAGTACTTTTGATCAGGAGCACACCGGTGCCTGTCGTTTTTGTCGCCGCTTCCAAGCTGCCAACGCCTTTTGCGCAATTCACCATGCACGGCTTTCTCGATGAAGAAAACGGGCGCGAGCACGTTGTGTTGAGCCTGGGTGAGTTCGACGATGGTGCCCCGGTACTCGGCCGGTTGCACTCCGAATGCCTGACGGGCGATGCCTTGTTCAGCCAGCGTTGCGACTGCGGCTCGCAACTTGAGGCCGCCTTGCAGGCCATCGCCCGTGAAGGGCGCGGCGTGCTGCTTTACCTGCGTCAGGAAGGCCGAGGCATTGGCCTGTTGAACAAGATCCGTGCCTATGAATTGCAGGACGGCGGCGCCGACACCGTTGAAGCCAACGAGCGTCTGGGCTTTGCCGCCGACCAGCGCGATTACGCCATGTGCCTGCCAATGCTGGAGCACTTGGGCGTGAAATCCCTGCGCCTGATGACCAACAACCCACGCAAGGTCAAAGCCCTGACCGACATGGGCATCGTGGTCGCCGAGCGCGTGCCGCTGCACACCGGCCATAATCCGCACAACAAACTCTACCTGGCCACGAAGGCCAGCAAGCTCGACCACATGATGGGCAACGAGCATCAGGGCGAGGCAGACCGGGCGTGACGCGAGGTCAGGTTCGGCGGCGGCTGTCTTTCAACTGGTGGCAGTATTTGGCCCTGGCCTTGCTGCCGCTGTTCGTGATCAATGGCGTATTCGGTCAAAGCGAGGCGATTCTGCCGGTGCTGGCGATGCCGTTGTTCATTGCTGGCGTGGCCTCGATGTTTGTCAGCCTGAAGTTTTTCGGTGGCTACAAGCACGCGCTGATCGCCACCCAGAAAGCCCTCGACACCCCTGAAGAACCCGCAGCCTGGATCGCCCTGGCGGCCAAGCGCCGCATCGCGTTCCTGGCGGCAGCACTGCCGGCCTGGATCGGCGCGCTGGCGGTGTTTGTCGGCCTTGAAGCGGTGCCATTGGTTCTGCTTGCGCTGTCGACCGCGGTGCTGTTCTACCTCTACCGTATCCCGCGTCAACTCGGCTGATGGTTCGTGTCTGGCTGGCGGTGATGCTGCTGGCCGTCAGCGGCTCGGCGTTCGCGGCCTTGCGGGTTGTCAGCCTCGCGCCGTCACTTTCTGAAATCGTTGTCGAGTTGAACTCGGCGGACCTTCTGGTCGGTGTGCTGGATGCCGGCGAGCGTCCTGCCGAACTCAACGGACTTCCATCCGTTGGCCGCTACGGCCAGTTGGACATGGAACGGTTGCTCAGCCTCAAGCCCGATTTATTGCTGCTATGGCCGGGCAGTGTGGGTCCGGCCCAGCGTGACCAGCTCAAGCGACTGAACATACCCACCTACGTCGCCGAACCGCACAACCTCGGCCAGCTGATCACGCAGATTGAAGCAATTGCCGCGCAGCTCGGCCGGCCTGAGCGTGGCGTTTCATTGGCCACAGCATTGCGTCAGCGACTGGCTGCCCTGCGCCAGCGCTATCGTCGGGATGAGCCGTTACGGGTGTTTTATCAGGTGTGGGACCGGCCGCTGTACACCGTTGGCGGTGAGCAGATCATCAGTGATGCGCTTGACGTGTGTGGCGCGCGCAATGTGTTCGCGGACCTGACGTTGCCTGCGCCGCAGGTCAGTGTCGAGGCGGTGTTGCAGCGCAATCCCGAGGTGATTCTGGCCAGCGACCAGGCGCAGCTCAATGCGTGGAAGGCCTGGCCTCAGGTCGCGGCGGTGGCGCAGGGGCAATTGTTGTTGGTCGCGGACAAGGGCCTTGAGCGGCCGAGTGGTCAGATGATCGAGGCGACGGCCAAACTCTGCCAGTTGATCGCGCCGGACCGCTGAGACCGAGGCGCATTCATCGCGAGCAGGCTCGCTCCCACAGGGGGGGTTGTCGCTCACAGATCCAGTGTGGGAGCGAGGCTGCTCGCGATGAGGCCCGCCCAAACACTAAAAATCTCAGATCATATTTCGGGCGTCCAGGTCACCCCGAACATCCACGCCCGACCTTCCTCGCGATACCCATACTGACTGCCCTCATGGCTGTACAGCGCCCGGCTGTAACCCTTGTCCAGCAGGTTATCGACCTTCAACTCAAGCTTGATCCTGCGATTGAGCTCCCAGCTACTGCGCAACCCGAGCAATGCATACCCGCCCAGGGCTTGCTGATTGTCCTTGTCGTCGTAACTGCTGCTCACCGCCTGCCAACTGGCGCCGAGCCCGAGCCGGTCAAACTGCCGATCCAGATCCAGGCTCAACGTCCGCCGCGCACGACGAGCCAGGGTGTGACCGCTGTCGCGATCCCGTGGGTCGATGATCGCCACGCCAAGGTTGCTCTGCCAGCCGAACAGCTCTTGTTTCAGCGCCGCTTCAAAACCGTTGATCCGCGCCGAAGCCACGTTCTGCGGGTGAGAATTGCTGCCGAAAATAATCGCGTCTTCAAGGTCTGTTCGGTACAGCGAGGTTTCCAGTCGGCTGCTGTCGGTCAACTGGCTGCGCCATTGCAGCTCATAGCTTTTCGAGGTTTCGGGCTTGAGGTCGGGGTTACTGAAATCCGGGTAATACAGGTCGTTGAAGGTTGGCGCGCGAAAACCTTCGCTGTAGGTCAACAGCACGTCGTTGTCCGGGTTCAGCGGCAGGGTAAAAGTGCCGCTCCAGCTATTCTGGCCACCGAACTGCTGGTTCTCGTCTCGGCGCAGCCCCAGTTCCGTGGAGAAGCTGTCCGCCCGGTAGCGATGCTGGATAAACGCCGCGCGGTTCCAGCGGCTGTCCTCGTCGAAGGGTGTGCTGCTGTTGATCCGGTCTTCGTACCAGTCGCCGCCGAGGATCAGGCTGTTGCGCTCGTTGAGCGTCAAATCGTTCTGCCAGTTCACTGAATCACGGTAGGTGTTGAACACGCTGCGCTCGTCGCTGAGCTTGTCGAAAGTCTTTTCGCGGTTTTCGTTGTGGCCGAATTCGATGCGGGTTTTCCAGAGGTCGTTAACCCGGGCATCGACGTAACTGCTGATGCTGCTGATGTCAAAATCGCTGTAAGGCTGCTGCTGGACCGATTCGAAGGTGCTCGTGTCGAAGCGCCCGAACGGGTTGTCGAACTCGCTTTTGCCACGGTTATCGAGGACGTTGGCGCCGATTTCGATGTCATCGGTGAGGGCGTGACTCAGGCTCAGGCTGATAGATTTATTGCGGTACTCGTCGTGATCGCCGTCGCTGGGATACGACTCGTGAGTGCGATTGATCCCGGCGCTTTCATCAAGGCTGGTGCCAAGGTTGAAACGGGTTTTCTCATCGCCGCCAGACACGCCGAGGCTGCGTTCCCAGGTCTGATGGCTACCGAATCCCACGTGCATCCGTGGCTGCAAGCCCGGTTCGCCGCCACGGCGGGTGAAAATCTGAATCACCCCGCCAATCGCATCGCTGCCGTAGATCACCGAGCGCGAGCCGCGCAACACTTCCACGCGCTCGACCTGTTCGATGTTGATGTGTTGCAGGTTGCTGTCGCCAGACGTCGAGTTGCCAATCCGTTGGCCATCCACCAACACCAGGCTTTGCGCCGAGTTTGTGCCGCGAATGTAAATCCCCGGCAGACTGCCGCGACCGCCGGTTTGCGCGACTTGCACGCCAGGCACGCGACTGAGCAAGTCAGTGACGCTGACCGGTTGCAGGCGGTCGATGTCCTCGCGGGTGAACACGGTATTGGCGGCGCTGCTGTCGTTGCGCGCTTCGACCTGACGGTTGGCGCTGATCAGAATGTCCGGCAGCTTCAGGGCCTCATCGCGTTCGAAGGTGTCGGCCAGCAGTGGGCCGGCTGGCAGAAGCGTCAGCGTCAGGGCGAGGGGGGAGAGTTTCATTGGGCAGTCCGTTGGCGCTTTAAAGCGAACACAAATTTTGAAAGGCACAGAAACCACTGTGGGAGCGGGCTTGCCCGCGATGGCGTTTTGTCAGTCAACAAATATGTCGACTGTCAGTCCGCCATCGCGAGCAGGCTCGCTCCCACAGGGTGATGCGTTTAAATATTTAGCAGTTGCAGGCGCTGACGAATAGACGCTTCGATCCCTGCCTCATCCAGTCCGCACTCAGCCAGCATTTGCGCAGGCTTGGCGTGTTCGACGTAGCTGTCCGGAAGACCCAGATGCAGCATCGACTTGAGGATGTTCTCCCGTGCGAGGAACTCGCTGACCGCGCCACCGGCGCCGCCCATGATCGCGTTCTCTTCGACGGTGACCAGCAGCTCATGACTGGCGGCCATTTCGCGAACCAGTGCTTCGTCCAGCGGTTTGACGAAACGCATGTCGACCACGGTTGCATCCAGCGTCTCGGCGACTTTCAGCGCTTCGGCCAACTGCACGCCAAACACCAGCAGGGCGACTTTGCTGCCCTGGCGACGAACCACGCCTTTGCCGATTTCGATCGGCTCAAGGTTTTTCTCGATCGTTGCATTCGGGCCGGAGCCACGTGGGTAACGCACCGCCGCCGGGCCATTGAACAGGTGGCCGGTGGTGAGCATTTTGCGCAGTTCGTTTTCGTCGCTCGGGGTCATCACCAGCATGCCGGGGATGCAGCGCAGGAACGACAGGTCGAAGCTACCGGCGTGTGTCGGGCCGTCTTCGCCCACCAGACCAGCGCGGTCGATGGCGAACAATACGTCGAGGTTTTGCACGGCGACGTCATGGATCAGTTGGTCGTAACCGCGTTGCAGGAACGTCGAGTAGATCGCCACCACCGGTTTTGCGCCTTCACAGGCCATGCCGGCGGCGAAGGTCACCGCGTGCTGCTCGGCAATCGCCACGTCGAAGTAGCGCAGCGGGAAACGCTCGCTGAAGGCCACCAGATCGGAGCCTTCCTTCATCGCCGGTGTGATGCCCACCAGGCGTGGGTCGGCGGCGGCCATGTCACACAGCCATTCGCCGAACACACCGGAATACTTCGGCCCGCTGGCTTTTTTCGGCGCGGCCGCCGGAGCGTCCAAAGGTTCGAGTTTGGTGATGGCGTGGTAACCGATCGGGTCGACTTCCGCCGGGGCGAAACCTTTGCCTTTCTTGGTGACCACGTGCAGGAACTGCGGGCCTTTGAGATCGCGCATGTTGCGCAAGGTGGCGATCAGGGTTGGCAGGTCGTGACCATCGATCGGGCCGATGTAGTTCCAGCCCAGCTCTTCGAACAGCGTGCCGGGGACCAGCATGCCTTTTGCGTATTCTTCGGTGCGACGGGCGATTTCCCAGGCGCCGGGCAGGCGTGAGAGGACCTTTTTACTGCCCTCGCGCATGCTTGCGTAGGTGCGGCTGGAAAGAATCTTCGCCAGGTAATTCGACAAGCCGCCGACATTGCGCGAGATCGACATGTCGTTGTCGTTGAGGATCACCAGCATGTTGGCGTTCACTTCCGGCGCATGGTTCAGCGCCTCGAAGGCCATGCCGGCAGTCAACGCACCGTCGCCGATCACGGCAATGGCCTTGCGATCACTGTTCTGCAGGCGGGCGGCAATGGCCATGCCCAGCGCTGCACTGATCGAGGTGCTGGAATGGCCGACGCCAAAGGTGTCGTACTCGCTCTCGGCGCGGCGCGGGAAGGCTGCGACGCCGTCCTTCTGGCGCAGGGTGCTCATGCGCTCGCGACGGCCAGTGAGGATCTTGTGCGGATAGGCCTGATGACCCACGTCCCACACCAGCCGGTCGTCCGGGGTGTCGAAGACGTAATGCAACGCAATGGTCAGTTCGATGACGCCCAGGCCTGCACCGAAATGCCCACCGGTCTGACCGACCGTGTAGAGCAATTCCAGGCGCAACTCATCGGCCAGGGTTTCCAGCTCGGCTTCGCCTAACCGGCGCAGGCCGTCCGGCGTGTTGGCACGGTCGAGCAGGGGCGTGGTCGGGCGCTTGCGGGGAATCTCATGAAACGTCGTGGGCATCAGGCGAATCGTTATAGGTATAAAAGATGCGGCAGTTTACCTGATGCATCGCCCCCTGCCCACGCGTTGGTTTTAACTTGGCAGATACGCCGTCAGCTGCGACGCTCGACGATGTACCGGGCCAGGTCGCGCAGTGGCTCGGCGGCAGCGTCAAACGGTCGCAGTGCGTGCAGGGCCTGATCGCGCAGTTCCAGGGCATAGGCCTTGGCCGCGTCGAGGCCGAGCAAGGCCGGGTAGGTCGGTTTGTCGCGGGCAATGTCGGCGCCCTGGCGCTTGCCGAGGGTTTCGGTATCGCTTTCGACGTCGAGAATGTCGTCCTGTACCTGAAAAGCCAGACCGATGGCCTGTGCATAAGTCTGCAGGGACTTCAGTTCGTCTTTCTCGGCACGACCGCTCGCCAGGGCGCCGAGCTTGACGCTGACCTCGATCAGCGCGCCGGTCTTGTGCCGATGCATGTACTCAAGGGCTTTCTGATCGAGTTTCAGGCCGACCGAACCAAGGTCGATGGCTTGACCGCCGACCATGCCCGCCGGGCCTGCTGCCAACGCCAGGGCGCTGACCATTTGCAGTTGGAGGTGATCGGAGGGGAGAGCAGCATCCGAAGCGCTCAGACGCGGGTCGAGCAGCGCGGTGAACGCCAGGCTCTGCAAGCCGTCACCGGCCAGAATCGCGCAGGCTTCATCGAATTTCTTGTGCGTAGTCGGCTGGCCGCGGCGCAGATCGTCGTCGTCCATCGCCGGCAAATCGTCGTGCACCAGGGAATAGGCGTGGATCAGCTCCACTGCACACGCCGCGCCATTGGCTTGCTCAGCCTTGCCGCCCAGCGCCTCGCAGGCGGCATAGGCCAGCAGCGGACGCACGCGTTTGCCGCCGTTCATCACGCTGTAGCGCATGGCTTCGTACAGCCGCGCCAGCTCGGGGCTCGGCGGGTTGAACAGGGTTTCCAGTGCTGCGTTGACGCGGGCCTGGCTGGTCGCCGAATACGCTGCAATCATTCTGGCTGATCCGCGTCGAAGGGTTCCTCGGCCAACTCGCCATCACGCTCGAGCAGCACTTGAACCTTTTGCTCGGCCTGGGCCAGCGCCGCCTGGCAATCGCGGGTCAGACCGATGCCTTGCTCGAAAGCCGTCAGCGAGTCTTCCAGCGACAATTCGCCGTTCTCCAGACGCTCCACCAGCGTTTGCAGGTCAGCGAGAGATTGTTCGAAATCCAGTGCAGCTTTTTTGCGGGCCATGGCGGCTATTTCCGGTTGACGTTAAACCGGCGCGACACTAGCAGACATGGGGGTTATGGGCAAATGAGCGGGGCATTTCAGCCACTGCTTTCGGGATAGCTGATCTGGTATCGAGTATTACGCCCACCACCGGCAAGCCGCTTCACATAGCCTTTCTCCAGCAATTCAGCCAGATGACGAGTGGCAGTGGCCTTGGACACCTTTACCACCGCCTGATACTGCGCAGCGCTGATGCCTTCCTCGAAACCGCGCTCTCCGCCATCCAGCAAGCGATTCAGTACTTTGGTTTGCTCCGCCGTCAAAACGGACTCGCGGTGGGCCTGCCAGAAACGCGCCTTGCCCAGCACTGATTCAATCCGGGTCATGGCCTGCTGCAGGCTGCGTAACAAGGTTTGCAGGAACCACTCCAGCCAATCCGTGATATCCACGGTGGCTTTCTGGCTGGCCTCAAGTACCCGGTAGTAGCCGGAACGGTCCTCCAGAATGCTCGCTGACATCGCATAGAAACGGATCGCTTGCGCCTCGCCCTGAGCCAGTGCCAGATCGGTGATGGTGCGCGTCAGTCGTCCATTACCATCATCGAAGGGGTGCAGGGTGACGAACCAGAAGTGTGCGATGCCGGCCCGCAACAAAGGATCGAGCCCGACCTGACTCTGGCTGGCTTCAAACCAGTTGAGGAAGGCGTCCAATTGCTGCTCCAGTCCTTTGCGCGGTGGTGCTTCAAAGTGAATGGTGGGTCTGTCGATACGCCCGGACACCACTTGCATCGGCTCATCGCCGCGTAACGCACCGATATGGATGGAGCGAGTGGCAAAGTTTGTGTCCTGATCCGGGAACAGCCATTCATGCCACGCCAGAAGTCGCTCCAATGTCAGGGGAGAGGCGAAGTGCTGAGTGGCATCGAGCAGCAACTGCGCCAGCCCTTCGCTGCGTTGGCTGACTTGACCGCCATCGACTGCTTCCAGGCCTAGACGCCGTGCCAGCGAAGAGCGCACCGAGCCAACGTTCAGTTGTTCCCCCTCGATAGCCGAAGACGTCACGATGTTCTGCAACAACGCATCCAGTTCTGTCTGTGCACTGAGTGAGCGGTCCACAGAACAGGCCATGCCCATTAACTGACCTTGGGCTTGCACGCACTCGCGCAACAGCGGCGTCAGGCGCTCGGGGTGCCAGTTGAAATTCGGCCAATCGGGCTGTTGCCAGATCCAGTGAGGTGCCATTAACCGGGTGCTCCAAGGTGAATGAGCCGAATAATAATCTTATTCGGCTCATTTGGTGAGCCGAATAACTGCGCTATTCGGCTCACGCCTCGCTTTCACCGTGATTCTCACCACAAATAAAGATGTATCCGATTGTTAAAAAACCGCCAAATGGCTAACCTTCGCGCCTTCTACGACCCGATAGTCATGGGTCTTTCTGACGAAACGCAGTTTTTAGATCTGTAACGCGCCGAGGATCGGGCGCAAGGTTTCGTTATGCATGGCAGGAGGCGTCACATGCGTTCATTTCTTTTGCTGGTAATGGGGCTGGTCTGCGCGAGCGCGGCCTGGGCCGAACCGACGGCCGAGCTTTCGGAACCGGTGGGCGGCTGGCGTTATTCCGGCCTGCTCGATCGCAGTGAAAATCCTGAAGTTGCCTATCCCACACCGCCCATCGACCGGGGCGTGCAGCGCAATCGCACGATGATCGAAGGTCAGCTCAAGGCCATCGGCACTCAACGCGGGCCCCACACCCTGGCGGTCAATGGCAATCCGCTGAATCTTTACACCGACGACGAAGGGCGTTTCGCCCGGCCGTATGCGTTCGGCGCGGGTTCCAACAGCGTCGAAGTGCGCAGCGCTGAAGGCAAGTCTCTCAAGCGCGTTCAATTCTATGAAGCCAACAACCTGCGCACCCCAGCACGGATTCGCGTGGTGCTGGGTTGGGACGATCCGAAAGCCGAACTCGACCTGCACATCATTACCCCCGACGGCCAGCACGCGTTTTTCGCCCACACGGCGTTGACCAATGGCGGCGGTCTGGACCCGGATGGCGTCGATGGCCCCGGTCCGGAGATGTTCACCATGACCGCGCCGCTGCATGGCACCTATCTGGTTTACGTGAACTATTGGGGCAACTTCGGCAGCGAAGGCTATAACTTCGATGAGACCAGCAACCAGAACGAGGTCATCACCTCGCAAATCAATCTGGTGCTGAACGAAAACACCGTCGACGAAAAACGCGAGACCTTCATCGTGCCCCTGCGCGCGATCGGTGACCTGTTGCTGGTCAAGACTTTCAACTATTAAGCATCCCGCTCCACGGATGAAATGGGCTTTGTGAACATGAGCGATAACACTGTGACTCCTGGCGCTGACGCACCGGCCGCCAAACCTTCCCGCCGCTGGCCGGCCGTGCTGGTCGGGCTGGTCCTGGTCGCTGGCGTAGCAGGCGGATTGGGCTGGTTCATGCACAAGCCCAAGGCACCACCGGCCGAGCTGGCCAGCGACAAGCTGGGCATGAGTCGTCCGGACGGCCTGCTCGAAACCCACTCCTTGAGCCAGTTGCCCAAGGACTTGCTGGCGGTGCCGTTCCTCAAGGAAACCCTGACCGAAGATTTCGTCTTCTATTACGAAGCGCACGCCGACCGTCTCGGCTTGATCGGCAGTCTGCGGCGGATCATTTACGAACATGACCTGAAATTGCAGGACAG
Organism: Pseudomonas sp. IT-P294; assembly: GCF_949767865.1. NCBI lineage: Bacteria > Pseudomonadati > Pseudomonadota > Gammaproteobacteria > Pseudomonadales > Pseudomonadaceae > Pseudomonas > Pseudomonas sp. IT-P294. The sequence continues at coordinate 280,313 of NZ_CATKQW010000056.1, read as the reverse complement.
CCTGATCGAGCAGCTCTTCGATCAACCGGCGGACGTAGCGCTGTGGCGTGGGGCGGACGGTCGTCTGAAAGACTTTTTGTTGGTGATGGATCGCGGCGGACTGGCCAAGGTGCTGGAGCCGCTGGCCAAAGTGGCGCTGGATGATTCGCAGCTGACCAAAATCGCTGATGTGAAAGTCGGGACCGACGACGTGGCGCTTTATCAACTCAGCTACAACGCCAGCAAGGCGCTGGTGTTCGCTTCCCACGGCGACAAACTGGTGGTGCTGTCCAATCCGACCAAACTCTACGACCCCGAAAGCGGCACATCCGAAGAATCGGGCAGCGTTTCGACCAAGGCCATCGCCGCGTTGCTCAACGGCGACAAACTGTTCCCCGAAGCGTTTGGCCTGCCACCCCGCGCGCCTGAGGTGAAACAACGTCTTTCGGTCAACGCCAGTGTGCTGGCCATGGGTTATCAGCGCTTCATCCCGAACTTCGCCGGTCTGCGTTTCGACATGGACGACAAAGGCTGGCACAGCTTCCTCGCCATGGATGAACTGGACAAGCAGCCGGACTTCGATTTCAAACCCATCTGGAAAGCCATGCCGATGGGCGCCAGCGCCTGCGTCGCGTTGCCTCTGGCCGCCGAACAACAGAAACCGCTGCTGGTGAAACTCGGCGCCGACGAAACCGTGGCTCAGGCACTGACCGAACACATGGCCGGTGCTGCCGGCCTGTGCTGGTACGCCGATTCGCGGTTGTACACGCCGCTGCTGGTGGCCAGCCTGAATGATGATGACAGCGCCAAGCTCGATGGCGACCTGGGCAACCTGTTCAGCTCGATGGTCGGTGCTTACGAGGGTAATGTGGCAGACCACGCCTTCCCGGTGGTCGAGAAGCAGGAAGGCACCACTCACCAATGGCAGCGTCAGGTCAGCTCCAACTTCGGCCCTTACGCGGCCAAGGACGCCGAGCAACCGGACGCGATCACCGGCAAGGCGTTCATGCGCGTGAGCTTGGCCCGTCACGGTTCGACGCTGCTGTTCTCCCTCGACGACAAGCTGGTGGACAAAGCCCTCGGCACCCTCGACAAACGCTTTCCGCCGATGGCTGACGTGGTGCCCAAAGACTTGCTGATGCCGGTCTACTTCGGCCCGGATTCCATGGCGCAGCTGATGCAACAGGAAACCCTCGACAGCTTGCCGCAGGACATGGAGCCGGTGTTCTACAACGCCGCGCAAACCTACCTGATCCCGAAATTGCGCAAGCTCGGCGGTTACGGCAAATACGCCCTGACCTTGCCCGAAGGCAGCGAACCCGATGGCCACTGGCAATGGCTGCCGCTGGAATGGAAAGCCCTGTGACCGCACTCATCCGAGGCCTCGGCCTGCTGGCGATGTTGCTGGGCAGTCGTGCATTTGCCGGTGACGCCCCCGCGCTGGATCCGCAGCAATCCCAGGTGTTCCGTGCCTGGTTTGTGCGCATCGCCCAGGAACAATTGACCCAAGGCCCAAGCCCGCGCTGGTATCAGCAGGACTGCGCCGGCCTTGTGCGTTTCGCCGCCAACGAAGCGCTGAAAGTCCATGACGATAAATGGCTGCGCAGCAATGGCCTGTCCAATCGCTACCTGCCGCCCGAATTGCAGTTGAGCGAAGCCCAGCGCGGCCTAGCCCAGCAATGGCAACAGGGTGGCGGCAAGGTCGGGCCGTACGTCAACGCAATCAAATTGATTCAGTTCAACAGCCATCTGGTCGGCCGGGATGTGGCGCAAGCACGGCCCGGCGACCTGATGTTTTTCGATCAGGGCGACGACCAGCACCTGATGATCTGGATGGGCCGCTACATCGCCTATCACACCGGCACCACCACCCCCACTGACAACGGCATGCGATCCGCAAGCCTGCAGCAACTCATGACATGGAAGGACACCCGATGGATACCCGACGCAGCCAACCCCAACTTCATCGGCGTCTATCGACTGAACTTTCTCTCCCAATGATCGGTGCCCGCATGCTGCGTTTTCTGCCTCTACTGTTGGTATTGGTTCTGCCTTTTTCGGCGGCCATCGCCGAAGACACCGTCGAGCCCAGCGGCTACACGCCGGTGGCCGGTGAAAGCTTTTTCCTGCTGGCCGACAGCAGTTTCGCCAGCGACGAACAGGCGATGGTGCGCCTCGAAGCGCCGGGCCGTGACTATCGTCGTTTCCGCATGGAGCCTTACGGTGGCGCGGATATTCGCGTGTATCGCATCGACAAGCCGCTGGATTTCCTCAAGCGTCAAAAGAACCTGCACCGCGTGGTCAGCGACGGCCAGTTCAAGGGTGAGGGCCTGTCGAACACCCTCGCGTACCTGTGGGACAACTGGTATCGCAAATCCCGCCGGGTGATGCAGCGCGCGTTCTCCTACGAATCGCGTAAACAAGTCACCGAAGAAGTGCCGGAACTGAAGATGGGCAGCGCGATTGCCGCGCCAACGCCTTACGATGCGCAGCCGCAATTCGCCTTGATCCCGGGCCTGCCGGTGGTCAGCCAGTTCCGTTATCCGCTGTGGCAAGCCAAGCCGATCCAGCCGCCTGAGGGCGTGAACCTGGCCGGCTCGTCCAGCGAGTTCGTCAGCGTCGCACCGGGCAACGTGTACATTCCGTTGGGCAACCTCAAACCAGGCCTGTATCTGGTGGAAGCGCTGATCGGCAAGTACCGCGCGACGACGATGGTGTTCGTTTCCAATACCGTGGCCGTGAGCAAGATTGCCGGTGATGAACTGCTGGTGTGGGCCGCGCGCAAACACGAAGGCAGTTCGGTGCCCAAGGTCAATGTGCTGTGGACCGATGGCCTGGGTGTGATGAGCAGCGGCGCTACCGATGCCGATGGTTTGCTGCGTCTGAAACACGTCAGCCCCGAGCGTTCGTTCGTCATTGGCGAGGACGAAGAGGGCGGGGTGTTTGTCTCCGAAAACTTCTATTACGACAGCGAAATCTACGACACCAAACTCTATGCCTTCACGGATCGACCGCTGTATCGGCCGGGGGATTGGGTGTCGCTGAAAATCGTCGGTCGCGAGTTCAAGAACGCCCGGGATTCCGTGGCGCCGACGGCTGCCGACGTCAACGTGACCGTGCTCGATGCCACCGGCACAGCCTTGCAATCGCTGGCGCTGAAACTCGATTCCAAGGCCGGCACCCAAGGTCGCTTCCAGTTGCCGGACAACGCCGTGGCCGGCGGTTACGAGCTACGTTTCAGCTACAAGGACCAGGCCTATAGCAGCGCCTTCCGTGTCGCCGAATATATCAAGCCGCACTTCGAAGTTTCCTTGAACCTGGCCAAGCAGGATTACCGCACCGGCGAGCCGGTGAAAGGCAGCCTGGTGCTGCTGTACCCGGACGGCAAGCCAGTGGCCAACGCCAAGTTGAGCTTGAGCCTGCGCGCTCAACAACTGTCGATGGTCGACAACGAACTGCAATACCTCGGGCAATTCCCGGTGGAGCTGACCAGCACCGAACTGACCACCGACGCCAAGGGCAACGCGACCCTTGAGCTGCCAGCCGCTGAAAAACCAAGCCGCTACATGCTCACGGTTTTTGCCAGCGATGGCGCGGCGTATCGGGTCAAGACCACCAAGGAAATCCTCATCGACCGTGGTGCCGCGAGTTTCAGTCTGCGGGCGCCGCAACGTTTCAGTGCGGTGGGCGACAAGGTCACGTTCAGCTATTTGAATGAAGGCGGCAGCGAACAAAGCAAAGCAGTGAAACCAAGCAGTTACGGTTGGGTGCGCCTGGAAGACCAGAGCATCGGCGAAGGCAAACTGGCCGCAGCCGATAAAAACTTCACGTTGGCCTTCGAACGTCCGGGCACCTACAACCTGACGTTGAAGGATGACCATGGCCGCGTGGTTGGTGCGACCGGCCATTCGGTTACTGGCGACGGCGTCAAAGCCGTGCCGGGCACGGTGGAAATCGTCCTCGATAAACCCGAGTACAAGGCCGGCGACGAAGCCCTCGCGTTGATTACATTCCCTGAGCCGATCAGCGATGCATTGCTGTCGCTGGAGCGGGACAAGGTCGAGGCCACGGCGTTGCTGTCCAAGGGCGGCGACTGGCTGAAGATGGAAAAGCTCAGCGACACCCAATATCGCGCGCGCATCCCGGTGAAGAATACCTTCGCGCCGAACCTGACGTTCTCGGTGCTGTACACCAAGGGTGGCCAATACAGCTTCCAGAACGCCGGCATCAAGGTGATTGCGCCGCAGATCGACGTGGCCATCGCCACCGATAAAGAGACGTATCAGCCGGGCGATACGGTGTCGGTTGACCTGACCACGCAATTCGCCGGCAAGCCGATTCCGGCGCACCTGACGGTCAGTGTCGTCGACGAAATGATCTACGCGCTGCAACCGGAAGTGGCGCCGACCATCGACCAGTTCTTCTACCACCCGCGCCGCAACAACGTGCGCACCAGTGCCAGTTTGTCGTTCATCAGCTACGACGTCGCATTGCCGGGTAGCCCGGGCGCGCCGGGCAAAGCCAACCGCAGCGAGCGTGGCGTGAAAGTGCTGGAGCGGCCGCGTCGCGAAGACGTCGACACCGCCGCGTGGCAGCCTGAATTGGTGACCGATGCCAATGGCAAAACCCGTTTCACCTTCAAGATGCCGGACTCGCTGACCCGCTGGCGCATCACTGCGCGAGCCATCGCCGATGACGGTCAGGTCGGGCAGAAGAAGCAATTCGTGCGCTCGGAAAAACCGCTGTACCTGAAGTGGAGTGGACCAAGCAAATTCCGCACGGGCGACAAGCCGGATCTGGGTGTGTTCGCGTTTAGCCAGTCTGAAAAACCGGTCAAGGCCGAGCTGGTCATCCATTACGGCGGCGCCGATCAACGTGTGCCGGTGACCCTGAACAACGGCATCAACTACATCCCACTGCCAGCATTTGTATTGGCCTCGGGTGAGTGGACCGCTGAACTGGTGCAGGACGGCAAAACCGCCGATGCGCTGGCCGTGCGTCTGACCGCGACCGGTGAAGGCTGGCAGGTCACGCAAAGCCAAAGCCTGGACGTGGCCAGCGGTGATACGCCGCTGACGCTGCCGGCGGATGCTACGGATATTCGCCTGCGCCTGGATGACAGTCCGCAAGCGCTGTTCCGCTCGGCGCTCGATGATTTGCTGAGCTATCCGTATGGCGGCGTCGAGCAGACGGCCAGCCGTTTGCTCCCATTGAGCATCGCGTATCCGGTCTTGTCCTCGAACCCGCAGATCCGTGATCGCTTGCGCCTGATCATGCAAAACAGTCGTCTGCGTCTGGTGCAAATGGCCGGGCCGTCGGCGAGTTTCACCTGGTGGGGCATGGACGGTGAGCCGGATGCGTTCCTCACCGCGTACGCCTATTACGCCGACTGGCACGCCAGCAAAGCGCTGGAGTTGAGCCTGCCGCCGGAGCATTGGCAGCGGGTGCTGGAGGTGTATGCCAAGCAGGCGAAAAATACCCCGCTGTTGCAGCGTGCACTGATTCTGTCGTTCGCCAAGCAGATGCAATTGCCGGTCAACACGTTGCTCAGCGGGTTGATGGATGACCTGTCGAAAGCCGGCGAGGGTAATGCGGCGAACCTGATGGAGGACGGCGAAGACAGCATTGTCATGAGCGATCCGGATTCGGCGCTGGGGTTGGCGGCGGCGCGTGCGTTGACGGCCTCTCTGGCGCGTCAGTCCAAGGTGACGTTGCCTGATGCTTTCAACCGTCAACTGCCTGATGCGCAGCAGCGTCTGGCCGTCAGTTCTCAACCGTTTGCCGAGGCGCTGAACCTGTCGCTGCAAACCTTTGATCAAGCTCACGCGAAAGCGCTGTTGCAACGTTTGCTGCCGCAGCAATCGACACTCGAACGTGCGTTGGCGCTGACCTGGTTGCAACGCGGTATCGAACAGGCTTCGCCGACCATCGCACTGGCCCCCGGCGAGGGCTGGAAGAAACAGTACGGCGCTACCGGTGAGATGTATTGGACGTGGCAGGGTGCTACGCCTGTGCCTGCGGTGCTAGCGTTGGCGGGAGCGCAAGAGCGTCCGCTGCGGGCGGCATTGAGCTTCCAGACCAAACAACCGCCAGTTGACCCGATGGCGGTGACCATCACCCGTCGCCTGTCGCGCCTGGTGCCGGGCGACGAAGCCTTCAACTTCAAACTTGAAGCGGTGGGGAGCAAACCGTTGTCCAGCGACAGCCTTTATCTGGACGAAGTGATCATCACCAGCAAAGCCGCGAAACCGCTGCGTTACGGCATGATCGAAGTGCCGCTGCCACCGGGCGCCGATGTCGAGCGCACCACCTGGGGCATCAAGTTGATGGGCAAGGCGGGCACCGAACCGACGGCGCTGGAGAAGGCGCGCTTCGAGCCGGGGCAGATGGCTTACGCGATTCCTGTGGATGCGTTGAGTGGCGAATTGCGCCTGCGTCATCTGGTGCGCTTCTCGCAAAAAGGCCAGTTCAACCTGCCGCCGGTGCGTTTCACGCAGGTCTATGCGCCACAGCATCAGGCCCAGGAACAGCAACCGGCGCTTGGCCAGATCACGGTCAACTGATGTGATCCGCCCCCTGGTCTGGTGGCTGTTGTGTTTGATCCCTGCGCTAGCGACAGCGCAGGACGAGCCGCTGCGCCTGGGCTTCAAGGGCGAGTTGATCTCGTTGAGCCGCACTCAGGTGATCTCACACCAGCCAATGCCTGCTGATCTACAGACCCCGTTGGGCAGTGTGTGGAAGTTGTTTGTGTACGGCTGGCTGGTGGATAACGGCGCGCATGAATCGCCCTATGAATGTCGCGGCCAGTCGAAGGAAGAGGTTTATTGCTGTTCCGCGGGCGGCAAGATTGAACGCGATCAGGCGTTGGTGAAGTCGTGCGGGTTGTATTTCGAGCCGGCACGCTTGGGCATCGCTGCCGCTGACTGGCGCACGTACTGGCAGTCGCGACAGGCGCCGGAGTGGTTGCTGAACTTGCCGTCGCTGCAGCCTTCGACACGAGTGCCGGTGGCTGAATTGCTCAAAGCGCTGACGGTTATGCCCGCGCAGGATCAGGCGCGGCGGGTGTTGCTGGATGTGGTATTGAACGCCGCTGACGGCAACGTCGTGGGTGAACTCGGTGGTCGGTTGCGGGTGAAAACCTGGAGCTGGTTGGGAGATCAGGATCCGTCGTCGCGTCAGGGCGGGTTTGCCGGTTGGACGGTGGATGGCACGCCCGTCTGGGCTGGAGGGCGCGGAACCAGCCAGATGGTGCTGCGTCACTACGGAGCGGCGTTGGCTTCGGTGTTGCCGGTGGATTGGCCCTCGGAGGCAGGACGCTGCGTCGAGGTCGGGCTATTTTCCCGTTATCCGGTCGGGCGTGTACTGGCCGGGGATCGGGTTGTTACTGCCGGGCCGTTGCAAGGCGATTACCGCGTTGAATTCACCAGCGGCAATCAACTCGATATCCACAGCGACGGCGAACTGTTTTTGCTCAAGGACAAGCTCATCGCCCGTCTGGACCGCGAAGAATACGTCGCCCGTGTTCTGCAACGAGAAGCCAAGCCCGAACCTGCCGAGGCCGCCAAAGCCCTGGCCATCGCCATCCGCACCTACCTGCTGCAAAACGCCACCCGCCACGGCGACTGCCTGAGCATCGACGACAGCAGCAGCCGACAACGTGTTGCCCCACGTCCGGCCACTGCCGAGTCACGCTACATCGCAGCCTGGACCAGCGACCTGGTTCTCGCCGGCAGCACCGTCACCTACCACTCCGACCAACCGGGCCCGGACAAACTCTCCTGGCAGCAAGCCGTCGAACAAGCCAACGCCGGCCAACGCTACGACGCCATTCTGCTGCACGCCTACCCGCGTGCCAGCCTCAGCCGTTGGGACAATCCGGTCGCCTCCTGCGAAGCGCTCCCCGCCGCCCAGGACTGGCTGCAAACCCAACGTCGCGGCTGGCGCCAACGTCTGGAAAGCGAAGTCGGCTACAACGAAGTCAGCACCTTCGCCGTCTGCCGCCTGGCCTTCGGCCGCCCCTATGTCGACCGCGAACGCCAGCGCATCTACGTGCGCGGCGTGCTAACGCTGCAAGACCGCCTCGACCTGACCCACGAATACCTGCACCTGGCCTTCGAAGCACACCCCAATGGCCAGGATGAAACCTACATCGAAGGGCTCGCCCGCCACCTCTTGCTGGAATAGGCCATGAAACTCCGTTACCCACAGGTCTTCCTGTTCCTTTGCTCTTTTTGCGTATTACCGACGGTGTTCGCCTCCGATAGCGCCGTAAAACTTGATACGCCTGTTGGCGGTTGGCGTACGGGGGCTATTGAGGGGGAAGGTGAAAACTTCCGTCAGACAGTCAACTACCCGGCTTCATCAGTGAACACGCCGGTGGGCCAAGCCAACACCGCGCGCATCACCGGCCAGATCAAAGCCACGCCCAAGTCCGGCGAACCAGGCCGGTTGATCGTCAACGGCGTCAGCATGCCGTTGAAAATTGATCCCGCTGGGCGCTTTGATCGCCCGTTCTCGTTTCCCAAAGGCAGCAACAGCGTCGAAGTCCGCAGCCCCGATGGCCAGCAGCGGCATCGCACGCAGTTTCTCAACGCCAGCGGCGGCGCAACCCCGGCCAAGTTGCGGGTGCTGCTGTCCTGGGACAGCGACAACACGGACCTGGACTTGCACCTGATTACGCCCGACGGCGCACACATCTGGTACGGCGACCGTGTCGCACCCAACGGCGCAGCGCTGGATGTCGACGTGACCACGGGGTACGGCCCGGAGATCTTCGCCATGCCGGCGCCGATCAAGGGGCAGTATCTGGTGTACGTGAACTACTTCGGCGGCGGGTATCGCAGTGACGAAGAAGGACAGGAAGAGGCGGTTCAGCCGCTGACCACGGCGCAGGTGACGGTGATTACGGAGGAAGGGACGCCGAATGAGAAGATGGAGACGTTCCTGGTGCCGATGCGGGCGGTGGGGGAGTTGACGTTGGTTAAGGGGTTTAGTTATCCGTGAGGGCTTATAGTGCGTTTCGAATTTATTTATCTGCCTACAGGGAGCAAACACAATGAGTTTTTCAGCAGCGAACACCATTGCATCCGTCTGGCCACTGATCAGCGGTATGACTGTGTTGAATACGCCCGGTGGGCAACGGACTTTTAACGTAGTAGCAGTGAGTGCCAATGGGGTCACTGTGACCCCTGGCTCCACGTCGATGGTTGTTCCCCGTAGCGCTTTCGAGAACGCAATCCAGTACTTGCATGACCATAACCACGACCGAAGAGGACCGTGCGTGATAAACGCGAAGACAGTTCCCGAGGAGGCAGGTCCACTTTGCCGGGCATCTCGTTTAACTACCACAGGCAGTTTCGGCCCAAGAAACATCACTTACGTGTTGCCGATTCTGCAGGCGTTGGGATTAGTCGAGATTGAGCCGAAATCCCCTGCGAGAACCTGGATACTATGAGAGCCGATGCGGAGACCGGACTTGTGCGGGGCTGTTTCAACTAAAGGCAAAGCCCTGGTTCAATCGTACAGCCAGGGTTTCAACTCCTTGAGGTTTGCGACCACAATCTGCTGAGCCTCAGGATTTGGATTCAGGTTTTTTGGATCAATCTGATAGCGCTGCAACACATACATCACCAAGGCCCTTCGACTCGGAACAACCAATTGCCCATCAGTCATCCCGAAGTCGACTTCAATGATCGCTTGTTGTGCTTTATTCAAGCGCCCGTCAGGCTTGATGATTACCGCCACCTCGGTATTCCACACCTCATCTCCATCAATGCCGTTTTCGGTTTCATCCTCCCGCATATCGGGCACGCCTCTTAGCCTGCTCAGTACAAAGTCGCGGTACTCCCGGTTTTTCTCGCAGTAGGCGCGCACATGCCAGCGCATCCCGGTGTACACCAATGTGTGCGGCGCAATCGTGCGGCCTTCGGGCTCCGGGCTGTTTAGCGAGACGTAATCGATGTCCAGACGCAGGTGCTCACGGCAGGCTTTGAGCAGTGGGCGAAGAATCTCAGCCTTGATCGAACGATCCGGTACTTCGAGCACTTTGGTGTGGGCATAGGCCAGGGCAAGGCCTTCGATGTGCGGCGCGCGTGCGTTGTTTTGATAGAGCAGGTGCAAATAGGCGCTCGCACTGTCGTCAATGAACAGCGGTTTGAACACCTTGCTCGGCACATAGCCCTTTATCTGTTTGTCATATGTAAGGTTTTTAGGCGCATGTTCATTGATGTAGGTATTGATGTCCTTGGACGCCTGCTGCCGGCTGATGCCGAAGCTCTGGATCAGGTGTCCCGTGGTCAGCCGGCCTTCCCACCAGGCAACGGTCTCGATCAAACGATAGCGAAGTGCCAGATCCCAGCGAACCTGCTCGATCGATTGCTTGCGTTTCATGTCCCCTCCATGTGCTCGTTTTGTTTACCTGTATAAGTCTACATTCTAGACCTGTCGCTTAACACTACATATCTTGTGAATGTCTTCGAGATAACTCGGACTCACTAAGGAAGTGGATATGAACGCGTTGGACGTGGTTTCTGCAGGTGCGCTGGTGTTGCTTGGGCTGATCCTGTTGATCTTGATGTTTCAGTATCTGCGGCTACGCGGCATCTGGAAGATGATGCTGGTGTGCCGGAGCGCAACTCGCTGGGCACGTATGTGGGAGATGGAGAATCGAGAGTTGCGCTCGGCGTTGCGAGCGGAGAAAGCGCATGTGGAACAGCTGCAAGGAAAGCTGAAGATTTTGCAGTCATTGATTCCGTCAGTGTGAAGGCGTCGGACTCAGTAGCAGTTGCGCGAGCTGATCGAGCGGATACCGCGAGAGTGCTGCGGGTAATGTGGGGAGTTTGATCAGCAAATCGAGGGTGATTGTCCGGGGTCCAAAGAGATGCTGGAGATCGCAAGTTTTCAAGTCTTTTGGAGAGTCGTTATGCCCATTAAACCTAAGCCGTTCACCTTTGTTTGCGATGAGTGTAGATGGAAGAAAACCGTAGCGCCGCGAAGCGATGCACTTGGGCCAGGCGACTGGTTCGCTTGCTGCCCAAAGTGTGGGAGCGAGTCGTTGAGTCGTCACCGCGCAGGCGTTATCGACCGCACTCTGGCCGAATGGCTTGCGCGATTACGGGGTTTTTGAGTCCTCGCAGACGCACAAAGTAATATCATGATGATATCGTTGGGCCCGATGCAGTGCCGATCAGATCGGGACGCCACGGAGTAAGTGTTGTAGCAGGGGAAAGGGATGTTGGTATTTATCGCATTTGTCGTCGCGCTGATCGGCTTTGTTGCCATGTCGCGACCGTTCAAAATCGTTTTTGCGTTGTACGTTGGGTACTTCGTCTATTACCTCTATTTGTATGCCGGCAAGGCTGATATTGAGCAGGCATCCACCTTTTTGACGCTGATTACAGGAGGCATTGGCCTATTGATAGTGGGTGGCGTTATGGGCGCGATGCGCTCGGCGGCGGAAAGTGAACAGCAGTATGTGGACCAACGTAAAAAAGTCCTGCTGTTCTTGCTCAAGTTTGGGGGCGCGTATGTCCTGATGACCCAACTGGCTACAGTTGGCTTGTTTCTGGCCGGCAATGGACGGTCTTGGGAGGACTGGATCGCAGCGAGTTTTTTGGTGAAAGTTACGCCCTATAAATGGGTCGCTTTCGTGCTGTTGATCGCGGTGTTTTATTGCGTGAAGAACGCTATTGCAAAACGCTCTTGGGTGAAGGTATGAGAGAACTCGCCTTCCCGATGCTTGCCGTATTCAAGAAGCCGGGGCTGCGGCCGATAGCGATCTTGTTGCGGGTTCGTCTACGTGCTCGGCCTTTGGTGCAATGCGCAAGGATGTAAATCTTGCCGTGTCTTACATCCCGCTCCCAACCAATGCTGGTGCAAATTCGGTTTGGCGATTGTGCCTGACTCATCGCGTCCATCAGCTGCTCTTTGTTGAATCATGCCCATCGGAAATGGAAGCCCTGCGCCATGAACACTCACTATTCGTCTGTCGTCAAAGTTCCGAAAGGGCCGGTGCACTTTCTCGCCATTGATGTGTGCCGCATCGAAGCTTCCAATCAAGATCTTGCCTGGTGTGAGTCAGTCGCGCGCTTCACCCGTCAGTGGGCGTTCGATCATCCTGACCAGAAACCGGCAACCCTGTGGATGTTGAACACTTCAAGCACGTTATTTGATGGGCGATACGGTGTTCATCTGGCTGCCAGTACGAAACTGCCCGAGAACTTTGTGGTTCTGCTCGGAAGATTTATGGAGAAAGAGCTTGGCTCTCTCCTGAGAAGTGCCAAGGGCGCGACCATTGGCGACGAACAAGACTGGCAACCTCTGTTCCACTTCCAGGACGACAAGGTCTGGACACCACAGGACCTGGAAAACTGGACCTCGCGCGACCTGAGCCCAGTTGAACGCCCGCCGTCTGAGGACGACAACCGGCGCGCTTTCTCTTTCCGGATCGAACCCACTGTTCTGACCGAGCAACAGCTCAATACCCGTGAGTTCAATGAGGCGCTGAACTCTGGAGATGTAGGCGACCTTGAGCGCTACATTCGCGCTCACTCATCAATCATCGACTGTGCCGATGCCTTCGAGAAAGGCAACACCCCACTGCATCTAGCCGCCGAGGCGGGTGACGTGGAAGCGTGCCGCTTGTTGTTCCGCTACGTCCAGCCAGACATCAGAAATCACAGCGGGCAAACTCCGTTGATTCAGCTCTCCATGTCCAGGCGATTCAAACCTCACGCAGGTGTCGTCGAGTTGTTTGCCTCGACCATCAATGAAACCGACCAGTATTCGAGGTCGGCACTGATGCACGCGGCAGACGGGCAAATGATCACAACCCGAATGGGCAACTTACGGTTGGTCAAGCTGTTGGTCGATCAGGGTTCCGACCTGAAAATGCTCGACGCCAAGGGCAGAACTGCACTGGGTCTGGCGCTTGCACGACATCTGCGGAGTAAGCCGGATGCCAATATCGAGGTCATCGAATGGCTCAAGAAAAAGACTTACGAGCAGTCAGTGGACCGCTATTTTCGCACGCACTACGACCATCATTTCGATGAAAAAGGTTTGCTCAACATTCGTAAGCGCTGAGTGCCTGGGACCTCCTCATGGATTGGGATTATTGAATGAACGCTAAACACGATCCAACTTCGCCGGCATTGAAAAGCCTGGTGCCAATGGCCAATGACTTGCCAAGCATTGATTGGGACGCTCCAAATTTTGCCGAGCTGGTCCGTTTACCCAAACTGCCTGATAGCCAGATCCGTTATCGGATGCTGCACATCAGCGAAATCGGTGAAGGAAAGCCCGAAGCCTATCGTCAGGCAATGACCAATGTCATTTCCTGCCTGAACAGTACTTCCTGCGCCAGCGTGTACATCCTGTCTGGCCGACCCGAAGGCATCAATTTGTACCTTGGTGTCGCGACATCTTCGCAGGACATCGATATTCCGGATGCATCGAAAATGCTGCGGGCTACCTTTGAAGGTAACTTTCTCGGCGCTCGACTTGAAGACGTTCGGTCTGATGACGACAAGTTCAAAAATCTTTATCACGATAGCCGTCACTTGGGCATGATCACCGGTGTGCCTTCGTTCAATGAAAACGACCGTGCGGCAGAAGAGGACTTCCAGGGCGTCGAGCGACTGGCCAACAGCCTGGTCGGAGAAACCTGGCAACTGACTATCTATGCGGAGCCCGGCAAGGACGATGAAGTCCGCGCTACCCTAGACAGCGTCTACAACCTTTCGACGTTGCTGTCGGCGCATATCAAGCAGTCCGTGCAGCAGTCCGAGAACAGCGGATGGCAAAGCACCCAGACCGCCGGAACCTCGACCACTGACACTAAAGGCACCTCGACGTCCTCCAACCGGGGTTCCAGCATGGGAGCCTCCAGCAACTCCTCCAGCAAATCAACTCAAAACGGTACGAGTAGAGACTCGGGCACTGGCACCAGTGATTCAAGGGCCGAAGGTAGTAGTGACTCCCAAGCCAATGGGGTGAGTGGCGGTCAAAGTCTGGCCATGACCCGTGAGCGCACCGACAAACGCGCCGAAGAGCTGCAAAAACACCTGAGCGAAACGTTGATCGAACGTTTCCTTCAGGGGCGCAGTAAAGGCATGTACCGCACAGCCATTTATGTCAGCGCCGAGGCTCGCAGTACCTTTGAGCGGCTATCTCGCGGTTTGATTTCGACTTTCCAGGGGAATAACTCAAGCGTCACACCGCTACGGGTTCATAAGTTGCAGTCCGGCACTACTTTCAACCTGCCGGAGTTGTTACAGCTACGGCGGCTGAAGAGCAAAGGTATTTCCGCTGACAACTGCGTTGCCCACAGCACGCCGCTGCTTCCGGCAGGCGAATTGCTGGGCGCGACATGGCTGAACATTGAAGAGCTGGCGTTGGTCGCCGGTTTGCCGAGCCTCGAGTTGCCCGGATTGAAAATTCGCAAGAATGTCGACTTTGCCCTTAATACCGGCACGGATGCTACATGCGCCGACAAGACGTTGAAGATCGGCAAGATTATCCAGCATGGCCGGCTGCTGGAGTTCAAACCGGTCAGTCTGCCACTGAAAGAACTGTCCAAGCACGTTTTCGTGACTGGCGTAACGGGAGCAGGGAAAACTACTACCTGCATGAACCTGCTGCTGGAGTCCAGGCTACCGTTCATGGTGATCGAACCGGCCAAAACTGAATACCGCGCACTGCACGGTCGCGGGGTTGAGGTCGATTACTACACCTTGGGCCGTGAAGATCTCACACCGTTCCGCCTGAATCCTTTTGAACTGGTCTCCAGCCGGCAGAATCTGGCCAGCCATATCTCGGTGTTGAATGCCACGCTGGCGGCAGTGTTTCCAATGGAAGCGGCGATGCCGTCGATTGTCGAAGAGGCAATTATCGAGGCCTACAAGGCCAAGGGTTGGGATATTCACAGTACACAGAACTTCTTGCTCGACGATCCTTGGAGAAACGGCAGCGACGCCTGGCCCACCTTCTCCGACATGATCGCCAAACTGGACAAGGTCATCATGTCCAAGCAAATGGGGCGCGAGTTCGAAGAGAAGTACCGTGGCTCATTGGTCGCGCGTTTGACCAGCCTGACGCTCGGGGTCAAAGGACGGATGCTCAACTCTCGCTACTCGATGAATTTCGACCAGTTACTTGATCGCCACGTAGTGATCGAAATGGAAGAAATCAAAGACGAGAAGGATAAGGCCCTGTTGATGGGATTGATCATCAATCGCTTGGCTGAGTGCATGAAACAGCGGCATAGAGTCCAACCGACATTCCAGCATTTGACGCTTATCGAAGAAGCTCATCGTCTGTTGTCGCGGCCGGAGCCCGGCGATGCCGAATCCAAAAAAATGGGCGTCGAAATGTTCGCTAACTTGCTCGCGGAGGTGCGCAAGTATGGAGAGGGATTGATCATTGCCGATCAAATTCCGAACAAGCTGATTGCTGACGTGATCAAGAACACGAACACCAAAATCGTCCACCGTCTGTTCGCTGCCGATGACAGAAAAATCATCGGTGATGCCATTGGCTTGAGCGAAGAACAGCAGGCCTTTCTACCGCTGCTCAAACCGGGTGAAACCATCGTCTACTGCGGCGGTTGGCACGGTGCTGTGCGCGTCCAGATCGAGCAGATTGCGCAAACTGACGCGGCAGAAATACCGGAGTCAGCGATCAAGCAACGCGGTCGTCTCCAGCTCTGGGAGCAACGAGACAAATTGCTGCCGCTACTGGCTGCAGATCCATTGATGAGTAAGCCAGAGCAGCTGGCGCAGGTGCTGGAAAAAGGCTGCTTGCTGATCAACATGTTCCTCACACTCAACCACATGCGTTTGCAGGCGGACAGCTCGAAACCATTGCAGGTGCGCATCGCACAACGCTTTGGAATTGAGGCTCGAGCGTTAAGCGATTCGCTCAACCTGACACCTGCACAGGTGTTCGGGTTATTAGCCAAGGTCTTCGAGGATTGCGCCAGCATTCCTGATTGGTACGAAGAGGACTGGATCATTATTCGTCCGCTGCTCGATCAAGCTTTTGACGCGTTGGGTGACTCGCTGGAAACCTTCGACGCGACCTGCGCACAACGGCCGATGAAGCGGCTGGAACTCCTTAAATCTTTCGACTCAATCTAGGAATCTGAACCATGGTATTTCCTCTCATTGCAGCAGTATTCAGCACAGTAGCGAGCGTTGTAGCCACCATTACACCGGTAATCGCGTCCATTGGTCCGGCCGTTGCTACGTTCTGTACTACCGTACTGCCCAAGATTGTGCCGGTGCTGATCGGTAGCCTTGAAAAACTCAACACGTTCGTCAACGTGGTCCAGGCCGTGCTACAGATCATGGAGATTTTCCGACCTGGCGAGCAACTCAAAGACATCGGTGACAGAGCCATTCAGGCATCCCGTCAAGATATCAAACCCGAAAACTTCGACAGTTTTGATGCGTACATGAAAGAAATTCGTGCCTTTGAACTCGACCCTGCCCAGACGGACAAAATCACCGATGCCGATAAATATGCCGCCGGCCTGGTAGTCGGAGCCCAAGGTATGGATGAAAAATTCAATGTCCGTGAAGGCACCATGGCCAATCTTTGGCCGCTGGTGGCGAACAATCCGGAGTACTTCACCAGCACTCGTTTGACCTCATTGCTGAACTCCACAACTGACGTCATCAGTCTGCTCAAATACTTTGAAGGCCGTCTTGCTCCGGCCGCAGCGGCAGAGACCGAAGGTAAAATTGTCGCCGCCGAAAAAGCCATGGCACCTGAGAAAACTGAAGAAGCCATTTTCGCGCAACTGGATGCGGCGGTTGAGCAGTTCAAAAAGCCTGAGGCAATCTGACAGCCATGCCTCGCACGTCGGTTTCGGCGTGTTGAGGCCATCAATTGGGACCGTCCCGTGTCTATCGAGAAATATGCTTTAGTCCTGATCGGCGATCAGATCGCCTGTTTTGAGTCAACGGCCGCGCCCGACGATTTGTGGAAAATCACCTTGGTCAATGGTGATCCGTGGGTGTTCCTAAACAGCCATTCGGCGCATACCGCAGGCTCGGTGCTCAAGCAATTGAGCGAGCGCCGCAATTCAAGCAAGCAGATGGCGCAGGTGCACATCACACTGATCTATGAGCAGGCTACGGCTCATCACCTGTTTGACGTTTCCAGAACACTCACCGAGTTGCAATGCACGAGTTGGGAAGTACTTCGTTATGAGCCGATAGCAGAGCGTATTACGTTGCCGGAGGGTGAACAGCTTAGGCCCTACGATGCTACCTGGCTTGCACAGTACGTGTTGACACAACAAAGCCCGGCTCAACTGGCGCAAGCGTCCGTACACGTTGCTTCAGCTGCCGTGTCCGGCTTGGGCGAGTTGCAGGACGTCGAGTTGTTGCAGCTCTATTTGCCGTTGTTGTTTCAGAACTTCTGGTCCAGCGTCAGTCCGCAGGATCTGGCGTTCATGTCGGGTTCGCTGCAGATTCCAGACGTCGAGTCACCTTTCCCCGAGCCGTCGCTGGAGGCCATCGCCGTGCTGCGTCGACGCTTCCTGAAACTATCGGTCACACAACGCAACGCGGTACTCGGATTTGCCCAAGAGCTGACTTACAAACTCAAGGTACGAGCACAGTTGCGCGACCTGCTGGAGGTGGTTTGATGGACGAGCTCTCCTCACAGATCCCTAAAGTGGAATGGCTTAGAGTAGAGCTGATCAAACTGCTGGGTAGCGACTGTGAGATTCAGCGGTTGGTACTTGAAATCGTCGCCTCACGGGAAGTTTCGCTCGAACCACTCCCAGAGCCGGTATCAGAGCCCGAACAGGAACCGGTCTCCATCGTCGCGTTTCCGACAGCCGCGCACGAATGCCCGGACGACCCATTGCGCGCGCAGTTGTCCGCTCAATTGACCTTGCTCGACGCCATCTCGAGCGATCAGGAGCTCAATAGCACGTGGCTCATTCAAGGCGAAGACCAGGGAAGGCAGCTGGCGCGTTTGTTGGCCAGCGCCGCCCAATGGGAACGCCTGCTTGAACTGTGGGACCTGCTGGCCGAGCGTTGCAAATCCCAGGCGCGCCCGGCACATGTCTCCGAGCTGCACATCCTTGAAGGATGCCTGGGTATCCATAACCTGATCTGGCGCGATCGCCAGGCAGAGCTGTGCCAGGTGGACGCGGGCGTTGAATACGACTATCGCCTGCATCAGCGAGCCACATTGAGAGGGGATGTAATCACGGCGCAGTGGTTGCCAGGCCTGGCCAATGCGGGAGGCGAGCGACAGCGTCTCCCCTTGGCTGCGACGGAATAGGTGCCAACACCGCCCATGGATTGCCGTTTAAAAACAGAGTCCTACCAGACCAATGACCATGTACCAGGCTTCGTCTTCGCCCGCTTTGCTCGGTCAGTTGATAGGGCTGCTAAAACAAGTCAAAACATTAAAGGAACGCCGTATGTCAGGGAGTACTCCGCCCCGTATCCGCAATGCGTTTGTGGCAAACCTGCGCGTCAAGTGCGCATCTGAAATTGCCGCCTCGCGGTTTTGGCTGGTGGGGTATCCCGAAGAGTCCGCGTTGATTCTGTACGACACTCAAACTCGGTTGATGTGGGACTACGACTGCGATGCCCACTCTACCTACAGTCTGTGCGAGGCAAAGGAAATCCTTGATGAAAAACTGATCATGGGCACTGGCCCATGGCGTGTTCCCACCAAGGTCGAGCTGGTAGCGTTTGCTACCACCGAGGACAATCCTCTACACGATGGCTACTCCAAAGCGATAAGAGGGGAAGAGTATTGGTTGTCGCAAGAGGGAACGGTCGACGTTGTTGGCGATTGGTTTGAAGCCGACGGGATCGGTTACCTGATTGCATGCAGCGATCAGGTGAGGCGCTTCGACACTCAGGCGTTTGTAACTCACGCCATCCAGCGCGGCTGGAGCCTGACTACTCTTGATGCGGACTACGACAAGGATCCACTAGCAATCATGAACACTCCAGCACCTGATTTGGCCACTCTGTACCGCGACGTCGACTACCGTATCTGCCGTTTACCCAAACTCAGTGATGCCCAGTTCACCGACCCGAACTTGGGTATGTGGGAGTTCTGTGGCGAAGATCAGGCTTGGCTGACCGAAGCCAAGCTGCGTGCCCGCGACCCGGTGACGGACGTCAAGGACTGGAACATTGCCATCGACTTTGGCACGAGCAGCAGCGTAGTGGCCTACGACGATAACGGCCGATACAAACTGCTGCGTATCGGCGCCAAGGACCAGTGGGAAAAAGAAAAACCCGAGCATTACGAAAACCCGACGGTGCTTGAGTTCATCGATTTGCAACGCAGCCTGGAAACCTGGAATTCGGAGGCTTACCGCCCCAATCTGGATTGGGACAACGTGCGTTGTTCTCACGAGGCTTTGCACAGCCTGCGCAATAACGGCAGCGACCCCAAAGTGGTCGCCAGCATCTTGTCCAAAATCAAACACTGGGCTTTACGCCATGGTTCGGACAACCTCACTCGTATTGCCGATCGCGCAAACGGTTATGAATACCAGCTTCCCGCCCTGACCAAACGTGATGTGGTCAAAGGCAAGGCGTTGACCGTCAGCCAGGATGATCCGCTCGACCCGATCGAGTTGTACGCCTGGTACTTGGGCATGGCGATCAACTGGCGCAGCCGCGGACTCTTTTTGCGTTACTACATGACGTTCCCGGTCGCCTATACCCGTGATCTCAAAGAAACCATCCTGATGTCATTCCGCAGAGGTCTGCAGCGCAGCCTGCCGCCTCAGCTACTTGAGAATGAGGTTTTCAAAGAGTTCTGCGTCGAAGAACTGGCCAACGAACCTGCCGCCTACGCTGCCGCCGCGCTGCCGAAACTGGGCATTGAGCCGACCGAGAGTGGCATTTCGTACGGCGTTTTCGACTTCGGCGGTGGCACCACCGACTTCGATTTCGGGCGCTACCGCTTGCCCACCGAAGCCGAAGAGGATGAAGGTTGGGAAGAGGTTTTCGAACATTACGGCAACGCCGGGGACGCCTACCTTGGCGGTGAAAACCTGCTCGAGAACATGGCCTATCTGGTGTTTCGTCACAACATCGAGGTCTGCCGAGCCAAGCGTATTGGCTTCGTTCGACCGTTGGACGCAGAAGATTTCCCTGGCTCGGAGATGTTCCTGCTCGATAGCCAAAGCGCCTCTACCAACAGCGTGATGTTGGTATCGCGTTTGCGTCCGCTGTGGGAACAAGGTGCCTTGCCGGAGAAGAACGGCGTACTGAAACTGCCATTGCTTAATCGCGACGGTGAAAAAATCGACAGTGAGCTGGCCGTCCCTGTGGATAAGCTCTTGAGCTATCTGACCGTTCGTATCGGCTTGGGCATTCAGAACTTTTTCAGCGCTATGAGTAAAGCCTTCACCGGGCACCCGGTGGAAAGCGTGCACGTATTGCTGGCCGGTAACAGCAGCCGCTCGGCGATTGTGCGTAAGCTGTTTGAATCAGTGTCTCAGGGTACTGGTGAGGAAGCGGCTGAAATCTTCGGCAACCTGGCTTCCACGTTGGAAGTCTTTGTCAGGAAAATGCAGCCGGAAACGGGCACCAAAGCCTCAACTCCGCCGCCAGAGCAGACCTTTACAGTCAAAATCTATCCGATAGGCGAATCCGTCCCGACGATCATCGTCCATCAACCGCTGACTGCTAATCCCGACCAACCCTTCAGTCCCAACGGCAAAACAGGTGTTGCAATCGGCCTGCTACGTCTAGCCCCCGGCAGCCCGGTCAAAGTAATCTCCAATATCACTCGCGACACCGAAGAAGCGCCGTTTGCCCACTACGTCGGTCGCGTTCAACGAGGCAAGTTCAGCCCCGGGCTGCAGCAAGGCGAGTCTTACAACACCTGGAAAGAGCTTGGCGTCCCCCGCGACCGGGTCTTCAACTTGTTCCACTCCCAATCGCCAAGAGCCCACACGGGTGAAATGCTCGAAGGCGAAACCGGTCTCTACAAATACCGATTGAATATCGTCGGCGATCACCAGGGGCATCGGGTGTTTGCCCAAGCGACCGGACCTCATGGAATACAGCTATGTACCGCGAGTTCGCTGGAAGCGTTGCAAGCAGGGGATTGCAGTGTGATTGGGGAGTTGGATTTGGCAAAGGTGTAAGAAGTTAGAGCGTCGCTCGCTATCGTTTTTTGCACCGACGACATGCAACGATCTCTTTGGCGTTGAACAGGCCGCCACGAAAAGGGGTGGCCCAGTGCCATGGTTCGCGTGGCTCTAGTTGGTTAAACTCCATCCACTATGCGTTATTGAATTCAATATCGCCGACTCACTGGTTTGCACTCGAAGGATCGATCATGGCGCTTTGCAGTAACTTTGCCTTCTTGGAAGAACACGACCCGGTATTCCTGCAACTCGCAGGTACGGCCGAACAAGTATTCGCCAGTGACCCCAACACCACGCTGATCAAGCTGCGGCAGTTGGGTGAAGCCCTGGCCCAGGATGTAGCCAGCCGTGCGGGTGTCGAGATCGAAGGCAACCTTTCGCAGGCCGATCTGATTTACCGGCTGGATCGCAATATCGTCAGCCTGTTCCACACCTTGCGAGTTGAAGGTAAATCCGAGAGTTCCTGGAGTTGGTCGAGCTGTCAAAGAATTCCGCTGATGCGCCCGATGGTGTGCCAATTCCGTATGTTTAACATGCGCCGCGCCACCCCCTATAACCCCCCAGCGCATCGGCGCAGCGCATGAGTATGCTTGCGCCAGTGCGCCAAACATGACCGGCGCAGCGCCGAACACCATCGGCGCAATCGGCGCAAAGAAGTGCCCACCCAAGATGTCGTCCTATCGTCGGCTTATGTGGCTGAGAGGCGATATGAAAAAGTAGGGCAGGGGGAGTAAGCGATGAGCAAGAACCGTCTGTTCATAAATCAGTCCGAAATTCGCCTGATTGTGTCCGTAACCTGTCACGCACTGAAACTTCTTTATTTTGTGACAGGGGTAGCGCTGCGCCAGCGTTATGACAACACCCATATGGAGTCGACCTCATGAGCGAATCACTCAGTATTCCCAAACGCGACGAGGAAACACAGTCTCAATTTCAGGTCCGCATAGCGCTCACTCCGGAGTGCCTGAGCGCCGCCGTGCTGGTCACGTGCAAGCACTTTGATGAGCCGGTTACAGAGGTCGTGGAGGAGCTCAAGCGCCAAACCGCCGCAATGAACAGCGGCGACATGACCCGTGCGGAGAACATGCTTTTGGCTCTGGCACATACCCTTGATGGGCTGTTTGCCAATCTGGCGGGTAAAGCAATGGTGGCAGATCATTTGGACCGAATGGATAAGTTTTTGCGGCTGGCGCTCAAGGCACAGAGCCAAAGCCGCGCCACCTTGCAGACTCTGGCCGAACTGAAGGCACCAAAACAGATTGCCTTTGTGAAGCAGGCTAATATCGGCAATCAGGTTCAAGTGAACAACGGCAGTCAAGCATCCCCCACGTGCACGCGGAAAATCAAAAAAATGCAGAACGAACTATTGGAGGTTGAGCGTGGCGAATGGCTGGACACCCGAGCGACGGGCACGGCAGGCGGAGCTGATCCGGCAATGGCGACCATGGGAGCGAAGCACCGGACCACGCAGCGCCGAGGGTATGGCTGCTTCATCGCGCAATGCCTGGACGGGCGGGATGAGGCCGCTGCTGCGAGAGCTGGCCGAAGAGCTGCGAGAGCAGGACAAGATTCGTCGCGAGATTCTGGACTGAGTGAAACACCACTTCCGAGTGCCTGAGCACCGCCGTAGTATGAATGTGAAACATTGATGAAACTCCAGTTGAGGAAAAACTGGAGCATGACGTGGTTTGAATGAAGAACCGTTGAACTGTTTTCAGCAGTCGTCACAAAGAGATTGATGATTCCTGGAGCCCCTAAAGGGCGAGAAAACTTTCTTAAACAATACGCGCGTGGATCATCACCAGGCTACCCATCTACGGCATAGCCAGTGGGGGGCGGCGTATTACCAAATATTTGGATAGGTGCTGACCACTGTTTGCACACGGGTTGATCAGTGCATGCCGAAGAGGTGACTGGAAGAGATCGGCCAGAAGTGGACGCTCCCGAGTCTCTACTTAATTAGGGGCGATTCAATCGGGTTAGCAGGGCGTTGTTGTAACTTCAGCCCTTCCAAGGGTAAGCCTACCTTCTCACCGCCTACGAGTTCGCCGGCGACCAAGTCAAAGGGCAATACCCATAAACGCAAATCTTTAGTGAAGGCGAAGGGCTCTAAGGCCCTGGCAAAGCGATCGTGCTTCGGGTAAATCAGCACCATGTCACCTTTGCCTTCCAAATAGCGTTGGCCGTAGGCGAACATCTGGTAGAAATCGCTTTGTTTCAGGCCATACTTATCGTCTGGGTCTGCACCGTCGAGCAGCTTCCACTTTGCATCCAGAATCCAAGTGCTGGCTGCATGCCTGAGCAAGAAGTCCGGCCTGAGTTGAAACAAAGGTTTCCCTTGGTGTGAGCATAGTGAATGTCTAGATGGTTGAGCCGATAACGTGGCCGCTGAGGGTAAATCTCGGCGCAGCATCACCTCGACGTAGCGTTCGAATAGCTTCTCCATGGGGAACAACAGGCTGATACCGTGCCAGCCACCACTCACAGCCAGTGGTGACTGTTCACCTAGGATCAGTTCGCACCAAGGCTTTATCGGCTGATAGTGCGCCATCAGCCGGTCGGTGCGCCATCGTTTGAGGTCCTGGCTGATACTGCGGCTTGGAGCCACTTCATGCAGTAGGTGACGCAACTCATGGGCCAGTCGCCAATTGTCAGGATCTCGCGTGAATTCGCACACCCGTTCCAGAGCTTTACGCAATAGCCGGTTCTCCGGACCGTCAGGTTGGAAAACGTCGTAGCGAATTTGGAACAGGTGCTCGCGCCCGGGTGGTTGGCGCATCTGCGCCACCACATTGAGCTGCCCACGCAGGAACTGCTGTTGTTCTTCGATGTTGCGATAGTCGAAGCGCATGCCGCGTTTTACAAGATGATCCAGCGCCTGAAGGAAATGACGCATTAACCATTCAGGTAAAGGCGTGTCGAATAGTTCAAGACTCGCCATGCTTGTCTGGCGTACTGGCAAGTCCAACGCAGCCTGAATCATCTTCTGCAAAAGCGCTCGGCTTTCTTTCAAGCAATCGTTGTGGTGCCTATGCTTGGGAAGGATTTCCAGTCTTGTGCCGCAAGGCGTTTCAACAATGCCGACGTAATTGTCCAGCTTCAGCGACCGCTGGCCGTTGCGTTGGACCAGTGGCGCACCATTTTTCTTAAAGGAGGCGCTCAGTTCACATAGCCAGTCGAATGCACTGACGGAGACCTGCGCACGGTCCAGCGTAGCCTTTATAGATTCGGTGGTAAGTTGCGCGTGCTCACGAACCGTTACGCTGCTCACAGGTTAACTGCATCCGGCTCGGACGCTGGTACGGTCGGTTGGTGCACAGTAGCGATCAAGCTCCGATACGCAGTCGCTCGAGTGAACGCCTGCTGATTGATTCGCCAAGGCATGTTATGGACGGAAACGGGTACTTTGTCGCCGAACAATACGCTGAGGTCTGCCTTTGACTGGTAAACGAAGTGGTCTGCAGGGTCTACTTTACGGTGATCATTGAGGACCCATTGAATACGCTGCCAATCCTCAAAGAAATACTCCTGCAACAGCGGCAGTACCTGATTGCGGAAAATCGAGGCCAGACGCTCCATGGTCGGTTCTAGTTTCAAGGGTATGAAGTAGGCGTGGCCGAGGCAATGATCACGATCGAGAAGCACCTCAATTCGCTCATTCATCACAGAAAGCAGGTCCGCGATATTGATACCACTTACCGATACGTTGCGCAGTAGAGCAGGCTGGGGAGGCATCTCCTTAAAGCTGAACCGTCGCCGCAGTGCGATATCCAGCCCGGCCAACGAACGGTCGGCGGTGTTCATGGTGCCGATCAGGTACACATTGGATGGCACGCTGAATTGAGCCTTGGAGTAGGGTAGCTGCACATGCAGAGCCTCCTCGGCACCGGCGCGCTTCGAGGGCTCAAGCAGAGTGATCAGCTCACCAAAGATCCGGGAAATATTGCCACGGTTGATTTCATCGATTATCAGCACGTGAGGTTGATGTGCTGTCGCCGCCGTTGCAGCTAAAGGCGCTGCTTCGAGGGCAATACCCGCTTCCTGAAGTGCCTGTTGCAACGCAGGCCATTTGATACGAGCCAAGGGATAGACCGTTTTCTGGGTCAGGCTGGTATCACCATTCAGGGCTAGAATATCGAAGTTGATGTGCTTGGCCAGCCAGCGCACCGGTAATACGTGGACGAAGTTATCGCGCAGATAAGGCTCCTGGTGCTCATCGAGGCGGTACTCACCGGTTACCACTCCCACGCCGCAAATGGACGTCTTGCTCTTGAGGCACAGCAGAATGTCGCCCGGCAGGATTTCATTGCCGAACATATTCAAGGAGCTTTGATCGTTGGTGCCGAGTTTGTGGGCGGGGTCGGCCAGATTGGCCTTACGGATGTCTCCGACCTTATTCCAGCCGATTCGCGCTTCACCGTGTTTGAAGCAGTGATTTCGCGTCTCGCTTGGTCCCGCGTCATCAATGGATATTTTCCACACCCGTGCATGCTCGCGGACACCCACCTTGTGTTCATAGGCTTTGTCGCGGACGGCATCCTCGCACAGCTTGCGAAAGATGCCGGGCTCAACGTCATAGCGAATGCCTCCGGCCGTTTGATCGTCACCTTCGACCGGCAACGCGCGTATACCCTCCACAAAGTCTTCGTAGCTGAAGCTTTGGTGAAAGGTCACGAAGCGAACTCTTTCCTCGTTGGAGAACTCATCGAAACGCGCCTTCAGTTGCGCTCGATCACCTACTGCGCCACGAAGGAAGTCCGGGTCGAGAATTTCCAGGGTTGCTTCGATAGTGGCGTAGGTTTTGCCAGTGCCTGGTGGGCCGAACAAGATCTGGTTCAGAGGTGCGGACATGGTTACATTGAGCTCTTCTGTGAAGGGTGGCCGGGGTTCTACATCAGCGTCGTCCAATTCATAGGCTTCGCAGAACGCCTCAAGGTCGCGAAGATTTTTGAGCGTAACCAAAAGCGCTTCAGATCCTTGCACAAGCTGTGGTGCACAGGTGGCCAGGCCGGAGTGGCGGGTACGTTCGCTGGGATAAGGTTCTGTAGAAAAGGGCGTAACTATTTGCTGCCAAGCCCCTGGTGAGACGAATGCGGAAAGTTCTTTCTTCTCCCGCACCAACGCTAACGGCCTACCATTCCCCAAGGTAAAGCCCGCCATTTTTTGAGTCGTGTTGATCGCTTCAAACCGGTCAGGCTGGCTGTTGAAAAAGCCCAACGCTTGTTCAGGCAGACTTTGCTCATATAGCCAGTGCTGCGCCTTATCCCAGAGGCGATCGGAGCAGGCAAACAGATTCTCATCATTACGAGTGGTTATCAGCTGCTGGTGTAGAGCTGCAAGATTTTCCTTGTAGCTGGCCTTCTCACCAAGAGCGGCGCGCAGGTCTCTTGCGGCGAAGATGCCAAGGATCTGAGGGCGTTCTCGGTCTTGGTAAAGGAAGGCGATTTTCCATTTGAACACCGGACCGAGATCGACCTTCTCGATTACATCCAGATCGCCCTCGCGGGCGGCGTTTGCGACGGTGATAATCAACCCGCGCACCAGAGCAAAAGCTTCGTCCGCACTATCTCCGTATTTGTTCAGCCAAGCATGGTCTGCGGTAAAGCTATGATGCGGGCTGCGCTTTTCCACTTTGTCCAAGCGTGAGAACACACCAAACTTGAAAGATGAACCACCCCAGATCGAGCCCAAAGGTTCGGTGTGCTTTTCCAACCAGCGGCAGAAGTAGTCATCTGTGCCCGCCTGGCTGTATTGCTTCAGCGTCATGGCTGGCAAGGATTCGAGCGGCCAGCGCTCAAGGAATGCGGTCCAGATCTTTTCACGCTCTGCAATGGGTTCATGCATTCAACCATTTCCTTTTGGTGAGAGAGTATTCATCAGAACTGAGGTTTTTGGCGGAAGGTTACTGCGTCGCGTTGCGCGGGACTTCAATTCATAACTTGAACCCGCTGAAAAAAACAACAACGTCGTTGGTGGCCCTCGTTGTCCAGCAATTTGAAGTGGTAATGGTTGCTTCCGAGGTAATAGGGAGGGGCCGCTTGGGAGCGGTAGCTACCCTTCGTGAAAGGCAGTTATCAGCCAAAAGTAGACGGTCAGCCTTGGTGGTAGCTGTCGAAAATGGAGTTACGAGTTACCTTCTAAACGAGGGACGATTCAGAGTATCTACTTTTTGGGTAAAATTGGCTTCACTACACGAATGGCAGGAGCTGGAACGATTATGAAGGAATCGTATAAACAGATCGTAGCCCTAAGTAAAGGCACTGTCCGAACACTTCTCGACGAAAAGAAGGTTCTTATGTCCTACCTGTATAGTCAGGCGCTCACGTACTGTATAGAGCATTCGGAGAAGCATGGTGATTACTCCCTTCTTGGTGCGTTGGTGAACATATTTGACGGTCGTGACTTCAAGCTGTTCGTTTCAGCATGGATCTGCGAACGTCTTGGGCTGACAAGCAAAATGGGGCCAGATGGTGCCGTCTTCGCAAGGAGCGGGAAACCTCCCAATACGCATATGAGCTTTAAGGTAAGTGTGGAAGAGTTCGCCGGAGCGAAATTTAAGGCAAAAGTGCCGGTAAAGCCTGCTGCAACTAAGGAGAAGAAGACTCCAAAGCGTGTTGATATGCTCGATTCGTGGGCACGTCTGCCGGGTAGCTTCGGGCATGGGAAGCGGTGACCTAGTAAATCATTGAACTACGTCGCAAGTGGTTAAGATGACTTCAGACATTCGTTTCTCGCTCACGGCATCCATCATGCTTTATTTTTCGACTTTGGTTCGTAGGAGCGCATGAATGAACCCTATTGCCACTTTGCCGATTGCTGCAATAGGCAGCAATCGACCGAGGCTGAGTAAAAGCGTTTTAGTGCAGGGTTGAGGTATAGAACCAGAACGAAAATCGCATTCCTACGCAGATTTCAGGTCTGTCGATTAACGAAGGACTGGTAGATTTTATGTAGCAACGCAGACGTTAGAACGGTGTCTGCGTTTTTACACAGTCTGGGCCAGAAGCTGCCGGCCAAGAGTACGGCAAATAAGTCGGTTCTTTCTGCCTGCCCCCCTTTGTCTTCGTAATCACGCTGGTGCGAAACGGTTGAGTCGTCTCGTGATCAGGGCGTAATTGGTAGGAGATTGGGTATCGGCGATCACCACCCCTTCCTCATCAGCGTCTCGAAATCTCTACGTGACAAGACCTGAGCGCAGTTGCGCCAGTCGTTATCAGTTGGGCGCATGGTTGCGTTGTAGCGCAGATCGAAGCCGGTTTCCTGCTTCTGGGCATTGATGTACTGATCCATAAATTCCCCGAGATGCTCGATGTCGTCAATCCATTCGTCCTTGATGGTATCCGGCAACGAACCGAACAGATCGAAGCGGTCCTTCATGCGCTCGGAAAGGCGGTCGTAGACTTTTTCGTCCACCGTCTGCTCGTTCACGAGGTTGAGCATGTCCACTTTGTCGCGTGTCTGACCGAAACGCTTGATGCGGCCGATGCGTTGTTCGAGTTTGGTCGGGTTCCATGGAAGGTCAACGTTGATTAGCGTGCCCAGAGTCTGCAGGTTGAGTCCCTCACAGGCTGCATCGGTGGCTACCATAAGGCGAAGCTTGCGATCCGCGACCATGCGCTTGAGGGTTTCACGTTCGATGGCCACGCTGTCACCTTGTCGATAGAGCCGGCTGCGACCAGCCCCTGCATAAAGACCTACCGCCTCATCGGGGTAGCGTGCAGCGAGCGATTCAGCCACCCAGCGGGCGGTGTCGTAGTACTGGCTGAAAATGATGCACCCAAGCTCACGCCAGCCCTCGTTCTCCAGGTAGTGCAGGATTGCCTTAAGTTTTGGATCTTCCTTGACCAGCTTCAGGCGATCTAGCAGCCGCTCCAGGGCTAGCTGCTCATCGGTGCTTTGTACTTGCACTGAAACCTCACCTTCATCGCTTTCTTCAGTGATCGTCTCGCCGCCCAGCAATTTGGTGGCGGTGTTGATCCCTGCGACGATACTGCTGCATATGCGCTGCTCCATCAGATTTTTCATGAAGCCGCTTCCACGTCCGCTGCTGGCCAAAGCCTTACCGAAGCCGCGAGCCTGGTTGTAAGCCTCACGGAAGTCCTCACTGGAACGCAGAGCCAATCCCTCAAACAGCGCATGGAAGCGGTGAACATCCTTTACTAATCCGACATCAGGATGAACGTCCACCCCAATGGCCTTGAGAAGCCCCTCATTTTCAAGCGTGGTACGTTTGCGCAGCACCACATGGCGCACAAATGGATTCTCGCGTTGGAAGAAGCTAGCCCCAGAGACGCGGCGCTCCAGTGCATCCTCCATAACCTCACGGGCATCCTCACCCAGCTCGGAGTATGAGCCGCCAAGCCATTCGTTCTGCGGTAGCCCAAGATCCTGACGAATCAAGCTGTACAGTCGCCGAGCTTGGCTGTCTTGTGTTGAGTTAACGGTAGGCAATGGCGCACGAAGCAACCGCCAGGCATAACCCGCATCCGTTACGTCCTCTTCCCCGGATAGGATCGGAATAATGTCCTTGGGCCTGTGCCATTCTGAAAAATCACCGCCCAGAACGAAATTACCTTTGCCCTGGTGCAGAACCCGCACCAAGTCCCACAAGTCCTCCCGGCGAGTCTGGATTGGCGTTGCCGTCCCCAGTAAAACGTGATCTGAGCGGGCAGAAATGTCACGGATGAACGCCAGCAACTCATTCGGTGTGCCTGCGTCCTTGCCCATCCCCTGTCTGGTGCGCGCCTTATGAGCCTCATCGAGTATGACCAGCCCAAAGCCGCCACGGAGCCCGAGCAGATGCGCCTTCTCCGGCGAGTCGCGCAGCATCAGGCCAGTTGAGATGATGCCGATCCTCAGTGGGCAGCTTGCAACATGCCCAGCTCCCTCGGCCGAGATCGCTCGTCCTTGCTCATCGAGCCAGGCTTTCTGCTGCGTCTGCCATCGCGCGCAGGGGATGCCTAGCTTGTCCATCATCTCGGTCTGCCACTGCTCGCAGAGGGTCGCCGGTGCAAAGATGATGACGGGCTTACTGCGCCCTTTCTGCTCGGCCAGGAGGCTTAACGCCAGTGCAGCTGTTCCCATGGACAGTGTTTTACCCAAGCCGACCTCATCTGCTAACAGCAAGCGGACAACGCCATATTCTTGGTAATGCTTCAGGCACTCTGTGACGAATCCCTGTTGCCAGGGCTGCAAAGAGAACCCTTCGCGATACAGTGGCGACTCAATTAGGGCAGCAGGGGCAATTTGCTCAGGTTCTTCCACCTCTTCGATAGATACCTCATGGCGGTGGCTGCGGCGAGTAATTTCCCGGCAAACCGCATCCGGCAGGGGCTTGGCAGCATTCCATAGATACTCAAACTCATTTTCGATCCATGCGACCCCTTCAGGAGAGTCATCAGACCAGAGGATTTCGTAGTGGCTCTGCCAACCACTGCTGGTCTCGTTCATTGAGCCAATGAAGCCTATCTTGCGGCCATCGGCCAGATCGATCACCCCTGCCTTTCCATGCACGAAACCACAGGCGCTATCAGGCGCAACCCTGATGACTTGGCCGCGTTTCTCCAGAAAAGAGGCCAACTGCTGGTAGCGTTCGCGATTCAGCAGCGATTCAATCTCAACCGAGCGTTCGTTCAGCTTGCCCAGCAGCTTGGCCTCACACACCTGAGCCACCCGCAAGTCCTCTGCCTGAATGTCCGCATTGCAAACAATCTGCACCTCGGGAATCTGATCGATCAGCTCTCCGGCGACCTCAAACAGCGAACTGGTGAAGTAGCCGGCGATTCGCCGGTAACGCCGGGCCCCTTTGAGGTGCTCGACGAGAAAGCTCTGATCCAGCGCATGAGTGCGTGAGGACAAGCGGGTGATTGTCATGCTTTAACCTCTCAGGAGTCCAATCGCTGCGTTTGCATCCGTGAGACAAGAACCTCTGCAGCCGAACGCACAGCTACATTGCGGGACTTATTCTCCAGGAAGCGAACTAAGTCGATAAGCTTCGGACGGATTTCGAGGTAGTCAGGCAGATCCTCCATCAGTGTTTTGACTACAGATTGCGGTTCGACATCAGTTAGCAGCTGCTGAATAGCGATGATCAGATGGCCCAGCCAAGTTGGGCCGACTTCCGTGCTATCGGTCAGCTCACGGGAGCCGAACTCATCAACTTGCTTCAGCCGCGAGCCATTGGCCGTCATGCTTGCCATGACTTTCGTGTAGTCATCCACGCGGAAGGCCTTGGCAAAGTTCTGGTAGTTATCCAGTTTCGAGGAACCAACAGACTCCATATCCATCATGCGTAAGTAGAAGCGCTGAATGCCATCAATGGCTTGCCAGGTGTCCAGCGCAACTCCTTCAGGCACCAAAAGGCTGTTGGCAGCCTCGGAGGCTTGCTGGACGATTTCATCCACCACGGTGATCTCGCCTTTGATGCGTGGCCGTAAGGCGAAGGTAGTGACATCGGTCTCGCCGATCTTGGTGTAGGCGGTCAGCACTTTTAGGGCTGCCGCGTAACCTGCCATCTGCAGGTCTGCATCATTAAAGACAGGCTCGCCCATTCGGGCTTCAACCTCATCATTTAGATGCATCATCTGTTTGATCTGGGTCGCAACCTCATTGCGAACTGCAGGAAGAATGCGCTGTTTGAAGCCAACCTTTTCACCTGCTGTTCTCTTGCGCAGCATCAGGGTCACAGTGCCTTGTACATAACCGCCCTTCTTCAGCTCGGAGGTAGTCTCAGTGGCGATGTACCAGGCCGCAACCACCTGCAGGCCTGCGGCCCAAAAGATGCCAACCATATCAGACCAGACTTCAGTGCTCTGGTGTGTGAACATCACACATTGCATGCCATTGTCGGGCATGTGCTTGGCCATCGCAGAGTAAGCGTCAATCATGCCACGCCGGAAATCATCCCCATCACCCTTGATTGCCAGAGCGCGGCGTGAGTCCCAGGTCCACTCGTTGAAAGGTACAGGGGGGGTCTTTCGCAACCAGGCGATAAAAAATTCCGAGATCTCGTGGTAATGAACAGCATCTGCGTAAGGAGGGTCAGTTATCCAGAGATCGGAGAACGTTTGAACGGCGCTGGAATCCGCATTGCTGACTTCCATATCAGAGTGGATTGGATAACTCGACGGTGACAAGAAGGTAAAGTCTTTTAGTGAGTAAAATGAGCGCGCACCGTAATTGAATAGTGTGTTTAACGCCTGATTTGAAAATACGTCCTTCACACCCTCTCTGCCACGGTCGGCCGAATCCCACCGACTGAGTTTTGTGCTTCTATTTACTGCCGAAGCTATGCTCAGCCCACGAGCTGAAAACGCTTGTTCGCAGAACTCCTTATGAATGAGACTGAATACTACGAGCTGACGAGGATTGAATAGGTGATGCCAGTAGGTCCACCCTCTCTCACGAATAGGTTGATCCGTGTTGTAGCCCGGTTCGATAGCCATGTCAGGAACAAAGCCTTTCTCCTGCCACTCTGTAAGATTCCTTTCAATTAAAATATCCAATGCTCTTTCGCGAACAAGATCCTCCGGTGTAATTCCGGCAAAGAATGTTACCTGTCTACTCTTTCCAAACGTGGCTGCTGTTATCCATTGAATGCAGTAAAGACGATCCTGGAAAATATCATCTGCGCTAGGTTTAAAATCGGACTTTGACCATAGGCGCAAACGGCTGGCGGATTTTCCATCGTTGTCTCTATAATCACCTCGTAGCGTCTTAATTGGCGAAGAGTAAGTCTTTCCATCAAGGTTATAGACCATCATTCCGGCAATCACCGTGCCTGTTTCCGCCTCGCGCATTTCAACTGCGCTTGCACTTGACTTTATCTCGATTTCAAATCGCTTGTTTTTGTGGTCGGGTACAAGTTTGGCAACGACATTCCAAGTTTTAGAAATTACCCAAGACGGTGCCAGTGGAATCATCCAACCAGTATCAGGGCAGCGAGTTTCTGTGCAATAAAGATACGCCTTAGCTCGATTCCCTTTACTGTCATGCTCAATGCCTAATTCAATGACTTTCTTCTCAACCGCAATCGCAACCGCTTGCTGAGCCCTTTCAAGCTCTTCACGCCGCTCGGAACACGCACCGATTATGTTCAGATTCCCCCAATTAAGCATGCAGGCGATGGGATTGAGATCGGAAGCAAAAACATTACAGCCCATTCGTGCAGCCTCGAACGGTATTGATCCCCCGCCAGCAAAGGTATCACCCACTTTCGGGCGATGACCAAAGCGCAGTATACCTAGCTGCTCAATCAGTTCCTCCATGCAATTAGCATTGATACCTAGATGTCTGAGCTGAAAGTTCACTTGAGCCCAGACTGGAGCAAGTAAGAATTCCTGATCGACCTCCTCAGGACGCTTACACAATAGGGAGCGCTCCTCATAGGTCGGTAATGTAGCCAAGGCCTTGGCATAAACATCTGACTTGGCGGCGTCGCTGATCCCCCGCTTCCAGCTGAGCTTTAAACCATGGTCCTCTGCGTCTAGCGGAAACCACCAAGCGTTAACATCTTGCTCTAATAACTCGCAGCCCTCGGTGATCTTGAAACTGAAGTAATCCCAAGGGTTATTCAGGGTAATCATTTTGGCTATTTCGGAGGGCTTCAATCCTGCGGCAGGCACAGCCCTCCGACCTAGGCCTTGAGCATCGAAAGCCATCAAAGTTTCGAAAAGCTCCAGATCTTTTTCGGCATCATCTGTCTGCGGCAGAAGACTACCCAGGATGATTGCACGCACCAAAATCAGTGGCTTCCTACCTTTCCAGTAGGAACCAAGAGCTGTCAGAGTCTGACCTGAGCCCGCTTTTCGTTCTCTCTGCGCCTCAAAAGACACCTTTTGCGCCGGGAACACTGTTTCGATGAGCGCAGGAGCATCTTTCAAAGCAAATGGCACCAGC
Organism: Pseudomonas sp. IT-P294; assembly: GCF_949767865.1. Classification (NCBI taxonomy): domain Bacteria; kingdom Pseudomonadati; phylum Pseudomonadota; class Gammaproteobacteria; order Pseudomonadales; family Pseudomonadaceae; genus Pseudomonas; species Pseudomonas sp. IT-P294. The sequence continues at coordinate 246,289 of NZ_CATKQW010000056.1, read as the reverse complement.
TGCACGGTATTCATTGCAGTCATTTCGGTTTTCCTTAATCGAACAGGCCCAGCGTCGGACGCTCAGTATCTGGTTTGCGGGATTTCACAGCCTGCGGCTTGAATAGTTCTGTTTGCGCTACGTCGCCCAATGCGTGCCGAAGAGCCAATCGCCACCCCTTGTTGCCGTCATGTATGCCACCTGTATTCATAGCGGTCATGCCGAACAGCCACCAGCGTTCTTCTGGGCGCAAGGCCAGCCAGTTGCGTACTGCAACAGGAATCTTCTCAGGATTCATATCTTCAACTGCCCAGGCCAGCACGCAGAGCTCTTTGCCGAGCAGACGATCCACAGGGTTGTCGCCCATCTTCCACGCGCTGACACGCAGGTTGTGTTCCTTCAAGCGTACATTGAAGGCCCGCTGAACTTCGCTGCGGATCGCCGTCCAGCGCGAGCGCTCAATCACTACGCGCTCAATGATGCTGGTTTGCTGATCCTGAGCTTGCATCCCTAGGCTTTCGATGATCCGAACTACGCCTGTCGAACTCTTGGGCACCTCCACCATGAAATGATGAGGGTCTGTGGTGGCAGGCACACCAAAACCGATGGTTGGGCGCTCAGGTGCCTTGATTTTTTTGGCTCCATTTACAGTTTTACTTGGGGAGCGAGCCATGCCTGATTCCTCTTTACGTAATGCGTTGGACATGGTCACTCTTCCTGAATCACATCGCCAGGCCGCAACTCGACACCACTGAGTTCCGCGAACTCCTTGGCAGCGAAGCCATTCTCAAAAGTCGCTCCGCTTCGAATTTGAACGGTAACGGTTTCTTGCTCATTTCCTAGCGCCTTACGCAGCCCGTTGATGGCAGCCTCGATAACGGAAGCCGAGATCTCGCGCTCTACAAAATTGATGCTAACGGTGTTTTCACCTTCACCAATTTGGATGCGTACCCCCTTGAAGGTGGCGGGCGTGCTTTTGAAGGTGTTGAGCACGCCAAACACTTTTTCTGTACTGTCGAGCGACACCTTCTTGCTCTCAGCTAACTTTGCCGGCTTGGCATCGTCGATCTGAACCTGTTTGTCATTGGCAGCTGGGATCTGAAAGTCAGCGGTACGAGTAGCCTCGCCCGAGCAGGCATAGACCATCAAGCGGGCAGGCTGCGAGCCAACCTCGAAAGGGGCTCCGTACAATTCCCCATCCTTAGGGTTGGAACCATCCAGGGTGTAACGCATATCGGCCGTAGGCATGCAGGAGAGGGTAACCATGCGTTTGTCGGCGATGGCCTGGACCTGATGACGCACACGAAGTTCGGCCACCCAGCGCTGCGGCTCGCCTGTTTCATGATGACCTTCGCTGTCCACCGCGAGGAAGTACAGGGTCGCTGCGTCGGTCGTGAAGTTATCCAGGTCTTCGACCTTCGGGGCGCTTGTGTCGACCTTGGCGGTCTGCGCGTAATGAACCACCGGGCTCTGGCCCGCATTGCGAGGAATAAGGGCCAGAGTGGTTTCGCCTGTTGCTTCGTTCGAGGCATGCAAAGTCACGTTAACAGCAGTTTTTTCTGCCGGGAACGGTCCTTTTTCGATGTAGCCGTCAGTCCCTTGTCGCCAGCGGCCTTGCTTCAGAGCTTCTGTCTTAAGGGTGTCCATACCTCCGGTTCCGGGCATCCAAGCCCAAATCGGATTGCTCTTCGCGCGCATCAGCACATCCTTCCATGGCGTTCTGCGGTCATTCGCCGGCCAAAGATCCTCTTCTGCCATCGCCCAATAGGTGCCAGGCTCATCCGATAGATTGAGGATCAGTTTGTAATTGGCACGAGGGCTGGCCAGGAGCTGCTCAATCTGGTGTTCGGCAGAGTTAGTGCCTTGTCCCATGTTCAGGCCATTATCAATTGTGGCTTGCATGAGTTGGGCATTGCCAGTCATCTCGTCGATGGCTGGGAAGTAGATCCGATTGTAGGTGCCGGAAAGCGCTTTGTTGAAGCGCTGCTGGGCATCTTCCAGGCGATCACGTGCCTCCTCGAAGAGGCTGTCACCGTCCTTCAGTCGTTTGCAGATTGACTCAATTGCATATAGATCGCGCAGGCGATCTTCGACTGTATCGGCGAGATAGCTGTCCTGACCGGACAGCACCATGAAATTGTTCTTCTCTTGCTGGTATTCAAAAAAATTGACCAGTTCGCTGGGCGGCAACTTGCCGTCCGGACGCACCACAATCAGGACGCGTGGCCCGCTCAGCTTCAAGTCGTCCAGTCGCGGCAGCACCTGGACATCCTGGTAGGCTGCCTTGCTAACCGGCTGCAATACTGCTGTAAGCTTGTTGATCAGTGCCTGATCAATCTTCGGCTGAGGGATGTCGCGAGCATTTCGCTCAATCTGGCGAGAGAGGTTTTCTGTTTCTTTAATAAAGAAACGCTCTTCTTCGCGATGCAGATACCACGCCTGCTCGCGCAGTTTTTCCAAGGCTGTTTTGAACTCATCGGACTTACGGTTTGGTGCTGCCAAGAACTCAATGATCTCTGCCTCGGTCAGGCCAATTCGACCTCCGACTGCCCGGGAAAATGAGGACGCTAGCAGAAGGGAGCCGACCTGCTGAGCAGCATCACTACCCAGGTTGGCATCGATTTCCTCTGCAATGGATTGACCATCGTCGGCAATATCGTGAGCCATGGCCGGGCGGAGCGAGTTGGCAATGCGTCCGACCTCCTCACGCACTGCATCGTCATTAAGACGCAGGTGTTGAGCCCCAGCCAGGAATACATCATCGGTTTCGCGGTCATCGACGCTCTTGAGCAGACGAGCAGCGAACTGCATCAGACCTCGTGTCTGCCGGAAACCTTCGTTCTCCTTAAACAAGGCAACTAGATGCTTAAAGGAGGGGTGGAATGGGTAGGTTTCCCTGACTTGCTGGGCGACCTGCTCCAGGCTGGTCGCCACAATGTACCCACCATCCGCTGCTGCCTTAATGCGCTGGGCATATTCCTCGGCAACATCGTTGATGACGGACTCCTCGGGCAGCTCCAGAATCAGTCGCTTTTTCAGGATCTCGTAGATCTCATTACCAGCCAGTTGGACGGGGGTGATGGTGCTGGCTTGGCGACTGGCTTCTTGCTGGAGGTTAGAGATTGCTTCGGCAATTGCCTTGGTCTGAGCCACATAGCTGCCAGATAGGTTGGCAATCACAACGCAGCAACGAGGTAGCTCCAAAGCAGCACTCATCAGGCAACTGAGCGTGTAGGTGCTTACAGTAGCTAGCGTACCGCCACCGATGACAGTGGTGCTTGCGATTTCTAGGTAAGGCGGCAGCTCATCAAGCATGATAAGCGTCGGCTTGTCCCCGATGATTTTCTTCCAGCCAGCCTGGTCGACCGCACGAGGGCCATTGACCCAGTAGGGCTTGACGGACTCTTCTTCGCCCAGCTGGGTAGCGATCTCACCCCAGATGTAGTTCTCGGGGGTGTTTCGACCGTTGAATGCCGCTACTCGCACTTCACCAACGTCAATCCGCTTAGCAAGATCGGGTGACAGCACTTCGCTGCGCAGATGAGGGTGCTTAGCCAGCAGGCCGAGAGCAATCATCATGTGGGTTTTACCGCCACCCATTGCCTGGGTCAGTTCGAAAACCGCCTGATCTGATTTGCCGTCAAGCCGCAGCATCCCCTCGCGAAACAGCTGCTCCATGCCGGAGGTGATGTAGTTCCGTGCAAAGAACTCGCGGCCATCTCCCTCATCTGAGATAAGGGCGGAAAGGTTCTCGATCCCCTCGCTCATCCGGTAGTCGCGAATGATGGGGTTGAATGTGCATGCCTGCTTGACTGTCTTGAGCATCTGCTCGACTCCCTGAGAATTATTTAATCGTTGCTCGACTGACTGGAGGGGTTGGTGGGCTGCGGAATGGAAAGCTCCCGGCTCACCTGCTGCAGAAACCACTCGCGCATGGTCAACCCGCGCGCCTTGAGTTCGGCATAGATCTTCTGCTTTTGAACGGGATCAACCTCGATCACAACGCGATTGCTAGTTTTCGTCGGCATGGGCACTTGGCTCGAGTCTGTAACGTGACGTGATGTTATGTTCCAAGATGAGACAGGGGAAGCCCAATGGACATTAATTCATCTTCTGTTGTAAGAGCGGGTTGAAGCCGGCCCCCTGTGGTCTGACCTTTACTTTTGCTTTGGGGGATCAGAAACGAAGCCGGACTCTCAAACGTTAGTGTGAGCTCCGATGACAGTTGCACGTCTGGTAAAGCACGGGACCAGACGGATCGTTTGTATTACGGAAATTCGAGTAGATGAACAGCTAAGCCCAGCGCTTGGGTGTGGGTCAAAGTGTGGGTCAAAGTGTGGGTCAAAGATGGTGTTTCGTATAAAGCCCTTATTCTGTGCGGCTTTCAGGCATTAAAAAGCCGGCTTGTGGCCGGCTTCTCGGGGACTGGCTTGGTTCATTTTTGGTAAACCGCGCCAGCCTTCAAAACGTACACCCGGATCTTGCGTCCGGCTGTGGGACTTGGCGAGAAAATCATCTGCCTTGTCGGTGCGATCGGGCCGCGGGGCGGGTCGATGCGCAAATGTGGGGCGCAGCATACTGATTTTTTTGGGGAATTCCCAGTGCGATGTGCGTATTAGAGCTGTCGTGGCTTGGGGGCGGCGGGTGGCCTGTCCGGATGATCAGGGTGAATGTTGCATCGCCTTCGCGGGCAAGCCCACTCCCACAAGGATCGTGTGATGCCTGTGGGTGTGGGCAGGCCCGTGAGGGTGTAGAGGTCACAGAAACGGCACTACCGGCCGCCGCTTGTTCAGCGTCGACCACCAGAACACCCAGCCCAATACCCGGATGTTCTGCTTATCTATCTGTTCGGCATTGAAGATCTCGTCGGGGTGCTCGGCTTTGTTGTAGCTGCGCAACCGCAACGCATTGCCCGGCATCCGGTGCAGGTATTTGATTCGCAGCATTCCGTCGTGCTCGAGCGCGTAAATCTCTCCGTCGATCACCTTGGTCAGCCCCCGGTCGACGGCGAGGGTGGAGCCATCCTCAATCCTTGCCCCCATGCCGTTACCGACCATCTGGACACAAAATACATCCGTATGGTTGATTTCCAGGGTGTCGAGGTGGCTTTTGGGCAGGCGGATGAATTGGCCAGGGTCTTCGACGACGTGGGTTTTGCTGGACCCCGGGCGGATGGGCGTTTCCTTGTAGACGGGTAATTCGACGTCAGTGGGTTCGATGACCGTGTAGATGCCACGAATCGCCTGGGCGTCGAAGGTGTTGCCAGACTCGTCGAGCAGGCGCAGGTGTTTGGAGTCCTGTGGGCCTTCGCCGGTCTTGAGCCAGTCGCTGTTGACCGAGAGTAATCTGGAGACCTCTTCCATGCGGTAGGCGGGCACACCGCGGGTGTACCAGTTGTGGATGTTTTGAGCTTCCGTGTCGAAAAAAGCAGCGAATCCTGTCGTTGTGATCTTCGCTTTTTCGAGGAGCGCCTTGAACCGTGGGCCGCTAGTGTTCTTTTTCATAAACACGAGTCTACGGGCGCAGGGCGGGGCTTTGAATAAACGAACCGTTCAAATTAGGCGGGAAATTTACGACCGGATGTAAGACGTATTTGGAACAAATTAAACAGAAAAAAACCGCGACAGCTGAACGATAAACACACTGTTTAATGCGCTTTATGAGCGGCCACAAAAAACCCCGGATCAACCGGGGTTTTTTTCAAGTCGTCATCGGCGCGAGGCCAATGGCGTCTCAGCCTTTATAGGCCGCAGCCGACTTGGTGATCGCTTCGCGAGCGGCATCTGCACCGGCCCAGCCTTCGATCTTCACCCATTTGCCTTTTTCGAGATCTTTGTAGTTCGCGAAGAAGTGCTCGATCTGCTGGATCAGCAGTGGTGGCAGGTCGGTGTATTCCTTCACGTCGACGTACAGCTGGGACAGCTTATCGTGTGGGACTGCGATGACTTTGGCATCGCCGCCGCCGTCGTCGGTCATGTTCAGGATGCCGACTGGACGAGCGCGGATCACCGAACCTGGAGCAACCGGGTAAGGGGTCACGACCAGCACGTCGAGGGGATCACCGTCGTCAGCCAGGGTGTTCGGGATGTAACCGTAGTTGGCCGGGTAGAACATCGGGGTGGCCATGAAACGGTCAACGAACAGGCAATCGCTGTCTTTGTCGATTTCGTATTTGATCGGCGCGTGGTTGGCCGGAATCTCGATCGCGACGTAGATGTCGTTCGGCAGGTCTTTGCCAGCCGGAATCTTGCTGTAGCTCATTGGGCGGTGCCCCCGTTAGTTGACCAAAAACACTTGGCCGGATTGACCAAAAAGTGGCGGCGATTATAGGCATATTCCGCCACCGTTGCTATGGATCAGAGGTCGTGTAGACCTTAGTCGCGTGCCTGATAGACCGGGTCTTCGGCCAGAAGTTGCCGCAACCGGGCCAATGGGTCCTGGCGGTAAAACAGCTTTAACTGCTCATAGACCTGGGGATAAGCCTCGGCCAGCAAGTCCGGAGCGCTGAAGAAGTATTCGCTGGTCACTGCGAAGAACTCGGCGGGGTTTTCCGCCGCGTAGGGGTCGATGGCTGTTTCAACGTCCGGATTGCGGTCGAGTTGCCGATTGAGGTCGTCGTAGGCTTCTTGCATGACCTTGGCCCAGTCGCTGACGCGCATGTCGGGGTGCAATGGCGGCAGGCCGTTGGCGTCGCCGTTGAGCATGTCGAGCTTGTGCGCGAGTTCGTGGATCACCAGGTTGTAGCCTTCCCAGCCGCCACTGGCCATCACCCCGGGCCAGGCGAGGATGATTGGGCCTTGCTGCCAGGCTTCGCCGCTGTGTTCACCGTCCCACTCGTGTTCAACGCCGCTGGCGTCGCGATGACGCTGGGGGCTGAGGAAGTCGTCGGGGTAGAGGACGATTTCGTGGAAGCCCTGATACCAGTTCAGATCGCCCAGGTGCAGCAGCGGCAATTGCGCCTGAGCGGCAAGCAGCAGGCGCTGTTCCTGGTGGAGTTCGACGCCCTGCAAGGCGGTCAGGTGTTTGTCCTGCAGGAACAAGACGCAGGCTTCACGCAGCCACTGGTCTTCGGCGGCGCTGATGCCGTCGAGAAAACTCAGATGGTGACGCACCCGTTGCCACAGGTCGTCGGCAATCGGGTGTTTAGCCAGGGTGCGCTGGCGACGCCAGGCACTAAGCGACCACATCGTGGATCAGCGCTATTGCGCTTTGGGCGCGGCGTTGCCGTAACGGCTGCGGATGAAGCCGATGATCATCGGAAGCAGCGACAGCACAATGATGCCCACGACCAGCAGCGAGAGGTTTTTCTTGATGAACGGTACGTTGCCGAAGAAGTAACCGAGGGTCACCAGGCCGCCCACCCACAAAATGGTGCCGAGGACGCTGAAGGAAAAGAAACGCAGGTAAGGCATTTTGCCGACACCGGCGACGAACGGTGCAAACGTACGGATGATCGGCAGGAAACGGGCCAGGGTGACGGTCTTGCCACCGTGCTTGTCATAGAAGTCGTGGGTTTGCTGCAGGTAGTCGCGGCGGAAGATTTTCGAGTTTGGATTGCTGAACAGTTTCTCGCCGGCCGTTCGGCCAATGATGTAGTTGGTACTGTCGCCGAGGATTGCCGCCAGCATCAACAGGCCGCCCAGCAATACCGGGTCCATGCCGCCGCCAGCGGCTACAGCGCCGGCGATGAACAACAGGGAGTCGCCCGGCAGGAACGGCATCACCACCAGACCGGTTTCGCAGAAAATCACCAGAAACAGGATGGCGTAGATCCATAACCCGTAGTTTTTTACCAGCAAGTCGAGGTAAACATCGAGATGCAAAATAAGGTCGATCGGGTTGAAATCCATGTAGGGCACCTGTCGTGATGGCCCAACTCTGCAGGCCTGTGCGGATGACTTCGCGAAAGCCTACAGACGAGTGTAGTTTTTCGTACAAGCCGGAAAGTGCGGCATTATACGATTTGATTCGTGAAAAACCTGTCGAGTTTGTAGCGGGGAATGTCCGTGGTCCGACAGGCTGCACACTAACCCTGTGGCGAGCGGGGGCAAGCCCTTCGCCACATTGGAGCGACCTTAAAGTTCGTCGCTGATCGGCAATACGTAGTTCTTGAATTCGGTGTCTTCCTTGAAGCCGATGGACTCGTAGGTTTTCTGCGCCACTTCATTGTTGCTGCTGGTGGAAACACGCATGCGCACGGCATTGGTTTCCTTGGCCATTTTCTTCGCGGTGCGGATGAGGTTGTCGGCCACCAGTTGGCGGCGGGCTTCTTCGGCGACGTAGATGTCGTTGAGGATCCACACGCGTTTAAGCGAAAGGGACGAAAAGCTCGGATACAACTGACAAAAACCCATCAGTTTGTTGCTGTCGTCATCGGCCAGTGCCAGGTAGATCACCGATTCCTTGCGTCGCAGGCGTTTCTCAAGGAACGCCCGGGACGAGTCCGGATAGGCCAGGGCGCCATAAAACTCGCGATATTTGACGAACAACGGGGTCAGCAGGTCCAGGTGTTCGAGGGTCGCTTGAATAATCCGCATCGGTAGGTCTCGTCTTCAAGTGGCTGTCATCACGTGCTCTGACGGCGAACGGTTCTTCACTCGGGCAGCCGTGCATCGATCCTGCCTGAAATCAAAGCACAAACGCAATGCGGAAACGGTTCAGGCATCGGGTGGGCTGAGCAGGAAGTTACCTTTCATGTCCGCACCTGCGTCCGACTCCAGCGTGTGAATCTGCGCTTCGTCCTTCAAGTTGACGCCCGACAGTTGGCGCCGGCAAGCCTCACGCATCAAGTACAGCAAACGGTGTGCCGCCATGCCGTAACTCAGGCCCTCAAGTCGAACATTGGAAATGCAATTGCGGTAGGCGTCCGTCAGCCCGACCTTGGGACCGTAAGTGAAATACAAACCCAGGCTGTCCGGCGAACTGAGGCCCGGGCGCTCGCCAATGAGAATGACCACCATTTTAGCGCCCAACAGCTCGCCAATCTCGTCGGCCACGGCGACCCGGCCCTGGGCTACCAGTATGACTGGCGACACCGACCAGCCTTCAGCCTTGATCTGTTCTTCCATTCGCGTCAGAAACGGCAGTGTATGACGATGAACCGCCAGCGCCGACAGACCATCGGCCACGACAATTGCCAGATCCACGCCGCCAGGATGAGCCAAGGCGTAATCGCGCAAGGTCTGCGCCGACTCATCACTCAACTTTCGCCCCAGATCGGGACGCTGCAAGTAACTGTCACGGTTGGCGGCGGCGCTGTGCAGCAACAGACTGTCGCGCCCGCATTCAGCCAATTGCGCGCTGAGCCCGGCATGATCGAACGGCAAATGCACGGCATCCCGAGCCTGGGCGTGGGCGTACTGAAAATCCAGCTGCGCGCTGGTTGGCATGCTGGTGCCGGTGCGGCCCAGAGCAATGCGTGCCGGTGTCAGGCGACGCAATTCCAGCAGCGGATTTTCTGCATCTACAGGCGGTTTATCCATTTCAACACTCATCCCAGTTGCGCCATCGCTTGGCGGAAAGCCGGCGGTAGCCTGTCACCGAAGTGAATCTTGCCATCCGCCTGGGTGAGGATGCCCATTTTCGCCAGCCACTGTTCGAACTCCGGCGCCGGTTTCAGCCCCAGTGTCTGGCGCGCATACAGGGCGTCGTGGAACGAGGTGGTCTGGTAGTTGAGCATGATGTCGTCGGAGCCCGGGATGCCCATGATGAAGTTGATCCCGGCCACGCCCAACAGGGTCAGCAGGGTGTCCATGTCGTCCTGATCGGCTTCGGCGTGGTTGGTGTAGCAAATGTCGCAGCCCATTGGCACGCCCAGAAGTTTGCCGCAGAAGTGGTCTTCGAGGCCGGCGCGAATGATCTGTTTGCCGTTGTAGAGGTATTCCGGGCCAATGAATCCTACAACCGTATTGACCAGGAACGGCTTGAAATGGCGTGCCACGGCGTAGGCGCGGGTTTCGCAGGTCTGCTGATCCATGCCGTGGTGGGCGTTGGCTGACAGGGCACTGCCCTGGCCAGTCTCGAAATACATCAGGTTGCGGCCAAGCGTTCCGCGATTCAGGCTCAGACCGGCGTCGTAACCTTCCTGCAGGACATTCAGGTTGATGCCGAAGCTGGCATTGGCCGCTTCAGTGCCGGCGATCGACTGGAACACCAGGTCCAGCGGGACGCCGCGATTGATCGCTTCGATGGAGGTCGTGACGTGCGTCAGCACGCAGGCCTGGGTCGGAATTTCGTAGCGCTGGATGATCGCGTCGAGCATTTCCAGCATGGCGCAGATCGAGGCGATGCTGTCGGTGGCCGGGTTGATGCCGATCATCGCGTCGCCGTTGCCGTACAGCAGGCCGTCGAGAATGCTCGCTGCGATGCCGGCCGGTTCGTCGGTGGGGTGATTGGGTTGCAGGCGGGTGGATAAACGTCCACGCAAGCCCATCGTGCCGCGAAATTTTGTGACGACGCGGATTTTCTGCGCCACCAGCACCAGATCCTGCACGCGCATGATTTTCGACACGGCGGCGGCCATTTCCGGGGTCAGGCCGGGGGCGAGGGCGCGCAGGCTCTGTTCGTCAGCGGCGTCGCTCAGCAGCCAATCGCGAAAACCGCCGACGGTGAGGTGACTGACGGCTGAAAAAGCCTGTGCGTCGTGGGTGTCGATGATCAGTCGGGTGACTTCATCGGCCTCGTAAGGAACCAGCATTTCCTCCAGGAAGTGCGTCAGCGGAATGTCGGCCAGGGCCATCTGTGCGGCCACTCGCTCGCCATCGTTGAGGGCCGCGACGCCGGCCAGGAAGTCCCCGGAACGCGCCGGACTGGCCTTGGCCATGACGTCCTTGAGGTTGGCGAAGCGATAGGTCTGGGCGCCGACAGAATGGGCAAATGTGGCCACGGTGTCCTCCTGATTCAATCAATAACTCAAATTCACCACTATCCCCTTGTGGGAGTGAGCCTGCTCGCGATTGCGGTTTACATCCGTCACATGCGCTGAATGAAACAGCGCAATCGCGAGCAGGCTCGCTCCCACAAGGGAACTGCATGCACTTCTATATGGCAGGCGCCGGGAGTTTGGCCCGGCGCCGGTGCAACTCAGACGCTTTCGAGCATCGCATCTGCCGGGGCATCGAAACGCTGCTTGGCGGTCAATTGGAAATACAAGTATCCGGCCGCCATGAAGCCGAGGAAAACACAGCCGATCAACGTGTTGAACCAGGCCATCGCCACCAGGCACACCACCGCCAGAAACAGCGCAATCCCCGGCACAATCGGATAGCCCGGCGCGCGGAAGCTGCGTTCCAGGTTCGGCTCGGTTTTACGCAGTTTGAACAGGCTCAGCATGCTGATGATGTACATCACGATGGCGCCGAACACCGACATGGTGATCATCGCCGCCGTCAGGGTCATGCCTTGCAGGTTGACCAGGCCGTCGCTGTAGATTGCCGCGATACCAATCACACCGCCGGCCAAAATGGCACGGTGCGGTGTCTGGAAGCGCGAAAGCTTGGCCAGCGAAGGGGGCAGGTAACCGGCCCGGGCCAGGGCAAAGAACTGCCGCGAGTAGCCAAGGATGATCCCGTGGAAACTTGCCACCAGGCCAAACAGGCCAATCCAGACCAGCATGTGCATCCAGCTCGAATTGTTGCCGACCACAGCTTTCATCGCCTGCGGCAGCGGATCGTTGATGTTAGACAGTTGGCGCCAGTCGCCGACGCCGCCGGCCATCACCATCACGCCAATGGCCAGGAACACCAGGGTCAGAATGCCGCTGACATAGGCCTTGGGAATCGTGCGTTTCGGGTCCTTGGCTTCTTCTGCTGCCATGGCCGCGCCTTCGATCGCGAGGAAAAACCAGATTGCGAACGGAATGGCGGCGAATATGCCGGGAATGGACGCGATCGTGAATTCGTTAGAGCCCGACCAGCCATTGAGTACGAAGTTACTGAAGCTGAAGCCCGGTGCGACGACGCCCATGAATACCAGCAACTCGGCGACGGCCAGCACGGTGACCACCAGTTCGAAGGTCGCCGCGATACTGACTCCGAGGATATTCAGGCCCATGAACACGAAATACGCGCCCACTGCGGCGATCTTGGGGTCAAGTTCCGGGTATTGCACATTGAGGTAGGCGCCAATTGCCATCGCGATGGCCGGGGGCGCAAAGACGAACTCGATCAGGGTGGCGATGCCGGCGATCAATCCGCCTTTCTCGCCAAAGGCCCGCCGGCTATAGGCAAACGGCCCGCCAGCGTGGGGAATGGCGGTGGTCAATTCGGTAAAACTGAAGATGAAGCAGGTGTACATCGTCGCCACCATCAGGGCGGTGACGAGAAAGCCCAGGGTGCCTGCGGTGCCCCAGCCGTAACTCCAGCCGAAATACTCGCCGGAAATCACCAGGCCGACGGCAATGCCCCATAAATGCAGGGTGCCGAGTGTGGGTTTGAGCTGTGTGGAAGAAGTCATAAGTCCTCGCTGTATTTTTTTATTGTTTGATCTTTTGGACTTTCAGGTACGACGTTTGGGTGTGGAGCGGGCACGCAAGGCCCGTGCCAGAGCGGCAGGGCAATGTTTTTATGTTGTCGTTAAGGACGCCATCGCGGGCAAGCCCGCTCCCACAGGGTTTTGGGGTGAACCAAAATGTTGGGAATAACCACAAATCCCTGTGGGAGCGAGCCTGCTCGCGATAGCCATTTGAAGGGCGACACAGAAGTCCCTGTGTCGCCCCCGGTTTTTAGAAGAAGCCCAGCGGATTGATGTCGTAGCTCACCAGCAGGTTTTTGGTCTGCTGATAGTGATCGAGCATCATTTTGTGGGTTTCACGCCCGACGCCAGACTTTTTGTAACCACCGAACGCGGCATGCGCCGGGTACAGGTGGTAGCAGTTGGTCCACACACGACCGGCCTTGATGGCGCGGCCCATGCGATAGGCGCGGTTGATGTCGCGGGTCCAGAGGCCGGCACCCAGGCCGAACTCGGTGTCGTTGGCGATGGCCAGGGCTTCGGCTTCGTCCTTGAACGTGGTGATGCTCACCACCGGGCCAAAGATTTCTTCCTGGAACACGCGCATTTTGTTGGTGCCCTTGAGCAGAGTCGGCTGGATGTAATACCCGGTCGCCAGGTTGCCCTCGAGTTTTTCCACCTTGCCGCCAGTCAGCAGCTCGGCGCCTTCGCCCTTGGCGATTTCCAGGTACGAAAGGATTTTGTCGAATTGCTGCTCGGATGCCTGGGCGCCGACCATGGTGTCGGTGTCCAGCGGGTCACCACGTTTGATCGACAACACTTTCTTCATCACGACTTTCATGAAGTCGTCGTAGATGGACTCTTGGACCAGTGCACGGGATGGGCAGGTGCAGACTTCGCCTTGGTTGAAGAACGCCAGCACCAAGCCTTCGGCGGCTTTCTCGATGAAAGACGGTTCGGCTTTCATGATGTCTTCGAAGAAGATGTTCGGCGACTTGCCACCCAGCTCCACGGTGGACGGAATGATGTTTTCAGCCGCGCATTTCATGATGTGCGAGCCAACCGGGGTCGAGCCGGTGAAGGCGATCTTGGCAATGCGTTTGCTGGTGGCCAGTGCTTCGCCGGCTTCTTTGCCGAAGCCTTGCACGACGTTCAGCACGCCCGGCGGCAGCAGGTCGCCGATCAGCTCCATCAGCACGGTAATGCCCAGTGGCGTTTGCTCGGCAGGCTTGAGCACCACGCAGTTGCCGGCGGCCAGGGCCGGGGCGAGTTTCCAGGCAGCCATCAGGATCGGGAAGTTCCACGGGATGATCTGCCCGACCACGCCCAGCGGTTCATGGATGTGATAAGCCACGGTGTTGCCGTCGATCTCGGCGGCGCTGCCTTCCTGGGCACGGATGCAGCCGGCGAAGTAGCGGAAATGGTCCGCGGCCAGCGGGATGTCGGCATTGAGCGTTTCACGCACGGCTTTGCCGTTGTCCCAGGATTCGGTGATTGCCAGCAGTTCCAGGTTCTGTTCGATGCGGTCGGCGATTTTCAGCAGCACCAGCGAGCGCGCCTGGGCGGACGTGGCGCCCCAGGCATCGGCTGCAGCGTGGGCGGCGTCCAGGGCTTTGTCGATGTCTTCGGCCGTGGAGCGCGGAAATTCGGCAATCGGTTGGCCATTTACTGGCGAGGTATTGGTGAAGTACTGACCTTTGACAGGCGCGACGAACTCGCCGCCGATGTAGTTACCGTACTTGCTCTTGAACGAAACGATAGCGCCTTCAGTACCGGGGTGAGCGTAACGCATAGTGATTTCTCCTTGGCTTTTGTACTTATAAGAGAGAGCGCATGTGCGCTTGCTATAAGCGTAGAGCAAAGGTCGGGCCACTGCCTTGCAGGTCAGGTAAATCAAGGCCTTGCGCCGTTTTTGTCGGACGGGCGGAACGCCGCTGTGACGCTTCCGGTACAGTCACCGTGACACTTTGTACCGCTTGTGGCACAACCTGTGACCGCACGGTCTTGCCACCATTGCAATGCCGGCTAGGCTGGAGGATGCTCGCATCACCTCAACCACGGGTCGCCGAACCCCGGGGAGAATAATAAGAAATGCACGACAACCATTTGAGTCGCCATGCCCAGCAGGTCCTGACCGTCACTCAGGGCAAATCTCACCTGCACGGTCCGGGCAGCGATCCGTCGATTGCCCGTTCCTGGCTGCGGTGTCTTGAGGACTATCACCTCGACCCCGCCCTGACCGTGGCACCGACGGTGCTGGAGCACGGCCGCGTATTGGAAAGCCGCGAGCGCTTGCAGCAAGTGCTGCAAATCGCCGGCAACGAAATGACCAGCCTGCATCAGCAACTTTCCGGCGCCGGTCACGCGGTGCTGCTGACCGACGCCCGTGGCGTGATCCTCAATTGCGTCACCGCGCCCGCCGAGCGCAAGATTTTCGAGCGTGCCGGGCTCTGGCTCGGCGCTGACTGGAGCGAAGCCTGCGAAGGCACCAACGGCATCGGCACCTGCCTGGTGGAGCGTCAGTCGCTGACTATCCACCAGGACGAACACTTTCGCGGTCGCCACACCGGCCTGACCTGCTCGGCGAGCCCGGTGTTCGACCCGCATGGCGAACTGCTGGCGGTGCTCGATGTGTCTTCGGCGCGTCACGAGGTTTCGCGTCAGAGCCAGTTTCACACCATGGCGCTGGTCAATCTTTCGGCGAAAATGATTGAGAGCTGCTATTTCCTGCGTTACTTCGACAATCAATGGCTGTTGCGTTTTCACCTGCAGGCAGAGTCCGTCGGGCTGTTCAGCGAAGGGCTGCTGGCGTTTGACGGGGAAGGGCGGATCAGTGCCGTCAATCAAAGTGCCCTGAACCTGCTGGGGCATGGTCGCTGCGGATTGTTGGGGCAGCCGGTCGAGGCGTTTTTCGATTGCTCGCTGGATGAATTGCTCAGCCGCGCGAGCGTAAACGCCAGCGCCAGTTGGCCGCTGCGCACCCGGGACGGGCGGAGTCTGTTTGCGCTGTTGCGTGGGCAGCCACGCAGCATTCCAGTGCCGGTGGTGCAACGTCCGGTGATTGCCGAGCAGGCGCGCCTGTCGGGCATTTGTATTGGCGATACCGCGTTACAGGAAGATTTCCGCAAGTCCCTGCGCGTGTTCGAACGGGACGTGCCGCTGTTGATCAACGGTGAAACCGGTTCCGGCAAAGAGGCATTCGCCAAAGCCGTGCACCAGGCCAGTCAACGGGCTGAAAAAGCCTTCGTCGCCCTCAATTGTGCGGCCATCCCTGAGAGCTTGATCGAGAGCGAATTGTTCGGCTATCGCGGCGGCAGCTTCACCGGCGCGCGCAAGGAAGGCATGCGCGGCAAGTTGCAGCAGGCCGATGGCGGGACCTTGTTCCTCGATGAAATCGGCGACATGCCGTTGGCATTGCAGACCCGACTATTGAGAGTGCTGGAAGATCGCCAGGTCGTGCCGATCGGTGGCGAGCCGGAGCCGGTCAATGTGCGGATCATCAGCGCCACGCACCGTAATTTGCTGGAGCGCGTGCAGGACGGCAGTTTCCGCGAGGATTTGTATTACCGGCTCAATGGGCTGGAGGTGGCGTTGCCGGCGTTGCGCGATCGCAGTGATAAATCGCAACTGCTCGACTTTTTGCTGACTGAAGAGGCGGGCGGTGAAACGGTGGTGATCGATGAGCCGGCGCGGCAGGCGTTGCTGGGCTTCGCGTGGCCGGGGAATGTGCGGCAATTGCGCAATGTGCTGCGCACCTTGGCGGCGCTGTGTGACGGTGGACGGATCGGGCTGGGAGATTTGCCGGCGATGATTCGTCAGGTTCGGCCATTGCCGGCTGTGGCCGTTGAAGAGCCGTCAGAGCATCCGCTGGACGATGCCGAGCGATTGGCCTTGCTCAATGCGCTGGAGCAGACGCGCTGGCATATGACGAATACCGCTGAACAGCTCGGCGTCAGCCGTAACACCCTCTATCGCAAGCTGCGTAAACACGGTATCGCCCGGTAAACCGCGTTGCGGCCAATCGCGGGCAAGCCCGCTCCCACAGAGTTGCGGTGTGAGCACCATTTTCCGAGCGCCGTTGGACCCTGTGGGAGCGGGCTTGCCCGCGGTTGGCGTGCGTGAGACCGAAACACAGGGTGCGATTTCCCACTCCCTACGCTAACCTGCGGCCATGTTTTACGAGGTCGACTAATGCACATTCATATTCTTGGTATCTGCGGCACTTTCATGGGTTCGATGGCAGTTCTGGCCAAAGAGCTGGGTCATCACGTGACGGGCTCCGATGCCAACGTCTATCCGCCGATGAGCACTCAGCTTGAAGCGCAGGGCATTGAGTTGACCCAAGGCTACGATCCCGCTCAACTCGATCCGGCACCGGATCTGGTGGTGATCGGCAACGCAATGTCCCGCGGCAACCCGGCCGTGGAATACGTGTTGAACAAAGGCCTGCCTTACGTCTCCGGCCCGCAATGGCTGGCGGATCACGTGCTGCAAGGTCGCTGGGTCCTGGCCGTCGCCGGCACCCACGGCAAAACCACCACCAGCAGCATGCTCGCCTGGGTCCTGGAGCACGCGGGCATGAGCCCGGGCTTCTTGATTGGCGGCGTGCCGCAGAATTTCTCGGTGTCGGCCCGCTTGGGCGATACGCCGTTCTTCGTCATCGAAGCCGACGAGTACGACAGCGCGTTTTTCGACAAGCGCTCGAAATTTGTTCACTACCGCCCACGCACGGCGATCCTGAACAATCTTGAATACGATCATGCCGACATCTTCCCCGATCTGCCGGCCATCGAGCGCCAGTTCCACCATTTGGTGCGGACCATCCCGAGCGAAGGCCTGGTGATCCACCCGACGACCGAACCCGCTTTGCAGCGCGTCATCGAGATGGGCTGCTGGACACCGGTGCAAACCACCGGCGCCGGCGGTCAGTGGCAGGTCAAACTGCTCAGCGAAGACGGTTCCAAGTTTGAAGTGATGTTCGAAGGCGTCGCCCAAGGCGTGGTCGAGTGGGACATGACCGGCCAGCATAACGTCGCCAATGCCTTGGCCACCTTGGCTGCGGCCCGCCACGTCGGTGTCGTGCCGTCGATGGGCATCGCTGCGTTGAGCGCCTTCAAAAGCGTGAAGCGGCGGATGGAGAAAGTCGCCGAAGTGCGCGGTATCACCATCTACGACGACTTCGCTCACCACCCGACTGCCATCGCCACGACCCTGGACGGCCTGCGCAAGCGCATCGGTGATGCGCCGTTGATTGCGATCATTGAGCCGCGCTCCAATTCGATGAAGCTTGGCGCGCACCGCGACGGCCTGCCGGAAAGCGTGGTCGATGCCGATCAGGTGATCTGGTACGCCCCGGCCAACCTCGGCTGGGACCTGGGCGCGACCGCTGCGTTGTGCACCGTGCCGTCGATAGTCAGCGATTCGCTGGAAGGCATCATCGAGCGCGTGAAGTCCCAGGCCCAACCTGGCACCCACGTGGTCATCATGAGCAACGGCGGCTTCGGCGGCCTGCACGGCAAGCTCGCCGAGGCACTCAAATGAACAGCGGCCCGGAACGCATCACACTGGCGATGACGGGTGCTTCGGGCGCCCAGTACGGTTTACGCCTGCTTGACTGCCTGATCCGCGAAGACCGCGAGGTGCATTTCCTGATCTCCAAGGCTGCGCAACTGGTGATGGCCACCGAAACCGACGTCACGCTGCCCGCCAAACCGCAGACGATGCAGGCTTTCCTGACCGAATACACCGGCGCCGCCGCCGGGCAGATCAAGGTGTACGGCAAGGAAGACTGGATGTCGCCGGTGGCATCGGGCTCCGGTGCGCCAGCGGCGATGGTGGTGGTGCCGTGCTCGACCGGGACGCTGTCGGCGATTGCGACCGGCGCCTGCAACAACTTGATCGAGCGGGCGGCCGACGTCACGCTGAAGGAGCGCCGCCAGCTGATTCTGGTGCCGCGTGAGGCACCGTATTCGAGCATTCATCTGGAGCACATGCTCAAGTTGTCGAACATGGGGGTGACGATTTTGCCGGCCTCGCCAGGCTTCTATCATCAGCCACAGACCATCGATGACTTGATCGACTTTGTGGTGGCGAGGATTCTCAATCTGCTGAACATCCCGCAAGACATGCTGCCGCGCTGGGGGGAACACCATTTGAGCAGCGATGAATAAGCTGCTGATCATGGTGCTGGTGTTGCAACTGACGGGTTGCGCCACGGCGCGCACCCTCGATGCGGCCAAACCCGGGGCGCCCGTGGTGTACTCGGGCACGCGTCTGGATTTGTATGCGATGAACGGCGGTTGCTGCGCGAAGGACCGGTTTGGCGCCGAAGCACCGAGCTATCCCGGTGTCGACCTGCCGGCCAGCGCATTGCTCGATACGCTGTTGCTGCCGTTGTCTGTGCTGACGGTGATCGGCGTCAGCTTCCAGGCAACTGGCGGTCTCTAGCTGATCGTTCCCACGCTCTGCTTGGGAACGATCCTTGTGGGGCATTATTTGCCGAGTTTACGCAGCTCATCCGACTCGACGATCCGCACGCCATCCTGCTCTTCCAGCGCCAGCCGCCACATCGCCCGCGCCAATTGGCAGGCCTCGATGCCGCGATATTTGCCGGGGATAAGTCGCGACAACGGTCCGGCAATTTGCTCCGCCATGCGCGGTTCCAGGCGATCGCCCAGCAGCAATGAAGGCCGACAGATGGTCAGTTGTGGCCAATTCTGTGCGATCAACGCGTATTCCATCTCGCCTTTGACCCGATTGTAGAAAACAGGCGACCTGCGATCGGCCCCCAAGGCACTGATCACGATCAGGTGCCGTGCGCCCATTTCCCGCGCACGCTTGGCGAACGCTACCACCATGTCCAGATCGACCGCGCGGAAGGCTTGTTCGGAGCCGGCCTGCTTGATCGTGGTGCCAAGGCAGCAGTAGGCAATGTCGACGCGACCGTTGAGTTGCGGCAAAAACACCGCCGGGTCGCCGACCGGGTTTTCCAGATGAGGATGCTCGGCCAATGGCCTGCGTGAGGGGGCCAGTACCCTTGATATCGTTGGCTCATTGAGCAAGCGATCAAGCAAATGTTCACCGGTCAGCCCGGTAGCACCGGCAAGCAATACATGCTGAGGCGTCAAGTACATAGTGTTTCCCCCTTGATACTGTTCAGCTTAGTTGCTGTTTGCATCCCTGCTGCTTATAGAGACACTTTGCAAAGCTTTTCGTGCCTGCTGCTTGCGCAAGAGCTGCCAGTGGGAGAGGACGGTTTTCGGTGCCCAGATCTGCGGTTCAGAGGCTTCGAAGTTGTCAGCCAGTTCGCGCTCGGCCACCGTGGCCTTGGCCAGTTTGAAGGCTTGCTCGAGGTCGTCGGTCTGGTTCAACGCCTGGGCGAACAGCGCGTCGCCGAAGTAGGTGAAGTTGGCTTCTTCCGAGCAGCCGAAGGACACGCGGTCGGCCCGCGAGGCGGTCATGATCAGCGTACGTTCGTCCTTGAGGGCAGGGAGGAAGCCGCCGGAGTAGCAGGCCGAGATGACGATGATCTTGTCGCGATTCTTCAGGGGGGCAAGCACCGCGGCCAGTTCGTCGGCCGGCAAATCGGCCAGCTCCATACGCGGCTGGTCGAGTACCAGCTCATGTTCGCTGGTGCCGTGGCTGGTCAGGTAGATGAAGATCAAATCTTCCGGACCGCTGCGTTCGGCGAGGGTCAGTGCCGCGCGCCGCAGGTTTTCCCGGGTGGCCATCGGCCGGTCTACAAGGTGATCGCGATGGTTGACCAGGCGGATCTGGCCGAAAGCGCCGAAGCGGCTGTTTAGCATGTTGCTGACGTAATCGGACTCGCGCAGGAAAACGCTCTGCTTGCCGTCACCGCCCACGGTCAAGGTGTACAGCTCGACGGCTGGCGTGGAAGCCGGCACTTTGGTCAGTGCATCGTCGAGCAAGCGGCCCTGGGCCAGCAAGCCGAGCTCCAGGCTGTCGGGCAACAATTTGCCATCGGCATCGCGCACACGTTGACCATTGGCCCACGTACCGCTTTGTACCGTGCCATCTGTCAGCACCAGCGTGCCGCGACCCGAATAGGCATCTGTATCGAACTGGCCGATGTAGAAGCTGCCGTCGGGGAGGTTCAAACGGCCCTCGCCGCTGAAGCGCCAGTCGCTGAACTGGCCGACGTAATGACTGGCATCGGCGCCGATCAGCTCGCCCTTGCCGTTCAGCGAGCCTTCCTTGAACTGACCCAGCCAGACATCGCCGTCGGCATTTTCGTAGCGGCCCTTGCCGTTCAGTTGATTGTTCTTGAAACCGCCGACGTAGATGTCACCGTCAGCGCTATTGAAGGTGCCGTTGCCTTCCAGTTGCCCGTTGACGAAGTGTCCGGTGAACTGATTACCGCTGGCATCGCCACGCTGGCCTTCACCGTTGGGTTTGCCGTTGGCGAATTGGCCCTGGTAGGAGCTGCCGTCTTCGAGTTCGAGACGACCGAGCCCTGAATACTGATCGGCCTTGAATTCACCGCGATAGGTCATGCCGTTTTCTTTGAGCGTGCCTTCACCGTCGCGGCGCCCGAGTTTGAATCCCCCGGAGTAACTGCTGCCGTTGGTGGTCAGCGTGCCTTGGCCGTCGAATAGCCCCTGGTTGAATTGCCCGCGATAAACCTCGCCGTTGCTGCCATGCCATTCGCCTTGGCCATGCCATTGGCCTTTGTCGAATTCGCCTGCATACCAGCTGCCGTTCGGGTAGTCGACGCGGCCCTGGCCTTGCAGCAAGCCATTGACCAGATCGCCGCGATAGCGCCCACCGTCCGGCAAGCGGGCATCAGGGGGCAACAGCGATTCGCCATCTCCGCAAGCGGTAAGCAACAGGGTCAAAGCAAGGAGGGCGAGTGAGCGCATAGCGGGATCCGGGCAATTAGGCGACCGAGTATGCCGCAGCTATGTGTCGTATATATAGAGACGCGGCGCGAAACAGCGTTAGCTGTTTCGCAATCAGGCATGTATCAGACGAAACAGAGGGACAGCGGCTCGGCAATATACGCCGGTTTGTCCGACCCTTCGATCTCAAGCGTGGCGGTGGCTTTGAGCAGCCATTGGCCGGGTTTTTTCTCGGTGACCTCGTTCATGTCGACTTTGAGCCGAACCCTGGAGTTGACCTTCACCGGCTGGATGAAACGTACGCTGTCCAGGCCATAGTTGACCACCATCTTGACCCCTTCAGGCAGGACCAGGATGTCTTCCATCAGTTTCGGAATCAGCGACAGCGACAGGAATCCGTGGGCGATCGTGCTGCCAAATGGCGTTTGCGCGGCTTTGACCGGGTCGACGTGGATGAACTGATAATCGCCTGTGGCTTCTGCGAACAGGTTGATGCGCTCCTGATCGATGGTGAGCCATTCGGAACGTCCAAGTTCCTTGCCGACATAATCTTTGAGCTCTGCAACGGGAACATAGGGCATTGAGACTCTCCTTGTGTTTCATCGGTTTTTTAGTTTTTCGGGTGGGGGGATTTGACCTCCCTGCGAACCACTTTAGATCAACATGGCAATTTGCTCCGGTCAACTGACCATGCTTTTGGCGAATGCCGATCCATAGCGTTGACGTGCTTATAATGCCCGGCCCCTTTTTTGTGGGGAAAGCGTGTGGAGATGCGGGATGTTGTTACGTGGCCTGACCTGGCTGGTGTTGTTCCAATTGATGGGGACAGCCCTCAATCATTTGTTTTTACCGGTGCTGCCCGGGCCGATTATCGGCCTGCTGCTGTTGCTGGTGTACCTGATTTCACGCGGGCAAGTCGGTGAGCCTTTGAACCTGGCAGCCAGCAGTCTGCTGCGCTATTTGCCGTTGCTGCTGGTGCCACCCGCCGTGGGCGTCATGGTGTACGCCAAGGACATCGCCGCGGACTTCTGGGCCATCGTCGGCGCACTGGTGTTGTCGCTGGTGCTGTCCATGGCGTTTGCCGGGGTGCTGATGCAGCGCATGGTCAAGCGTCATGCCCATCGTGGAGATAATTCATGATCCTCGACTGGCACGGTGCCCTGGACTCGGTGATTCATCATCCGTTGTTCGGCATTGGTATTACATTGGGCGCTTATCAGGTGGTGCTGGCGGCGTTCGAGAAAACCCGCTGGATTTTTCTGCAGCCGGTGCTGGTGTCCATGCTGTTGGTGATTGGCGTGCTGACGGTGTCTGGCATCACCTTCGTTGAGTACCGCAAGAGCACCGAGATCCTCAGCATCCTGCTCGGGCCGGCGACGGTGGCGCTCGCGGTGCCGCTTTACCTTAATCTGCGGCGGATTCGGCAGTTGTTCTGGCCGATATTTACTACGCTGGTGATAGGCGGCGTGGTCGCCACGGGCATGGGAGTGTTGCTGGGCTGGTGGTTTGGCGCCGAACACATGATCCTCATGACCATGGCGCCCAAGTCAGTGACCTCGCCCATTGCGATGCTGGTGGCCGAGCAGATTGGTGGCGTCGCGGCGTTGGCGGCGGTGTTCGTGTTGATCACCGGCGTGATCGGTGCGATCTTCGGCCCGAGCCTGTTGACCCGGCTCGGTGTGCTCAGCCCTGAGGCGCGCGGCATGGCACTGGGCATGACCGCCCACGCCGTCGGCACGTCGGTGGCTTTGCAGGAAAGTGAAGAATGCGGCGCCTTCGCGGCGCTGGCGATGAGTCTGATGGGCGTGGCCACGGCGGTGTTCCTGCCGTTGGCGGTGTCGATGGTGGTGTAAGGAATTGTCTATGAGCTTGCCGCTTTTTCCGCTGAACACGGTGTTGTTTCCTGGTTGCATCCTCGACTTGCAGATCTTCGAGGCGCGCTACCTGGACATGATTAGTCGCTGCATGAAACAGGGCAGTGGCTTCGGTGTGGTGTGCATCCTCGACGGCGAAGAAGTCGGCATTGCGCCGGCGGGTTACGCGTTGGTGGGATGCGAAGCGTTGATCACCGATTTCAAGCAACAGGACAATGGCCTGCTGGGCATCCGGGTGCAAGGCGGACGGCGTTTTCACGTGTTGCGCTCCGAGGTGCAGCGCGATCATTTGACCGTCGCTGACGTCGAGTGGCTGGAAGATGAACCCGAGCAACCGTTGCAGGACGAAGATGCCGACCTGGTGGCGCTACTCAAGGCGCTCGCCGAACACCCAATGGTCGAGGCGCTGAACATGGGGACTGAAGCGACCGGACAACAGTCGTTGGCCAATCAACTGGCGTATCTGCTGCCGTTCGCCGAAGTGGACAAGATCGACCTGCTGCAACTCGATGACCCACAGCAGCGACTGGATGCGATCCAGGCGCTGCTCGATGAGTTGCAGGGTGAGTTGTTCGCCTGATCAGTAGGCATACCGCAACATCGCAGTCGGCAAATGCCGCAACGCAAAGAACCCGAACAGTGCCACCATTGGAGGCAATACAAGCCACCAGACTTTGGATGGCATCGGGTTGAGCGGCGTCTGGCGCTGGCTCAGCCACAGACTCGCCGCGCATACGCACGCCGCCAGCATTGCGCCGGCCAGCACATCCGTTGGCCAATGCGCCCCCAGATACACTCGGGAAAGGGAAATCGCCAGCGCCGGCAAGCAGCCGAGCAGCAACCACGTCAGGCGCATGCGCGGCGGTTGGCCGCGACCGGCCAGCACGGCGAGGGTCAGGAACAAGGCGAATGACCCCGAGGCGTGACCGCTGGGCATGCTGTAGCTGGTGAGCGGATCGCTTAGCACTTCCGGGCGGATGCGGGCGAAAAACTGTTTGGTGAACGTATTGCCCAGGGCGGTGAAGAGCAGGGTGCCGCCAGCGAAGATTGCCTGGCGCCATTGCCGTGTGAGCAGCAGCAAACCGGTCAGCAGGGCGCTGAACACCAGCATGTTGCGGAACTCGCCGATCAGCGTGAAGGTGACTGCCACTTCATCGAGCATCGGGCTTCGGTGTTCCTGCACCAGGGTCATCACGCCTTGATCGAGCGCAGTAAGGTGCGGGTAGCCGATGAACAGTCCCAGCAGAATCAGAAAGCTCATGCCGCTAATCAGCAGCGTTGCCTTGCGATGGCGACGCATGCTGCTGGTAATGCTCAAGCCCACCATGACGGCGATGCTGCCCGCGACGATCCCGGCCTCGGGCCAGAATCCGTCCGGCAATGGCAGGCGGATGGCCGCGCCCGTGGCCCAGCCGGGCAGCAGGTAGGCAACGCTCCAGCCCGCGGCGGCCAGCAGACTGACGGCGGCGAAGCGCGGGAAGGGCATGTCGAACATCCCGGCGACCATTGGCAGCATCGGCCGTAGCGGTCCGATGAAGCGGCCGACCAGCAGACTGGCAATACCGTAGCGCTGGAAATACGACTCGGCGCCGGCGATCCATTCCGGGTGATGACGCAACCCTGGCAGGCGCCGGATGTTCTGGTGGAAATGTCGACCGATGAAGTACGAGACGACATCGCCCAGCACCCCGGCGACGAACCCGAGCAATAGCGTTTCGCTCAATGACAGTGCTCCGCTGCCGGCTAGTACCGCTACGGCAAACAGCAAGACCGTGCCAGGCACGATCAACCCGGCAATCGCCAGGCACTCCACAAAGGCCACTATGAACACTGCCGCGGCCAGCCATTGCGGGTTAGCCGCCAACCAACCGGTCACGCTATCGAGCCATGGGCCCATAAAAACAACTCCATTGAATGTTCAGTTGGCCCCGAAAAGGACGAATCTTCAAAATGTCACGAATCCCTGTGGGAGCGGGCTTGCCGCGATGGAGTCAGGACGGTCGATATCAATATCGACCCATGCGACCCCATCGCGGGCAGGCCCGCTCCCACAGGGATTCCGGTTTACCTAGGGGCCGGGCCCGTTAAGTCAGAAAAAAATAATCGCGACCTTCAACCTGTCCCCGTCGCAGCGGGTTGCGCGTGCAATACGGCGCGTAAGCCGCATCGATGAAGCGATACATCAAATGCTCATCGCGTCCTTGGGGGATGCCCAGGCGCGTGGTCTGGATGATGTGAGCCGGTGCCGGGCCGACATTTTCCACCAGCAGCACTTCATGATCGAAGCGTTTGGCGTCCCAGACCGGCACCTTCAGGCCTAGCGATTTGCAAAGCAATGTCTGTCCGGCG
Organism: Pseudomonas sp. IT-P294; assembly: GCF_949767865.1. Classification (NCBI taxonomy): domain Bacteria; kingdom Pseudomonadati; phylum Pseudomonadota; class Gammaproteobacteria; order Pseudomonadales; family Pseudomonadaceae; genus Pseudomonas; species Pseudomonas sp. IT-P294. The sequence goes on along the minus strand of NZ_CATKQW010000056.1, from coordinate 220,779 downwards.
CACAGCTTTTGCGAGGGGCGAGGCCTTCCTTGTGCATCAGGATTGTTCAGCAGCATCTGCGCCAGACTCGCCGGCCCGCTCAATTCATCGACCCATGGATAGGCGGATTTGATCAATACCGCGTTGCCGGGACCTTTGGCGCTGAAGTTCAGGGAGTCGCCACCACGGGCGTAATACATATAGATGTGGCCGCCATCCAGAAACAAAGCCTTACGCTTTTCTGTGTAGCCAAGGGACGCGTGGCTGCCTTTTTCTTCGCAGTAATAGGCTTCGGTCTCGATGATGCGAGCACTGAGCCACAGGTCGCCGACCCGGTGGCGGATGATTTTGCCCAGTAAATCCCGGGCCAGCGTTTGGGCGTCTCTGTCGAAAAAGGCGTCCGGGAGCCCTGTGGGAAGGGGCGCGACGGACGTGCTAACAGTCAGGTTTGACATAATGAACGGCATTATTCAGGGCTGATTGAGCGGCGATGATAACAATTTGCGGCTTAATCACGGCTGAACGTCGGCAAATTGCCCTCCATTTCGACCATCCGCCCGTCACCGCTGTTAGTCGAGGGACGCGACAGCTATAATCTGCCGCTTTACTCTTTACCAAGACCTTAGCAAAGACCACTCCAGACCATGACTGAGTCCGTTCTTGACTACATGACCCGCCTGGGTCGCGCTGCCCGCGAGGCCTCTCGCGTCATTGGCTGTGCCAGCACTGCGCAAAAGAACCGCGCGCTGCAGGCAGCTGCCAATGCGCTGGATGCTGCACGCGCCGAGCTGACGGCTGCCAATGAGCTGGATTTGGCCGCTGGTCGTGCCAGTGGTCTTGAGCCGGCATTGCTTGAGCGTCTGGCGCTGACCCCGGAGCGCATCGACGGCATGATCGTCGGCTTGCGTCAGGTGGCGGCATTGCCGGACCCGGTCGGTGCGATCCGCGACATGAGCTTCCGTCCGTCGGGCATTCAGGTCGGCAAGATGCGCGTGCCGTTGGGCGTGATCGGGATCATCTATGAATCCCGGCCGAATGTGACGATCGACGCTGCCAGCCTGTGCCTGAAGTCCGGTAACGCAACCATTCTGCGCGGCGGTTCCGAGGCCATTCATTCCAACCGTGCCATCGCCGCCTGCATCCAGCGTGGCCTGGCCGAGGCCGAGCTTCCGGCCGCCGTGGTGCAAGTGGTCGAAACCACTGATCGCGCCGCCGTTGGCGCGCTGATCACCATGCCCGAATACGTCGACGTGATCGTGCCCCGTGGTGGCCGAGGCCTGATCGAGCGGGTCAGTCGCGATGCCCGCGTGCCGGTGATCAAGCACCTGGACGGCATTTGCCATGTGTATGTCAGTGCCCACGCCGATCTGCCCAAAGCCCAACGCATCGCCTTCAACGCCAAGACTTACCGTTATGGCATCTGCGGCGCGATGGAAACGCTGCTGGTGGATCAGGCCGTTGCCAAGGATTTCCTGCCGTCGATGGCTGCACAGTTCCGCGAAAAAGGCGTTGAGCTGCGCGGTTGCGAACGCACGCGAGCGATCATCGACGCAGCGGTGGCCACTGAAGAAGACTGGACCACCGAATACCTGGCGCCGATTCTGTCGATCCGCGTGGTCGACGGACTGGACCAGGCCATCGAGCACATTAACAAGTACGGCTCCCATCACACCGACTCTATCGTCAGCGAAAACCTCGCAGACACCCGGCGTTTTGTGGCGCAAGTCGATTCCTCGTCGGTGATGATCAATACGCCGACCTGTTTCGCCGATGGCTTTGAATACGGATTGGGTGCCGAGATTGGCATTTCTACTGATAAGCTGCACGCCCGCGGCCCGGTGGGCCTCGAGGGGCTGACCTGCGAGAAGTACATCGTGGTCGGTGATGGTCAGTTACGCGGTCAGGCGTCGGTCTGAGTTGGCCGACCTTGACCCGACAGCCCAAGTGACCGCCGGCGAGCCACAACCTCGCCGCATTGGCGTACTGGGCGGGACTTTCGACCCGGTGCACATCGGCCATTTGCGCGGTGCGCTGGAAGTCGCCGAATCGCTGGCGCTGGATGAATTACGCCTGACGCCGAGTGCCAGGCCGCCTCACCGCGGTACGCCACAGGTGTCGGCGCAGGACCGGCTGGCAATGGTCGAGTGCGCGGTGGCCGGTGTGGCGCCGTTGGTGGTGGACGCGCGGGAGTTACAGCGCGACAAACCGTCCTACACTATCGATACCCTGGAACTGATGCGTGCCGAAATGGCCGCCTCTGACCAGGTTTTTCTACTTTTGGGCTGGGACGCATTTTGCGGCCTGCCCACTTGGCATCGCTGGGAAGAGTTGCTCCAGCATTGCCACATCCTGGTGCTGCAACGCCCGGATGCCGACAGCGAACCGCCGGATGCCTTGCGCAATCTGTTGGCGGCACGCTCGGTGAGCGACCCGCTGGCCCTCAAAGGGCCGAGCGGACAGATTGCATTCGTCTGGCAGACACCGCTCGCGGTATCCGCCACCCAGATCCGTCAACTGCTGGCCAGCGGTAAGTCGGTACGTTTCCTGGTGCCCGACGCGGTCCTGGCCTACATCGATGCGCACGGTCTCTACCGTGCGTCGAACTGAAAAGAGGCATGCTTCCAGGCACGCAATGACGTGCAGTGAAGCGCCCGAACATACGAGCAAAACGAGTTTTATATGACTGACAAAGACGTAACTAAAGTAAAGCGCAAAGGCACATTCAAGAGCGCTCCGCTGCCAGTAGAGGCTCCAACCGGGCCGGAGCTGCGCGGTGAAGAACTGGTCAAGGTTGCCGTGGCTGCCCTGGAAGACGTCAAGGCCCAGGACATCCAGGTCATCGACGTTCGTGAAAAGCAGAGCATCACTGACTTCATGATCATCGCTACCGGTACCTCCAACCGCCAGATCGGCGCGATGCTGGACAAGGTTCGCGAAGCCGTCAAAGCCCAAGGCGTCAAGCCGCTGGGTGAAGAAGGCAAGGGCGACAGCGACTGGGTCCTGCTGGATATGGACGATGTCATCGTGCACATGATGACCGCTTCGGCCCGTCAGTTTTACGACCTGGAGCGCCTGTGGTCCGGTGCTGAACAGAGCCGCGCTCTGAACGCTGCTCACCACAGCCCGGAAAACACCCATGAGCACTTCATCAAGCTCAACAAAGACCAGCAATAAGGGATCGCTGTGCGACTGCGACTGATCGCCGTCGGTTCCCGCATGCCCAAATGGGTGGAAGAAGGCTGGCATGAGTATGCCAAGCGCCTTCCGTCCGAGCTGGCGCTGGAACTGGTGGAAATACCGCTCAATACCCGTGGCAAGAACGCCGACGTGGCGCGCTTTATCCGTCAGGAAGGCGAAGCCATGCTGGCCAAGGTCGGGCCGAACGAGCGCGTTGTGACCCTCGAAGTCCACGGCAAGCCCTGGAGCACCGAGCAACTGGCGGTCGAACTCGATCGCTGGCGGCTGGATTCGCGCACGGTCAACTTCATGGTCGGCGGCCCCGAAGGGCTGGCGCCGGAAGTCTGTGCGCGAGCTGATCAGCGCTGGTCGTTATCGCCGTTGACGTTGCCGCACCCGCTGGTGCGGATTCTGATCGGCGAACAGCTGTATCGTGCCTGGACAGTGCTGTCCGGCCACCCTTACCACAAGTAGTTCTGCCCTCATGTCCCAGCCGATCCGCATCAAGGACCACGAAAAAGACGCCCGTCTGGTGCGTGGCCGCGTCGTGTTCGGGGCAATTGCGGTGGTGACGCTGATCTGTGTGCTGATCGCGCGACTGTATTTCCTCCAGGTAATTCAGTACGAATACCACTCGACTCTGTCGGAAAACAACCGTGTCCATGTGCAGCCGATTCCGCCGACGCGCGGGCTGATTTTCGACCGCAATGGTGTAGTGGTGGCCGACAACCGGCCCAGCTTCAGCCTGAGCATGACCCGCGAGCGTTCCGGCGACTGGCAGCAAGTGCTCGATGTGATTGTCGAAGTGCTGGAACTGACGCCCGAGGACCGGGTGATCTTCGAGAAGCGCATGCGTCAGGGGCGTCGGCCGTTCGAGCCAGTGCCGATCCTGTTCGAGCTGACCGAAGAGCAGATCGCCCGGATTGCGGTCAATCAGTTCCGTCTGCCTGGCGTGGAAGTGGTTGCGCAACTGGTTCGGCACTATCCGCAGGGCGCGCACTTTGCGCACTCGGTGGGGTACATGGGCCGGATCAACGAGAAAGAGCTGAAGTCGCTCGATCCGGTGAGTTACAGCGGCACCCATCAAATTGGTAAAACCGGCATCGAGCGCTTCTACGAGCCCGAGCTGCACGGTCAGGTGGGTTACGAAGAAGTCGAAACCAACGCTCGGGGCCGCGTATTGCGCGTGCTCAAGCGTACCGATCCGATTCCCGGCAAGGACATTGTCCTGAGCCTGGACATCAAATTGCAGGAAGCCGCCGAAGCCGCGCTCGGCGGGCGCCGTGGCGCTGTCGTTGCGCTGGACCCGAAAACCGGCGAAGTGTTGGCGATGGTCAGCCAGCCGAGCTTCGATCCGAACCTGTTTGTTACCGGCATCAGCTTCAAAGCCTATTCCGAGCTGCGCGATTCCATCGACCGCCCGCTATTCAACCGCGTGTTGCGTGGTCTGTACCCGCCGGGTTCGACCATCAAGCCAGCGGTGGCCATCGCCGGTCTGGATTCGGGTGTGGTGACGGCATCGACCCGGGTTTTCGATCCCGGTTACTACATGCTGCCCAACTACGATCACAAATACCGCAACTGGAACCGTACCGGTGACGGCTACGTCGACCTGGACACGGCCATCATGCGTTCCAACGACACCTACTTCTATGACCTGGCCCACAAGCTGGGGATCGATCGATTGTCGGCGTACCTGGGTAAGTTCGGTATCGGCCAGAAGGTGTCTTTGGACATGTTCGAAGAATCGCCGGGGTTGATGCCGTCTCGCGAGTGGAAACGCGCGACCCGCCGTCAAGCCTGGTTCCCGGGCGAAACGCTGATTCTGGGGATTGGTCAGGGCTACATGCAGTCGACGCCGCTGCAACTGGCCCAGGCGACGGCGCTGGTCGCCAACAAAGGTGTCTGGAACCGTCCGCACCTGGCCAAGACCGTCGAAGGCGTGAAGCCCAAGGATGAAAATCCGATGCCGGACATCATTTTGCGTGACCCGTCCGACTGGACCAAGGTCAACCACGGCATGCAGCAAGTGATGCATGGCGCCCGGGGGACCGCGCGCAAGGCATCGATCGGCGCGCAATACCGCATCGCCGGTAAAAGTGGTACGGCCCAGGTGGTCGCGATCAAGCAGGGTGAGAAGTACGACCGTTCCAAGGTTCAGGAGCGCCACCGCGACCACGCCTTGTTCGTCGGTTTCGCGCCAGCCGACAACCCGCAAATCGTGGTGTCAGTGATGGTCGAGAACGGCGAGTCCGGTTCCGGCGTCGCGGCACCTGTGGTGCGTCAAGTCATGGACGCCTGGCTCCTGGACCAGGACGGCCGACTGAAAGCCGAATACGCCAGCCCTATCAGTGCGGAGGCTACAGCCAGTGATGAATAATTTTGATCGCATGCTCTCCAGTGAGGATGTGATGCGTCGCCGTGCCACGCTGTTGCAGCGTCTGCACATCGATGGCCCGTTGTTGATTCTGCTGCTGACCCTCGCGGCCGGCAGCCTGTTCGTGCTGTATTCGGCCAGTGGCAAGAGCTGGGATTTGCTGGCCAAGCAAGCCACCTCGTTCGGCATCGGGCTGGTGTCGATGATCGTTATCGCTCAGTTCGAACCGCGTTTCATGGCTCGCTGGGTGCCGATCGGCTATGTACTCGGCGTGCTGTTGCTGGTGGTGGTGGATGTCATGGGCCACAACGCCATGGGCGCCACGCGCTGGATCAACATCCCGGGGGTGATCCGCTTTCAGCCTTCGGAATTCATGAAGATCCTGATGCCGGCAACCATCGCCTGGTACCTGTCCAAGCGCACGCTGCCGCCGCAGCTCAAGCATGTTGCCGTCAGTCTGTTTCTGATCGGCCTGCCCTTTATTCTCATCGTGCGTCAGCCCGACCTCGGCACCTCGCTGCTGATCCTGGCCGGCGGCGCTTTCGTCCTGTTCATGGGTGGTTTGCGCTGGCGCTGGATCCTCAGCGTGATTGCCGCTGCGGTGCCGGTAGCCGTGGCGATGTGGTTTTTCATCATGCACGACTACCAGAAGCAGCGAATCCTGACGTTCCTCGACCCGGAAAGTGATCCGTTGGGCACTGGCTGGAACATCATTCAGTCCAAGGCCGCCATCGGCTCCGGCGGTGTATTCGGCAAGGGCTGGCTGCTCGGCACCCAGTCGCACCTGGACTTCCTGCCTGAAAGCCACACCGACTTCATTATTGCGGTGTTGGGCGAAGAGTTCGGCCTGGTGGGCATTTGCGCACTGCTGCTGATTTATCTCTTGTTGATCGGTCGTGGGCTGGTCATTACCGCCCAGGCCCAGACATTGTTCGGCAAATTGCTCGCGGGCAGCTTGACCATGACGTTTTTTGTTTACGTTTTCGTCAACATCGGTATGGTCAGTGGCCTGTTACCGGTTGTGGGGGTTCCGTTGCCGTTCATTAGCTACGGGGGAACTTCGCTGGTGACGCTACTGTCAGCGTTTGGGGTTTTGATGTCGATCCATACCCATCGTAAGTGGATCGCACAGGTTTGAATAAGGTGAAGATTTCAATGCAAGTAGTGCATGGCTGGGCGACTCGATACGCGCCGTGGGTCGGCCTGGTAAGCATCCTTGGCACGGCGCAGGACGCGCTGGCCGGCGATTACGAAGGCTCACCCCAGGTGGCCGAATTCGTCGGTGAAATGACCCGCGACTACGGTTTTGCCGGTGAACAGCTGATGGGCGTGTTCCGCGAAGCCGAGCGCAAGCAGTCGATTCTTGATGCGATCTCGAAACCCGCCGAACGCGTCAAGCAGTGGAACGAATACCGCCCGATGTTCATCACCGACGCGCGCATCGCCCGTGGCGTGGACTTCTGGCGTCAACATGAGGCCGTATTGGCGCGTGCCGAGAAGGAATACGGTGTGCCGGCCCAGGTCATCGTTTCGATTATTGGCGTTGAGACCTTTTTCGGTCGCAATACCGGAAATTTCCGGGTGATCGATGCCTTGTCGACCCTGGGTTTCGACTATCCTCCTCGTGCCGAATTCTTCCGCAAGGAATTGCGTGAGTTCCTGTTGCTGGCCCGGGAAGAACAGGTCGATCCATTGACCCTCAAAGGCTCCTACGCCGGGGCAATGGGCTTGCCGCAGTTCATGCCGAGCAGCTTCCGCGCTTATGCAGTGGACTTCGACGGTGATGGGCACATTAATATCTGGACCAATCCGGACGATGCCATCGGCAGCGTCGCCAGTTACTTCAAGCTTCACGGGTGGGTCGCCGGCGAACCGGTGGTCAGTCGCGCCGATGTTCGTGGCGAGCAGGTCGACGAAGGTTTGACGACGGGCATCGAGCCGACTAAAACGGTCGGGGAGTTGCGAGCCTTGGGCTGGTCGAGTCATGATGCGCTGCGTGATGATATGCCGGTTACGGCTTTCCGTCTGGAAGGCGATAATGGCGCCGAATACTGGATGGGCCTGAAGAATTTTTACGCAATCACGCGTTATAACCGCAGCGTGATGTACGCCATGGCTGTACATCAACTGTCTGAACAGCTTGTCCAAGCACGGGGCGTCAAGTAATGCGGGCATTGCCTATGAATAAACCCCTGAAGCTGATGGCATTCGCTGCATTGGCGGTGCTGCTCGCCAGTTGTTCGACCAGTCGCGCGCCGACGCAAAAGTCTTCGACCGCCGTCCGCGCCATGCCGGGCCTGGACATCAACCGGGCTCACAAGGATGGCGCGCCGTGGTGGGACGTCGACGTGTCGCGCATCCCGGATGCCACACCGACCCTGCACTCCGGTCCTTACAAGGCCAACCCGTATACGGTGCTGGGCAAGACCTACTTCCCGCTTCAAGACTCCAAGACCTATGTCGCCTCGGGCACGGCGTCGTGGTACGGCACCAAGTTTCACGGCCAGAACACCGCCAACGGCGAGGTGTATGACCTGTACGGCATGAGCGCCGCGCACAAGACTTTGCCACTGCCGAGTTACGTTCGGGTGACCAACCTGGACAACAACAAGAGCGTGATCCTGCGGGTCAATGACCGTGGGCCGTTCTACTCCGACCGGATCATCGACTTGTCCTACGCTGCCGCCAAGAAGCTTGGTTATGCCGAAATAGGTACGGCGCGGGTCAAGGTTGAGGGCATCGATCCGCAACAGTGGTGGGCACAGAAGGGCCGTCCGGCGCCTTTGATGCTCAACGAGCCCCAAGTAGCGCAAAATGCCGCGCCGACGATTACCGCATCGGCCGGTACCGTCGAGCAATGGACGCCACCGCCGCAGCAACACGCTGCGGCTGTTGTGCCCGTTCAGCTTGATGCAAAAAAAAACGCTTCTGTACCAGCCTCTGGCCAGTATCTGCAGGTGGGCGCGTTCGCCAACCCGGACGCTGCAGAACTCCTGAGATCGAAGCTAAGCGGGATGGTGAGCGCTCCGGTGTTCATCAGCTCGATCGTGCGCAATCAACAGACGTTGCATCGGGTGCGTCTGGGGCCGATCGGTTCGCCGGGTGAAATCCAGCAGGTGCAGAATAGTGTGCGTCTGGCCAATCTCGGTTCGCCGAGCCTGGTCACCGCCGAGTAAGACGTAGTACTTGATTGATGGTTCGCTTGCGGTTTGGGGGGCGAACCGGGTTGTTGGCTCGTGAAGAACAAAAGCCCGGCAAGGGTTACTGAGTTGAGCAACTGAACACGCGATGGCCCGTTAGAAGGTCATCTGATTAGTTTTGCCTTTGGGCAGTTTCCATTAGCGATTTCGAGAGACGGATGAACATCACCACCTTTGCCAAACGCCTGTTCCTGCTAGTCCCGCTACTCCTCTCGCCCGCCGCTTTCGCGGTCGAGATGATGCCATCACCACCACAATTGGCTGCTAAAGCCTATGTGCTCATGGATGCCAGCAGCGGCAACGTGCTGGTCGAGAACAATGGTGATCAGCGTCTGCCTCCGGCCAGCCTGACCAAGCTGATGACCGCGTACATCGCGACGCTGGAAATCCGTCGTGGCCAGATCGGCGAAAACGATCCGGTGACTGTCAGCGAAAACGCCTGGCGTACCGGCGGTTCCCGGATGTTCATCAAGGTCGGCTCGCAGGTTACTGTCAGCGACCTGCTGCACGGCATCATCATTCAGTCGGGTAACGACGCCAGCGTTGCGCTTTCCGAGCACATCGCCGGCAGCGAAGACGCCTTCGCTGACCTGATGAACAAAACCGTGGCCGACCTGGGCATGACCAACACCCACTTCATGAACCCGACCGGTCTGCCGAACCCTGAGCACTACTCGTCGGCTCACGACATGGCTGTGCTGGCTCGCGCGATCATCCACGAAGACCCGGCTCACTATGCGATCTACTCGCAGAAAGAGTTCTTCTGGAACGGCATCAAGCAACCTAACCGCAACCTGCTGCTGTGGCGCGACAAGACGGTCGACGGTCTGAAAACCGGTCACACCGACGAAGCGGGCTATTGCATGGTGTCTTCGGCTGTACGTGACGGCATGCGCCTGATTGCCGTGGTGTTCGGCACCAACAGCGAAGTGGCTCGCGCCTCCGAAACCCAGAAGTTGCTGACCTACGGTTTCCGTTTCTTCGAAACCCAGACCTTCTATCAGAAAGGCGCCGAGCTGGCTCAGGCACCTGTCTGGAAGGGCAGCACCAATCAAGTCAAGGCCGGCCTGGCTGAAGACCTGACCATGACCCTGCCAAAAGGCCAGCTGAAAAAGCTCGCCGCCAGCATGACCATGAACCCGCAACTGGTTGCGCCAATCGCCAAGGGCGACGTGATCGGTAAAGTCGAAGTGAAACTGGACGACAAGGTGGTGCACAGCGCCGACCTGATCGCCCTGGACGCTGTCGAGGAGGGTGGTATCTTCCGTCGCATGTGGGATAGCATCCGTCTATTCTTCTACGGCTTGTTCAACTGATAGTGTGCACCTGCAAAGCCCCTCGCCGATCCGGCCTGGGGCTTTGCCTGTCGCCACGGCTTACGCTTACGAGGCCGTTACGCCATGACCGATACCGAAGTAAAGGCGCCTAAGATCGAATTTCCCAATGTTGATTACCCGGTTAAGGTGATCAGCGATACGGGTGTAGGCAACAAAGACAAGATCATCGAGATCGTCAAGAAACACGCGACGGTCAACGATGAACGCGTTGATGAGCGCCAAAGCACCAACGGCAAGTACACCACGATTCAGTTGCACATCGTCGCCACCGATCAGGACCAGCTGTACAACATCAACAGCGAACTGCGGGCGACCGGCTTCGTGCACATGGTGTTGTGATGCCCGGCACGCTGGGCTTTCGCGAGCTGGGTCAGATGGCTTACGAGCCGGTCTGGCATGCCATGCAGCGCTTCACCAACGAACGCGGCAGCAATGCCGCGGACGAGATCTGGCTGGTTGAACACCCTGCGGTGTTCACCCAAGGCCAGGCTGGCAAAGCCGAGCACTTGTTGCTGCCAGGGGATATCCCGGTGGTGCAGGTTGATCGCGGTGGTCAGGTGACTTATCACGGTCCCGGCCAATTGGTGGCCTACCTGTTGCTCGACGTTCGCAAGCTGGGTTTCGGCGTGCGTGACCTGGTCACCCGCATGGAGCACTGCCTGATCGAGTTGCTGGCCAGCTATGGCGTGACCGCCAACGCCAAGCCAGACGCGCCGGGTGTCTACGTCGAGGGAGCGAAAATCGCCTCCCTGGGCCTGCGGATCCGCCACGGTTGCTCCTTTCATGGCCTGGCCCTGAACGTGGATATGGACCTGGAACCGTTTCGACGGATTAATCCCTGCGGTTACGCCGGGCTGGCAATGACCCAGCTAAGCGATCACGCAGGATCGATTGAATTTGCCGAGGTAAGTGCCCGGCTGCGCGCGCAGCTCGTCAAACACCTCGACTATGCTGAGCAGACGACCCTAACGGGCGGAATCGACTGATATGACTACTGATGCAGTGCAAACCATGATCCCGACGCTTGATGTCACCGAGCGTCCGGCCCCGCGTGCCAAGGTTGAAGCCGGCGTCAAGCTGCGCGGCGCCGAGAAGGTTGCACGTATCCCGGTGAAGATCATTCCGACCACCGAACTGCCGAAGAAACCTGACTGGATTCGCGTGCGGATTCCGATTTCCCCGGAAGTCGACCGCATCAAGGCGCTGCTGCGCAAACACAAGCTGCACAGCGTGTGCGAAGAGGCTTCCTGCCCGAACCTGGGTGAGTGCTTCTCCGGTGGCACCGCGACCTTCATGATCATGGGCGACATCTGCACACGTCGCTGCCCGTTCTGCGACGTTGGCCACGGTCGTCCGAAGCCACTGGACGTCAACGAGCCCGAAAGCCTGGCCATCGCCATCGCCGACCTCAAGCTCAAATACGTGGTGATTACCTCGGTTGACCGCGACGACCTGCGCGACGGCGGTGCCCAGCACTTTGCCGACTGCATCCGCGAGATCCGCAAGCTGTCGCCGAATGTGCAGCTCGAGACCCTGGTCCCGGACTACCGTGGCCGTATGGACGTCGCGCTGGAAATCACCGCTGCCGAGCCGCCGGATGTGTTCAACCACAACCTGGAAACCGTGCCTCGCCTGTACAAAGCGGCGCGTCCGGGTTCGGACTACCAGTGGTCGCTGACCCTGCTGCAACGCTTCAAGCAGATGATGCCGCACATTCCGACCAAATCCGGCCTGATGCTGGGCCTGGGCGAAACCGACGAAGAAGTCATCGAAGTCATGAAGCGCATGCGCGAGCACGACATCGACATGCTGACTCTGGGCCAGTACCTGCAACCGTCCCGCAGCCACTTGCCGGTCCAGCGTTTCGTGCACCCGGATACCTTCGCCTGGTTCGCCGAGGAAGGTTACAAAATGGGCTTCAAGAACGTCGCTTCCGGTCCGCTGGTACGTTCTTCGTACCACGCTGACGAACAGGCGAAGCTGGTCAAGGCCGAGCTGATGTCGTCCTGATCCACGGCGAGTAAGCAAAAGCGCCTGCAAGGTTTCTGACCTTGCGGGCGTTTTTTTGCCATGTTCACGGCAACTTGACCTCTTCTGTTTGTCCCCGTTCCTGACTACTGTGTGCTGAAGCTTTTTGCGCAGGGAGATTCATGGATGACTGTTCGACCGACTCACACGCTTTACCCTCACAAACCCGTCCCGGCGTTGCCCTCGCAAGGGCTGATCGGTGTGATTGCGCCTGCCGGTCCCGCGGGACTGGACACCGATAAAGCCATCGCCTGGATGCGCGCTCGCGGTTACGCACTGCGGGTGTTTCCCGGTGTGTACGAGCAGGATGGCTACCTGGCCGGAAGCGACGACGTACGGCTCAATGATTTGCACGCGGCGTTCGCTGACACCGAGGTCGACGCCATCATTTGCCTGCGCGGTGGGTACGGTACGCCGCGCTTGCTCGATCGTATCGATTTCGAGTTGCTGCAAAACAACGCGAAACCATTCATCGGCTACAGCGACATCACTGCGCTGCATGTCGCGATCAGCCGTTACGCCGGTTTCGTCACCTTTCACGGGCCGCTGCTCAATGCTGACTTGTTGGGAGAAAAGCAAAAACCGACCGAGTCTTCGTTTTTCAACATGCTCAGAGGGCAGGTGAAGGCTGGCAGTGTGCTGTCGCATCCGTCGGCTTACCCGCTGACCACAATCGAGCCGGGCATTGCTCACGGGCGTTTGCTGGGGGGCAATCTGTCGATGCTTGCCGCGACTATGGGCACGCCATTCGAGATAGAGGCCGAGGGCGTCATTCTGTTCATTGAGGACGTCAACGAGCCGCTGTATCGCATCGACCGTCTGCTGACCCATCTGCGCCTGGCGGGCACCTTGGGCAAGTTGCGCGGCGTTCTGGTGGGGGATGTGGCGGGGGTTGATACGGCGGCGCTGGAGCGTTTGCTCAAGCAGACCTTCGAACCGTTGCGGATTCCGGTGCTGTCCGGGTGGCGCAGCGGGCATTGCGATCCGAACCTGACGTTGCCGATGGGGGCACTGGTTCGATTGGACGCGGGGAAGAAGGAATTGGTGCTGGAGCAGGATGTGGTGGTCAAGCTGTAGGCATTTGTCGCCTGACAGTCAGTCTTCGCGAGCAAGCCCGCTCCCACAGTTGACCTAGTCCTTCCATAGGAATGCGGTCGAATGTGGGAGCGGGCTTGCTCGCGAAGGCGGCATCAGCCATTCGGCCGACTATCGGTTACGCAGTCCTTCCAGCAATTTGTGCGTCGGATACCCATCCGCTGGCCAGCCAAATGACTGCTGTGCGCTGCGGATCGCTTTGCGGGTGTTGGCACCAATGATGCCATCCGGCGTGCCTGCATCGTAGTTCTGCGCGCTCAACAAGCTTTGCAGTTCGATCCGTTCGGTACGGCTCAGCGGCAAATCATCTTTTGGCCAAGTGCCGCTGATCAAACCTCCACCAGTGAAGCGCTCGGATAACAGGCTCACGGCCAACGCATAGGACGAGGAGTTGTTGTACTTGAGGATTGCGCGGAAGTTGTCGAGCACCAGGAACGCCGGACCACGATAGCCGGCCGGCAACAGCAGGGCGGCTGACAGGTGTTCCGAGCCCGCCGGAACGGCACCATTGGGTAGCGAGACGCCCAGTTGCAGCCATTCGGCAACGCTCTTACGCAGGATGCCATCGGCCAGTACATAGTTGAAGCTGCCTGGCAGCTGCACTTCAAAACCCCACGGCTGGCCTTTCTGCCACCCGGAGCTTTGCAGGTAATGCGCGGTCGAGGCCAATGCATCGGCGGGGCTGCCCCAGATGTCGCGGCGACCGTCGCCATCGAAATCCACGGCGTGGGTGTTGTAGGTGGTCGGGATGAACTGGGTCTGGCCCATGGCGCCGGCCCAGGAGCCGAGCATTTTCTCCGGCGTGATGTCGCCCTGTTGCAGGATCTGCAAGGCGGCGATCAATTGCGCCTGAGCAAAGCCTGGGCGCCGGCCTTCATAGGCCAGGGTTGCCAGGGAATTGATCACCGACTTGGTGCCCTGGAACTGTCCGAAATTGCTCTCCATGCCCCATACAGACACCAGCGCCTGGCGGTCGACGCCATAGCGCTGTTCGATGCTTTGCAGAATGTCGGCGTATTGGTTGACCAGGGACTGACCTTTGCGCACCCGAAGCGGCGACAGGGCGCCATCAAGGTATTCCCACACGGGGCGTGCGAATTCCGGTTGGCTGCGGTCGGCGCGGATCACGCTCTCGTCGAAGCTGACATTGGCGAAGGCGCGGTCGAATATGTCGGCGCGAATCCCGGCGGCCAGGGCCTCTTTGCGAAAACCCGCCTGCCATTCAGCGAAGGTCTGGGTGGGCTGGATGTCGAGGTTTTCATCGGCCGGCACCACGGGCGGAATGACCGCAGGGGCTGTCGCGACGGGAAGGGTCTGAAGCGGTTGAGCGTCCGCGGCGGTCGGTTTTTCCGCGCAGGCGACAAGTAGAATGAGGCTGGAGGCAGCGATCAGTTGGCGTAGAGGCCAGCGACGGGAAAGACGAAGGGGCATGCACAGTTCCAGGGAATACGAATCAGGTGAAGACCTTAACATGTTGAGCGGTCGCTTGCCTTTCAGGCCGCCAGAAAGTAAGAAGCCTCCCAGCTATTAGACTGGAAGGCTTCGCGGCGGTAGCTGCCTTTGCCCTTGCCGGCTCGTTCCTGACGGCTGCGGAACAGTGGCTGGGCGATGATGGATTTGGCCTTGTTGGGGCCACTTTTAGATGGCTTTTTACTCATGATGAGTTCTCTCGATTGAGTGGATTTGCGGGGGGAATAATCTGCTGAAGTTGCGGGGCTGTCTAGAGGGGGAAATCAGATTTGATTTGTAGGAAGCAGGATCAAAAGATCTACGATTTTTTGATCCTACTCAGCAGGCAGCGACAATCTTTGCCCGGCCATCAACAACGATAACCGACTCAAACTCATCCACGGCGACCCGGCAGCCTGGCCTTTGATCTGCGCGTCGATGCGCTGCGCTTCCAGCAATAGTTGCGCCCAGCGTTGCGCCGAGTAGCGTTGCAGGGCTTTGCTCATCAACGGTTTGCGTTTGTCCCAGATCGGCGGTCGCGCCTGGCTGAAGGCCTTGTCCAGCGGCACGCCCTGGCTGTATTGCAACGACAGGTTGGCCAACAGGCGAAGCTCGCGGGCCAGCGCCCAGAGAATCACCGGCGGCTCCACGCCTTCACCGCGCAACCCTTCGAGCATGCGCAGCGCATGGGCGGCTTCGCCATTGAGAATCGCGTCGGTCAGGCCGAAGACATCGAAACGGGCACTGTCGGCCACCGCGGCTTGCACGGTTTCGACGGTGATCTGCCCACCTTCGGCCATCAATTTGAGCTTTTCGATTTCCTGGGCGGCGGCCAGCAAGTTGCCTTCGACCCGCGCGGCGATCAATTCGACCGCGTCCTGGCTGGCCGAAAGCCCTGCCTGGGACAGCCGTTGACGGATCCAGCTCGGCAACTGGTTGGCATCCACCGGCCAGATCTGCACGAACTGCGTCTGCTGACCTTCGACCAGCGCTTTGCCCCACTTGGTTTTTTGCGCGCTGCCATCCAGCTTGGGCAGGCTGATCAGCAGCACAGTGTCTTCGGCCGGGCGCGCGCAGTACTCGATAAACGCGGCGGCACCTTTGTCACCGGGTTTGCCGGATGGCAAGCGCAGTTCCAACAGACGCTTTTCGGCAAACAGCGACATGCTTGCACCGGCCTGCAGCAGCGTACCCCAGTCGAAACTGGCGTCGGCGGAGAAGACCTGGCGTTCATCGAAGCCTTGCTGGCGAGCGGCGGCGCGGATGGCGTCGGCGGCTTCCTGGCACAAAAGCGGGTCATCGCCGCTGATGATATAGACGGGTGCAAGGGGACCTTGCAGGTGTTTAGCGAGTTGGGCGGGGGCAAGTTTCATAAGAAAGGGCGAACGGGGCGCCTGAGCGCCCCGTAAGTCTTATTGCTGCGGAATTTCGACGGGCGACTGACGCGGGGTTTCCGCTTCAGCCTTCTGTGCGGCTTCCAGTGCCTGAGCTTCGGCCTTGGCCCTGGCGTCCGCAGTCTGTTGCATCCGCTCCAGTTGGGTTGGAGTCAGCTGTGACAGGCGCAGCACCATGCGTTGAACCAGTTCGCGACGAGTTTCTGCGCGGGCAGCGCCGGCTTCCTGATCGGAACCCACCAGGTTGTTGCCGTCGTGGATAAAGATCTTCTGCACTTCAAGTTTGTCGCTCATCAACGGCAGGTCGTGTGCACCACGGATGTCGTAGTTCAGCACGGTATTCACTTGATACTCGCCAGTACGACCGGCACCGGCGTAGCTGAGGATGCGCTGGCTTTCCTGCTCATCGGTCAGCACCAGTTTGTACGGTGCACCTGTGTAGACCTTGACGCCGCTGCTTTGCAGGACTTGACGCAGTTGCGTTACGGTTTCGCCGTAAGCGTTGCGTGCGCTCAGGTCGAGTTCCTTGATCGCCAGTTCGGTGGTGCCAGTGCCGCGCAGCTGGAAACCGCAGGCGCTCAACAGGACTGCGAGGCCCATCACCAGCAAATTGCGTTTGATCATCTTGTTGCTCCCCTTGAAACCAGGTAGGCCGATCATGCGGCCCGAAAGGTTTTACGCGGCGCCAGGCTGACCTGGCGCCTGATCCAATTTAGCTGGCGACGATATTGACCAGTTTCCCGGGCACTACGATCACTTTACGAATAGTCAGGCCGTCGACGAAGCGCAACACGTTCTCGTTGACACGGGCAGCGGCTTCGACTTCTTCGCGCGATGCGGTGGCCGGCATTTCAATCTGGCCACGCAACTTGCCGTTGACCTGGATAACCAGCGTCAGGCTGTCTTGCACCAGCGCGGTTTCGTCCACCGCCGGCCAGCCAGCATCGATAACAGGGCCGGCGTGACCCAGTTGATGCCACAGCTCGTGGCTGATGTGCGGGGTGATCGGAGCCAGCAGCAGGGTCACGGCTTCCAGACCTTCGTGAACCAGTGCGCGATCCTGTTCGGTGCCTTGCGCGGCTTTTTCCAGCACGTTCATCAGCGTCATCACCTGGGCGATGGCGGTGTTGAATTTGTGGTTCTGGCCGACGTCGTGGCTGGCTTGCTTGATTGCCAGGTGGATCGAACGGCGAACGGCTTTCTGCTCGTCGTTCAGGCCGGCGACGTCCAGTTTGCCCGGCAGGCCCTGCGTAACGTGTGCTTGCGCCAGGCGCCAGACGCGCTTGAGGAAACGGTGCGAACCTTCTACGCCGGAATCGGACCATTCCGCGCTCATGTCGGGCGGCGAGGCGAACATCATGAACAGGCGGCAGGTGTCTGCGCCAAACTGGTCAATCATCGACTGTGGATCGACGCCGTTGTTCTTCGACTTGGCCATCTTCTCGGTACCGCCGATTTCCACCGGCAGGCCGTCTGCGATCAGCTTGGCGCTGATAACCTTGGCCTTGCTGTCGCGTTCAAGTTCGACGTCCGCCGGGTTGAACCAGGTGTAGGCACCATTGGCTTCGCGACGATAATAAGTCTCGGCGATCACCATGCCTTGGGTCAGCAGGTTCTTGAACGGCTCGTTGGAACTCACCAGGCCTTCGTCACGCATCAGCTTGTGGAAGAAGCGCGCGTAGAGCAGGTGAAGAATGGCGTGTTCGATACCGCCGATGTACTGATCCACCGGCAACCAATGGTCGGCCGCCGATTTTTCCACCAGGCCGCCTTCATAGTGTGGCGAGGCGTAACGGGCGTAATACCACGAGGACTCGACGAAGGTGTCCATGGTGTCGGTTTCACGCTTGGCCGGTGCGCCGCATTTCGGGCAAGCGCATTCGTAAAACTCAGGCATGCGCGCCAGTGGCGAACCGGCGCCATCCGGCACCACGTCTTCCGGCAGCACGACGGGCAATTGATCTTCCGGGACCGGCACATCACCGCAGGTGGTGCAGTGGATGATCGGGATCGGGCAGCCCCAGTAGCGCTGACGGCTGATGCCCCAGTCGCGCAGGCGGAACTGGGTGCGCGAGGCACCGAGGCTTTTCTTGATCAGTGCCACTTCCATGGCGTCGAACGCGCCGGCGAAGTCGAGGCCGTCGAACTCGCCGGAGTTGATCAGCGTGCCGTGTTCGCCGTAGGCGTCCTGCCATGGAGCCGGGTTGGTATCACCTGCGCTGGTGCGCACCACGGATTTGATCGGCAGGTTGTACTTGGTGGCGAATTCGAAATCACGTTCGTCATGAGCCGGTACAGCCATGACTGCGCCGTCGCCGTAGTGCATCAGCACGTAGTTGGCGACCCACACCGGGAGCTTCTCACCGGTCAGTGGGTGCTCGACGAACAGCGAGGTCGGCAGGCCTTTTTTCTCTTGGGTGGCGACGTCGGCTTCAGCGACGCTGCCGCCCTTGCATTCAGCGATGAACGCTTGCAGCTCAGGGTTGTTTTGCGCGGCCAGGGCGGCCAAGTGGTGTTCGGCGGCCACGGCAACGTAGGTCGCGCCCATCAGGGTGTCCGGACGGGTGGTGAAGACTTTCAGCGCGCCGGTTTCGCCGATGGAATCGACGTCGTACGGAAACTGCACTTCCATGCCGCGGGATTTACCGATCCAGTTGCGCTGCATGGTCTTGACCTGTTCAGGCCAGCCAGTCAGTTCGTCGAGGCTCTCCAGCAACTCATCCGCGTAGGCGGTGATCTTGAAGTAGTACATCGGGATTTCGCGTTTTTCGATCAGCGCGCCGGAACGCCAGCCGCGACCGTCGATCACCTGTTCGTTGGCCAGGACGGTCTGGTCGACCGGGTCCCAGTTCACGGTGCCGCTTTTTTTGTAGATCACGCCTTTTTCGAACAGGCGAGTGAACAGCCATTGTTCCCAGCGGTAGTAATCAGGTTTGCAGGTGGTCACCTCGCGTGACCAGTCCACCGCCAGGCCCAGGCTGCGCAGCTGGGTTTTCATGTAGGCGATGTTTTCGTAGGTCCACTTGGCGGGCGCCACGTTGTTCTTCATTGCGGCGTTTTCCGCCGGCATGCCGAAGGCGTCCCAACCCATCGGTTGCAGAACGTTTTTGCCTTGCATGCGCTGGTAGCGGGAGATCACGTCGCCGATGGTGTAGTTGCGCACGTGCCCCATGTGTAGCTTGCCGCTGGGGTAAGGGAACATCGACAGGCAGTAGAAAGTCTCCTTGCCTGGCTGTTCACTGACTTCAAAGGACTTTTGCTCGTCCCAGAACGACTGGGCGGCGGCTTCGATTTCACGGGGCTGATATTGTTCGTGCATGGCTACTTTTGAACTGAATAGGGGTGGCCTAATCCTCTTCAATGCAACGCTGGACGGTGACGACGCCAAATCGGCGTTTCGGTGCCCAGGCGAGCTGGAAGTGGAGTTACAGGAAGCGCCGTAGCATACATGACCGCGCTCTACCGAGGGAAACCCTGATTGCACGCAGGCGTTGCCCGATTTGCCCTGCGAGGGCCGTTGGTCGCGGCACTCAGCCGGTTTGTTCATGGAAGCTAAGCTCTAAATGGGGAGTGAGTCTTATCTTCAATGAGGTGAGGGATGGTTGAGTCACAGCAAAAAGTCACGAAGCCGGAGCTGTACGAAAGACTGATTGATCGTCTTGGCATGGCGCTGGACGCTGCAAAAACCGCTGGTCGGCTACGCGATGAGCGTCCCCTTGAGCTGGAACTGCGTGGATTGAGTCCCGCAGAGTTTGCATTGGTCAAAGCCTATCTGGATCGCAGTGAACGTGAGACGCACGGATGCCTGTCAGCAGCAGTGAAGCAACTTGATGCACCGCGTTCGGCCAAAATCGTCTGGCTTAAGGACAAAGCAACTGGCAGTGGCGCGGAAAAGGTCCGGTCGCTGCAATTCAAATAACGGCTCCAAGTCATAAAACATGGTTTGTTGAAGCATAATCCTTCCGCATTTGTTGTCGCATTGCGTCAACCCACTTAGGCTTCGAGCATCTTATGGAGATGCTCGATGCCTTTTCGCTATTTCGTCAAACAACTTCTATTACCGCCCGGCATTCTGTTGCTGTTGCTGGTTCTTGCGTGGTGGCTGCGCCGCTCAAGGCCACGCCTTGCGGCGGTGTGTTTTGTCTTGGGGGCGGGCGGTTTCTGGCTGATGAGTCTGCCGGTGGTCGTGCAGTGGGGAGCGAAGGCCTTGGAGAGTCAGCCGCCGTTGGCGCGTGACGAATGGTCAACCCTGGGCCAGCGCGCCGATGCAATTGTGCTGCTGGGGTCCGGGCGTGAGCGCGGCGATATCGCCTGGGGCGCCGATCAGCCGACGGGGATCGGTCTGGAGCGTGAACGTTATGCCGCACGTTTGGCGAAGGCGTCCGGGTTACCGGTTCTTACCAGCGGCGGGTTGCATTACGGCACGCCGCCCACCGAAGCAAAACTGATGGCGGACTCATTGCTCGATGATTTCGGCGTGACCGTGCGTTGGCAGGAAGGGCGCAGCCGCACGACGTGGGAGAACGCGCAGTTCAGCGCTCAGGTGCTGTTGCCGGAGGGGATCAAGCGGGTGGTGGTGGTCACGCAGGCCTGGCACATGCCGCGATCGGTCTGGAGTTTTCGGCAGGCCGGATTTGAAGTCGTGCCTGCGCCGGTGGGGTTTTTAGGCGTGGACAATGCCCGGCCGCTGGGCGGCTGGATGCCGGAATTCAAATCGATCTGGCAGAGCGGGCAGTTGTTGAATGAGGCGGTAGGACAGCTCGGGTATTCGCTTTTCTATCGCTGATCGTTCCCACGAGCGTGGGAACGATCAAGCTCAGCAGTTTCAGACGGTCTTGGCCATTCGGCTCGCCACCAGTGCCCAGCCAAACAACAGCACGCAAAGGATGATCAGCGGCCACGAACGCCATTGCAGGTAAGGCGTCAGGTTGTGCATCGGCACTACTTCGCCGTACAGGATGCCGCGTTCGAACTGCGGGATGCGGGCGGTGATCTGACCGAACGGGTTGATCAGGCCGGTAACGCCATTGTTGGTGGCGCGGATCATCCAGCGGCCCGCTTCCAGCGCGCGCATCTGCGCCATCTGCAAGTGTTGCAGCGGACCGATGGAGGTGCCGAACCAGGTGTCGTTGCTGATGGTCAGCAGCAAGTCACTGCGAGCGGCGAGGCTGGCGGCGAACTCCGGGTAGACGACTTCGTAGCAGATGAACGGCGCAATCTGGTAACCCTTGGCCTGCAGCATCGGCTGGTCAGACGGACCACGGGCAAAATCGGACATCGGCAGGTCGAAGAAGGCGATCAGCCCGCGCAACACGTCCTGCAACGGAACGTACTCGCCGAACGGCACCAGTTTCTGCTTGAGGTAAGTGCCATCGCCTTCGCCAACAACGGTGATGCCGTTGAAGAAGCGCTTCTCGTGACGCACTTCCTGGCGAATCGGTACACCGGTAATCAGCGCAGTCTTACGGTCCGCAGCGAAATTCCCCATCATGTTCAGGTAGCCCTCGGCGGACTCCTTGAGCACAGGAACAGCCGTTTCCGGCCAGATCAGCAGGTCGACCCGTTTGGAGCTGAAACTCATGTCGCGGTACAGCGCCAACTGCGCGTTGAGCTGTGCCGGGTCCCACTTCATGCTTTGTTCGATATTGCCCTGAATGGCGGCAACGCTCAGCGCCGGCCCCGCCGGACTGGTCCAGGCGTGTTCTTTCAATGCCATGCCGGCGACCCAAGGGCCAAACAGCAGCAACACGCCCGCAGCGATGAAACCTTTGCGACCAGCACGAACCAGGCGCATGGCGTTGTAGATCAATGCAGCTGTCAGGGCCAGGGTAAAGGAAATCAGCCACATTCCGCCGATGGGCGCGAGCCCGGCCAGCGGGCCGTCGAGCTGGCTGTAGCCGGAGTAGAGCCACGGAAAACCGGTGAGGAACCAGCCACGAAAGGCTTCCTGGGCGACCCACAATGCGGCGAATGCCAAGGCATCGGCCAGTGGCGCTTCGTTGCGACGCAGCCAGCGCGCCCAGATCCAGGCGGGCAGGGCGAAGAACCAGGCAATCGCTGCGGTGAAGGCGAGCATCAGCATTCCGGCCAGCAGCATCGAGGCGCCACCGAAGTTGTGAATGCTGTAGTAGATCCAGCTGGTGCCGGCACCAAACAAGCCGAAACCGAAACACCAGCCACGGCCCAGGGCCTGACGGGGGCTCAGTTCTCGCAAGCCGGCATAGAAGAAGCCGACCGCCAGCAAAGCCAGCGGCCAGATATCGTACGGCGCCAACGCCAGGGTGGTGAGTGCACCGGCCGCCACGGCCAGCAGATTACCGGGCCAGCCGGGGCGGGTTACGCGGAGCATGTCAGTCCTTAGCGTGCAATAGGAGTCAGGCGCAGCAAGTGAATCCGACGGCTGTCGGCGTTCAGGATGCGAAAGCGATAAGGGCCGATTTCAGTGATTTCGTTACGTTTTGGCAAGTGCCCGAAAGCGCTCATCACCAGGCCGCCAACCGTGTCGAACTCATCGTCGGAGAACTCGCTGTCGAAGAACTCGTTGAAGTTCTCGATCGGCGTCAGCGCCTTGATCAGGAAATCACCGCTGGGCAATGGCTTGATGTAGCTGTCTTCTTCGACGTCATGCTCGTCTTCGATGTCGCCGACGATCTGTTCCAGTACGTCTTCGATGGTCACCAGGCCGGCCACGCCGCCGTACTCGTCGATGACGATGGCCATGTGGTTGTGGTTGGCGCGAAATTCACGCAGCAGCACATTCAGGCGCTTGGACTCCGGCACGAAGGTGGCCGGGCGCAGCAGGTCCTTGATGTTGAAGCTGTCGCCGTTCTCCTTGAGGATCAACGGCAGCAAATCCTTGGCCAGCAACACACCCATCACGTCATCGTGGCTTTCGCCGATGACCGGGTAACGGGAGTGGGCCGAGTCGACCACGGCAGGCAAAAACTCCCTAGGTGTCTGGGTCGCCTTGATGCTGATCATCTGCGAGCGCGGGACCATGATGTCCCGCACTTGCAGGTCAGCGACCTGGATGGCGCCTTCGACGATGGCCAGCGCTTCGCTGTCCAGCAGTTTGTTTTGGTGTGCATCGCGCAGCAGCTCCAGCAGCTCCTGGCGGTTCTTCGGCTCGTGGGCAAAAGCCTGGGTGAGTTTACCCAGCCAAGACTTCTGCCCGTTGCTCGATCGATCTTCGCTCATAGCGATTACTCTGAATCCTTTGTTGTAACGATGGGGGATGTGTCGGTTTCGTCGTCCGCGTACGGGTCGGGATAGCCCAACTCTGCAAGCAACGTTCGTTCCAGTGCTTCCATTTCTTCGGCTTCGTCGTCATCTATATGGTCGTAACCCAGCAGATGCAAGCAACCGTGAATGACCAGATGGGCCCAGTGGGCTTTTAGTTCCTTGCCTTGTTCGGCGGCTTCACGTTCGACCACTGCCACGCAGACGACCAGGTCGCCCAGCAACGGGATATCGAGAAACTCATCCGGCACATCGGCAGGAAATGACAAGACGTTGGTGGCGTAGTCCTTCTGCCGCCAGGTCTTGTTCAGCTCGCGGCCTTCGGCTTCGTCGACCAGGCGAATGGTCATCTCGGAGTCGGCCGTGCGCTGGCGCAGAGCCAGTTCGCACCATTGGCGGAACTCGGCTTCGCTTGGGGCCGGCGTTTGGGTAGCCAGTTGCAGATCAAGCTCAAGCATCGTGGCGAGTGTCCTTGGGCGAGAATTTCGCCGGTTCATCAGCCACGCGATTCTCGAAGCGCTCGTAAGCTTCGACGATCCGCTGCACCAACGGATGGCGCACGACGTCTTTGGGCATGAAATGGGTGAAGCTGATACCCGGCACGTCCTTGAGCACCTCGATCACGTGGTGCAGCCCGGATTTGGTGCCTTTCGGCAAGTCGACCTGGGTGATGTCACCGGTGATGACCGCGGTGGAGCCGAAGCCGATTCGGGTCAGGAACATCTTCATCTGTTCGACGGTGGTGTTCTGGCTTTCGTCGAGGATGATGAAACTGTTGTTCAGCGTACGACCGCGCATGTACGCCAATGGCGCAACTTCGATGACTTGACGCTCGATCAGCTTGGCGACGTATTCGAAGCCAAGCATTTCGTAGAGGGCGTCATACAGCGGGCGCAGGTACGGGTCGATCTTCTGCGACAGGTCGCCAGGCAGGAAGCCGAGCTTTTCGCCCGCCTCAACCGCCGGGCGCACCAGCAGGATGCGCCGGATCTGTTCGCGTTCGAGCGCGTCTACCGCGCAGGCAACGGCCAGATAGGTCTTGCCGGTACCGGCCGGGCCGATGCCGAAGTTGATGTCGTTGCCGAGGATTTCCTTCACGTAGCGCAGCTGATTCAAGCCGCGAGGGCGAATCATGCCTTTTTTGGTGCGCAGGGCGACGGAGGGTTCGGCGGGGGAGACGTTGTCCAGCTCTTCGACGGCCGATTCCTGCAGGAACAGGTGAACCATGTCCGGCGACAGCTCGGTACCCTTGGTTTCCCGGTACAGGCGGCGCAGGAGGTTTTCCGCGGAGGTGGTGTGTTTGGGCTCGCCGATCAGTTCGAACTGGTTTCCGCGGTTGCGGATCTCGATGGTCAGGCGTTGTTCGATCAAGCGCAAATGCTCGTCGAATTGCCCGCACAGATTGGCGAAGCGGCGAGCCTCAAAGGGCTCGAGGATAAAACGATGTGGTTCTATGGGTGCGTTCAAGGTCGTATTTAGCCGCCCTGGGGCAATTAAGATGAAATCAAGGATAACGCCAGAGGGCTGGGTGCGAAAGCTCTTAAATAATCCAAGGTTGATCACCGTCCCTGTGGGAGCGAGCTTGCTCGCGATGGCGGTCTGACATTCAGCATGTGAGTTGTCTGATCTGCCGCTATCGCGAGCAAGCTCGCTCCCACAGGGAAATGCGGTGTCACTGAATCAGCGAGCCCCTCAGCGAGTGCGGCTGCGCGGCGTCGATGTGCACGTCGGCGAACTGGCCGATCAGCGTGGGATTGTCGCAGCGGAAGTTGACGATCCGGTTATTCTCGGTCCGACCCTGCAGCTCGCCGGGGTCCTTTTTCGAATAATCGGTGACCAGGATCCGCTGGATCGACCCGACCATTTGTCGGCTGATCTCGAAACCCTGCTGGTTCAGGCGATGTTGCAGGGCGTTCAGGCGTTCTTTTTTCAGCGCTTCTGGTGTTTCGTCGGCCAGGTCTGCGGCCGGAGTACCCGGGCGCTGGCTGTAAACGAACGAGTACGAGAAGTCGAACCCGACGTCTTCGATCAGCTTCATGGTCTGCTCGAAATCTTTTTCGGTCTCACCCGGGAAGCCAACGATGAAGTCCGAGCTGATGCAGATGCCTGGCACCGCGGCCCGCAGCTTGCGCAATTTGGATTTGTATTCCAGGGCGGTGTGGTTGCGCTTCATCGCCGCGAGGATCCGGTCCGACCCCGATTGCACCGGCAAGTGCAGGTGTTTGACCAACTCCGGCACATCGGCGTGGGCCTGGATCAGGCTGTCGGAAAACTCCAGCGGGTGCGAGGTGGTGTAACGAATCCGGTCGATGCCATCGACGGCGGCCACAACGCGGATCAGCTCGGCGAGATCCGCCAGGCGTCCGTCATGCGTGGTGCCACGGTAGCCGTTGACGTTCTGACCCAGCAGGGTGACTTCCCGCACGCCGTTTTCCGCCAGATGCATGATCTCGGCAATCACGTCGTCGAACGGACGGCTGACCTCTTCACCGCGTGTATAAGGCACCACGCAGAATGTGCAGTACTTGCTGCAACCTTCCATGACCGACACATACGCGCTCGGACCATCGATGCGTGGCTCTGGCAGGTGGTCGAATTTTTCGATTTCCGGGAACGAGACGTCGACTTGCGGCAGCTTGGTGGCGCGTGCGGCGTCGATCATTTCCGGCAGGCGATGCAAGGTTTGCGGGCCGAAAACCACATCGACGTACGGTGCGCGATCACGGATGGCCGCGCCTTCCTGGCTGGCTACGCAACCGCCGACGGCGATCACCATGTCCGGATTGGCCAGTTTCAGTTCGCGCCAGCGGCCGAGCTGGGAATACACCCGGTCCTGGGCGCGTTCCCGAATGGAGCAGGTGTTGAGCAGGATCACGTCGGCGTCTTCAGCGCGGGCGGTCACTTCCAGGGCCTGATGTTCACCCAGCAGATCGACCATGCGCGAGCTGTCGTACTCGTTCATCTGGCAACCGTGGGTTTCGATGTAAAGCTTCTTGGCCATGGATACAGTCATCACGTGATTCAAAGAACCGCGCATTATAGGGAACATGTCCCAAGGTTCCTACCGCTGTGCGTCCGGCGGCTATGCTATAGTTCGCGCCCTCATTTTTATCCCCCGATGTGTTGCTCGCCCGCCATGACCAAACGTGAAGCTCCAATCTACAAGGTGATTTTCCTCAATCAGGGCCAGGTGTACGAAATGTATGCCAAGCAGATCTATCAAAGTGATCTGTGGGGCTTCCTGGAAGTGGAAGAGTTCGTCTTTGGCGAGCGCACACAAGTGGTCGTCGACCCGAGCGAAGAGAAGCTCAAGGCTCAATTTGAAGGGGTTGTGCGCAGTTTTGTGCCAATGCATTCGATCGTGCGCATCGATGAAGTCGAGCGTCTGGGCACGCCAAAAATCAGCGAAGCCCGCGGCGCGGTCGGCAATGTGATGCCGTTCCCGATGCCGATGCCTGAGAAGTAGGCCTCAAGACCGAGTAGCTCCCATCGCGGGCAAGCCCGCTCCCACAGGGAATGTGTTCTTTAATTAGAATGCGATCACATGTGGGAGCGGGCTTGCCCGCGATGGGGCCAGAAAGATAGAAACAGAATTCAAGGCAGTGGAGAAAACGGCGTACGCCCATCGGCGCTCTGCAATTCCATCAGGTATTTACGAAAGATTTGCCCCAGCACCTGGGTTGCCACTTCAAGTTCTTCTCGAGGCATTTTCTCGGCCACTTCGTCCGCCGTATCGAGCGCATCTTCAGCGCCATTGACCGCAGCCATTTTCAGCACGATATACGCCTGAACGTTATTGGCCGGTACGCCTTCGCCGTGGAAAAACATGGTGCCGAGTTTGAACTGCGCCTGGGCGTGGCCCTGCAATGAGGCCTTCTCGAAGTAGTCCAGGGCTTTTTTGAGGTCACGCGGCGTGTTTTTGCCGTCGTAGTAGAACGCACCCAACTCGTATTGCGCTTGTGCATCCCCTTCATCCGACGCTTTCTGACAGGCGGCCAGCGCTTGCGTCAGGTCTTGCGGCTGAGTATTGAGGGTGCAACGACCCATCGCTGGGATTAACAACGAGTTGCCGCCTGCTTGTGCGAGCGCGAGCAGGGGCTGAAGGAGCAACAGGCAGCCCAGTGCAAGGGCGCGGCCGGTGCGGTTCATGGGAATCGACTTACCTCTGAAGGGCGCGCGGACCCATCGAGGGGATCCAATAAGCGCGCATTATGAAATAAGCAGGGCCAACCTTACAAAGTCTTTACTCGTTTTTCTGCTGCGCGGGGAATATATCGCCCAATTTGCGGGGAATTCTTGGCACGAGCGTCGGAATAAGGGTGTAAATGCAGGCGAAAGCTGACGCCGGCATTGGCCGACGTCAGCGACACCAGGTTATTTCAATGCGGCGAAAGCTCGTTCGGCGGCATCCAGTGTCAGTTTCAACTCGGTTTCGCCGTGAGCGATCGAGGTGAAGCCTGCTTCGAATGCGCTCGGCGCCAGGTACACGCCGCCTTCGAGCATCAAGTGGAAGAAGCGGCCGAACAAGGCTGCGTCGCTGGCCATCACGTCATCGAAGGTCACGATGTCATCGGCACCGCTGAAGTACAGGCCGAACATGCCGCCGGCCTGGGTGGTCACGAATGGAATGCCAGCGGCATCGGCACGCTGTTGCAGACCATCGAGCAGACGGCTGGTGTAGTCGCTCAGCTCGTCGTGGAAACCAGGACGGCTGATCAAACGCAAGGTGGTCAGGCCGGCGGCCATCGCCAGCGGGTTACCCGACAAGGTGCCGGCCTGATAGACCGGACCCAATGGTGCGATGCACGACATGATTTCGCGCTTGCCGCCGAAGCAGCCCACCGGCATGCCGCCACCGATGATCTTGCCGAACGTGCTCAGGTCCGGTGTCACGCCGAAGTGGGCTTGGGCACCGCCGAGCGCGACGCGGAAACCAGTCATCACTTCGTCGAAAATCAGCACCACGCCATGTTTGTCGCACAGGGTGCGCAGGCCTTCGAGAAAACCTGGCGCCGGCGGTACGCAGTTCATGTTGCCGGCCACCGGCTCGACGATGATGCAGGCCACGTCCTGACTGACTTCGGCGAGCATGGTTTCCACCGCGTCGATGTCATTGAATGGCAGGGTCAGGGTGTGCTTGGCGAAGTCCGCCGGCACACCGGCCGAGCTTGGTACGCCTTGGGTCAACGCGCCGGAACCGGCCTTGACCAGCAGGCTGTCGGAGTGGCCGTGGTAGCAGCCTTCGAACTTGATGATGTTGTCGCGACCGGTGAATCCACGCGCAAGGCGTATGGCACTCATGGTCGCTTCGGTGCCGGAACTGACCATGCGCACCATTTCCATCGACGGCACGATCGAGCAGACCAGGTCGGCCATCTCGGTTTCCATCGCGGTCGGGGCGCCGTAGGACAGACCGTGTTCCAGCTGTTTACGCACCGCGTCCAGCACGTCCGGGTGGCTGTGGCCGAGAATCATCGGACCCCAGGAGCCGACGTAGTCAACGTAGCGCTTGTCGTCTTCGTCGGTGACGTAGGCACCTTCAGCGTGTTTGAAGAACAGCGGCGTGCCGCCAACGCTTTTGAATGCGCGAACAGGCGAGTTAACGCCCCCGGGAATGTGTTTCTGGGCATTGGCAAACAGGGTTTCGGAACGAGACATGATCGGGCTCTCAAAAATCAGGATTTGAACAATTCGTTAAAAGCGCGGGCGCGGCGGGTGACTTCAGCCGTGCTCTCGGCGCCAAACAGGCCGTGGACAACCGCCAGCAGATCGACCCCGTGGGCCACCAGTGGCGCGGCGTTTTCCAGGGTGATGCCGCCAATCGCGCAGATCGGCAGGTGCAGTTTGCTGCGCGCCTGGTCGAGTAACTCAAGGCTGCAGGTCGGTGCGCCGGGTTTGGTATTAGAGTTGAAGAAGCGACCGAAGGCGACGTAACTGGCGCCTTCCTTGGCGGCTTGTTCCGCGAGTTCGAGTTGCGCGTGACAGGTTGAACCGATGATCGCCTGACGACCGAGCAACGCTCGGGCTGGGGTCAGCGGGCCGTCGGTCTGGCCCAGGTGCACGCCGACGTTCAGGCGCGCAGCCAGCTCGGCGTCGTCGTTGATGATCAGCTTGGTTTTGTAGCGCTCGCACAGATCGCGCAGGGCTTGGGCTTCGCGTAGACGCCTTGCCTCGTCGCTGCTCTTGTCGCGGTATTGCAGCAAGGTGACGCCGCCTTCGAGCGCCGCCTCCACGTACGAAAGAAATTTACCGGCCAGCAACTGGCTATCGGTAATGGCGTACAGGCCACGTAGTTTCATCGGACAAGCCTCTGCGCTTTACGCATCAAAAGTTACGAACAGAAATCCAGCGGCAGGCGGCGCGGCACGAACTGGCCTTTGCCCAACTGCTCCGCATCGCGCAGGGTACGCCAAGTGTAGTCAAGCGCGGTCTGCACGGCGCTAGCGAGGTGTTCCCCCAAGGCCAGGCGACCGGCCAGCGCACTGGCCAAGGTGCAACCGGAGCCGTGATAACTGCCGGGCAGGCGTTGGCAGGTAAACGTCTGGCGGTGACCGTCGCGGCTGTACAAGCGATTATGGATTTCGTGTTCGTCGCCATGACCGCCAGTGATCAGCAGGTGTTTGACGAACGGCAGGAGTTTTTCAGCGCATTCGTCCGCGGTGCCTTCGGGCAGTTCGGCGAGGATGCGGGCTTCAGGAAGGTTGGGGGTGGCGATGATGGACAGCGGCAAAAGGCGTTCGCGCATGGCATAGCCGACTTCGTCCTTGCCCAGTCGTCCGCCGCCACCGGCGCGCAGCACCGGGTCGCAGACCACCGGCAAATGCGGGTGCGCCGAGAGCAGTTCGACGACGGTGTCGACCATTTCCAGGGAACCGAGCATGCCCAGTTTGACGGCGGCGACTTCGGAATCGTTGAGCACGGCATTGGCTTGGGCCAACACCCACTCGCGATCGAGGACGCGGAAGTCAGTGACATTGACCGTGTCTTGCACGGTCAGGGCGGTGACGGCCGGAGCCGCATGACAACCCTGAGCGAGCAGGGCTTCGATATCTGCCTGCAAGCCGGCGCCACCACTTGGGTCGTGGCCGGAGAGACAGAGGACAACGGGGCGAGAGCTGTAGATATTCATGGTGCGCGAGCTTACCACCAGTCGACCAGCGAGTCATGACGCTCCCTGTGGCGGCCCTCGCCTGGATGCCGCCGGAATGTGCCAATCGTCGATTCATTTTCAGCTTCAGATGAGGCTAACGGCTCTAGCTCAATGCGCAGCGCTGGAACGCCCGTCCTAGAGCCTTTGTAGGAAAAATTTCAATGGTGTTCAATGGCCATCAACGGCTATGCTAGAGTGGATCCAAACCAATGACAGGTAATACCGGTTTTACGTCTACTCAAAAGGAATGAGGGGCTTCCTGAGATAACCGGACAGGCCACACTGGGGCTTAAATGCGCTATTTGTTGATGTTGCTGTTGTGCTTGCCCCTCATGGCAAGTGCCGTTGAATTTGATGAATTCACCCAAAGCCTTCCCTTGGGCCGAGCCCTGCAGGTGTATGAAGACGCGGGTGGTCAAGCGACCATCGCCGATGTTCGTGCGCAAGCCGCTGCCGGAAACTTCAAGGCCCACGATAAAGACACCCTTAACGCCGGTTATTCGCGCTCAGCGTTCTGGCTGAAAATCGACCTGCATTACCGACCGACCAACCCCGCGGCACAACGCACCTGGCTGCTGGAACTTGCTTATCCGCCCCTCGATCACCTTGATCTTTATCTGCCCGATGCTGGCGGGGACTATCAATTGGTCCGGCAAACCGGCGATGCATTGCCCTTCGCCACTCGCGAGATCCGCCAGAACAACTACCTCTTCGATCTGAACTTCGCCCCTGACCAGGCGCAAACCGTTTACCTGCGCCTGCAAAGTGAAGGGTCGGTCCAGGCGCCTGTGACCTTATGGTCAAGCACGGCTTACCTTGAAGACCAACCAGTGCGCCTCTACGTGTTGGGCCTGATCTACGGCGTGCTGCTTGGAATGCTGGTCTACAACCTGTTCATTTACCTCAGCGTGCGTGACACCAGTTACCTCTATTACATTTTCTACATCGCCTCGTTCGGCCTGTATCAGCTGTCGGTGAATGGCGCGGCAGTGCAGTATTTCTGGCCGGACAATCCCTGGTGGGCCAATGCCGCGACGCCGTTTTTCATTGGGTGCGCAGGGTTGTTCGGCAGCCAGTTCGCCCGCAGCTTCTTGCAGACGGCCAGTCACAGTCGCTGGCTAGACCGTTTGCTGCTGGCACTGGTGGCGTTCAGTGCGGTGGTGGTCGGTTTGTCATTGATGACCAGCTACGCCTTGGCCTTGCGTCTGGCGACGGCCCTGGCTTTGGTTTTCACCGTGGTGATTTTCGTCGCCGGGCTGTGCGCCTGGTTGCGAGGGCTGCGCGTGGCGCGGTATTTCATCATTGCCTGGTCGGCCTTCCTGCTTGGCGGCATCGTCAACACGATGATGGTGTTGGGTTATTTGCCCAACGTGTTCCTGACCATGTATTCCAGCCAGATCGGTTCGGCCATCGAAGTCGCATTGTTGTCCCTGGCGCTGGCCGATCGAATCAACGCCATGCGCGAACAGCAGGCGCAGACGCTGTTCGATGCCGGTCAAAAGCTCGAAGTGCTGAACCAGCAACTGGCCCACAGCAACAAACTCAAGGACGAATTCCTCGCGACCCTGACCCATGAACTGCGCACGCCCATGAACGGTGTGATCGGTTCGCTGGAATTGATGCAGACCGTGGAGATGGACCCGGAGCTTGAGCAATACCAGCAAACCGCCGCCAGCTCGGCGCGAGACATGATGCGCATGGTCAACGGCATCCTTACCCTGACTGAGTTGCAGGCGGGCAAACTCAAGGCCAATTCGGCAACATTCAGTTTGCGCGGTGTGGTCGAGGCCTTGCGGATGCAGTTCGAAGGCAATGCCCTGAGCAAGTCGCTGGACTTCAAGGTCGACGTGACACCGGGCCTGCCGGATCGCTTGAATGGCGACAGCGCCAAGCTGTCGCAATGCCTGGAATGCCTGCTCGATAATGCGATCAAGTTCACTCGGGTCGGAGGGCTGGCGCTACGGGTGACGGGCAAGCCGGTGGGCAACGGTCGACAGTCGTTGTCGTTTGCGGTGATCGACACCGGCATCGGTTTCACTGATCTGGGGGAGGCGACGCTGTACCAACACTTCTTCCAGCTAGACGGTTCCATGACCCGTGAATACGGTGGACTGGGCGTGGGCCTGGCGATCTGTCGGCAACTGGTCGAACTGCTCGGCGGGCGCCTGACCCACCGATCCGAACCCGGCAGCGGCAGCCGCTTCCAGCTGGACGTCGAGTTCGAGCTGCCAGTGGTGGAGCGGCCTCCTGTGCCCTTGATGACCCGGGAGTTTCCGCGTTTGCGCCTGCCCCAGGACTGCTCGGTGCTGTTGGTGGATGACAACAGCATCAACCAATTGGTGATGCGCGGCATGCTGCTCAAACTCGGGTTCCGGGTGCGTGCTACCGACAGCGGCGCGGCTGCACTCGATGAATTGCAGCGTGAACATTTCGATGCGGTGTTGCTCGATTGCCAGATGCCCACGCTGGACGGCATCTCCCTTGGCTGCCAGATCCGCGCCTTGCCGGGGTGTGCCGAGTTGCCGGTGTTCGTGGTTGCCATGAGCGGTGAGCGGGAACGCTGTCCGACCGGCGCTTTGATCGACTATCTGAGCAAGCCGGTTAAATTCGAGGATTTGCAAGCGGCGCTCTATCGGCGCGTGCTCTGTCCTAAACAAGGCGAAAGCGCCGACATTTAGGCAAATATGACACTTTGATCGGTCAGGGGGCGGTGCTTAACTGAATCCCTTGGCTGATCAAAGGAGCCCCGTCATGAACCTGCATCAGTTCGCCGAAACCCACGAAGTCACCAACCAGCCACCGTCACTGGACGGCACCAACCTCTATCGCATCGACCTGCCGTTGCAAGAGTGGTCGCGGCGTTTCGGTGCCGGGTGGGCCGAGTCGCGGATTGATGCTTATGGCGCATTGGCCGGCGGGCCACTGATGGAAGCCGGGTTCCTGGCCAATCAAAACAAACCGGTGTTCGTCAGCCATGACCGTAATGGCCATCGCATCGATCTGGTGGAGTTTCATCCCGCGTATCACCAGCTGATGCGCACGGCGGTCGAGCACGGGTTGACCTCGTTGCCCTGGACGCATCCCCAGTCTGGCGCGCATGTCGCGCGCGCGTCGATGTCGTATCTGCACAGCCAGGCCGAAGCGGGTAGCGGTTGCCCCTTGACCATGACCTTCGCCAGCGTGCCGGCGATGCGATTGCAGCCGGACCTGGCCGAGCAGTGGCTGCCGAAAATCCTGTCTACCGAATACGACCCGCGAAATGTCGGCATGGCCCACAAGGCCGGCGTCACCATCGGCATGGCGATGACCGAAAAACAAGGTGGCACCGACGTTCGGGCCAACACCACCAAGGCCTATCCGGTGGGCGCGAGCGGTCCTGGCCAGGCCTATGAACTGGTGGGGCACAAGTGGTTCTGTTCTGCGCCGATGTGCGATGCCTTCCTGACCCTGGCGCAGACCGACAAGGGGCTGACCTGCTTCCTGCTGCCGCGCCACCGCCCGGACGATACGCGCAATCAGTTCTATATCCAGCGCCTGAAAAACAAACTGGGCAATTGCTCCAATGCGTCCAGCGAAGTCGAGTTCCGGGGCGCGCTGGCGTGGATGGTCGGCGAAGAAGGGCGTGGCGTTCCGACCATCATCGAGATGGTTGCCATGACCCGCTTCGATTGCATGGTCGGTTCCAGTTCACTGATGCGCCAGGCGCTGACGCAGGCCAGTCATCACTGCGCGCACCGTATGGTCGGCGGCAAGTTGCTGAGCGAACAACCGCTGATGCAGAACGTCCTGGCCGATCTGGCACTGGAAAGCGAAGCGGCTTTGGCGTTGAGCCTGCGCATGGGCAAGGCGCTGGATCATCTGGATGACAGCCATGAAGCCAAATTCGCCCGCCTGGTGACGGCGGTGGGCAAGTACTGGATCTGCAAGCGTGCGCCGGCAATGATCAATGAAGCCGCTGAATGCATGGGCGGTGCCGGGTATGTCGAAGAAAGTATCCTGCCGCGCCTTTACCGCGAGGCACCGGTCAACTCGACGTGGGAAGGTTCCGGCAACGTGCAATGCCTTGACGTGTTGCGGGCGTTGTCGAAAGAGCCGGGCGTGCTGGACGTGTTGTTCGGCGAACTGGGCGATGGTCATGGCGATAAACGCCTGGCCGCACACATCAACCAATTGCAGGCAGCGTTCAAGGACACCAGCGACATTCAATACCGCGCGCGGCAACTCACCGAAGACATTGCATTGGGGCTCCAGGCCAAACTGTTGCTGGAGGCCGGCAACTCGGCGGTCAGTGATGCGTTTATTGCCAGTCGACTGGGTTCGGCCGGGCGGGTATATGGCGCGTTGCCGCGAGGACTGGAAGTGGAGGCGATTGTTGCCCGCTCGACCCCGCAAGGTTTCTGAGCAGGATAAACACCACTGAGCCTGCTTCCACAGGTTCAGTGGTGTCTGAGAATTGGTGTGCTGGCAACATTCCACTGTTCCCGTGAAGCGATGATGCAGGCAAGATGAAGCACTGCAAGTCAGAACACAGGATGCTGATCGTGACCGAAGCTTTTATTGTCGTTCAAACCGCCGAGCAAGCCGTGGACCGGCTTGCGCTCTTGCACAATCGTGCAACCACCGCGCTGAACCAGGCGCTCAAGCGTTACCTCAAGGATCGTGTCGAGCCCGACGCCGAGCAGCGTGCGATGTTTCGTTATCCCGAGCTGCGTCTGACCTATCACTGCCAGGGTGAGGTCCCACAGACCACCCGCGCCTATGCGAAGGTTCAGTTGCCTGGGACCTACAGCGTAACCGTCACCCATCCGGCGGCTTTCCGAAAATACTTGCTGGAACAACTCGTGCCGTTGATGCACGACTTCACCGTGACTGTGGAAGTCGGCGTCAGCCAGCAAAACATTCCGTATCCGTACGTGGTCGAGCAGGGTGATGAACTGGCCGGCTCCGGCGTTACCGCCGCCGTATTGGCGCGGGTGTTCCCGAGTACGGATTTGTCGGCCGCCACCGACGGCATTGCCGACGGCTTGTACGATTGGGAAAACACCGATCCGCTGCCATTGGCGCTGTTCGACGCTGCGCGGGTGGACTTTTCCCTGCGCCGGCTGGTGCATTACACCGGCAGCGACTGGCGCCATGTGCAGCCGTGGATTCTGCTGACCAACTACCATCGCTATGTCGACCAGTTCATCGTGCATGGCCTGGAGCAGTTGCGCAGCGACCCGCGTTTTGTGCGCATGGTCTTGCCGGGCAACGTGATCATCGAAAAGACCATGGACCACGGCGAAGCTTCGGCGATTGCCGCGGGCGTGGTTTGGCACCGTTACCAAATGCCGGCCTATCACCTGATTGCCAGCGACGGTCATGGCGTGACGTTGGTCAACATCGGCGTCGGCCCGTCCAATGCCAAGAACATCACTGACCACTTGGCAGTGCTGCGTCCGCATTGCTGGTTGATGATCGGCCACTGCGGCGGTTTGCGTCAGTCGCAGACCATTGGCGACTACGTGCTGGCTCACGCTTATATGCGTCGCGACGGCATTCTCGACCGGGTGGTGCCACCCAATATTCCGATCCCAGCGCTTGCCGAAGTGCAGATGGCGTTGCAGCAAGCCGCGGCCAACATCACCGGCGAGAAGGGCGACGAGCTGAAAAAACGCCTGCGCACCGGCACCGTGCTGACCTACGACGACCGTAACTGGGAACTGCGCTGGGCGCAGGAACGTCCGCTGATCAACCTCTCCCGCGCCGTGGCAGTGGACATGGAAAGCGGCACCATCGCGGCCCAGGGTTATCGCTTGCGGGTGCCGTACGGCACGTTGCTCTGCGTGTCGGACAAACCCCTGCACAGCGAAATCAAGCTGCCGGGTTCGGCCAACGCCTTTTATGAGCGCGCGGTCAGCCAGCACTTGAAGATCGGCATTGAGGCCGTGGACCTGTTGCGCACTGAGCTCAACTCGCTGCACTCGCGCAAACTGCGCAGCTTCGACGAACCGCCGTTCCGTTAACGGTTTGTCGTGGTCATTTGGCGGTCAGGGCACTAGCATTAGCAGCCCTGACCGTTAGATGTTCTCCTCGCCATGTCCCGTCCTCAACCTCCCGCTTCCCGCCGTCCAGGTGCGAAGCCAGCTTCTTCAGCCCCACGCCGTGTCGCCAAGGCGCCGCCGGCCGAGCCGAAACTGATTCTGTTCAACAAACCGTTCGATGTGCTGACGCAGTTCAGCGACGGTGAAGGGCGCGCGACACTCAAGGACTACATCGACATTCCAGGGATTTACCCGGCAGGACGGCTGGACCGCGACAGCGAAGGTTTGCTGCTGCTGACCAACGACGGTCAACTCCAGGCGCGGATCGCTGATCCGAAACACAAACTGGCCAAGACGTATTGGGTGCAAGTGGAAGGCGAACCGAACGCCGAGCAATTGCAGCGCCTGCGCGAGGGTGTCGAGTTGAACGACGGCATGACCTTGCCGGCCGAAGCGCGACAACTGGATGAACCCGAGTTGTGGCCACGCAACCCGCCGGTACGCTTTCGTAAAAGCGTGCCGACGAGCTGGCTGGAACTGGTAATTCGCGAAGGGCGCAACCGTCAGGTACGGCGCATGACGGCGGCGGTCGGCTTGCCGACCTTGCGTCTGGTGCGGGTCAGAATCGGCGACTGGACGATCGAAGGGCTCGATCAGGGCCAGTGGAAGGAAGTGCCGGCGCGTTTATAACGTGCCGGATTCGATCAGGCCGATGACCACGCTTTTGATCACGAATGCAGCCACACCCAAGCCCAGAACGAAGAACAGGATGAAAGAACCGAAGCGTCCGGCTTTGGATTTCTTCGCCAGATCCCAGACGATGAAACCCATGAAAATGATCAGGATGCTGACCAGTCCAGTCATCATCCACTCTTCGAATACTGCAGGATCCATCGGACATCTCCAGCGCGGGCGTGGCTAAAAGGCGCTGAAGTATACGGCATGGGGGATTGGCGAAGTATTGACCTGCGGCAGCGTGTCGCAGCTATTCGTCGCTTGGGCCGGCCCCATCGCGGGCAAGCCCGCTCCCACAGAAGATCTTCGATGTTCAGGAGATCCCTTGTGGGAGCGAGCCTGCTCGCGATGGCGTCATCAGCTACGCAGATGGGTCAGCGGTAACTCCGTACTATTGAGCACCTGGTTCAACACAAAACTCGACCGCACACTCGTCACCCCTTCAATCCGGGTCAGGTGCCCCAGAAGCAGTTTCTGATAGTGATCCATGTCCGGCACCACCACCTTGAGCTGATAATCCGCATCCATCCCGGTCACCAGGCTGCATTCCAGCACCTGCGGTAATGTACGAATCGCCGCTTCGAAGTTCTCGAAACGCTCAGGCGTATGGCGGTCCATGCCGATCAGCACATAAGCCGTCAGGCTCAAGCCGAGCATTTTGCGGTCCAGCAAGGCGACCTGGCGGGAGATGTAGCCGTCGTCTTCCAGCTGCTTGACCCGGCGCGAGCACGGCGAAGGCGACAGGCCGATGCGTTCGGCCAGCTCCTGGTTGGAGATGCGCGCGTCACGCTGCAATTCCGCCAAAATGCTCAAGTCGTATCGGTCGAGTTTGCTCATCAATCAGGCCTTTGTCATAACTATTGCGGCAGATTATCTATCCAGGGTTAAAAATTGCGCAAGTGATGTTTATTTGAGCAATCTTCGCAATCCTCTGTCGGCGCCTCCGGCCTATTCTTATCACCAGAATCACTGCTCGGACAAACAGTCCACAGCGGCTCGCCCAATCAGGCCAGTCGCGGTCGCCACCCCCACAGGGGATGTGTCGGCCCCCGAGCTACACACTGTCCAGAAGACGGCGTGAGGTGAGCCGGCGCCACAAGCGTCGAGCACGGACGAAGTTCTCTAAAGGGAGGCCGACGGGTCTCCCTTTTCTTTTGCCCGGAATTTGACGACGGCGCTCAATAAATAAGTTGCGCGACTGATAACCTGTTGCAGAACCGGTCTGTGCTTTTTCAGTCTTACATACAGGCCCTAACTCGCAGTGAGGAAAAGCATGAAGTCGCGCATCTGGCGTTTGGCCGGTGTTGGTTTGCTGTGTATCAGTGTCACTGCGCAATCGCTGGCCGATGATCAGCAGAACCGTGGCCCCGAAGGCGGGCAACGTGGATCGGATGGCCACGAGGGCAACAATAGGGGCCATGGCGGCGAAAATCAGCCGCGTCCGCAAAATCAGCCGCAGCAAAATCAGCCGCGTCCGCAGAACAACGACATCATTCGTGGCGACAACAGTCGCCAGTTCGAGCACAACGGGCAGAACCAAAACAACGGCCAATGGCAGAACCGTCAACAGCCCAACTACAACAACCCTGTTCGATCGGCGCCACCACCGCCTCAATTGCCGGCCAATGACCTGCCGATCCAGGGGCGACCTGACACCGTGCGCCAGACCCAGCAGCCACAGCGTGGTTACTATGAGGATGTTCCGCGGCGCTACGATAACAACCCGCATTGGCAGAACAACGGTCCGCGTCCCGATGATCATCGCTGGGCCGGTCGTCCGGACGGACATGGTAATGGATGGGGTGCAGGCCCGCAGTATCGTCCCGGCCAAGTGATCGATCGCTTCCCGGACCGTGAATACCGCGTGCCTTATGGCGGCCGCGATTACTTCTATTCCGGCGGCTACTGGTATCGCCCGCAAGGCCCACGTTACGTCGTGGTCCAACCGCCTCGCGGAATTCGAGTCGGCTACTTGCCCGATTACGCCCGTGAAGTGTGGATCGGCGGTGCGTTGTTATTCCTGGCAGCCGGTTCGTATTACGCCTATCAGGAAAGCACTCAGGATTACGTCGTGGTCGAGCCTCCGGTGCAGCAGCCACCGCAACCGCAACCGGCCAGCAATGGCTATGACGTGGTGGCGTACCCGGCCAACGGCCAGTCGCCGGAGCAGGTCCAGCAGGACGGTTATGAGTGCTATCAATACGCGGTGCAGCAGAGTGGTTTCAATCCGCGCACGGCCACTTACCAGCCAGACCCGTCGGTGGTGCAAGCCTACCGCCAGGCCCAGGGCAATTGCCTGAGCAGTCGCGGCTACCAGGTTTCCTACTGAGTCCTGGCGGCCATCACCACTTCCTGCGGGTCGGCGTGCACCAGCACTTCGGCTCGCGGGTAAGCGGCATGAATCGCGTCGGCCGCCTGATCGCTGATGCCGTGGGCGACTGAGAGCGTCAGGTCTCCCGGCAATTCCAGATGCAACTGCACAAACCACTGGTTACCGGAAATCCGCGTGCGCAAGTCGTGCGCGCCCAATACCCCAGGTACGCTGCAGGCGAGCTCAAGCATGTGCTGGCTGACATCGGGCGGCAGTTCTTCATCCATCAGCACCATGAAGCTTTCCTTGGCGATCTGGATGGCGCTCCAGAAAATGTACGCAGCGATTGCCAGCCCGAACCACGGGTCGACCTGATGCCAGCCGAACCCCGCCAGAATCAGCGCAACCAGAATGCTGCCATTGAGCATCATGTCCGAGCGGTAATGCAGGGAGTCGGCGCGCACGGCATTGGAACCGGTGGCCTTGACGACCCGATGTTGAAGTATCAGCAACGCCAGGGTCAGCGCCAGGGAGAACAAGATCACCCCGATGCTGATCCACGGCGCGCCCACTGGTTCCGGGTGTTTCAGCCGATCGATTGCCTGCAAGGCAATCAATACCGCACTGCCGCCAATGAACAGCGCCTGAGCCATGCCGGCCAGGGACTCAGCCTTGCCGTGCCCGTAACGGTGGTCATCGTCGGCGGGGCGCAAGGCGTAATGCACCGCCAGCAGGTTGAGCAACGAGGTGACGCCGTCGAGTGTCGAGTCGGTCAACCCGGCAAGCATGCTCACCGAACCGCTCATCCACCATGCGATGGCTTTGGCGACGATCAGCGTACAGGCGACCGCCACTGAGGCACGAGTCGCCAGCCGCAACAGGCGGGCGTGTTCGGAGCTGGAAATCATAAGTGCGGCGGTTCCTTTAGATGCTCGAATTACGCAGCAGGTTGCAGGCCGAACATAGCCAGTTGCTGGGCGCTGCCCTTGTGCTGGATCAGGCGTGGGTCATCCAGCGGGAAGCTGCGGCCCAGTTCAGTTTCCAGAATAGTCTGCAACTTGTGGTTATCGACCTTGCCGTCGGCGCCGATGGCTTCCTTGAGTTTTTCCGGCGCCACCTGAGCGGTGTGGCCTGGCTCGAAATAAATCGCGCCAGTGGCAAAGTCCACTGCAAAAGCGATCAGGCCCGGGATGATGTAAAACAGCAGCCCCACGGCATCGAGCGCCGCGATGGCCGGGTCGATCTTGCCGTCGATCTGCCCACGACGGTCGGGGTAGAAAATCGATCCGCAAGCGGTCACTTGGGTCAGCAAGGTCGCGACCAATACACCGCCAATCAAGCGAAAGGGAACACGCATATGAAATCTCCTGAGTCATTTGGAAAACGAAGCGTCGTCGATATGAATTAGGACAGCAACGAGCAATCAGCAGTTCGCCGTTATACTCGCCGCTCTGTTTTGGAGCCAGCATGATTTCTTTGCCGATTGATGAAGTTTTACCCGCCCTGCGTGAAGCCTTGGCGACACGCCATGAAGCTGTGCTCGAAGCACCGCCCGGTGCCGGTAAAACTACCCGTGTTCCGCTGGCCTTGCTCAATGAGCGCTGGCTGGCCGGGCAGACCATTCTGATGCTTGAACCGCGCCGTTTGGCCGCGCGTGCGGCGGCGGAGCGTCTGGCCAGTGAGCTGGGCGAGAAGGTCGGTGAAACTGTTGGCTACCGGATTCGGCTGGACAGCAAAGTCGGGCCCAGGACCCGTATCGAAGTGGTCACCGAAGGCATTCTCACCCGGCGCTTGCAGGACGACCCGGCGCTGGAAGGCGTGGGCCTGCTGATCTTCGATGAATTCCATGAACGCAGTCTCGATGCTGACTTGGCGTTGGCCCTGAGCCTGAATGGCCGGGAGCTGTTTCGTGAGGACCAGCCGCTGAAAATCCTCTTGATGTCGGCAACGCTCGAAGGCGAACGCCTGGCCGGGTTGCTCGACGACGCACCGATCCTGCGCAGTGAAGGTCGCATGTACCCGGTGGCGATGCGCTGGGGGCGGCCGTTTCAGCCTGGTGAATTCATCGAGCCGCGGCTGGTGCAGACCATCCTCGAAGCGTTGAACGATGAAACCGGCAGCGTGTTGGTGTTCCTGCCGGGGCAGGCGGAAATCCGTCGTGTTCATCAACAATTGGCCGATGCGCTGGGCGACAACCCACAGGTTCTGCTCTGCCCGTTGCACGGTGAGCTGGACCTCGCCGCACAGCGTGCCGCCATCGATCCAGCGCCTGCCGGCAAGCGCAAAGTGGTGCTGGCGACCAACATCGCCGAGACCAGTCTGACCATCGACGGCGTGCGCGTGGTGATCGACGCGGGGCTTGCGCGGGTGCCGCGATTCGATCCGGGGAGCGGCATGACTCGTCTCGACACTCAGCGGATTTCCAAAGCCAGCGCCACGCAGCGTGCGGGTCGGGCCGGGCGTCTGGAGCCGGGCGTGTGTTATCGCTTGTGGTCGCAGGATCAGCACGAGCAACTGGCGGCGTATGCCAGTGCCGAGATTCTCTCGGCAGACCTTGCCGGCTTGGCGTTGCAGCTGGGTCGTTGGGGCGTGACGCCGACTCAACTGGTGTGGCTTGACGTGCCGCCCGCCGCCGCTTATGCACAGGCTCAGGATCTGCTTGATCGCCTGGGTGCGTTGGACGGCGAAGCGCTGACCCGTCACGGTCAGGCCATGGCCGAACTGCCGGCGCATCCGCGCATCGCCCATTTGCTGTTGCGCGGGCAGGCGCTCGGCCTGGCCGACATGGCGTGCGATGTCGCGGCCTTGCTCGGCGAACGGGACATCTTGCGCGGTGCGGGCGCCGATCTGCACAGCCGATTGACGCTGTTGTCCGGTGAAGAGCGGGCCGCGCGCGGTGCCCAGGGCGGCGTTCAGCGGGCCCGGCAACTGGCGCGGCAATATCGCGGTTATCTGCGCGGCAAAGCATCGGAGCCGGTCAGCGACCCGGATCATCCGCGCTGGCTCGGCGCGCTGCTGGCGTTGGCGTATCCCGACCGCGTGGCTCAACAACGGCGTGCCGGTGGCGCGGAATATCGCTTGGCCAACGGCCGCGCGGCGTTGTTCGCCGAAGCCGACAGTTTGATGAAACAACCCTGGCTGGTGATCGCCGACCTCGGCAGTCGTC
Organism: Pseudomonas sp. IT-P294; assembly: GCF_949767865.1. Classification (NCBI taxonomy): domain Bacteria; kingdom Pseudomonadati; phylum Pseudomonadota; class Gammaproteobacteria; order Pseudomonadales; family Pseudomonadaceae; genus Pseudomonas; species Pseudomonas sp. IT-P294. The sequence goes on along the minus strand of NZ_CATKQW010000056.1, from coordinate 178,119 downwards.
AGGGCCAGCGTGAAGAACGGATTTATCTGGCGGCGGATTTCGATCCGGCGCTGTTCGATTCCGTGCTGGCCGAGCAAGTGCGCGTGGTCGATCAACTGGATTGGGATGAGCGCGAAGGCGTGTTGCGCGCCGAGCGTCAGCGCAAGGTTGGCGAACTGATCCTCAGCCGTGAACCGCTGACCGGTCTCGATGAAACCGCCCGCAGCCAAGCGCTGGTGAACCTGGTGCGGCGCAAAGGCTTGGAGCTGCTGCCGTGGACCCCGGAGCTGCGCCAGTGGCAGGCGCGGGTGGCCTTGTTGCGGCAGCTGGACCTTGGCAGTAAAAGCGACAGTGAGTGGCCGGATGTCAGCGACGCCGCGTTACTCAAAAACCTTGAGCATTGGTTGATGCCGTATCTGGGGAAAGTCTCGCGGTTGAGTCACTTCGCTAACCTGGACCTGTCGAGCATCGTCCACAACCTGCTGCCCTGGCCATTGCCGCAACGGCTCGATGAGCTGGCGCCGCATCATCTGAGCGTGCCGTCAGGCTCCTCGATTCGTCTGGACTACAGCGAGCAACCACCGATTCTGGCGGTGCGCTTGCAGGAGTTGTTCGGCCTGGCCGAAACCCCTCGCATTGCCGGTGGCCGGCAGGTGGTGAAGCTGCATCTGTTGTCTCCGGCTCGGAGGCCGGTGCAGGTGACCCAGGATCTGGCGAACTTCTGGCGCAGTACGTACGCCGAGGTGAAGAAGGATTTGAAGGGGCGGTATCCGAAGCATTATTGGCCTGATGATCCGCTGGTGGCCGAGGCAACCGCGCGAATCAAGCCCCGCAAAAGCTGAGGATACTGATTCTGATCGTTCCCACGCTCCGCGTGGGAATGCCTCAAGGGACGCTCCGCGTTCCGGCAGCATCGCTGGCGTCGGGCCTGGCACCGAAGTGACGCGGAGCGTCACAGGATGCATTCCCACGCGGAGCGTGGGAACGATCAGTTCAAGAGGCAGCCTTCGCGGTGAGCTGCTCCCGACAATAGTCGGCAAACAACTGCGCCGGCTTGGTCAGTTGCCCGCGCTTGAGCCACGCCGCCACCAGCCCCGAGCCGGTGACGTCTTCGACGATGTCCACGCACACCACTTTCTGGCCGTCATAGGTGCATTCCGAATGCGGACGGGTGACCAGGATCGAAAAGCCGAAACCTTGCCCGACCATGCCCCGGACCATTTCAATCGACGGCGAGCTGAAGGCAATGTTCGGCGACAAGCCCAATTCTTCGAACAGGCTGACGAAGTAGGTCCGGCTCGGTTGCACGTCCAGCAGAATCATCGGTTCCAGGCACAGGTCTCGCAGCGATACTTGCTTGAGCTGGGCGAAACGATGGTCCGCCGGCAGCAACGCGTACGGTCGCTGCGCGGGCATCAAAGGTTCGGTCTGGATGGTGGCGTCGAGGTCATGCTCATAGAGGATCGCCAGATCGAAGGTGCCCGAGGTCAGGCCTTGCACCAACTCTTGCTGCTCGCCGTCACGGATGCGGATTTTTACGCCCGGATATAACGCCGAGAACCCGGCAATCAATTGCGGCAGGTACAGCGGCGCGACCGTCTCGAAACAGCCGATATCGATTTGCCCGGACACCACATCGTTGTCGGCCAGGGCATTCTGTTCGAACTCCTTGGCCATGCGCAGCAGTTCCTGGGCCTTGCGGTAAAAGCGTGCGCCACTGGGTGTCAGGGACACGCCTTGCGCGTGATGGCGGATCAGCAGTTGCACGCCAAAGCTGTCTTCCAGGCCTTTGATTGCCGTGGAGATGGCCGGTTGCGCGATGTACAGCTTGCGCGACGCCTCGGCGACGCTGCCGCATTCGACGGTGGTGATGAAGTATTTCAGTTGACGCAGGTTGTAGGCAGCCACGGCAAACCTCGGGGTGGATGATCTCGACATCCAAGCAAATTGCGAGCCGCCCGCATCCGTTCGTTCGACGGTGTTGTTGTGCCTGAACAATAACCACATCCCGCGCGACGGGGGAGATTGGCTGCCCAGTTTTTTCATGGTCTGCGAAGACATTTTTACTATTTTTCCTGGACAGGGGCCTGAGCGACCATCCAATTCACAAGAAAAGCCCATGGAGCATCTGAACGTGTTCGAGCTTGCATACTGGCAAAACAAGGCCGCTGCACTGCGGTTTCCCGACCTGGCTGTGATCGACGGTAAATCCCGTTCGGCGCTGTCGGGGCAAACCTTCGCGGTGATCAATCCCGCCACCGGCCAATGCCTGGCCAACGTCACCGCGTGCGGTGAAGAAGACGTGGATGTGGCGGTGCGCAATGCGCGGCAGGTGTTCGAGGCTTGCACCTGGTCGGCGCGCTCGCCGGCTGAGCGCAAGCAAGTGCTGCTGCGTCTGGCTGATCTGATCATGGCTCACCGTGAAGAACTGGCGCTGCTCGATTCGCTGAACATGGGCAAACCGGTGATGGATGCCTACAACATCGACGTGCCGGGTGCGGCCGGGGTGTTTCGCTGGTACGCCGAAAGCCTCGACAAACTCTACGACCAGATCGCCCCGAGCGCGCAGAACGTGCTGGCGACCATCACGCGTGAAGCGCTGGGCGTGGTCGCTGCCGTGGTACCATGGAATTTCCCGCTGGACATGGCGGCGTGGAAACTCGCGCCAGCTCTGGCGGCGGGCAATTCGGTGATCCTCAAACCCGCCGAGCAATCACCGTTTTCCGCCCTGCGTCTGGCTGAGCTGGCGCTGGAAGCCGGCCTGCCAGCGGGTGTGCTGAACGTGTTGCCGGGCCTGGGCGAGCAAACCGGCAAAGCGCTTGGTTTGCACCCGGACATCGATTGCCTGGTGTTCACCGGGTCCACCGAAGTCGGCAAATATTTCATGCAGTATTCCGCGCAGTCGAACCTCAAACAGGTGTGGCTGGAGTGCGGCGGCAAGAGCGCCAATCTGGTGTTCGCCGATTGCCAGGACCTGGACCTTGCCGCCGAGAAAGCCGCGTTCGGGATTTTCTTCAATCAGGGTGAAGTCTGCTCGGCCAACTCGCGGTTGCTGGTGCAGCGTTCGATTCATGATGAGTTTGTCGAGCGCCTCAAGGCACAGGCCCAACGCTGGCAGCCGGGTGATCCGCTGGACCCGTCGAGCAGCGCCGGGGCGATTGTCGATAGCCGCCAGACCGCGCGCATCATGACGTTCATCGAGCAGGCAGAGCGCCTAGGCGCGTCCAGGGTGTGTGGCGGTCGGCAGTCGATATTCAATGGCTCCGACAACTTCATTCAGCCAACGATTTTCACCCACGTAACCCCGGACATGCCGCTGTTTCGCGATGAAGTGTTCGGCCCGGTTCTGGCCGTCACGGCGTTCGAGGACGAGGCACACGCCTTGCAACTGGCCAACGACAGCGTTTACGGTCTGGCTGCCTCGCTGTGGACCGACGACCTCAATCGCGCCCACCGCGTGGCGCGACAATTGCGCGCGGGCACCGTGTCGGTCAACAGCGTCGATGCGCTGGACGTGACCGTGCCGTTCGGCGGCGGCAAGCAGTCCGGTTTCGGCCGTGACCTGTCGCTGCACTCATTCGATAAATACACCCAGTTGAAGACCACCTGGTTTCAATTGCGCTAACAACAGCCGCTAACAACAAGAAACGGAGAACTGGCGATGACCACACCACGTGAAACCCGCGACTACCAGGCCGCCGACGCTGCGCACCACATCCACGCATTCGTCGATCAAAAAGCGCTCAACGACGAAGGGCCACGGGTGATGGTCCGGGGTGAGCGCCTGCACCTGTGGGACAACGATGGGCGGCGTTACCTCGACGGCATGTCCGGGCTGTGGTGCACCAACCTCGGTTATGGACGCAAGGACCTGGCTGCCGCTGCGACCAGACAGCTTGAGCAATTGCCGTACTACAACATGTTTTTCCACACCACCCACCCGCAGGTCATCGAGCTCTCGGAGCTGCTGTTCAGCCTGTTGCCGGGGCACTACAGCCACGCGATCTACACCAACTCCGGCTCCGAAGCCAACGAGGTGCTGATCCGCACGGTGCGGCGTTACTGGACGATTCTCGGCAAGCCCGAGAAGAAAATTATGATCGGTCGCTGGAACGGTTACCACGGCTCGACCCTGGCCGCGACGGCGCTCGGGGGCATGAAGTTCATGCACGAAATGGGCGGCATGCTTCCTGACATCGAACACATCGACGAGCCGTACTTCTTTGCTCACGAGGGCAACCTGACCCCAGCCGAATTCGGTCTGCGGGCGGCGCAGCAACTGGAAGCGAAGATTCTCGAACTGGGTGCGGACAAGGTCGCCGGGTTTATCGCCGAACCGTTCCAGGGCGCAGGCGGGATGATCTTTCCGCCCGAGAGTTACTGGCCGGAAATCCAGCGGATCTGCCGCAAGTACGACGTGCTGTTGTGCGCCGACGAAGTGATCGGCGGCTTCGGTCGCACCGGCGAATGGTTCGCCCACGAGCACTTCGGTTTTGAGCCGGACACGTTGTCGATCGCCAAGGGTTTGACCTCTGGCTACATCCCCATGGGCGGGCTGATTCTGTCGAAGAAAATGGCCCAGGTGCTGGTGGAGCAGGGCGGGGTGTTTGCCCACGGGTTGACCTACTCCGGTCACCCGGTGGCGGCGGCGGTGGCGATTGCCAACCTCACGGCGTTGCGCGATGAAGGCGTGGTGACGCGGGTCAAGGATGACATCGGACCGTACCTGCAACAGTGCTTGCGCGAGGTGTTCGGCAATCACCCATTGGTGGGCGATATCCAGGGTGTCGGCATGGTCGCGGCGTTGCAGTTGGCCGAGGACAAGAGCAGTCGCAAGCGCTTTGCCAACGAGAATGATATTGCTTGGCGCTGCCGCACGATTGGCTTTGAGGAAGGCGTGATCATTCGCTCGACCTTGGGACGAATGATCATGGCGCCGGCGTTGATTGCCAGTCGTGAAGAGGTTGATGAACTGGTCGGCAAAACCCTGAAAGCGGTTGATCGTACGGCGCAGGAATACGGCCGTCTCTAAGATTGCGGGAAGGTCCTTCGGACCTTATCGCGAGCAGGCTCACTCCCACATTGGAACTGTGTTGGCCTCGGTAGAGAGGGCAACACGGAACCCCTGTGGGAGTGAGCCTGCTCGCGATTGCTTTCGCCCACTCAACACAATTCTCAGCTTTTGCACCCACCCCGTGCACCCCCGCAAACCGTGCTCATTTGCAGTGCGCACTACCCAGTTTTTTCATCACTCCCAACGACATATTTCCTGATTTTCCTATTCCCGGCCTTGGTCCAACATCGACTTCGCCAGTCAGCCGAACGCTGCGCACCCAGAGGTCCACCAGAGACCACAAGTGACAGCTCACCCGAGGCTCCTGGCCGTACTGCCCATGACAAAACTAAATCAACAGCTTTGGGAGTGCTCCATGATCAAGTCCTTGCTTACCCGTTTCGCTCATCCACTGGCGGTCACCGCCATCGCCGCGACGGTCGCCACCAGCGCCCAGGCCGGCACCCTGTCCATCGGCCATACCACGTGGGTCGGCTACGGCACGCTCTACCTGGCTCAGGACCTGGGCTACTTCAAGGAAAACGGATTGACCGTCGAATTGCCTGTCGTCGAGGAGGCATCGATGTACATGGCCGCCCAAGCCTCGGGCGAGTTGTCGGGCTCGGCGTCGACCATCGACGAGGTGCTCAAATACCGTCCGCAATTCTGCTTCAAGGCGGTAGCCGCACTGGATGACAGCCATGGTGGCGACGGCGTGCTGGTGGGCAAGGACGTCAAGAGTCTGCAGGAGCTCAAAGGCAAAGCCGTTGCGGTCAACGAAGGGTCGACCTCGCAGTTCTGGCTGTCCTACTTGCTGAAAAAACACGGCATGAGCATGAGTGACATCACCGTGCAGAACATGACGGCGGACGATGCCGCCACCGCGTTCATCGCCGGTCGTGTACCCGCCGCCGTGACGTGGGAGCCGCACCTGTCGATGGTGCGCAGCAAACAGCAAGGCAAGGTGCTGATCGACAGCAGCAGCACGCCGGGTGTGATTGTCGACGTGGTTGCTCTCAACTGCGCGGTTATTGAAAAGCAGCCGGAAGACGTCAAGGCGCTGGTTGCCGGCCTCTACAAAGCCGTGAAATACACCCAGGAACATCCGCAGGAAGCCTACAAAATCATGGCCAAAGGCGTTGGCGGTTACCTTGCCGATCCTAAGGAACTGGAAGCCGCCGCGCATGGCGTGCGCTTCTACGATCAGGCCATGAGCGAGAAACTCCTGGGCTCGCCAGGCAAACCGGGCGACAGCGAACCGCTGATCAAACTGGCCAACGAGACCGCCAGCGAATTGCAGGGCAAACCCTACAACGTCAGCAATGACGACCTGATCGACAACCGTTTCGTCAGCCCGCTGTAGGAGGTTCGCATGTTCAAGCGCAATTCATGGCTGAGCCGCTGCATCACACCCAAGACCGGCTTGCCGGTGCAGGTGATCTGGAGCGCGAGCGGTCTGGCCTGGGTGTTGTTGATCGGTCTGTGGGCCGGGTTGTCTTACGGCGGCGTGGTGCCGGGCATGTTCTTGCCGACACCGGGCGCGGTGGTCGAGGCGGCCGTGCGCCTGAGCCGAGACGGCACGCTCGGCCAGCACGTGTGGGCCAGCGTCGAAGTGGTGATGGTCGGTTTCATCGTCTCATCCCTGGTGGCGGTGCCGCTGGGACTGTTGATGGGCAGCTTTCGGATCGTCCAGGCGTTCCTCGAACCGATGGTCAATTTCATCCGCTACCTGCCGGTGACCTCGTTTGTGCCGCTGTTCATCCTGTGGATCGGCATCGGTCTGGAGCAGAGGGTCTCGGTGATTATTTTCGGCGTGTTCTTCCAGCAACTGGTGATGATCGCGGACGTGTCCAAGGGCATCTCCAAGGACTTGATCAACGCCTCATACACTCTGGGTTCGAATCGTCGCGATGCGGTGCTGCATGTGATCGCCCCGGCGTCGTTGCCGGGCGTGCTCGACACCTTGCGCGTGACCATGGGCTGGGCCTGGACGTACCTGGTGGTCGCCGAGCTGGTCGCAGCCTCCAGCGGTCTGGGCTACCTGAGCCTTAAAGCCATGCGCGGCTTTCAAGTGGATGTGATTTTCCTGGCTATCGCGATCATCGGCCTGCTGGGCCTGGTCACCGATCAACTGTTCCGTTTCCTTCGTCTGAGGATCGCCGCATGGGCTCAGTAAGCGCCGTAAACCCACGTTTCGTCACACCGACGGCCGCCCCGGTGCAGGCGGCGTCACGACTGCAAGTGGACAAGGTCAGCCTGCGTTATCAGAAACCTGACGGCGGCATGTTCACTGCGCTGGAACAGGTGTCGTTTGAAGTGCCGGATCAACAGTTCGCCGTGCTGGTTGGGCCGTCGGGCTGTGGCAAGTCGAGTTTGCTGTACCTCACGGCGGGCCTGAATGAGCCGACCGAAGGCGAGATCTACGTCGGTGGCCAGCAGGTGCAAGGTCCGGGTGCGGATCGTGGCATGGTGTTCCAGAGCTACACGCTGTTCCCGTGGCTGACCGTGCGCCAGAACGTCGAGTTCGGTCTCAAGCGGCGCGGCATGGCATCGGCCCAGCGCAAGGAAATCGTCGACTATTACGTCAATGAAGTGGGCCTGACGGGATTCGCCGACAACTACGCCAAGCAGTTGTCCGGCGGCATGATGCAGCGTGTGGCGATTGCCAGGGCGCTGGCCAACGACCCGCAAATCCTGCTGATGGACGAACCGTTCGGTGCGCTCGACAGCCAGACGCGCCTGCAAATGCAACAGCTGCTGCTACGGGTCTGGGGCAACAGCAAAAAGACCGTCCTGTTCGTGACCCACGACATCGACGAGGCGATTCTGTTGGGCGATCGGGTCTACGTGATGGGTGCCAGGCCTGGGCGGATCAAGCAGATTCTGGACGTGCCGATCGAACGCCCACGAACGCTGGATATGGTCATGGAGCGCTCGTTCATCGACATGAAGCGCAGGATTTTCGGGCTGCTGCATGACGATTTGGAGGAGGTGCATTGATCCGGTTCTACGGGGCCGGCGGCAACAGGAACCGCGCAATCACCGGCAAATGATCGGAGATGCGCAACGTATCGTCCTGCCTCACCATCGCCTCGACCCGTTTGATCCGCGGACTGTAGAACAGGTAGTCGACCGTACGGTCGGGGCCGTTCAAGCCCGGATCATTCGGGTAATGGGTCAGCCAGTGCGCCCGGTCGACACCACTGGCTTCGTTGTTGGTCGGGATCATCGGGTATTTGTCCCACAGCACATGCAAGGCGCTGTCGGCGGAGTAGGGCGTGCGTTGGTCATCGGGCAGACGTAGATACTGGCCCAGCGGCAACAGGTTGAAATCACCACCGATCAACCACGGCGTGCCGCGGCTTTCGTACTTGTCGAGCACCTTGGCCACGGCGGTCACTTGCGCTTGCAAGGTGTCGTCGGGCTGGACGACGCGGTCCAGATGAGTGTTGAGCAGCGCCATCTGCCCGCCGTCGCTCAACGGCATATAAGCCACCAGCAAAGCGTTTTTCGGTTTGAACTGACGACTGATGAAGTTAGCCGGCGCGACCGGCAACTGCAGGCGTTCGGCGTGTTCGATCTGGAAGCGGCTGAGGGTGGCGAGTTGCCGGCCGACGCTGCCGAAGATGTGCGGCTCAGGTACGAAGTCGGCTTTCCAGTCGAAGGCGCGGGCGCTGCAGGGATAGAGGTCGGCGAGGCGTTCCTGGAGCAACTTGAACTGATTCTGGTAATCGCTGGCCTTGGCGCCGTCATCCAGTTCCTGCAACAGGACGACATCGGGTTGCTCGTCGCGAATCACCCGCGCCACTTCATCGAGGCTGAACGCCATGTCTTCTAGAGTAGGTTTTTCGTCGTCGCCAGCGGCCAGGTCATTCCAGAAAACATAGCGTTTACCCGCCAGGTACTGGACGTTCCAGGTCATCACTTTCAATGCCTGCCCGGGCACCAGCGTCGGTGCCTGAGTGTTGCAGCTCACCGGCAAAACTTCCCTGGCCTGTGGGCGCCAGGTCAGGCTGTAGATCAGCAGGGCAATCAGGCCGGTCACGATCAACAGGGCCAGCAGGGTGTAGCGCAGTAGACGGGTCATGGCTCGGCTTATAGCGTTACAAAAGATGGGCCCGAGCATAACCGACCGTCGGGTTTAAGCCCACGGTCAGCGCGGTCCGTCAATTTTCTCGGGCACATCGCCGATGAGCATGAACAGACGAAACAGCACCACGCTGGTGAACAATTGCAGGAAGCTGTGAGCGCTGTCGATCAGCAGTGAAATCACCGGGTTCTGCGGGTCGGGATAGACCGCCAGGGTTGCGCCCTTGAGCACCCACAACGGGCCCATCACACACAATATGCACACCAGGATCCGCATGAAATGGCCGCGGGTCAGGCGCAGGCTTTCTTTCATCGCGGCCAGCGGGGACAGGCCTCTGAGTACCAGCAGGTATTCGCCGAAGGCCAGCGTCACCATCAGCCAGATACCCGGCAGGAAATACAGCGACAGGCCCACCAGGATCAGCAACGTATTGAGGCCCGTGAGCAGGGCAAAACGCGGCCACAGGTAGGCCGACCTCGACAGCAGCTCGCGGGTGGTCGGCGATTCGCCACGACTGCGGGCATCGAGAAACAGGATCAGCGCGGCGGTGTACAGCGGATACACCAGCAGGCCGACCAGCACGCTCATACCGGGGAAGCCGTCCGGCTGGGTGGAGTGGTCGACCACTTGTTGCAGCAATGCCTCGATGATCACCAGCGGCAGGCACAGCTGCACAATCTGGCCCAGATTGCGCTTGAAGAAATACAAAGAGTCACGCAGTACGTCGAACGGATTCATCAGTCGGTATCGCAGGTTGGAAAGCAATGGCCCACTTTAACCGATGATGCGCTGTCGCAAGCAAACGTAAACGTTCGGTAAAGACTATTGAAACAACTTGTTTCAGCCTCCATTAAGGTTGGGCACCTTATCCTCTTTGGAAAAGAGCAACGATTTCTCCGGCAATCTACGAGGTCGCCATGAACAGCGAAGAACAAACCCTGATCGATGGACTGTTTTCCCGGCTGCAACAGGCCGAAACGGACTCAGCCCCGCGCGACGCCCAGGCTGAGGCGCGGATCAAGGAACACCTGACTCGCCAACCCGCGGCAGGCTATTTCATGACCCAGGCGATTCTGGTTCAAGAGGCCGCCATCAAAAGCCTCGACGAACAGAACAAGCAATTGACCCAGCAAGTGCAGCAATTGCAGGCCGAACTGCAAGCGGCCAAGGCGCAGGCACCGGCGCCAGCACCGGCCAGCGGTGGCTTTTTATCGAGCATCTTTGGTGGAAGCTCCCGCGAGCCACAACCCGCGCCGACCCAGAGTGCGCCGCCTTCCACGGGCGGATGGCGTGAACCCGCGCGGCCGTCATTCAATTCGCAGCCGCCACAGCAGAACTACGGTGCCGCACCGCCACAGCAGAACTACGCACAACCGCAACAACCGATTGGCAGCGGTTTCCTCGGCGGCGCGTTGAAAACCGCGGCCGGTGTGGCCGGTGGTGTCATGCTGGCAGAAGGCATCAGCAGCCTGTTTCACCACAACCAGCAACCGGAAGTGGTTGAAGTCATCAAGGAAGAACCGGCCCAGGTTGCCGATAAAAGCGGTGACAACGGCTGGGGCGACGACCAGCGCGTGGCCGACAACGGCAACGACCAGGGCGGCTTCAGCGACGCCGACTACAGCGATGACAGCTCATCGTTCTTTGACAACGACGACGATTCCTTCGTCTGATGTGCCATTCGTCCGGAGCGCTACGGCGCTTCGGGCCGATTATTCGCGGAACAATCCTTCAGGCTGGCATACTGGGCAACTTTTCGGGCCTTGCGCCCGATCCTGCCCGCGCTTTGGCGCGCAAATGAGGATGACCGGTGAAAAAAATCGCAGTGTTCGCCGATGTTCAAAACCTCTATTACACCGTGCGCCAGGCCTATGGTTGCCACTTCAACTACGCCGCTTTGTGGGCCGATATCAGCAAACAGGGCGAGATCGTCGAGGCGTATGCCTACGCCATCGATCGTGGCGACAGCAAACAACAGCAATTCCAGCAGATCCTGCGCAACCTCGGTTTCATTGTGAAACTCAAACCCTACATCCAGCGCAGTGACGGTTCGGCCAAGGGCGACTGGGACGTGGGCATCACCCTCGACATCATGGACGCGGCCGATCACGTCGATGAAGTGGTCCTGGCATCCGGCGACGGCGATTTCGACATGCTGCTGGAGCGCATCATCAACAAGCACGGCGTGCAAGCGGTGGCCTACGGCGTACCGGGCCTGACCGCCAACTCGCTGATCCGCGCCGCCAGCCGCTACGTGCCGATCGAAGGCGCGTTGCTGCTCAAGAATTGATTTTTACGGAGCTGAAACAGGTTTGGAACGCATAGCAGTCATCGACTTTGAAACCACCGGGATCTCCCCGAGCAGCAGTTGCCGGGCCACGGAAATTGCCGTGGTGATCCTTGAGCAGGGGCGCATCGTCGACCGTTACCAAAGCCTGATGAACGCTGGCGTGCGCGTGCCGGGCTTCATCGAACAACTCACCGGCATCAGCAACGCCATGCTGCGCACCGCGCCGTCGGCCGAGCAGGTGATGAACGAGGTCAACGAGTTCGTTGGCATCACACCACTGCTGGCGCACAACGCGGCATTCGACCAGAAGTTCTGGGACTTCGAACTGGGACGGATTAAACGCACCCGCTTGCAGAACTTTGCCTGCTCGCTGCTGCTCGCCCGCCGCCTGATGCCCGCCGCACCGAACCACAAACTCGGCACCCTCACCACCTTCGCCAACCTGCCCGACACCGGCAAGGCTCACCGGGCCATGGCCGATGCCGAGATGGCGGCCAACCTGACTGCGCACCTGGCGCAAGAGCTGCGGCAAAAGCATGGCTTGCGCGAGTTGTCCCATGATCTGCTGGTGAGTTTGCAGAAAGTGCCGGCGGCGAAGATCAATGAACATCTCAAGCGCCATCGCGGGTTCTAAAAACACTGCAAAAACCTGTGGGAGCGGGCTTGCCCGCGAAAGCGATTCATCATTCAGTATTGATGTCGACTGACACTCCGCTATCGCGAGCAAGCTCGCTCCCACATTGGATCTCCTGCGCCGTTAGATTCGTGTTTAACGACGCCTCCGATTCGATGATCGGTCCTACCGAATTTTAGGGAATGTCTGTCTTGCCCCTTATCTGTGGCATCGATAACCTTTTGCTGTCGCTGCCAATTCAGCGACCGGGACTGCAAGCCCGCCGATAGTTTGGTAGACGCCTAACGGCACACCTATAATCGCGTCGCTTTATTTGCGACCATCGATTTATGGTAGCTGTGTGCGGGAGACCTTCGGGTCTGCCGGGGTTGTCTACTGACTCGGTCTTGCAGACCCGCACATAGCTGCCTCCCATCATCTGCAAGTGATGCTGGCGGCTCCAACTTTCAGTAGGAAATTCGCCATGATCAAAGTTACCCCCAACCCTCCTGAAGATTCTGCGCAATCGATTATGAGCGCAGCTCACTTCACCCCCAAAACATTCATCCGTCACCACATCCAGCTGCGCGCACTGTTGCTGCATGCAGAGCCCTGGTTCTGCGCTCACGATATAGGTCGATTGATGGGTGTGGACATAAATGGAAGGCAAGTGCTCAAGCTTGATGCGGATCAGAAGCAACTGATGTGTCTGTCCGGAAATGATGGTCTCCGAGAGACCTTGATGCTGAGTGAATCAGGCGTATACGCGATGCTGGTGTATCACTATTGCCCGGAAAACCGCCATTTACGGCGTTGGCTGACACACGACGTGGTGCCGATGTTGCGGGAGGAAGCGGGGACCATTTCGAATCAAGCGCCGCACATGCGGGCGATGGAATGGGCGGGCGGAACGCTGCGGCTGCTGCATTGGCGCAAGGAACCTTGGGTGCGCCTGCGGGATATGCCGGGATTGTTGCCTGCAAGTTACAGCGGCGTTTAACGGATCGCTTCGCGGGCAAGTCGAATCGTCGCACCGCCGCGGCGAAGATCAACGAGCATCTCAAGCGCCATCGCGGGTTTTAGTGATCGTTCCCACGCTCTGCGTGGGAATGCAGCCAGGGACGCTCCGCGTCCCAAGAGCGGACGCAGAGCGTCCATTGAGGCATTCCCACGCAGAGCGTGGGAACGATCGGATGTGGCGTATCAGAGCTTTCCATTTCCTTCCAACTGCCCCAGCGGCACGCGTTTTTCGATGGCGCTCGACAGTACGATTGACGTCTTGCTGAAGCCGAATTTGGCGATCCGGTTAATCAACTCTTCCAGCTCCGGCATCGAACCCACTGCCGCTTGCATGATCACGCACGGGTCGCCGGTCACCCGGTGACATTCCGTCAGTTGCGGGATTTTGATCAGGTCGTCGTAGGCCTTTTGGTTGCCATGTTGGTTCAGGCGCAGTTCGATCACGCACTGAATCGGCAATCCCAGCTTGGCCATGTCGACTTTCGCCTGGTATCCGGTGATCACCCCGCTGGCTTCGAGCTTGGCCACACGCTCGGCCACGGCCGGGGCGGAGAGATTCACTTTGCGCGCAAGGTCGGCGTAGGACGCACGACCGTTTTCCAGCAGGGCGCCGAGCAGCATGCGGTCGTATTTGTCCATCATCGTATTCCTGAAAATGCCTGACTTTCGAAAACACGGTTTATAGCGCTGATCTCCGTGTTTTGAAAAGTGTACCGACGCTATAAACAGGTTTTGTAACTTATTTTTCGACGTTAGCCTTTCTAGAATAGCCGTTCACATTGTCTTGTCATCGAGCTGCCCATGCCTGGCTTACGTCGTTTTCCCTTACCGCTGATCGCTGCCTTTTTCGCGTTGTACGTGATTTGGGGCTCGACTTACCTGGTGATTCGCATTGGCGTCGAATATTGGCCGCCGCTGCTGCTCGCAGGTATCCGCTTTGTGATCGCCGGGACGTTGATGTATGCGTTCCTGCGCTGGCGCGGGGCGCCGGCACCGACCTGGGCGCAGTGGAAGGCTGCCGGAATCATCGGGATCTTGCTGCTGGCTTGCGGCAACGGCGGGGTGAGTGTGGCGGAACACATGGGCGTCGCTTCGGGTGTTGCGGCTTTGGCGGTGGCGACGGTGCCGCTGTTTACCTTGCTCTGCGGGTATTTCTGGGGCGCGCGCAATACCCGCCTCGAATGGGCCGGGATTGTGCTGGGGCTGATCGGCATCGCCATGCTCAATCTGGGTTCGAACCTGCAATCGAGCCCGTTGGGTGCGCTGTTGCTGGTGTTCGCGGCGGCGTCCTGGGCGTTCGGTTCGGTCTGGAGCAAACACTTGCCGTTGCCCCAAGGGGCGATGGCCAGTGCCGTGGAAATGCTGGTCGGCGGCGTGGTGTTGCTGATCGGCAGTGCGCTGAGCGGCGAGCATCTGCAAGCCATGCCACCAATAGAAGGGTGGGCAGCCTTGGCCTACCTGGTTTTCTTCGGTTCTATCATCGCCTTCAACGCTTACATGTACCTGTTGAAAAACGTGCGTCCGGCGGCAGCCACCAGTTATGCCTACGTCAATCCGGCGGTGGCGGTGTTGCTGGGTATCGTGTTTGTCGGTGAGACCATCGGTATTGAAGAGGGGCTGGCGATGCTGGTGATCATCAGTGCCGTGGTGTTGATCGGATTGCCGCAGTGGCGCAGGGCGCCTGTTCAGCCGGCCGTAGCGGTGCCGACAGAATCCCGTGTGAATTAGGGTAAACTGCGCGCCATTGCATCTTGTTTTGCACACTTGTTTTGAAAAACCCGCGCTGAATTTTCCTACGGTACTCCCATGACTTTCGCCTCCCTTGGCCTGATCGAACCCTTGCTGCGCTCTCTCGAGACGCTCGGCTACCAGACCCCGACGCCGGTTCAGGCGCAAGCCATTCCGGCGGTGCTGGCCGGTCGCGACCTGATGGCCGCCGCCCAGACCGGCACCGGCAAGACCGCCGGTTTCGCGTTGCCGCTGCTGCAATTGCTGGCCATGGAAGGTCCGAAAGTCACCGCCAACTCGGTACGCGCGCTGATCCTCGTGCCAACCCGCGAGCTGGCTGAACAGGTTCACGAAGCCGTGCGTCAATACGCCGAGAACCTGCCGCTAAGCACTTACGCGGTGTACGGCGGCGTCAGCATCAACCCGCAAATGATGAAGCTGCGCAAAGGCGTCGATCTGCTGGTGGCGACCCCGGGCCGCTTGCTCGACTTGTTCCGTCAGAACGCGCTGAAGTTCAACCAATTGCAAACCCTGGTGCTGGATGAAGCGGATCGCATGCTCGATCTGGGCTTCTCCGAAGAGCTGGGGAACATTTACAAGGCGCTGCCGAAGAAACGCCAGACGCTGTTGTTCTCGGCGACCTTCTCCGACGCAATCCGTACCCTGGCCGGACAAATGCTCAACGACCCGCTGAGCGTTGAAGTCAGCCCGCGCAACGTGGCGGCCAACACCGTCAAGCAGTGGGTGGTGACGGTGGACAAGAAGCGCAAGCCGGAGCTGTTCGTCCACTTGATGCGCAAGGGCAAGTGGAAGCAGGTGCTGGTGTTCGCCAAGACCCGCAACGGTGTGGATGCGCTGGTGGAAAAACTCCAGGGGCTGGGCATCAACGCCGACGGCATCCACGGCGACAAACCGCAGGCAACCCGTCAGCGTGCGCTGGACCGTTTCAAGGCCAGTGAAGTGCAGATTCTGGTGGCTACCGACGTTGCCGCCCGTGGTCTGGATATCGAAGATTTGCCGTTGGTGGTCAACTTCGACCTGCCGATCGTGGCTGAAGATTACATCCACCGCATCGGTCGCACCGGCCGTGCGGGTGCAACCGGGCAGGCGATTTCGCTGGTCTGCGCCGATGAAGTGAATCTGCTGTCGGCCATCGAGACGTTGACGCGTCAGACGCTGCCTCGGCAGATGGAACACGACTTCGAACCTGAGCACCGGGTACCGGACACCGATGCCAGCGGCCAGGTGGTCAAGAAGCCGAAAAAACCGAAGAAGCCAAAGACGTCCAGTGGCGGTAAACGCAATCTGGGCAAGTGGGTCGAGAGTGGCGATGCTTCGGCGCCGGAACCTTCGATCAAACCAGTGCGCAAAGTGCCGGTGTTCAATACCGGGCCGCGTAAAAAGAAGCCTTGATCGCTTAAGGATCGTTCCCACGCTCTGCGTGGGAATGCAGCCCGGGACGCTCCGCGTCCCTTCAAAGCCGAACGCGGAGCGTCCGAAGAGGCATTCCCACGCAGAGCGTGGGAACGATCAGTCGATCAGGTTCGGTGTTTCAACCATTCGATCATCCCCAACCCCGCCGCGCGCCCACTGGCGAAACACGCGGTCAGCAGATAGCCGCCTGTCGGCGCTTCCCAATCGAGCATTTCCCCTGCGCAGAACACGCCGGGCAGTTGCTTGAGCATCAAGCGTTCATCCATCGCCTCGAACATCACGCCACCCGCGCTGCTGATGGCCTCGTCCAGTGGGCGGGTTTTTACCAGGGTCAGTGGTAACGACTTGATTGCTTTGGCCAGCAGTGCCGGATCGGTGAAGCAGTCGGCCGGCGTCAGCTCTCGCAACAGCGCTGCTTTCACGCCATCAATTCCAAGCTGACTGTGCAGGTGTTTGGACATGGAGCGTGAGCCACGGGGTTTGCTCAGTGCTGCCTGAACTTTATCCACAGGTCGGCCCGGCAACAGGTCGAGATGGATTGTCGCCGAACCGTGCAGGTTGATCGCTTCGCGGATCGGTGCTGACAGGGCGTAGATCAAACTGCCTTCAATCCCCGTTGCCGTGATTACACATTCGCCGAGTCGTGGCACGTCGTCATTGAGGCCGATGGCAATGTTTTTCAGCGGTGCTCCGGCGAATTTGCTGACCATCAGTTCACTCCATTCCTGCACCTCGAAACCGCAATTGCTCGGTTGCAGAGGCATCAGTCCTACGCCGCGTTGTTCCAGCGGCAGCATCCACGCGCCGTCCGAACCAAGGCGCGACCAGCTGCCGCCGCCAAGGGCCAGCATCGTGGCGTCCGGCTGGATGATTTTTTCGCCCTCGGGGCTGTCAATGCGCAATCCACCGCTGTCATGCCAGCCGAGCCAACGGTGACGGGTGTGGATAACCACGCCCGCATCGCGCAGGCGTTTAAGCCAGGCGCGCAACAGCGGCGCGGCTTTCATGTCGGTTGGAAACACCCGGCCGGAGCTGCCGACAAAGGTTTCGATGCCCAGGTCATGAATCCATTGGCACAGCGCGTCGGCGCCGAAGGACCGCAGCAGCGGCGCAATCTGTGGCGCACGTTCGGCGTAGCGCGAGAGAAAGGCCGGGTAGGCTTCGGAGTGAGTGATGTTCATGCCGCCGACACCGGCCAGGAGGAATTTTCGTCCCACCGAAGGCATGCCGTCGTACAGGTCGACGCGGATTCCGGCCTGGCTCAACACTTCGGCCGCCATCAAACCGGCGGGGCCGCCGCCGATGATGGCAACGCGAGGGGAGAGAGGAGTCGAGGGCTGGGTCATGGAATGCGCTGCGGTATGGCTGGATAAGCGGCGCATTCTATCAGCACCATTCCCTGTGGGAGCGGGCTTGCTCGCGAAGAGGGTGGGTCAGTCGATATTAATGTTGTCTGATACACCGCATTCGCGAGCGAGCCCGCTCCCACAGGGGTTTTTTTGGTGTTTGTAAAAGTGTGATCAAAAAACAACCAGTATTCTGAGAGCTATACAAAGCCTGGCCTGCAGACCCTTTCACTCAGGTTATCCACAGGCAGTTCCACAGGCATTGTGGGTAAAGCACCCACAGCTCAATGACAACCTGATGACGTCCAGACCCGTTGCGCGCTGTGATGCAGGATTCCATGACGGCGTGCCAATGCCTGGCGGTCCTTGCTGTAGCCGCCGCCGATCACCCCGACCACTGGAATATCGCGCCCCAGGCAATGGCGCATCACGCTTTCATCGCGGGCGGCCACGCCTTCGTCGGTCAGCTTCAGGTAACCGAGTGCGTCGTCCTTATGCACATCGACGCCCGCGTCATACAACACCAGATCGGGTTGATAGAGCGGCAGCAAATAGTTGAGCGCATCGTCCACCACTTTCAGGTAATCCGCATCGCCCATGCCCTTGGGCAACGGGATGTCCCAGTCGCTTTCGGCTTTGCGTGCAGGAAAATTCTTTTCGCAGTGCAGGGAAACCGTTATCGCGTCCGGGGTGTTGTGCAGAATCCGTGCAGTCCCGTCGCCCTGGTGCACGTCGCAATCGAAGATCAGCACCCGATTCACCCGGCCACTTTCCAGCAGGTAATGGCTGATCACCGCCAGGTCATTGAAGATGCAGAAGCCGGCCGGGTAATCGTAATGCGCGTGATGCGTACCGCCGGCCAAGTGACAGGCCAGCCCATGTTCCAGCGCCCGCTCGGCCGCCAGCAGTGAGCCGCCCACCGCTCGCACCGTGCGCCGGGCCAGTGCTTCGCTCCAGGGCAGGCCGAGTCGCCGTTGGTCCTCGCGGGACAACTCGCCGCTCATGTAGCGTTCGATATAGGCAGCGTCATGGGCCAGGGCGAGAATGTCCGCTGGGCAGAGTTCCGGTCGCAGCAGATCGGCATCCCGGGTCAGGCCGCTGTCAACCAGGTGATCGCGCAGCAGGCGAAACTTGTCCATGGGGAAGCGGTGGTCCGCCGGGAATTCGGGGCTGTAGTCTTCGTGGTAAATCAGCGGCAGGGACATGGCGGGCTTTTATTCAGTACGGCAAGCAGGAATGAAGGAACGATCCTACCAGCGATGTAGACTTGCAGCATGGAAAGGGGAGGACATGATGGAGCCGATACTGGAACTCGAGAGCGCGCGGCTGCTGTTGCGACAGTGGCGCGATGAGGATTTGCCTGAGTTTGCGGCAATGTGCGCCGACCCCCAGGTGATGCGCTATTTTCCGGCGCCGTTGAGTCGTATGGAAAGTGCTTCGCTGATCGGACGGATTCGCGGGCATTTTGCCGAGCATGGTTTCGGCCTTTGGGCATTGGAGCGCAAAGACACCGGAGCCTTTATCGGTTTTACCGGCCTCGGCGTGGTTGGCTTTGACGCGCCCTTCACCCCGGCGACCGAAATCGGCTGGCGCCTGGCGCGCGAGCATTGGGGCCTGGGCTATGCCAGTGAAGCAGCATGGACGGCTCTGCGCTGCGGGTTTGACCGTTTGGCACTGGACGAGGTCGTGTCCTTTACCGCCAAAGACAATCTGCCTTCTGAAAAAGTCATGCAGGCCATCGGCATGCACCATGATTCAGCCGATGATTTCGAACACCCCAGGCTCGCGGCCGATCATCCCCTGCGTCACCATGTGCTCTACCGCATTACCCGTGAACAATGGCTGCAAACCTTGCATGGATAAGCGGGCACGGACGTTTACAATGGCGGCCTAGTGGCCCGGGCCAGAATCTGAATTGACCGCCGCAGCCAAGACTGCGCGGCATTGCGTTGTGTGAGGAGAGTCTGAATGAGCCAAGTGTTGGATGATCTGGTCGACTTGCTGACCCTGGAACCGATCGAAGAAAACCTGTTTCGTGGCCGCAGCCAGGACTTGGGTTTTCGTCAATTGTTCGGTGGTCAGGTAATCGGTCAGTCTCTGTCGGCCGCTAGTCAGACGGTCGAAGAAACGCGCCATGTGCATTCGATGCACGGTTATTTCCTGCGTCCCGGCGATTCCGCGTTGCCCGTGGTCTATCAGGTTGATCGGGTGCGTGACGGCGGCAGTTTCAGCACGCGTCGGGTGACGGCGATCCAGAAGGGCAACCCGATCTTCACCTGCAGCGCCTCGTTCCAGTACGACGAAAAAGGCTTCGAGCACCAGGCCGAGATGCCGATTGTGGTCGGCCCGGAAAACCTGCCATCGGAGCTTGAACTGGCTCAGCAGCGTGCGCACCTCATTCCCGAGCACATGCGCGAAAAGCTGCTGTGCCCCAAACCGATCGAGTTCCGACCGATCACCGAGAAAGACCCCTACAACCCGCAACCGTCCGATCCGGTCAAGTACGTCTGGTTTCGCGCCGACGGTGCCTTGGCCGACTCCCCGGCGCTGCACAAATACCTGCTGGCCTACGCCTCGGACTTCGGCCTGCTGACCACCTCGATGCAACCCCACGGCAAATCGGTCTGGCAGAAAGACATGCAGGTCGCCAGCCTCGATCACGCGCTGTGGTTCCATGCTGACCTGCGCGCCGATGACTGGTTGCTATACGCGATGGACAGCCCGTGGGCCGGCAATTCGCGCGGATTCACCCGTGGCAGCGTGTTCAACCGTGCTGGCCAACTGGTGGCCTCGGTCACTCAGGAAGGGCTGATCCGTCATCGCAAGGATTGGGCATGAATCTGGTCGAGGTGCGGCACTGGGTGTTCGACATGGACGGCACCCTGACGGTGGCTGTGCATGACTTCGCGGCCATTCGCGTGGCGCTGGCGATCCCGGCCGAAGACGACATCCTGACTCACCTCGCGGCGTTGCCGGCCGATGAAGCCGCTGCTAAACACGCCTGGCTGCTGGAGCACGAACGGGATCTGGCGCTGGGTTCGAAACCGGCGCCCGGCGCGGTGGAGCTGGTGCGGGAATTGGCCGGACGCGGTTATCGCCTGGGCATTCTCACGCGTAATGCCCGGGAGCTGGCGCATGTGACGCTGGAGGCGATCGGCCTGGCTGACTGCTTTGCGGCGGAGGACGTGCTGGGCCGTGATGAAGCGCCGCCGAAACCGCATCCCGGTGGTCTGCTGAAATTGGCCAAGGCCTGGAATGTGCCGGCGAGCGAGATGGTGATGGTCGGTGATTACCGGTTTGATCTGGATTGCGGCCGGGCGGCGGGGGCGCGGACGGTGCTGGTTAACCTGCCGGATAATCCGTGGCCCGAACTGACGGATTGGCATGCTGCTGACTGTGTGGTGTTGCGGGAAATGCTTTCGGCTTGATGCAATTGTTGTCTGATCCGAAACCATCGCGGGCAAGCCCGCTCCCACAGTTATGTGCCATGCCTGAGTTATCCGACCGGCACACAACCCTGTGGGAGCGGGCTTGCCCGCGATAGCGTCGGATCAGGCAATACAAAACTCACTGCCCAAACAAAACCTTTTGCCCCTCCGGCGACGTAAACATCCCCTCTCCGTTATGCCCAACCCCAGGCACTTCTATCAGTCGCTGATTCACCCCTTGCGGGTTGCGACGCAGCAGGTAGTTGAAATAATTCTGTCCGCGAACCAATCGGTAAGCGCCTTGGGCTTCGGCCTCGCAGCCTTTGTCCAGCGCCGGATGCTGCGGGTCGATGTCTTGCTGCCCGAGCAGATAAGTCACGTCGCGTTTGACGTAATTGCCTTCAATCTGCGGAGCCGTTTGCCCACTGGCGTAAATGGGCAGATCCGTCAGTCCATACTTCCAGCGATTGAACCCAGGACAGCCGGCATGATTGAACGCCACGGGCCGCTGCTCATTGAAGTATGCGTAGGACGAAGGGTTGGCGACCACATAGCGAAGTTTCACACCCGCAGCCGTCAATGCCGGCAGGTCGTGAGCCAACAGCGCATAGCGTTGAACGACCTGGGCGCCACCGGAGTGACCGGCGATGATGATTTCCTTCACGTCGGGAAACTGCCGACGGTCGCTGATTCTCTCGATGATCTGATCCAGCGCCGCATAGGAACTCACCCGAAACGGAGCGGTGGATAATCCACCGGCCATCCAGTCATTGCCCTGCCAGCGCAACACGGTGTCCGCCACCGGATGTTGGGCAATGTCGGTTTCGTTGAGAAACTGCGGGGCAATCACCAGGGTGTTGGCACTTTGCCCGGCCAGCTGCGCCGCGCGTTCGGCGCTCTGGCGGTAGGTTTCGGCGTTTCGCAGACGGCCATGGATGATGATCAGCACCCGTTCGATTTTCGTCGGCGCCGGGCTGATGCCCACCGCCATCTCACCTTCTTTCAACAACAGGCGCCCGGGGCTGATCTCTTTGACGGCATGTTCGGCAGCCTGGGTGCACATGCAGGTGAACAGCAACATCAACAGCCAATTTTTCATTTACAGGTTTTTCGCCGCAAAGGTATCGCACTGGCCCACCTGGCCTTGCGCAAATCCGGTTTTAAACCAGCGCACCCTTTGCGCCGACGTGCCATGGGTAAAGGAGTCCGGGACCACGCGACCTTGGCCTTGTTGCTGCAAACGGTCGTCGCCGATGGCGTTGGCCGCATTCAAGGCTTCTTCGATGTCACCCGGTTCCAGCCAGTTCAGACGCTTCTGTGCATTGTTGGCCCAGACGCCAGCCAGGCAATCGGCCTGCAATTCCTGACGCACCAGCAAACCTCCGTCGCCTTCCATCTTCCGGCCTTGCTGACGGGCTGTCTGGATTTTCGCCGAAACGCCGAGCAAGGTCTGAACATGGTGTCCGACTTCGTGAGCGATCACGTAAGCCTGCGCGAAATCACCTGCCGCGGAAAAGCGTTGCGACATTTCCTGGAAGAAACTCATGTCCAGGTAGACCTTCTGGTCTGCCGGGCAATAAAACGGGCCGGTGGCCGATGTCGCCAGGCCACAGGCCGAGTTGACGCGGTTGCTGAACAGCACCAGCGTCGGATTTTTGTACTGATGACCGGCCTGCTGGAAAATCTGGCCCCAGGTGTCTTCGGTGTCGCCAAGGATTGAACGCACGAACTCGGCGCCTTCGTCATTGGCCGGCGGCGCCTTGCGGGTCTGGTTGGTGGCCGGTGCCGATTGCTCGCTCATTTGCCCGGTCAGTTGTCCGAGGATCTGCATCGGGTCCTGGCCGGTGATCCAGCCGATCCCGACGATCAGGATGATCGCGGTCAGGCTCAGGCCTTTGCCACCGCCAAAACGCATCCCACCGCCGCCACCACCGACATCGTCACCACGGGCATCGACCACGTTGTCGCTGCGTCGGCCTTTTTTCCATAGCATGTGGGAATCCTCTGATTGTCCGTGGGGATGAGTGTTGCTGGTGAGTGGGAGCGGCGCCAGTCCGGCCGTCCGGCTTTTATCGCGCACGGCAGCATTCCCGGCAACCAGTGGCGGTCGCCGGGAACCTCTCAGGTCTGTATTGAACGTAGACAACCCATCTAATTCCGTCAGGTGATGGGTTTTTATCGAGCAGGCGACGGCCTGTACCGCAAATTACTGGTCGAACGCG
Source organism: Pseudomonas sp. IT-P294 (assembly GCF_949767865.1). NCBI lineage: Bacteria > Pseudomonadati > Pseudomonadota > Gammaproteobacteria > Pseudomonadales > Pseudomonadaceae > Pseudomonas > Pseudomonas sp. IT-P294. The sequence continues at coordinate 154,916 of NZ_CATKQW010000056.1, read as the reverse complement.
TCCCACACCGGCGCGAAATCGGGATTGACCTGACGCTCGCGCTTGGACAGACCGGCAATCAATGCCCGGTCTTCGTCGTCCAGGTTCACTTGCAGCGATGCAAGGTTGGTCAGTTGATTGGCCTTGCTGCTGGCTTTGGGGATCGCCGCCACATTGGCTTGGTCGAGCAGCCATTTGAGCGCGACCTGGGTCGGCAGCACCCCGTGTTTGGCCGCGATCTGCTGGAGTGCCGCAAGGTCCGAGACCTTGTTGCGGGCCAAGGGTGAATAGGCCGTCAGCGCCATGTCATGTCGACGGGCGTAGTCCAGGAGCGCATGTTGCCCGAGCAACACATGGTATTCGACCTGGATGGCGGACAGCGGCGCGCCCAGTTCTTCGACGACTTTGCGCAGCAGCGGCAACGGAAAATTCGCCACGCCGATGTGGCGTGCCAGACCTTGTTCCTTGAGCGACACCAGGGTCTTGATGGTCTGTGGCAAGTCCCAATCGGTCGTCGGCCAATGGATCATGAACAGGTCGACGTAATCGCTGCGCAAGGCTTTCAGGCTGCGGTCCATGGAATGGCGCATGGCGTCCGGTTGCAGTTGGTCCCACCAGACTTTGGTGGTGACGTGGATCTGATCGCGAGGCGTAGGACTGTTCGCCAACGCTTGACCGACCGCGTCTTCATTGTTGTAGGCCGCCGCAGTGTCGATGTGTCGATAGCCTGAGATCAACGCCTGTTCGACCGCACGGGTGCATTCTTCACCCAGCATCGGCCAGGTGCCGAGACCGAGTTTGGGCATGTTCAGTCCTTGAGCGTTAACGATTCGCTGCATGATCGATCTCCTGTTCGTAAGCGGTGATCCCGGCGATATGGCGCGCGGCGATGTAGCCGAACGTCAGCGCCGGACCCAGATTGATGCCGCCGGCGGGGTAGTGCCCACCCATGATGCTGGCCATGTCACCGCCCGCCGCGTAAAGCCCGGGGATGACCTGACCCGATTCGCCCAGCACCTGGGCGTGTTGGTTGACCTTGAGCCCGGCAAAGGTGCCGAAACAACCGGGCTGGACCTTCACCGCATAAAACGGCCCCTGTTCGATGGGGGCGACGCAGGGGTTGGGGTGCTGCAAGGCATCACCCTGTTTGCGGTTGTAAGGCGTCGAACCGCGACCGAACTGCGGGTCTTCGCCGTTGCGCGCGTGCTGGTTGTAATGCGACACAGTGTGGCGTAATCCGTTCGGGTCGATGCCGCAGGCGCGTGCCAACTCTTCAAGCGTGTTGCCGGTTTTCAGATAACCGCTGCGGATAAAGCCTGACAGCGGCACCGGAAACGGTCGGGAGATCCCCAAGCCATAACGTCGCTGGAAAGCATGGCTGCAGATCAGCCACGAAGCGACTTCTTCACCCGAAGGCGCGGCGTTGACCATGGCGCTGACGTAGTCGTAGTAACCGTTGGCTTCATTGACGAACCGCTGGCCGTTGCTCAGCACGCCGATGATTCCCGGCTTGCCACGCTCGATGATGTGCGGGAAGTGCCCGACGCTGCCGTCCTTGTGAGGCACCCGCGAAACCGGTGCCCAGGCCACGGCGCAGGCCATTTCAGTGTTGACTAGCGCGCCCACGCTTTCGCCCAGGCGCAAGCCATCGCCGCAGACTCCGAGAGGCGGCAGCGCCAAGTGTTCATGGCCGGTCGGGGTGCGCGGGAACAAGGATTTACGCCGTTCGATGTCATGGGCAAAACCACCGGCGGCCAGTACCACAGCCTTGCGCGCATGGATGCGGATGTTGCCCTTGGCCGTGCTGACCTGCGCGCCTCGGACCTGTTCGTTATCGCGCAGCAATTCGGTGACTGGCGCTGACTCCCAGAGCAACACACCCAGGTCTTCGGCGGATTTTGCCAGGCGAGCGACCAGCGCCACGCCGTTGACCAATTGCATCGCCCGACCATGAATGGCGAGGTCCAGCAGGTGCCGGGTAAAGCGTCGGGTCACGTGCCAGGCGGATTTCAGTGAACGCGTCAGATTGAGAAACGCCGCCAGGTCCGCGCCCGCCATGATCGGCATGCCCATGAACGACGTTTCCCGCAGGGTTCGGCGCAGACGCTTGAGCAGCTTGCCGACTTTTCGCCCGTCATACGGCGCGGCGATCACTGATCGCCCGCCGGTGCCGGCGCCTGGTGTGTCGCCGTGGATGTCGGCAATCGCGTTGCCGTCGGCGAATTGCAGTGAGGTGTGTTGCTCGAAGAACGCCACCATCCGTGGGCCGGCCTCCAGGAATGCGTCGATGATTGCCGGTTGGTAATGCTCGCCCAATTCGTGTTTCAGGTAAGTGCGGGGTTGCTCGACATCTTCGACAATACCGGCGCGTCGCGCCAAAGGATTGCACGGCACCCAGGCCCAACCGCCGGACCACGCCGTGGCGCCACCGAACACCGGGTCTTTCTCGACCACGATCACCTTCAACCCGTGCCACGCCGCCGTGACGGCTGCCGATAATCCGGCAGCCCCAGAGCCGACAATCAGCACATCGCAATCGATGTCCGGGAGTGAACGGGGTTCGGCAGGCATGGTGTGGCACTCCAGCGGTTTGTATGTTTTTGGAATTTGATTCCAGAAAATATAGGAGGTGGTTCCTGCTCGGCAACCGCGAGAGGCGCAAAACGGGCGGTTATCGGACAGTGGGTTCCAGATTTCGCATTCCACCGATTGTCTTCTAGAATCGGCCAAAATTTGCGTGGAACTCCCCATGGCTGGCAGTCAGATCGAACGTGTTTTCAGCGTGCTGGAAAGCCTCACCAGTGACCCTCGCGGCCTGCCGATGCAGACGCTGGCGGAGCAACTGGACATCCCCAAAAGCGCGACCCACCGCCTGCTCGCCGAGCTGATACGGCTCGGTTACGTGCGCCAGAACCCGGAGACTTTGCGCTATCACTTGTCGACCAAATTGGTGGCGATGGGCTTTCGTTACCTGTCGAGCAGCGGCGCCGATATCGTTCAGCCGGTGCTTGATCGCCTGGCTCAGGAGACTGGCGAGTTGGTACGGCTTGGTGTGATCGAAGGTGAGCGGCAGGTCTGGATTGCCAAGTCGCAAGGCGCTCGGTCCGGGCTGCGTTACGACCCGGACATGGGCCGCGATGCGCCGTTGTTCTATACCGCGTCTGGCCATGCGTGGCTGGCGTGCATGAGTGATGCGGAAGCCTTGTCATTGGTGGAGCGCCAAGGTGGAGAGCGCCCCAAGGAACTGGGGCCGAATGCACCGCGTTCCAATATCGAATTGCTTGAGCGCCTGCGCCTGGCGCGCGAGCAAGGTTATGCCTGGGTCGAGGAGAGTTCGGCGGTGGGCACCTCAGCGATAGCGGCGGTGGTGCGTCATCCGAGTGATGGGCGAGTGATCGGCGTGCTGAGTATTGCCGGGCCCAGCGCGCGGATGCCGGGGGCGCGGCTGCATGAATTGGCCCCGCTGTTGTTGAAATTTACTGAAGAGCTGTCGGCGGCAAGCCTGGCGTCAGAACTGTTCATATAAGTGAAGGTGTGCGCTGTTCGCACACTTTTTCAATTTTCTTGTGTAAGAAACTGGAACCAGGTTCTAGATTGTTGGAATGACCCCTTCCAACAATAATCGCAAGAGGACCGTACGATGAGTTTGTCCCTTCGTATCGCGTTGATCGGCGCTGGCAATATGGGCCGGCAGCATTACCACCCTCTCAAATCCCTGACGCACGTGAAGCCGTGCGCCGTCGTCGATCCGTGGGTTTTTTCGCCGACTGCCGTCGGATGCGGGAATAAACATGAGTGAACGGATCTTTTCCCTGGCCAGTCTGACGGTACTGGAGCTGTCACCGCCGCAGATGGTCGAAGTCGCTGCTCGCGCCGGTTACAGCCATGTCGGATTGCGCCTCGAACCGGCGACACCTGAGGAGCATCACTTTGCGTTGGTCGCCGATGCCGGCTTGCGGCGCAAGACCTTGGTGCGACTGCGCGATACCGGCATGCGGGTACTGGATGTTGAAATCCTGCGGCTCAAACCGGACACGGTGGTCGCCGGTTTCGAGAAGATTCTGGCGGTCGGTGCCGAATTCGGTGCCAGTGAATTGCTGGTGGCCGGTAACGATTCTGACGAACAACGGCTTACCGAGAACTTTGCGCGGCTGTGTGACCTGGCGGCACCGTACGGGCTTCATCCGCATCTGGAGTTCATGCCGTGGACCGATGCCTGCAACCTGCAGCAAGCGGTGCGCATCGTCGAAAATGCGAGCCGCGAAAATGGTGCGGTGTTGGTCGACGCTTTTCACTTCGACCGTTCAGCTTCACGGCTGGAAGATCTGGCCAGGGTGGCGCCGTCGCGGTTACGGTATGCACAGTTGTGTGATGTCGCAGGACCGAGGCCGACGGACATGGCGGAAATTTTGCGTCAGGCCCGTAACGAGCGGCGTTTTCCCGGCGATGGCGAGTGTGACCTGGCAGGGTTGTTGCGATGTTTGCCGAGCGATATTGCGCTGAGCCTCGAGATTCCCACCGTGCAGTTGCTGGAGCAGGGCGTGAGCGGGTTACAGCGAGCGCAGATGGCGCTGGATAAAACCCGGGAATTGTTGGCACGGCTTGCCCGTGATGTTTTTGATTTCAAGCCTTAAGGAATGCCCATGACTGTCAGCACCCCGCTTTCTGGCGTTAACCAACCCTTCAAGGGGATCTTGCTGATTGTTGTTGCCACCTTTCTCTTCTCCAGCCATGACGCCTTTTCCAAGTATCTGTCGGGGTTTTACCCGATCGTCATGGTGGTCTGGGCCCGTTATGTGGTTCACACGTTACTGATGGCCGGGATCTTCCTGCCGCAATCCGGGTTGCGCGTCCTGCGTACCAAACGGCCGTTGCTGCAGTTGGCGAGAGCGTTGTGCCTGTTGGGCACCAGCCTGTTTTTTACCACGGGTTTGCAATACATCCCGTTGGCCGAAGCCACGGCGGTCAACTTTCTTGCGCCGGTGCTGGTGACCGCGCTGTCGGTGCCACTGCTGGGTGAACGTGTCACCCGGGGCCAATGGATCGCGGTGATTTGCGGATTTGTCGGTGTGTTGATCATCGTCCACCCCGGCGGTGAATTGTTCACTCCGGCCGTGCTGTTGCCGCTCTGCTCGGCGCTGTTTTTCTGCTTTTATCAATTGCTCACCCGCAAGCTCAGCAGCATCGACAGCCCAACCACCAGCAACTTCTTCGCCGGTCTGTGCAACACCCTGGTGATGAGCGCGCTGGTGCCGTTCTTCTGGCAAGTACCGACCCTGGGGCATGGCTTCATGATGGTGGCGCTGGGCGCCTGCGGGATGACGGCGCATTTGTTTCTGACTCAGGCTTTTCGCTACGCGGCCCCTGCGCTGCTCGCGCCCTTTGGCTACTGCCAGATTGTGTTTGCCGGGTTGTTGGGCTGGCTACTGTTTTCCCACACGCCGACCCTGACCACCGTGGTCGGGATCGCGGTGATTTGCTGCAGCGGGCTGGCCGCGGCGTGGCAACAGAGTCGTCGGTAGAAGAAACAAAAAAGGCAGGCCTGGAATCAGGCCTGCCGGGGGGGAGGGGATTGTTACTCGGTGACGCTAGGAATCTTGCGCGGCGCCATGAAGTACATCCAGATCAGCGCGATGAAATACATCGCCGGAATCAGGGTAAACAGCACGGTGTAGTTGTTGTTGGTCACCGTCAGAATGTGCCCGACCAACTGGGTCATGAACATCCCGCCGATGGCCGCGCACATGCCGCCGAAGCCGAACACCGTACTCATCATGTGTTTGGGCGTGTAGTCCATCACCAGGCTCCAGATGTTCGCAGTCCAGGCCTGGTGCGCGCCGATGGCCAGGGAGATGGCGAACACAGCGACCCACAGACTGCTTGAACCTGCCGCCATGATCACGCCGACGATGCAGCAGGCGAACAGCAACATGGACATCAAGCGCGCCTTGATCGGGTTGATCCCGCGACCGATCAGGAACGAAGAGAGGATGCCGCCGCCGACGCTGCCGAAGTCTGCCGTCAGGTAGATGATGATCAGCGGGATACCCATCTGGGTCACGTTGATCCCCAGGTTGTATTGCTGATTGAGGAACGGTGGTAGCCAATAGAGGTAGAACCAGAACACCGGCGCGGTCATCGAGTAAGCCAGGGCGAAGGCCCAGGTGCCACGCATGCGCAGGATTTTCGAGAACGGCACGCGGGCCTGTTCCGGTTCGACTTCTTTCTGGATGTAGTCCAGTTCCGATTGTTTGACGCTTGGGTGATCTTCCGGGTTGAAGTACTTCAAGCCCCAGAACAGCAACCAGATACCGCCCAGTGCCGACATGCACAGGAACGCGGCTTGCCAGCCCCACACGTGCAGAATCAGCGGCAACAGCATCGGCGTGAACATCGCACCGACGTTGGTCCCGGCATTGAAGATGCCGGTGGCCACGGCCCGCTCACCGGCCGGGAACCACAACCGCGTGGTTTTCACGCAGGCCGGGTAGTTGGCGGCTTCGGTCAGACCGAGAATGAAGCGACAAACCATGAAGCCGACTGCCGACGTGGCCAAGCCGTGAGCGCCGGTGGCGATGCTCCAGAGCAGCACCGCGCAGAAGAACACGCGCTTGACGCCGACCCGATCGATCAACCGCCCTTGCAGCACGAAACCGATGGCGTAGCCGACCTGAAACCAGAAGTTGATGTTGGCGTAGTCCATCGCCGTCCAGCTCATTTCCTTGGCGAGGATCGGCTGCATGACGCCTAGCGCGGCGCGGTCGATGTAGTTGAGCGTGGTGGCGAAAAATACCAGCGCCAGCATGCCCCAGCGGGTTTTGCCCACCGCCATGGCACCGCGGATCTTGGCACCGACGCCGCCGGTGGCAGAAATCATGGAGGAACGCTCTACGGGAGAGCTTTGAGAAGGAGTCATTTAGGCCACCGATTATTTTTATGTGGTGTTCTGGGTCTTTGGTCACCGAGACCGATGGGTGACCGGACTCAATGTGGAGTCGATGTTGGGCAGTGGACGAAAAATCGTCAATTCGCCAAGGGCCATTGTGTTCGATTATCGAACGGAAAACTAACCGGGTAGTACACTTTGAATTGCTCAAGAAGGCCGTCAGCTCAATAATCCGCTCACTCTTTTAAAAGCGGCGCAAATTCCCTGTAGCCGAAGCCTCCACCGGGAGTCGAAAACATGCAGCGTTCCATTGCCACCGTGTCCTTGAGCGGTACCCTGCCGGAAAAACTCGAAGCCATTGCCGCCGCCGGCTTTGACGGGGTGGAGATTTTCGAAAATGACCTTCTCTACTACGACGGCAGCCCTCGGGAAATCAAACAGATGTGCGCCGATCTCGGGATCGCGATAACCCTGTTTCAACCGTTCCGCGACTTCGAAGGCTGCCGCCGCGACCGTTTGCACCGCAACCTGGAGCGGGCCGAGCGCAAGTTCGACCTGATGCAGGAGCTGGGCACCGACCTGGTGCTGGTGTGCAGTAACGCGTCTGCCGACTCCGTCGGTGATGAGCAAATCCTTATAGATGACTTGCGCTTGCTGGCCGAACACGCGGGCGCCCGAGGCCTGCGAATCGGCTACGAAGCGCTGGCCTGGGGCCGGCATGTGAACACTTATCAACAGGTGTGGAACATCGTGCGCCAGGCGGATCACCCAAGCCTTGGGGTGTTGCTGGACAGTTTTCACACGTTGTCGCTCAAGGGTGATCCGAGTGCGATTGCCGAGATTCCCGGGGACAAGATTTTTTTCGTGCAAATGGCCGACGCGCCGATCCTGGCCATGGACGTGCTGGAGTGGAGCCGGCATTTCCGCTGCTTCCCGGGCCAGGGTGAATTCGATTTGCCGGGGTTCCTCGCACCGATCATCAAGAGTGGTTACACCGGGCCGCTGTCGCTGGAAATCTTCAACGATGGCTTCCGCGCCGCGCCACCTCGGGCTAACGCGGCGGACGGTTTGCGTTCGTTGCTGTACCTCGAAGAGAAAACCCGCCAGCGCCTGGCGCAGGAAGCCATGCCTGCGACCCACCTCGATATTCTGTTCGAGACGCCCAAGGCCAGCGAATACAACGGCATCGAATTTCTCGAGTTTGCGGTGGATGAGAGCCTTGGCGCCAAGCTGTCCCATTGGCTGGAGCGGCTGGGTTTCGTCAAGGCCGGGCAACATCGTTCCAAGAACGTGAGCTTGCTGCGTCAGGGCGATATCAACCTGATCCTCAACTCCGAACCTTATTCCTTCGCCCACAGTTTTTTCGAGGCACACGGTCCATCGCTGTGCGCCACGGCCGTGCGGGTCAAGGACAGCGCCAGTGCGCTGGCCCGGGCCGTGGCCTATAAAGGCCAGCCGTATCGCGGACTGGTCGGGCCAAACGAGCTGGAGCTGGCGGCGGTGCGTGCGCCGGATGGCAGCCTGATTTATCTGGTGGATCAGGAGGCCGATGTCTACGGCACTGACTTCAATCTGCAACCCGCTGCGGTGGCCAGTGGCGGCCTCAAACGCATCGACCACATGGCCATGGCGTTGCCGGCCGACAGCCTCGACAGTTGGGTGCTGTTCTACAAAAGCCTGTTGGATTTTGAAGCCGACGATGAAGTGGTGCTGCCCGATCCGTATGGCCTGGTAAAGAGCCGTGCCTTGCGCAGTCGTGACAGTTCGATCCGCTTGCCGCTGAACATTTCCGAGAACCGCAACACCGCAATCTCACACGCGTTGTCGAGTTATCGCGGTTCCGGTGTGCATCACATTGCGTTTGATTGCGATGACATCTTTGCCGAAGTCAGCCGTGCGAAAGAAGCGGGTGTGCCGCTGCTCGATATTCCGCTCAACTACTACGATGACCTGGCGGCGCGGTTTGATTTCGACGATGAGTTTCTCAGTGAGCTGGCCTACTTCAACGTGCTGTATGACCGCGATGCCCAGGGCGGCGAGCTGTTCCACGTCTACACCGAACCGTTCGAGGGGCGCTTTTTCTTCGAGATCATCCAGCGCAAGAACGGCTATGCCGGTTACGGTGCGGCCAATGTCGCGGTCCGACTGGCGGCGATGGCCAAGTCACGAAGTGGGGCTGTACGACAGGCAAAGTTGTAGGAAAATCGTAAAGACGGAGACAAACCGTTGCCGCGCGGCTTCCTTCACTGTGCGGCGCGGCCCATAATCGCCCACCTGTGCAGTGATGGCCGTGAGCCCGCAATGACGATAATTTCAGAACTTTCCGCAGCAGCCGACGAACCCGTTGCCGAGCCGCGCAAGAGTCGCAAGAACAACCCTGAAAAAACCCGCGAGAACATCCTTCAAGAGGCGATTGTCGAGTTCGTTCAGCAAGGGCTTTCCGGGGCCCGCGTCGATGCAATTGCCGAGCGCATCCACACCTCCAAACGCATGATCTATTACTACTTCGGCAGTAAGGAACAGCTCTACATTGAGGTGCTGGAGAAACTCTACGGCGATATCCGCAGCACTGAAAACCGTCTGCACCTGACCGAGCTGGCGCCCGTCGAGGCGATTCGGCGGCTGGTGGAATTCACCTTCGATCACCATGATCGCAACGTCGATTTCGTGCGCATCGTCAGCATCGAAAACATTCACAACGCCGAATACGTAAAGCGTTCCGATGCGATCAAGGCGATGAACAACACCATCCTTGATTCACTGGGCGAGATTTTGCGTCGCGGTGCCGAGGAAGGTGTGTTTCGTTCCGGGCTGGAGCCGCTGGATGTGCATTTGCTGATCAGCTCGTTCTGCTTCTATCGTGTGTCGAACCGCCATACCTTCGGCGAGATCTTCCAGATCGACTTGCCTGACGAGAGCATCAAGCAGCGTCATCGGGAGATGATTTGCGAGTCGGTTCTGCGGTATTTGCAAGCCTGATGCCTTCGCGGGCAATCCAGATCGCCCGCGAGGATTTTCAGTCATTCATGCTTTGAAAATGCGCCAGCATTCGCTGCGCATCCGGCACCACGCCACTGAACAGTTCAAACGCTTTCACCGCCTGAAACACTGCCATGTTGCCGCCATCCAGCGTTCGGCAACCCAAGGCGCGGGCGTTGCGCAGCAGTTCGGTTTCCAGCGGGAAGTAAACGATTTCCGCCACCCACAACGCAGATCGGAGCAACTCCACCGGCACCGGCATGCCTGGCAGTTTTTTCATGCCCATTGGCGTGGTATTCACTAAGCCGTCGGCCTGGGCCAGCGTGCTTGGCAGATCATGGCCAGCCACCGCCCGGCCCGCGCCGAAATGTTGATTGAGATTGTCCGCCAGGGCCTGCGCGCGGTTGATCTCGACATCGAAAATGCTCAGAAGCTGTACGCCTTCGCTCAATAGCGCGTGGGCCACGGCTGCGCCTGCGCCACCGGCGCCCATTTGAACTACACGCTCACGGGCAACGTCCTTCAGGCCACGGCGAAAACCTTCGGCAAAGCCCAGGCAATCGGTGTTGTGGCCGATGCGTTTGCCGTCTTTGAACACCACCGTGTTGACCGCGCCGATGCCACGGGCTTCCGGCGATAACTCGTCGAGCAGCGGGATGATCGCCTGCTTGCACGGGAAGGTAATATTCAGGCCGGTGAAGTTCATGCGTTCGGCGGCCGTCAACAAGTCGGGCAGGGCACTGCTGTCGAGCTTTAAATAGTCCAGATCGATCAGGCGATACACGTAGCGCATGCCTTGCGCATAGCCTTCAAATTCGTGCAGCGCAGGGGTGCGCGAGGCCTGAATACCGGCGCCGATCAGGCCGGCCAATACCACGGTGTTTTGTGTCATGGCGCTCACCCTTTCAAGCGTTGGCTGAGAAAATCCAGTGCCAGGCGATACCCGTGGCTGCCGAAACCGGCCATCACCGCAGTGGCAATGGCGGAGACGAAGGAGTGGTGCCGGAAGGGTTCGCGGGCGTGAACGTTGGACAAGTGGACTTCGATCACCGGCAGTTCACTGGCGATCAATGCATCGCGGATCGCGACCGAGGTATGAGTCCAGGCCGCCGGATTGATGACGATCCCGGCGCAGCGACCGCGAGCGCCGTGAATCCAGTCAAGCAGTTCGCCTTCATGGTTGGTCTGGCGAAACTCCACCGCCAGGCCGAATTCTTCGGCAGAACGGGCGCACAAGGCGGAGATATCGGCCAGGGTTTCATGGCCGTAGGTGGCCGGTTCGCGGGTGCCAAGCAGGTTCAGATTCGGGCCGTTGAGCACCAGAACGATAGGGGACATCGGGGTCTCTCCACTTATTATTTTTGGAATCGGCTGGGGTCTCAGCCTGTGGAGATAAATTGTACTAGCTGGTTAATTTGGTCAATTGAACAGACGTTTCCTAGGGCGTTTGTGTGCGGTGATCGGACAATTTCGATGTTTATCGAGGCAGATGCTCCACCAGGAAATCGATAAAGGCCCGCAACTTCAGGGGCACATGACGGCTTTGCGGGTAGAGCAGAGTGAACGGTCGCGAACGCCCACCGTAAGGCTTGAGCACTTCCACCAGGGAGCCATCGGCCAGTTCGTTCTCGACGATAAACCGATAGGTCTGAAACAGACCGGCCCCGTGTTTGGCCAAGGTCACGCCACCGAGCACGTCATCGGAACAACTGAGGCTGCCCTCGGCGAGAATCTCCCGCTGGACGCCGTTATCCGTGAACAACCAGGCAATGCGCCGACCGCTGCTGGGCAACTCGTACTGAATGCATTCGTGTTGTGCCAGGTCGTCCAGGGTTTGCGGGATGCCGACGCGCTTCAGGTAATCGGGACTGGCAATCATCACCAGTTCGGCGTCTTCGAGGTGCCGGGCAATCAGGCCGGAATCCGGAATCGCGCGCACGCGAATGGCCATGTCATAGCCTTCACCGACGAAGTCGATATTGCGATTACTGATGTGCGACTCGACTTTCACGTCTGGAAAGCGCGCCCGAAACGCCGGTAATAACGGCAAAATTCGATGGTGCGCATACGTTGTGGGAATACTGATGCGCAGCGTGCCGGCCGGTTGCTGTTGCTGGCCCATGACTTCGCGCTGAGCCTCGACCAGTTGCGCCAGTGCCTGACGGCATTCCTCGTAATAACGACGACCACTGTCGGTCAACTTGACGCTACGGGTGGTACGCGCAAACAGGCGCACACCGAGGCGTTCTTCCATGCGCGACACCGAGCGGCTCACCGCCGCAGGCGTTACGCCTGCCACCAGTGCGGCGGCAGTAAAGCTGCCGGCCTCGGCGGCCAGGCAAAACAGTTCGATGCTGCCCAGCTGAAGATCGTCGAAGAGTCGCTGCATGATTTATTACACCGGGGATCGAATAAGGAGCTGGATTTCGCCACTGTAGATGAAATCGACTCTGCGGTGCTTTACTTGCCCGGCATCTTCTTCGATTACCAGACAGGAGCAGCATCATGCCTTTCGTCAGCGTGCGTATTACCCGTGATGGCGTCACCCGAGAGCAGAAAGCCCAGGTCATTGCCGAAATCACCGACACCTTGCAACGAGTCCTCGGCAAGGACCCAACACTGACCCACATCGTGATTGAAGAAGTCGACACCGATAACTGGGGTTATGCCGGTATGACCACCACCGAGTATCGAAAAAATCAGCCGGGATGATTTTTTGAGCCGAAAAGACAGCCGTCTGCGTGACGGCTTTTTTGTGAGCGCGAGGAAAGGATTGCTTACGATTCAGCGCAGCTATTCACCGGTCCAAGGCATGTCTTGGCGCTAGGCTCAGAGGTGTAAAGGCGATTTGGCGTAGAGCCAATGGTCAGATTTTCCATGGAATGTCGGGTCTTTGGACTCGTTAACCTAACCGATGGGTTAGCATGCGAGTATTCAGCTACAAAGGATTTTCAATGGCGATCATGTTGCGCGATGAACACTGCCCGCCGCACGCGCATGTGGACGCCGGCAGCTGGAGTGCACGCTTTAAATTCTGCTTTTGGTACAACAGTGTCGAGCTGTGGGATGTGGTCCCTCATTCAAAACGGCCACCAGTGGCAGTCCTGGAAGGATTGCGTCACGCGCTCGGACAACCCGCTCACTTGCGCCGCGCCCGGGCCATCTGGTGGGACAAGCTGCACACGGTCTGTCTTGATCATCAGATATGGGATTGGCAGACCAGCGAAGTCGTGGTGATGAAAAGGATTGCGAGTACGACCTGGATGATTGGTTCGGCTTGCTTTGAACCCGAGACGAACAAGACCCTGCTGGCGGTGATCGGCAGTGCGGAGAGTGTGGAGATCCAACTATGAAGACGATACAGGCAGGAATGCTGGCCGATCGGCCCGTAACCGAGACAGTGCTGGATGAAGCCATTCAACGCGGACAAGTTCGCCAGAAAAACGGATTACATGCAATTTCGGTGAAGTTTGTGGAACCTTGTCTGGCGGTCAGTTTCATGGATGGTAGTGGCGTGCTGCTGCCCGTGCAGCACTATCCGGAATTCGATGATTTTGACATCAAGGATTTCGCGAACCTGGAAGTCGGCTTTTCCGGAACTGCCCTGTGCCATGAAGGTAAGGATCTACATGTGTCCATCTCGGGGATGATTTCGGCGAGCAAACCGTTGATGGACATGGCTGCCTCGGTCGTCGCCTCGCGCAATGGACGTCAGAGCAGCGCAGCCAAAGCCGAGGCCGCGCGGGCTAATGGCCGTAAAGGCGGGCGTCCGCGCAAGGCTGATGTCACCGATTGAGCACGCACAAAAAAGCCGTCGTGATGACGGCTGATTTGAATGCGCAGCAACGACTCAACGGCGCGTCAACAACACTCCGGATTCCATGTGATGCGTCCATGGAAACTGGTCGAACATCGCGCACTGGGTGATGCGATGGGTGTCGTGCAACTGGGCGATGTTGGCCGCCAGGGTTTCCGGGTTGCAGGAGATGTAGAGGATGTTGTCGAAGCGCCGGGTCAGCTCGCAGGTGTCCGGGTCCATGCCGGCGCGGGGCGGGTCGACGAAGACGCTGCCGAACTCATAGCTCTTGAGGTCGATGCCGTGCAGGCGACGGAATGGGCGAACTTCGTTCAGCGCTTCGGTCAGTTCTTCGGCAGACAAGCGCACCAACGTGACGTTATCCACAGCGTTTTCGCTGAGGTTGCTCAGCGCTGCGTTGACCGACGTCTTGCTGATTTCAGTGGCCAACACTTTACGTACGCGGGTCGCGAGCGGCAGGGTGAAGTTGCCGTTGCCGCAATACAGCTCCAGCAGATCATCGGAACGATCACCGAGGGCCTCGTAAGCCCAGTTGAGCATCTTCTGGTTCACGGTGCCATTGGGCTGGGTAAACGCGCCTTCCGGTTGACGGTAGCTGAACGTGCGACCGCCGACTTCCAGTTGTTCGACCACATAGTCGTGGCCAATCACTTCGCGTTTGCCCTTGGAGCGGCCGATTACGCTGACGTTCAGATCGGCGGCCAGTTTCGACGCCGCCGCGTGCCAATGTTCATCCAGCGGACGGTGATAGCACAGCGTGATCATCGCATCGCCGGACAGGGTGGTCAGGAACTCCACCTGAAACAACTTGTGGCTCAGCGCCGCACTGGCTTTCCACGCCGCCTTGAGCTGCGGCATCAACTGATTGATGCGCAGGCTGGCGATCGGGAACTCTTCGATCAGGATCGGCGTGCGTTTGTCTTCCTGGGAAAACATTGCGTAGTGACGCTCGCCGCCTTCGCGCCACAAGCGGAATTCGGCACGCAGGCGGAAGTTCTGCAGCGGTGAGTCGAACACAGTCGGCTCGGGTGCATCGAACGGGGCCAGCAGGTCACGCAGGCGCGTGACCTTTTCTTCGAGCTGAACGGCGTAGGCCTGGGAATCAAAAGTCATGCGTTGAACCAACCCAACTTGATCACGAACAGAATCGACAGAATCACCAGCGCCGGGTTCAGCTCACGGCCGCGACCGGACAGCAGTTTGATTGCCGTCCAGGAGATGAAGCCGAAGGCGATGCCGTTGGCGATGGAATAAGTGAATGGCATGGCCAGGGCGGTGACCACGACCGGTGCGGCAACGGTGATGTCGTCCCAGTCTATTTCGGCCAGCCCGGATGTCATCAATACCGCGACGAACAGCAGCGCAGGCGCGGTAGCAAACGGCGGAACGCTGGCGGCCAGTGGCGAGAAGAACAGCGCCAGCAGGAACAGAATGGCCACGACCACGGCCGTAAGGCCGGTGCGGCCACCGGCACTCACACCCGCAGCGGATTCGATGTAGCTGGTGGTGGTCGAGGTGCCCAGCAAGGAACCGGCCATGGCGGCGGTGCTGTCAGCGATCAGGGCGCGGCCCATTTTCGGCATGTGACCGTCCTTGCCCATGAGGCCAGCGCGCTTGGCGACGCCGATCAGGGTGCCAGAGTTGTCGAACAGGTCGACGAACAGGAAGGCAAAAATCACGCTGACCAGACCAATGTCCAGCGCACCTTTAATGTCCAGTTGCAGGAAGGTCGGGGCCAGCGATGGTGGCATCGACATCACGCCGCCGAACGGGGTAAAGCCCAAGGCAATGGAGGCGATGGTCACCACCAGAATGCCGATCAGCACCGCGCCGCGCACGGCGAGCGCTTCCAGTGCAACGATCAGGGCAAAGCCGAGGGTGGCGAGGATCGGTGCCGGTTGCTTCAAGTCACCGAGGCCGACCATGGTGGCCGGGTTGCTGACCACGATACCGGCGTTGTGCAGGGCGATCAGCGCCAGGAACAGGCCGATACCGGCGGCAATCGCCGAACGCAGAGGCAGGGGGATGCTGTTGATGATCCATTCACGGATGCGGAAGATCGACAGCAGGAAGAAGCACACGGCGGAGATAAACACTGCCCCCAGCGCCACTTGCCAGGTATGCCCCATGTGCAGGACCACGGTGTAGGTAAAGAAAGCGTTCAAGCCCATGCCCGGCGCGAGTGCGATCGGGTAGTTGGCGATCAGGCCCATCACCGTGGAGCCGATTGCCGCCGCCAGACAGGTCGCGACAAACACCGCACCCTTGTCCATGCCGGTCTCGCCGAGGATGCTCGGGTTGACGAACAGAATGTAGGCCATGGCCAGGAAGGTCGTGACGCCCGCAAGAATCTCGGTGCGCACGTTGGTGTTGTGTGCCTTGAGTTGAAACAGCCTTTCCAGCATGTCTGCTCCCCGTGGCGCGCAGTGCGCCGTGAATGTATCGACCTCAACAGCAAAGCACAGACCGCTGATCGCGCCTGGTAATTTTCTGTGGGTCGGAAAAAGCCGCGCATCATACCAGCAGCGTGGGGTAATGGCTGCGATCGTCGGCGATGTTTTGCGGTTCGCTGAACTGAGCCATACTGCGCGCCTGTTTTGGGGGAGTGGTCATGGTGGGCATCAAGCGCAATATCGTTCGGGCGTCGGGGCTGTTTTTTGCATTGCTGGCCAGTGTGCCCGCCGTCATGGCGGCGTCGGCACCACCGTTGAGCAACGTCCAGGTGCTCAAGGTCCAGTCGGCGGCGTGCGGAATTGAAAATATCTCGGCGGGGCAGGAGCGCACGACCTGCGATCACGGCGGCGTGAATATCAAGGTCTATGTGCTGGAGATAGGCTACGGCCGAACGCCGACCGTGC
Source organism: Pseudomonas sp. IT-P294 (assembly GCF_949767865.1). Classification (NCBI taxonomy): domain Bacteria; kingdom Pseudomonadati; phylum Pseudomonadota; class Gammaproteobacteria; order Pseudomonadales; family Pseudomonadaceae; genus Pseudomonas; species Pseudomonas sp. IT-P294. The sequence goes on along the minus strand of NZ_CATKQW010000056.1, from coordinate 138,397 downwards.
AGCTCGACGGTTTCAACCTTGACGGAGTGCAGACCAAAGTCTGTGCCTACGATAACGGCAACTTGACCGAATGCACCGGCGCTTCAACAAAGATTGTCGGCACGCTGTACATCTTTGACCTGGGCGGCAAACAGGAAGGGACCTTCAGCTTCAGTAACCGCTCGATCAACGCGCCGGGCAACACAATGTCGACGCAGCTTTACATCAAGTAACGCCTGCGCTCGAACAAGGGTCAGGAAAGCTGACTACGCTTTAAAGATCACCCAGTGGACTGTGCCCATGACCTTTAGAGCTCTGATTACCCTCGCCGAGGGCATCGATGATTTGCAAACCGTGACCCTGATCGATGTGCTGCGCCGCGCCAAGGTTGAAGTCGTGGTCGCCAGTATCGAGGGACGGCGCATGCTCACCTGCGCCCGTGGCACTCGCTTGACCGCCGATGCAATGCTGGTGGATTTGCTGGCCCAGCCGTTTGACCTGATCGCTCTGCCTGGCGGTGAGGTGGGCTCGCAACACCTCGCCGCGCATCAACCCCTGCAACAACTGATCAAGGACCAGGCCGCTGCCGGGCGCCTGTTCGCAGGCATCGCCGAATCTCCGGCACTGGCGCTGCAAGCCTTTGGCGTTTTGCGTCAGCGGCGCATGACCTGCCTTCCATCAGCCAGCCACCAACTGTCGGGCTGCACCTTTGTTGACCAGCCGGTGGTGGTGGACGGCAACTGCATTACCGCCCAGGGATCGGGTGGGGCATTGGAGTTTGCGTTGACGCTGGTCGAACAACTCTGTGGTAAAGCCACGCGAACGGCGGTGGCGGGGGCGTTGATGGTTTGACGAATGTCAGGCGTGGGCAGCAATAGGTTCGATCGCCGGTTGCTCACGATGCTCAGCTTGCCAAAGATCGTAGTCGGTCTGTACACCGAGCCACATCCGGGCTTTACCAATCCCGGCCCGCTCCAGGCGTACCGCCAGGTCAGGGCTGATTGGCGCATGACCATGCAGGACTCGCGAGAGATGCGGGCGTGCAAACCCAAGGTGGCGAGCCAACTCAGCGACACTGATGCCAAGCTCAGGCAAAACATCCTTCAACAGTGTTTCGCCAGGGTGTGGCGGGTTGTGCAAGGGCATATCCTGCCTCCTGTCAGTGGCATGGGACGAGTGTAAGGCGATACATTACACCTTGTGCGCTATCTATGTATTGCACGTGGTCGGCAAATGTATGCGTTGTCCTTTATTTCAGCCTTTTTTCACGCCCATCAATTCCCTTGAACACTCATCCCACCCCGAAGTCGTACCCCTTAAGACGGCGGTTTACAAAGCGCCGCGAACGTACGACCAACCGTGAGGTGTTTATGAGCGCGACCACTCCCGAGGCGGCGCAGCCGACCTTTGCACGTCATCCGTTACGCCTGACCCTGAACGCTCAGGATCGTCAGTTTGAGGTTTTGCCCTGGACCACGTTGCTGGATTTGCTGCGCGAGCAACTGGACCTGATCGGCACCAAAAAAGGCTGCGATCACGGGCAGTGTGGTGCCTGTACGGTGCTGCTCAACGGCAAGCGGGTGAACGCCTGCCTGACGCTGGCGGTGATGTGCGACGGCGGTGAATTGATCACCATCGAAGGGTTGGCAACCGGTGACGAACTGCATCCGATGCAGCAAGCCTTCATCAAGCACGACGCCTTCCAATGCGGCTATTGCACGCCAGGGCAGATCTGCTCGGCGGTGGGTTTGGTCAACGAAGGTCGGGCACACACCCCGGACGAGATCCGCGAGTTGATGAGCGGCAATCTGTGCCGCTGCGGCGCGTACAGCAACATTCGCGATGCCATCGAAGAGGCGCTTCCGGCCTGCCTCCAGCTCGGGCAAGGAGGTGGCCGATGAATCCTTTCCAGTACAGCAAACCCGATTCGGTGCAAGACGCTGTTCATCTCGCCGGGCCGGCATCGCGTTTTATCGCCGGGGGGACGAACCTGCTGGATTTGATGAAAGAAAATGTCACTCGCCCCGAGCACCTGATCGACATCACCGGTCTGCCTTTGCGTGAGGTCACCGAAACGGCAGACGGTGGATTGTTGATCGGCGCGCTGGTCAGCAATGCCGATCTGGCCTGGCACCCGTTGATCGAGCAGCGCTACCCATTGTTATCGCAAGCCATACTGGCCGGTGCATCACCGCAGTTGCGCAACATGGCCAGCACCGGCGGCAATCTGCTGCAACGCACGCGCTGTTATTACTTTTACGATGCCAGCGTGCCGTGCAACAAACGCGAACCCGGGAGCGGTTGCCCAGCGCGGGAGGGGCTGAATCGCATCCACGCGATCCTCGGCGCCAGCGCCCAGTGTGTGGCCACCCATCCGTCCGACATGTGCGTCGCCTTGGCCGCGCTGGAAGCCGTGGTCCACGTGCAAGGTCGCGACGGTGCGCGGACCATTGAGTTCGCTGATTTTCACCGGCTGCCGGGGGAGACTCCCGAACGTGATAACCAATTGGCCGACGATGAACTGATCACTGCCGTCGAATTGCCAGCCGCCGGTTTCGCCAACCACAGCCATTACCTGAAGGTTCGGGATCGTGCTTCCTATGCCTTTGCGCTGGTCTCGGTGGCGACGGCGCTCGACATGAACGGGCCAGTCATTCGCCAGGCGCGGCTGGTGCTCGGTGGTGTGGCGCACAAACCCTGGCGTGATCAGGGCGTTGAAGAATGGCTGGTGGGCAAAGCGCCGAGCCGTGAAACCTTCAGCGCTGCCGCCGATGCGCTCTTGCAGGACGCGAAACCACTCGAACACAACGCCTTTAAAGTCAAACTGGCGCACCGGGCCATTGTCCGCGCCCTTGGCGATGCAGCGCAGGGAGGGCAAACCCGATGAATACGATTACCAAACCTATGGGGCAACCGCTGGACCGGGTCGATGGTCTGCTCAAAGTCACTGGCCAGGCGCGCTATGCCGCAGAGTTTCCCGAGGACGGCTTGCTGCACGGCAGCGTTGTTTCAAGCAGCATTGCCAGCGGGCGTGTGGTCAGCATTGATGCATCCAGAGCGCTGGCGCTGCCCGGCGTCATAGCGGTCATTGATCATACAAACCGACCGAAAATCGCCAGTTACGACGATGACTACGAAGACGCCGACTCGGCCGAAGGTTCGCCGTTTCGTCCGTTATACAACGACCGTGTTCTGTACAGCGGTCAACCGCTGGCGCTGGTGGTCGCGGACAACCTTGAGCTGGCGCGCCATGCCGGCTCGTTGATAAAGATTGAATACGCCACCGATAGCCATCAGACCGATCTGTTAAGCCTGCAACACGAGGCGCATCCGGCGCCCGCCGAACTGCCCAAGCCTCGTGGGAATTTTCAGGCCGAATTCGCTGGCGCGGCCATGAGCCTGGACCTGAACTACAGCACGCCTATCGAACACCACAATCCCATGGAACCGCACGCCAGCACGGTGCTGTATCAAGCCGACGGCAGCTTGCATATCCATGACAAGAACCAGGGGCCGCAGAACTGCCAATCCTATGTGCAAAAGGTCTTCGGACTTGAGAAAGAACAGGTCAGAATTTTCGCGGCCTTTGTCGGCGGCGCATTTGGGTCGGGCTTGCGTCCGCAATATCAGCTGCCACTGGCGGTGATGGCGGCGTTGCACCTCAAGCGTTCAGTGCGCGTCACCCTCACACGTCAGCAGATGTTCACCTTCGGCTACCGCCCCCGCACCTTGCAGCGCCTGCAATTGGGCGCGGCGGCCAATGGTCGCTTGCTCGCGGTCGCGCACACTGCCATTGGCCAGACTTCACGGTTCGAGGATTTCACCGAGCACGTCGTGGAATGGAGCGGCATGCTCTATCACTGCGACAACGTGCAACTGACCTACAAACTGGTGCCGCTGGACGTGTTCACTCCGTTGGACATGCGCGCACCGGGCGCGGCGCTGGGATTGATCGGCCTGGAATGCGCGATGGATGAACTGGCCTGCGCGCTGGCGATTGATCCGGTGCAACTGCGCCTGAGCAACTTTTCCGAGCGCAATCAGAACGAAGGCAAGCCTTATTCCAGCAAAGAACTGCGTGAATGCTACGCCCAGGGCGCCCAACGTTTTGGTTGGGATCAACGCAACCCCGAACCGCGCAGCATGCGCCGGGACCGGCAATTGGTCGGTTGGGGCATGGCTGGCGGCGTCTGGGAGGCAATGCAGCAGAAAGCCAGCGCCAAGGCTTGCCTTGATCAACACGGCAAGCTGACGGTCAGCAGCGCGACGACTGACATCGGTACCGGAACCTACACAGTGATGACGCAAATCGCCGCGCAGTCGGTAGGCGTTGCGCTCAAGGACGTCACGTTTGTCCTTGGCGATTCTTCCTTACCGACTGCGCCGTTGCAGGGCGGATCGTTCACCGTTTCGTCAGTCGGCACTGCGGTGCAACAAGCCTGTGAAGCCCTGCAGGAAAAACTACTGGCTGTAGCACGGCAAACGTCTCCTGCATTCAGTGGCGTGACCTCGCAGCAAGCGGTGTTCGAAGACGGGCAGCTGTCTTACGGTGAGGCACGTATAAAGCTGTCCGATCTGGTCCGTGACAGCGGCGAAGACACCCTCGAAGTTCAGGTCGACGCCGCGCCGGACAAGAAACGCGAAGCCTATGCTACCGCCACCCACTCAGCGGTGTTTGTCGAAGTCCTGGTGGATGAGGATTTGGGCTCGGTGAAAGTGAGCCGGGTGGTCAGCGCTATCGCCGCCGGCCGGGTGATCAACCCGAAAATGGCCCGCAGCCAGATTCTCGGTGGCGTGGTCTGGGGCATCGGCATGGCGCTGCACGAGGAAACGCAAACCGATCATGCGCTGGGACGTCACATGAACCACAGCCTGGCCGAATACCACATCCCGGTAAACGCCGATATCGGCGACATTGATGTGCTGTTCGTCGAAGAACAGGACGAGATCGTCAATGCCTTGGGTTCCAAGGGCGTGGGGGAAATCGGTATCGTCGGAGTCGCGGCGGCGGTGGCCAATGCCATCTACCACGCCACGGGCAAGCGGGTGCGGGACTTCCCCATCACCCTCGACAAGCTTCTCTAGACTTTGGCTTCTTCGACCGGCATATGCATGCGGTCGCGATTGGCCAAAGTCGGGAACAGTTTGATCCATGCCCCGGTTACCAGCAGTGTGCCGATGCCGCCCATCACCACCGCCGGCACAGTGCCGAACCAGTGGGCGGTGAGGCCGGATTCGAATTCGCCCAACTGGTTCGAAGCGCCGATGAACAGACCGTTCACGGCGCTGACCCGTCCGCGCATCTCATCCGGGGTTTCCAGTTGCACGAACGAGGCGCGGATCACCATGCTGATCATGTCCGCCGCGCCCAGTACGACCAATACGGCAAGGGAAAACCAGAACGAGGTGGAGAGGCCGAACGCAATGGTCGCAACGCCGAACACACCGACGGCGGTGAACATCACCCGCCCGACGTTGCGCTCCACGGCAAATCGCGCCAGGAACAGCGACATCAGCAACGCACCGACGGCCGGCGCCGAGCGCAGCAGTCCCAGGCCCCACGGCCCGGTCAACAGAATGTCTTTGGCAAACACCGGCAGCAGCGCCGTCGCGCCACCGAGCAATACCGCAAACAGATCCAGGGAAATGGCCCCGAGAATGTCTGGGCGACTGCGAATGAAACGGATACCGGCCAGCAGCGAATCCAGGGTTGCCTTGCCCTTGTTCAGTGGCGTTTGCCGGGCGGGCAGGTTGAGCATCAGCAGGCAGGCAATGATGTACAGGATCACCGTCGGACCGTAGACCCAGACGCTGCCAAACGCATAGAGCAAACCGCCCAGGGCCGGAGCAACGATGGTTGCTGATTGTTGCGCCGACTGTGCGGCGGCAACGGCGCGAGGGAACAGCGCGCTGGGTACGATGCTCGGCAGCAAGGCCTGGGTGGTCGGCATCTCGAAGGAGCGCGCGGCACCGAGCAGGAACGCGAGGATGAAGATCATTTCCCGTGTGACATGGTCGGTCGCACTGCCGATGGCCAGCGACAGGGCGATCAATGCTTGCAGGGACTGACAGATTGCCGCGACCTTGCGCCGGTCATAGCGGTCCGCGACATGCCCGGTGTGCAACATGAACAGCACCCGAGGGGCGAACTCCACCAACCCCACCAAACCCAGGTCCAACACGTTGCCCGTCAGCTGATACAGGTTCCAGCCGATGGCCACGGTCAGCATCTGAAAGCCGCTGGCGGTAAACACCCGAGCCAGCCAGAACGCGATAAAGGGGCGATGGTGACGTAACAGCAAAGGCGCTTGGCTGGGCATCTGAAGGCAGGTCTTGGGCGAGGGAAGGCTCGAGATTATCACCAAGCTGTAACCAGAAGTTGCAGGTCTGGAAAATTTAGTTAGCTAAACACCGATCTCCAAATCACCGAAATCCCCTTATGGGAGCGAGCCTGTTCGCGATGGCGCCGGCACATCCAGCATGAAGGTGACAGGCAGATCGCATTCGCGAGCAAGCGAGCTCCCACAAGGGATGTGTTGCGACTGATTGCCAAAGCGATGAGGCAACCTGTCACGCGGCAAAAGACCACACCGTCCATCGTCAAAAATGGGACTACTCTTTTAACCATTGCTTGATCCAGATCAAGACCTTTCATGGAATTGATCCGGCGGCCACATGGCCAGACTCCCTACGTTGTGATGTTTGTAAAAAAAGAACGAATTGAAATTCGCCACACTCCATATCCGTGGGGGCAGTGGGTGCAGGCCGCAAGCCTTCAGCCGGTATTACTGACAGAGGAAGACTTATGTTCGGTTTGGAGGCGCTTGATCTCGCCCGGATGCAGTTTGCGTTCACCATCTCATTCCACATCCTGTTCCCGGCCATCACCATCGGCCTGGCGAGTTACCTTGCGGTGCTCGAAGGGTTGTGGCTGAAAACGCATAACGACACCTACCGAGATCTGTACCATTTCTGGTCGAAGATTTTTGCCGTCAACTTCGGCATGGGGGTGGTGTCCGGTTTGGTCATGGCCTATCAGTTCGGCACCAACTGGAGCCGCTTCTCGGACTTTGCCGGTTCAGTAACCGGGCCGCTATTGACCTATGAAGTGCTGACCGCATTCTTCCTGGAAGCCGGTTTCCTCGGCGTGATGCTGTTCGGCTGGAACAAGGTCGGGCGCAATCTGCACTTCTTCTCCACGGTCATGGTCGCCATCGGCACGCTCATTTCGACCTTCTGGATTCTCGCCTCCAACAGCTGGATGCAGACGCCGCAGGGTTATGAAATCGTCAATGGCCAAGTCATTCCGGTGGACTGGCTGGCGGTGATCTTCAACCCATCGTTCCCGTACCGCTTGATGCACATGGCGACGGCCGCGTTTGTGGCGACGGCATTCTTCGTCGGATCCTCCGCAGCCTGGCACTTGCTGCGCGGCAAGGACAATCCGGCCATCCGCACCATGCTCTCGATGGCCATGTGGATGGCGTTGATCGTGGCGCCGATTCAGGCGGTCATCGGTGACTTCCACGGGTTGAACACCCTTGAGCATCAACCGGCAAAAATCGCCGCGATCGAAGGTCACTGGGAAAACGTGGGCGATGAACCAACTCCGCTGATCCTGTTCGGCTGGCCGGACATGAAAGCCGAAAAGACCAAATTCGCGGTGGAAATCCCCTACCTCGGCAGCCTGATCCTGACCCACTCCCTGGACAAACAGGTCCCGGCGCTCAAAGAGTTCCCGCCCGAAGACCGGCCTAACTCGACCATTGTTTTCTGGTCGTTCCGAGTCATGGTCGGCCTGGGTTTCCTGATGATTTTCACCGGATTGTGGAGCCTGTGGCTGCGCAAACGCGACAAGCTGTACACCTCGCGACCGTTCCTGTACCTGGCGTTGTGGATGGGGCCGTCCGGCCTGATCGCGATCCTGGCGGGCTGGTTTACCACTGAAATCGGCCGTCAACCGTGGGTGGTCTATGGGCTGATGCGCACGGCGGATGCCTCCTCCAACCACAGTTTCATGCAGATGAGCATCACGTTGATCATGTTCGTGGTGGTGTATTTCGCGCTGTTCGGTGCCGGTCTGGGCTACATGATGCGCCTGGTGCGCAAAGGGCCGAAAATCGACGAGGGCAAGGAAACCAACGAAGGTGGCCCTGGCCAGAAACGCACGCCGGCCCGTCCGCTGTCCGCCGCTGATGACACTGGCGATGACAACCACAGCCCCAGCCTGACCAAGGAGATTTGAGTCATGGGTATTGATCTTCCGCTGATCTGGGCCGTGATCATCATCTTCGGCATCATGATGTACGTGGTCATGGACGGTTTTGATCTGGGAATCGGGATTCTTTTCCCGTTCATCCCCGGCAAGACCGACCGTGACGTGATGATGAACACCGTCGCCCCGGTCTGGGACGGCAACGAAACCTGGCTGGTACTGGGCGGCGCGGCGTTGTTCGGCGCGTTCCCTCTGGCCTATTCGGTAGTGCTCTCGGCCTTGTACCTGCCGCTGATTTTCATGCTGATCGGGCTGATTTTTCGCGGCGTGGCGTTCGAGTTCCGCTTCAAGGCCAAGGACGCCAAGCGACACCTGTGGGACAAGGCGTTCATCGGTGGTTCGGTTGCCGCGACGTTCTTTCAGGGTGTGGCATTGGGCGCGTTCATCGATGGATTGCCGGTGGTGAATCGGCAGTTTGCCGGTGGTTCACTCGACTGGCTGACGCCGTTCACCCTGTTCTGCGGTGTGGCGTTGGTGGTGGCGTATGCGCTGCTCGGTTGCACCTGGCTGATCATGAAAACCGAAGGCAAGTTGCAGCAACAGATGCATGATCTGGCGCGGCCATTGGCGTTCGTAGTGTTGGCGGTGATTGGCATCGTCAGCATCTGGACCCCGCTGGCCCACGCCGAGATTGCGGCTCGCTGGTTCACCTTGCCGAACCTGTTCTGGTTCCTGCCGGTGCCGATCCTGGTGTTGGTGACCATGTATGGTCTGATCCGCGCGGTGGCCCGCAACGCACACTACACGCCGTTCCTGCTGACGCTGGTGCTGATCTTCCTCGGTTACAGCGGCCTGGGCATCAGCCTGTGGCCGAACATAGTACCGCCGTCGATCTCGATCTGGGACGCCGCCGCACCGCCGCAGAGTCAGGGTTTCATGCTGGTCGGCACACTGTTCATCATCCCGTTCATCCTGGGTTATACCTTCTGGAGCTACTACGTGTTCCGCGGCAAGGTGACCCATGAAGATGGTTATCACTAGAGCACACGACAATGGCGCAGGGTCAATGACTGCGCCGTTTCAGAGGAGGTTACGATGATGGCTGGCAAACATTCCCTGCAGGAAATCAAAGCGGCGGAGAGCAAACCGCTGTGGCAGCGTCTCGGCTGGCTGGCACTGATCTGGGTCGGTAGTGTCGGGGCTCTGTTTATCGTAGCGAGCCTGATGCGCATGTTCATGAACGCTGCCGGTCTGACCACGCACTGAATTCGCAAAATCCCATCCCGTCGCCTCGCGGCACGGATTTATCAACCCTCCAGAACGGAGGGTTTTTTTTGCCCGCGATTATTTACGAGCTTTGAGAATCACGAACTTGGGCGTGGCCGCCACTTGTTCCACGCCACGGAACAACCGCGCCAGCTTGCTGTGATACCCCAGATGACGATTGCCGACGATGTACAGCGCACCGCCTACCACCAGGGCTTCGCGTGCCTGCTGAAACATCCGCCAAGCGAGAAAATCGCCGACGACCTGTTGTTGATGAAATGGCGGGTTGCACAGCACCACGTCCAGCGATTGCGGTTCTTGCCCGGCCAGGCCATCGCCGGCACGCACGATCACATCGCGATCACCCAGTGCCGCGCGCCAGTTCTCGGTTGCCGACTGCACCGCCATGAACGACTCGTCGACCAAGGTGTAGTGGGCTTCAGGGTTTTGCAGGGCGCTGGCGATTGCCAACACGCCGTTACCGCAACCGAGGTCGGCAACGCGCGCTGAACCGAGGCTCTTTGGCAAGTGCGGCAAAAATGCCCGTGTGCCAATGTCGAGCCCTTCGCGGCAGAACACGTTGGCGTGGTTCAGCAGTTCGATTGCCGGAATGTCGAGTTGATAGCGTGAAGGGTAGGGAGACACGACTGGGTTTTTGGCTTCAGGCGTTGAGATCAGCAACCGCGCTTTCTTTACTGCCAGCGACGCCTGCACCGGGCCGATGTAACGTTCCAGCAGATCGCCTGCAGCGCGGGGGAGGTGCTTGACCATCGCTGCCGCAATCACCTGAGCGCCTGGTGCCAGCTGGCCTTGCAAGCGAATCAGTTGTTCTTCCAGCAGCGCCAGGGTTTTTGGCACCCGGATCAATACACGGTCAAACGGGCCGGTGAACGGCTCATTCGCCGGAACAACCGGCACCGCGTCAAATGCCTGGCCGTTGCGGATCAGGTTCTTTTCCAGTCCCTGAAAGGCCAGAAACGAATCGCCGCTGCTGGTCACCTGAACCTTGCCCGCAAGGCTGGCGGCTATCGCGCCAAAGCTGTCGTTCAGCACCAGCACCCGGGTCTGAACTGCCGGTTGCTGCTCGGCTAAATGAGTGAGCAGGTATTCGTCCGCCGCATCGAAAGCTTGCAGCGGTTCGTTCTGCTGTTCTGGCTGGCGGATCAAATCGAGTTGGGCGAAGGGCGTATCGAGCAGGGGCATGAGGCAGGGGGCTCTGGGTAGTCAACGGGTAGTATCCCGCTGCTTGAGGCGCCTAGCGGGCGGGGCCGTCCGAGTGCACTGCGTCGTGAAGTTTCGCACGCCATCACTCTGGAGGAACCGCAAATGGTACGTTTTTTTCTTTCGCAATACCCGCAGGTTTTTCAGCCTCGGATATTTGCACGCACTGCTCAGATCATGCAGGCCCTGGCCGCCGCTATGACTGCCGCGATCTTGTTGTTGACCCCCAGCTTCTGGATAGCACTGTGCACATGGAAGTTTATGGTGCGTTCAGTGACGCTGAGAATCACGGCAGCTTCACCGGCCGTCTTGCCATCTGCCGACAGTCTCAGGACCTCAATTTCCCGTATCGACAGTCGAGGCTTGCACGAATGAGGAACGGGCTCAGGCAAATTTTGAGCGACCAGCCCATGCAGGTGGTGGCTGATAAACAGCGCGTATCCAAGGTTTTCGTACAATTCATAAGGCGTGATGGGATGACTGCTTCCGGCCACACTCAACATGCTATGAAGACCTTTGTCATCGTGCAGCGAGTGCGACCAGCCGTGTTCCAGGCCTTGTTCTTTTTGCGCTTGCCACAGGTTTTGGCTATTCGAGTAGAGCTTTTCGTCCCAGACTATGGGGAAGGTAGATTGATTGCAATGTGCTAGCACTGGATCTACTTCGCTAAATTGGCCCTCTTCATATTTGGCAATCCAGTCGCTTGGGTAGTTGTTGAGACTCAATCTCTTGAAGTGCGGACCTCGTGGGTGTGATGTAATTGAAAAGGCACAGAAATTAAAGCCAAGGTTTTGAACCAGACCGAGTGACGTTGCGTATGCAGACTCAACATCCCTGGCATTGGATATCTGTCTTAATTGTGACTCCTTCCACCTTTCCATAGCGGTAACTCCATAGGTGAATCTTGGGGGGTGCAGATTGGATCCGAAATCCAGCACGAGGCGAAGTGTAGGACTATTCCCACACATATGCTGCAATTTTTTTGCTCTTGAAAAAGTCTAAAACTTTATATCTGGTTCTTAACTGGTAAATAAACTTTATAGGATTTGTACAATAATATAATTAGAAAAATGGTGATGTACGATCTGGTTAAAAGGGGTAGGGAAGATCTATTTTTAGATACGTGAATGCAGGCGAAATAATGGCGCTTTCTAAAGACACTACAAATAACCGGTGTTTACATCGCCTGCTTTGCGGGACACTGGGGCATCTGTTGAAGGGAGCGCCTCATGACCGCCAGTGCAGAAAAATTCACTCGCCAGACCCTGACCGACGTTCAGCCATTGACCCCCAACCTGTTCACCTTGCGGGTCACCAGGGATCCCGGGTTTCGATTTCGGGCGGGGCAATTCGCTCGATTGGGTGTGTCCCGGGCCGACGGCAGCACGGTATGGCGCGCCTATTCAATGGTTTCGTCACCCTTTGACGAGTTTCTTGAATTCTTCTCTATTGTCGTGCCAGGTGGGGAGTTCACCAGCGAACTGAGTCGCCTGGAGGTTGGCGATACGCTGCTGGTGGACCGTCAGGCCTTTGGTTACCTGACACTGGACCGCTTCATCGATGGCCGGGATATGTGGTTGCTGTCCACCGGCACAGGCGTAGCGCCGTTCCTGTCGATCCTGCAGGACTTCGAGGTGTGGGAGAAGTTTGAGCGAATCATCCTTGTCTACAGTGTGCGCGAAGCCCGTGAACTGGCGTATCAGGACCTGATCGCAGGGTTGGCGCAGCGCGATTATCTGACTGAGTATGCCCATAAGCTGCAGTTTATCGCCACGGTCACCCGCGAGCAGCACCCCGGGGCATTGAACGGGCGAATCACCACGCTGATAGAAAATGGCGAACTGGAGCGGGTGGCCGGTGTGGCGCTGACGCCGGAACATTCGCGGGTAATGCTTTGCGGCAATCCCCAGATGATCGATGACACGCGCAAGTTGCTCAAGCAGCGAGACATGCACTTGAGCCTCAGCCGTCGTCCAGGCCAGGTGGCGGTGGAGAATTTCTGGTAAAAAAACGGCGCCTGCAAGGCGCCGTTTCTTGTTGCAATCTGCTATCAGGGCCGATTGTTCTGGGCCTTGAGCAGGTCGCGGATTTCGCTCAATAGCTCTTCCTCCTTGGTCGGAACCGGCGGCAGGGTCGGCGCGACAGCCTCCTCGCGTTTCAGGCGGTTGATCGCTTTGACACCCATGAAGATCGCGAAAGCGACAATGACGAAGTCGATCATACTCTGGATGAACTTGCCGTACGCCAGCACCACTGCCGGGACATTGCCGTTGGCAGCCTTGAGCGTAATGGCCAGGTCACTGAAGTCCACCCCGCCGATCAACAAGCCAATGGGCGGCATCACCACATCGCCGACAAACGACGAAACGATCTTGCCGAACGCCGCGCCAATGATGATACCGACAGCCATGTCGACCACGTTCCCTTTGACCGCGAAGGCCTTGAACTCACTTATCACGCCCATAGGTTATTTCCTTGTTACAGATGAGGTTGGTGAACGCAGTGTAAATCAGCGAGGCGCATTCTGCTTGAAACACCCGGTTTTGTTGCCTGCCCGCGATTGGCCCGGCCCATGGAGAAAAGTTTACGAAACGTCATCATTGCTGAAAAAAACGGCGGGCTCTGTGAACCCGTTTTTTTGCTATCGATGGGTTGTTTATTTCTTTTGCGTTATTAGTCTTGCTGTCACTAACTGCTGATAAGAGGGGGGTTATGAGAATGCGCTTTTAGCAGTGAGCCAAAGCGTGATTGAGAATAGATGTCAGTCGTTATTCATGGCTGAGGTCTGTCGCTTGAAAGTCGGTATTGAAAAATTAAGTTTAACAACGAAGTTGTACATCTGAGTTTGAGTTATTAAGGGTGTGTACAGTTTTTGTAGCGATATATTGAATGTGGTGTCATTTATTGTTAGACGCAGTTGTACAGGTCTTTACCCTCTGCACTATGACTAGTGTGTTACCGCCTTGGAAAGTTACTGCGCAGGGAGTACTGGGTAACTTCGCTGCGCATTCATCTCAGCTGAGCTATCATCGCGTTTTTTGCCGGGAGTTCAGATGGCCAAGGCCAAGCGCATGTACGGCTGCACCGAGTGCGGCTCAACCTTCCCCAAGTGGGCCGGCCAGTGCGGCGAGTGCGGGGCCTGGAACACCCTGACGGAAACCATGGTGGAAAGCGGTGGCGCCGCAGCCCCGAGCGGTCGTACCGGCTGGACCGGTCAACAGGCGCAGATCAAGACCCTGGCCGAAGTCAGCGTCGAAGAAATCCCGCGTTTTTCCACCGCGTCCAGTGAACTGGATCGGGTATTGGGCGGTGGTCTGGTCGATGGTTCGGTGGTGCTGATTGGCGGCGACCCCGGCATCGGCAAATCGACCATCCTGCTGCAAACCTTGTGCAACCTCGCCAAAGTCATGCCAGCGCTGTACGTCACCGGCGAAGAATCCCAGCAGCAAGTGGCCATGCGCGCCCGTCGCCTGGGCTTGCCTCAGGATCAACTGCGGGTCATGACCGAAACCTGCATCGAAACCATCATCGCCACCGCCCGGGTCGAGAAGCCGAAGGTGATGGTGATCGACTCGATCCAGACGATTTTCACCGAGCAGTTACAGTCGGCTCCGGGCGGCGTGTCGCAGGTGCGGGAAAGCGCAGCGCTGTTGGTGCGGTACGCCAAACAGAGCGGAACCGCGATTTTCCTGGTTGGCCACGTGACTAAAGAAGGCGCATTGGCCGGGCCGCGCGTACTGGAGCACATGGTCGATACGGTGTTGTATTTCGAAGGCGAGTCCGACGGGCGTTTGCGCCTGCTGCGTGCGGTGAAAAACCGTTTTGGTGCCGTCAACGAGTTGGGTGTGTTCGGCATGACCGACAAAGGCCTGAAAGAAGTGTCCAATCCGTCTGCGATTTTCCTCACCCGCGCTCAGGAAGAAGTGCCGGGCAGCGTGGTCATGGCGACGTGGGAAGGGACGCGGCCGATGTTGGTGGAAGTCCAGGCGCTGGTGGATGACAGCCACCTGGCGAACCCACGTCGGGTAACGCTGGGGCTGGATCAGAATCGCCTGGCGATGTTGCTGGCAGTGTTGCACCGTCATGGCGGCATTCCGACCCACGATCAGGACGTGTTTCTCAACGTGGTCGGTGGTGTGAAGGTGTTGGAGACCGCATCCGACCTGGCGTTGATGGCCGCAGTCATGTCCAGTTTGCGCAACCGGCCGCTGCCCCATGATTTGTTGGTGTTTGGCGAAGTCGGCTTGTCCGGGGAAGTTCGACCGGTGCCAAGTGGTCAGGAACGCTTGAAAGAAGCGGCCAAGCACGGGTTCAAGCGCGCCATTGTGCCCAAGGGCAATGCGCCGAAAGAAGCGCCGCCGGGTCTGCAGATTATTGCCGTGACTCGCCTGGAACAGGCCCTTGACGCGCTTTTCGAATAATCTTTCAGGTACACCGCTTACCCTGTGGGAGCGGGCTTGCTCGCGATGACGGACGATCAGTCAGCATCATCGTTGAGTGCTAAACCGCTATCGCGAGCAAGCTCGCTCCCACATTTGAACAATGCTTGTCTTTAGGTTTCGATCAGGGCGCCCAATTCGCGCTCCAGCTCCTCAGGGTCGCCCAGGTTGAACTCGATCAATCGCCGCAGGCGCTCGATAGACTCCAGGCTGATGTGCTTGCAGACGAAGCCGAGTTGCCCATGATCATCGTGGGTCAGTAGCACATCCATCTTGATCGCGATTTCAGGCGTCAGATGTATATCGACGCAAAAGTGATGTTCCCGATTGCCCAGCCATGGCTCGGGCTTCTTGACCAACAACCCCTTGAGCGACAAATCAATTAGCTCCACCTGCCAGATGTATTTGTCCTGGCGCAGCTCGGTTCGGGCATCGAACGCAATACGTTTGAAGCGACGGCGATCGGTAGGGTGCTCGCTCATGGCGCAATCCTCTGGATGTGCGCTGACTATAGACCCGCATTGATAAAGCCCGCCAGCACACGCATGCCGCTAGACCAATGTCGGGGTATGGCCTTTGCCGTCAGGAGAGCTAAACTCGGGGTGGCTGTCTTTCTTGTCCACCCTGGCTGGAATATAAAATGAAAAATAATAATAGCCTGCTACGCCATTTACCCTGGCTTCTGCTGGCAATCGTGGGAGCGTGCGCCCTAGGTGTCGTGGCATTGCGCCGAGGCGAGGCGATCAACGCCTTGTGGATCGTGGTCGCCGCCGTGGCCATTTATCTGGTTGCATACCGCTATTACAGTCTGTTCATCGCTACCAATGTGATGCAACTCGACCCGCGACGGGCGACCCCCGCCGTGCTCAACAATGATGGTCTGGACTATGTGCCGACCAACAAACACATCCTTTTCGGTCACCACTTCGCGGCCATTGCCGGCGCCGGCCCGCTGGTGGGTCCGGTATTGGCTGCACAGATGGGCTATTTGCCTGGCACGCTATGGCTGATTGCCGGCGTAGTGCTGGCCGGTGCGGTTCAGGACTTCATGGTCCTGTTCATGTCCACCCGCCGCAACGGCCGCTCCCTGGGCGACATGGTCCGTGAAGAAATGGGCCGCATCCCCGGGACCATCGCGCTGTTTGGCTGCTTCCTCATCATGATCATCATCCTCGCGGTGCTGGCGCTGATCGTGGTCAAGGCCCTGGCCGAAAGCCCATGGGGCATTTTCACGGTGATGGCGACCATCCCGATTGCGATGTTCATGGGCATCTACATGCGCTACATCCGCCCGGGTCGCATCGGTGAAATCTCCGTGGTCGGCGTGCTGTTGCTGCTGGGTTCGATCTGGCTGGGCGGGCAAATCGCTGCCGATCCGTTCTGGGCCAAGGCCTTCAGCTTCACCGGGATTCAGATCACCTGGATGCTGGTCGGCTACGGTTTTGTGGCCGCCTCGTTACCGGTCTGGCTGATTCTGGCCCCGCGCGACTACCTGTCGACCTTCCTCAAAATCGGCACCATCGTGGCGCTGGCGATTGGCATTCTGGTCACCATGCCCGAGCTGAAAATGCCGGCCTTGACCCAGTTCATCGACGGCACCGGGCCGGTGTGGAAGGGCGGTTTGTTTCCGTTCCTGTTCATCACCATTGCCTGTGGCGCGGTGTCGGGTTTCCACGCGCTGATTTCTTCCGGCACGACACCGAAGCTGCTGGATAACGAAGTCAATTCCCGTTACATCGGCTACGGCGCGATGCTGATGGAATCCTTCGTCGCCATCATGGCCATGGTTGCCGCGTCGGTGATCGAGCCTGGCGTGTATTTCGCCATGAACAGCCCGGCGGCGGTCGTCGGCGGTGACGTGGTGGCTGTGGCGCAAACCGTCAGCAGTTGGGGCTTTGCGATTACCCCGGAAGCGCTGCTAGCGGTGGCCAAGGACATCGGTGAAACCACTGTCCTGGCCCGTGCCGGCGGTGCGCCGACCCTGGCGGTCGGTATCGCGCAGATCCTGCACAGTGTCTTGCCAGGTGAAAACACCATGGCGTTCTGGTACCACTTCGCGATCCTGTTCGAAGCGCTGTTTATCCTGACCGCCGTGGACGCCGGCACGCGTGCCGGGCGCTTCATGCTGCAGGACTTGCTCGGCTCCTTCGTGCCGTCGCTCAAACGCACCGAATCCTGGACTGCCAATCTGATCGCCACCGCCGGTTGTGTGGCGATGTGGGGTTGGTTGCTGTACCAGGGTGTGATCGATCCATTGGGCGGCATCAACACCTTGTGGCCGCTGTTCGGTATCTCCAACCAGATGCTGGCCGGTATCGCGCTGATGTTGGCCACTGTTGTACTGATCAAAATGAAACGCCAACGCTACGTGTGGGTGACCATGCTGCCCGCCGCGTGGCTGCTGATCTGCACCGTTACCGCCGGCTTCATCAAGCTGTTTGACGCCAACCCGGCGATCGGCTTCCTGTCACTGGCGAAAAAATACAGCGATGCGCTGGCCAACGGTCAGATCCTCGCCCCGGCCAAGGACATTACGCAGATGCAGCACGTGATCTTCAACGCCTACACCAACGCCACGCTGACGGCGCTGTTCCTGTTCGTGGTCTTCAGTATCCTGTTCTATGCGCTCAAGGTCGGTATTTCCGCCTGGGGCAGCAAAGAGCGTACGGATAAAGAAGCGCCATTCCAGGCTATTCCAGACGCGTAATCGAGGATTGCAAACATGTTCAATGACCTGAGTCGCCTCGGTAAATACCTCGGTCAGGCCGCGCGCCTGATGGTCGGCATGCCCGACTACGACAACTACGTCGAGCATATGCAAACCAAACACCCGGACAAACCGGTGATGAGCTACGAGATGTTCTTCCGGGAACGCCAAGAGGCTCGTTACGGCGGCAAGGGTGGGCCGAAATGCTGTTGATCTACTAGCAGCGAGTTATCAGATGTAATGTGGAGCGGGCTTTTGTGGGAGCGAGCTTGCTCGCGATGCAGACAACTCGGTATATCGTCAACACCGAGGTGATGCCATCGCGAGCAAGCTCGCTCCCACAGGACCGCTCCCTTTTTTTGAGTAGTAGAAGGAGATCCAGTTTGTCCTCTCCCATCCCCGTCACGATCCTCAGCGGCTTCCTCGGCGCCGGTAAAACCACGTTGTTGCGCCACCTGCTCAAAGCCGAGCACGGCCTGAAAATCGCCGTGATCGAGAACGAATTCAGTGACGCCGGTATCGACACCCAATTGCTGGGTGAAGAGCCGGTGCAAGTGATGACACTGTCCAATGGTTGCGTGTGCTGCACCATCCACACCGACCTGACCAAAGCCCTGTACCTGTTGCTCGAACGCCTCGACAGCGGCGAAATCGCCTTCGATCGCCTGGTGATCGAATGCACCGGTCTGGCCGATCCGGCACCGGTCGCTCAAACCTTTTTTATCGATGAAGAACTGCGCGAGCGCTACATCCTCGACGGCATCATCACGCTGGTGGACGCGGCGCACGCCGATACTCACCTGACCCAGACCATCGCCCAGGCACAGATCGGATTTGCCGACCGCCTGCTGGTGAGCAAACGGGACCTGGTGGACGAGGCGACGTTCACGGCCCTCAGCGAACGCCTCACTCGCATCAACCGTCGTGCGCCGATCCGCGTGGTCGACCACGGCAAGATCGATCTGGCCGAACTGCTCGACGTGCGCGGTTTCAATCTCAACGCCGATCTCGGTGGTGGCGTGAGCCTGCGCCCGGTGAGCAAAGCGCCGTCCATCGACCGGATTTCCAGCCTGGTGCTACGCACTGACAAGCCGCTGGATATCGACAAGCTCAGCGAGTTCATGAATGAGCTGCTGGAAGAACATGGCAAGCAATTGCTGCGTTACAAAGGAGTGTTGAGCATTCTGGGCGAGCCGCGGCGGATGGTGTTCCAGGGTGTGCTGAAGTTGTACGGTTTCGATTGGGACACGGAATGGGCTGACGACGAGGCGCGCGAAAGCGTGATTGTGTTCATTGCCGATGATTTGCCGGAAGAGAAGATTCGGGAAGGTTTCGCGCGGGTAGCGGCGGACTAAAGCCTGACATTTCAACGGGCCTGATGCCGTCATCGTCAGATCACCGCCCGGAGCCGGCTCCGGGGCGGCGATCCGACGATGGCGATCTAACCGGCAACACGATTCTGGCCTGATCTCGTCCCAGAGTGCAGCAATGCCTCTTCAAGAAAATCCAGATGCTGGCTCAGCAATGCCTCGGCAGCCACCGCATTCCCACATTCCACCGCATTGACAATCTCCTCATGCCTCTCGCAATAACTCTCCAAGTGCACATCAAAATACGCAATCGCCAGTGAAGTCAGCGGCACCAGACTGCCTAGAAAATGCGCCAACGGTGCATTCCCCGCCATTTCCGCCAACTGCAAATGAAACTCGCCTGACAACCGAATGGCCGGGCCACGCGCCGTACAACTACGCTCGCTCTCGATCAGGGCACGCAGGCGATTCAAGTCCACCATACGGGGTTGCCGGCAAGCCAGGCGCACCAACGTAATCTCGGTCAGTCGCCGGGCATGGAGCATCTGCCGGGTCTGCTCATGGTCGAGCGCGGCGACGCGGGGACGGTGGTTCGTGCGAAGAACGATGACGTGCTGATGGGACAGGCGGGTCAGTACGCCCCGAATGTCACTGCGTCGAGCGCCGAACATCTGCGCCAGACTTTCTTCGGTAAAACGACTGGTGGTATCGATTCGCTGTTCGAGAATGGCATCGAAAACCCGCGAATAAAGATTATCCGCTGGCGAGGGGAAGGGCAGGGCGGCAAGCGTCTGCGATGAGGCGAAGCTGTTCATGGCCTGTCTCCAGTTCGAAGAGGGTTCAACTGCCGAGGTTGTCGTCCGGGATGTTCAATTCAATGCCCATGCGTTGGCCTTCGCGAAGGATGTGTCGACGCATTTCGGCACTGGCCTGGGCGCTGTTCTTGCTGCGGATGGCGCGCACCACGGCTTCGTTTTCTTCCAGGCGTTCTGCCAGATGCTCCGGCGAATTGCGCAGCACTTCGGCGCTTTGCTTGAGGGCGTTACTGGTTTGCTGCACCACGCTCTGGAAGATCGGGTTCGAGGTCAGGGTGAACAGCTCCTCGTGGAACGCGATATAAGCGTTGACCCCTGCCTCGCTGTCGTTGGCCTCCAACGCCTCGCGCATGTCCATCAGGGTCAAGCGCAATTGCCCGACTTCCTTGCTGCTGATCGACTGCGCGACCAGGCCGACAATGAACGGCTCCAGGGTGTAGCGCAGTTGCAGCACGTCTTCCAGGCTGGCACCAGCCACCGCGCTGTCGTGGCTTTGGCTGTCGCTGAGATTGGCTTCCAGCACCACCACGCCTTTGCCTGGCATGGAGCGCACCAGGCCGAGGGTTTCCAGCACGATCACCGCTTCACGCAGGCTCGGACGGCTGATGCCCAGTTGTTCGGCGAGTTCACGTTGCCCTGGCAACATGTCGCCGGAACGCCACTGACCACGGGCCAAAGCGGCCCGGAGTTTTTCCACGACTGAATTCACAACGGTCGACGAGGTAATCACTGTTCGCTCCATGAGCATCCAAAACGGTTGATGGCCGTGCCTGCCCGCGGGCAGACACGGCGATTATTCAAAATTCCTGCTGATGCGCCGGGGCCGCCGGTTTTCTCGGCTGGAAGGTATAACCCACCTGACCGGAAAGCACCTTGTTCGCTCGCTGAATATCGATGTCTTTTTCCCAGCGGGCGATGGCCACGGTGGCGACGCAGTTGCCGATCAGGTTGGTCATCGCCCGCCCGATCCCCATGAACCAGTCCACCGCCAGCACCAGCACCAGGCCGACCACCGGAATCGCCGGGATCGCCGTCAGGGTCGCCGCCAGAATCACCAGCGCCGAGCCGGGAATCCCGTGGGCGCCTTTGGAGGTGATCAGCGACACCAGCAGAATGGTCAGCAAGTCGGTCATCGCCAGCGGCGTACCGGTGGCGTTGGCGATGAAGACGATGGCGAGCGTCAGGTAGATCGAGAACCCATCGAGGTTGAAGGAGTAACCCGTAGGAATCACCAACCCCACGGTGGAACTGCCGATGCCCAGATGCTCAAGCTTGCGCATGATCTGTGGCAGCACTGCGTCGGAGGAAGCGGTACCCATGACGATCAACAGTTCTTCGCGCAGGTATTTGAGCAGTGGCCACATCCGCAGGCCGGACAGGCGCATCACCAGGCCGAGAATCAGCGACACGAACGCCACGCAGGTCAGGTAAAACAGGCCGACCAGGCTGCCCAGATGCTGCAGCGAGTCCAGGCCATATTTGCTGGTGGTAAAAGCGATGGCGCCGAACACGCCAATCGGCGCCAGACGCACAATCATGCCCATGATGCGGAAGATCACGTGGCTAAGTTCGTTGATCAGCCGGGAAATACCGGAGGCCGCTTCACCCACCAGGTTCAGCGCGCTGCCGAACAGCACTGAAAACAGCAGCACTTGCAGAATGTTGTTGTCCGCGAATGCGCCGATCACCGAGGTCGGGATCAGGTCCATCAGAAACTGCGTGGTGGTGTGCATGTGCTGGCCGCGCTGGGCGATGTCGCCGATGTCGGCGGTCGAGAGCTGATCCAGATGAATGTTCGCGCCACTGCCGATCCCGGTACTGAAGGCGAACACCAAGCCAATCACCAGTGCGATGGTGGTCAGGATTTCGAAGTAGATCACTGATTTCAGGCCGATGCGTCCGACCTTCTTCAAGTCGCCCGCACCACTGATGCCGCTGACCACCACACAAAATACAATCAGGCCGATGAGCATCTTGATCAGTTTGATGAAGCCGTCGCCGAGCGGTTTGAGCTGGGCAGAGTATTCAGGAAGGGTCAGCCCGCAGACGATGCCGAGCACCAGTCCGAGAACCACTTGGAGGAAGATTGAACGCGAGCACCATCTGAGCATGGGAGGAATCCTGGTCGGTGTCCTGGCTGCCGTGCGCTTGAACGCATCAGATTCAGGACTTAATTATTGTGGTCTTACCGGTATGTCCAGTGCAGGCGCAGTCTAGACGCAGGTTTTAGGCGTTCGCAAGTGGAAAAAGCAAAATTGGCATGACCGGTCTTACCAGTTAAGCGTCAAGGCCCGTGCTTGAGCGGTTCTACAGGTGAAAAAAAACCGGTCATCACTGTCCGGTTTTCTTTGGGTTCGGCGATCTTGCATTGACTGAGCGTCAGGCAAATGCCTGCCGTCGTCTCTGTAGTCCCAACGACTTGCTTTGATTAGTTTCTATATTTAAGTGCGCCTGCGCTTATCAAACATTTAATCTTCATTCGGAGTGCTGAGGTCGGGTGCATTTCTTTCTTCAATGATTAAGTTGAAAAGCATCGGTGCTCCACCCCTGTCGCCGATATAAATATACTTGGAGTCATGAAGTTTGTGTTTGTGGAGAAGGCCAGAGCCTTTGGCTTGAATATAAATTTCCGGGTGGTCTTGTTTGATATTATCCAGCGTCAGAATATTGTGACGCCGGTCGACCAGATTGAAAGTTGTTGAACCTGCGGCAGGATATGCACCAATAAGCCCCGTCTCACTGATACTCAGGCACTGGCCGAAATACGGTCCCGGCGTGCGGATGTAGAGCCTGTAATCGCTGCCGGTGTACCTGAAGTACAGGAGGAGGCGGGGTTTGGCGTTTACCGGGACCTCGGGGCGCAGACCTAAAAAATGCGAGTCGTCTCGCTGTTGCCGTTTTCCGGTAAAGAACCCGCCACTGCCAAATGAATACGTGACAAGGGCCCGAGGTGCATGCAGCAAGTTGAGGAAGTGCAAAAGTGTATCGTGGGTGCCAAGGGTCGCCGTAAAGGATTTTTGTTGATTAGAACTCATGATCAGTCTCTCTATTCGTGGGGTTAGCGTTCTTCCGTTATTGGAAACAAGAAGTCTCGCTAGAAGTTTTCTGAGTTTTCGAATAGTAAGAGTTTTGCGTGTGACGTGCGTGTGGAGTAACTTTTCAAGCTGTTTCTGTGGTGGGGTTTATGCGGTCGTATAGTGGCTTTGGGTTTTTTAGGGTGGGGTGTTAATACGTGGATATATCGAATTGAAGATATAAAAAAACCGGCCATCACTGGCCGGTTTTTGTACTGCGGTTCAGCGGTGCAGTTAAGCGCCGTACACCGGCAGCTTCTTGCAGATGGCCTTGACCTTCTCACGAACGGCGTCGATCACCGCTTCGTTGTTCAGGTCAGCCAGGATGTCGCAGATCCAGCCGGCCAGCTCTTTGCACTCAGCTTCCTTGAAGCCACGAGTGGTCACGGCCGGCGTGCCGAAGCGCAGGCCGGAGGTGACGAACGGGGAGCGTGGATCGTTTGGCACGGAGTTCTTGTTCACGGTGATGAACGCTTTGCCCAGAGCGGCGTCGGCGTCTTTACCGGAGATTTCCTGCTTGATCAGCGAGAGCAGGAACAGGTGGTTTTCAGTACCGCCGGAGACCACGTCGAAACCGCGCTCGATGAACACGCCGGCCATCGCCTTGGCGTTTTTCACCACTTGTTGCTGGTAAGCCTTGAACTCAGGCTGCAGCGCTTCCTTGAAGCAGATCGCCTTGGCAGCAATCACGTGCTCCAGCGGGCCACCTTGGGCGCCCGGGAATACCGCGGAGTTCAGCTTCTTCTCGATGTCGGCGTTGGCGCGAGCCAGGATCAGGCCGCCACGTGGACCGCGCAGGGTCTTGTGCGTGGTGGTGGTCACGACGTCAGCGAATGGCACCGGGTTCGGGTAGACGCCAGCGGCGACCAGACCGGCCACGTGAGCCATGTCGACGAACAGGTAGGCGCCGACCTTGTCAGCGATAGCGCGGAAGCGTGGGAAGTCGAGGATCTGCGAGTAGGCAGAGAAACCGGCCACGATCATTTTCGGCTTGTGTTCTACAGCCAGGCGCTCGACTTCGTCGTAGTCGATCAGGCCATTGGCGTCGATGCCGTACTGAACGGCGTTGTACAGCTTGCCGGAGGAGGAAACGCTAGCACCGTGGGTCAGGTGACCGCCGTGGGCCAGGCTCATGCCCAGGATGGTGTCGCCCGCTTGCAGCAGGGCCAGGTAGACGGCGCTGTTGGCTTGGGAACCGGCGTGTGGCTGAACGTTGGCGTAATCGGCGCCGAACAGTTCTTTTGCACGGTCGATGGCCAGTTGCTCAACCACGTCGACGAACTCGCAACCACCGTAGTAGCGCTTGCCCGGATAGCCTTCGGCGTATTTGTTGGTCAGTACCGAGCCTTGAGCTTCCATCACCGCTGGGCTGGTGTAGTTTTCCGAAGCGATCAGCTCGATGTGTTCTTCCTGGCGCTGAGCTTCTTGCTCCATGGCGGCAAAAAGATCGGCGTCGTACTTGGCAATAGTCAAATCACGGCTGAACATGGCGGTCCTCAAGGATCGGGGCAGAAAAGGGGGGCATTCTAACCCAACCGCTTTTAGATGGCATATGAAAGGACATCATGTCGCAGACAAGTGGGCTTCATGACGGGATCAGCGGTGATCGTGCTGGCCTTATCGCGGGCAAGCCCGCTCCCACAGGGATCTTCAGTGGTCACAAATCCTGGATTCACCCAAAAAACGGTGGGAGCGGGCTTGCCCGCGATGGGGCCGGTAGCCTCTGCGCAAGGCCTCAGTCGAACATGAACAGCGCATCATTGCTGAACTGCGCCTCAAACCGGTTGGCTGGCATCGGTCGTCCGAACAGATACCCCTGAACCTCATCGCACCCATGCTCGCGCAGGAAGTCGAGTTGCTCATGGGTTTCCACGCCTTCGGCGATCACTGCCAGGTTCAGGCTGTGGGCCATGGCGATGATCGCCCGGGCAATCTGCGCATCCTGTTCGCCTGACGGCAGCCCATCGACGAAGGTGCGGTCGATTTTCAGCACATCGATCGGGAATTGCTTGAGGTAGTTGAGCGATGAATAACCGGTGCCGAAGTCATCGACCGCAATGCTCAGGCCAAGGTTTTTAAGCCCGGCGAGTATCTGCATCGCTTCGCTGACTTCGCGCATCAGAATACTTTCGGTCAGTTCCAGCTCCAGGCACGCCGGTGGCAGGCCGGTTTCCCTGAGAATGGTGGCGATCCGCGTGCCGAGCTGACCGTCGGAGAATTGCCGGGCCGAGATGTTCACCGAGACCTTCGGCACCCGCACCTTGGCTTGATGCCAGGTCTTGAGCTGGCGGCAGGCTTCGCTGATCACCCAGTCGCCGACATCCACCACCAACCCGAGCTCTTCGAGCACCGGAATGAAATCCCCCGGCGGCACCAGGCCACGGCGCGGATGACGCCAGCGCAGCAACG
This sequence comes from Pseudomonas sp. IT-P294, assembly GCF_949767865.1. Taxonomy (NCBI): domain Bacteria; kingdom Pseudomonadati; phylum Pseudomonadota; class Gammaproteobacteria; order Pseudomonadales; family Pseudomonadaceae; genus Pseudomonas; species Pseudomonas sp. IT-P294. The sequence continues at coordinate 112,962 of NZ_CATKQW010000056.1, read as the reverse complement.
CTTCGGCGCCGGTCAGGCGTTTGCCGTCGCCACTGAACTGCGGCTGGTAGTACAGAACGAATTCGTCCTGTTCCAGGGCATGACGCAAGTCGCTTTCCAGTTCCAGGCGCTCCAGAGCGCTGGCGTTCATGTCCGCCTGATAGAACTGGAAGTTGTTCTTGCCGCGCTCCTTGGCGTGGTACATCGCGGTGTCGGCGTTCTTCATCAGCTGACTGAGTTCGTTGCCATCCTGCGGGCTCAGCGCGATGCCGATACTGGCGGTGACGAAAAACTCGCGGCCTTCGAGCACGAACGGTTTCACCAGGCTGGCGAGGATCTGTTCGGCGACATGAATCGCCCGGTTCAACGCCACTTCACGAGTGGCCCGCGGTTGCAGCAGCAGGGTGAACTCGTCACCGCCCATGCGCGCCACGGTGTCGTCGTCATCAACGCAACCGAGCAGGCGGGTGGCCATTTCCTTGAGCATGCGGTCGCCAGCGGCGTGTCCGAGGGAGTCGTTGATCGGCTTGAAGCGATCGAGGTCGAGGAACATCAGCACCACCCACGACTTCTGCCGCTCGGCCGATTGCAGCGCCGTGTGCAGACGGTCCTGGAACAGTGTGCGGTTGGGCAGGTGGGTCAGGGCATCGTAATAGGCGAGGCGGTGGATTCGCTGCTCGCTGGCCTTGCGCTCGCTGATGTCGCTGAAGAAGCACACGTAGCTGGCCAGATCGCCTTCATCGTCGAGCACGGCGGTGATGCCGACCCAGGCCGGGTAGTGTTCGCCATTGCGCCGCTTGAGCCAGACTTCGCCTTCCCAGGTGCTGTTCTGATGCAGTTGCTTGAGCACGTAGCGCAGGTGTGCTTCCTGCTGTTCGTCGACGGTCAGCATGTTCGGCAACTGGTCCAGCACCTGCTCCACGGCATACCCGCTGACGCGGCTGAACGCTTCGTTGGCCTGGACAATGTAGCCGGCCGGGTCGGTGATCAGGATTGCCGACGTGGAATGTTCGAATACCGTGGCCGCCATGCGCAGGTCTTTCTCCGCGCGGCGTTGCTGGCTGATGTCGCGACCGACGCCCAGCACGCCTTCGAAGGCGCCGTGTTCGTCCCAGACCAGCACCAGCCGCAGTTCGATCGGGATCTTGCGACCGTCAGCCCGCAGGCAATCGAACAGGAACAGTTGGGTCTGCACCTGACTGCGCAGCAGCGCCAGTTGTTCGGGTTTGTTCAGCGCTTTGCTGACCCGGTCCATCAAGCTGTAGATGCCGGTCAGTTGTTGCGGGTTGGCGATGGTCGACTGCCAGCCGTTCTGGAAGATCCAGTCGGCGTCGAAACCCAACACCGCCTGCACCGAAGGACTGACGTAGTTGAGCGCCAGTTTGCTGTCGGTGGAGAAAATCACGTCGCTGATGCTTTCGGCGAGCATCCGGTAGCGCTGTTCGCTGTCTCGCAGGGATTCACTGGCTTCGATCTGATCGGTGATGTCCTTGGCCACGCCGATGATTCGTGTGACTTGATCGTGTTTGTCCCGCGCCAGCGCCTGTTCGCGAATATCGAAACGTCGCCATTTTCCATCGCGATGACGGAAACGCAGCTGGCATTGCAGCAGTTGGGTGTACCCCCCTTGGCGCTGGGTCTGGCGCGAGCGATGGTATTCATCGGCGTCTTCGGGGTGCAGGAGGATTTCCCAGAAGTACTCGCCCATCTGGTGCAGCTCGGTGCGGTTGTAGCCGAGAGTCTGCCCCAAGTGATGGTTACTGAAGATCATCCGTTGGCTGATCACGTCCTGCACGTACAGGTGATCCGGTACGGTGCGCACCACGTCGGACCAGAACCCTTCGCGCTCCAACAGCGACAGCTCGACGAGTTTGCGACTGGTGATGTCGGTGATGCTCAGGATGACCGCTTTATAGTCCTCCTGGTTTTCCGGCAGGCGCAGCACCAGCCACAGATGCTGGTCGCGGCCGTTGGCATCCTGGAGCTTGATTTCCAGCTCAAGCTGTTTCTGCTGGTTGAGCACCGTTTCAAGCACTTGATGGCCAATGGCGGTGCCGTCCAGCGCAGAGCCGTCAATCAGCAGTTTCCAGGCTTGAGCGCAGGAATTGACGTTCAGCAGTTGCAGGGCGACCTGATTGACCTCGGTAACGCGCAGCTCCGACAGCAGTTGCTGGCGTTGCTCCGGGTTCTTGAGCCACACCGTGAGTTGTTCGCTGCTGTGCAGTTGGGCCTTGTCAAAGAAGCCCTTGAGACCGGAGACGTCCAGCACACAAAGGGCGACGCCGGTGCCTTCGAAAATATCGTGATAGCGTCGGCGGCCCTCATGCAGCTGGCGCTGTCGGCGGCGAATGTTCAGCAGCACGATGAACGGCAGCAGGGAGAGCGCCAGGCCCAACAGGCATTTGCCGATGAATGCCGGCAACAGTTGTTCGAGCACTTGCTGACGGTCGAACAGCCCGCGCAATTGCCAGTCGCTGTTGCTCAGCGGCACTGTCAGCACACTGTTGGTCAGATCGTCCGGGGACAACACGCCCTGGCGGGTTGAGGGCGACGCTTCATCACGGCTGATGATTTGGTGATTGACGCGGTTTTCCACCAGCCACAACGGGCGGATACCGGCCTCGTTCTGTTGGGTCAATGACGAAAAAAAGCCCGGTGTCAGGCGTAGCACCCAATAGCCGCGGGTGCTGCCGCTGGCTTGATGCAGCAGCAGATGCACCACTGAACCGTCGTCGGCATTGCTGAAATAATGAGCCTGGGCGCGGCTGCGCCGGACGAGGTCGCTCAGGTAGTCGGCATCGTCGCTGTTGGCGGCGCTGTCGCTGAGCACTTTTCCGGAAGGGCTGAGTAACGCCAGGCTGCGCAGACCAGGCAGCGACTGTTGCAGCTTGCGCAGCAGCGCCTGCTGTTCGTCGTCACTTTGCGGTTGTTCGACGATCGGTAGCAGATTCAGGGCGATCTGCGCGTTGAGCGCCATGTTCAGGCTGACTTGCGAGGCCAGGTCGGCGGTGTAATCGATGGTGTACTGGCGCTGGTTTTTCTGCGTTTCGCGAAGTTGATCCAGCAGCTGCCAGAACAGCAGCGCGAGCAGCAACAACACGAGTGTCGCCAGCGCACCCTTCAAGGATCCGCGCAGGGGGGAGCCGGGCGCAGGTTGCGGTGCGCTCACGGACGATGGCGGAGAGACGTTAGACAAACTGTAATCCTGCGGTTTGGCTGGACTGGCGCGACGTGCACTATAAGCCGGACGCCCGGAGGGCGGCTAGCATGCCTTGTGTTGTGGCGAAGTGCCAGCCCCTACTGGCTGGACTGCCATCTGTCATTCAGGTAGCTTTGCCGGTTACACGGGAGCGTTCCAGCTCCTAAACTCAGACTTTTTCAGCGCGCACGCATTGATACCCGTCAAGCGGACGACGCGCACGGTCTGGCCGGGCAACGCCTGCGCTCCAAATCATCTGTCACTGACCCAAGGTTCTCCATGGCTCAATATGTATTCACCATGCATCGGCTGGGCAAAGTTGTTCCGCCGAAGCGGGAAATCCTGAAAAACATTTCGCTGTCATTTTTCCCCGGCGCCAAGATCGGCGTACTCGGCCTCAACGGTTCGGGTAAGTCCACGCTGCTGAAAATCATGGCCGGCGTCGATACCGAGTTTGAAGGCGAAGCCCGCCCGATGCCGGAGCTGAACATCGGTTACCTGCCGCAGGAACCGATCCTGGACCCGACCAAGACCGTGCGTGAAGTGGTCGAGGAAGCCGTCAGCGTGATCAAGAACGCCCAGGCTCGCCTGGACGAGGTCTACGCCGCTTACGCGGATGAGGATGCCGACTTCGACAAACTGGCCGCTGAACAGGCCAAGCTCGAAGCCATCCTGCAAGCGAGCGACGGCCACAACCTGGATCGCCAACTGGAAGTCGCCGCCGATGCGCTGCGTCTGCCGGCGTGGGATGCCAAGATCGAATTCCTGTCCGGTGGTGAAAAGCGTCGTGTGGCCCTGTGCCGACTGCTGCTGTCCGCCCCTGACATGCTGCTGCTCGACGAACCGACCAACCACCTGGACGCCGATTCCGTCGCCTGGCTGGAGCATTTCCTGCACGATTTCCCGGGCACCGTGGTTGCGATCACGCACGACCGTTACTTCCTGGACAACGTTGCCGGCTGGATCCTCGAGCTCGACCGTGGCGCCGGTATCCCTTACGAGGGCAACTATTCGGGTTGGCTCGAAGCCAAGTCCGATCGTCTGGCCGCCGAATCCAAGCAACAGTCGGCCCACGAAAAAGCCATGAAGGAAGAGCTGGAGTGGGTGCGCAAAGGCGCCAAGGCCCGCCAGTCCAAATCCAAGGCTCGTCTGCAACGCTTCGAAGAAATGCAATCGCAGGAATTCCAGAAGCGCAGCGAAACCAACGAGATCTACATCCCGGCCGGTCCGCGCCTGGGCGACAAGGTCATCGAGTTCAAGAACGTTTCCAAGGGTTATGGCGATCGCGTGTTGATCGACAACCTGTCGTTCTCCATGCCTAAAGGCGCCATCGTTGGCGTGATCGGCGGTAACGGTGCCGGTAAATCGACCCTGTTCCGCATGCTGATGGGCAAGGAACAACCGGATTCGGGCACCATCGAAGTCGGCGAAACCGTGCAGCTTGCTTGTGTGGATCAGAGCCGCGAAGACCTGGACGGCAGCAAGACTGTGTTCCAGCAAATCTCCGACGGTTCGGACCAGATCCGCATCGGCAACTACGAGATTCCGTCGCGTACCTACGTCGGTCGCTTCAACTTCAAGGGCGGCGATCAACAGAAGTTCGTCAAGGACCTGTCCGGTGGTGAGCGCGGTCGCTTGCACCTGGCCCTGACCTTGAAAGAGGGCGGCAACGTTCTGCTGCTCGACGAACCGTCCAACGACCTCGACGTTGAAACTCTGCGTTCCCTGGAAGAAGCCCTGCTGGACTTCCCGGGCGCTGCCATTGTGATCTCTCACGATCGGTGGTTCCTTGACCGCGTCGCGACACACATCCTGGCGTACGAAGACGACTCGCAAGCAGTGTTCTTCGAAGGTAACTACACCGAGTACGAAGCTGATCGCAAGAAACGCCTCGGCGAAGCAGCTTCCCAGCCGCATCGTGTACGGCACAAGAAACTGGCCTGATTTCAAGTTGGTCGCATAAAAAACGGAGCCTTCGGGCTCCGTTTTTTTATGGGTGTCATTCAGGTGAATCGCGGCGCGACTATCGCGAGCAAGCTCGCTCCCACAGTGGATCAGCAGTGAACTTCAGATTCATCGCCAACCACAAATCCCTGTGGGAGCGAGCTTGCTCGCGATGGCGTCATCTCGGTCACTCAACCTCGATGCCCAGAACCTCAATCACCAAATCCCCCACCGGCCGCTTCCACACCACCTCATCCCCCATCTGCGCACCCAGCAGCGCCCGCCCCAGTGGCGAACCCCAATTGATCAGCCCGGCGGCGGCATCCGCTTGATCCTCGCCGACCAACTGCACACGCTGTTCGTTGCCCTGTTCATCGGCAAACGTCACCCAGGCGCCCATCTGCACCTTCTCGGTCGATGAGGCCGGTATGACTAACTGGGCGCTTTGCAGGCGTTGGTTGAAATATCGCCAGTCACGCTCGAGGTCGGCCTGGCGCTGTTTGTCGGCCAGTTCACCTTTCGCGCTCTGTTCATTGAGCAGGTTTTGCACCTCGGCGACTTTCGCCTGAAGCTGAGCAAGTCCGGCGGGCGTGACGTAATTGGGCTGCGCGCTGACTTGCCGTTCGACTGGCTGATCGGCTTGCGCGGCGGCGTTATCTTCATTGACGAAGGCGCGACTCATGGTTTTCTCCCGTTATAGGGTTTGGGCCATGGTTGCAGGCTTTTAGTTTCGACGGATGTCTGTCAGCGACTCATGGCGAGCGATAGGCCCGGGCAGCGCCTTGGTCTTTCTGTTGCTGCCAGGCTTTGTCCCGATCGTCCCAATGGCGGCTGTGATAGTCCTTTCGATCTTCACTTTCGCGCATGGCCTGGCACTGGCGGAAACCGTCGCTCCAGCCTTCGGCGTATTGCTTGTCCTTGAGGTAGCGCGGGACGTTCTTGCGAAACTCGCCGGTGATGGCCCCGGCAGCCTGCCGGCCACTGCTGCATCCGTCATCGAAACCATCGGCGAAGGCCGGTGGATACCCCTTGGCGATCAGATCTTCGTGGGTCGTCTGGCAACCCGCAATCAACATCAACAACCCCAGCAACGCTGCGCAACGCCACATCTCTGACTCCCGGACCGTTTCAACGGCCTATAAGGGAAGTCTAGGAGTGGATTCGTGAGGCGTGTGTGAAAGGCCTGTGATTAGTCCGTTCGGCCAACGAATATCTAATGTGGGAGCGAGCTTGCTCGCGATGGCGGTGGATCAGTCGACAATATCAGCGACTGTTACATCGTCATCGCGAGCAAGCTCGCTCCCACAGGGATGGTGGTGTGGCCAATCAATAGTGATACCACTTCACCTCAAGCATCACTTCGTTCTCGGGTGTGGAGAGGTGGCTGAATTCGCGTTGGGCACTCAGGCGCAGCCCCAGGTTGCGCGACAATTCCCATTGCTGGTTCAGGCTCATGCTGCGGCGCACTTCGCCATTGGTGAAGAAATCGCCCTTGGCTTCCAGGCTGAAGTTGCCGAGCGGGTTTTTCCACAGCAAGCCGCTGTTGAAGCCGGCCGCGGGGGCAACGAACCCTGCAAAGTCGTTGTTGTGTTCGATGCGCACCGTGCCCAGCGCAAACCCGAGCGTGTCTTCGCCCAGTTGCCAGGTGCCGCCGGCACCACCGTTGACGTGGCTGACCAGTGTTTCGTCGTCATGTTTGCCCGGCACCCGCTCCAGGCCGCCGGTGACTTGCCACGACAACGGCTGCAACAGCTCATTGCGCGGCGTCAGGGAGCGGATGGTCGCCAGGTCGAGCTGCTGCAACTGCCAGTGATTGCCTTCGTATTGGCGCAGTTTCATCTGCAGGATTTCGATTTGTGCGCCGAGTGGGAAGCTCTCGGCGTTGTCATTCAGATCGTGATAAGCCATGCGCAGGCCATATTCGCCAAAGGCCTTGTCGCCCCGGGTGCCGATGCCGGCCTGCCAGGTGCGCGATTCATGACCGTCCTCGGGCAGCCCGGGGCGGGGGATATCCAGCTCTGGCGGCGGATTCTGGTTGATCGCCCGCAGCAGTTCGAAACTGCGTTGTGCCCGTTCCGGATCGCGTTCCTGACCATTGGCGCGATAACGTTCAAGTCGGTACGCCGCGTCGATGATCAGTGCCTGACGCTCGCGTGGTTGCGCTTTAAACGCCGGTGCCTGCAGCTGCTTCTGGTCGGCGCTGACTTTCAGCACCCACTGCTGCTCTGCATCGGTCAACGGCTGGGCGCGACTCAACAGCTCCCGTTCGCGTGATGGACGATATTGAATGGACTGCACCAAGCCGGCTTCTTTCACGGCTTTGACGGTGTCGGTCGGAATCGCCGTGAGCGGAAATTGTTCGGTCAGGCGCAGGCTCGGCCGCGCCACTTGCAGCAGCTCCAGCAAGCGATAAGAGCAGTTTTCGTCGAAGAAGAAATAGTCGAACTGGATCTGCTTCAACTCCCAGACGTGCTCGACCATGCGCTCGGTTTCGGCCTGCGTCAGGTTCAGCCGGTACTCCCACAGATCACGATTTTCGAGGCTGCGGTATTCCGAGAGTTTTTCCTGGTAGGGCACCAGTGCGAATAGCCCTGGATAACCGCCCATCAAGCCTTTCCAGGCGTAAAGGATGCTGTTGTCCGAACCTTCGATATAGGCGCCGAAGTTAATCGCATAACTGAGCAGTGCAGTCTTGTCGCTCTCTACATCGGCCTGGTCGATGCGCAGTAAGGTATGGCCGAACATTGATGAAGGACTGTTCAGATAAGCCGCCGGGAAAATCATCACCGCGCTGTGGGGCGAGACATCCTTGAACCACTGCTTGAATTCAGTGCAATCGAGTGACGGAAGATCAGTCAGGTTGAGTTGCGCCTTCAGCCAGCGGGTACGCGCAGGGTAGACGCATTGGGCATGCCGTTCGCCAGCGCTGGTCGGTGCGTACAGCGCCTGCACGGTGGCGGCCAGTTCGTGGTCGGGGTGTTCATTGCCGTCGGGCGCCAGAAAGAACTTCTTGTCGCTGACATAGCTGCGCCAGCCGCCGAGCTTGGCGGTTTCGTAATGGCCCAGGGAAATCCAGAAAGGGTCATTGGCCAGTTGCTGCAAACGTTGGTCGTCAATGTGTGGCGCGGCGGACAGCGGGGCGCAGACACAGAGCGCCAGCCAGGCAAGGCGTTTGAGCATAGTGGGCAACTTAAGTCGAAAAAAACAAAGACCCAAAGAGGGAGGGGCCCAAAAAATAAAACCCGCGCCTCGAGAGGAGCGGGCAGAGTCGAGCTTAAGCTTGAGTAGCGTACTTGGCCAGACGAGGATCGTTCTTCAGGATAGCGAGGGTGTTGGTATGCACGTCTTCAGCGGTCACGTCAGCCTTGCTGAAGATCTGCTGGAAGTGCTCGTGAGTCACAGCGGCGAAGTGCGCACGGTCTTCCTGCGCCACGCCCAGTACTACGGCATAAGTCGTCAGCGCTTCGCCGTTGCCTTTAGCCATGTCTTCGGACAGCTCATTCATCATGCCATTCATGGCAAGCCAGGATTTGCCGCCATAGGTCAGCGACGCATTGGTCGAGCAACCGTTGGTGCCGGAAGTCATACCAAATGTTGCGTTGCCGGAAGTGCCGTTGGTGGTGGAGGCCAGGAAGTGAGCCGGAGTGCCACGCTGACCTTCGAACAGCATGTTGCCCCAACCGCAATCCGGGCCGCCTGGTGCCTGTGCCATGGCGTTGAGGGATACAACGGTGAAGAGAGTACCGAGAAGAATCCGTTTCATAGCTATGTTCTCTTTGTGTGCATACCAATGGACAAGGGGTCTGGCCCGATCTGGCGCCAGTGGGCCGGTTATTAGTTCCAGCCGCGCAGTTTGGAGTTTAGGCACGTTCCAAGGGTTCCGTCTTTTTTTACGAAACATTCGCACTAAACATTGATTTAGCCCCAGCGCACCCGGGGATGACGGTTTGTCTATGCTTTGGCAAGAGGCGCGCCTTGCAAGTGAGGTAGGGGCAGCGCCAGAATGCCGCTATCTGCCCCGCCTGATGTAAGGAAGCCCGATGCCTGATCCTGTTGCTGCCAGCTTGCGTCTAGCGCCTGAAGCGCTGACCCGTCCGTTTTCCGCTGAACAGTTCAGCTTCTCTACCACCAATGATCTGGAGCCCTTCCGCGGTGTGCTTGGCCAGGAACGTGCGGTCGAAGCCTTGCAGTTTGGCGTGGCCATGCCACGCCCCGGTTACAACGTATTCGTCATGGGTGAGCCCGGCACCGGCCGGTTTTCGTTCGTCAAACGCTACCTGAAAGCCGAAGGCAAACGCCTGCAGACCCCGGCAGACTGGGTCTACGTCAACAATTTCGACGAGCCTCGCGAACCCCGCGCGCTGGAGCTGCCCTCGGGCACGGCCGGTGCCTTCATCGCTGACATCAACGGTTTGATCGACAACCTGCTGGCAACCTTTCCGGCGGTCTTCGAACACCCGTCCTACCAGCAGAAGAAAAGTGCCATCGACCGTGCCTTCAACCAGCGCTACGACAAGGCTCTGGATGTGATCGAGCGTCTGGCGCTGGAGAAAGAGGTCGCGCTGTACCGCGATGCCAGCAATATTGCGTTCACTCCGATGGCCGAGGGAAAGGCGCTGGACGAGGCGGAATTTTCCCAGTTGCCGGAAGCCGATCGCGACCGTTTCCACGACGATATCTCGTGGCTGGAAGAACGCCTCAACGAAGAACTCGCGAGCCTGCCGCAATGGAAGCGCGAGTCGAGCAATCAACTGCGCCACCTCAACGAAGAAACCATCACCCTGGCCTTGCAGCCGCTGCTGTCTCCGCTCTCGGAGAAGTACGCCGAAAACGCTGCGGTGTGCGGTTATCTGCAAGCGATGCAGGTTTATCTGCTCAAGACCGTGGTCGAGCAATTGGTCGACGACAGTAAAGTCGATGCGGTAGCCCGCAAGATGCTGGAAGAACAATACGCGCCGAGCCTGGTGGTCGGTCATTCCGCCAGCGGCGGTGCGCCGGTGGTGTTCGAGCCGCACCCGACTTACGAAAACCTGTTTGGCCGCATCGAATACAGCACCGACCAAGGGGCGCTGTACACGACCTATCGGCAGCTGCGCCCGGGTGCATTGCACCGCGCCAACGGCGGATTCCTGATCCTTGAAGCGGAAAAAATGCTCAGCGAGCCGTTCGTGTGGGACGCGCTGAAACGCGCCCTGCAATCGCGCAAGCTGAAAATGGAGTCGCCGCTCGGTGAGCTGGGCCGTCTGGCCACCGTGACCCTGACGCCGCAAAACATTCCATTGCAAGTGAAGGTCGTCATCATTGGTGCGCGGCAGTTGTATTACACGCTGCAAGACCTCGATCCGGACTTCCAGGAAATGTTTCGCGTCCTGGTGGACTTCGATGAAGACATCCCGATGGTCGACGAAAGCCTGGAGCAGTTCGCCCAGTTGCTCAAGACCCGTACTTCGGAAGAAGGCATGGCACCGCTGACCGCCGACGCGGTAGCACGCCTGGCGACCTACAGTGCACGCCTGGCCGAGCATCAGGGACGTTTGTCGGCGCGCATTGGCGATCTCTTCCAGCTGGTCAGCGAGGCGGATTTCATTCGCAACCTGGCGAGCGACGATATGACCGATGCCGGGCACATCGAACGCGCACTGAAGGCCAAGGCGACTCGCACCGGGCGCGTTTCGGCACGGATTCTCGATGACATGCTCGCCGGGATCATCCTGATCGATACCGATGGCGCGGCGGTGGGCAAATGTAATGGTCTGACGGTGCTGGAGGTCGGCGACTCGGCCTTCGGTGTGCCGGCGCGGATTTCGGCCACGGTGTATCCGGGTGGCAGCGGCATTGTCGACATCGAGCGCGAGGTCAACCTTGGCCAGCCAATTCACTCCAAAGGCGTGATGATCCTCACCGGGTATCTGGGCAGCCGTTACGCCCAGGAATTCCCGCTGGCGATCTCGGCGAGTATCGCGCTGGAACAGTCCTACGGTTACGTCGACGGCGACAGTGCGTCGCTGGGCGAGGCGTGCACGCTGATCTCGGCCTTGTCGAGAACACCGCTCAAGCAATGCTTTGCGATCACAGGCTCCATCAACCAGTTTGGTGAAGTGCAGGCCGTGGGCGGGGTCAACGAGAAAATCGAAGGCTTCTTCCGGCTCTGCGAAGCCCGCGGTTTGACCGGGGAGCAGGGGGCGATCATTCCCCACGCCAACGTTGCCACGTTGATGCTCGATGAGAAGGTGTTGTCGGCGGTGCGTGCGGGTCAATTCCACGTCTATGCGGTGCGCCAGGCCGATGAGGCGCTGAGTCTGCTGGTGGGCGAGCCGGCCGGAGCGCCGGACGAGAATGGCGCGTTTCCCGAGGGCAGCGTGAATGCGCGGGTGGTGGAACGCTTGCGGGTGATCGCTGAAATGATCAGCGAAGACGACCTCAAGGAGGCCGAGAAAGAAGCGGCGCTGGAGGCGTTGGTCGAAGCCAAACCGGCCTGACCCATCTGAGGATCACAACGATCCACTGTGGGAGCGAGCCTGCTCGCTCCCACATTTGTATCCGACGCACCCTGCAATGTGCCATCACTCTGGCGCCAATATTCACACAATGACCATTCGGCGCCTTCTGGTTTCGCTTGACGTACTGGTCAGACTTTTCTTCTATTCTCAGCTCAAGGATATCGACAGTAATCACTGGATCGAGACAGCCTTCCCGTGGGGGCTGAATACCGGATCTATCGAGGGTCGCCGCCATGTCGCGCAACCTCTGCCTTACCCGTCAATGTTTGGGTCTTGTGACCCGTATCGAATGTGCCATCCGCCCATTGGCGGGGGATACGGGCATGTGGACCTTGCTCTTTGCCGCCGGAATGGCCGGCGAACAACCTTCAGCCATCAAGGCACAGGGCCCGTTCCACGGTCCTTTCGTGGCTGAATCAATTCTCGACACGATTGTTGAGAGCCTGACTCTGCATGGCTACGAGCTGGCCGATGACCCGCAAATCTGGTGCCTGCACCTGCAAGCCCAGCTTCGGGAAATCAACGGTGGCCGGTGCCGCAATCTCGGTGGCTTCGAGTTCCGACCCGATCACTGAGCCGGCTATTGCCCGAGGTGCGTCAAGTCCGCTTGGGCCAGTTTGACTTCGAAGCCGTATTGCACGGTGGTGAGGTCGGTTCGCTGGTAAGTTTCCAGACGTGTTGGCTGGCCGTAGAAGTAATGCACGGCAAATAACGCAGGGCCTTCAGTGCTCGCGTCGTGGGTCACCGAAAGAATCTCTTTGAGGTAGTTTCCAGTGTCGTCCTTGGCAAAAAAACGCCAGTCCTGAGCTGGAAACAGCTTCAGATCAACCACCAATGCATTGCCTTTGAGTTCCAGGCCTTTGGGCAATGGGTGGGCGTTGAGCGATTGTTTGTCGACTATCGCCAAAAACAGCGGCATCGAGCCCACTGCATAGGCTGGCGTCTCCGGAAACAGGTTCAGGTCATAGGAGATAGTTCCGTGAAGCGGGTCGACCTGGTAAGCCTCTGGTGGCAGCTCGATGGGGCCATCGCGCTTGCCATTTCCGTCCGCTGTAAAAAAAGTGACCGGGCTATCGCCGGGACTGAACGAGGTGCCGAGCAGTTCATCGTTGAAGCTTCGGGGGTGATCGAATTCAATGCGTGCGGCACTCGGGTCGTCCACCGACTGGGTGACGGTGACGCTCTTCTTCAGTTGTTCCTCGCCGAGTGTCGCGCCCTTGAGCCAGCGTGGGGCCTGATCGTCATACACCACGACGGGCAAGCTCAGTGGCTGGATGGTTTTTGCCGTGGTGTGCGGATCGAAGCGGCGCACCGGCAGGTTGAGGTCTTTGCGTGTCACCGTGACGGCTGAAAAGTCCAATACGCTGACGTCGAGGGTGTCGATCGAGCCGTTGAAATACACCTTGGTGTAATGATGATTCTGCTGCTTCTCGAAGTTGCGCTGTTCCTCATCGATCTGCTTTTCGAACGCCTCGCTCCAGGCCTTCTGTTGTTGCATCTTCGTCAGCTGTTGTTGATAGAAGGCAATTTGCGCGGCGGTTTCATTGATCGAACCCGAGCGCGACAGGAATTGTCCGGAGGTGTCCCTGGCCTGGACGATCAAGGGGTTCAATGGCGTATCGCCGACGTCGGGGGCGGGTGGTGCGCTGTTGTTGAATTCGATTTCAGCGTAGTTGTTGGTAAGGCGCAGCAAGGTGACACTGAGGTTGTCATCGGTGCGAGTCTGACCCACGTCCTTTTTCGTCAGCTCAAAGGTGTAGAGGCGGCGCGGCGCAATCACTTCCACCTTGCCCTGCAGGCTCACCGGTTGGGGCTGGTGCTTGATGTCCACGTCCAGGCCTTCGATGAACGGATAGGTCACCGTCAAATCATCGGGGTTGCTCAGGTTGGAGCTCGAGGGGCTCAGCTGAATCCCAGGATCGGTTTCCGACCATTCCGGCTGAAACGCGATGACGCGCTTGTTGCTCAGGGTCACCGATTGCCATTCCAGGCCATGGGGAAAGAGAAATGACGCCGGGATGCTGAAATTGAAGGGGAACACCGGTTGCAAGTCGGTCAGGTAGTCGGAGCTCGAATCCTTGTGCAGCACGAACAGACCGTTGATGTAGGTATCGACCAGTGCCTGTGGCGTGGGGTAATGCTTGAGCGCGGCGAGGACGTCTTCGCCGTACTCGGTTTCGACCGGCTTGCTGTCGAGTTTCAGCTGCGCTCGTTCGAGCAGCAACAGTGAGCCGCCCAGTTCGGCCACGGCATCCTTGAGCTTGGGGTCCTGAATGGCATCCAGAGACTTTTCGAACTGCGCGGTCTTTTCCTCGAGGCTGACCTGGCGTTTCTCGTCACTTGGCGAGCAGGCACTCAACAGCAAAGCCAGGCAAATGCCGGCGCTCTTTAGAGGCAATCGCACATCCATTTCCAGTTTTCCTGTCCGATGTCGCTAAGCTTTCGATAGTCTGGACACTAGCAGAAAAACTTTGTAACACACGCGCAGGTAATGGATTTCCCAACGGTTTCCGGTTGCTTCTGAGGACAGACAGGCGGCTGGTATACTCGCGGCCATTTTCAACCCTACGTGCGAGATTCAATGGAACGCTTTATCGAAAATGCGATGTACGCCTCCCGCTGGCTGCTGGCGCCGATCTACTTCGGTCTGTCCCTGGGGCTGCTGGCACTGGCGCTGAAATTCTTCCAGGAAGTCTTCCACGTCATCCCCAATGTATTCTCGATGGCTGAGTCGGATCTGATCCTGGTGCTGCTGTCGTTGATCGACATGGCCCTGGTGGGCGGCCTGCTGGTGATGGTGATGATTTCCGGTTACGAGAACTTCGTCTCCCAACTGGACATCGACGACGACAAGGAAAAGCTCAACTGGTTGGGCACCATGGATTCGTCTTCGTTGAAGATGAAAGTGGCGGCCTCCATCGTGGCGATTTCCTCCATCCACTTGCTGCGGATTTTCATGGACGCCAAGAACGTCGATCCTGAGCATTTGAAATGGTACGTGATCATCCACATGACGTTTGTGGTATCGGCGTTTGCCATGGGGTATCTGGACAAGCTGACCAAGCACTGATTGCTGTCTTTTTGCAGGCTCAAGCCGCCCGTCTGTTGCGAAACAGACGGGCGGTGCCGTTTTTGACTTGTGCTTTGAGGTGCCGAGGCCTATCCATGTATTGATATTGGCTCGCCACTGCGTGAGGTGCCTCCATGAATGTTGAAGAGTTGCGTGCGTATGCCATCGCCGGAAAAATCGATGAGCTGAACCTGATTTCCATGGAGGGCGGGATCTATCTGCTGGAGGCTCGGATGCACGGTGCTGCGTATCCGTTGAGCGATACTCGCGGGCATATGTTTCATTTGCGCTCGGTCGAGCATGCACGTGATCTGATCAAGTCCTTCCCGGCCTTGCCATTCAATCTTGTGCACACCTCTGTTCATGACGAAATGTGCGGATTGAGCGCGGCGGAAGAAAGCCTTAAGTTGCCGATAGCCTTCCGTTCGTTCTGGGCGCACTGACGGCGCTCATCAGCATTGCCACATCTGTGCTAGTCTGCTGGCCCTTTTGGTTCCGGGCGCATCCGGGATGCGCTGTGCAAGCACGGCAAGTTCCGGGCCGTCCGCACAGCGGAGCAGTGTCATGTCCGAAGTAAATCTGTCCACCGACGAAACCCGCGTCAGCTACGGTATTGGCCGTCAGCTGGGCGATCAACTGCGCGACAACCCGCCACCGGGCGTTAACCTGGACGCGATCCTGGCTGGCCTGACTGACGCATTCGCCGGCAAGCCTAGCCGTGTGGGCCAGGAAGAAATGTCCGCAAGCTTCAAGGTGATCCGTGAAATCATGCAGGCCGAAGCAGCTGCAAAAGCTGAAGCGGCTGCTGGCGAAGGCCTGGCGTTCCTGGCTGAAAATGCCAAGCGCGATGGCATCACCACCCTGGCTTCCGGCCTGCAATTTGAAGTGCTGACTCAAGGTGAAGGCGCCAAGCCAACCCGAGAAGATCAAGTGCGCACCCACTACCACGGCACCCTGATCGATGGCACTGTGTTTGACAGCTCCTACGATCGTGGCCAACCAGCAGAATTCCCGGTTGGCGGCGTGATCCCTGGCTGGACCGAAGCCCTGCAACTGATGAACGCCGGTAGCAAATGGCGTCTGTACGTGCCGAGCGAACTGGCTTACGGCGCTCAAGGCGTTGGCGGCATTCCACCGCACAGCGTACTGGTATTCGACGTCGAGCTGCTCGACGTTCTGTAAGACCTGGCCCGATCTAACGTCGGGCTGATGTGGGAGCGACACACCGTCGCTCCCACAGTGTTTTACGGTTTCTCATAGTTCGATCTTATGGTTCAAATCGCTGGTCGGGCGCAACGCCCGGGCATAGCAAAACAGAAACAGATTACGCACCAGCTCCTTGAGCACCACTGGCTCGCTGGAACTCAAGCTGTTGACGTCCAGGTCACCCTGGTCCTGCAATTCGTTCAAGGCTTCCTCTTCAAGCACCGCACAGACTTCTCCGGTTTCCCGATGCAGGATCCTGAGGTAGGGGTGTGGACGGTCCAGCCAGGCATCGATCAAGTAAGTCATGAGTCTCATCTCCTTTAATGGGTTTCAATGAGAATAATTCTTATTCGTCGAATAGCAAGGGGCTATTGGCGATTTGTGATTTTTTCCGGGTAAAGGTTGCGTGAGGTCAAAACGGCTGGCGTTGGCTACTGCCAGGAATAGCTGGGCGAAGCGGGGGAGGGTGAAGCGCCATCCCACGCAGGGCGCGGGATGGAAGACAGCAATATCAGACTTTTCTGACGAACTCGGATTTGAGCTTCATCGGGCCAATGCCGTCGATCTTGCAGTCGATGTCGTGATCGCCGTCGCACAGGCGGATGTTCTTGACCTTGGTGCCGACCTTGACCACCAGCGACGTGCCCTTGACCTTGAGGTCCTTGATCACGGTGATGGTATCGCCGTCTTGCAGAACATTACCGACCGAATCTTTTTTCACGGAGTCATCGGACGCCGCTTCAGCTTCGCCGTTGGCGGACCATTCGTGGGCGCACTCCGGGCAGATCAACTGCGCACCGTCTTCATAGGTGTATTCGGAATTGCATTTCGGGCAGGGTGGCAACGTGCTCACTAAGGCTCCTTGGATTGAGGATCGCTAAAAGTCGCACATTATATAGGGTTTTAGGCGGGAGAGGGTTGGGCGCTGATAAACCTGTGGGAGCGAGCCTGCTCGCGATTGCTGTGCGTCTGCCAGCACAACAGTGTCGACTGGCAGATTGCAATCGCGAGCAGGCTCGCTCCCACAGGGTATTGCGGTGCAGTTAGTGCGTACGGGCGACCGCAAACTCACTCAACTCAACCAGCGCATCGCGGTATTCGCTGGCAGGCAGAGCGTCGAGGCACTTGATCGCACGGGCCACGTAATCACGAGCCAGAGTTGCGGTGTATTCCAGCGAGCCGGAAGCTTCAACGGCCTCGCGGATGCTTTCCAGGTCTTCGATCCCGCCTTTCTGGATCGCCTTGCGCACCAGTGCAGCCTGCTCCGGCGTGCCTTCGCGCATGGTGTAGATCAGCGGTAAAGTCGGTTTCCCTTCGGCCAGATCGTCACCGACGTTCTTGCCCAGGGTTTCTGCGTCGCCTTTGTAGTCCAGCAAGTCGTCGACCAGTTGGAAAGCCACGCCCAGATGATCGCCGAACGTACGCAGTGCTTCGGCCTGTTCCGCCGTGGCTTCGCACAGGGCTGCGGCGCTGTGGGTCGACGCCTCGAAGAGCATCGCGGTCTTGCCGCGGATGACTTCCATGTAGGTTTCTTCCGTGGTGCTGGCGTCACGAACCTTCGACAGCTGCAACACCTCGCCTTCAGCGATGATGCGCGTGGCTTGCGAAAGGATCTTCATCACTGGCATGGAGCCCAGCTCGACCATCATTTCGAAGGAGCGCGAGTACAGGAAGTCGCCGACCAGTACGCTGGGAGCGTTGCCCCACATGGCGTTGGCGGTCGAGCGGCCACGGCGCATGCCCGACATGTCGACCACGTCGTCGTGCAGCAGGGTGGCGGTGTGCAGAAACTCAATGGTTGCGGCCAGCAGGCGTAAGTCATCGCCTTCGCGACCCAGGGCCTTGCCACACAGCAACACTAATAATGGGCGCAGGCGTTTACCGCCGGCCGAGGTGATGTAATCGCCGATTTTCGATACCAGCGGCACGCGTGAAGTCAGCTGCTTCTTGATGATGCCGTCGACGGCGCTAAAATCGTCCGCCACCGCGCGGTAGAAAGCTTGGGGTTGCATCAGCGACAGTTGCTCCAGAAGGGTTGCGCGGCATGCTAGGACCCACGTCGGCGGGTGTCAAGGCGCGATGGACGGCCTCTTGCATCGTCTTGGCAGCTTGCGTACAATCGCGCACCCTGAACTTCCTGGGCAGCACCTGCCTTACGCAATTGCAAACAGGCCTTCCAGCCTTATGCAGCCATGCCAGCCAATACCTCTTCTTATAAAGAGCTGGGTGAGCAGGATTATCGGAGAAATACCATGTCGTACGCAGTAATTGTTACTGGTGGCAAGCAATACAAGGTCGCCCCAGGTGAATACCTGAAGATCGAAAAACTGGAAATCGCTACTGGCGAATCCGTTACTTTTGATCGCGTTCTGTTGGTCGCCAATGGCGATGACGTGAACATCGGCGCTCCAGTTGTTGCCGGCGCTACCGTTGTGGCTGAAGTGATCTCCCAAGGTCGTCACGATAAAGTCCGCATCATCAAGTTCCGTCGTCGTAAGCACCACATGAAGCGTATGGGCCACCGCCAGTGGTACACCGAGATCAAAATCACCGGTATTCAGGCTTAATTTCAGCCTAATTCCTCACTAGGAGAATTGACTCATGGCACACAAAAAAGCTGGTGGTAGTACCCGTAACGGTCGCGACTCAGAAGCCAAACGCCTTGGCGTGAAGATGTATGGCGGCCAGGTTATCATTCCGGGCAACATCATCGTGCGTCAGCGCGGCACCCAATTCCACGCCGGTTACGGTGTTGGCATGGGTAAAGATCACACTCTGTTCGCTAAAATCGACGGCGTGATCAAGTTCGAAGTAAAAGGCGCCTTCGGTCGTCGTTACGTAAGCATTGTCCCGAAGACTGAAGTCGTCGCGGCATAATTACGTGGTTGCTGGAAAAGCCCTGTCTTGCGACGGGGCTTTTTCGTTTGTGGGGTGAGTCTCTTGCAAAGCTGTTTGTAATGGGCTCCAGCGCTGGATTCGCGGTCGTTGATTGAGGTCGCTGCGCTCATTTTTGCAAGAGTCTTATGTCTAGATTTTTTCGGCTCGTCCGTATGGCGAGAGGCGTTTTGTTATGAAGTTTGTTGATGAAGTATCGATTCGAGTAAAGGCCGGTGACGGCGGCAACGGTTGCATGAGCTTCCGTCGCGAAAAGTTTATCGAAAACGGCGGCCCGAACGGCGGTGATGGTGGTGATGGCGGCTCGGTCTACATGCTCGCCGACGAAAACCTCAACACCCTGGTGGACTACCGTTACACCCGGCACTTCGATGCCGAGCGCGGTTCCAACGGCGGCAGCACTGACTGCACCGGCAAGAAAGGTGAGGAGCTGGTACTGCGTGTACCGGTCGGCACTACCGTTATCGATGCGGCCACCCAGGAAGTCATTGGTGACCTGACCAAGGCTGGCCAGAAATTGTTGGTGGCTCACGGTGGCTGGCACGGCCTGGGCAACACGCGCTTCAAATCCAGTACCAACCGGGCTCCGCGTCAAACCACTCCGGGCAAGCCGGGTGAGGCGCGTGATCTCAAGCTGGAAATGAAAGTGTTGGCTGACGTTGGCTTGTTGGGTCTGCCCAACGCTGGCAAAAGTACCTTCATTCGTTCGGTATCGGCCGCCAAGCCGAAAGTCGCTGACTATCCGTTCACCACGCTGGTGCCAAACCTGGGTGTGGTCAGTGTCGATCGCTGGAAAAGCTTCGTGGTCGCGGACATTCCGGGGCTGATCGAAGGCGCTTCCGATGGCGCAGGCCTGGGGATTCGTTTCCTCAAGCACTTGTCGCGTACCCGTTTGCTACTGCACCTCGTGGACATGGCGCCGCTGGATGACGCCAGCGCTCCGGATGCCGCTGAAGTGATCGTCAGTGAGCTGACCAAGTTCAGCCCGTCCCTGGCAGAGCGTGATCGCTGGCTGGTGCTGAACAAATGCGACCAGATCCTTGAAGAAGAGCACGACGCTCGCGTCAAGGAAATCGTCGACCGCCTGGAGTGGACTGGTCCTGTCTACGTGATTTCGGCCATCTCCAAGCTTGGTACCGAACGTCTGTGTCACGACATCATGCGTTACATGGAAGACCGTGCTGATCGTCTGGCTAACGACCCGGCCTACAAGGAAGAGCTGGCCGAGCTCGATCAGCGCATCGAAGACGAAGCCCGTGCTCAGCTGCAGGCGCTGGATGATCAGCGTGCTCTGCGTCGCAGCGGCGTGAAGTCGGTCCATGACATCGGCGACGATGATTGGGACGAAGAAGATGTGGATGATGAAGACGGTCCGGAAATCATTTACGTGCGTGACTGATTCGTTGCGATAAACTTAAACGCCGCTTACTAGAGCGGCGTTTTAGTATCTGGAAATCGATTGTTGGTCACAAATAACCACGAATAACGTTACGGGCAGTGCTACGTCGCGCTGTCCTCAAGCTAAGGTTGAAGATGATGCGGAGCAAGGTGACAGGTGCGCAGCGTTGGGTCGTGAAAATCGGCAGCGCTTTGCTGACGGCGGACGGCAAGGGCCTGGATCGCGCGGCAATGGGTGTCTGGGTCGAGCAGATGGTTGCTTTGCATGAAGCTGGCGTCGAGCTGGTGCTGGTGTCCTCCGGGGCTGTGGCGGCGGGGATGAGTCGCCTGGGCTGGACGGTGCGACCCAGTGCGATGCATGAACTGCAGGCCGCTGCCGCCATCGGTCAGATGGGGTTGGTGCAGGCCTGGGAGTCGAGCTTCGCCGAGCATGGCCGGCACACTGCGCAGATTCTCCTGACGCACGATGACTTGTCTGATCGCAAACGCTACCTGAATGCGCGCAGTACGCTGCGAGCATTGGTCGAGCTGAAAGTGATCCCGGTCATCAACGAAAACGACACCGTGGTCACCGACGAGATCCGTTTCGGCGACAACGACACCTTGGCGGCGCTGGTGGCGAACCTGGTTGAGGCTGATCTGCTGGTCATTCTCACCGATCGCGATGGCATGTTCGATGCTGACCCTCGCAACAACCCCAACGCAAACCTGATTTACGAAGCGCGCGCTGATGATCCGGCGCTGGATGCTGTCGCGGGCGGCACCGGTGGTGCATTGGGTCGTGGCGGTATGCAGACCAAGTTGCGCGCTGCGCGTCTGGCGGCGCGTTCCGGTGCGCACACCATCATCGTGGGCGGGCGCATTGATCGCGTGCTGGATCGCCTGAAGGCGGGTGAGCGCATCGGTACCTTGTTGTCGCCGGAGCGCGGCATGCTGGCGGCGCGCAAGCAATGGCTGGCGGGGCATCTGCAGACTCGCGGCACCCTGGTGCTGGATGCGGGTGCGGTGACAGCGTTGTCCAAGGGCAACAAAAGTCTGCTGCCGGTGGGGGTCAAGCTGGTCCAGGGTAGTTTTCGGCGTGGTGAAATGGTCGTTTGTGTGGCCCCGGATGGTCGGGAGATTGCTCGCGGCCTGGCCAACTACAGTGCGCTTGAAGCACAAAAAATCATCGGTCAGTCGTCTGAGGCGATTGTCGGTCTGTTGGGTTACATGGCTGAGCCGGAACTGGTTCACCGCGATAACCTGATTCTGGTCTGAAGGAATACCTGAATGCGCATGGCAAAAGGATTATTGGGTCTGCTGTTGGCGATGCCGCTGCTGGCGTCGGCCGAGGAAATTGGCCAGGTGTCGACGGTGTTCAAATTCGTCGGCCCGAATGACCGTATCGTCGTCGAGGCGTTTGATGATCCCAAGGTAGACGGCGTGACCTGCTACCTGTCGCGAGCCAAGACAGGCGGCGTGAAGGGCGGTTTGGGATTGGCTGAAGATCGTGCAGAGGCGTCTATCGCGTGCCGCCAGGTCGGTCCGATCAGTTTCAAGGGTGAGCTCAAGGATGGTGACGAGGTGTTCAAGGAGCGCACATCGCTGGTGTTCAAGACCATGCAGGTGGTGCGGTTCCTCGATAAGAAGCGCAATACGCTGGTGTACCTGGTTTATAGCGATCGCCTGATCGAAGGCAGTCCGCAGAATGCGGTGACGGCCATCCCGATCCTGCCGTGGACACACGCTCAGTAGCCTAGCGAAGATCCAAATTGTGGGAGCGGGCTTGCTCGCGAATGCGGTGTGTCAGGTGATTTGATGTTGGCTGACACGCCGGATTCGCGAGCAAGCCCGCTCCCACATTTTTTTGTGCGACGTTTATTAAATCGCAGGCAATAAAAAACCGACCCTAGGGTCGGTTTTTTAACAAGCTTATCGCTTATGCGGCAACAGCAAGGTTCAGAGCCTTGACGTGACCGTTCAGGCGGCTCTTATGACGAGCTGCCTTGTTCTTGTGGATGATGCCTTTATCGGCCATACGGTCGATAACTGGCACAGCCAGAACGTAAGCTGCTTGAGCTTTTTCAGCGTCTTTTGCGTCGATGGCTTTAACTACATTCTTGATGTAGGTACGAACCATGGAACGCAGGCTGGCGTTGTGGCTGCGACGCTTCTCAGCCTGTTTTGCACGTTTTTTGGCGGAAGGTGTGTTGGCCACCGTCGAGCTCCTCGAAAGACTTTTTAGGAAATAGCAAACAAAATAGGCCGCGAATCATGCCGATGAGTTGATGTCTTGTCAAGGGCGGTTGAGACGTTCCGCTAAGTGGTAGGTATAAAGAGGCGGGATATTTATTTCCGGCGCTTGACCTGTAAACTCGCGAGCTTTGGCTCTGTGCTGCTGCGGCGCGGAGTATCGCATAAGTAGGCGCTTTGTTCGCCTGCTGTTTATCGACAGGCACAAACTCTTTCAATGAATCTGCTCAAATCGTTGGCCGCCGTCAGCTCTATCACGATGCTTTCCCGGGTTCTGGGGTTCGTTCGTGACACTCTCATCGCGCGCACATTTGGCGCCGGAATGGCGACTGACGCCTTCTTCATCGCCTTCAAACTGCCCAATCTGCTGCGGCGAATCTTTGCCGAAGGGGCATTTTCCCAGGCATTTGTGCCGATTCTTGCCGAATACAAAAGCCAAAAGGGCGAAGAGGCGACGCGAACCTTCATTGCTTACGTCAGCGGCCTGCTGACATTGGTGCTGGCCCTGGTCACCGCGCTGGGCATACTTGCCGCGCCGTGGGTTATCTGGGCCACGGCGCCAGGTTTCACCGATACCCCGGAAAAATTCGAGCTGACCTCCAGCCTGTTGCGGGTGACCTTCCCTTATATATTGCTGATTTCCCTGTCCTCTTTGGCAGGCGCGATCCTCAATACGTACAACCGCTTTTCCGTGCCGGCCTTCGTGCCGACGCTCCTCAACGTCAGCATGATTGTCTTTTCGGTGTTTCTGACGCCGTATTTCGATCCGCCGGTGATGGCGCTGGGCTGGGCGGTACTGGTGGGTGGGCTGGCGCAATTGCTCTATCAGCTGCCACACCTGAAAAAGATCGGCATGCTCGTACTTCCGCGTCTGAATCTGCGTGACACTGGCGTCTGGCGCGTCATGAAGCAGATGTTGCCGGCGATTCTCGGCGTCTCCGTGAGTCAGATTTCGCTGATCATCAACACGATTTTCGCCTCGTTCCTGGTCGCAGGCTCCGTGTCGTGGATGTATTACGCCGACCGCTTGATGGAATTGCCGTCCGGTGTGCTGGGGGTCGCGCTCGGAACGATTCTGCTGCCGACCCTGGCCAAGACCTACGCCAGCAAGGATCGCCACGAGTACTCGCGCATTCTCGATTGGGGCCTGCGCCTGTGCTTCGTGCTGGTGCTGCCATGTTCGCTGGCGCTGGGGATCCTGGCCGAGCCGCTGACGGTTTCGCTGTTCCAGTACGGCCAGTTCAGTGCGTTTGACGCGTCCATGACTCAGCGGGCGTTGATTGCCTATTCTGTCGGTCTGCTCGGGATTATTGTGATCAAGGTGCTGGCGCCGGGCTTTTATGCGCAACAAAACATCCGGACCCCGGTAAAAATCGCGATTTTTACCCTGGTCGTTACCCAGTTGTTCAACCTGGTGCTGATCGGCCCGCTGGCTCACGCCGGTCTGGCCCTGGCGATCAGTGTCGGTGCTTGCATCAATGCCGGGCTATTGTTCTATCAATTGCGCAAACAGCAGATGTATCAGCCGCAGCCGGGCTGGGCGAAGTTTGGCCTTAAACTGGTGATTGCCGTATTGGTCATGTCTGCGGTGCTACTGGTCGGGATGCACTTTATGCCCGCCTGGGATCAGGGGCAGATGCTGCAGCGGTTCCTGCGCCTGGGCGCATTGGTCACGGCCGGTGTCGTCAGTTATTTTGGCATGCTGCTGTTGATGGGCTTCCGTTTGCGCGACTTCAATCGCAAGGCGCTGAGCTGAGGCTTTTGCCTCGATAAACATGGGCGAACCGGCAGTTTTGTCGGCTCGATTACTTTGGGTTACGGTGTTGCCTGTCGTCGGCCGCCGGGTGTGGTTATAATCGACCACTTTATGAGCAAGAAGCGCGTTATGCAGCTGGTTCGAGGCCTCCACAATCTGCGCCCCCAGCATCGGGGCTGTGTCGCCACTATTGGCAACTTTGACGGTGTTCACCGTGGCCACCAGGCTATCCTGGCGCGACTGCGTGAGCGCGCTATCGAGTTGGGCGTGCCCAGCTGCGTGGTGATTTTCGAGCCGCAGCCACGGGAATTCTTTGCCCCGGACACGGCTCCAGCCCGTCTGGCCCGGCTGCGGGACAAACTTCAGCTGCTGGCCGAGGAAGGCGTCGACCGCGTTCTGTGCCTGGCCTTCAATCAGCGCCTGAGCAAGCTCAGCGCCAATGAGTTCGTCGATACCATTCTGGTCGACGGCCTGGGCGTGCAGCACCTGGAGGTCGGTGACGACTTCCGGTTTGGTTGTGACCGCGTCGGGGATTTCGATTTCCTGCAGCACGCCGGTGTTCTTCAGGGTTTTACCGTTGAAGCGGCGCAGACCGTCGAGCTGGACGGTATTCGCGTCAGCAGCACTCAGGTCCGCAATGCCCTGGCCGCTGCCGATTTTGCCTTGGCCGAGCGGCTGCTCGGGCGTCCGTTCCGGATTGCCGGGCGCGTGTTGCATGGCCAGAAGCTGGCGCGTCAGTTGGGAACGCCGACTGCCAACATTCAACTCAAGCGTCGTCGTGTGCCACTGACCGGGGTTTACCTGGTCAATGTCGACATCGACGGCAAGACCTGGCCAGGCGTTGCCAATATTGGCGTGCGGCCAACTGTTCAAGGTGATGGCAAAGCCCACCTTGAAGTGCATCTTTTAGATTTTGCCGGCGATCTGTATGACCGGCGTTTGACGGTGGTTTTCCACCACAAGCTGCGTGAAGAGCAGCGTTTCGCCTCTCTGGAGGCGCTTAAGACGGCGATCAATGCGGATGTTGCCGCCGCCCGTGCCCTGTCGCACCTAGCGCCAATCGCTAATGAAGAGCCTTAAATGACCGACTATAAAGCCACGCTAAACCTTCCGGACACCGCCTTCCCAATGAAGGCCGGCCTGCCTCAGCGCGAACCGCAGATTCTGCAGCGCTGGGACAGCATTGGCCTGTACGGTAAGTTGCGCGAGATTGGCAAGGATCGTCCGAAGTTCGTACTGCACGACGGTCCTCCGTACGCCAACGGCACGATTCACATCGGTCATGCGCTGAACAAGATTCTCAAGGACATGATCATCCGTTCGAAAACCCTGTCGGGTTTCGACGCGCCTTATGTTCCGGGCTGGGACTGCCACGGCCTGCCGATCGAACACAAAGTTGAAGTGACCCACGGTAAAAACCTGGGCGCGGACAAGACCCGCGAACTGTGCCGTGCTTACGCCACCGAGCAGATCGAAGGCCAGAAATCCGAATTCATCCGTCTGGGCGTGTTGGGCGACTTCGCCAACCCGTACAAGACCATGGACTTCAAAAACGAGGCCGGTGAAATCCGCGCCCTGGCTGAAATCGTCAAGGGCGGTTTCGTGTTCAAGGGCCTCAAGCCTGTGAACTGGTGCTTCGACTGCGGTTCGGCCCTGGCTGAAGCGGAAGTCGAGTACGAAAACAAAAAGTCCTCGACCATCGACGTAGCGTTCCCGATTGCCGATGAGGCCGAACTGGCTGCCGCTTTCGGTCTGGCGTCGTTGGCCAAACCGGCTTCGATCGTGATCTGGACCACCACCCCGTGGACCATTCCGGCCAACCAGGCGCTGAACGTCCACCCGGAATTCAACTACGCCCTGGTCGATGTCGGCGACAAGCTGCTGATACTGGCTGAAGAGCTGGTCGAGTCGTGCCTGGCCCGTTACAGCCTGGAAGGCTCGGTCATCGCGACCACCACCGGTAAAGCGCTGGAGCTGATCAACTTCCGTCACCCGTTCTACGATCGCCTGTCGCCGGTTTACCTGGCCGAGTACGTTGAACTGGGCGCGGGTACAGGTGTGGTTCACTCCTCGCCAGCGTACGGCGTGGACGACTTCGTGACCTGCAAGAAGTACGGCATGGTCAACGACGACATCATTAATCCGGTGCAAAGCAACGGCGTTTACGTGCCATCGCTGGAGTTCTTCGGCGGCCAGTTCATCTGGAAAGCCAACCCGGCCATCGTCGACAAACTGACCGAAGTCGGTGCGTTGCTGCACACCAGCATCATCGAACATAGCTACATGCATTGCTGGCGTCACAAGACTCCGCTGATCTACCGCGCCACCGCGCAGTGGTTCATCGGCATGGACAAAGAACCTGTGAACGGCGACACCCTGCGCAAGCGGGCGATCAAAGCCATCGAAGAGACCAAGTTCGTTCCGGCCTGGGGCCAGGCGCGCCTGCACTCGATGATCGCCAACCGTCCGGACTGGTGTATCTCCCGACAGCGCAACTGGGGCGTGCCGATCCCGTTCTTCCTGAACAAGGAAAGCGGCGAACTGCACCCGCGTACCGCTGAACTGATGGAAGAAGTGGCCAAGCGCGTCGAAGTCGAAGGCATCGAAGCCTGGTTCAAGATGGACGCCGCCGAGTTGCTCGGTGATGAAGCGCCGCAATACGACAAGATCAGCGACACCCTGGACGTCTGGTTCGATTCGGGCACCACGCACTGGCACGTCCTGCGCGGTTCGCACCCGATGGGCCACGAGACCGGTCCACGTGCCGACCTGTACCTGGAAGGCTCGGATCAACACCGCGGCTGGTTCCATTCGTCGCTGCTGACCGGTTGCGCCATCGACAACCACGCGCCGTACCGCGAGCTGCTGACCCACGGCTTCACCGTCGATGAGTCCGGCCGCAAAATGTCCAAGTCCCTGGGCAACGTGATCGCGCCGCAAAAGGTCAACGACACCCTGGGCGCCGACATCATGCGTCTGTGGGTTGCATCGACCGATTACTCGGGCGAAATGGCCGTTTCCGAGCAGATTCTGCAGCGCAGCGCGGACGCCTACCGGCGTATCCGTAACACCGCACGTTTCCTGCTTTCGAACCTGACCGGTTTCAACCCGGCCACCGACATCCTGCCCGCCGAAGAAATGCTGGCGCTGGACCGTTGGGCCGTGGACCGTACCCTGCTGCTGCAACGCGAGTTGCAAGAGCATTACGGCGAGTACCGCTTCTGGAACGTCTACTCCAAGATCCACAACTTCTGCGTGCAGGAGTTGGGTGGTTTCTACCTCGACATCATCAAGGACCGTCAGTACACCACTGGCGCCAACAGCAAGGCTCGCCGTTCGGCGCAAACCGCGCTGTACCACATCTCTGAAGCGCTGGTGCGCTGGATCGCTCCGATCCTTGCGTTCACCGCCGACGAACTGTGGGAATACCTGCCGGGCGAGCGTAACGAATCGGTCATGCTCAACACTTGGTACGAAGGTCTGACCGAATTGCCGGCAGACGTCGAACTGGGCCGCGCCTATTGGGAGCGGATCATGGAAGTCAAGGTAGCGGTCAACAAGGAAATGGAAATCCAGCGCGCGGCCAAGGCCGTCGGTGGCAACCTGCAAGCCGAAGTGACGCTGTTCGCCGAAGAGGCGCTGAGCGCCGACCTGGCCAAGTTGAGCAACGAACTGCGCTTCGTGCTGATCACCTCGACCGCCACGGTTGCACCGTTCGTGCAGGCGCCGGCCGATGCCGTGGTCACCGAAGTCAGCGGTTTGAAACTGCAAGTGGTCAAGTCGAGCCACGCCAAGTGCGCCCGTTGCTGGCACTGCCGCGAGGACGTCGGCGTGAACCCGGAGCATCCGGAAATCTGCGGTCGTTGCGTCGACAACATCAGCGGCGCTGGCGAGGTTCGTCACTATGCCTAATGCGGCTGGCCGTTTCGGACGGCTGAGCTGGCTCTGGTTGAGTTTGCTGGTCCTGGTCATCGACCAGGCCAGCAAGTTCTACTTCGAAGGCAAGCTCGAGATGTACCAGCAAATCGTGGTGATCCCCGATTTGTTCAGTTGGACCCTGGCCTATAACACCGGCGCGGCGTTCAGCTTCCTGGCCGACAGCTCCGGCTGGCAGCGCTGGTTGTTCGCCCTGATTGCCGTCGTGGTCAGTGCGGTGCTGGTGGTGTGGCTCAAGCGCCTGGGGCGCAACGAAACCTGGCTGGCGATTGCGCTGGCCCTGGTACTCGGTGGCGCGCTGGGCAATCTGTATGACCGCATTGCCCTGGGCCATGTGATCGACTTCATTCTGGTGCATTGGCAGAACCGCTGGTATTTCCCGGCGTTCAACTTTGCCGACAGTGCAATTACTGTCGGTGCCGTGATGCTGGCGCTGGATATGTTCAAAAGTAAGAAAACCGGAGAAGCCGTTCATGACTGAACAGGTATTGGCTGAGCAACGCATCCGCCAGAACACGGAAGTCACCTTGCACTTTGCACTGCGCCTGGAGAATGGCGACACCATCGACAGCACCTTCGACAAAGCCCCGGCGACCTTCAAGGTCGGTGACGGCAACCTGTTGCCAGGTTTCGAAGCCGCGCTGTTCGGCTTCAAGGCGGGCGACAAGCGTACTCTGACGATTCTGCCGGAAAACGCGTTCGGCCAGCCCAACCCGCAGAACGTGCAGATCATTCCTCGTTCGCAGTTCAAGGACATGGAACTGTCGCCCGGTTTGCTGGTGATCTTCAACGATGCGGCGAATACCGAACTGCCCGGTGTGGTTAAGGAATTCGATGACGAGCAAGTGACCATCGACTTCAACCATCCGCTGGCCGGTAAAACCTTGACCTTTGACGTCGAGATCATCAGCGTAAAATCGCTGTAACTGACCGAACACGGTCAACTGTGGGAGCAGGCTCGCTCCCACAGTCGGTTTTTCACTGTTTTTGCTATTTCTTGCGCGCAAGACACGAGGCACAGCATGCAAATCAAACTCGCCAACCCCCGTGGCTTCTGCGCCGGTGTGGACCGCGCGATCGAAATCGTCAACCGCGCCCTGGAAGTCTTCGGGCCGCCGATCTATGTGCGTCATGAAGTGGTCCACAACAAATTCGTCGTCGAAGACCTGCGTGCGCGCGGGGCGATCTTCGTCGAAGAGCTGGATCAGGTGCCGGACGATGTCATCGTTATCTTCAGTGCCCACGGCGTTTCCCAGGCCGTACGTACCGAAGCAGCCGGCCGTGGATTGAAAGTATTCGATGCGACATGCCCGCTGGTAACCAAGGTGCACATCGAAGTTGCGCGCTACAGCCGCGACGGCCGTGAATGCATCCTCATCGGCCACGCCGGTCATCCGGAAGTCGAAGGCACCATGGGCCAGTACGATGGCAGCAATGGTGGTGCGATCTATCTGGTTGAAGACGAGAAAGACGTCGCCTCGTTGCAGGTCAACAACCCGGAAAAACTG
The DNA here is from genome assembly GCF_949767865.1 of Pseudomonas sp. IT-P294. Classification (NCBI taxonomy): domain Bacteria; kingdom Pseudomonadati; phylum Pseudomonadota; class Gammaproteobacteria; order Pseudomonadales; family Pseudomonadaceae; genus Pseudomonas; species Pseudomonas sp. IT-P294. Next base: position 83,339 of record NZ_CATKQW010000056.1, on the reverse strand, counting down.
GCGTTTGTGACCCAGACCACCCTGTCCATGGACGACACCAGCCGCGTGATCGACGCGCTGCGTACGCGCTTCCCGGCGATCGGTGGCCCGCGTAAGGACGACATCTGCTATGCCACGCAAAACCGCCAGGATGCGGTCAAGCAACTGGCCGACGAGTGCGACGTGGTACTGGTGGTCGGCAGCCCGAACAGCTCCAACTCCAACCGCTTGCGTGAACTCGCCGAGCGCATGGCTACCCCGGCCTATCTGATCGACGGTGCCGAAGACTTGCAAAAGAGCTGGTTCGAAGGTGTCGAGCGCATCGGCATTACCGCCGGCGCCTCTGCGCCGGAAGTTCTGGTGCGTGGTGTGATCCAGCAGTTGCAGGCCTGGGGTGCAACCGGTGCCGATGAGCTGGCTGGTCGCGAGGAGAACATTACGTTCTCCATGCCTAAAGAGTTACGGGTCCGCTCGCTGCTCTGAGTTTTATCCTCGTTCGCATAACGCCTGTGCAGTCTGTTTGCTGCGCAGGCTGACGCGACCACTCGAGGCCAGCACCACCTGGTACTGACTTACCGGTTCGCGGGCTGCGCAAACGTGCAGCGTTCCCGATTGAAATCCACCGTACAGCGGTTCTCCCAGATGACTGAAGCGTACGGAAGTCTGGACATGCTGATTGCCGAAGATCGACACCCGAGTGCTGCTCTGGTGCTCTACCAGCAGCGGATTGCTGCTGTCCTCCTGGCCTCTGCCGCTAACATCCACAATGATCCGCCAACCCTGACCCCAGTCGTCGTTTATTCCGTGGATGATGACGGTCTGATTACGCGTGATCGCTGCGCTTCTGGCGTTGCGAATACCACTGGCGAGAGACTTCGCCGCCTCCTCGCGATGGTTCGCTTGCGTAAGCGCTGCAAACGCCGGACTGACCAATAGCAGAACAATCCCGACAATCGTCAGTCCCATAAGCAGTTCGATCAGGCTGAAGCCTCGCTGATGCATGACATCTCCCTCCATGGAGTGCGGCAGCCCGCGCATTCCCTGCGCGAGTAATGGCAAATCAACCGTACGCCTGCCGGTCGAATGTTCTAGCGTGTAGAAGCAGGTATAGCCGACGGCAACGGAGGGCACTGATGGATCTTCGTACAAAAGGTTTCACGCTGATCGAACTGCTGGTCTCGCTTGCGGTTTTTCTGATTCTGATCACGCTGGCCGTGCCAATGTTTACCCGGTCGGTGCAAAACACCAGGGCCGACACTGAAGTCGGTGATCTGCAACGCGGACTCAATTTCGCACGGCTTGAAGCTATCGACCGGGGCATCACCACCCGTTTGCGCCCCACAGCCGGTGGCAGCGTCTGGACCGGGGAGTTGACCGTCTACGACGGTACTGGCACGCCGGCCAATGTGTTGCGGGTTGTTCCTGCGATGAGCAGCGGCGCGACTCTGACGCTAACCTCAGGAGTGACCGCTATCGATTTCAACAATCTGGGCGGTTTATCCGCGCCATCCACACCCGTGGTGATCAGCTATGTGCTGGGGGCGCAAAGCAGGACGCTGAATGTGTGTTTGAACGGACGAATTCTATTGGGTGGAAGTTGCGGATGAGGGAGCGGAGCCAGCATGCACAGGGAGGCATGACGCTGATCGAAGTCTTGGTCGCGTTGGTGATTCTGACCGTGGGGTTGTTAGGTGCGGCGGCGATTCAGCTCAACGCGCTGAAGTACACCGACAGCTCACGGATGACCAGCCAGGCGAGTTTTATCGCCTACGACATCATGGACCGTATCCGTGCCAACTCCGGCGCCGATTACACCGTGCCGCCACCGACGTCGGGCAACCTGAGCGTCGCCCGGGACCAGGACCTTTACGATTTCACCACCAGCATCATTAATTTCGGCGGCGCCACTGCTACCGGCACCATTACGTTGAACCAGCGCGTGTACACCATCACCATCACGTGGGATGACTCGCGTGCGGACAATATAGCCAACTCGCGTCGCAGCTTTGTCCTGACCAGTCGTGCCACTGTCGATCCGGTGGCGACACCATGAGCCGCTCCAGCCGAGGTTTTGGACTGATCGAGTTGTTGATCGCCCTCGCGTTGAGCCTGATCGTGGTATTGGGTGTGGCGCAGATTTTCATCGCCGCAAAGAACACCTACGTCAGCCAGAACACCGCCGCCGCCATGCAGGAAGACGCGCGGTTCGTGCTGAGCAAGCTGACTCAGGAAATCCGCATGGTGGGTATGTTTGGTTGCCTGGGCGCGATCACTGACTCAAGTACCGCCGGTGACTTCAATGCCAGTCAGCTCGCGCCGATCAGTTGGGACAACGCCAACCTGAAGTTGACCCTGGTAACAGCCGATGTCGGCGCTAACGGCGGGATACCCACCTGGACGGTGATCTCCGACTGTCGAAATACGGCAACGGCCTACACCGGGCTTCGTGTGCCGGCATCGGGTTTTCTGGCGTTTCCGATTCGGCGTCTGATCTACAGCTTCAGCAACAACAAAATAATGATGGGCTCCGGCGCGGGCACGCCGACCCAGTTCGTGTTGGTAGACAATGTCAGTGCCTTTAACGTGAGCTTTGGCCTCGCCAGTTCAGCCACGGATGTGGCCGCCTCCAGTTACAGCAGCAACCCGGCCGATCCCGCCAGAATTCGCAGCGTACGCCTGAGCCTGACCCTCACCGACCCCAACAGCCGGGTGCGCGACCAGACATTCAACGTAGTTGCCGCCTTGCGCAACAGGTTGCCATGAGGAGGGCCGGCATGACTTCTCACACACAACGCGGCATGGCGCTGCTGGTCAGCCTGGTGTTCCTGCTGTTGTTGACATTGATTGGGCTTTCGTCGATGCAAAACGCGACGCTGCAGGAAAAAATGGCCGGCAGCGTGAGTCTGCGCAACCAGTCATTCCAGGGAGCGGAATCGGCCTTGCGGGTCGGGGAAAGCGCAGTGCAACTGGACACTTACTCTTTGCCGATTTGCAGTGGCGCCACCCAATGCGCGCCCCCGGCCGAGTCGACAACGGTTTCCGCGGCAGGGCTCAATTCCACCTCCGGGGTGACATGGATTGCTTCCGGCCAGGGTTTTTATGGCGTGCAGAACATTGGCATCACACCCACCGCCGTCAATGTGCCGAGCAATACCTCGGCGACGCTTTACCGGGTGACCGCCGTCGGCATCGCGGGCAGCTCGCGCAGCGTCGTGGAGAGTATTTATGCGAAGTATTAAAAAGCGCGGAGGGCTGTGGCAGCTGTTTTTCGGCGCGGTACTGGGACTGTACCTGTCCGCTCCGGCCTACGCCTTCACGCCTTCTGACTCGCCGCTGTTAAGTGCGGCGGCGGTGGTACCCAACGTGATGTTGCTGATCGACGATTCGGGCAGCATGAACAGCATCATTTATGCCGCCGGGTTCGATCCGACGGTCACCGGGCGAACGCCCGCCAGACAATGCAATTACTTCTTTGGACAGTGTTATAGCGGAACCGACATCGTCGGGGATTCGATCTTCCTTTCCAGCCTGCCGCAGTCCGGGTGTTCCGGGGGCGCCTACGCGTTTTACAACAACAGCCCGGCGCCTTTGTGCCTGAAGCTCCCGGACCCGGTCGGCAATGAAAATACCCGCTATACCGACGATTATCTGTCGTACCTGGTGGGCCTTGCCAACGGCAGCAACCGGGACTTCACCAACGGCTCGATCCCCAACGATTACCGCATAAACGTGGCGCGAAACGTGTCCACGACATTGGTTACCAGTAATCGCGCACTGCGCATCGGCCTTGCAACCTTCAATCCGGCCACCAGCAATAACCCCGGCAATGGCGGCTTCATCGCCCGATCAATCAGTGACCTGTCGCCGGTGAGCGGCAGCGTTACCCAGTCACAGGCCGATAACAACTACAGCAACCTGATCTCCTCCATTAACGGATTGAGTGCGGTGGCCAACACGCCACTGGCGGAAACCTACTACGAAATCACCCGGTATTTTCGTGGGATGGCGCCTTACTACAACTCCACACCGACGACTTACACCAGCCCGATTCAATACCGTTGCCAGAAGAACTACGGGGTGGTCATCACTGATGGCTTGCCGACGTATGACCGGACTTTTCCCAGCAATGATCCGCTGGGGCTGACCCGGCTTCCGAACTGGGACGGTGTGAACAATGACGGCAACAACCTCAACGGTGACGGTGAAGGCGATACGTTGTATCTGGACGATATCGCCAAGTTCGCCTTCGACATCGATATGCGCTCCACCGGCACCGATCTGGCAGGCAAAAGCTGGAATGCCGGGGATTTTCCCAAGCAGAACATGAACACCTACACCGTGGGTTTTACCGCCGCGAACCAGATGTTGTCGGACGCGGCCAACTACGGACAGGGCAAGTATTACCAGGCGACCGACAGCGCGGGGCTCAACAGCGCATTGTCCTCGGCGCTGAGCGACATTACGTCCAAGGCCGGCTCCGGTGGCGGTGGCGTCGCCAGCGGCGCCACCCTGGCCAGCAATTCGAGTTACTTCCAGACCAGTTACGACCCCAAGGACTGGCGCGGAACGATCAAATCCTTCGGCTTCACCTCGGCCGGCACGGTAAATACCGCCGCGACGCAGTGGACCACCGATACCACGATCGTTCCCGGTGCCACCGCGCCCACCTACCAGTCCTGGAACACCTTGACCAACGTGCCTGTCACGCTGGCCTACACGAGCTTCTCTGCGGCACAGCAGACCTCTCTCAACCAGAGTCTGCCAACGGGCATCAACGGCAACGATCTGGTGGAATGGAGCAAGGGCACCAACAAAACCGGGCTCAAGGTGCGCAGCGTACTGCTCGGCGACATCGTCAATTCCCCCCTTGTACTGGCTTCACCGACAGACAAAACAGCGTCCGACCTGGTGGGTGACAGCACCTACAGCACTTACCTGTCCACCAAGTCCACCAACATGAGTGCCAGTCTGGTGGTGAACGCCAACGACGGCTTTGTGAATGTCATCAACTCGGCCAATGGTGTCCGGCGTTATGCCTATATGCCGTCCAGTGTGCTGCCATCATTGCGCTATATCGCCGACCCGACCTACATCAATGGTGTGAGCCACAAGTTTTTGGTCGATGGTCAGGTCGGAGTGTTCGATGCTCAGTTCAGCAGCGCCTGGAAAACACTGGCTATTGGCGGAACCGGGGCGGGCGGCAGGACCTTCTATGCGCTGCAGCTGTTCGACGCCTCACTAGGCAACGTGTTCAAGGCGCTGTGGGAGATCAGCGCGCCTGCCACTGCCACTCCCGCGAACGTATTCAATGACCTGGGTTATGCCTATGCACGACCGGAAGTGGCACGCTTGGCCGACGGTCGATGGGCGGCATTCATCTCCAACGGGTATGGCAGCAACACCGGGGTGGCTGCGTTGTATGTGGTGGACGTTCGTGACGGCTCATTGATCAAGAAGATCGTGGTCGACAGCGCGGATACCAACAATGGCCTGTCGTCGGTGAAGCTCAGGGTCAATTCGCAGAATGTGGTGCAGGCGGCCTATGGCGGTGATTTGAAAGGGCGGTTATGGAAGTTCGACCTGAGCGCGACGGCTCCTGACACCTGGGGCGTGGCATTTTCCGGCAAGCCGCTGTTCACCACCGTTGGCGGCGCGACCCAGCCGATTACAGCGCAGCCATTGCTGGCGGACAACTCGTTGGGCGGCAAGGAAGTGTTTTTCGGCACAGGTAAATTCAATGAGACTGCCGACAAGACCAACAAGGATCTACAGGCGTTCTACGCCGTATGGGACGCGGAAGGCGGGTCTGGTCAAATCACCGTTTCCAGTTTGCAGGCTCAAGCCGTGACCGGCGTATTCTCCGGCAGCACTGGTCAATTCATCACTACCAGCCAGAACGACGTGACCTATCCGGCCGAGAAGGGCTGGTACTTGCCACTGGTGTACAACAACGTGCTGACGGGGGAGCGGGTGATCAACCAGGCCAATCTGGTGTTGGGGCGGATCGTCTTTACCACGGCCAGTGTCGACACCACCGATCCGTGTGCCAGCTTCGGCACCGGCAAACTGATCGAACTGGATGCGTTCAGCGGTAAGATGCTCAACTACGCGGTGCTCGACACCAATAACGATTTGACGGTCGACAGCAACGACATAGTATCCAGCGGGGTGATTGTCAGCAGTGGTAATCCGACCTTGAACGCCGTCCTCAACGGTGGGACGCGCAAGGCCGTGAGCAATTCCGGTGGCGGCGTTGACACGCTGGTGGAAAAATCCGGCGGCGGCAGCCGTCGCATCATGTGGCGACAAATACAGTAAGCGAGAGTTGAGGAATGCGCAGATCCAACCGAGGTTTCACCCTGATCGAAATCATGATCGTGATTGCGATCATCGGCATCGTCATGACCATTGCCGCCCCGAGCCTCACCGAGTACGTGAAAAAAGGCCGCCGTACCGAAGTGGCCGGGCTGCTTTCCGAACAGGCGCAGATCCTTGAGCGTTTCTACTCGAAGAACAATGTCTACACCGGTATCACCGGGCTGAGCGTCGGCAATGACTTCTACACCATCACCCCGACGCTGACCGATCAGACTTTCCTGCTGACGGCTGCGCGCAAGACGGGCACTGCGATGGCGACCGACAAGTGTGGGGATTTCACCCTCACCAACACCGGCGTCAGAAGCATGGTCAATGCAACCGCCGGGCTGACCACCAAGGATTGCTGGGGCCGCTGAATTTTTCAGGGCGTCTTTTGCGCCCTCTGTCTTTTTAATGGTTGGATCAGAACATGAGCAGGCAACAACAAGTGGTGATTGTCGGCGGCGGCGTGATCGGGCTGCTGACGGCATTCAATCTCGCGTCCGAAGTGCAACATGTTGTGCTGCTGGATCGTTCGAGCGTGGGACAGGAATCGTCATGGGCCGGTGGCGGAATTGTTTCGCCACTCTATCCATGGCGCTACAGCCCGGCCGTCACCGCGCTGGCGCATTGGTCGCAGGATTTTTATCCACAGCTCGGTGAGCGGTTGTTTGCAGCGACCGGGGTTGATCCTGAAGTGCATACCACCGGCCTGTACTGGCTGGATCTGGATGACGAGGCCGAAGCGCTGGCCTGGGCCCAGCGGGAAAACCGTCCGCTGCGGGCTGTGGATATCTCGGCAGCCCATGATGCCGTGCCGGTATTGGGTCCCGGTTTTTCTCGGGCGATCTACATGGCCGACGTGGCCAACGTGCGCAATCCCCGGTTGGTGAAGTCGCTGAAGGCCGCCCTGCTGGCGCTGCCGAACGTGACGATTCATGAGCAGTGCGAAGTCAGCGGGTTCATCCGTGAAGGCGATAAAGTTGTTGGCGTGCAGACCTCGGCAGGTGCTGTTCATGGCGACGAGGTGGTTCTGACCGCCGGTGCCTGGAGCGGTGACTTGCTCAAAAAACTGGGGCTGGAACTGCCGGTTGAACCGGTGAAGGGGCAGATGATTTTGTATAAATGCGCGGCGGACTTCCTGCCGAGCATGGTCCTGGCCAAGGGCCGTTATGCGATTCCGCGGCGCGATGGGCACATTCTGATTGGCAGTACGCTGGAGCATGAAGGCTTCGACAAGACACCGACCGACGTCGCGCTGGAAAGCTTGAAGGCGTCGGCGGTGGAGTTGATTCCTGCGCTGGCGGATGCCGAAGTAGTCGGGCACTGGGCCGGATTGCGACCGGGTTCGCCGGAGGGCATTCCGTACATTGGCCGAGTGCCAGGGTTCGAAGGGTTGTGGCTCAATTGTGGGCATTACCGAAACGGGTTGGTGCTGGCGCCGGCGTCGTGTCAATTGTTTGCCGATGTAATGCTGGGCAGGGCGCCGATCATTGATCCGGCGCCGTATGCTCCCGAGGGACGGATTTAGTCGCCCTCAATCCAGGCCCAGTTTTTTCAGCCTGTAGCGCATCGACCGGAATGACAAATTCAACCGCTGAGCCGCCGCCGTGCGGTTCCAGCGGGTTTCCTCCAGCGCCTGGAGGATGAGTTTGCGTTCAACGTTTTCCAGATAGTCTTCCAGGTTATCGATCTGCGTCAGGTCTGGCGCGCCGGTCTCTGCGGTGCAGTTACCGTCGGCGAGGCGCAAGTCGCTGGCTTCGATCTGCTGGTTCTCGCAAAGGGTGTGAGCCCGCTCCAGCACGTTCTCCAACTCACGCACGTTGCCCGGAAAACGGTAGCCTTTGAGCGCGTCCAAGGCGAGCGAGTGGAGTTTTACGGCAGGGTGACCACTGCCGGCGGCCAGACGCTTGAGCACATGGCTGGCCAACAGCTCGATATCGTCTCGGCGTTCGCGCAAAGGCGGCACGCGTAGCTCGATCACGTTCAGCCGGTAGTACAAGTCCTGGCGAAAGCGTTCGGCGGCGACTTCGGCATCGAGGTCTTTGTGGGTAGCGCACAGGATGCGCACATCGACGACGGTTTCCTGTTGCCCACCGACGCTGCGAACGGCTTTTTCCTGTATGGCTCGAAGCAGTTTGACCTGCATGGCCAACGGCAAATCAGCGACTTCATCAAGGAACAGAGTGCCGCTATTGGCGGCATGAAATAACCCGGGTTTGTCTTCGATGGCGCCGCTAAAGCTGCCTTTGCGATGGCCGAAGAATTCGCTTTCCATCAGCTCCGAAGGAATGGCCCCGCAGTTCACTGCAACGAAGGGCTGATTGGCTCGCGGGCCTTGTTCATGAATCAGCCGTGCGACCAGTTCCTTGCCGCTGCCGGATTCACCGCTGATGTACACGGGCGCCTGGCTGCGAGCGAGTTTGTCGATTTGTTTGCGCAGGTTGCGCATGGGCAATGAGTCACCCAAGAGTCGGCGATCAATGGCTGTACTGGCACCGCCCGCCGCCGACAATCGCAAGGCACTGCTGACCAGTTCGCGCAGGCGGGTCAGGTCTACCGGTTTGGTCAGAAAGTCGAACGCACCTGCCTTGAGCGCGTTGATTGCCGTTTCCAGGCTGCCATAGGCGGTGATCATTGCCACCGGTACGTGTGTGTAACGCTGCTGGATGAAATGCACCAGCTCAAGGCCGGTGCCATCGGGCAGGCGCATGTCGGTCAGGCACAGATCAAATGCCTCCCGCGCCAGTAAGGCTTGGGCTTCGCCAAGGTTACGGGCACTGAAGGTATCGAGTTTCATCCGTCCCAGGGTGATTTCCAGGAGTTCGCGGATATCCGGTTCGTCGTCGACGATCAGGACTTTCGGCCGTGGGCTGATGTTCAACTTTGTTTCCGTCCGTGAGCAAAAGTGATGCGAAAGCAGCCGCCGCCTTGGCGTGGTTTGAAGTCTAGGCGGGCCTGGTTGCTTTCGCACAGCTCACGGGACAGATAAAGCCCCAGGCCAGTACCCTGGCTGCTGGTGGTGAAGAACGGTTCGAACAAATGCGTCTGTTGATCCGGCGCCACGCCGGGGCCGTCGTCCACGACTTCGAGCACGGGTAGCTGGCTGTCGGCGTCGACGAACAACTCGAGCCAGACCTGCGCCTGGTCATGATTCACGGCACTGTGGCGCCAGGCATTGCGCAACAGATTGTCGAGAATCTGGGTCAGTTGATTGGGGTCCATCAGGGTGTTGAAGTCGCCCGCGCCGATGTGCAGATGGATGTGCTGGCGCTCGTTGGCTCTTTCGCGGGTTTCGGCGACGAAGTGCTCCAGCCACGGCTTCAGATCGAGCCTTTGTGGCACGGCTTGCTGGCGGCGGGACAATTGCAGGACGTTTTCGATAACCCGATTCATTCGCTGAGAGTGGTCTTGGATGATTTGCGTCAGACGCCGGTCCGCGCTGTTCAGTTCCTCAGACTCGCGCAGCAATTGCGCAGCATGACTGATGGCACCCAACGGGTTACGGATTTCATGGGCGATACCGGCGGTCAGACGGCCAAGGGCCGCGAGTTTCAGTTGCTGTGCCTGTTGCGAGATCTGGGCGAGGTCTTCGAGAAATACCAGGGTTCGATGGTTCGGGCTTTGGTCCAGGGCAATGAAGCTGGGTTGCAACTCCAGGCTGCTGCTGGTGATCTTCAGGCTTTGCGGTCGCAACGTCGGATTGTTGAGCCATAGCTGAAGGCGCTCGACCAAAGTCGGCGAGTAGTCGTCGATCAACTCTCCGTCGAGGTTTTTCTGCCCCAGCAAGGTCAGCGCGCTGTGATTGGCCAGCTGTACCCGGCGTTGGTCGTCCAGCACCAGAATGCCGGTGCGCATGCGTTGCAGGATCAATGCGTTGAGCGCTTCGAGACCAACCACTTCACTGGCTCGCTGCTGGGCAAGGTTTTCACTGACTTCCAGGCGTCGGGTCAGGCCTTGCACCAGTAGTGCCGCGGCAAAACACAACGCACCGAGCGTGCCCACTTGCAGGTAATCGCCAGGGCTGGTCGGTTGGCTGAAGCTCAGGAGAAAACTGAAACCGACGATGCCAAGGGACGCGACGGCGGCTATCAACAGGCCGATGCGCCCGCGCAACAGCGTATTGCTGATGGCCACCGACACGATCAGCAGGTTGCCGATGGCGCTGCCGACACCGCCAGCGGCATAGAACAATCCGCACAGCATCAGGACATCGACCCATGCCAGGGTGAAAAGCTGTGCCGGTCGCCGGGTGTTCTCCCAGAACACCACCAGCAAGATATTCAGCACCAGGTACAACCAGCTGCCACTGCGCAGCAAGTCATTCTTGGCGAAGGCCAGCAACTGGTTGTCCATGTTGCTGGAAATCAGCAACACCAACGTGATGCCGACGCTTAATCGGTAGAGATGGTAAAGGCGCAGCAGTCGCAGGGCCTGTTTGCTGCCGGGACTGGACGTCTCAGCGAGCACTGGGGCCCGGGCCTTGCTCAAGGTGAGCCTGGCTGCAATACCACTGTTGTTGAAGGCTCAATGCACGATCACGGGGCAGATGCACGCCGCAATGCGCACATCGGACCATGGGTGCTGCTTCCAGCTCGGCGGAGGACCTGGGGGCGGAAGTCGCTCCCTTGAACTTGCGCCAGAACCATACCGCGGCGGCAATCAGGGCGATCCAGAACAATAAACGAAGCATGGCGAGCTGCTTTATGGCGAGTGATTAGCCAGTTTAGCCAAGGACATGGCAGTCGCACAGCGTAATAAAAAAGGGAGACTCAAGAGTCTCCCTTTTTGCACAACCCGATGTGTCAGTCGAACACGCCGAAAGTCATGTAGCTGAACCACGAGCGGTCGCTGTTGTTGGCTTCGGAGTCGTGTTCCTCTTCTTCGATCACGTCGCCTTTTTCATTTTTAGGCTTGAGCTCGCTCGGAATCGCGTCCTTGGCATCCTGGAATTGCTTCTGCACGTCCTGGTTGGCGCGGGTTTCGCCCGGCGGCAGCGGCGGACGGGAGTCGATCAGGCCCAAAGTGGCCTTGCTCAGCCAGGACCGGTTGTCGGCTTCTGCGACCGACGGCTTGAACTCACCGTCCACCAGGCTTGGGTGGTTCGGGTAGTTGAGCTTCAGGGTTTGCAGGCTGGTGGCTGCCAGGTCGTCCAGGTGCAGACGCTGGTAGGCTTCAGTCATGACCGCCAGGCCGTCACCGACCGAAGGGGTTTCCTGAAAGTTTTCCACCACGTAACGACCACGGTTCGCGGCGGCGACGTAGGCCTGACGGGTCAGGTAGTAGTCGGCAACGTGAATTTCGTAGGAGGCCAGCAGGTTGCGCAGGTAGATCATGCGCTGCTTGGCATCCGGCGAGTAGCGGCTGTTCGGGAAGCGGCTGGTGAGCTGGGCGAACTCGTTGTAGGAGTCGCGAGCGGCACCCGGGTCACGCTTGGTCATGTCCAGTGGCAGGAAGCGCGCCAGCAGGCCGACGTCCTGATCAAAGGAAGTCAGGCCCTTGAGGTAGTAGGCGTAATCCACGTTTGGATGCTGTGGGTGCAGACGAATGAATCGCTCGGCAGCAGACTTCGCCGCTTCAGGCTCGGTGTTCTTGTAGTTGGCGTAAATGAGCTCGAGTTGAGCCTGATCGGCGTAGCGACCAAATGGATAACGCGACTCCAGCGCCTTCAGCTTGGCTGTGGCGGCGGTGTAGCTGTTGTTGTCCAGATCGTGCTGAGCCTGCTGGTACAGCTCGACCTCGCTCAGGTTTTCGTCTACGACTTCCTTCGATGAGCAAGCAGCGGTCAATGCGAGGATGGCGATCAGCAGCAGGTGTTTCACTTGCATGGCGGCTTGCGTCCCTATGACGGCCGCTGTCTTGGGCGGGGCCGTCCTGTTATGATGAGTGCCCCGTTGAATAGCCTCGGGGCAAAAGACGCCGTATTTAACCACAAGCGCGCAGCCGAAACCAAAGGCTGTGCCGACGCCTAGTCTGAGCATGTCCGATAAAATTGAACTTCGCGCAGAGGTGCCGTCCGAATTGGGCGGCCAACGCCTCGATCAAGTCGCCGCACAATTATTCGCTGAGCACTCGCGCTCGCGCCTTTCCGCCTGGATCAAAGACGGCCGCCTGACTGTGGATGGGGCGGTAATCCGCCCGCGAGACATCGTTCACGGTGGCGCCATTCTTGAACTGACTGCCGAGCAGGAAGCTCAGGGCGAATGGATCGCTCAGGACATCGAGCTGGACATCGTCTATGAAGACGACGACATCCTGGTGATCAACAAGCCTGCGGGCCTGGTGGTGCATCCGGCTGCCGGTCACGCTGATGGCACTTTGCTCAACGCTTTGCTGCACCACGTGCCGGACATTATCAATGTGCCCCGCGCCGGTATCGTGCATCGCCTGGACAAGGACACCACTGGTCTGATGGTGGTAGCCAAGACCATTCAGGCGCAGACACAGCTTGTCACGCAATTGCAGAGCCGCAGCGTAAGCCGGATCTACGAATGCATCGTGATCGGTGTGGTGACCGCAGGTGGCAAGATCAACGCGCCGATCGGTCGTCACGGCCAGCAACGCCAACGCATGGCGGTGATGGAAGGCGGCAAGCAAGCCGTCAGCCACTACCGCGTGCTCGAGCGTTTCCGCTCCCACACGCATGTGCGGGTGAAGCTGGAAACCGGTCGTACGCACCAGATTCGCGTGCACATGGCACACATCAACTATCCGTTGGTCGGAGACCCTGCCTACGGCGGTCGCTTCCGCATTCCGCCGGCAGCCAGTGTGACCATGGTCGAATCGTTGAAGGCGTTCCCGCGTCAGGCACTGCATGCGCGGTTCCTGGAGCTGGATCATCCGACCACCGGTAAACGCATGAGCTGGGAATCGCCGTTGCCGGACGATTTCGTCTGGTTGCTGACACTGCTCAAGCAAGACCGCGAGGCGTTCATCGGATGAGTGACTGGCTGATTCCCGACTGGCCTGCGCCTGCCGGGGTGAAAGCCTGTGTGACCACCCGTGCGGGCGGCGTCAGTCTGGCGCCGTTCGACAGCCTCAACCTCGGCGATCACGTCGACGACAATCCCGAAGCTGTCGCCGAAAACCGCCGTCGCCTCACCGATCATTTCTCTATTCAACCGGCCTGGTTGCAACAGGTTCACGGCGTTGTCGTGGCACCTGCTGACCCAGGCCGGGTGGTGACCGCTGACGCCAGTTGGACAGCAACGCCCGGCATTGCCTGCACGGCAATGACCGCCGATTGCCTTCCGGCACTGTTTTGCGACCGAGCCGGGACTCGCGTGGCAGCAGCCCACGCCGGTTGGCGCGGGTTGGCGGCGGGTATTCTGGAAGCGACCCTTGACAGTCTGGCGGTACCGTCAGATGAAGTGCTGGTCTGGCTGGGCCCGGCCATCGGCCCGCAAGCCTTTGAGGTCGGTCCGGAAGTTCGCGAAACCTTCATCGAGCAACTGCCCGAAGCCGCCAAGGCTTTCGTGCCGAGCCAGAATGCTGGCAAATTCATGGCTGACATCTATGAGCTGGCGCGTCTTCGCCTGGCCGCTCGCGGCGTTACCGCTGTCTATGGTGGCGGTTTCTGTACCGTGACCGACCCACGCTTCTTTTCTTACCGCCGCAGTCTTCGCACTGGTCGGTTTGCCTCCCTTATCTGGCTTGACCGCTAGACTTAGCTGACCTGCATCAACATCACCCCGCTTGAATCTCCCAGAATCGACCACATCTAGTGAGGTATCTGGCAGGTTTCTTCATTCAGGATGGTTTCTTAGGTCCGGCCTGCTCAAAAGGAAGGTGACCCATGCGTATCGACCGTTTAACCAGCAAGTTGCAATTAGCCCTATCCGACGCCCAATCGCTGGCTGTCGGCCTCGACCATCCCGGCATCGAGCCGGCGCACTTGATGCAAGCCATGCTTGAACAGCAGGGCGGTTCGATCAAACCTCTGCTGATGCAGGTTGGTTTCGACGTCAACAGCTTGCGTAAAGAGCTGACCAAAGAGCTCGACCAACTACCGAAAATCCAGAATCCGACCGGTGACGTAAACATGTCGCAGGATCTGGCGCGCCTGCTCAATCAGGCCGATCGGTTGGCCCAGCAGAAAGGCGATCAGTTCATTTCCAGCGAGCTGGTGCTGCTCGCCGCAATGGACGAGAACAGCAAGCTCGGCAAATTGCTCCTCGGTCAGGGCGTCAGTAAAAAAGCCCTCGAAAATGCGATTACCAATCTGCGTGGCGGCGAAGCGGTTAATGACGCCAACCACGAAGAGTCGCGCCAGGCGCTGGATAAATACACCGTCGACCTGACCAAGCGTGCCGAAGAAGGCAAGCTTGATCCGGTGATCGGCCGCGACGACGAAATTCGCCGGACCATTCAGGTTCTGCAACGCCGCACCAAGAACAACCCGGTCCTGATCGGTGAGCCTGGCGTGGGTAAAACTGCCATCGCCGAAGGCCTGGCCCAGCGCATCATCAATGGTGAAGTGCCGGACGGCCTTAAAGGCAAGCGCTTGCTGTCCCTGGACATGGGGTCGCTGATCGCGGGCGCCAAGTATCGCGGCGAGTTCGAAGAACGCCTGAAGTCGTTGCTCAATGAGCTGTCGAAGCAGGAAGGGCAGATCATTCTGTTCATCGACGAACTGCACACCATGGTCGGCGCCGGTAAAGGCGAAGGCTCGATGGACGCCGGCAACATGCTCAAGCCGGCACTGGCTCGCGGTGAGTTGCACTGCGTCGGCGCGACCACGCTCAACGAGTACCGCCAATATATAGAGAAGGATGCGGCCCTTGAGCGGCGCTTCCAGAAAGTGTTGGTGGACGAGCCGAGCGAAGAAGACACCATCGCCATTCTGCGTGGCCTGAAAGAGCGTTATGAGGTTCACCACAAAGTGGCGATTACCGACGGCGCGATCATCGCCGCGGCCAAGCTCAGCCACCGTTACATCACCGACCGTCAGTTGCCGGACAAGGCCATTGACCTGATCGACGAGGCTGCCAGCCGCATTCGCATGGAGATCGACTCCAAGCCGGAAGTGCTGGATCGTCTTGAGCGTCGCCTGATTCAGCTGAAGGTCGAATCCCAGGCGCTGAAGAAAGAAAGCGACGACGCGGCGAAGAAACGCCTGGAGAAACTGCAGGAAGAAATCGTTCGTCATGAACGTGAGTATTCGGACCTCGAAGAAATCTGGAACGCGGAAAAAGCTGAAGTCCAGGGCTCTGCGCAGATCCAGCAGAAAATCGAACAGTCCCGTCAGGAACTGGAAACTGCCCGCCGCAAAGGCGACCTTAACCGCATGGCCGAGCTGCAATACGGGGTGATCCCGGACCTGGAGCGCAGCCTGCAAATGGTCGACCAGCATGGCAAAAGCGAAAACCAGTTGCTGCGCAGCAAGGTGACCGAGGAAGAAATCGCCGAAGTCGTGTCGAAGTGGACCGGTATTCCAGTGTCGAAAATGCTCGAAGGCGAGCGCGACAAGTTGATGAAGATGGAAAGCCTGTTGCACCAGCGTGTGATCGGCCAGGACGAAGCGGTGATAGCGGTTTCCAACGCGGTGCGGCGTTCGCGGGCCGGGTTGTCCGACCCGAATCGTCCGAGCGGTTCGTTCATGTTCCTCGGCCCGACCGGTGTTGGTAAAACCGAGCTGTGCAAGGCGCTGGCCGAGTTCCTCTTCGATACTGAAGAGGCGATGGTGCGGATCGACATGTCCGAGTTCATGGAGAAACATTCCGTGGCTCGGCTGATCGGTGCGCCACCAGGCTACGTGGGCTATGAAGAGGGCGGTTACCTGACCGAGGCGGTGCGTCGCAAGCCTTATTCGGTGATCCTGCTGGACGAGGTCGAGAAGGCCCACCCGGACGTCTTCAACATCTTGCTGCAAGTGCTTGAAGATGGCCGTCTGACCGACAGTCATGGTCGCACGGTGGATTTCAAAAACACCGTGATCGTCATGACCTCCAACCTGGGCTCGGTGCAGATCCAGGAACTGGTGGGTGATCGCGAGGCGCAGCGTGCGGCGGTGATGGATGCCATCTCCACACACTTCCGGCCGGAGTTCATCAACCGGGTCGACGAAGTGGTGATCTTCGAGCCATTGGCACGGGATCAGATTGCGGGCATCACCGAGATCCAGCTGGGTCGTCTGCGCAGTCGTCTGACTGAGCGTGAGCTGAAACTGGAACTCAGCCCAGAAGCGATGGATAAGTTGATCGCGGTGGGTTACGACCCGGTGTATGGCGCACGGCCGCTAAAACGTGCGATCCAGCGCTGGATCGAGAACCCGTTGGCACAACTGATTCTGTCCGGTCGGTACATGCCTGGCGACACTGCCAAAGGTGTAGTGGAAAACGACGAAATCGTCTTTGCCTGATCCTTGTGGGCAGCAAAAGTGGAGAGGCCTCGCATTGCGAGGCCTTTTTTTCGTCAGGTTGTTGAACTCAAAGGAAAAGGCTTGTAAAGTGCGCCCCGCAGTAAGTCACCCGGAAGGGTTTCTGCTCCCCAAGCAGGAATCTGAAATAAGTTGCAAATCATTAACTTGAATGCAATTTAGGGGGTTGACAGAGGTGCTTAAGATTGTAGAATAGCGCGCCTCAGACACACGAACGCAGCGATGCGAACGAGTCGAAGAGATGCAATTAGCTTCACCGTTGTAAATTGAAATATGTAGTTCCGTGATAGCTCAGTCGGTAGAGCAAATGACTGTTAATCATTGGGTCCCAGGTTCGAGTCCTGGTCACGGAGCCAATTTCAAACCGGGGTATAGCGCAGTCCGGTAGCGCGCCTGCTTTGGGAGCAGGATGTCAGGAGTTCGAATCCCCTTACCCCGACCATTTTTGGGTCGTTAGCTCAGTTGGTAGAGCAGTTGGCTTTTAACCAATTGGTCGTAGGTTCGAATCCCACACGACCCACCATTTTTGAAACCAGTTAACGCTGGGATCAGATCTTAAGATCAGACGCCAAAAGCTCTGTTCGCAGAAGGCGCCTTTAAAAGGTGCCTTTTTTTTACCGGGGTATAGCGCAGTCCGGTAGCGCGCCTGCTTTGGGAGCAGGATGTCAGGAGTTCGAATCCCCTTACCCCGACCATATTAAAAATCCTCGTATCGAAAGATACGGGGATTTTTTTTGTCTTCGAAAAAACAACACTTCAGTCGTCGTACAACCTGCCGATAACGAGGCTGCGGGGTACTGCCAAATGACGCCCCCAATCCTGACCACTACAAGAAAAGGGCGTTCGTCATGTTGCTTCGTCAGTTGAATATTGCTCCTCGGGCAGCCTTGGGGTTTGCCTTGATCGCCGTGCTGGTGGCCTTGCTCGGCGTTTTCGCCCTGGGGCAGATGTCGAGCATCCGCAGCAGCGAGGTGGCGGTGGAGAAGCAATGGCTGCCGAGTATTCGCGGTGGCGACGAGATTCGCGAAATCATGCTGCGCATCCGCACGATCTCCCTGCGAATGGCGCTGGATCAGGACCCGAAGAACATTGCTCAATACCGCAGCCAGATGGATACCCGGGACAAGGAGCTGAGCGAAAAAATCGCCGCCTATGATCAGTTGGTCAACACCGCCGAAGGCAAGGCTCTGTATGACCAGTTCAAAACCACGTTCGCGGCCTACCGTGCCGGTATCGCCCAATCATTCTCCCTGGCCGAACAAGGGCGCCGTGACGAACTGACCAAATTGTTGCTGGTGGACATGAAAACCGTGGTCGATGGCTCCGGCAAACAGCTCAATGACCTGGCAGACCTGTTTGCCAAACAGGTCGCCGCCGAAAGTCAGAACTCCGCAGCGCACTATGAAACATCGCGAATGATCGTCATCCTGTTCATCGCCCTCGCAGCCCTGGCCACCGTCGGCCTGGCGATGCTACTGACGCGCAGTATCGTCAAGCCTTTGGGCGACGCGTTGAATGCCGCGGAGAACGTCGCCCGAGGCGATCTGACTCGCCCCATCGAAACCCACGGCAATGACGAAGTGAGCCGCTTGCTCAAGGCTCTGGCGACCATGCAACAGAATCTGCGTGAAACCTTGCAAAGTATCAGCGGCTCGGCGGCGCAATTGGCCACGGCGGCCGACGAGTTGAACGCGGTCACCCTCGACAGCACGCAAAACCTGCAGCAGCAGAACAACGAGATCGAACAAGCCGCCACCGCCGTCAATGAAATGACCACGGCGGTGGAGGAGGTCGCGCGCAATGCCGTGTCGACTTCCGATGCCACGCGCCAGTCAAGCGAGTCTGCGCATGCGGGCCAGGAGCGCGTCAGCGAAACGGTGACGGCCATCGGCGCCCTCGCCAGTGATGTGCAAGTTACCGGCGGGTTGGTTCAGTCCCTTGCCAATCAATCCCAGGACATTGGCAAGGTACTGGATGTGATTCGGGCGATTGCCGAGCAAACCAATTTGCTGGCGCTCAACGCGGCGATCGAAGCGGCGCGTGCCGGGGAAAGCGGTCGGGGGTTTGCGGTGGTCGCCGACGAAGTTCGCGCACTGGCTTATCGCACACAGCAGTCGACCCAGGAAATCGAGCAAATGGTCCAAGGCATGCGCAGCGGTTCAACCCAGGCGCTGGATTCGATGCAGGCCAGTTCCTCGCGCGCAGCCGCCACGCTGGCTCTGGCCGAGCGAGCAGGGGAGGCGTTGCAGACGATCACTGCGTCGGTGCACCAGATTCACGAACGCAACCTGGTCATAGCCAGTGCCGCAGAAGAGCAGGCGCAAGTGGCGCGTGAAGTCGATCGCAACCTGGTGAACATCCGTGACCTGTCGGTACGATCCGCCGCCGGGGCAGACCAGACCAACGCTTCAAGTCATGAGCTTTCACGGTTGGCCAACTCGTTGCGCACGATGGTGCAACGCTTCCAGGTGTAAATCCGCCAGACAAAAAAAGCCGCGCCTCTCGGTGGAGAAGCGCGGCCTGGTTTTTGGGCGTTTAGGCGCCGTCTTGGTCTTTCAGGTGCTCGAACAGACCTTTTGGCATTTTCTTGCCGTTGGCTTCGAAGTTGGCTTTCACGTTGTTGTAAGCCTCTTGCTCATCGATGAAGCCGTCATGGTTGGTGTCGATCTTGTCGAAATTGGAGTTCGGCGCGACTTTCTGGAATTCGGCGCGAGAGACTTTGCCGTCGCCATCCGTGTCGGTCTTGGCCATCGACGCATCGCCACACTTGCCTTCACCACATTTGCCTTCAGGGGTTTTCACCACCTGTTCGGCCGAAGCCAGCAGGTAACCCTGAGTCAGAGGCTGCGAAGCGAAAACCGAGCCGGTCAACATCATGCCACCGGCCAAGACGGCGCCGAGCAGACCAATAGTGTTTTTGGTGGTACGGGACATTTCAACTCTCCTGGGTTGCACGACACAACCGTTCGATAAAGGACGCCACGTCAGGCGGCGATAACCGTAGCTGGCTGGGTTGCCTTGCTCGGATGTGGTCATTTAACGGGCGGGGTGTATCGGTACTGTGTCGCGCAAGGGAGGAGTTTGTAAGCGAAGGGTCGAAAACGCGGGGGGAGATACAGTGAGACACAGATCTGTAAATCAATAGAGACCAACTGTAGGAGTGAGCCTGCTCGCGATTGGCACTAACATTCAACAGATAGGCTGAATGTCACTGCGCTATCGCGAGCAGGCTCGCTCCCACACTGGACCGAGTTAGTGCAGCTTCAGTCGCGGCTCTGTCCCACGCCCGATCTTGCTGCCCAGCATCAGCATCGCCGTACGAAACGCGCCATACAGCGCCATCTGGTGCATGCGGTACAGCGACACGTAAAACATCCGTGCCAGCCAACCTTCCAGCATCACGCTGCCGGTCAGGTTACCCATCAAGTTACCCACAGCCGAAAAACGTGACAGCGAGATCAGCGAGCCGTAGTCGGTGTATTTGTATTCCGGCAATGCCTTGCCTTCGATCCGCAGCTTCAGCGATTTGGCCAGCAACGAAGCTTGCTGATGCGCAGCCTGGGCACGGGGCGGCACGTTGCGATCGCTGCCCGGTTGCGGGCAGGCCGCGCAGTCACCGAAGGCGAAGATGTTCTCGTCGCGGGTGGTTTGCAGGGTCTGCAGCACTTGCAGCTGATTGATGCGGTTGGTTTCCAGGCCATCGATGTCCTTGAGGAAACCCGGTGCGCGAATCCCGGCGGCCCAGACTTTCAGGCTGGCGTTGATCACTTTGCCATCGGCGGTGATCAGGCTGTCGGCCGTGACTTCGCTGACCGCTGCATTGGTCATGACGTTGACCCCGAGTTTCTCCAGGGTTTTATGCACCGGCCCGCCGATGCGTTCCGGCAGGGCTGGCAATACCCGAGGCCCGGCTTCGATCAGGGTAATGTGCATGTTTTCCGGTTTGATCCGGTCGAGCCCGTAAGCCGCCAGTTCATGCGCGGCGTTGTGCAGTTCGGCGGCCAGTTCGACGCCGGTGGCACCCGCGCCGACGATGGCGACGCTGATCTGCTCGACCTTGTCGGTTTGCCCGGCATGGGCACGCAGATAGTGGTTGAGCAATTGCTGGTGGAAGCGCTCGGCCTGCTTGCGGGTATCGAGGAACAGGCAATGTTGCGCTGCGCCCTGAGTCCCGAAATCATTGGTGGTGCTGCCGACGGCTATCACCAGCGAGTCGTAACCCAGTTCACGGGCCGGGACCAGCTCCACACCGGCTTCGTCGTAGGTGGCGGCCAACTGGATTTTCTTCTGTTCGCGATCAAGCCCGCTCATGCGCCCCAGCTGGAACTCGAAGTGGTTCCATTTGGCTTGGGCAACATAGTTGAGTTCGTCTTCGGAAGAGTTCAGCGACCCGGCCGCCACTTCGTGCAACAGCGGCTTCCAGATGTGCGTCAGGTTCGCGTCGACCAGCATCACACTGGCCGTGCCACGCTTGCCCAGAGTCTTACCCAGACGGGTAGCCAACTCCAGACCGCCGGCGCCGCCGCCAACGATGACAATACGATGAGTCATGGGGATATCTCGCAAGGCTAAAGGAAATCGGTGCAGTTACCCTCGCGAGCGCAATGCGGCTCATAGCGCCAGGTAACCGATAAGTCGGCTCAACAGGCCCAAACCAATGGTCACTGCCAGCACCAGCACCAGGAGCATCCACGGCCGGAAAGGCCGGCGCTCGACTCGGTGCTGGGACAGGTGCAGGTACTCTTCGACATGCTTCTGGTCGTCGGGGTTCAGGCGGCTGGTCATAAAGGCCTCGTCAGGTAGACGTTGCTGAATGTGTGGAAGCTACAGGCTGATTTAACGAACGTTGAACGGAGCATAGCCGCTGTCCGGAACAGGCTCGACGCTCACCGTGTCGTCCAGGCGAATGATTCCACTTTGTAACACTCGAGCGGTGATTCCGCCATGTCCGCGAACTGCCTGAAAAGTCCCCGGCCCGAGGTTGTTTTGCAAGCGTGCGCAAGGCTGGCACCAACCGGTGGTTTCGAAAATCGCCTGGCCGATTTTGAAGCGTCGGCCCTTGAGGCTGAACAGGTTGATACCGCTGACAACCAGGTTGCGCCGCAAATCATTCGGTAACACCGGTTGATCGTCCGGGCGGCCCATCAGCGAACTGATCACCGCCAGATGCTCCCACTGAATCAGCGTCACCTGCCGCGCATTGCGTACGCCGGGCCGTGCGCGATCACCGGTCAGGCCAGCCTCAAGTCGCGCTTCCACGGCTTCCAGTTCGATCATCGGTACGTGAGGTTCCGGGCGTACGCCGATCCAGCGTACGCGGCCGATCTGCGGGACTTGCGCGATCAGTTCCTGCAATGGGCTCACAGGCTGATCCCGACATCGAAAACAATGCTGCGACCAAGGTTGCTGCGCAGGAAATCCGGCGCGTCCGGATGGGCGAAGAGCACCCGGGCGAATGTCGGACCGACCAGCGACAACGAACGCCAGCCTTGGCGCAGGTATTCGGTGGGCGGCGGGAAATGGCTGTTCAGATCCAGCACTTCGCGCTTGAGGCTGGCGAACGCGATGATGTCCAGTTCCCCCAGGTCCATGCCGCGTTCTTTGTAGTTGTGCGCTTTTTTACGCAAGGTCGGCGCCAGTCTGAGCAAGAATTCATTGGCTGGAATGCGCCGGGGCTTGGCCTCGCGCCGGACCAACTGACTGAGGGAAAACGCGCTGCGTCGACGTTGCAGCTCGTCGCGCCATTCATCGTTGAGGCGCCGGCCTTCATCGAGTACGAAGAACACCTCGAAATTGGCGTCGCGAAACAGTACGTCCGGCGGTTCCCCGGCGGGTGCGAATTCGTCGGCGCGATAGGGAATGTTCAGGCCTTGCAACAGGCGCTGGCAGACCCAACGCTCACGCTCCCATTTGCGGGCATTGGACAGAAAGGCGTTGGCTTGCTCGGCCGCGATGGTCAGCAGGCGTAAATAATCTGAGTCATCCATAGGCCCAAGCTTAGCGTTCAAATGTGACCCTAAGGAATAAAGTCAGTGGCGAAAGAAAAAAAGTCTGCCGGGATTTCGCGTGCTTTTGCGCGAACGCTTGCCATTCGCTATGCAGTGCGCTGTGAGTCGCTACGCTGGAATTATTGATTTTTATCAATGGATTTCCGCATGACTGAGGACACGATTCCAACTAAGCAATGATGCAATTTAATAGTTTGCTCATCTGCAGCTAACTCACAAAGCCAAGGATGACCCGGCTCATCATTTTTGTATTTTCGGAGCATCTTCAATGAAGATTTTTATTGAAAAGGACCCCGCATTGAATCGCTGGTGGGTTCACATGGATGTGTGGGTCGTAAGTTTTCGCAGTCTTGATGGTGCTGAATCTTTTGTCGAACGATTGAACTCGCGAATCAATGCGCCGCATGCCCTGTATATGATTGGAGATTATTCTCTGTTAGCAAAGAAAGATCTGAAACAGTCCAGCCCAGAATCAACACGATGTACTCCGCCCCTTAAGCAATGCTCTCACGCGTGATACTCAACTCTTCTCGAGGGAGTGAAGAAAAGAAACGCGCTGCCCCAGTTATGTCTATAGCTAATGTTGTCAGTTATCGATTCAAGGTTTTGAGACGGCCAGCTTGTTAACTTTCCTTAGCGTATCGCCGGACGCGAGGGTCAATCCGTTGAGCAGATCAAGGAGTTTCCGATGGCCGACTCAAGCAAAAAAATGAGCCTCATGGGGCTCACCACACTGGTGACGGTGAACATGATGGGCTCGGGCATCATCATGTTGCCAACGAGCATGGCCCAGCTCGGGGCGGTTTCGCTTCTGTCGTGGATCGTTACCGCCATCGGTTCCATGGCCATCGCCTACTGTTTTTCCCAGTGCGGAATCTACTGTCCGCGCTCCGGCGGGTTGTCAGCCTACACCGAAGAAGCCCATGCCAAATCGGGGTTCTTCCTTTGCTCGTACCTGTACTTTCTCTCGCTGGCCATCGCCAACGTCGCGGTCGCTATCTCCGCAGTCGGGTACATGACATCGTTCGTGCCTTGGCTGGGTAGCGGTGCCATCCCGTTGTTCATCGGTACGGTCGGCCTGCTTTGGCTGACCACCGTGGCGAATTTTGGCGGCCCCGGCATCACCGGCAAGATTGGCGCGATTACCGTGTGGGGGGTGATCATCCCGGTGGCCGGCTTGAGCATCATCGGCTGGTTCTGGTTCAAGCCCGAACTGCTGATTGCCGCCTGGAACCCGAACAACCTGCCCATCTCCGAAGCCATCGGAAAGGCAATTCCCCTGACCCTGTGGGCATTCCTTGGCATGGAGTCAGCGGCGCAAGCGTCCGATGCCGTGGAAGATCCCAAACGCACCGTGCCGCTGGCCTGTCTGTTCGGCACGCTGGGTGCGGCAGTCATCTATGTGCTGTCGACGACGGTCATTCAGGGTGTCATTCCAAACGCCGAGCTGGCCAACTCGACGGCACCGTTTGCGCTTGTCTACGCGCACATGTTCAATCCGGCGGTCGGTCACATCATCATGGCGTTGGCGGTGATGGCCTGTGTGGGGTCGTTGCTGGGGTGGCAGTTCACCTTGGCACAAACAGCCAAAATGACGGCTGACCAAGGCATGTTCCCCAAACTCTTCAGCAGAGTGACCTCCCTCGATGCCCCCATCGTCGGCATGCTCGTCTGCGGTGTGCTTCAAACGCTGATGGCGTTGTCGACCATCTCGCCCAATGCCAGTGCCCAGTTCGGAAAACTCGTCAGCCTCGCAGCGGTGACCAACCTGATCCCCTACGTGACGGCGGCTACCGGGTTGCTGGTCATGATGTACAAGGCCCGCGTCAGCGCGGGGGTCTTCATGCGCAACACCACGCTCTTGCTGATCGCCGTGGCCTATTCTCTGTACGCCCTGTTTGCCTGCGGTAGAGACGCGGTATTCGGCGGTGCCCTGGTCCTTGTGTTCGGGTACTTGCTGTACGGCTTCCTCGCCAAGCGCTCTGTCGAGGCGCCTTCAACCGTTCAAGCCAGGATCGATAATCCTTAGTCGTTGTGTTCAGTCATGCACAGTCATCTGAATTCGGGTAACCGGGACATGAACGTAAAACTGATAAAAACCATCCACCTCTTCTTCGTCGGCTTGCTTGGGCTGATGCCGTTGATGGCCGGTGCCAATACCCTTGAACGGGTGCGGGCGAGCAACACCTTCACCCTCGGTTACTTGCCTGACTTCGCACCTTTCAGCATCCAGGCAGGCGATAAAGCTACGGGTTATGCCATCGATCTTTGTTTGAAAATTGCAGATAAGGTCAAGGCCGATTTGGGTTTGCAGGGGCTGCAAGTACGTTATCAGGCTGTCACTGACTCAGAGAAGATGAGTGCCGTCAGTTCAGGCAAAGTTGACATCCTTTGCACACCGACGCCGCCCACCCTGCAAGAGCGCAAAATCGTAAGCTTCTCGGTGCCTGTCTACACCGCCGGCCTCTCTGCCGTGGTGCGCGAGGATGCGTCGGAGCCGTTAATGAATGTGCTCAACGGCAAAGTCGCTCATACCGGGCCGACCTGGCGCGCAACGGTCAATCGTGGGCTGTCCAACCAAACCTACGCGACGATAGCTGGAGGAGTCACTGAAGCGTGGATTCGTCAGCAAATGCAATTGCTCGGTGTGGTGGCAACACTCGTCACGGTTCAGAACGCTGACGCCGGTATGAAGTTGGTCGTCGAGGGTAAAGCCGATGCGTTCTTTGCTGAACGCATGGTGCTCAAAAACCTCCTGTCCACCCATTACGCCGCCGCGAATCTGAAGTTGCTGGATCGCATTTTCGAGTACGCGCCGACGTCAATGGCGGTGGATCGCAACGATGAAAACTTCCGCTTGCTGGTCGACACTGCGCTGAGTGAAATGTACCGCTCGGGCGAAATCGAACAGGCCTATGACAAATACTTGGGCGGCATCGGCGATCTGGGCAAGAAACTGTTCAAGGTTTATGCGCTTCCGTAGTCGTTTAATTAGCGGGCGCGGTGATTGGATCGCCGTCATTAGTCTTCTTCTCTAAGCGCTTTGATGCGCCCCGATTTTTCGGCGGTGATCAGTGACGCATGGTCTTTCGCATTTTGATCCGCATAGCTCATGGCAAATTTTCCAATGGCCAGGTCGAAGGTGTCCGATTTTCCCAAATAGCCGCTAATGAGGGCTGAATCACCGGATTTTGCATGGGCGCGGGCCAGGGTGAGGCCGCACAACTCGGCGTATAACGTCATTTGTTCAACCGATGCGCCCTCGATAGGGGCCGACATTTTCATGTCCCTCAACTGGCGCACGAAAAAATGCCGGCCACTTTTTCCCTGCGCCCAGCCCAGGAAAATATCGCTGGCAGACTGCATTAGCCGTTGCCCGGTAACAACACGCTGACCTTGATTCTCGAAGTCGCTTTTGCCTGCGAAGGGGGCCAATACCGAAGGACTGGCTTCTTTGAATTGCAGAAGCAGCGGGTGGTTTTCTGCGGAAAAAAACAGTCCGACAAAACAGTGGGTGCCGACGCTGCCGATCCCGACGGCCTTGACGACAAAGTCTTCGAGTCGGTAACGATCCAGGAGCACGCGCCGTTCGAGGGGTAGCGATAATCGATAGTCCTGCAGCGTCAGCCGCACACGCTGTTCGAAGTCATGTTCATACACATGAAACAGTATCGGTGGCTGATCGACCAACCGCCGACGCCCTGCCACTTCGTTGCTGATGGTCGGATAAAGGTAATCGCCGATGCGTACTTTTGCTTTGGCGATCAGCTGTTCTCTATTTTTTCTGATTTTGTCATTGGGGGCCATGTCGATGATCATTTGAGCATCGAGGCGGTCATACCAGACCTCCAGCGGACTCATCTTCGACAGTTTGCGCAGGCGCCTGCGGTAAGCACTGACACACTCGATCGCGATTGCCTGGGCATCTTTGTCACTGATCTGGAGATCGCGGGCAGCCACGGCAAAACTGATCGCCAAGCGTTTGATATCCCACTCCCAAGGCGCAGGAAGCGTTTCGTCGAAATCGTTGATATCAAAAATCAGATTACGTTCGGGAGTTGCGAACAGTCCAAAGTTCAAGAGATGGCAATCTCCGCAGGCTTGTACCCGAACGCCCGTGGTTGGAGTCGTCGCCAGGTCATACGCCATGACCCCCGCAGAGCCGCGCAGAAAGGTGAATGGGCTGCGTAGCATGCGCCCGAAGCGCACAGGAATCAGGCTGGGCAATCGATATCGGTTCGACGTTTCCAGAATATCAATGGGGTCGCGGTGTTTGCGTGTCGGCTTCCAGACTGCGTGAAGCGCATGTGGACAGGTCCTGGATAAACGCTCGCCCGCTTCAAGGCGTTCCTTGCGCGAGCGGAAAAACACCTCGTCGTCCCACATTCCCTTGACGTTCTCTACCGCACCTTTGGCAGAACCCTTTTGGTTGTGAGACATATCCGCTCCTTTGCTCAACGAAGTCGAATGCGTTCGGGCATTTTTCAGTCAGGCCACGGGTTCAATAAGCTCATCAAGCGATTTACCTGTTGTCTGATCATGGTTTCTGTTGCGCTGCGGTTGCTGTCAGGCTGTCCGCCTGACTCACCCAGCCTCCGCCGGTTGCCTTGTACAGATCAATCATGTTGGTGAACACAGAGCCCCGGGTGCGGGTGTAGTTCAACTCGGCGTCAAACAGGCTGCGTTCGGCGTCCAGCACTTCGATGTAGCTGGTGTAGCCGTTGTCATAGCGCTGCCGTGCGAAATGGGCGTAAGTGCGCAGCGCGTCGACCTGCCTTGCCTGGTAAGTCATCTGCTCTCTGGATTTGCTCGACGCGACCAGGGCATTTTCAACGTCCCTGAACGCCGATTGAATTGCCTGCTGGTACGTCAGCAGCGTTTGTTGTTGGAAGGCTTCAGCTTGTTTCACCTGCCCGGCGATGCCGCCGGCAGTGAAGATTGGCATGCTTGCGGCCACACCGTATGACCAGGTTGAAGCGGGCCCGGTGAACAGGTTCGACAGTTGGTTGCTGGCAGACCCTAATAACCCGGTCAGGGAAATAGTCGGGAAGTACTGGGCCTTGGCCGCGCCGATCTGGGCATTTGCCGAGATAAGATTCAGCTCTGCCTGACGCAAATCGGGTCGCCGCTCAAGCAGGTCCGACGGTAAGCCGGCAGGCACTGATGGCAGATTCAGTTGGGTCAGGTCGCGCCCGCGAATGATCGGCCCGGGGTTGCGCCCCAGTAGTACGGCCAAGGCGTTTTCCTGTTGCGCGACCAAGGGTTCGAATTGCGCAACCGAGGCCAGGGTTCGCTCGTACTCGGATTGGTTTTGTGCCAGTTCCATTTCAGAAATGGTGCCGGCACCAAAGCGTAGTTTGAATATTTCATAAGAATCGCCGCGCACCTTGGCGGTCGTGCGGGCGATTTCCAGCTCCCGGTCGAGATCGCGCAGCGTCACGTAACTCGATGCTACCGACGCCACCAGGCTCAAGATAACGCTTCGACGGCCTTCTTCCGAAGCGAGCAGATCGGCACGGGCGGATTCGTCGAGGCGACGCAAACGGCCCCAGATATCCAGTTCCCAGTTCACGCTGAGAATGGCCTGGTAGTTGTTGAACACCGGATCCACCGTTGGGTCCAGCGGCACCGGGCCGTTGTCCCGCTGCGAGCGGCTTCGTTGCGCCTGGGTACCCAGCCCGACTTGTGGAAACAACAGTGAACGGGTTTGCCCGTAACGGCCCTGGAACTCTTCCACCCGCGCGGCGGCAATCTTGATGTCTTTGTTTTCTTGCAACGCGATGCGGATCAGGTCATTCAGGACGGGGTCCTGGAACTGCTCCCACCACAACGTGTTCGACAGGTTCTTTGCTTCCTTGTCCGCGTAGCGGTAGGCCGCGGGGGTGTCGATTTTCGGGGGCTTATAGTCAGGCCCCACCATGCAACCCGCCAGGCACAGATACAGCAGCAGAGGGACGGTGGGCTTGCGCATCTCAATCCCCCTCATGTCTGTTTTGCGCCGCACCATCGGGAATCTGCGCAGCCTGCGGCGGTGCAGCCGGCCTGACAGTCTTTTGCTCGGCGTCCTTTTCCCCGAACATTCTTTCAATCAGGTAATAGAAAAGGGGGATGAAGAAGATCGCAATCACCGTCGCCGCCAGCATGCCGCCAATCACCCCGGTCCCGATGGAGTGACGACTGTTTTCGGAAGCACCAACAGCAATGGCCAGCGGAACGCAGCCGAGGATGAACGCCAGGGACGTCATCACGATAGGGCGCAGACGTTCCCTCGCCGCAGTCATGGCGGCATCGTACGCAGACATGCCGGTTTCGCGGTTCAGCACCGCAAACTCGAAAATCAAAATGGCGTTCTTCGCCGCCAGCGCCACCAGCATGGTCAAGCCGATCTGGAAGTAGACGTCGTTGCTCAAGCCTCGAAGCAGGACGGCGAGCAGCGCGCCGAACAATGCGAATGGCACCGCCAGCAGCACGCCCACGGGCAGCGACCATTTTTCGTATTGCGCCGCGAGAATCAGAAACACCATCACCAGACCAAAAATGAACACCTGGGAGGAGGCACCACCGCTCTTTTTCTCTTCGAACGCCTCGCCACTCAAGGCCAGCGCGTAGTCGTTGGTCATGATTTGCGCGCTGATTTCTTCCAGGGCATTGAGCGCCTGGCCGGAGCTGTAGCCGGGCGCCGGGTTCGCCGTGAGTTTGACCGCCGGGAAGTTATTGAAACGGGTCAGCAGGTCGGGGCCGGTGACATAACGGGTGGTCAGCAAGGCTTTGAGCGGCACCATGTCATGGTTTTTGCTGCGCACGAAAATCTCGCGCAGGTCTTCGGCCTTCAAGCGATAAGCCGGTTCGGCCTGCAAAATCACCTGCCACAGCCGGCTGAATTTGTTGAATTGCGAAACGTACAGCGAGCCGAACATGGTCTGCATGGCGCTGTAGACATCTTCGACCGGTACACCCAGGGACTCCGCTTTTTCCCGGTCGACGTCGACCATCAGTTGGCGGGAAAACACGTTGAAGGTGGAGGTGATGGCGCCCAGTTCCGGACGCTCCTTGGCCTTCGCCACCAGATTAGCGACCATTTCCGCCAGTTGATCGATGCTCGCGTCACCCTTGCTCTGAACCCAGACCTCCATCCCGCCGGTGGTGCCGAGGCCGGGAATGGACGGTGGGTTGACCGGCAGAATGATCCCGCCCTGAACCGTGGAAAACGCACGCGCGGCTTTCTGAATCACCGCCGGGGCGCTTTGTGCCTTGATGGTCTCGGAGTCCTTGTAGCGTCCCTCGAAATCCTTGAAGCCGACGAAAAACGCCCCGGCATTGTTCTTGTTCTGTCCGTCGAGCAGGCTGTAGCCATTAACGATGGCAACGCCTTCGACGGCCTCGTCGTTCATGAAAAAGTCACTGGCCACTTTGCCCACGTCACCGGTGCGATCGAGGCTGGCGGCGTCGGGCATGATCACGGCGCCAAGCAAGTAGCCCTGATCCTCCGGTGGCAGGAACGCACTGGGAATGCGCTGCCCCATCAACAGGATCAGCACGATCATCCCGGCGAAGAGCAGCAACGCCAGGACGAAGCGCTTGATCATGAAGGCCACCGAGCGTGAGTAGCCCTCGGTCATGCGCTCGAAGTTGCGTTCGAACCAGCGGAAAAAGGCGTTCTTGTCCCCATGCTGCGGCTTGAGCAGCAGGGCGGCGAGGGCGGGGGAGAGGGTCAGGGCGACCAGACCGGAAATCACCACGGAAATGGCGATGGTGATCGCGAACTGTTTGTACAGCTGACCGGTGATACCACCCATGAAGGCCACCGGAATGAACACCGCACACAGCACCAGCACGATGGCCACCACGGGACCTGCCACTTCATCCATTGCCCGTTTCGCCGCGTCCTTGGGCGTCATCTTGTGCACATGCATGTTGCGTTCGACGTTTTCGATCACCACGATCGCGTCGTCCACCACGATACCGATCGCCAACACCATGCCGAACAGCGTCAGCATATTCACCGAAAACCCGAGGGCGGACATGCCGATGAACGTGCCGACAATCGATACCGGCACCGCCAGCACCGGGATGAGCGTGGCACGCAGGCTCTGCAGGAAGATGTAAACCACGATGACCACCAGCACCAAAGCTTCGAAGAAGGTGTGGATCACCTCGGAAATCGAAGCGCGGGTAAAGGCCGTGGTGTCCATCACGATCTTGTATTCGATGCCCTCGGGAAACGTGGCCTTCATATCTGCCAAGGTCTTGGTCACCGCCGCGGATACGTCGAGGGCGTTGGCGCCGGGTTGCTGATACACGGCAATCAGTGTCGCCGGCCGGCCCTGATAAGTGCTGCGCAGGGAATAGTCTTTTTGCCCAAGCTCCGCGCGTCCGACGTCCTTGAGTCGAACGATGGCCGCGCCATCGTTGCTGGCGCGCAAGATAATGTTCTCGAATTCCGAAGGCTCGGTCAGACGTCCCTTGGTAGTCACCGCAAAAGACTGCTCGACAGGTTGCCCCGTTGGCGACTGACCGACCCGGCCCACGGCGAACTGTTGGTTCTGATTGGCTACGGATCTCTGTACGTCAGCAGCAGTGATGCCCAACTGGGCCATGCGGTCAGGCTTGAGCCAGATCCGCATGGCATAGTCGGGCGTGCCGAAGATGCTGGCCTGGTTCGCCCCCGGAATCCGCTTGATCGCATCGAGGATATAGAGGTTGGCGTAGTTGGCGACGTAGGTGCTGTCGTAGCGTTCGCCAGCGGAATACACGGCAAGCACCATCATGAACGCCGAGGATTTTTTCTGTACCTGAATGCCCTGGCTCTGCACGGCGGAGGGCAATTGCGGCAAGGCCAGATTGACCCGGTTCTGAACATCGACCTGGGCCAGCGACGGATCGGTGCCGATCTCGAAGAAAACGTTGAGGGTCATGTTGCCCGTCGCCGAACTCGACGAGTTCATGTAGATCATGTTGTCGGCGCCGTTGACTTGCTGCTCGATGGGCGCGGCCACGTTGTTGGCCACGACCTGTGCATCCGCGCCGGGGTAAGTCGCTGCTACTGTAATCTGCGGCGGGGTGATGTCCGGGTACTGCGCAACGGGTAGTTTGAGCATGGCCACTGCACCGGCCAGGGTGATGATGATGGAGATCACCGAGGCGAAGATCGGCCGGTCGATGCAATAGTGGGAAATGCTCATTGGCGTTCCCCGCCATTGGCTTTTACCGGTTGCCCATTGGCTGCGTTCGTGGAGGCGGCGCCAGGGGTATCGACGATATTCAATGGCCCGCCCGGCGTGACCCTGATCGCGCCATCGACGACGATGCGCTCGCCCGCCCGCAGGCCTTTGTTGATGAACCAATTGTCACCTTGCCAGTCACCCACTTCGACCACCCGTTGCTCGGGTTTGCCTTCGGCATTGAGGACCCAGACGAAGTGGCTCTTGGCACCTTCCAGTACCGCCTTTTGTGGCACAAGAATGGCGTTGGGCCGGGAGGCGCCTTTGGCCAGGGCCCTTACAAACTGACCGGGACGGAGCTGGCCATTCGGGTTGGCGAGCACGGCCCGAACCAGGAAGGTGCCGGTGTCCTGGCTATAGGAAGGCGCCAGGAAATTCACCTTGCCAGTGTTGGGCACCACGGTGCCGTCGGCCAAGACCACTTCAACGACAAATTCACTTCGTGGCGGGAAAACAAGATGACCGGCGGCGATTTCGTCGCGGTACTTCAGGGTTTCATTTTCCGAGAGACTGAAGTTGACGTACATCGGGTCCATCTGTGACACGGACGTCAGCAGCCCCGACTCACCGGGCGTCACATAACTGCCTTCCTGTTTTTTGGCATAGCTTGAAAGCCCCGTGAGGGGAGAGGTGATGGTGGTGTAACTGAGGTTCAACTGCTCGGTGCGTACATTACCCTCTGCTGCCAATACGGCGGCATGGGTCTCACGCTCGTTGCCGACGGCGTTGTCCAGGTCCATCTTGCTGACCGCATTCTGCGCTGCCAGTGGGCGGACTCGGGCCAGCGTCGACTTGGCCACTTCCCAACGGGCCTGTTGTTGGGCCAGTTGCCCCTGAGCCGACACCAACGCGGCCTCAAAGGGTTTACGGTCCATCTGGAACAGCGTCTGCCCTGCCTTCACCAGATCGCCTTCGGTGTACAGCCGCTTATCCAGGAATCCGGCCACGCGAGCACGTATTTCTACCTCGCGGGAGCTCTGGGTCTGAGCGACGAATTCGAAGGATACTGGCGTGTCTCGGGCAGTGACCGTCATGACGGTTACTTCAGGCGGCTTGCGTGCCGGTGAGACCGGTTCTTTGCCGCAGCCATAAAGCAGGCTCAAAGCCGCCAAAACAAGGGCAAATGAAAAGCCGGCAGGCTGTCTGGCATTATTTATATTCACGCCCGCGCCCCTCCCATGCCCGTATAGGTTATTCGAATGGATACGCAGGCATTTCTTATAAAGTAGCCATTTCTTATTAAAAAGCTAACACCCCTGGAAGATGGCATTTCTGACAAATATCAACTGTACGCAAAGGGACAGCCCGGCAGCCCGTTACAGCGAAAGCTGATACATCGGCAATATTTCGAATCGCGATCAAATTGATCAATGCTTATAGCCAGATACTTGAAGTGAAACGGTTCGGGAATTACCCGCGCGACGAAAAGTTGATTTAACGCAAATCACGACACCCGCTGCGTTTCCATACTGAATCCGTAAGGATGAGTTGCTGAATGCAATTTCGCTCGGGAGTATTCAATGAGCCAGCGCCCCTCTGGACCGAATGAACCCCAACGGATTGACCCCTCTCACGTTGCGCTTGGGCATTCGAGCAGCGGCTCGCGTACGCCAGTACCTGAATGGGTGAGCAACTATCGGCAGGCCTGGCTCAAAGGCGATACGGTTGCAGGTCTGACCGCTGCGGCTGTGGTCATACCCAAAGCGCTGGCGTACGCCACCATTGCGGGTCTGCCGGTGCAGGTCGGGCTGTATACGGTCATGGTGCCGACGCTGATTTATGCCCTGCTCGGATCGTCGCGGCCGCTCAGTTTCAGTACGACTACGACACTCGCCATCCTTGCTGGCTCGGCACTCGCACAGGTTGGCGCCTCCGGCGCAGACTTGATGATGGCCTCAGCCACATTGACCCTGCTGGTAGGGGGATTCCTCGTACTGGCGGGGATTTTGCGCATGGGCTTTGTCGCCAGCTTTATCTCCGAGCCCGTACTGGTTGGATTCAAGGCAGGAATCGGCGTCGTCATAGTGCTCGATCAGATTCCCAAACTCATCGGCATTCATATCGATAAGGGCGGCTTCTTCCATAACGTGTTGGTCACGTTGCAGGGTATCCCTGATGCGTCGTTACCGACTGTCGCGGTCGGGGCGCTCATGGTGCTTATCCTGATCAGCATGAAACGCTTTACTCCGGCCATACCTGCGCCATTGGCAGCGGTAGCCATCGGGATTGCCGGAGTGAGCTTGTTGGGTCTGGATCACCATGGTGTTTCGGTTGTCGGTCATGTTCCAACAGGGTTACCCGCCGTGACGTTGCCCGCGTGGGGGCTAGTGACGCAGCTCTGGCCTTCTGCGGCGGGCATCGCGCTGATGAGTTTTACCGAAACCATTGCTGCGGGGCGTGCCTTCAGTCGCAATGATGAACCTTCGCCTCAAGCAAGCCGGGAATTGATCGTGACCGGCATGGCCAACATCGGGGGAGCTTTCCTCGGCGCCATGACCGCCGGAGGGGGAACGACGCAGACGGCGGTGAATCGGCTGGCCGGGGCCAACACGCAGTTGGCGGGATTGATCACAGCCATTTTGGCATTCGGTACCTGCCTGTTACTGGCCCCCTATATCGGCTTGATGCCCAATGCCACCTTGGCTGCCGTGGTCATCGTCTATTCAGTCGGGCTTGTTCAGCCTTCCGAGTTTCAAGAAATTCTCAAGGTCCGCCGTACAGAGTTTATTTGGGCAGTTGTCGCAACGTTAGGAGTCATGATCCTTGGAACATTGCAAGGCATCGTCGTCGCAATAATCGTGTCACTTCTGGCCTTGGCTCATCAGGGTTCCGACCCGCCGGTCTATGTCATGGTTCGCAAGCCAGGAACCAACATCTTTCGCCCCAAGAGCGACGCTAATCCCCTCGATGAGCAATTCTGCGATTTGCTTTTACTGCGCCCCGAAGGCCGGATTTTCTTCGCCAATGCCGAGAGAGTCGGACAAAAACTACAGGCATTGATCGTCGAGGCGAAACCTCGCGTCGTGGCTATCGATTTCACGGGTGTTTTCGATCTGGAATACACCGCGCTCAAAATGCTCATAGAAGCTGAGCGCCGAATGCGCGATCAAGGCGTGACACTGTTGCTGGTCGGCATGAACCCCACTGTATCGGCCATGATGATGCATTCGCCCTTGGCAGAGCTGAGCCAGACACGAATGTTTTCAAACCTTGAGCAAGTGGTTGCGAGTTACCAGGCTTAATCGGTCCTGGGACTCGTGATTTACGCGATGGGCATCCCTGTCACAGGCAGGGGGAGGATGAGTGCATGCAAAGTACTGGAAAGCCAAAGCGGGCTCGTGTACTTGATCCGGTCGATCGTGTCACGGAAGTCATCTTCGGCCTGCTCATGGCAATGACCTTCACTGGAACAATCAGCGTGGCGACCGCTGGCGAGGAGGCGGAACGTACGATGATGATCGCCGCGTTGGGTTGTAACCTCGCCTGGGGACTTGCGGACGCCGTGATGTATTTATTGCGCACGCTGATCGAGCGCACACGCAATCGTACGTTGCTCACACGTTTATTTGCCACGGCCGACCCCACCGCCGGGCAAGCGCTGATTGCTGAGGCGTTACCACCGCGCTTCTCGTCCTTGATCGACACCGATGCGCTGGAATCCCTGCGCTGCCGTATGGTCAAGCATTCATCCACGCCCTTGCCGCCGCGCCTCGGCCTGGATGATTTCATGGGAGCAGTTGGCGTTTTTCTGTTGGTAGTGCTCTCTACATTCCCGCTGGTGGTGCCGTTTCTACTCGTTGAGGAGACGGCGCTCGCAGTACGCGTGTCCAATGTTGTCGGACTCGCAGTGCTCTTCCTTGCTGGCTGGATACTCGCCAAGTACGCCGGCGCAAAACCGTGGCAAGGTGGTTTGGCGATGGCGGTCACCGGGGCCGTTTTAATCACCGCGATCATCGCGCTCGGCGGATGAGCGCAACGCCCCTGCGAAAAGCACAAAACGTTTACCGGTAAAGGGCGTTACTGGGCTGCCGAAGTGGGCGGTGTAGACTGTTGGCCATAAAGCACAAGCGATTCAACAAGGGGATGAACGTGAAATATTGGCCAGTGTTGCTGCTCAGTCTTCTGCCTTTGTGGACCCAGGCGCTGGAGAAGGCCCGGCCATGATCGGTGCCGAGCTGCTGTCACCGCAAACCCTGACGGTCGGCTGGTTGATGTATGTGCCCGTGCTGCTCTGGGCCCTCTGCCGCGCGCCCTGGGTTGAGCTGTTCAGTGACAGCCGCCGTCAGCATTTGCTGTTCGGTACGGTGTTCGCCCTGTTTATGCTGTGGCTGGTACGCCGTGATTTCGACACGGGTGTGTCTTACCACTTCATCGGCATGACGGCGGTGACCTTGCTGCTGGATTGGCCGCTGGCGATCATCGGCGGGTTGGTGGCGCAAGCCGGGTTGGTGTTGCTCGGGCGTCAGGACCTGGCGGCTGTCGGGGTCAATGGCGCTCTGTTCATTTTGCTGCCGGTGTTGGTCACTGAGTGCTGTGCGATCCTCGTGGAGCGCGCGCAGCCGCGAAATCCCTTTGTGTATATCTTCGTTTCCGGTTTCTTTGCGGCAGCGTTGTCGGCGCTGCTGTGCCTTCTGCTGGCGCTCACGTTGCTGTGGTTTGACGAACGTTTTGCCATGCCTTACTGGCTCGAAGATTTTGTCGGCTATCTGTGGCTGCTGATTTTCCCGGAAGCGTTTATCAACGGAATGATTGTCAGCGCGCTGGTGGTGTTCAGTCCGGAATGGCTGGAAACGTTCAACCGCACCCGCTACCTCTCGGCGCCCTGGAAAGACGACGATCCCAAGTCTTGACCCACATCAAATCCATAAAACGCTGATGCTTTCATGCTCTGCAAAACCTACAGGAGCATTGAAATGAGTGTCTACGAATGGGCAAGGCAAGAGGTGCGTCAAAGTCTGGATGCGGCGCAGGAGGTGGGGTTCGATCCGGGGCTGAGCCTGCGCGCCTTGCTCAGTGCGGTGGTGCAGCAGAGCAAGGCAGTGCGCAGTCTCGAAGACCTGGCCGATGAGTTGAGTTTTCTGGCGGAAAACCTCGATGACAGCCAGGAGTACGGATTTATGCGACCTTGAGTCATCAGTGACGCGGGTCGAAATCCCCGGAAAACATTTCATCCTCGGCATCCGGGGCGACCGGAATCTTGTGTTCTTCCGACGCCCAGGCGCCGAGGTCGATCAGCTTGCAGCGATCCGAGCAGAACGGCCGATTGACGTTGCTGGCGACCCATTCAACAGGAGCGCCACAGGTTGGGCAATTGACGGTTGGGGTCTGGCTCATGACTGGCCTCCACGCAAAGTTAGGTAAAAGTGATGCAGGCGTTCGACCTCGCTGTGCAGCCAGGCGAGGTCGCGGTCGTTGACCACCACATCGTCGGCATGGCTCACGCGGTCCTGGCGGCTGGACTGGGCCTTGAGGATCGCCTGGACCTGTTGCTCGTTCGTCTGGTCGCGCTGCAGGGTGCGTTCGATCTGTAGCTGTTCCGGTGCATCTATCACCAAGACCCGTTGGGTCATGGCGGACTGCCCGGATTCGATCAGCAACGGCGAAACCAGAATCGCGTAAGGCGATTGTGCCTTGGCCAGATGCTTGGCGATTTCCTTGGCGATCAGCGGATGCAGCAACGCCTCAAGCCAACGGCGTTCCTCGGGCACCTCGAAGATCAGTTTGCGCAGCGCTGCGCGATCCAGTTGTCCATCGGCTAGCAACACGCCGGGGCCGAAATGCTCAGCGATGCTGGCCAGCGCCGGGCGACCCGGTTCCACCACCCAGCGCGCCGCATGATCGGCGTCGACCACGTGCACGCCCAGGTCGATGAAGTGCTGGGCCGCCGCGCTTTTGCCGCTGCCGATGCCGCCGGTCAAGCCAAGAATCCAGGGTTTTTCCACAGGGGTATTCATTTCAAACCGACAAACTGCCAATAGAAGTCGGTTATTTGACCACCCCAGAGCAAGGCAATCCAGCCGGCAATCGCCAGAAAGGGGCCGAAGGGTATTGGTGTCGAGGTTTTCGCCTGGCGCAAGCGCAGCAGAATGACCCCGATAACGGCCCCCACCAGCGATGACAGCAGGAGCGTCAACGGCAACATTTGCCAGCCGCCCCAGGCCCCGAGCATCGCCAGTAACTTGAAATCTCCTTGGCCGATGCCGTCCTTGCCGGTGATCAGTTTGAACAGCCAGAACACCAACCACAATGTCAGATAACCGGCCACCGCGCCCCACAAGGCTTCATGCAAGGACACGAACAGCCCGAAGCTGTTGACGATCAATCCCAGCCACAGCAGCGGCAGCACTAGCACATCCGGCAGCAGTTGATGTTCGGCATCGATCAGGCTCATCGCCAGCAGGCCCCAGGTCAGGACCATCAGCAGGCAGGCTTGCCAGCCGAAACCGAAATGCCAGGCGATAAACGCCGAAAGCAGGCCGCAGGCCAGTTCGGTCAGTGGATAGCGCTTGCTGATCGGTGCGGCACAGCTTGAGCATCGCCCCCGCAAAAAGACATAACTGAGCAGCGGTATGTTTTCCCACGCGCGAATGCGATGGTTGCAATGTGGGCATTGAGAATGCGGCAGCATCAGGTTATAGGTCGGGCCGGGGACTTCCTGGGGCACGCCCAGCACATCACGGGCTTGCAGCCGCCATTCGCGGTCGAGCATTTTCGGCAGGCGCCAGACCAGCACATTGAGGAAGCTTCCCACCAGCAGCCCCACCGCCAATGCGATGACCACGAACACCAGCGGGTAGAAGGTCAGAATATCGTTCAAGGGCATGTCAGATCGCTGAGCCGAGTTGGAAGATAGGCAGGTACATCGCGACGACCAGGCCACCGACGACAACACCCAGCACCACCATGATGAACGGTTCCATCAGGCTGGTCAGGTTGTCGACCATGTTGTCCACTTCGTCCTCGTAGAAACTCGCGACCTTGTCCAGCATGTCGTCGAGGGCACCTGATTCTTCGCCAATGGCGGTCAGCTGAATAGCCATGCTGGGAAAAATGCCGGAAGTGCGCATGGAAAAATTCAGCTGCATGCCGGTCGACACGTCCTGTTTGATCCGCAGGACCGCTCGCTTGAACACGATGTTGCCGGTGGCCCCAGCCACTGATTCCAGAGCCTCGACCAGCGGCACGCCGGCGGCGAAGGTGGTCGACAGCGTGCGGGCGTAACGGGCCACGGCAGACTTGTACATGAGCGTGCCAATCAACGGCAGTTTCAGCAGCCAGGTGTCCATTCTGTCCCGAAAGGCCTCGGACGTCTTGAAGGCGCGGCGCACACCGAATACGGTCGCGATCAGCACGCCGAGCATCACCCACCACCACGCTTGCATGAACTCCGACAGCCTGATGACCATGACCGTGAAGGCCGGCAACTCGGCGCCAAAGCCTTTGAACACGGATTCGAACTGCGGCACCACCTTGACCAGCAGAATGCCGGTGACGATGATCGCCACAAACACCACTGCCAGCGGGTAGGTCATGGCTTTCTTGATCTTGGCCTTGAGGCTTTCGCTCTTTTCCTTATAGGTCGCCACCCGTTCCAGCAGTGTGTCCAGGGCACCCGCCTGCTCTCCGGCGTCGACGAGGTTGCAGTAGAGCTCATCGAAATACTGCGGCTTTTTACGCAAGGACGCCGCGAAGCTGTTACCGGCCGCGACTTCCTGTTTCACCTCATCCACCAGTTTGCGCATGGCCGGGTTATCGAAACCCTCACCAATGATGTCGAACGACTGCAACAACGGCACGCCGGCTTTCATCATGGTCGCCATCTGCCGGGTAAACAGGGCGATTTCCTGAGCCTTGATACGGTTGCCAAAACTGA
The DNA here is from genome assembly GCF_949767865.1 of Pseudomonas sp. IT-P294. Classification (NCBI taxonomy): domain Bacteria; kingdom Pseudomonadati; phylum Pseudomonadota; class Gammaproteobacteria; order Pseudomonadales; family Pseudomonadaceae; genus Pseudomonas; species Pseudomonas sp. IT-P294. Next base: position 43,523 of record NZ_CATKQW010000056.1, on the reverse strand, counting down.
AGATCGAGGCGGATTTCTTGCGCACCTTTCCCGGATTGATGCCCTGCTTGCGTAACTGGGCCTTGATCAACGCGGGGTTCTGACCGCTCAACTCGCCGGTCATCCTGGTGCCTTTCCTGTCCGTGCCCTCCCAGGCGTAGACGCTTGTTTTTGCCGCTTTGACCGCCATGTTCAGTCCTTGGTGACCCGATTGATTTCTTCAAGACTGGTGACGCCTTGCATGGCCTTGATCAGGCCGGAAGTGCGCAGGTCGTTGAAACCGTCCTTGCGCATCTGGATATCGATTTCCAGCGAGTTGCCTTCGGCCATGATCAGGCGTTGCAGATCCGGGGTGTTCTTCACCACTTCATAAATCCCCACGCGGCCTTTGTAGCCGCCGTTGCACTGGTCGCAACCGACCGGTTCATAGATCGTGAACGAGCCGATGCGTTCCTCGGGGAAACCTTCCTTGAGCAGCGCCTCGCGGGGAATCTCGATGGGCCTCTTGCAATGGCTGCACAGTTTGCGCGCCAGTCGCTGGGCAATGATCAGGGTGACCGACGTGGCGATGTTGAAACCCTGAATGCCCATGTTGTGCAAGCGGGTCAGGGTTTCGGCGGCGCTGTTGGTGTGCAGGGTGGAAAGCACCATGTGTCCGGTCTGGGCGGCCTTGATGGCAATTTCGGCGGTTTCGAGGTCGCGGATTTCGCCGACCATGATGACGTCCGGGTCCTGACGCAGAAACGAACGCAGGGCCTGGGCGAAATCCAGTCCCTGTTTCGGATTGACGTTGACCTGGTTGATGCCTTCCATGTTGATCTCCACCGGGTCTTCGGCGGTGGAAATGTTGATGTCCACGGTGTTGAGGATATTCAGGCCGGTGTAGAGCGATACCGTTTTGCCCGAACCGGTGGGGCCGGTGACCAGGATCATCCCCTGTGGCTGTTTCAGCGCGGCCATGTACAGGTCTTTCTGCTCGGGTTCATAGCCGAGGGCGTCGATGCCCATCTGTGCGCTGGACGGGTCGAGGATCCGGATCACCACCTTCTCGCCCCACAGGGTCGGCAGGGTATTGACCCGGAAGTCGATGGACTTGGTCTTGGACAAGCGCATCTTGATCCGCCCGTCCTGAGGTTTGCGCCGCTCGGAGATGTCGAGGCTGGCCATGACTTTCAACCGTGCCGCAATACGACTGGCCAGTTGAATCGGCGGCTTGGCGACTTCGCGCAGCATGCCGTCGGTACGCATCCGCACCCGGTAGGATTTTTCGTAGGGCTCGAAATGCAAATCGGAAGAGCCGCTTTTGATCGCGTCGAGCAGCATCTTGTGAACGAAGCGCACCACCGGAGCGTCATCGGCATCTTGACCGGCGATGGAGTCTCTCTTGTTGTCATCGACTGACTCGGTGTCCACGCCGTCAAGGTCTACATCCGCCATGTCCTCGAGGCCGGTGGAATGGTTGTCGAAGAATTTATCGATGGCGTCGACGAGCTTGTCGTCCTCCACCAGAATGGCTTCGGTGGTTAACCCGGTACTGAACTGGATGTCATTGATGGCTTGCTGGTTGGTCGGGTCGGAAACGCCCACGAACAGTTTGTTGCCGCGTCGCCACAGGGGCAGGACGTGGTGCTGGCGAACCAGCTTTTCGCTCACCAGCCCTCGTGGCTGGGTTTCCTTGTCCAGGCAGTTGAGGTCGAGCAGCGCCATGCCGAAGTGCTCGCAGGCGATCTCGGCAACCTGCTGGCTCTTCACCAGTTTGTTCTGCACCAGGTAATTGACCAGTGAGATTTTGCTGCGTTGAGCTTGCTGATACGCCTGTTGCGCGCTTTGTTCAGTGAGCAGCTCGGCCAGGACCAATTGCTTGGCCAGACCGCTAAGGGCGATGTCATTCATTGGGATACCGGACGCAGACAGTTCATGACTTATAGCCTAGTCAACGAGCTGAGCCAAACCACGGGTGTCAGGTGACAAAAAGTGTCAGATAGTGCGGTTACTGGGGGTAGGGCAGGGCTGTCTATGGAGTGTGCGCCCTGCCAGCAGGGGGCGCGGCGCTTGGCACGGGCTGTGCTGGGGCTAATTCAGGTCATGAGATTTCGACTCATGCATGGAGCTTGTCTATGAATACTCAAAAAGGTTTTACCCTGATCGAGCTGCTGATCGTGGTGGCGATCATCGGGATTCTGGCGACGTTTGCGTTGCCGCAGTATTCCAAATACCAGGCAAAGGCCAAGGTCACTGCCGGCGTCGCTGAGGTGTCCGCGCTTAAAGTCAGTTTTGAAGACGTGATGAACGACGGGGTTACCAACCCATCCACCGCTAATGTGAGTCCAAACGTGGCCGCGACTCAAAACTGTACACTGACGATCATAGGTACGGTTGTTGACGGCAAAGGGACGATTGTCTGCAAGTTGATCAATTCGCCGCCGCCAGTCCTGGGTCAGACAATTACGCTGACTCGTAGCGCTACTACTGGCTGGTCTTGTGCGTTCTCGGGTTCAAAGGACTACACAAACAACAGCTGCCCAGGCGTCTGACTTTCAGCTCGATCTATCAATGCCCTGCCACTTACGGTGGGGTATTTTTTTGCCTGGCGTTTGATGCTCAGCAAACCAGCGAGAAAATCTCGACAATTCATGGCCTTAGGCACCAGGCAAAACCCGCAATTTAATGATCGTTCCCACGCTCTGCGTGGGAATGCATCCCGTGACGCTCCGCGTCACCCTTGCGCAAGACTCAAGTCTGGTGTCGACAGCGGGACGCAGAGCGTCCCCGGCGGCATTCCCACGCAGAGCATGGGAACGATCAACAGCAACAGCAACAGCATTGCGAGCAGGCTCACTCCCACATAAAGCAGAGCAGATAGGCGCACCGCTTTTGCTTCTCACCACTCTTCAGGTCGAGCGTTAGCTCGCCTTCCGCTTTTGATCTTGATCTGCCCCATCGGAAGGCCGAACGCAGGTTCTGCGCAGTGGGCAACCCGGCATGGATGCCGGGTTAGCCGCCCCCGGCCATGGATGGCCGATGGCGGCGGGCCCACGGAGCAGGACCGGAGTGAGGGGATGCCGAGCCTAGGCGAGGCACCGGACGTCAGGGGCGCAAGCGCTTGGTTACTTGGCGCTCTTCCAAGTGACCCGCCGTCAGGGCGGAACCAATAGCCGCCATGACCGCAGAAACGGATATGCCCCCAACCCCAACCCCAAAAATGTCGTAACTGAACCGCATTAGCCCTGAAAAGCGGGGGCTTCCTGTTGGAAAAACACCCTGGAATTCCGAAAACATGAAAACCCCCGACAATTCATGGCCTTAGGCCCAAGGCAAAACCCGCAACTTGCATGTAGAGAATCACCAAGTCATGCATTTTGCATGAATCCGAAAATCAGGCTATTTCTTAAGTGACTGTTTTATATAGGTTTATTCGTTGTCTCAAAGTTGGCACACCGTTCGCAACATACCCAGTAACCCTGCTGAATAAGACACACAGCAGACTTTATAGAAAAACAGGAGTTACTCGTATGAAGAAGTTCGCTATCGCTGCCGCTGCTGCTACCGCGCTGACCCTGACCATGGCCAACGCAGCATTTGCACAAACCACTACCACCCAAGCCCCGATGACTCTGGCGGCGGGTGAAGTGACCAAGGCCAAGGAAGCTACTTCCGATACCTGGATCACCACCAAAGTCAAAAGCGACCTGGTAACTGAAAAAGGCATTCCTGGCACCGACATCAAAGTTGAAACCAACAAAGGTGTTGTATCGCTGTCGTCCACCGTTGCAGTGACCGAAGCTCAGAAAACTACCGCTGTCGCGATCACCAAGAAAATCAAAGGCGTCAAAGCGGTCTCCGCTGACGGCCTGAAAGCCGAGTAAGGCAAGACTTCTCGCCTGAACCGGGAGAAGGCGCAGCAGGTGGGCTGAGTAGTACGCCTGTTGCATCTGAAGAGTTCATGCGAAGGCCACAAGGATGTGGTCATTACAGGCCTCCGACATTCGTGTCGGGGGCCTGTTCTATTGTGGGCGCCGCAAAACCCATGTGGGAGTGGTGTCTTCAGTTTCCGCGTTTGCTGGTGATCTGTTTCAGCCGATTGCCTTCAAACCGCAAGTATTGATACATCCCGCTATTGGGCCCGTAGGTCCATTCTTCGACCTGGAACTCTTCCCGTCGGTTGGCGCTGCGCTTGTAGCCCAGCAAGTCGCGGGCAATGGGCTCACCGCACTTTTGCAGCACCTCGCTGGTCCTGTCCCCCACGCTGACCAATTGACTGCCGCAGCGCAATGTATCGGTCGCCCAGGCCTGGCTGGCTGCCAATGCCAAGGTTACGCTCAAGCCCATCAGCACTCGTCTGATCATCATTCGGCATCCAGGTGCATCGGCGTCACCACACGACCATCACTTTGCGCCTCGCCAAGGTTGGCGTCGACGAAGTAGACACGGTCATCGGCCATCTGGGTCTTGTCCACCAGGAAATCCTTGATGCTGCTGGCGCGATCCTGACCGAGTTGTCGTAGCAGCACCTCGTTGGTACTCCAGAACTTGATCACCTCGGCACGCATTTTGGCGGTGCGTTCTTCCTTGCCCAGGTCCTTCCATTCGGCGGGTGGCTGGGTCTTCAGGCGTGTGCGGTAGATTCCTTCCAGCAATGGGCCTTTCTCGCTGTCCGGCACGTCGACCAACGACGCCTGTGCCGGAACCTTGTCGCCGCGACGCTGGAGCATTTTGTAGTAGTTGTATTGGTATTCACGCTCAAGCCGTTGCTCGGCAATCAGCGGACCGTCGCTGCTGGCAGCGGCAGTGCCTTCAATTTCCAGATGCAGGTCCGGGCGTTCCTTCAAGGCTTGCGACAGTTTGACCAGTGCCGCTTCGGCCTCCTTGTTCAGATCGCTCGAACCCGGCTCGAACGAAACACTGCCCAGATCTTCGGAACCGCCGCCACTGACCAGCCCACCAATCATTTTGAACGGCGCGGCGGCGGCCTTGACGATCAGGTTGCGCAAGGTCTGCCAGACAATCGGCATGATGCTGAACTGCGGGTTGTTCAGGTCGCCGGTCACCGGCAGCTCGATGGAAATCTTGCCGTCGACGTCCTTGAGCAAGGCAATCGCCAGTTTCAACGGCAGACTGACGGCATCCGGGCTGTCGACTTTCTCACCCAGTTGCAGTTGCTCGAGCACCACTTTGTTTTCAGCTTTGAGCTGGCCTTTGGTGATCATGTAATGCAGATCGAGATTGAGTCGGCCCTTGCGGATGCGGTAACCGGCGAACTTGCCGGAGTAGGGCGTCAACGTGGTCAGTTCCACGCGTTTGAAGCTGGTGGCGATGTCGAGGCTGGCCATCGGGTCGAACGGGTTGACCGAGCCCTTGATGGTCACGGGCGCATAGCGGTCGACCTTGCCTTTGATGTCGACGCTGGCCGGTTTCGCCTGGCGGCTGTCGATGGTGCCGATCTGCCCGTTGAGTTGTTGCACGGCGGTGGCGAAGTTGGGTGTCAGGCTGAAGTCGGCGAAGTTTGCCGAACCGTCATTGATGGCCACGCCGCCGACATGGATGCCCAGGGGTTTTTCCTGGCTGGCGGGTTTGGCCGCCGCAGTCTTGGCAACACCTGAGTCGGCCGGTTGCGGGATCAGCAGGTCGTCGATATTGGTGGTGCGATCATCATTGATCATGAAGCGCGCATACGGCTGGTACAGGTTGACCTTGTCGATCGACAGGCTGTCGCCGTGTTGATAGTTCAGGCCTTCGAGCACCAGTTGCTGCCACTTGAGGAAGTCGCGGGTTTTCAGGGTGTCGAGGGTATGCAGTTGATCGACCTGAGCGCGGCCGGTGACGTTGAACGCCAGCGGCTCGGTGCTCTTGAGGTCGACAGCCAGGTCACTGCCGAGCATGCCGCTGCGCAGTTCGAGGCGGATGAACGGGTTGATGTAGGACTGCGCGACCCGCAGATCGATGTCTTTGGTCTGCACCTTCAGCTTGGCGCTGACCGGCGCCAGATTGACCAAGCCGTCGACCGTAAGTTTGCCTTGGTTGCCCACGCCGGTGTCGAGCTTGAGGTTGAAAGGCGAGCCGTTAAGGCTGTCGAAGTTTTGCAGGTCCAGGTTCAGCGGACCGACGTCCAATGCCACGGCAGGTTGTGCCTTGCGGTCGGCCAGGTGCACCTGGTAATTGCGCAGTTGCACGTCTTTGAGCAGCACTTGCCACGGTTTGCCTGGCGCGGCGGGTTCAGCTTTCGGCGAATCGGCTGCCGCCGGCGTTTTCTTCGGCTCGGCGTTGGCTTTTACCGCCGCTTTGGACGGTTGGCTGGCGAACAGTTTTTGCCAGTCGAGTTGGCCATCGGCTTCGAGGGCAGCCCAGGTTTCCAGCTTGTTACTGCGGATCTTGCCGACCACCACTTGTTGCTTGGCCAGGTCCACGGTGGTGTCGCTGATGTCCAGGCGCTCCAGTCTCGCCAGCGGCCGACCGTCCGGGGCCTTGATGGCGAAGGGCGCGACGCTGACGGCAACGTTGCTTAGCAGCAGGTGGGTTTCTTTGGACAGGTTGAGTTTGTAGTCGGTACTCAGGTTGACGACGCCGTTTTCCAGCACCAGCGGCAAAGCGTCACGGACATAGGGCCAAAAGGATTTCATCTTGCCGTCGGTGATTTTCAGCTTACCTTCGGAGGTAATCGGGATCAGGCTGAAATTGCCGGTCCAGTCGAGCTGTCCACCTCCCGGGCCGATGGCCACCAACGTCATGTTGGCACTGTCCTCGGGCAGGGTGCTGAGGTTCTTCAGTTCGAAGTCGAGCTTGTCGTAAAGAAATTCAATGGGTTCACTGGGGCGTGAATCCTGAAAATGCACATTGCCGCCAGCCAGTTTGATGCGCTCGATGCGCAGCGGAAACGGCTTGGCGTTCGGGTCTGCCGGGGTCGGTTCGCTGGCGGGTATTTTGAACAGGCCCAGCAGATTGAGTTTGCCGTCCTTGCCAAAGAGGATTTCGGTCTTGGGCTTGTCTATTTCGATATCGGACAGGTGCAGCGCCTTGGTCCACAGGCTGTCGATCTGCAGGTTGGCGTACAGGCGTTCGAAGCCGACCTGTTCCTTGCCAGGTTCACCGATGACCAGGCCCCAAAGGGTCACTTCCAGGCTGAAGGGGTTGAGTTCGATCCGCGAAATCGTGGCAGGCGTCGTGGCATAGTGGGCCAGTTGCTGATTGGCAATGCGCAGCGCGATGCCCGGTAAAATCAGAAACCCCAGCAGGCTATAAAGGGCCAGAGCAGTCAACAAAGCGCCGATAGCGCGAATCAATCCTTTGGGCATGTGTGGCTTCGTCTGTCTGAATCGGAGTGCGTTGGAGTATGGCACGCGTTTCCGGTTCCGAAGCCATCCTGCTTTCCAGGATTAATCTGATTTTTTGCTGAATCTTAGAATTGCAGGATCAGGGTTTTCAGCGGTGGTTGTTGATCCAGCGATGGGAAATCACCGCCGGGCTTCATTACCGTCCACTCACGGACGGGCCGGCCAGCCTTTTGCGCGCAACGCAAAACCTGTTCGCGCCAATCGTCCATGCTGACCTTTGCCAGGTTGTTGCAGCAGATCAGCACGCCATTGTCGGCGGTCGCCAGCAGGGCGGGTTTGAGCAGGCTCTGATAGTCACGCAACAAATCGACCGTGCCAAATGCACTTTTGGCCCAGGCGGGCGGGTCGAGCAGTACGAGGTCGTATTGACGCTGCTCAAGGCGCGGGTAACTCGGTAGTTTCTGCCCGCGCCGTTGACTGATGGGCAGGCCCGCCAGTTGACGGATAGCCGGGAAGTAATCGGACTGGATGAATTCCATGGTCGGCAGCTGTGGGTTGAGCAGGCCGTTTTCACGACCGACCGCCAGGTTGCCCTCGGCGAAATCCAGATTGCACACCTCGCGTGCGCCACCGGCCGCGGCGCTCAAACCCACGCCGCAGGTGTAGGCGAACAGGTTGAGCACGCTTTTGTTTTTGCTGTGCTCCTTGACCCAGCCACGAGTGTTGCGCAGGTCAAGGAACAGCAGCGGATCCTGGCCGGCATGACGTCCGCGCACCCGATAATTGAGCCCCCATTCGTGGCCGACCAGGTCCTGTAGCGCGGCGTCGTCGGCGCGATAGACGGTGTCTTCGCGGTCGATACGCGAGTTGCCCCGGGAACGATCGTTGTAGACCAGCAGCGTTTCCAGGCCCAAGTGTTGATTAATCGCATCGTGCAGTTGCAGCAGCGCGTCACGTTCCAACGCCTGGTGAAAGCTTTGCACCAGCAATTGCGGGCCGTAGCGGTCGATGGTCAGGCCACCGGCGCCTTCCTGGCTGCCGTGAAACAGGCGATAGCAGTCGGTGCCTTGCTGATGCAGTTCGGCAAGCAGGTCCTGGCGATGATCGAGGGCGGCGCGCAGCGCCTGATTCAAGGAAGACATGCTGGGCGCCTTGCAGGAGGGAATTTGGCGCGGGAGTTTAACAGCTTGGCGCGAAACCTTGGTGCTGCCATCGCGAGCAGGCTCGCTCCCACACTGGATCTTTATGAGTCACCTATTTAGTGAGCAACACAAAACCCATGTGGGAGCGAGCCTGCTCGCGATGCTTTTTATCAGGTGAGTAGCCCCATCCGTCGCTTGGCCCGCTGCACCGAGCCATTTCGCATCGCCCAACGCAGCATCGGTGCGCTGCGCTTGACGCTGGCACGGATCAGTTGACGTTGCAGCGGGTTCTGGCGCACGTCGAGCATGTCACTGGCCCAGTCTGGCAACAGGTCGATCCCGGCCTGCATCATCAAGCCGCCGAACGGTTTGGCCAGGCGACTGGGGGCGGGCGCGTTCAGCAGCAGTCGCAACACCTCGCGACTGCGTTGGTCGCACAGCAGTTGCGGGCGGACTCGTTCAAGATAAGCCGCGATTTCCTTGCGGTTGCGCGGCACATCGCGCGCGCCCAGGCGTTCGGCAATCATCGCGATTTCCCCGTAGTAACGGTCTTGATCAAGCGCAGACAGGTGCGGATTGCGATACCGCAGATGCGCGGCCAGGAAGTTGCTGACCTCGGCCACGTGCACCCACGTCAGCAGGTCGGGATCGCTGGCGGCGTAGGGCCGGCCATCCGGCGCGGTGCCAACCACTTGCAGGTGAATGGTGCGGACTTTCTCGATCAACCAGTCGGCGTCCTTGCGCGATCCGAATGTCGTTCCGGAGATGAACTGACTGGTGCGGCGCAAGCGGCCGATCATGTCTTCGCGAAAATTCGAATGATCCCAGACCCCGGCCAATGCCAATGGATGCAGGGCCTGAAGCATCAGCGCGCTGATGCCGCCGATCAGCATGCTGCTGAAATCGCCATGGACTTGCCAGCTCACCGAGTCGGGACCGAACAGGCCGGGATCGCCCTTGGGATTTTCCAGGTCGAGTTTGCCCAGGGACAGACCGGTCAGGCTCATGAGCTGGGTTTCGATGCGGCTGCGGATAAATTCCATGGCGACTCAGTTGTAGAAAGAAAACGCGGCCATCGCTGGCCGCGCGGGGCTTACTGGTTCAGACGCTTGTCGATCAGGCCTTGCACCACACTTGGGTCAGCCAGCGTCGAGGTGTCACCGAGGCTGTCCAGTTCGTTGCAGGCGATCTTGCGCAGAATGCGCCGCATGATCTTGCCTGAGCGGGTTTTCGGCAAGGCCGGCGCCCACTGGATCAAATCCGGCTTGGCGAAGCTGCCGATTTCCTTGATGACGTGGGCCAGCAGTTCTTTCTTCAGTTCGTCAGTGGGTTCGGTGCCGTTCATGGGGGTGACGAAGGCGTAGATGCCCTGGCCCTTGATGTCATGGGGGTAACCGACCACGGCGGCCTCGGCGATGCTGTCGTGCAGGATCAGCGCGCTTTCCACTTCTGCGGTGCCAATACGGTGCCCGGAAACGTTGATCACGTCGTCGATGCGCCCGGTGATCCAGTAATCGCCGTCCTCGTCGCGCCGCGCGCCGTCACCGGTGAAGTAATAGCCGGGGTAGGGCTTGAAGTAGGTGTCGACCATCCGTTGCGGATCGCCATAGACACTGCGGATCTGTGCCGGCCAACTGGACTTGATCGCCAACACGCCGCTGCCGGCGCCTTTGATTTCCTTGCCCGTCTCATCCAGCAGCACGGGCTGTACGCCGAACATCGGTTGTGTGGCGCAACCGGGTTTGATCCGTTGTGCGCTGACCAGCGGGCTGAGCATGATGCCGCCGGTTTCGGTCTGCCACCAGGTGTCGACGATTGGACAACGTTGTTCGCCGACGGCATTGAAGTACCAATCCCACGCTTCCGGGTTGATTGGCTCGCCGACGCTGCCGAGTAATCTCAGGCTCGCGCGCGACGTTTCCTTCAACGGTTCCGGGCCTTCACGCATCAGCGAGCGCAGTGCAGTCGGGGCGGTGTAGAAGATATTGACGTGATGTTTATCGATAACCTGCCAGAAGCGCGAACTGCTCGGGTAGCTTGGCACCCCTTCGAAGATCAGCGTGGTCGCGCCATTGGCCAGCGGGCCGTAGACGATGTAGCTGTGGCCGGTGACCCAGCCGACGTCGGCGGTGCACCAGAAGACTTCGTCGTCGCGGTAGTCGAGCACGTATTTGAAGGTCATTGCCGCTTGCAGCAGATAGCCGCCGGTGGTGTGCAGCACGCCTTTGGGTTTGCCGGTGCTGCCGGAGGTGTAGAGGATGAACAGCGGGTCTTCGGCGTCCATCGGTTCCGGCGGGCAATCGTCGCTGACGTCGCGCAGCGCCTGGTGATACCAGAGGTCACGGCCTTCTACCCAGTCCACCTCGCCTTGGGTGCGCTCAACGACTATGACCGTGCTGACATTCGGGCAGCTTTTCAGGGCCTCGTCGACCTTCTTCTTGAGCGGCACGAATTTACCGCCACGCACGCCTTCATCGGCAGTGATCACGGTGCAGCAATCGGCATCGAGAATGCGGTCGCGTACGGAATCAGGTGAGAAACCACCGAATACCACCGAATGCACTGCGCCAATCCTCGTGCAGGCGAGCATCGCGTAGGCGGCTTCGGGAATCATCGGCATGTAGATGCATACGCGGTCGCCCTTTTTCACGCCACGGCTTTTGAGCACGTTGGCCAGGCGGCAGACGTTGTGATGGAGTTTTTTGTAGGTGATCTGCGCCGATTCAGCGGGGTCGTCGCCTTCCCAAAGAATGGCGGTCTGGTCGCCGCGTTTTTCCAGATGGCGGTCGATGCAGTTGTAACTGACATTCAACTTGCCGCCGGCAAACCAACTGGCCTCGCCGGTTTTCAGGTTGTAACGCTGGACGGTGTCCCAGTGTTTACTCCAGTCGAGAAACCTTGTGGCCTGTTCAGCCCAGAACTCAGTGGGGTGTTCGATGGATTGGCGGTAGAGGCGCTTATAGTCGTCTTGGCTCAAGTGCGCAGCCCGGCGGACGGCATCGGCTATGGGGAACGTGCTGATATCGAACATGACGGTTCCTTATTCTTGTTGCGACAAGTAATAAAGATGCGCCGAGTAGCGGAAGGGTTCAAGCCGAACGCCTTGGGAATGGGTAACCCAAAACAACTGTGGGAGTGAGCCTGCTCGCGATAGCGGTGGATCAGTCGACATCGATGTTGAATGACAAACCGTTATCGCGAGCAGGCTCACTCCCACAGTATTGGTGTTGCCCACAGAATGTATGCCTGGCACAAACCCTGTGGGCGGGGCGTTAGATCAGCCGCGGTGACGACCACGGAAATAGTTGATCAGGCCTTGGGTGGAAGCATCGTCAGCCGGGGTTTCTTCGCTGCCGACCAGGCGGTTGTAGACGCCTTTGCCCAGCTCCTTGCCCAGCTCCACGCCCCACTGGTCGAAGGCGTTGATGCCCCACACTACGCTTTGCACGAAGACTTTGTGTTCGTACATCGCCACCAGCGCGCCGAGACGACGCGGACTGATGCGCTCGACCACCAGGGTGTTGCTCGGACGGTTGCCCGGGATCACCTTGTGCGGTGCGAGTTTATGCACGTCTTCTTCACTCATGCCTTTGTCGCGCAGCTCGTTTTCAGCTTCGGCAAGGGTCTTGCCGAGCATCAATGCCTGGCTTTGCGACAGGCAGTTGGCGTACAGCCACTGGTGGTGGTCGGACACCGGGTTGAAGCTGACGATCGGCACGATGAAGTCAGCCGGGATCAGCTGGGTGCCCTGGTGCAGCAACTGGTGGTAAGCGTGTTGACCGTTGCAACCCACGCCGCCCCAGATGACCGGGCCGGTGTCGGTGGACACGGGCGTGCCGTCCTGACGGACGCTCTTGCCGTTGGATTCCATGTCCAGCTGTTGCAAGTGCTTGGTGATGTTACGCAGGTAGTGGTCGTACGGCAGGATCGCGTGGCTTTGCGCGCCCCAGAAGTTGCCGTACCAGACGCCGAGCAACGCCAGCAGCACCGGCATGTTCTGTTCGAACGGCGCGCTCTGGAAATGCTGGTCCATGGTGTAGGCACCGGACAGCAGTTCCTTGAAGTTCGACATGCCGATGGCCAGGGCGATCGGCAAACCGATGGCCGACCACAGCGAATAACGACCGCCAACCCAGTCCCACATCGGGAAGATGTTTTCTTCGCGGATGCCGAAGGCCACAGCGGCGGCGTTGTTGCTCGACACGGCGATGAAGTGACGATACAGCTCGGCTTCCGAACCACCCTGGGCCAGGTACCAGGCGCGTGCGGCCTGGGCATTCTTCAGGGTTTCGAGGGTGTTGAAGGATTTCGACGAGACGATGAACAGCGTGGTCTCGGCGCGCAGCTTCATGGTCAGTTCGTGGAATTCACTGCCGTCGATGTTCGCCAGGTAATGGCAACGCACGCCTTTCTGGGCGTAGGACAACAGCGCTTCGGACACCAGTTCAGGGCCGAGGAACGAGCCACCGATGCCGATGTTCACCACGTCAGTGATCGGCTTCTCGGTGTAACCGCGCCACAGACCATCGTGGATACGGCCCACAAGATCAGTGATCTGGTTCAGCACTTTATGCACTTCGGGCATCACGTTGACGCCGTTCACCGACAACTTGTCGCCAACCGGGCGGCGCAGAGCGGTGTGCAGGGCCGGGCGGCCTTCGGAGGAGTTGACGATTTCGCCGTCGAACAGCGACTTGATCGCGCCCTTGAGGTCGACTTCGTTGGCCAGGCCCACCAGCAGATTGCGGGTCTGGGCGTTGATCAGGTTCTTGGAGTAATCGAGAAACAGGCCGCAGCTGCTGAGGGTGAATTGAGTAAAACGCTGCGGGTCGGCATTAAAGGCTTCGCGCATGCTGAAATCCTGCATGGCTTGGCGGTGGTCTTTCAACGCTTGCCAGGCGGGCAGAGCGGTCACGTCATGAGGAGTGCGGTAGTACGCCATCGCTGCGGGTTTCCTTTTTACTTGAACGGCTTTTTGAACACGAAAAATCCCGGAACGCTGCGGGCGGGCGCTCCGGTCAACTGCGTCGAGACGATTTCATGGCGCAGGGCGAATACAGTAAACCCCGCGCATTGATCTGTCTTGCCTTTGTCTGACCCGTTTCCGGTACTTTTTTAACATCGAGTAGCGTATGGGCCGACAAACGGGCAGGTGACAGGACGTTGGTTCGATCAGGCGACCTGGATCGGGATGGCGTTGCTGGTGTGGCTCAGTTCGTTGCCCGGCGCCATGTAGAGCATCCGCGGCTTGAAGTTGAGCAGCTCGGCGTCGCTGTAATGAGCGTAGGCGCAGATGATCACTCGATCACCGACCTTGGCCTTATGCGCGGCAGCACCGTTGACGGAAATCATCCGCGAGCCTTCTTCGCCACGAATCGCATAGGTGGTGAAGCGTTCGCCGTTGTCGACGTTATAAATCTGGATCTGTTCGTATTCACGGATACCGGACAAGTCCAGCCACTCGCCGTCGATGGCGCAGGAGCCTTCGTAATCGAGTACAGCATGGGTGACTTCGGCGCGATGCAGCTTGGCCTTGAGCATGATGGCGTGCATGAGTGTTTCCCCAGGTCGGAATCGAACGGCGGGCAGTTTGCCCGAAGGCTTGAGGGGCGGCAATACAGTGCGTGGCCACTGCTTACCCCTTGTGGGAGCGAGCTTGCTCGCGATTGCGGTGGATCAGCCAACATCGATGTTGAATGACAATCCGCTATCGCGAGCAAGCTCGCTCCCACAGGGTTTGGTGGTGTTTATGCGTGCGCGTCGAGGTTCAGGTGCAGGTTGTCGATCAACCGCGTGGTCCCCAGGAACGCTGCGACCAGAATCACCAGATCCCGATCTTCGGTCGTCGCCGGACGCAAGGTCAGTGCATGGCGAATTTCCAGGTAATCCGGACGCAGGCCAGCGACTTCCAGTTGCTTGATCTGCTCATTGATCAGCGTCGGGTAATCGCGCTCGCCCTGTTTGATTGCGTCGCTGATCCGGGTCAGGGTGCGATAGACCTCTGGTGCGATGGCCCGCTGTTCTTCGCTGAGGAAACCATTGCGCGACGACAGCGCCAGGCCATCGGCCGCCCGCACGGTCGGTTCGCCAATGATCTGGATCGGCATGTTCAAGTCGTGCACCAGCGCGCGAATGACCGCCAGTTGCTGGAAGTCTTTCTGGCCGAAAATCGCCAGATCGGGCTGGACCATGTTGAACAGCTTGCTGACCACCGTCGCCACACCTTCGAAATGCCCGGGACGGCTGGCGCCACACAGGCCTTCGGAGAGTTGCGGCACGCTGACGCGGGTCTGGCCGGCCATGCCATCCGGGTACATTTCTTCAGCGGATGGCGCGAACAGCAAATGGCAACCGGCCTGGAGGAGTTTTTCCTGGTCGGCGGCAAGGGTCCGCGGGTATTTGTCGAGGTCTTCGCCGGCGCCGAATTGCAGCGGGTTGACGAAAATGCTAGCGACCACGAAATCCGCCCGTTGGGAGGCTTTGGTGATGAGCGCAACATGGCCGCTGTGCAGGTTGCCCATGGTCGGCACGAAGCCGATGCGCTTGCCTTCATTGCGGGCGCGGGCCACGGCGGCTCGCAGTTCGCGTACGGTTTTGACGGTGTTCATGCAGAGAATCCGTGTTCGATCCCAGGGAAAGTGGCTGCTTTGACTTCAGTGACGTAGGCGCTCAGTGCCGCGTGAATACTGGCTTGGCCATCCATGAAGTTCTTGACGAATTTTGGCACGCGACCGGTGATGGACAGGCCCAGCATGTCGTGCAACACCAGTACCTGGCCGTCGGTGCCACTGCCGGCGCCGATGCCGATCACCGGAATCTTCACGGCCTGGGTGATTTCTTCGGCCAATTCGCTGGGCACGCATTCGAGCAGCAGCATGGCCGCGCCAGCTTGCTCCAGGGAAATCGCATCGGCGCGCATCTGCCGCGCCTGGTTCTCGTTGCGGCCCTGGACTTTGTAGCCGCCCAGAATGTTCACCGATTGCGGTGTCAGGCCCATGTGCGCGCAGACCGGGATGCCGCGTTCGGCGAGCAGGCGGATCGAATCGGCGAGCCACAATGCCCCTTCAACCTTGACCATGTGCGCTCCGGCCTGCATCAACAGCGCGCTGTTGGTCATGGCTTGTTCGGTGGTGGCGTAGGCCATGAAGGGCAGGTCGGCGAGAATCAGCGCATCAGTGTTGCCGCGTTTGACGGCCGCCACGTGGTAAGCCATCTCAGCGGTGGTCACGGGCAGGGTGCTGTCATGACCTTGCAAAACCATGCCGAGGGAGTCGCCCACCAGCAGCACTTCGACGCCAGCCTCATTACAGGCGTGGGCGAAGGTTGCGTCATAGCAGGTCAGCATGGTGATTTTTTCACCTTTTTGCTTGAGACCTTGCAGCGTGGTCAGGGTGATGGCTGGCATGAAAAGTTCCTCATTCAGGCGCTGTGGAAACTACTGCGAGTAACGCGCGTGATTCTTCGTTAAATACAGGCGCACGGTCTGTTGTCGTGCTTTTAAGGCCTGGATTGCGCCCTTTAACGCCGTGTTGGCGGCAGCGGGACGCCTATAGTCGTGAGGAGAACTCGGGAAGTCAATTGGATGTGTTACCGCGTTGTTACGAGGCGGGTGTTACCGCTGTAACTGATGCGTTTCAGCAGCTGCAATCTCGCGTTCGACACATAAACCAGTGTGGGAGCGAGCCTGCTCGCGATAGCAATTGAGCAGGCGATAGAGAAGTTGACTGACAGTCAGTCATCGCGAGCAGGCTCGCTCCCACAGGGAATGGTTTCAATTCTGAGGGAGGCGTTCCAGGCCGACGAACGGGCAGGCAGCGAGCAAGTCGCTTAGCGTGCGGCCATCGGCCAGGCGCAAATCCGCAGGCGCAAGCTCGGCCAGCGGATACAGCACGAACGCTCGTTCCTGCAAATGGTAATGCGGCACCTTGAGGCGCGGTTCATCGATCAGCCGATCGCCAAACAGCACGATGTCGAGATCCAGCGTGCGCGGCCCCCAGCGTTCAAGTCGCTCGCGGCCCTGTTCGTTCTCGATGGCTTGCAGTGCATCGAGCAGGTCGAGCGGCGCGAGTGTGCTGTGCAGCGCCGCCACCGCGTTGGTGTAACGCGGTTGGCCGGGTAGCAGCGAGTCGCTTTGATAAAACGCGGACACCCCGACCAGTTCGGTCTGCGGCAACTGAGCGAGCGCATTGACGGCGCTGCGCAACTGTTCAGCGGGGTCAGCCAGATTGCTGCCCATGCCGATGTAGATGCGTTCCATGGATTACTCGCCCGTGGCACTCGGTGCGCCGGCTGTGCGTTTGCGCTTGGCGCCACCGCTGCGACGACGTTTGCGTGGAGCGCCGGTGCCTTCATCCTTGCCGCTGAGGTCGCGAATCATGTCGCGACGTTCGCTGTCGTTGGCGTCCTGATAGTCCGTCCACCATTCGCCCAGGCCATCGGTCTGCTCGCCAGCGCTTTCGCGCAGCAGCAGGAAGTCGTAGCCGGCGCGGAACCGCGGGTTGTCCAGCAGCAGGTCGGCACGTTTGCCGCTGCGCCGTGGCAGGCGCTCCTGCATGTCCCAGATCTCGCGGATCGGCATGGTGAAGCGTTTTGGAATCGCGATCCGCTGGCACTGTTCGGCAATCAGCTCGTGCGCCGCTTCCTGCATCGCCGGAATCGGCGGCATGCCGCGTTCTTGCAGGCGCAGTACGCGCGCCGGCAGGGCAGGCCACAACAGGGCCGCAAACAGGAACGCCGGGGTGACCGGTTTGTTCTGCTTGATCCGCAGGTCCGTGTTGACCAGCGCTTCGCTGATCAGGGTGTGGGTGTAGGTCGGGTTGTATTCGAGCGCTTCGGCACTGGCCGGGAACAGCGGATCGAACAGCTGCAAGTCGACGAGCATCTCGAAGGTGTCTGCAGCATGGCCGGAGAGGAACAGCTTGAGCACTTCTTCGAACAGGCGGGCCGAGGGAATCTCGCGCAGCATCGGTGCCAGGTCGCGAATCGGCAGGGCGCTGTGTTTTTCGATACCGAAATTCAGCTTGGCGGCGAACCGCACGGCCCGCAGCATCCGCACCGGGTCTTCCTGATAGCGCTGCTTGGGGTCGCCGATCAGACGGATCAGGTGATTGCGGATGTCGTGCACACCGTTGGCGTAGTCGAGGATGCGCTCACTGACCGGATCGTAATACAGGGCGTTGATGGTGAAGTCGCGGCGTTGCGCGTCTTCTTCCAGCGTGCCGTAGACGTTATCGCGCAAGATGCGCCCGCTTTCGTTACGGGAAGACTGGTTGCTGTCTTCTTCCTCGTCATTTTGCGGGTGATTGGCGCGGAAGGTCGCGACTTCAATGATTTCGCGACCGAAGTGGATATGCACGAGTTTGAAACGGCGACCGATGATCCGCGCATTGCGGAATTCGGCACGCACCTGTTCAGGCGTGGCGCTGGTGGCGACGTCAAAATCTTTAGGCGTGATGCCGAGCAGCATGTCACGCACACAGCCGCCGACCAGGTAGGCTTGGTAACCGGCGTTCTGCAGGCGTTCGACGATATTCACCGCATAACGGCTGAATTGGGCCTTTTGCAGCGAGTGTTGGCCGCTGTTGAGGACTTCAGGCGTGGTGCGAATGTGTTGCGTATGACGCTTGGGAGAACGGAATGACTGGAACAACTTCTTCAGCATGGGATGCACTGTTTGAAGGAATGTTCGGCCATAACGAAGAATGACCGCATGATGGGCGGGGATTCTAGCATTTAGTCGGGGGATGGTGTAGGAAGCTGCGCAAGCGTGTGCAGGGGATGTCGCGTACAAGGCCAAACGCCAGAAACCACAAGGGGAGCCGAAGCTCCCCAAGAAGTAGTTGCATGCTCTATTTTTATTATTGGTTTCGGGCTTTTTGTTTTTGTTAAGTGCCCTCGCCATGAAGTTTTTCCTTCATGACCCTCCCAATCGGGAGCCAAGAGCAAACGGATTGCTTTGGTCGCTGTGCTGCAGTGATCTCGCGATCCAACCAGTTCAGGCACTGTCTTAGGACAGTTTTTTATTATTCTCGGCCTGGTCGTGGGGCAAGCCCCAAATACAACGCCTCTCCAAAAGAATCAGTTAGCTGCGCCTCTCGCCGTCTTGTTTTTATTGTGCGTGAGTCGATTCGTCTTATTTTTATTGTCTTGTGCATTGCTTGTTATTGTTCTTGTACCAAACATATAGCAGGGGGCGTGCCAACTTTTGCGAAGGCCAGTAAAACAAGGGGTTAGGCCGGCTGGGGGAGGTTTTCAAGGCCCAAAAAAACCGGGGCTTCGTTACCGTAAGCCCCGGCTTCTGTTACGCGAAATAGGTGGGGTAACAGTTTCTTCGCAAAGTCACGTGTTACCCGCACATCAGACAGCTGTGGTTCAGCTCTCGCTGGCGACCCCTGTCTTGCGCCGCGGGATACCCAGGCGCTGACGGCGTTCCCACAGACACTTGCGACTGACCCCGAGTTTGCGGGCCAGCTCGGTTTCGGTCATGTGGTCCTGATGTTCCAGAACGAAGTGCTGGAAGTAGTCTTCCAGTGACAGGTCTTCGGTCGGCTCATGGCTGTTGTTGCTGGCATTGTTGCCCTGTTGCGGCGCCAGGCCCATGAAGTCGTCGTCTTCCAGGTCGCTCAGTTCAATGTCGATGCCCAGTAGCTCGGCGGAAATTTCCGGGCTTTCACACAGGATGACGGCGCGCTCGACCGCATTTTCCAGCTCGCGAACGTTGCCAGGCCAGGTGTAGTGACGAATCGCTTGTTCAGCATCCGGGGCAAACTTCAGATCGGTGCGGTTGACCCGCGCGCTCTGTCTGGCCAGGAAGGCGTTGGCAATTTCGTTGACGTCGGCGCCGCGCTCGCGCAGGGCCGGCAGTTTCAGGGCGATCACGTGGAGGCGGTAGTACAAGTCCTCACGGAACTGGCCGATTTTCGCCAGGCTCTTGAGGTCCCGGTGAGTGGCCGCGATCAGGCGCACATCGACCTTCTGCGACTGGACCGAGCCGACCCGGCGAATCTCGCCTTCCTGCAACACGCGCAACAGGCGGGCCTGGGCCTCCAGCGGCAGTTCGCCGATTTCATCGAGGAACAAGGTGCCGCCATCCGCAGCTTCGACCAAGCCGGCACGCCCGGCGCTGGCGCCGGTGAATGCACCTTTTTCGTGGCCGAACAGTTCGGACTCGATCAGGCTTTCCGGGATAGCTGCGCAGTTCACCGAAATCATCGGTGCCTTGGCGCGCTTGGACAGGTTGTGCAGCGCGCGCGCCACCAGTTCTTTACCGGTGCCGGATTCGCCCTGGATCAGGACATTGGAATCGGTCGGCGCGACCTTGCGAATTTTGCTGTACAGGTCTTGCATCGGCGGGCATGAACCGATGATGCCGATTTCGCCGTTGCTGTTATCGACACCCGGTTTCGCCGCGCCATTGCCGGCTTTGCCGGTGGCAGGTTCAACACTGGCTTGCACCGATTGGCGGTCGCGCAAGATCCGGGCGACGGCCTGGAGCATTTCGTCGTGATCGAAAGGCTTGGCGATGTAATCCACCGCGCCCATCTTCATCGAGTCAACGGCCGAACGCAGGCTGGCGTAGCTGGTCATGATCAGCACCGGAGTGCCCTGGCCAAGTTTGATCAGCTCGGTGCCCGGGGCGCCAGGCAGACGCAGGTCACTGACGATCAGGTCGAACGTGGGGATGGTGAAGCGTTCTTGTGCTTCCTGCACTGAACCGGCTTCGCTGACCTGGTACTGGTTACGTTCCAGCAGGCGGCGCAAGGCGGAGCGGATAATTGTTTCGTCTTCGACGATCAAAATGTGCGGCATTGATTCGATTCTCTCGACGGTCTCAGTTCACAGCGGACGTCGCTTCGACATGACGCGGCAAGGTCACCCGGATACGGGTGCCGCGTTGGCTTTGAACATCAGCCGGGCTGTCGATGGTGATTTGTCCATAATGCTCTTCAACGATGGAATAGACCAGTGCAAGGCCCAGACCGGTGCCTTCGCCAGGATCCTTGGTGGTGAAGAAAGGTTCGAACAATCGGTCCATGATGTTCTTCGGAATACCGCTGCCTTCGTCTTCCACGATCAAGTCGACCGTGTGTTCGCCGGCTTCACTCTTGACTCGCACCGCACTGCCGGGAGGCGAGGCGTCACGGGCGTTTGAGAGCAGATTGATCAGGACTTGGGCAAGTCGCTGCGGATCACCCTCGACCCAGTGATCCGGGTCGCAGAGATTATAGAACTGCACTTCGAAATTGCGCCGGTTCAGGGCCAGCAAACCGATGGCGTCCTGAGCCACTTCGGCCAGACAGACGGGCTCGTCGCTGTGCTGATGACTGCCTGCGTGAGCGAAGCTCATCAACGACTGGACGATGCGCGAGACACGTTTGGTCTGCTCGAGAATCTGTCCGCTGATTTCCTTCAACTCGCTATCGTCTTCGCGTTCTTCGCGCAGGTTCTGCGCCAGGCATGCGATGCCGGTGATCGGGTTGCCGATTTCGTGCGCCACGCCGGCGGCGAGTCGACCGATGCTGGCCAGACGCTCGGAGTGCACCAGTTTGTCTTCGAGCATCTGGGTTTCCGTCAGGTCTTCCACTAGCAGTACCAGGCCACTGTTGCCCGGTGCGAGCGGTTCATCGATCGCCGCTTTGTGCAGGTTCAGCCAGCGCGTCTGGCCATCGAGCGCCAGGTGCTGTTTGTGCAAGTGCTCGTCCGGCAGATTGATGAAGCCTTGCAACAGTTCTTTCCACGGATCGGCGATGGTGCTCAGGCGCGAACCGACCACACGCTGCGCGGCAATCCCGGTCAGCTCCTCCATGGCTTTGTTCCACATGAGGATTTCCTGATCCTTGGCCAGCGAGCAGACGCCCATCGGCAATTCCTGCAAGGTCTGGCGGTGATAGCGGCGCAGAGCGTCGAGTTCGGCGGCAAGTCCCGTCAGGCGCGAGTGGTAATCCTCGAGGCGGCTTTCAATGAAGTGAATGTCTTCAGTGACGTAGTTTTCGCCACCGGCCTTATAAGGCAGGAAGGTTTCGACCATGTCTTGCGCCACGCTCGGGCCCATCAGGCCAGAAAGGTTGGCCTCGATACGGTCACGCAAACGGCGCAAGGCGTACGGCCGACGCTCGTCGAACGGCAGATAAAGATCGCGTAGCGCCTGTTCGACTTCTTTCTGTGCGGCTTTTGCGCCCAGTGGTTTGGCCAGTTGCGTCGCGAATTCCTGAGGCGATGCGGCGTGCAGTTCGCGGCGTTGCGGGCGACGTACGTTGTCCACGGCGCAGGCTTCGGCGGCACTGGCCTCTTCGGGACTGGCATTGGTGAACAGCGAGATCAGGGTGAACATCAGCACGTTGGCAGCCAGCGATGCGATCGCCGCCATGTGCCAACTGGTATCGTCCAGCACGTAGATCATGTTCAGCAGCGGAATGTAGAAGCCCTGCAGGTTGCCGACCAGCGGCAACAGCATGGTCACCACCCACACCAGAATCCCCGCCAGCAAACCGGCAATGAAGCCGCGGCGATTGGCGGTCGGCCAGTAGAGGACGGACAGCACGCCGGGCAAGAACTGCAACGTCGCCACAAACGCGACGATCCCCAGGTTCGCCAGATCCTGTTCGGCGCCCAGCAGCAGGTAGAAACCGTAACCGGCCATGATGATCGCAACGATCAACGCCCGGCGGGTCCACTTCAGCCAGCGATAGATGTTGCCTTCCGCCGGCGGCTGATAGAGCGGCAGCACCAGGTGGTTCAGTGCCATCCCGGACAGCGCCAGGGTGGTGACGATGATCAAACCACTGGCCGCCGACAACCCGCCAACATAGGCCAATAGCGCCAATGCTTTGCTGTTGGCGGCGATGCCGATGCCCAGCGTGAAGTATTCGGGATTGGTGGTGGCGCCGAGTTTCAGGCCGGCCCATAGGATCAGCGGCACCGCCAGGCTCATTAGCAGCAGGAACAGCGGCAAGCCCCAGCTCGCACTGACCAGCGAGCGCGGGTTGAGGTTTTCAGTAAACGTCATGTGGTACATGTGCGGCATCACGATCGCCGAAGCGAAGAACACCAGCAGCAGCGTGCGCCACGGACCTTCTTGCAAGGGTGTGTGTAATGCGGCGAGGGCGGTCTGGTTCTGCAGCAGCCACAACTCCAGCTGTTGCGGGCCATCGAACACGCCATAAAGGGCATACAGACCGACACCACCAATGGCGATCAGCTTGATCACCGACTCGAAAGCGATCGCGAACACCAGGCCTTCATGCTTCTCGCGCGTGGCAATGTGGCGGGAGCCGAAGAAAATCGTGAACAGCGTAATCAGTGCGCAAAAGCTCAGGGCCACGCGATGCTGCACCGGTTCCCGAGTCAGGATGCCAATCGAGTCGGCCACCGCCTGAATCTGCAACGCCAGCAACGGCAGCACGCCGATTAGCATGAAGATCGTGGTCAGCGCCCCGGCCCACGTGCTGCGGAAACGGAACGCGAACAGGTCGGCCAGCGACGACAGTTGATAGGTGCGGGTGATTTTCAGAATCGGGTACAGCAACACTGGCGCCAGCAAAAATGCACCGGAGACACCCAGGTAGCTGGACAGAAAGCCGTAGCCGTACTGATAGGCCAGGCCCACCGTGCCATAAAATGCCCAGGCGCTTGCGTAAACGCCCAGCGACAAGGTGTACGTCAGCGGGTGGCGAATGATCGCCCGGGGGATCATGCCCCGTTCGCTGATCCAGGCGACGCCGAACAGCACCGCCAGGTACGCGGCGCTGATCAGGATCATCTGGGTCAGGCTAAAGCTCATCGGCATCTTTTTGGCTCTGCAGGATGAAGGTCACGACGATCAGAATCAGCCAGAGCAGATAGGGGCGATACCAGGCGCCAGTGGCGTCGATCCACCAATCCATGATGGCCGGGGAGAACAGATAAATCCCCACTACCAGGAGCAGGACCAAGCGATAGATGTACATCCCGGCCTCTCTTTTTTAGGCGCGTGCCCGAAAACGTGCGGCGATGGTAACGGATGGGTGCGCCACTGCAAGCGCGATCACTGCAATTGCGCCTCGGGCAGCGCCAGTGTGCGCGGGATTGACCGCGCATCCCAGTGGGCGATTCCCCAATTCAGCACTTCCCGTGGCGTGGCATATTCCAGTTCAGCACCCGGGGTTTGGCCCAGTGCTCGCAGTGCACGCAGTAGCAGCGGCGTGGCCTGATCTTCGGTCAATGGCGGCGAGCGATAGGACTTGCCGAGTTTGTTGCCGTCGGGTTGGGTGATCAACGGGATATGCAGGTAACGCGGTTGCGGCAGGCCGAGCAGTTCTTGCAGGTAAAGCTGGCGAGGGGTCGAGTCGAGCAAGTCGGCGCCACGCACGATGTCGGTAATGCCTTGCCAGGCGTCGTCGAGCACCACCGCCAGTTGATAGGCGTAGAGGCCGTCGCGGCGACGGATCACAAAATCGCCGACGTCCCGGCCCAGGTGCTGGCGGAATTCGCCTTGCACCCGGTCGATGAAGTGGTATTCCAGTTCAGGCACGCGCAAGCGAATCGCTGCGTCTTCGGTGCCATGCCCGGCATTGCGACAAAACCCCGGATAAATGCCGTGATACGGCTCCAATTGTTTGCGCGAGCACGTGCAGGCGTACGCCAGGCCCTGATTGAACAGGCGATTGAGGACGTCGGCATAGGCCTCGTGCCGGTCACTCTGGCGGACCATCTCGCCATCCCACTCGAACCCGTAGCTTTCCAGGGCTTTGAGGATAGCGGCCTGAGCACCGGGTTCTTCCCGTGGTGGATCGAGGTCTTCCATGCGCATCAGCCAGCGCCCTCCGACCGCACGCGCGTCGAGGTACGAGGCCAGCGCTGCGACCAGCGAACCGAAATGCAGATGTCCACTGGGCGTGGGGGCGAAGCGGCCGATGTAGGGAGAGGCGATGGCGGTCATGGCTGGATATTACTTTGTTGGCGGCGATTGAGCGTACGGCTTGATACCGCCATCGCGAGCAAGCTCGCTCCCACATTGGCTCTGTGGCGTTCACAAATCCAGCGTGGCAGCGAGCTTGCTCGCGATGGCGATTTTAAAGACACAACAGGCATCAGCAAATATCAGAAACAAAAACGGAGCGTTCGCACGCTCCGTTTTTCGTTCAAGTCGATGTTACTTGCCGACCTGCTTTTCCTTGATTTCCGCCAGGGTCTTGCAGTCAACGCACATGTCGGCGGTAGGGCGGGCTTCCAGTCGCTTGACGCCGATTTCGACGCCACAGGACTCGCACCAGCCATATTCTTCGTCTTCGATCAACTGAAGCGTCTTGTCGATCTTCTTGATCAGCTTGCGCTCACGGTCGCGGGCGCGCAGCTCAAGGCTGAACTCTTCTTCCTGGCTGGCACGGTCTGCCGGGTCCGGGAAGTTGGCCGCTTCGTCTTTCATGTGATCAACCGTGCGGTCGACTTCCTGCATCAAGTCCTGTTTCCACTTGTTCAGGATCTTGGTGAAGTGAGCGCGCATGGGCTTGCCCATATACTCCTCGCCCTTCACTTCTTTGTAGGGTTCGAAGCCGCTGATCGACTGATTTTGTTGCTTTGCTTGGGTGGACATGAAATAGACCGCCTCTACTCTTGTAATCCATTGCGCAGGATAGCTCCATCACCGACACCTGCCGGCCCTGCGGCTGCAAGCGGGCGAACTTACCAGATCAAATCGGGGCGCGCTACTCCCGGATGTCGAGGTAATGGCCCCAGGGGCTTGCAAATGATTGCAAAGCCTTGTCTGGCGGCGTTGGAGACCTGATCAATTATTGATTTTAGTCAAACCTGGGGTACACGCTTGAGTCGTTTACGGCCAGGGGTATAAGCGCTCAGACCGCTTTAGGTTCTCGCTCGTTCCTGCGCTTGGGTAGAATCGATTCTTTTCCCCGTTGAGGAAGGCTAATGGCTCAGTCCTACAGTGCCCGCAGTCGCGCAATCGAACCTTTCCATGTCATGGCGCTGCTGGCGCGGGCCAATGAACTGCAAGCTGCTGGTCGCGATGTTATCCACCTGGAAATCGGCGAGCCGGACTTCACCACCGCCGAGCCGATCATCCAGGCCGGCCAGGCCGCGTTGACGGCGGGCAAGACCCGTTACACCGCCGCGCGCGGCATCCCCGAGTTGCGTGAAGCCATTTCGGGCTTCTATCAGCAACGTTACGGGCTGAACATCGATCCGCAGCGAATCCTTATTACTCCGGGCGGTTCTGGCGCGTTGCTGCTGGCCAGCGCTTTGTTGGTGGATCCGGGCAAACACTGGTTGCTGGCGGATCCGGGTTATCCCTGCAACCGGCATTTCCTGCGATTGGTCGAAGGCGCTGCGCAACTGGTGCCGGTAGGACCGGACGTGCGCTATCAGTTGACGCCGGACCTGGTGGCCCGCCACTGGGACCAGGACAGCGTCGGCGCCCTGGTGGCATCGCCGGCCAACCCGACGGGGACGATCCTGACCCGCGATGAGTTGGCGCGATTGTCGGTGGCGATCAAGGAGCGTCACGGCCATCTGGTGGTCGACGAGATTTACCACGGCCTGACTTACGGCACCGATGCCGCCAGTGTGCTGGAAGTCGATGACAGCGCCTTCGTTCTCAATAGTTTTTCCAAATATTTCGGCATGACCGGATGGCGCCTGGGTTGGCTGGTCGCGCCAGAAGTGGCGGTCGGCGAGCTGGAAAAACTGGCACAGAATCTCTACATCAGTGCCCCGAGCATGGCCCAGCACGCGGCACTGGCGTGCTTTGAACCGGCGACCATCAGCATTCTGGAAGAGCGTCGCGCCGAATTCGGTCGTCGTCGCGATTTCCTCTTGCCCGCCCTGCGGGAACTGGGTTTTGGCATCGCCGTGGAACCGGAAGGTGCGTTCTACTTGTACGCTGATATCAGCAAGTTCGGCGGCGATGCCTTCGCGTTTTGCCGGCATTTCCTCGAAACCGAGCACGTGGCATTTACCCCGGGCCTGGATTTCGGGCGTTACCAGGCCGGGCATCATGTGCGATTTGCCTACACCCAAAGCTTGCCACGCCTGCAGGAAGCGGTTGAGCGGATCGCGCGCGGCTTGAAGAGCTGGCAAGGCTGATGCGTTTTCATCCTCCCCTTGAAGAAGGTCGCCTGATCCGCCGTTACAAGCGCTTCCTCGCCGATATCGAAACCATTGAAGGCGAGTTGTTGACCATTCATTGCCCAAATACGGGCTCGATGCTCAATTGTCAGGTCGAAGGCGGGCAGGTCTGGTTCAGTCGTTCCAATGACCCGAAGCGCAAACTGCCCGGTACCTGGGAAGTTGGCGAAACTCCGCAAGGCCGGCTGTTTTGTGTGAACACCGGGCGCGCCAACGGTTTGATCGAAGAGGCGTTGCGCGCGGGCGTCATTACCGAGCTGAACGGTTTTACCGGGCTCAAGCGCGAAGTGGCCTACGGACAGGAAAGCAGCCGCATTGATTTCCGCCTCGATTACCCGGACGGGCCGGCATATGTGGAAGTCAAAAGTGTCACGTTGGGCTTCGACGGTTCATTGGTGGCGGCTTTTCCCGATGCGGTTACACAGCGTGGTGCGAAACATTTGCGCGAACTCGCACATCTGGCTCGGGACGGGATTCGTGCGGTGCAGTTGTATTGTGTGAACCTGACGGGAGTCGACGCCGTGCGTCCGGCAGAGGAGATCGACTCTGCCTACGCGGCGGCATTGCGCGAGGCGGTGGCCTGCGGTGTCGAGGTGCTCGCTTACGGCGTGCGTTTGACTCACGAAGAGATGGTGGTCGATCGGCGGCTGGACGTATTGCTCGGCGACTAAAGGCTGATCCAGATTCCTTGCGCGTCTTCGCGACAGGCAATGGCGGTCAGGGATTGTCCGGCGCACGGGCCGGCGACGCATTCGCCGTCTTCGATCAGAAACAGTGCGCCGTGGGTCGCGCATTGGATCAGGCTGTTGCTGGGGTCCAGGAACTGGTCGGCCTTCCATTCCAGCCCGACGCCCCGGTGTGGACAGCGATTGATGTAGACATAGACTTGGCCGCCCCGGCGCACGGCAAACAGCTTCTGGCTATCGATGTCGAAACCGCGACTGCTGTTGTCGGGCAATTGGGCGCCGGTACAAAGAAACTTCATGTCTATCCTCAAATCCGCCGGCCCGTGACCGGAAATGTCCGGGCTTGATGTTCAACTGCAATCAATTATCAAAATTGCGCTTCGCCCGTCGGGTGCGGGCGCCGGACGTCGAGGATACTTGGCCTGTCATCCCGGTGCCTGGGAAAACTTTAAAGGAAGCTGTCTATGCACCTGAACCCGGTCCTGTCTGCGACCTGCACGGTGAACGCCGGTAACGTCCTTGAGCTTGATCCGACGTGTGTGGCGGCCCGATGACCCTTCTGGTTAAACCCCGTGCCTTGTTCGTTGGTTTGAGCCTGCTGTGTTTGCTGGCGATCTGGTTGTCGCTGGCGCTGGGCCCGGTGAGTCTGCCGTTGTTCGACACCTTGCGCGCGGCGTTGCGCATGATCGGCCTGCCAATTGCGCCTGACGGTCTTGAACAGGCCGAACTGATTCTTGGACAAATTCGCCTGCCACGGACCTTGCTGGGGCTGGCGGTGGGTGGCGTGCTGGCGTTGTCCGGCGTGGCGATGCAGGGATTATTTCGAAACCCTTTGGCCGATCCGGGGTTGGTCGGCGTGTCCAGTGGCGCGGCATTGGGCGCGGCCATCGCAATTGTCGGTGGTTCGATGTTCGGCGGCCTGCCGGAGTCTTTCGGTCCTTATGTGTTGTCAGTGTGTGCGTTTCTCGGCGGGTTGGGTGTGACGGCGCTGGTGTATCGACTGGGACGGCGCAATGGCCAAACGAATGTCGCAACTATGCTGTTGGCGGGAATCGCGTTGACTGCCCTGGCCGGCTCGGCGGTCGGACTGTTTACTTATCTGGCCGACGACTCGACCTTGCGTACGTTGACGTTCTGGAACCTGGGCAGCCTCAACGGCGCCAGTTATTCGCGGCTTTGGCCATTACTGTTGGTGACTGTCGGGGTGGCGCTTTGGCTGCCACGGCGGGCCAACGCATTAAATGCTTTGTTGTTGGGCGAGTCGGAGGCCGGTCACCTGGGCATCGACGTCGAAGGGCTCAAGCGCGAGTTAGTGTTCTGCACCGCGCTGGGCGTCGGTGCGGCGGTGGCGGCGGCGGGCATGGTCGGGTTTGTCGGTCTGGTGGTTCCGCATCTGGTGCGACTGTTGGCCGGTCCTGATCATCGGGTGTTGTTGCCGGCCTCAGTGCTGGCGGGTGCCAGTCTTCTTCTGTTTGCCGATCTGGTCGCACGGCTTGCGCTGGCGCCGGCGGAACTGCCGATCGGGATTGTCACGGCCTTTATCGGTGCGCCGTTCTTTCTGTACTTACTGCTGAGGGGGCGCGCCTGATGTTGCGAACGCAGAGTCTGCAAATCCGTCGGGGCGGCAAAATCGTTCTGACAGACATTACGCTTGAGCTCATGCCGGGCGAGGTCCTTGGCGTGCTCGGGCCAAACGGCGCCGGCAAAAGCACCTTGCTCGGTGCCTTGTGTGGCGAGTTGAAGGCCGACCTCGGCAGCGTCTGGCTCGATGAGCGGGAGTTGAGTCACTGGGGCGGGGCGCAGCGTGCTCGGCGATTGGCCGTCTTGCCGCAGGTATCGACCCTGGACTTTGCCTTTCGTGTCGAAGAGGTGGTCGGCATGGGCCGTTTGCCTCATCAAAGCGGGCGGGTCCGGGATGACGAGATCATCGCCGCTGCCTTGCACGCTGCCGATGCGGCGCACTTGAGTGGTCGCAGTTACCTGGCTTTGTCCGGCGGCGAGCGTCAGCGGGTGCATCTGGCTCGGGTGCTGGCGCAGTTGTGGCCAGGTGAAGCCGGGCAGACGCTGCTGCTCGATGAGCCGACCTCGATGCTCGACCCGCTGCATCAGCACACCACGTTGCAAGCGGTGCGTGAGTTTGCCGATCACGGCGCTGCGGTGCTGGTGATCCTGCATGATCTGAACCTGGCGGCGCGTTATTGTGATCGCTTGTTGCTGCTCGAAGGCGGGCGGCCGGTGGCGCTCGATACGCCGCAGCAGGTGTTGCAGCCCGAGCCCCTCAAAGCCGTGTTCGGTCTGGATGTCTTGGTGCAGCAACACCCGGAGCGTGGGCATCCGCTGATCATCGCCCGCTGAACATTTCATCGAGGTGAGCACATGCGTGTGATTTTGCTACTGGCGTTGCTGGCCTTGAGTGGGTGCCAGCATCTGACGAACCCACCACCGGTCGCCGGTGAGATTCGCGACCTGAACAGTGGCCAGGTCCTGACGGCCCCTGAACTGATTGCACGGCTGGCCGGATCTTCGCGGCTGATCGTTGGCGAGCAGCATGACAATCGTGATCATCATCAACTGCAATTGTGGTTGTTGCATGCCCTGGGCGAGCGGCGTCCGCAAGGCAGTCTGCTGCTGGAAATGCTCACGCCGGATCAACAGTTGCGTGTCGATGATGTGCACCACGCTTCGACGTTGCCGGCGGATCTGCCCGGTGCGCTAGCCTGGCAGCCGGGATGGGACTGGAATCTGTATGGGCCCATTGTGCGTTTTGCGCTGACTCAGCCCTACCCATTGTTGGCGGCAAATCTGGACAATCTCGACGTCCGCGCCGTCTACGCCAACCCGCCGGTTCTCAAAGGGGCGCGCTCCAATGCGGCTTCGGTCAAGACTGAGTTGCTGGGACAGATAAGCGATTCCCATTGCGGCCTGCTGCCCGCCTCGCAAATGCCGGCGATGCTGGCGGTCCAGCAACAACGTGACCGGCGAATGGCCGAGCGCTTGTTGGCGGCTGCGAGGCCTTCGATGTTATTGGCCGGTGCCTATCATGCGCGCAAG
The DNA here is from genome assembly GCF_949767865.1 of Pseudomonas sp. IT-P294. Classification (NCBI taxonomy): domain Bacteria; kingdom Pseudomonadati; phylum Pseudomonadota; class Gammaproteobacteria; order Pseudomonadales; family Pseudomonadaceae; genus Pseudomonas; species Pseudomonas sp. IT-P294. Next base: position 13,280 of record NZ_CATKQW010000056.1, on the reverse strand, counting down.
GATGTGGGTGTGCCGATTCATGTGCTGGATCTGGGAGAGGCGCAAATGCCAACCGTTTTGTTGCTGGCAGAGCAGGGCGCCGAGGTGACATCGGCCATGGCTGATTACGTGTGGTACACGCCTGTGGTCGCGCCAGCCCAGGATTACTGTGCGCAAATGCGTAAGCAGTTCAGCCAGTAATCCGACGACTTTTCCGCAGGCAAAAAAAGACCCGGCAAGCGCCGGGTCAAATAACCGTGATTAGCCTGATGAGGAGATATCTGAGAGTCCGAACCAAGGGCTTTTCAAATATCGACCAGTCTCGCGACCAGTTGTGATAATCATAGCGATTCTCATTTGCGTGTCAATCGCTGTTTTTTGATTTCTATCAGTCCGTCGTTTTTCTCACTACTAAAGCCCTGTAATGACGAGGGTTTTCCCTCGCCAGAAATTTACCGGTTCAATTCTTGTGACGTGACGAGATGGCTTCCAGTTGTTTGTTCAAGGCGTCTTTGCGTTCTGCTGGAATGTCGTTCCAGTGCACGTCCATCAATGCGCCTTCGATCGCATACAACAACACCTTGGACGCTCGAAACCCGCGCGTGCGCACGGCTCGATATGCATCCACCGCCCCCAGGCGACGCAAGTCCGATGCACTGTGGATGCCCACGGCATGCAGCCACTGCGCCGACGTCTTGCCAAGATTCTTCAGGTGTTGCAGTTCATCATTCATCAAGCCTCCTTGCGACGGCCGAACGGTGCGTGGGCGAGCTTCTCAGGAGTGTAGCCATCAGTAGGAAAAGCGTGATTGTTTGGTCGGTTTCGACGCAAAAGCTTCTAAGCGAAGGCGCGATGCGTTGGGGGAAAGTCTGCGGTTGCAGTAGGAGGATGCGCGAGGGAGTTGCCTATTGCGGCAAAATACACAGCGTCCAACGCTAAGCGGGGGCGTTGGACTTTCGGGGGGAACGTCGTTTTTAGCGGGTGCGGTAACGCAAGCGTGTCCCGAAATTCATCGACATCAGAATCTCGTCAGCGCTCAGCTCTGCCGGGAAGTAGGCCCCGGAGATCTGTGCGTGGGCCAGGCTGGCGCCTTCCAGGCAAGCGTTGCGAAAGTCGATGCCGCGCAGATCGGCGGAGCGGAAATAGGCATCGGTAAAATCGACGCCGTCGGCATTCAATTCGCGCAGGTCCAGACCACGGAAATCACCGCCGACCATGTCGACAGAAGCGTGGCTGGCACGTTCGGCATTGAAGCCGGTGATGTCGTCTTTGTGCAGCAAGGCATAAAGCGGGGTGTCGAGAAGTTTTGGCTGGCTCATGTCGCATCACCTGATGGTTTTATGACGCCAGTATAGTGCCACTATTTGACAGCCGTGAAGCCGGCAAAGGCTTCACGGCTGAAATAGTTTTTACAGGCCTGGCATGCGCTGACGAATTTGCGCAACGACAGTGTCCAGGGTCCCGCTTTCGTTGGTCTGGATGCGTTTGCTGCACAGGATTTCTGCTGGCGTCAGTGGCTCACGATTCGCCTGCTGGGCTTCGATGACCGCCAGGTTGGCATCGGACGGGTCCTTGTTGTCGGCCTGACGCAACGCCAGCCAGCCCTCGATGACCGCTTGTGGTGCATTGCAGTCGAGGATCAGGAACGGAGCACCGGTAGCCTCGGCAATTTTTGCCGCGCCGTCGCGCTGGTCGCGCTTGAGGTACGTTGCATCGATGACGGCCGGGAAGCCGGCACGCAGGATAACGGCGGCAATCTCATGCAGTCGGTTGTAAGTAGCGACGCTGGCGTCGGCACTATAAATGCCGGCCTGTGGATCGTTCGGTACGGTTTGCTCGCCGAACAGACGTTTGCGCTCGACATCCGAACGCAGGCGAATGGCGCCGAGTGCTTCTACCAGACGCATGGCCACGCGGCTTTTGCCAACGGCCGACACACCGTGAGTAATGGCCAGGAAGCGCGAAGGAATGGTGCTGTAGCTTTCTGCCAGGTTGGCGTAGTTGCGGTACTGGCGCAGGGTGGTGGCGCGCTGCACCGGGTCGGCCTCGGCCGGCATGCTGAACAGGCTGACCTTGGCGCGAACCAGAGCGCGATAGGCTTTATAGAAGTTCAGCAGCTCAAGGCCCTGATAGTCGCCGGTCAGTTCCAGGTACTGACTGATGAAACGACGCGCCAGGCTCTTGAGGCCACGGTCTTCCAGGTCCATTGCCAGGAAACCGGTGTCGGCATAAACGTCGGTGAAGCGGAACGGTTCGTTGAACTCGATGCAGTCGAAGATCACGACCTTGCCATCGATCACGGTGGCATTACCCAAATGGATGTCGCCATGGCATTCGCGGATGAATCCACCGGCCTTGCGCTGAGCAAACAGCGGCTTGAGGCGTTCGAAGCTGCTTTCAGCCCAGGCTTGCAGCGCATCAAGTTGCAGCAGGTCAGCCTTGTCGCTGAGGAACGGGCGGATCTGTTCGAAGTTCTGACGCACCGGCGCCATAACGCTGTCCGGGGTGCCGGCTTCGTGTTCGGCCGGGACTTTCGGTGCGCTGAGGTGAAACTGGGCAATCTGCTCGGCCATCTCGTCGATGTGCGCAGTGGTCAGTTCGCCGTTGGCTTGCAGGGTGCTGAGCAACTGGCTTTGTGGGAACTGGCGCATTTTCAGCGCGTAATCGACAACCGGACCCTCACCGCCCAGTTGCGGTGCTTCGGCGCTGCCGGTGATCGGCAACACTTCCAGATATAAATCCTTGGTCAGGCGCTGGTTAAGGCGCAGCTCTTCACCGCAGAAATGCTTGCGAGCGTCGAGGCTGGTGAAGTCAAGGAAGCCGAAATTCACCGGCTTCTTCACTTTATAAGCAAAGGGGCCTGTCAGAATGACCCAGGAGATATGGGTCTCGATGATCTGGAACCCGTCTACCGGATGCGGGTAGAGGGCCGGGTTTTGCAGGGCGGCGATCAGGGACTGGCTCACAGGCGATCCTTCAGAGTCTGGGGAAAATTCACGGCCGCCATTATGGCCGCAAGTCCGCCTGACGCAAACCTCGGCAGGCTTCTGTTGAGTATGAATAAAGTGCGTATAATCCGCCGCCATGACTCGTACTCGATCCCCCCGCACCCCAAAAAAACCACCTTCCAAGGGCTTGAGCCCCTGGCTGGGCTGGGCCCTTAAACTCAGCCTGGTGGGCCTCGTTGTGCTCGCCGGGTTCGCGGTTTACCTCGATGCCGTGGTTCAGGAGAAGTTCTCCGGCAAGCGTTGGACCATTCCGGCCAAGGTGTACGCGCGCCCGCTTGAACTGTTCACAGGCCAAAAGCTGAGCAAGGATGACTTTCTCACCGAGCTCGATGCATTGGGCTATCGACGTGAAAGCGTCAGTAACGGCCCCGGCGCTGCGGCGGTCAACGGCAACACCGTCGACTTGAATACCCGTGGTTTCCAGTTTTATGAAGGCCTTGAGAAGCCTCAGCCGGTGCGTGTGCGGTTTTCCGGCGATTATGTAGCCGAACTTTCGGCGACCAACGGTTCGAAGCTGTCCGTGGTGCGCCTGGAGCCGCTGCTGATCGGTGGGATTTACCCAAAAAACCTCGAAGATCGCATTCTGATCAAAATCGATCAGGTCCCGCCGTATCTGCTGGAAACCCTGGTGGCCGTGGAAGACCGGGATTTCTATAGCCACTGGGGCGTGTCGCCGAAGTCGATTGCCCGGGCGGTCTGGGTCAATACCTCTGGCGGCAAGATGACCCAGGGCGGCAGTACCCTGACGCAACAGTTGGTGAAGAACTTCTACCTCACCAGCGAGCGCAGCCTGACTCGTAAGCTCACCGAAGCCATGATGGCGATGCTGCTTGAGTTGCATTACGACAAAAAGGAAATTCTCGAGGCGTACCTCAACGAAGTGTTCGTCGGTCAAGACGGTCAGCGTGCGGTGCACGGTTTTGGTCTGGCCAGCCAGTTCTTCTTCGGCCAGCCATTGTCCGAGCTGAAACTGCATCAAGTCGCATTGCTGGTGGGGATGGTCAAGGGGCCGTCCTATTACAACCCGCGTCGCAATCCGGAGCGGGCGCTGGAGCGGCGCAATCTGGTGCTTGATGTCCTGGAGCAACAAGGCGTCGCCACTGCCGAGCAAGTCGCCGCCGCGAAGAACATGCCACTAGGCGTGACGACCCGCGGCAAACTGGCGGACAGCTCTTTCCCGGGTTTCCTCGATCTGGTCAAGCGTCAGCTGCGCGAAGACTATCGCGACGAAGACTTGACCGGAGAAGGCATGCGAATTTTCACAAGTTTCGATCCGATCCTGCAGATGAAAGCCGAAGCCTCGGTCAATGACACTTTTAAGCGCCTGGCTGGGCGCAAAGGCTCGGATGACGTCGAAGCGGCGATGGTCGTGACCAACCCGGAAACCGGTGAAGTCCAGGCCATGATCGGCAGTCGTCAGGCCAGTTTTGCCGGCTTCAACCGCGCGCTGGATGCGGTGCGGCCGATCGGTTCCTTGATCAAGCCTGCGGTTTATCTGACTGCCCTGGAAAAGCCAAGCCAGTACACGTTGACCAGTTGGCTGTCGGACGACTCCTTCTCGGTCAAAGGCGCGGACGGCCAGGTCTGGAAACCCCAGAACTACGATCGCCGCTCCCACGGGACTGTGTTCCTCTATCAAGGCCTGGCGCATTCCTACAACCTGTCGACCGCGCGTCTCGGGTTGGCGATGGGCGTGCCAAATGTCCTCAAGACCCTGGCGCGTCTTGGGGTGAGTCGCGAGTTCCCGGCGTTCCCTTCGATGTTGCTGGGGGCTGGCGGTCTGACGCCGATGGAAGTGGCAACCATGTACCAGACGCTGGCCAACGGTGGCTTCAATACACCGATGCGCGGAATTCGTAGCGTTCTGACTGCCGAAGGCGAACCGCTCAAGCGCTATCCGTTCCAGATTGAACAGCGTTTCGACCCGGGCTCCATCTTCCTGATTCAGAACGCCATGCAGCGGGTCATGCGTGAAGGCACCGGTAGTTCGGTTTATAACGTTTTGCCGAAAACCCTGACCCTGGCCGGCAAGACCGGGACCAGTAATGACTCGCGAGACAGCTGGTTTGCAGGTTTCAGTCAGGATTTGCTGGCGGTGGTCTGGCTGGGTCGCGATGACAACGGCAAGACGCCGTTCACGGGGGCCACGGGTGCTTTGCAAGTCTGGACCAGTTTCATGCGCAAGGCCGATCCATTGCCGCTGGACATGCCGCAGCCGGACAACGTTGTTCAGGCCTGGGTCGATTCGCGTACAGGGCAAGGCTCCGATGCGAACTGCCCAGGCGCGGTGCAGATGCCGTATATTCGCGGCAGTGAACCGCCTCCCGGCGCCGCTTGCGGTGGCGAAAGCCCTGCTTCCGGCGAGACGGTGATGGATTGGGTCAAGGGCTGGATGAACTAAGCAAAGAGGATTTCAAGTGAACAAGTGGTTGATTCCAGCGGTTACCGCCGTGGCTTTGCTCAGCGGTTGCTCCACCGTACAGCGCGGTTCGATTCCGGTTGTGGATTCCGGCAGCGCTGTTTCAAATAGCGAGCGGATTCAGGCGAATGGCGGCTTCCGCCAAACGACAGTGAAGCGCCCTGTGCAAGCCCAGCCTCAGGCAATCCCGCAGGGCGATACCGGTGTGGTGGTCATGGTTCCTGGAGGTGGCGCGGTGACGTCGGCACCGATCAGCACAGCGCCGATCACGCCGGGTCCGATTACGCCCGGCCCGATTGATACCTCGCCGGTGCAGTCGGCGCCAATCAATCAGGGCAGCTACAGCATGCCGTCGACGCCGAGCGGAATTCCTTCGGCCAGTACCGGCGGTGGCTTGTCTGCCGATGAACAACTGGACGGCCCGGTACTGGCATTGTTGACCACCGCTCAACAGCAACAGGCCAACGGTGATCTCAACGGTGCTTCGTCCAGTCTTGAGCGCGCCCAGCGTGTCGCGCCGCGCGAGCCGCAAGTGCTTTATCGTCTGGCTCAGGTGCGCATGGCTCAAGGCGATGCGCCGCAGGCTGAACAATTCGCCCGTCGTGGTCTGACGTTCGCCAATGGTCGTCCTGCGCTTCAGGCTAGCCTGTGGGAATTGATCGCCCAGGCGCGTGAGAAGCAAGGGGATTCCGCAGGTGCGGCACTCGCCCGTCAGAAGGCCAAGGTTACGTCGTGATGGATGCACGCTTCCCCAAGATTGCCGAGCAGCTATTGCTGATCGAGCGTGAACTGCGAATTCAGGGATGGTGGGACGAGGTTTCGCCCTCCGCTGAAGCGTTGTCCAGCGTCGAGCCGTTTTCGGTTGATACGCTGGATTTCGAGCAGTGGCTGCAATGGATCTTCCTGCCGCGCATGAAGGCCATCCTTGAGCAGGATCTGCCATTGCCCAACGCGTCGGGAATTCAGGAAATGGCCGAAATGGTCTTCGCCGGACGCAATGTCCAGGGCAAGGACCGGCAGTTGCAGGTCTTGCTCAAAGAGTTCGATCTGCTGATCACTGCCTCCCGCTGAATTGGAAACTGCCAGTACCTACTGGCAGTTTTTCTCGATCTGTTTTTGTGCCTCGGAAATTCGTTCCTGACGCTGCTCGTCATTGAGGCGACGCATCTCGCCGTCAACTTCTTCACGCAAACGCGGATTGTTCTGCAGTTGAGCCAGGTTCGTTCGCGCCTGATTGCAGAATACCTTTAGCTGGGCTTGCTGCTCGGCGACCTGTTTTTTTACTGTCTTGTCGATGGCCTGTTGATCGCCGATCGCGGTGCTGTGCGATGGCGTGACCGGTTTGCCGGAAGGCGAGGAGGGCGTCACCACGGTCGTGACCTCCTCTCCTTGGGGCGGTTGTGCGTCAAAGTGAGTAACGCCTTGGGCGTCGACCCATTTGTAGATCTGTCCCGCCATACACAAAGGGCTGATCAGCAGACTGACCATGATGAACGTTCGCATGCCATTTCCTTGCCAGAGTTGCGCAATTGAAGCTAACACAGTTGCTGTTTAGCGGTTTTTTCTTGCTTTCTCATGTGCTTACTTCAATAAAGCACATAGACGACTTGACTTGCAGGGGACGAAACAGAAGAATCCAAAGTCCGCTGTAGAGGGACTGCCAGAAGCAGACCCACTCAGCAGATCATGAGGCGCACATCCGCGCCGACCTGTTACACCCGCAACGCGTTACCTCGCGCTGGGTGGGAAAGGCCCGCAACACTTGGGACGATCCCAATACTTGCTCAGTCAGTGCTGACGTAGTCGGCGACCACCGTCGCTCATGCTCTGCTGAGAAGTAAACCTATTAGACCCGTCCCTTCTTATGTGGGCGGTATTCTGGCGTTTTAGAGGTGGACAACGTGGAGCTTTTATCTGGCGGTGAGATGATCGTCCGCTTTTTGCGTGACGAAGGCGTCAAGTATATCTATGGGTACCCGGGTGGTGCCGCATTGCATATCTATGACGCGCTGTTCAAAGAACCAGCTGTTCAACATATTCTCGTTCGTCATGAGCAGGCTGCCACTCACATGGCTGACGGCTATGCGCGTGCTACCGGCAAGGCTGGCGTCGTTCTGGTGACTTCAGGTCCTGGTGCGACCAACGTCATTACCGGTATTGCCACGGCGTACATGGACTCGATCCCGATGGTGATCCTGACCGCCCAAGTGCCTAGCATGATGGTCGGTACCGATGCGTTCCAGGAAACCGACATGATCGGTATCTCCCGGCCAATCGTGAAACACAGTTTCATGATCAAGCATGCTTCGGAAATCCCTGAAGTCATGAAGAAGGCCTTCTACCTGGCGCAATCCGGTCGTCCCGGTCCTGTCGTTGTCGACATTCCGAAAGACATGACCAACCCGGCCGAGAAGTTCGAATACATTTTCCCGAAAAAAGCCAAGCTGCGTTCCTACAGTCCGGCGGTTCGTGGTCATTCGGGCCAGATCCGCAAAGCCGTGGAAATGCTGTTGGCGGCCAAGCGGCCGATCATCTATGCCGGCGGTGGCGTCATCCTGGGTAATGGCTCCGCGCCGTTGACCGAATTGGCGCAACTGCTGAACGCACCGGTCACCAATACCTTGATGGGCCTCGGCGCCTATCCGGGCAGCGACCGTCAGTTCCTCGGCATGCTTGGTATGCACGGCAGCTACACCGCCAACCTGGCGATGCACCATGCGGATGTGATCCTGGCTGTCGGCGCGCGTTTTGATGACCGTGTTATCAACGGTGCGTCGAAGTTCTGCCCGAGCGCCAAGATCATCCACATCGACATCGACCCCGCTTCGATCTCCAAGACCATCAAGGCCGACGTTCCGATCGTAGGCCCGGTGGAAAGTGTGCTGACTGAAATGGTCGCTACCTTCAAGGAAATCGGCGAGACACCTAACAAGGAGTCGGTTGCTGCCTGGTGGAAGCAGGTTGAAGAGTGGCGCGGTGATCGCGACATGTTCCCTTACAACAAGGGTGACGGCAGCATCATCAAGCCGCAGACCGTGATTGAAACCCTCCACGAAGTGACCAAGGGCGATGCCTATATCACTTCGGACGTGGGTCAACATCAAATGTTCGCGGCGCAGTACTACCGCTTCAACAAGCCAAACCGCTGGATCAACTCGGGTGGCCTGGGCACGATGGGCTTCGGTTTTCCGGCCGCGATGGGCGTGAAACTGAGCTTCCCGGACGCTGATGTGGCGTGTGTGACCGGTGAAGGCAGCATCCAGATGAACATCCAGGAGCTGTCGACCTGCTTGCAGCATGACCTGCCGGTGAAGATCGTTCTGCTCAACAACGGCGTACTCGGCATGGTTCGTCAGTGGCAGGACATGAGCTACGGCGCGCGTCACTCGCACTCCTACATGGAATCGTTGCCCGATTTCGTCAAGCTGGCTGAAGCTTACGGTCACGTCGGCATGCGCATCACGGATTTGAAAGATCTGAAGCCGATGATGGAGCAAGCGTTCGCCATGAAGGACCGCCTGGTGTTCATCGACATCAAGGTCGACGCTGGCGAGCACGTCTACCCGATGCAGATCAAAGACGGCTCCATGCGCGATATGTGGCTGAGCAAGACGGAGCGTACTTAATCATGCGGCACATTATTTCCTTGCTTCTGGAAAACGAACCTGGCGCTCTGTCTCGTGTAGTCGGCCTGTTCTCGCAGCGCAACTACAACATCGAAAGCCTGACCGTGGCACCCACCGAAGACCCGACCCTGTCGCGTCTGACGTTGACCACGGTGGGGCACGATGAAGTCATCGAGCAGATCACCAAGAACCTGAACAAGTTGATCGAAGTGGTCAAACTGGTCGACCTGTCGGAGAGTGCTCACATCGAGCGCGAACTGATGCTGGTCAAGGTCAAGGCCACCGGTGCCCAGCGCGCCGAGATCAAGCGCACCACCGATATTTATCGTGGGCAGATCGTTGATGTCAGCGCTAGCGTGTATACCGTTCAATTGACCGGTACCAGCGACAAGCTCGACAGCTTCATTCAGTCCATTGGCACCGCTTCGATTCTGGAAACCGTCCGCAGCGGCGTAACCGGTATTGCCCGCGGCGACAAAGTACTCAGCATCTAAACCAAATTAGCGAATGGCCTGAACGGCCTGGATATATAGGGGAATTTCATGAAAGTTTATTACGAAAAAGACTGTGACCTGTCGATCATCCAGGGCAAGAAAGTTGCCATCATCGGTTACGGTTCCCAAGGCCACGCTCAAGCGTGCAACCTGAAAGATTCCGGCGTTGACGTTACTGTTGGTCTGCGTAAAGGTTCGGCCACTGTTGCCAAAGCCGAAGCTCACGGCCTGAAAGTGACCGACGTTGCTTCCGCCGTTGCTGCTGCCGACCTGGTCATGATCCTGACCCCGGACGAATTCCAGTCTGCCCTGTACAAGAACGAAATCGAGCCGAACATCAAGAAAGGCGCCACCCTGGCCTTCTCCCACGGTTTCGCGATCCACTACAACCAGGTTGTTCCGCGCGCTGACCTTGACGTGATCATGATCGCGCCGAAGGCTCCGGGCCACACCGTGCGTTCCGAGTTCGTCAAAGGCGGCGGTATTCCTGATCTGATCGCTATCTATCAGGATGCTTCCGGCAACGCCAAAAACGTTGCACTGTCCTACGCCGCTGGCGTCGGTGGCGGTCGTACCGGCATCATCGAAACCACCTTCAAGGACGAGACTGAAACCGACCTGTTCGGCGAACAAGCCGTTCTGTGTGGCGGTACCGTTGAACTGGTCAAGGCCGGTTTCGAAACCCTGGTTGAAGCTGGCTACGCGCCGGAAATGGCCTACTTCGAATGCCTGCACGAACTGAAACTGATCGTTGACCTCATGTACGAAGGCGGTATCGCCAACATGAACTACTCGATCTCCAACAACGCTGAATACGGCGAGTACGTGACCGGTCCGGAAGTGATCAACGCCGAATCCCGTCAGGCCATGCGCAACGCCCTGAAACGTATTCAGGACGGCGAATACGCCAAGATGTTCATCAGCGAAGGTGCAACCGGCTATCCTTCGATGACCGCCAAGCGTCGTAACAACGCCGCTCACGGTATCGAGATCATCGGCGAGCAACTGCGCTCCATGATGCCGTGGATCGGTGCCAACAAGATCGTCGACAAAGCTAAAAACTAAGTCGCGCACTTGTACAAAAAAACGCGGCTTATGCCGCGTTTTTTCGTTTGGGCGGTCGGTTCTGGTATAAAGCTGCATCGTTTGCGGCCGAACCGTCGTCCCAGACACCTGTCGAAACTTTCCACCCCCGTTGCAAGGTATTGTCCATGAGCGAACGTCCCGAAGAGCCAAACCAGGCTTCTGACGCCGAAAGCCTGCTGCCCATCGATGAGCACATCGAGGAAGGGCATGACGCTGAAGGTCGTAAAGTCCGGCATCGTGGTATCTATCTTCTGCCGAATCTGTTCACCACTGCGAACCTGTTCGCAGGGTTTTATTCCATCATCAACTCAATGAGCGCCCAGAGTGCCCTGAGTGCCGGTGATTCGATAGGCGCAAGCAAGTATTTCGCTTTTGCCGCAATCGCGATTTTTGTCGCCATGGTGCTCGACGGCCTGGACGGTCGAGTCGCCCGCATGACCAACACACAGAGTGCATTCGGCGCCGAATACGATTCGCTGTCGGATATGGTCGCCTTTGGTGTCGCGCCGGCGTTGCTGGCATTTGGCTGGGCCCTGGGCGACATGGGCAAGGTTGGCTGGATGGTTGCCTTCATCTATGTGGCGGGCGCTGCGTTGCGACTGGCGCGGTTCAACACACAAGTTGGCACGGCTGATAAGCGCTACTTCATCGGTCTGGCCAGTCCGGCAGCTGCAGGTGTCGTTGCCGGGATTGTCTGGGCATTCAGCGATTACGGGATCCAGGGTTCCAAGATGTCATTCCTGGTTGCGTTGATGGTCGCGGCTGCGGGCATGTTGATGGTCAGCAACATCAAGTACAACAGCTTCAAGGAGCTGGACTTGAAGGGGCGTGTCCCCTTTGTCGCGATCCTGGCGGTGGTGCTGGTGTTTGCTGTGGTGTTCAGTGATCCGCCGCGTATTTTGCTACTGGTTTTCCTTGCTTACGCGGCATCTGGTCCGGTTCAATACCTTTTGCATCTTCGTCGCCACAAAAAAACCGAGTGATGTAATTTCGCTCATACTCCGCAGTCTATTGGTGCATCTGTCCTCCAATGCTGCGGAGTTGCCATGCTGATCAAAATCCCCAAAGCGTCTGACTGCCATGAGTCGGACGTCACGCCTGAATCGTTCTATCTCTCCCGACGTAATCTACTGGGCGCAACCGTTGCCGGTTTGGCTGTGAGCGCTCTGCCGCGTTGGGCTAGCGCTGACGATGCTGCTCGTTATGCCGATGTCGAGCCAGGCAAGGCGCCTTCCTGGTTTGCCGAAAAGCTTCCTTCTACCAAGTGGGGGGCGGTCAACGTCAAGGATGAGGCAATCACGCCCTTCAAGGACGCAACCCACTACAACAACTTCTATGAGTTCGGCACCGATAAAGGTGATCCAGCGGCCAATGCGGGTGCGCTGAAGACTGAGCCGTGGAGTGTTGTGGTGGACGGGGAGGTGGGTAAGCCAGGCCGGTATGCGCTGGAAGACTTTATGAAGCCTTATCAGTTGGAGGAACGAATCTATCGTCTGCGCTGTGTTGAAGCGTGGTCGATGGTCATTCCCTGGATGGGTTTTCCGATCTCTGCGTTGCTCAAGGAAGTCGAGCCGACGTCGAAGGCCAAATTCATCCGGTTCGAAACGCTGCAGGATCCGAAAAGCATGCCTGGACAGCGTTCTGGCTTCGCCTTGATCGACTGGCCTTATATAGAGGGGCTGCGACTCGATGAGGCAATGAACCCGTTGGCGATTCTGGCGGTGGGTATGTATGGGCGTGAGCTGCCGAATCAGAACGGGGCGCCGCTGCGTTTGGTCGTGCCCTGGAAGTACGGCTTCAAGAGCATCAAGTCGATTGTGCGGATCAGTCTGGTTAGCGAGCAGCCGAAAACGACCTGGCAGAGCATTGCCGCCGATGAATATGGTTTCTACGCGAACGTGAATCCCACGGTCGATCACCCACGCTGGACACAAGCGCGCGAGCGTCGTTTGCCGAGCGGCTTGTTCAAGCCAAATGTGCGGGATACCCAGATGTTCAATGGCTACTCCGATGAAGTCGCTTCTCTCTATGCAGGGCTCGATCTGCGGAAGAATTACTGATGCGTTTTTCCTTTTGGCGAATTGGCGTCTTTATAGCTGCTGCGGTATGGCCGCTGCTTTGGTTGTATCAGGCCTGGGAAGATGTATTGGGTCCTGATCCTGGCAAAGTGCTGGTTGATCGGTTGGGGCTGGGGACGCTTATCCTGCTTCTTATTACTTTAAGCATGACGCCACTGCAGAAGCTTACCGGATGGTCGGGTTGGATTGCCGTCCGCAGGCAACTCGGGTTGTGGTGTTTCGCCTATGTGGTTCTGCATCTGAGCGGCTATACGGCGTTCATTCTTGGATTTGACTGGTCGCAGCTGGGCGTCGAGTTGCGCAAGCGGCCGTACATTATTGTCGGGACGTTGGGCTTTTTGTGTTTGTTGGCGTTGGCAGTGACCTCCAATCGTTATAGTCAGCGACGACTGGGAGTGCGCTGGAAGAAACTGCACCGGCTTGTTTATGTCGTTCTCGGGCTTGGACTGCTGCATATGTTGTGGATCGTTCGTGCCGATCTGAGGGAGTGGTCCATTTATGCAGCTATAGGGACGTTGCTATTGGCGTTACGAATCCCTGCTGTGACGCGCCGAATTCCGCGTTTGATAGCTAAAAAGACCTCTTCTGCA